>CAVQMZ010000001.1:0-185271 GCA_963713725.1 uncultured Bacteroidota bacterium
AAACGAGATTCAGGGTTGAATCACAAGATCAGACGCCGGAACTTGGACATCACAAGGAACTACTCATTTTCAGGATATGTAGTGAGTTGATTAATAACACCCTTAAGCATGCGGAAGCTAAAGACGCAAAGATTAGATTTGCTATGCATAACAGGATGTTTATTATTGATTACCAGGATGATGGGAAGGGATTCGAACATTTACCCGACTCCTCCGATTTTGGAAAGGGCGGACTCAACAATATTGTGCGCCGAATTGAGTCCATGGAAGGTAATTACACCTTTGGCAATAACGCTGAGGTTGGAATGTATGTTAAGATTTCTATACCCACTAGAATAACATGAATAAACTAAGGAGCGTTTCAATGGATAAGATTAATATTATGATCGTAGATGATCATAAAATATTCCGGGATGGACTAAAGTTGTTGTTTTCACATTTCTCGTTCATTGATAAGGTATATGAGGCTTCAAATGGCAGAGAATTCCTGGATCATTTTGCAGAGCTTAATCCTGATATTGTTCTGATGGATATCAACATGCCGCTGATGGGGGGAATAGAAGCTACTGTTGAGGCACTTGATCATAATCCAGAATTGAAAATAATCGTACTTACAACTTTTCACAATGAAGACTATATTGAACAGATGATGCTTGCAGGGGTTGAGGGATATATGTTGAAACGCAGCACTCCGGAAGAATTTGAGTCTGCCCTTATGAAAGTGCATTGCGGGGGGAATTATTTTTCAGATGAAATTATTCAGGTAGTATTAAAAAAACTGAACATGAAAAAGAGCGAGAGTGAGAGAAATCAAACCTCATCTTCGTTTACAGATCGTGAAAAAGAAGTGCTGGAATTAACTTGTAAGGGATACAATAATGAACAGATCGCAGAATTAATCCACATCAGTCCAAAAACTGTTGAAAAATACAAAAGCAGTTTGTTTCAGAAGACCAATACATATAATACCGTCAACCTTATAATTTATGCATTTAAGTATAAATTGGTAGATATCCCTGCTTAAACATGTTTACAAGGGTCCTCTTATTTTTTTCAATTCGTTTAATGTGGTTTATCTTTTGGTTCTACATTGACACATTAGTATATTCTTTTAGATGGATGGTAATTATTTAGTATGAGGTGTATTAGTTGGTATTATCTCATAGATATACAATATCAGACAAATTAGGAAACGGAGAATACATGAATGTTCAGAAAATCAACCACTTCCGTCAAATCCTTCAACAATTCGAGGTTAGATATTTCAATCACCTTGTCTGCTAAAGAGGACTCCTCATCAGATTTGATGGGGAGTTTTTTATTGCCCCCTTCTGAATTCCTTTTGAATTGGGACTTTGAGAGGAAAAATGAATTTTCTTTTCACGAAGTTTGATATATAGTACTTCTGTCAGCTTCCCGGTAAATATGCTTGTCAAATGTTTAGGAAGGCTGACACAGGTAAACAAATTGAGAATTCCACGCTTTCAATTACATTTATGATATTTAATCAATAAGGATGCCAACACCATGTCAGAAGATAATAAACTAATATATTACATAAGTAAATGGTCGAATATTAGCAAAGAGGATGAAGCTATAATTTTATCTGCCTTTGAACCAATTTCAATTAAGAAAAAGAAAGACCTTTTAATTGCGGGACAGGTTTGCAATTACCTGTATTTTATAACCAGGGGTTGCCTGCGATCGTTCTATATTGATTCTAAGGGAGTAGAGCATGTATACCAAATACGAATGGACAACAATTGGATCGGAGATATAGATAGTTATTTTACGCGACAAAACTCAAAATACAATATTGAAGCAATAGAAGATTCGAATTTACTTCGGATTCCAGTTGATCGCCTGGAGCAGTTATTTATCGAAATACCAGGCCTTGAGAGGTATTTCCGTATACTTTTTCAGAAAGCATATATTAATGCATTAAACAGGCTAAGTGCAACCATGTGGGAAACTGCTATTGACAGGTATAATGAAATGCTTAAAGAACATCCTGAAATATTCCAACGGGTTTCCCTGGTTCACATAGCCTCTTACCTTGGCATTACTCCTGAAAGCCTTAGCAGGATAAGGAAGCAGAAATAGTCCAGAAGCCTCAAAGGCTACATTCTTAACATACATCAATTTAATATCTTACCATAGGTCAAGTATTTGAACCCGTGTAGTGACATACTTTTGTATCGTAAATTTTATTAATAACAATTAAAATTATTGCGATATGAAAACAATTGAAATTATAGCAGTTCTATTTCTAGCTGGAACATTAAATGCATCAGCACAAATAAGTGAAATCAACATTAGTAACTCAGTCGTTGAATGGAAAGGTAAAAAAATTGGCGGAGCGCATCATGGTCAAGTCAAGATTAAAAGCGCTTTTCTGGAATTTAAAGATGGCGCAGTCGTTGGCGGCAAAGTAATAATGGATATGACATCCATTACAAACATCGACCTTGAAGATGAAGGTTACAACCAAAAACTGATTGGACATTTAAAATCAGACGATTTCTTTGGTGTTGAAAAATACCCAAGGGCTTCATTTGAAATTACAGAAGCCACTAAATTTGAAAATGGCAAAGCCAGCGTAACAGGTAATCTTACCATAAAAGATAATACTGAAGAAATAACCTTCAATGTTTCAAAAAGTGGTAATGAATACACCACCCAGGTTGAAGTTGACCGCTCAAAATTCGATGTTCGCTATGGTTCCAATTCATTCTTTGACAACTTAGGTGACAAAGCCATTGACGACATTTTTACACTTGATATTAAACTTACCATTTAAGACTCTTTCAACGAATTGAAAATCATTCAGGCTTTTTTAGAAACCCCGGTTATTATACCGCAAAAAAATGAAGAGAAAAGTATTCTTAAAAACAATAATGGCAAGCATGCCTGCAACATTTGGAGTAATGAAACTTAATGCCCTTAATAAAATATCGACAACGTATGAGAATACACCAAAAATGCCTGTGCTATTCTTAGGACATGGAAGTCCGATGAACGCCATAGAAGAAAATGAATTTGTACAGGGATTCAGAAGTGTTTCATCGGAAATAGAAACTCCGAAGGCGATCATTGTTATTTCCGCTCACTGGGAAACAAGGGGAACAAAAGTAACAGCAATGGATACCCCCCCTACGATTCATGATTTTGGAGGTTTCCCAAAAAAGCTGTATGAGATTGAGTACCCCGCACCAGGAATGCCTGATCTTGCGCAGAAGGTAAAAGGTATGGCAAAAAGTACTGAGGTCCAGCTCGATGAGAAGTGGGGCCTGGACCATGGAGCATGGACGGTTATCAGGCACATGTATCCCGAGGCAAATATACCTGTAATACAGTTGAGCCTCGATTACTACAAAACTCCACAGGAGCATTACCAGCTTGCCAAGGAACTTTACCAATTAAGGAATAAAGGCATTTTAATAGTGGGTAGTGGTAATTTAGTGCATAATCTTCAATTGGTTCATTGGCAAAAACTAAATGAGAATTTTGGCTATGAATGGGCAAATGAGGCAAACGATAAAATGAAACAGTTCATTCTGGATAAAAACCATCAGGCTCTTATAAACTATTCAAAACAAGGCAAAGCCTTTGATTTATCAATTCCTACACCCGAGCATTATCTGCCCTTACTGTATGCACTTGCACTACAGGACAATAAAGAAGAAGTGAAAATCTTTAACGATGAACCGGTTGCCGGTTCATTAACCATGACTTCGGTCAAAATCGGGAATTAATGACAATAAAATAACATTCTAAAAATTAACAAAATGAAAATAGGTATAACAGGAGCAACAGGCCAGTTAGGAAGACTGGTAGTTGGACAACTAAAAGAAAGAATTACATCTGAAAACATTGTAGTATTGGTTCGAACACCAGAAAAAGCAAAAGATCTGGGTGTTGAAGCGCGTGCCTTCGATTATAATAATTCAGAAGACCTGCAAGAACAGCTAAAAGGAATCGATAGACTTTTACTTATCTCCGCAAATGAGATCGGGCAGCGAGCAAGACAACATAAAAATGTGATTCAGGCCGCCCAAAAAGCCGGGGTGGAATGGATTGTGTATACCAGTTTATTGCATGCAGATTCTACATCGGTAAACCTTGCAGGAGAGCATCTGGAAACGGAGAAATATTTGATAGAATCGGGCATAGATTATACAATACTGAGAAATGGATGGTATACTGAAAATTATACAGACTCTATAGCTGGAGCATTAGCTGGCGGGGCGTTTATTGGCAGTGCCGGTTCTGGTAAAATATCTTCTGCTGCGAGAATCGATTATGCTGAAGCCGCTACCGTGGTATTATTAAATGAAAACTACAAAGGAAAAGTTTTCGAGTTAGCTGGGGATAATGCTTATACGCTTAGTGATTTAGCAGCAGAAATATCAAGCCAAGCGGGCAAAGATTTGCCATATAGAAATATGCAAGAAAAAGACTATGCGAAAATCCTTGAGAGTTTTAATCTACCAAAATCGTTTGCCCAGGCAATTGCCAGTTGGGATATAAGTGCCTCCAAAGGAGACTTGTTCGACGAATCCGGAGAACTTTCAAAGTTAATCAGTCGACCTACAACTCAATTGAAAGAATCCGTGAGATCAGCACTATAATTATTTATGTTACAATAGAAAAATTAAAAGGAAACTCTGCACTTGTAATTTCCATTTACACTACATCGCCAATATCTCTTAAAAACTCCAGGTTAGATATTTCAATCATATAGTCTACTATCAGGAACCCGTTGCGACTTCGCAACGGGTTTTTTATTATCAGGAATATTCCTCCAAAAATAATAGCTTCTGAATTTTTCTTTTCTGCTTTAGTCTTTTATCAGGTATTTATTGATAAAAGTATTCATATTACATGCTATAATGTTTTCAGCTATAGGGTATTCCTCCTCACTTAGACATATTATGAAGTTCTTTTGAGTCGCCAAATCTTCTATTGAGGTTTTGAGACCTTTGCTAACCTTGGGAGCAGATGTGTATTTTATTTCAACGGTAATTTCTGGTTTGTTGGCTACTGTCAAAACCAGGTCACATTCTGCTCCTTGATGAGTACGATAAAAATACATATCATATTGATTCTGCACATGTAAGCTAATCTGCTCAATCACATACCCTTCCCATGAATTACCTTTCATCGGATTGCCTTCGAGCATGTCGTCAGTGGAGATCCCAAGTAGCTGGTGCAAGATCCCGCTATCTCGGATATATATTTTTGGAGACTTGACGATCCGCTTTTTGATGTTCATATGAAAAGGTAGCAGAATTCGTATCAGGTATGCTTCCGAAAGGAAATGAATATATTTCTTAATTGTAGGACCTGTCACTTCCAATGATTTCGATAACAATTCCATATTCAGTACGTTACCATGTATATGTGCCAGCATAATCCAGAGGTTCCTTAAAAAAGTTGGTGCTGCCTGTAAACCTAGTAATGGAAGGTCTCTCTCAATATAGGTTTGGATGAAATTATTAATCCAGGTTCTTGATTTTTGGTCAGATGGAGCCAGAAAAGAAAGAGGAAACCCGCCTCGGAACCAGTGCAAATCCGAAAGTTTGTGATCGGAGATCTCCAGATAATTGAATGCTGTTAGCTCTTTATATGCAATACGCCCGGCTAAAGATTCTGAAGTGTCCCTAATTAATTCCGTCCTATCGAAGAGATTATGCCTGATCGGCAAGATGACTGGTTGGAAGTGAAAAACTATATCACTGCATTAAATAAGGCTATTGTTGAATTACAAAATTTGCCTATTTCATCTCGTTTACTAAGGAATACACATAAAGCTTTACTTCAAAGTGTTAGAGGTGAACATAAGCTTCCCGGGGAATTTAGAACAAGCCAAAACTGGATCGGTAGTGCATCATTATCTGATGCAGTCTTTATTCCACCTCAGCACCAGATGGTGAATTCATTAATGGGTGACCTGGAAAGTTTTCTGAATAATGATCAGATTGAGGTTCCTGCTCTAGTAAAAATTGCAATTGCCCACTACCAGTTTGAAACTATACATCCCTTTCTGGATGGAAATGGAAGAATTGGCAGACTAATGATTACGCTGTATTTAGTAAATGAAGATATATTAGAAAAACCCTTACTCTACCTGTCAGAATATTTTGAGAACGACAAAGAGCTTTACTATGATAACCTGACACCTGCGAGCTCACCGTAGGTAAAGTGCAGTTTTTTTTATTTCAGGGTGTTAAGCTTGATTATAAGCGCACGAGCGACGTACGAGTCACTACTGTCCCCCTACAAAAGACCTCCTGATAACGCTGTCCGAATCCGGACAATCATTGTTCACCCGCGAACAGGTTCAAGCATAAATAGAAAAACAGAATGGACTGTAACAGTTAATAATTCAAAGCATTACTAGTATTGGCACAATATTTATACTTGTTATTTATAATTAATATAAATAAAAATAGCCTGATGATTCTGAACTCTAACATTAGCCATCGAATCGGTTTGATCTTCGCAGGAGCCCTATTCATAACGATTGCTTCAAAAGCACAGGAAGGACATACGGGCAATCCATGGGCATTAAAATTACAATATGTAGGTGAATTTGTCTTACATCCGGGATTTTCAGTCGGGACCGACTATACAATACGATCCAATCATTGGTTCAATCTGCACTGGGATACTGAACTTGGTGGATCTGTTCACGAAGACAATAATAATTCCCTGTTTCTTCAAAGCACTATTGGAACTCGTTTCACTGCCTCGTTTGCTTTCTTTGCTGATATCCAGGCAGGTATTGGCTATATGTTATCTATGCCCAATGGTGATGTTTACAATATGGATGATACTGGTAATGTAAGTACGGGAAACAGGCCACTTAGTTCTCATCTGAAACCGACATTTTCACTTTTATTTGGCTGGGATGGAAAACAAAACCGGGAAATTCCTCTCAAAGTATTTACTGGTTTTGAAGCCTATCTGCAGAGTAATTATAACCATATTATGCTTCCACATACCGCTTTTCGTCTTGGCATATCCTATCAATTGTAATCAATTTCTTATGAAAAAAATCATCATAGTTCTGTTTAGTGTTTACCTATTTTCTGGATGTGAGTCGGAAAGTTTTCTGTTGGACGATCACTTCTTTGTCGAGAATGCAGGGGCCATCATGCCTGTGCTGGTAAGGGGTAAGCTGGAATCAAACAATATTGTCCTGTTTCTACATGGAGGACCTGGAGGAAGTGCATCTCAGGCTGCATTTTTGCCTGCTTTTAAGGCCCTGGAAGACCATTACCTGGTGGCATACTGGGATCAGCGTGCATCAGGTTTATCTCAGGGAAATCCGGACGAATCTACCTATACTGTGGAACAATTCACAGCAGATCTGGATGTAGTTGTTGCTGCTTTACAAAAACGCTATCCCGGTCAAAGCATATTCCTCTTTGGACATAGCTGGGGTGGCGCCCTGGGAAGCGCGTACCTTTCCACCTCCAAATATCAGGATAATATCTCAGGATTTATTATTATGAACAGCGGACATAATCTGGAAATGGGGCTACCGCTATCCGTTAACTGGATGGAGAATTATGCAGAAGAACAGATTGCTTCAGGTATTAATGAACAATACTGGACGAATGTAAGAGACTGGTGCGCTGCAGGGCCTGATATGACAATACCAGAAAACTATTTTGAGTATGTCGGATATCTCCTGGAAACGGATGCCTATCGCCATGACAATCAACCCGTAGATGCAGGTAAAGTTACATTAGGTGATATACTCAACTCACGTATGAGCCTTGCAGCCTTTTTCAACGGGAGGTACATCGCCCGTAACTTCAATATCCTCGAGCTGAACTTGTCAAAGGACATGCAGCGGATCACCATCCCCACTCTGGTACTCTGGGGTAAACACGATGGGGTGAATACACTTGAAATGGGATATGACGCTTACAATTCAATTGGAACCCCTACTGAGAACAAGGAAATGATAATCCTGGAAAACAGTGCGCATGAAGGTTACCTCGAAGAGCCAGAATTATTCAAGGCTACGGTAACTGCATTCATTGACCAGTATAATGAATATTAAAAACATCAATTGGAAATGTTCCTTCACAATTTAAGGCTGAAACTATTGCTTTTATTGTTCTTAACTAAACTATGCTATTCGATGGATACTGAAAAAACGATAACACTCGAAGATGGCCGAGTCCTGGGCTATGCTGAATATGGCGATTCCCTGGGCTATCCAATATTCTATTTTCACGGCGGACAGGAGAGCCGATTATCTTCTGGCTTTATGGACAGCACAGCGAGAAGGCTAAACCTTAGGTTGATCTCTCCAGATCGGCCTGGCATTGGACTATCTACCTTTCAAGCCAATAGAACATTTTTGGACTGGGGGAATGATATAGCCAAGCTGGCTGATTCACTTAACATTGAACGTTACTCTGTATTTGGCTTGTCTGGAGGTGCCCCGCATGTTCTGGCAGTTGTTCTTAAGGACTCTGCAAGAGTTGATAACGCTTCTATAATTTCGGGTGCAACTCCATATAATTACAAAGGAACATTAAAAGGAATGTGGTTCCCCGTAAAGCTGATTCACTTGTTTGCATGCCAAGGAAATGAAAAACAGCTCCGAAAATTTATGCATAACGATTTTAAGAGTCTGGTTAACAAACCAGATAAGCGGATGAAACAATTTCAAAGCTATTTGCCAAAGCCTGACAAACGATTATTAACTGAACATCCTGAATATGGTTGGGAGTTTATTAGTGGAAGTATCGAAAGTTATCGCCAGGGAATTGATGGAGTTGTCCAGGAATGGAAACTTTACGTGGCTGATTGGCAGATGGATTTAAGTGAGATACATTTCCCGATTGCTCTCTGGTATGGAAAAAATGATAAAATGGCACCCTATTATCGTGGACATTATTACAAAAGGACGCTGGATAATTCAACGCTCAAATTAATACCAGATGAAGGCCATTTTTCTCTAATACGAAATCATCTGGAAGAAATTCTTATTGAATTAAGTGGTACACTATAAAATAGGATACTTTCTTTATCCTCTTAAGTGCTAAATCCTCAAACAAAAGTATATTCCCGGGGAAAGCTCAGATACATCAATTGATCTTTCTAACTTCGATATTCTTCCTGTACCAAGAGTCTGCCCGCACCCACTCATAATATCCACACGAACACTTTTTTGCTCTGATAAGCCAGGACTTGACCATGCACTTACAACATTCAAAACACTATGTTCCTGTGCACTGGTAGAAGCCGCGATCATGAAGAAGATAACCACATACAGAACGCTTCTCATTTCTTATCCGGGTTAGTTTGTCTGTCCTGTTGGGATCGACTGGTGCGGCAAATTACTAATAAATCTACACTGCATTATTAAATTGTATTTTTTGGCAGGTCTTTCCCTTCAGGCGAATAATTTAAAACTAATAAGTAAATCAACTAAAAGCAGTACCTCCTGCTCATAAAAAAACTGAAGAAGCTTGGAACTACTGAACTCGACCAACGCATCCATAACCTGCATGAGAAATATGAGGAAGAAATAGACTGTATCGACTGTGGTAATTGTTGCAAATCCATCAGTCCTGCCATGAAGGACAGGGACATCGAGCGTATCGCAAAATACCTCAAAGTCAAACCTTCAGAACTTGTGGCAGATCATATGGAAATTGACGAGGACGGAGATTACGTCTTTCGCAGCCATCCCTGCCCCTTTATCGGCGAGGACAACTACTGCTCGGTTTACCCGGCCCGGCCCTGCCCAAAGCCTGAAGGGAATATCCACATACAGACCGAAACAGGCAACATCAGATTTTGAATACCAGCAGGAAGAACATTGCCGTTTGCCCGATTGTGTATGCCATCTTTAAAGAATTGAGGGAAATGTGACAAGGAGAATGCCTCAGTCCATTTTATAGTCTTTCCAGCGAACCACTTTACTTGCATCAGGGAATCCTTTGGGTACTTTCTGTTTAACTTCTCCTGTAGCTGCCCATTCTGAACCTCGTTGAAAAGTAACAATGAATCCTGCACATTCAAGGGCAGGGTGTTTGTTTTCTTTGCCGCAATGCCCCAGTACGGTATGAAAGATTAATCCCTTTCCATAATTAATGGTCATCAGAACCGGCTCTTCTTTGCCGGATCCTCCGGTTAATGTATCGGAATATGCAGTAGCAAGTATCTCCAAATTCTCAGCTGGCCCCCTGAGATTACTGTATAATTCATCCTCGGCATGCATCCACTCTGCAGGTAATCCTTTGGTAATAGGATGATTAATAACGCGGTTGGTAACCTTGAAGGAGATTCTTTTCCCGTGAGAGCCACCCTTGCCCGGCGAATAATCAATAAATGGCTTTCCATCTTTGTAATAGAAATAGGGACCATGCTTTTCGGTACGTTTTCCCCATCCTCCCAGACCAATTATCTGGTTATATTCTTTCCAGTCTGAAAAAGCATTATCTGCTGCATGGTAGATAACGACGCCCCCTCCTTCCTTTACAAAATCCTGAAATTCGGATTTTACTTTCTCAGTCCAGGGATCGCCATTGTAATCAATTACAAGCAGCTGGTATTTCGAAAAATCGGGACAGAAACTATCCATATCAGCTCCCTTTGCGGGAGATCTGGCTATGGCTGTCTGGAACAATCCGGTTTGATCCAGTATCTGTTTAAGGATCACGGAACTCGATTCCCAGTTGTGGTTGTTCTGGCCGGTAATGATCAATGTCTCAATTGGTTCATTTTCTTTCGCCTGAATAGCAACTATGGTCAGGATAAAACAAAAAAGAACCAGAAATCTTTTAGTCATCGCTGCGGGATTTAAATTAAAATTGAGGATCCTTTTTCGGAATAAGCGCCAATATAGTTATAAATGAAATATTTACTATTATTAGGAACCCTTAAGCAATTAATAATGAGATATACTGTCCACTTTCCCCAGCGACTCCTTTTGATATCGATTTCAGTAATACTTTCATGTATATGCAGTTCGATATCTGCTCAAGCCAACGAAATCTATCAGTGGGGAGAGTTGTACACCCGAAACATGGTTTCAGACGAAACAGACCTTCCAACATCCTTTGATCCTGCAACAGGTGAAAATGTACTCTGGTCGGTATCACTTGGAAGCCATGGCTATTCGACACCGGTAATAGCGGGTGACAAAGTGTTGATCGGTGCAAACAACCTTGATCCGAAAGATCCGCGCCATCAGGGTGACCGGGGAATTGTTCTATGTCTTAATAAATCGGACGGCAGTCTCCACTGGCAACTGGTTGTGCCCCGGATAATGGGTGATCGGCACAACGATTGGCCAATGCTCAGTATAAGCTCTCCACCTACTATTGAAGACAACCGTGTCTATGTGATCACAAATCGTTCTCAGGTGGTTTGCCTGGACCTAAAGGGCCATTATGATGGTAACGATGGTTCGGTTCAGGGAGAGAAATGGTTTATGGCTCCGGAAGAGAGTTTTTCCTATGAGGTAACCACCACTGATGCAGATATATTATGGATCTACGATTTAAGGGTAGATTTGGGAATGTGCCCGCATGATACCCCTTCGGCCTCCATACTGATTGACGGGGATATTTTATACCTCAATACCTGCACCGGAGTAAACTATCAGCATAAGGAAAGTGATTGTTCGGATGCCCCTGCATTAATCGCACTTGATAAATACACAGGAGAGCTGTTGGCAAAAGATAAGGAGCACTTTGGACCACGAATCTTCCATGCAGCCTGGTCATCGCCTGCACTGGGCACTGTTAACGGGAAAAAGCTTCTTTTTTATGGTGGCCCTGATGGATTGTTGTATGCTTTTGAAGCCCTCCCGGAAGATACACCTCGCGATGAAGTACAGGATTTTAAAAAGGTCTGGCAGTTTGACGGTGATCCGACAGCTCCCAAGGATAGCCTTGATATCTATCTGAAGAACAAAAAGACAGGCCCCAGCGGAATTCTGGGTATGCCGGTATTTTATAAGGACCGGATCTATTATACCATCGGTGGCGATCCCTGGTGGGGCAAGCAGAAGGCCTGGCTTAAATGTATCGATGCGACTAAAACCGGGGACATTACCGAAACAGGGGAGATCTGGTCCTTGCCACTGGAACGTCATTCGAGCGCTACCCCTTCAATTTCCAATGGGCTGGTATATGTAACCGACTGTGGTAAAAATGTGCTTTGCGTTGATGCTGAAACCGGGGAATTAATCTGGACACATCAACTTAAAAAAGAATCATGGAGCTCCACTCTGGTGGCCGACAATAAAATTTATGTAGGCTCTCTGGGAGGCGATTATTGGGTGCTTGAAGAAGGCCGGACAAAAAACATAATTGATTCTGCAATGTTTCCCAGACCCATTCATACCACAACTGCCGTATCAGACGGCATGCTTTTTATTTCTACCATGGATAGGCTATATGCTATAGAAAAGTAATAGCAGCCGAACAATTGGCTTAATTGTCTAACTGCTAAAAAGTATACATCTTCTGCCAAAATGTTTAAGTGGCAGATGCCCTTGTTGCGCGAACTTTGTACCATAAAAATTGTATTAAAAACAAATATCCGAAACTATGAGTACAGCAAATCAATTTGGGGAAAAGGGCTGGACACCGGAGTTAATGAACTCTCAGAAAGGTAAAACATTTGTAATCACCGGTACCACCAGCGGTACAGGATTTGAAGCAGCGCGGATACTTCTGTCCAAGGGCGCAAAAGTGGTGATGCTTAACCGGAACCCTAAAAAATCAGAAGAGGTCACAGAGGTTTTGAAACAAAAGCTTGGTAATAATATTGAAGTGTCTTCCCTCCGGATGGACCTGGGAGAACAGGCTTCGGTAAAAAAAGCAGCAGAAGAGGTGCTTGAAAAGGTAGACCGTATTGATGCATTAATGTGTAACGGAGCTATTGCTCAGGTGCCAAAACGTGCAACAACCCAGGAAGGCTGGGAAAGCCAGATGGGTGTGAATTTCTTTGGACATTTTACACTGCAGGCTTTGCTATATCCTTTGATCGAAAAATCGAAAGGACGTATCGTGACGGTAGGTAGTATGGGTTATGACATGGGACTCAAAACCATCAAATTTGATGATCTGAACTGGGAAAAGGATTACACAGCTAATGATGCTTATAGTCAAAGTAAACTGGCCCAGATTATGACCATTTATGAGTTACAGGATCGCCTGAAAAATGCGGGCAAGAGTGATGTTAAAGCTTATGCCTGCCATCCTGGCTCTTCCAGAACATCCCTAATCGCAACAAGTGGCAGTTTAATGATGAGAATCATCTTTGGTATGATGAAATTATCTCCATTGACCCAACCTGCTGAAAATGGCGCCTATCCCGAATTGATGTGTGCCACAGAGGAGGATTTAGACCAGGAAGCATTTTATGGTCCCACAGGACGTAGCAATTGGGTGGGCCCTGTAGGCGCTCATCACATAGAGCCACATGCAAAGGATAAAGCGGTATCGAAAAAACTGTGGGATTTGTCTGAAAAAGAAACCGGTGTACAATGGAAATTTTAAAAACAGCAACAGATTGGGCAAAAGCATAAATCATTCCCACCCTGGTGGCAGGTGCTTTGCTTCTGATCATCGGAATCGGATTGGTTTATACAAATAAGTCAAGAAATACACAATTTGAGAAGGCCTGCAATAGTGATGCCCCGGCCTTTGTGCAATGATGGTCGTTATTTTGTTGGTTGATGGGACAGCCCATGCCAGAATGGAGGTTTATAAAGAACAATTAGCACTAGTTTCTGTATAATAATTTGTAGTAATGAATTACGAAATTTTAAATAAATGAATACGATATACTTTAAAAACATTACGGAATTTAACCAGGCGCAGGGTTTACCTGTGCCTGAAAATCCGCTATTTAGTATTGGAAATACTAAATCAAGTACTGAAGAAATCGAAAATTGTGTCACTTCAACGGAAGAAGTAAGCTTTAGCAATCAGTTTTATGTCATCAGTCTGAAAAACATTCTTTCAGGTGAGATCATCTATGGAAGAACAAAGTATGATTGCGATACAGGAACCTTGTTGTTCTTAGCACCTGATCAGACGTATAAAATTAAAGACATTGTGATCAGTTCGGAGTCCTGGTATATGGCTTTTCACGAAGACTTTATCCGGGGAGAGGATATCCAGAAACGGATCAAGAAATACAACTTCTTCAATTACAATGTTAACGAGGCATTGCACCTTTCGCCCAGGGAAGAGCAAACCATAAAAACTCTTTTCCGGAATATTGAAGCAGAGTACCAGAATAATCAGGATGAGTTCAGTAAGGATATTATTCTCACACATTTGGATGCATTATTAAAATATTCCGATCGTTTTTACAAGCGACAGTTGCTGAACCGAAAAGAAATCAATAAGGCCTTATTTACTCGTTTCAAGGAAATTTTGGATGAGTATTTTGAGTCGAACCAACTGGAGGAAAAAGGAATTCCATCTGTTGAATGGCTTGCAGGTGAGTTAGGTGTCAGTCATAGATATATGCGCGATACCATAAAGGCTGAAACAGGAAAAACAGCCGTTGACCAGATTAATCTGTATCTGGTGGAAGAAGCAAAAAATCTACTTCTTGCACCAAATGCTTCAATCTCAGAGACCGCCTACCAACTGGGCTTTGAATACCCGCAGTACTTCTCCCGATTGTTTAAGAAGAAAGTGGGTATGAGTCCGAGGGAGTATATTGAAAACGCATCAATGAATTAATGCCCAACCCCACCTGAAAGTCATCCCTTACCACCTTCCCCGGCTGTTCGGATCTGGCTTCTCGTAGGGTTTTCTTGGCAATTTCTCATCCCTTTGCGCAGCAGAGTATACCAATGCTGCTGTAATCATGGCGTTCTGTTTAAGATCGTCCATTATTAGTCGCTCATAGGTATCCATGAGGGTATGGTAACCTCTGCCATATTCAATCTCGTCCTGGATAAATTGAAAAGCCGGGAGCCCGAGTGGATCGAAGGATTGGTGATCGGTCCCGCCGGTATTTCGGATTGTGATCGTGTTGCATCCCAGATTTTCAAAGGGGCTCAGCCATGCTTCGAAAACAGGCCTGACCATTTCGTTCTGCTGCAGGTAGATGCCCCTGTATTTCCCTGTACCGTTATCCATATTGAAATACACATCGAAGAGATCAAAACCGGGCTTCAGTTCCAGCGTTTCGGGATCACGGATGTATTTCTCCACATAGCCTCTTGATCCATGCAGGCCCTGTTCTTCACCTCCCCAAAGTGCGATCCTTATGGTACGGCGTGGCTGAATCCCTGTTTCAATGAGAATTCTCATGGCCTCAATCATCACGATGCAGCCTGAAGCATTATCGGCTGCACCGGTTCCACCATGCCATGAATCCAGATGGGCCCCGATCAATACCACCTCATCCTTCAGTTCAGGATCCGTTCCCGGAATCTCAGCCATGACATTGGTGACCTTCTCACTTTTCGAAAAAACGTTTTTGACCTCCACTTCCATTTCAACAGGCACATCATGTTCTATCAGGCGCTGCATGCGTCCATGAGCTTCCAAAGCAAGGTTGATTTCAGGTACGGGTTCTTTTTCACCGGCCTGATAACGGGCTCCTTTCGATCTGGGAACGTTAAATTCACCACTACCGCTTACGATGAGGGCAACCCCTTCATCAGCAAGAAACTCTGCTGCAGCTGTTCTGAGCTCCCGGGCTCTTCTCCAGGCCTCATAATCTATATTGCTGTAGCGACGTCTGCCAGCCATGGATTCGCTGGTGATCTCCTCGAGCTCTTCATCGGTATACCGGCTAGCCATTGGTTCAAAGGATGGTTCATAGCTGTCGGTTGTCGGCATAAGGACAATTTTACCCTTGAGTTTCCCTTTGTACTGTTCCAGGTCTTCCAGCGATTGATAATCTAACAATTCTATTTCGCCTTTGATCAGCCCTTTTGTACTTCCTGTCCATGCAACTGGTGTGGCTGCAAATGCACAATAATATGGGGCCGTCATAGCCACATAGGTCTTTTTATTATCCCATCCACCCCGATCGAACGGACGCACAGGATCGATCACAGCATTTGAAAGTCCAAATTCTTCAAATTTGTTTTTCACAAATTTATCGGCTCTGGCTTTATTTTGAGATGCTGTCAGCCGCGGTCCGAGATAATCTGTCATCCAGAAAGAAATATCCTCAATTTTGGATTTCGATTTTTCATACTGTTTGATCTTGTAGATCATTTCCAGGTCAACAGGTTCTGTCTGCGCCAGTACAAAAACAGGTAACAGAACAAACCCGAAGAGAAAAGTAAAAAGTTGTTTCTTCTTCATAGAATGCATATTTTGTTTTAAGGAAGGGATAAAAGTAACAATTAATAGATTTGATGGCTGATCTTTTATTACTCCAATTTTAAAATCCAGGCTTTGAAAACGGAATTTTGTTCAGCGATTGCCTGCAGGGTAATCTGCTGAGAATTGGTCAATTGATCAAATATATCCTGAAAAACATCCTTCCAAGAAAATAACTACCAAAAATCAATCAGGCGAACATCGAAGATAAGCATCGAGTAGGGAGGGATTTTACTACCGGTTCCGTTTTTCCCCCAGGCCAGTTCCCAGGGAATAAAGAATCTGTAACGCGCTCCTTTATTCATTAAGAAAATTCCTTCCTGGTAACCTTCAATTAATTCTTCCACTTTCACTTCCGAGGTATCGTTTTCGCGGTAAGTATCTTCAATTATAGTTCCGTTGACAAGCTGACAGCGCTGGTGTACTGTTATATTTGCATTGGCACCGGGGCAATCGCCCTCTCCTTCTTCAAGTACCAGATACTGCAAGCCCGATTCTGTTTCCCTTACCCCCTCTTTTCTGCGGTTCTTTTCAAGGAAGTCTTCTCCCATTTTGCGGTTATTACCCGCCGATCCGCGGCTTTTATTTCTTTTTTCGCGCTTTGCCATAGCCTCAAATTTATGGATGCGAAATTACAACAAGAGACCAAAATACCAATATGAGCTCTGACAAACCCGACAATATTTGATTGTCACCCTTTTTTTACTCCCTTTTTCTGAATTTAAGTAGCTTTGTATCTTCACAGAAAACAAATATTGATTAACCAAGACCTTTCTATTATGAAGAATTTAAAAACTATCCTTTTCCTGTTTGTTTTCACCACAATTGGTTTTACAAGTGCAAAAGCACAGCGTGTTGAAAGCGACTCACCTTTGATTGGCAAATGGGACCTTACCATCACTATGGAGGAGGATCAACTGGAGAATCTCGGAATGTTCAGGCACGGATTAATGGCAGCTGATGGTTTCCCGGGGTGGCTGCATGTTAAATTATCAGGATTTTCAACCCTGGTTGGATATTATGTGGGTTACGAGGGAAGTGCGCGCCCCATTGCCGAAGTTCATTATGACGCCAAAAAGGATAAATACCACTTTACCATTCCTCCCCAGTGGATGGATATTGAGGATATCTATTTTGAATTCACTCTGAAAGACAACAAGCTCTCGGGCTATAAAGTGCTCGATGGAAATAAACTCAAATTTACAGGTGTTCGAGCTCCGAGTTTAGAAAGGAAAGTTCCGCCGGTGTGGGGAAATCCTATTAATCTGCTTACCGACAATATGGATCGTTGGATTATTCCGGAGAATAATAAATTTGAAATGGTAGATGGTGTTATGGTGAACAAGGAAAAAGGCGGCAACCTGATTTCCAATCAAAAATTTGATGATTTTAAACTCAGCATAGAATTCAGGTATCCGGAAGGGAGTAATAGCGGAATTTATCTTCGCGGCCGATATGAACTCCAGATTGAAGATTCGAAAGGAAGAGCTGATCAGGTAAGTATCGGTGGCATATACGGATTTATTGCACCAGCGCTTAATGCAGCTAAAGCCCCAGGAGAATGGCAAACTTACGAAGTTACACTGGTTGGGCGACATGTAACTGTGGTACATAATGGAATTGAAGTTGTTTCGAACCGTCCAATCCCGGGCATAACAGGCGGATCGCTTGACAGTAACGAAGGTGAGCCTGGCCCCATCATGATTCAGGGAGATCATGGCCCTATTGAATTTCGTAAATTTGTTATTATACCCTCAGTGAACAAATTGATTTCTCATTTGTAAGCGTCCTGTAGCTTCGCCGAGCTGTTGGTGCCAGTAAAATCGATAAAAGTGAAAACAGGGATTGCAGTAGATGTATTTTAAAGTGATGTCGTAGCTATAAGTTTGTTAAACCGGGTATCTTTGATGATAGAGTTCGGCTCTTGTTTGTTACCTGAGTAATGTTTTGCTTATAGCGTGTTCTTAGACAAAAGCATACATTTTAGAAGAATAGGAATGCTCAGGCAATATCTTACGTCGCCTAGTTCAGCCATACATAGGAATTCTTTCAGTCATGTATAAATTTTGATCATTATTTGATGCCAAGGAATACATGATGACATAAAACTGTAAGAAATCCACTTTCCATTTTCTCTTGCGGTAGTTTGGATGGGCAGTTTTGCCATCTTTAAGGCAACATCGGGACGGGTAGGTGCGAAGAAACCAAAAATCTCCGTGGTTAATTGCGCATCAATCATTTCAAAGTAATTATCGTAAATCGTATCGCTTGTAATATAAGGGATCACTGGTTGCCGGAGGGACAAAGCCATCCATCATCATATCCAGCGCTTTTTGATTTGAAACCCACAGATAATTTTCTTCCTCCTGTTTCATATGTTTTAACCAACCTTCTTTAATTTGCTCACCTGTTAAAACACTTGTTTTATTTGTGTATAGCAGATGTTGATACATGTATTCAATATCTGTGTCATCATCAGCACCCCAGATACTATCTTCAGTTGCATATACAAAATCAATGTTTGGAGATAAATCACTTGGTATCCCTTCCCCCCAGATGCTGGGTTGATCAGGCTTTCCCCAGTCTTACCTTGTATAAAAATCACCCGTTTTAATGTCCCCTATGTTGCCAATCTTATCCATTTCAGTTACAAGCCCTGTCCAGTTTGCAATACACTGTCCCAGCCAGAACCCATATAATTTATTGGCATATTCCGATCTGGAAATTATCCTGTCCGTGCTTTGGGGAGAATAGTCGACATATTCAAGTTCCGGATCGACCAGTGATTGGTTTGGCTGGGTTTCCTTTTTAGGTCCCTGGCAGGATATGAGAACCAGGCTTAAGAGAAAGTAATTGACGATGATTGATCTTTGTTTCTTTGCTTGTTTCATAGGGATTATCGACGAAAGCCTACCTGTCGAACTTAAAGGTTTCCAGTTTTATATCGTCCATCCCAATCTTATCGAAAGGGTATTCCATTTGGTCCTGAATGTTGAAAAGGGAGATTAATATAAATTCTGTAAATATAACGGTGAAAAATGCGATCCATTTTGATGTATCCATTCCCACATGGTAGATGATGGTAGGAACATAAATAAAGGGGAAAATATAAATGGAATACTCACAATAGGCTTTAAGGCTTATGATTGTACGATGTACATGAATGGCATGCAGGTTTTCTATTGATTCATGCAAATCATTCAGGAAGCGAAAGATTCTGGCTTTATATCTTACAGAAATGAACTCATCCTTATGGGTAATGAACTCAAAAACTTTTTGAACTTTTTTATCAATATCTTTTGTGTCGTAATCGCTTTTACCAAGATGTACTGTTAATTCATTGCTGATTTCCAATAGAATATTTGATATTTCGCTTTTATCATCTTCAGTCAGTTTTGGGGAATTCTGGAAATAATAGTTCAGTGTTAGAAGAGCACTTCTAAAGCGACTTAAATACTCGAGGGCCCTCTCTCGACGTTTGAATGAACCCCGAATATTGAAAACCAGGGGGAAAATGATTGCAATACTTAAAAGGGTTAAGTCAATATTGTAAGAAAATTGAAATATATACGATATCCATAAGGTTACAAGGGCAATTACCAATGCAATTATGGTCCGGAAATTTAATATTACCACATATTTTTTCATTCAAGATATGTTTGAATATTGTTCATTTTCCAAATCAAACTTTTTTCAATTAAGTTATGAGTATTGGAAATTTCTTAATAAATCTAATTCTATTGTAGAAGAAAATCAAGCGGGTATGCAAAGTTCTGCAAGTAATATACGACTGTTTAAGGTTCTCAAGTTCCAGAAGCCGTTGAATAGAGTATTAAGGGATTCTTTTATCCACATCTATTCTCAAATCGAACCTAAATATTTAGCGTCGTCCAACTAAAGAACCACTGGTACAAGCCATTGGAGAAAGTTTGGATCGATTAATCTGGCATATATTAAGAAAACTTGAATTAATATTTACATTTGTAAGAGAGTGGGTAAGATTCCTTAATAGAATCTGAGAGGAGTATTTCATTAAGAAAGGCAATTAATTACTTGAAAAGAATGCTATGAAGAAAATATTATTCGCTTTATTCCTGATCTCATTAGTTTCATGTGAAGATGATGATCCCATTTCGGATGCTTACGAATTACTCGGCTTTGAAGTTGAGGCCACAGGTGGGTTTGAGCCATATCTTAGCTATATCGACACAGCCAGCAACCAGGTAATGGTATTTAGTGCTGCCAATTTGGATGAGATTAGCTTTCCTCTTAGCCTAAATCCTATAGTAACAGTATCTCCCGGCGCCAGTGTTTCTCCTTCATCAGGCAGTGCTGTTGTCTTTGATGATCCTGAAGATTTTGTAAAATATACCATCACTGCGCAGGATGACCTGGGAAGTGAGGAGTATATTTTCACCATTAGAGATAATCAAATCCCCAATGCTGATTTTGAAAACTGGTTTGAAGAAATCGGAATGAATGCCAAGCCTTTTTTACAGCCGGGAAAACACGCGGAATCAACTGTATGGGCCACGACAAACATGGGAACAAGTATCTACAGTATTTATGGGACTACTCCCTTGCAGGATGGAAATAATAAAATGGCTAAAATTGAAACGGTCGAGACCCTTGCTATACCTCTTGTTGCAGGGGCTATGTATGTGGGGAAATTTGATCTCGACGCTGCTATTGCGGATCCCGGGAATCCTGGTGCTGCAGCAAAACTGGGCATACCATTTTTTGCCAAACCAACAGCAATACAATTTAAATATTCTTTTGAATCGGGCGATCAGCTAATCCAGGCTGTATTAAAAGATCCGGGGAATCTGTTTGGAGGATTTGATATTTCTAACCTGGAAGGGACTGATAAATTTGGAATTAGAGCCATACTTGAAAAAAGGAAGGGTGATGTGGTCACGATAATTGCACAGGCAGAGTATGAAAGTGATCAGGAGACAGACACTATGACTGAACTGAAGTTGGAGTTTCAGTACCTTTCTGATGATGATCCTACACATTTCCATATTTCTTTTTCTGCAAGTGTGGATGGAGGGACCTTTAAAGGAGCCAATGGTAGTAGCCTGACAATTGATGAATTGAAAATGATCTATGAATAGATTAGCTTTTTTTCTTGTTCTGAACATCGCATGGATTGGGATCGCTGCGCAGGAAAGTAAATGGCAGTTTAAAGCGACCGGGGGCATTGATGTGGGAGTAGCCATACCCATCCCAATGTCAGCTGTCCCTGGTGATGCTCAGGTAAAGCCCAGGTTAATGCCTACTGTTGGAGTTGGTGCACAATATAATTTTAGTGACAAATGGAGCCTGGGCCTTGAAATCAATTACCATATCCTGGCCATTGATGGTACAGTGGATGTGGTCAGTCAGCCTTTCTGGTCCGATGACAGATCCTACGCCACTTATTTTTCAGGAGAAGCAAATACCAGCACTGAACTTAGATTTTTAGAGTTTCCTTTGATTGGCCATTACCATATTAATGAGCATTGGGCATTTCATATGGGGGCCTACTATTCGGTGATTTTAAGTGCTAAACTTGAAACTGAAGGAAAGAATGGGTGGTTATCCACAAATAAGGATGATACCGATAATGCACCCTTACCAGGTACCCAGAATACTTTTTTCTCCTTCAATGATGAATTGGATAATTATGATATCGGTGTTCTGTTTGGTGGTTCATACAACTTAAGCCCCAGGATTATTATCTGGGGGCGCTTTAATGTAGGATTGAAAAGTATTTTTAAGCCGGATTTCAACAACATAGACTATGACATGTACCAGATGCGCTTTAGTATGGGCATGTCGTATTCTTTTTTAAACCGATAGGTGCTTTATAAATGATATTCAGGCTTTCGGATTCCTTGTAGTAATCCATATCACTGAGATAATCAACAACATCCCTTAATCCCTTCCGCAAATCATACTTAAAGGTTGGCTGCGCCGAGCTAAAAGCTCATTTTTCTCGTCTTCAAGAAAAGCCCCTGAATTTCGATCCATAGGCTTTTTCATCAATCTCGTACTCATTTTCTTCCCTTTCCCTTTACGTAAAAGTAAATTTAGCATTACATTGTGGTCAATAAATCTACAATTGGCATCCCTCAATAATGACTTGTAAATGGTAAGCACCTATGTTCTGATTGTTGGCTTTTTATTCATACTGGCCATCTCCCTTCTAATTATCGGTGTTAGTAACGACGCGGTTAATTTTCTCAATTCTGCCATTGGTTCAAAAGCAGCTCCATTTAAAATAATACTCCTTATTGCAGCCATTGGCGTACTGATGGGAGCAGTTTTTTCAAATGGAATGATGGAGGTTGCCAGGAAAGGAATCTTTAATCCTGAGTTTTTTTCCTTCAGTGAAATCATGGTCATTTTCCTGGCTGTGATGCTCACAAACATCCTGCTTCTCGACTTTTTTAACACAATTGGCCTGCCAACTTCAACGACTATTTCCATTGTCTTTGGGATTCTTGGGGCTGCTGTTGCCGTTGCAATGATGAAAGTTGCCGGGGCAGAATCAGGTACAGATTCTATTGGAAATTATATAAATATTGAAAGTTCAGTACTCATTATAGTCGGTATATTTCTATCCATTGTTATTGCATTTAATATTGGTTTTCTCGTTCAATGGTTTGTGAGGCTGGCATTTTCTTTTAATCAGGGAACTACTTTAAAATACTGGGGTGGAATATGGGGTGGTTTTGCAATTACAGCTATCCTCTATTTTCTTCTAATCAAAGGAGCAAAGGGATCCACCTTGATATCAGCTGAAGCTTTGGACTATATTAAAAGCCACACCACTTTTATACTCTTAGCCAGTTTCGCAGCTTGGACCATCATATTCCAGATCTTAATAATCTTTACCAGAATTAACGTACTGAAAATAACAGTATTGGTTGGAACCTTTGCCCTGGCAATGGCATTTGCAGGCAACGATTTGGTCAACTTTATTGGTGTACCCCTGGCCGGATTTGAATCATTTAAGGCCTTTACGGCTTCCGGATCCCCTGATGCAGGATCTTATATGATGGAATCCTTACGTGAGCCGGTAAACACTCCACTCTTTTTCCTGATTACAGCCGGAATGATTATGGTACTGACTTTACGCTTTTCTAAGAAGTCAAAATCGGTTACCGCAACAACAATCGACCTGAGCCGACAGGATGAAGGGACTGAACGCTTCGATTCTTCATCCCTGGCAAGATTTATAGTCAGAAAATCCATTGAATCTGGGCAATGGATTACGAACCATAAGTCCTGATGGCTTGATCAAATTTGTAGAAAGCAGATTTCAGGCGGATATTGATTTTGAAAACAAGGATTATAAATTGGCTTTTGACCTTGTAAGGGCATCGGTAAATCTTGTTGTAGCCAGTATCCTGATTGCCATTGGAACATCACTGAAACTTCCTCTTTCCACAACCTACGTAACATTTATGGTTGCTATGGGAACATCTCTTGCTGATGGTGCCTGGGGAAGAGACAGTGCTGTATATCGAATAAGCGGTGTACTAACGGTTGTTGGCGGATGGTTCTTCACTGCCTTCATTGCATTTCTGGCATCATGCATTATTGCTATACTTATCTTTTTTGGAAAGCTGCCTGTCATCATTGCACTTGTCGGACTCTCTGGATACCTCTTGTTTAGAACCCATGCCTTACATAAGAAAAAATCAGAAAAAGAAAGTAAGTCAAACAGTGAAATCATTACAGCTTCCTACCAGGTACTTAAATCCTGTGATGATGAAGTGAAAAATTCCATCCTCGTTGTTTCACGAATACTGAATCACACTTACACGAATTTCTTCAAAGAAAAACATAAAGAATTAAAACGGCTCAGGAAGGAATCCAAAAAGCTCACAAAGGAGATAAAACAGATACGGGAGGAAATTCCGAATACACTGAAGAAATTTGAAGAGAGCGATCTGGAAAGCGGTCACCACTATGTTCAGGTTGTAACCTACATGGTTGAGATGTGCAATTCGCTGACACATATTGTTCAACCGGCTTTTAATCACCTGGACAACAATCACGCTTTTGACAAAGAACAAAATGAGAGCTTAATGGATTTTAATGCGCAAACTAAAATCTTTTTCGAATACCTGATTGACCTGCTTAAGAGAAGAAAATATGATCAGCTTGATGAGCTTGTCCTTCGTCGCGATAAAATGATCACTCTCATTAATGATATTCTTTACAACAGGGTAAAAATCATCAAGAAAACACAGAAAGGAGTGAAAGTAAGCGTGACTTATATTGAGATGCTTTCCGAAACGAAAAACCTTTTGTTAGATGTTGTCCACTTAGTGAAAGCGGATATTAAGCTACTGGATTATTTAAGCACCGAAGAGAATTCTGATGAAGTTTCATCTCAATAGAAAATCATAGACTTTCGCCAAATCCTTCAACAAATAGAGCCAAAGGATGGCTTCGTCGAGCAAAGGGTTGGCTTCGCCAAGCTAAAGATTTTTTTACCCTAGACTTAAAAGCCAGGCTTTGAAAACGGGATTTGTCGATCTTATAGCTCTCGGTTGATTTATAGATAAGGCCTTTCTTTTGCAAAGCCTTCAAAACCTCATTTAGAGATGAGCTTACAGGAAGATTATACATGATCTTTACTGACTCCGAAAATATACCTGCATCATTTCGTTCAGCGATTGCCTGCAGCGTAGCCCGCTGGGAATTGGTCAACTGATCAAATATATCCTGAAACACATCAGACTGGGGGAGGATAATCTTTTCCATCCATAGCTCTGAAAAATCTTCATCCTCTTGCCTGGACCCTGCATTGACAAGATCAAATACAACAGAAGCAAAATATTGAGTGAAGTGAGGCTGGCATTCCGATTTATCGAGAATCGAATCAATTGTCCCTTTGTATATTGGCAGTGCATTTTTCTTAAAATTCTGCTCAATAAAACGAAACAACTCATCCCTGCTTATCACCGAAAGGTTCATTTTCGTGGCAAACTCATAGAATGGAGATTTATTCGATGTGAAAATATCTTCCATCAAAGATTGCTTGCTTCCCAGGAAAATGTAAGAGATTTTCCTGTGCCGTTGAAAAGATGATCTCATCCAATGTAACATGAATGGATCGATCCTTTTGATCTCCTGGAATTCATCAAAAGCAATGCATATTCTTTTCTTCGAAGCAAGTGAAACTTCTTTAGGAACCTCCAGGATGGTTTCAATATCCTCTTGCTTTTCTATTTTATGGACATTTAAAGAAAAGCTGGGATTCCCGAATTCATCGAACGAAATCGTGGGAGAAAGCCTAGGGAAGGCATTAGAGAATTTTTTTGAAAGAATCTTAATATCATCCTTCCAGTTGAAAAGCTCATGGGCAATAATTTTTGAATATTTTCTACAGAAATCGTCTTTTGATCGGATGTTATACAAATCCACATAAACGCACTTTGTATCTTTTAACTCCCTGAATACCTTATCAACCAGGGAAGTTTTGCCAAATCTCCTTGGTGAAAATAGCCAGGTAGAATAACCATTCTGAATTTGAGTTTTCAGGTAAGATATTTCCTCCTTCCTGTTGCAAAATGCAGTGTCATCGATTACGACTCCGAACTGAAAAGGATTTATTGCTTTTTTTTTCATTTTATACTAATGTCGTATTATTACGTGTCGTATTATTACGTGTCGTAAATATACGAAATGAAATATGGGAAAGCAATATAACCACTAACATTCTTCTAATCCTTCAGCAAATTGAGGTAAGACTCTTGGCTTCGCCGAGCTAAAGGTTGGCTTCGCCGAGCTAAAGGTTGGCTTCGCCGAGCTAAAGGTTCAAAGCTCTTGTCTACCAGGAATAGCACTCACTATAGGATCACAATGCACTAGTGCACTGTGATACTTAATATATACCTTTGGCTCCTCTCAATTGAGCATTGATGGAATTGAATTTTTGCAGTCTAAGTAGTGGTAGCAGCGGAAACTCTTATTACCTCGGTAATGGGTTTAATGGTATACTGATTGATGCAGGGATCCCGGCAGGTGCTATTCGCAAGTTCCTGAAAAACATGGGTATATCCATGCAGACCATCATGGGTGTACTGATCACTCACAATCACTCAGATCATATCAGGGGTTTGGAATTGCTGGCCAGGAAAAACAACCTGCCTGTCTTCACCACCCATAAAATATGGAAAAGTATTGGCTCAAGGATTAATCTATCCGGAATCACTGTACGCGAAATTGCATTACAGCAGAAATTTCATCTCGCCGGCTTTGATATCGAAGCCTTTCCGCTTTCTCATGATGCTCCCGAAACCATAGGATTCCATGCTAGTACTGGGGAATTGAAAATTACAATTGCTACCGATCTTGGTTTTATATGCCAGACTTCTGCTCCATATATTAAAGCAGCCAATTTGCTTGTAATAGAATCAAATTATGATGAAGAGATGCTGATGAATGGATCTTACCCTCATTTTTTAAAAGCAAGGGTACTGTCGGACCATGGTCATTTGGGAAATCATCAATGCTCTGCTTTTCTTGCAGAAAATGCGGGTGAAAATCTTCAACATATCTGCCTTGCCCACCTGAGCAATAAGAACAATACTCCCGAAATGGCTCTTCAGACCCTGCAAAAGACTTTCTCAGAGAGGGGCATTAGCATAAACGGGCACCCGCGAATATCAGTTCTTGACCGGAATAAGCCATCTGAAGTAATCAGATTGAGAACTCCATAGATTGATTTCTCTCTCCTGCTGGCAGATAGCAGCTCCATATGTTTTAATAACTATTTGGCAGCAATATCCGTAAGAGTACTGAAACCGTAAATCCTATACTTAAAATATTCGATATGAAGAGTAAAATAATTACCCTGCTACTGGCAGCAACACTCCTCCCCCTGTTCACATATGGTCAGGTTAATGTGAAGTGGACAAAACAACTTGATTCGAATATCCAATGGCAGGAGGTAAGCTCCCTGGGTAACCTGATCGTTTGTTCGGAGGATGCACTGATGGGAGTCAACACAGAGACCGGAGATATTAATTGGCGTAAAAGTGAACATGCAAATCTGCCAAGGCAATTGTATCGGGAGATGCCCAACAGCCCATTCTTTACTGTCGAAACAAACAATGTAATCTATTTAATAGACCAGAGTACTGGTGACGAGTTATTCTCATCAGCCAAAGCCGGGATCGCAGAGATCAAGGACTACTTTTTTATGTACAATTCAGATGCCATATTGGTTGCGGGGACCAATCCGGCAGGCGAGCCGGTCATGCTCTCTGTTAAAATGTCTGACGGCACTTTGTCCTGGTCGATGAACGAGAAATTTGGACGCATCATTGCGGCCAATGAACTGGGAAACGATGAACTGCTTATTGTAACGCTTTTTAACAACTATAAATTAAGTGCCAGTACCGGTAATATTATCTGGAAAGAGGTGATCTCAAAAGAGGCGGCACAGGTCGACAAGTTGGGAGCTTTTGGCGATTTGATGAAGGCCGCAGCCGAAAACCTGAGCAGTGATATGGATATTCAAATCCGCTTCTACAGAAAACCGGGCGGTGATGTTTTTTATCTGGGTGCGCAACAAGAACATCAATCTTCGGTCACATCTTCCGCAGGTGAACCTTCTGTTTCTTATACAAACAATTACAGCGCATTTAATATAAGCGATGGAAGTCTGGTATGGGAAGATGACCTGGAAGTAAATGGAATGTTGGGCCATCTGGCTTTTATGGACGATGGTTTACTCATATTGCCCGATGATGGGAACCGAACAAAAATCAACCTCTTTGACTATCATACACAGGCAGGTCTCTGGGGAAAGAAGGGGAAAGGAATCGCCATTAAAGGAGGTATTTACGATTACCTTGATTCGGGCGACGGTATATTACTTGTATCCAGAACATCCAGCAATAACTTCCTGAATTACCTTGATCCGGTGGCCGGAGCTATCACATTTGAAAAACCAGTGAAGGTTGATGGTAGTGTGGTTGGGATTGTTCCCCTTTCAAATTCCATTCTCTACATCACCACAGAATCAATGAATATTTTAGACCAGAATACCGGCATGCTGAAGTGGAAGAAAAGCATTCAGACCCATCCTGATCTTACGGCAGAATACAATGGAAAAATTTATGCTTTTGACACAAAATCAGAAATACTGAAAGTTGTTGATATGGAAACTGAAGAGGTCAACGATTTATCCGGGTCTGCCGTGGAATTTCAGGGGAAAGAAGCCCCCAGGAGGCTGGAGGTAATGGAAGATGGGATTTTTCTGCATTCCGATCAAAATGTAGCTAAGGTTGGCTTTGACGGTAAAATAAAATATGTTGAATACTATCCTGCACCACACGAATCAGGCTGGAAGCGTGCTCTACTCATCGCTGAAGGCATCAGGGCTGCATACATTGGTGCCAGCTCATATTATATGTCAGGCGCTATGGCCTATGCTGAGGCTGATGTGCGCGCAGAAGATGCCGTTGCGGGGGAGATTGTTAGTCAGGTGGGAGATGCCTATGGTGCTTTGGGAAATGAAGCGTCCAGTTACGCAGTCTCAGCTTTCACACAGGCAAGTGCCCGCTTAAAAGCGACCACTTCGGGAAGAGATTTTATGATCATCATGTCAAAGCAGGAAAAAGATATCGTTTTACTTAAGGTGAGTAAAACTACGGGAGAAGTAGAAGGAAAAATTGACCTGGGCAAAGATCGCGAACCCATTTACGCTGTTGATGATATTACTGGCCAGGTTTATTACATGACTGGGGATAAAGAGCTGACTTCTTATCAGTTATAAAAAACTCCGAAGCTAAAAAAGCCCTATCCTGGAATCACAGGATAGGGCTTGCAGGGAAATCGCAAACTTGCGTACCTTTGCATGTATGAAAGGTCTGAGAATTCTGGTCATTGCCCTGCATGCAGTTTTATTCCTGGGAAGTTGTGATAATGATGAAGCGCCAGGCTATTCATACGAAATCCCACCCAAAACCAGCGATGGATGGGAAGTGAGTTCATCCAATGAAGTGGGCCTGGACTCAGCACAGCTCATTGATATGCTAGACTATCTGGCGTCGAGATACGTGCATCAAATTCATAGCATTGTTATTGTAAAAAATGATAAGCTGGTTTTCGAGAAATACTTTGAAGGGTATCAATACTCCAATGATCCGCCGGGATCAAATGGCGATTTCATCCTGTATGACAGGGAAACAGACCATTTTCTGGCATCTGTCAGCAAGTCGCTTACTTCTGTAATTTTTGGTGCTGCAGTTAAAGCCGGATTCATTAAAAATGTTGATACTCTGCTTGTGGATGTATTGCCAGAGTACAAAAATATATTGGTCGGCGAGAAGGCTGATATTACGCTGGAGCATCTCCTGTGTATGTCGTCCGGACTGTCCTGGGATGAATGGTCCACTTCCTATGAGGACCCTGCAAATGATGTGGTGGCCCTGTTTAATGAGGAGGATCCCATTGAATATATTCTTTCCAAACCCATGACATCTTCGCCCGGAGAGGAATTTCATTACAACAGTGGTGGCACCAATGTACTTGGAGCAGTAATCGAAAAAGAGACCGGGATGAGTCTGCTGGATTTCGGAAATGAATATCTCTTCGATCCCCTGAATGTTCAGGGAGGTTTGTGGGAAAAAATGGCTGCCGGATTATACTTTGCATCCGGAGGCATCTATTTAAGACCCAGGGAGCTGACAAAGATTGGCTATCTCTTTCTAAATGAAGGATCCTGGGACAAACAGCAAATTATCAGCAAAGAATGGATTAGTGAGTCAATAGCTCCACATATTCAAACAGGCGAGCTGATTCCACAATCTGATTCCTACGGCTACCAGTGGTGGATTATGAATTTTTATGCCAATAATACATCCCATAAATGCTTCTTTGCTGCCGGTTGGGGAGATCAGTATATGTTCATCTTTCCAGATCAGGAAATGATCATTACCATTAACAGTGGCAATTATACCGGCGCCGTCAATATGTCAATATTCGCCTTTGTTCAGAACCACATTCTTCCGGGCCTCTCGTAACTTCGGAATGGTTTGATGGAATAAAATTTGGCATCTGTTTTCAGTGGGGACCACAAGCAGTGCGGGCTAGGGCCGAAGATGAAGATTTAATGAAGTCTTTGGGAGCAAATCATGTAATTGATTACACTAAAGAAGTTTTTACTGCAAACAGAAGATTGACAGCAGTTATAGACAGAAGTTATCCCCTGGAACAAATCGCTGCAGCTCATGCCTATGTGGACAAAGGACATAAAAAAGGGAACGTGGTCATCAGTGATACATAGAAGCCGATAAAAAAATCAAAAGGTTTACAATAACTGCTGAAACTTCAGCTAAAAGGAGTTAAAGATCAAATCTAAGCAACATTATGGCGTAGGATGGGACTTCGATCCTTTGCTTTTTCACTGTATAGTCTGATTCAATGATACTTACTTCAGGATCCTTCCCGGGTACATTATAAGCTTCAGGATCGTCATGTTGTATGATCCATGCACTGGCTTTTTTAGGAAGGCTGATTCCTGGAACATCCAGTTCAAAGACCGACGCTTTATCACCTGAATTTACAATGGATACAGTAAGTACATTCCTGTCATCAGAAACGGCAGCGGCAAGGTCCAGTTTGGGAATTGAATTGTCCACCCTGAGAGGGACAGATTCGAAGTGTTTGCGGTAAAGAATCAGAGGCAGGGCAGTGGTGGCAAATCCTGCACTGGTGGAAGTGGTTTTAATGCAACCTATGACATTTACGGTCTGGGCATAGTTCGCCATAAAGAAGAGATCCGAATTCCTGAAAAACTCATGCAACCCCTTTGCAATGCCTAAAGCATCCTTATGATGGTAACGGACACCCAGTTCACCGTAGAGGTAATCACCATACCAGTAATTCCATTCATCCATGGCGATCCGGATATTCTTTTCCGCCAGGCCTTCAATTTCGCTACGGTATTTCCTGTGAGCATCGGCCACCCTTTTCACCGAATTGGCGATCTGATCGATATGCTCAGTCACCGAATCCAGTTCGCGGCAATAAATATGCTCACTGATCAGGTTCATTTTATCGGCCGATTGGGAGAGCATAGTTTCACTCCATTCCCCTGCTTCACCCACTCCAATCAGCTGGGCGGCCGGATCCACTTTCCACATGGCATCTGCTATGCTGTTGTGTTTGCTGACATATTCGCTCAGGGGCATATGACCCAACTGCCACGATCCGAACATCTCATTTCCGACTGCCCACCAAAGTACACCGTAAGGTTCCGGGTGCCCGTTTTCTGCACGGAGTTGACCCCACTCCGAATCGGCAGGACCATTCACATATTCAATCTCCTCGACCACCTCCTCCATGGTGCCGAGGCCGGTATTCACTGCAATAAATGCCTCCGCATCGAGCAATTCCATCAGCTCCATGTATTCATGGATACCCACATCATTGGATTCCACGCCCTTCCAGGCCGGATTCTTCCTTGGGGGCCTTTTATCGCGGTCGCCAATACCATCGCGCCAGTTGTACCCACTCACAAAATTCCCGCCAGGCCACCTGTAAACAGGACTATCCAGCTCCTTCATTAAGGCTATTACATCCTTTCTCCAGCCCTTGATGTTGTCCGCCGGCATGATGGATAGAGTCCCAATTGTGAAATAGCCCGACCCCTTGCTGAATATTTCAAGTGTCACGCTGTCGGAAGCAAATGGAGATTCAAATTCAAAGCTTGCAGCATGGTAGCCCGGGTTTATCTCATCCACCTCTACTTCAATTTTATTGTTCTCTGAGGAAAGTCGTACAATCACAGGCAGGCTTGAATTTATCCCCGGAAAGTATGATATGGCCATTGTACTTTTTATCTTTGATCAAGCCCAGACCATATTGACGTATACCTGCGGAAGTTCCGTCGCCAGGGGCTTGTATTTTTACTGCGAATTCTCCGGAGTAGGGATTCTCCCTTTCCATCTGCACATTTCCACCCTTACCGATGATCTCCCAGGGGGAAGCTTTCAGGTACGGGTAGGGACCAGTATTCCAGAAGGGGTCGGATGCAGTACCAAAGGGATCAAAAACCTCGCTAACCGGGTAGTAAAACTTGCGGTCCTCCACCATTTCAGCCCAGATTCCTCCGTAAATGCACTTCCCAAGGTGTTCGATGAACTGACCGTAGATATATTTCTCGACAGGCTGACCCTTATGGGATACATCGATTGAAATTTGATCGTATTCATGGGAGTTGCAAGCGCTAATGCTTACAACAAATAGTACGGCAATTACAGTTTGTAAAGCTGTTGGTTTCATGGTAGAAGTTTAGTTTATGATTCGTTGCAAGACAAATGTAATGAAATTGGGAGGAAAGCCCCTGTCACAAACAAACTAATATTTTTAGTTGTTAAACTAAATATTTAGTTTAACTTTGATTAGACTTCAATCTGTGATGTGATTCACTAAATCCAGGATTATGATCAGGCACTTTATCAAATTGGGATTTCGAAATCTGAAAAAATACAAAAGCAACACTTTTATCAGTGTTTTCAGCCTTTCAATGAGTATTGCGATATTTATTGTAATCTCGGTTTTTGCGAACCAGGAGTTAAAGGTTGATGCTTTCCATAAACACTCAGCCAGGATATTTAAGCTTACATACGGTCAGTCCAGTGGCACTCCCGGCCCCTTAACGGAATTGCTTAGAACTAATTTTGCTGAAATTCAGCATGCTACCCATATTGAAACACATCAATTATTCGCACACTCGCCCATATTAAGCTACAACAATGAATCACTTGAGATAAGCGACTATTATTCCGTCGATTCTGCATTCTTCAGCGTCTTTGACTTCAAGCTTATAAGCGGGGATATAAACAGCGCATTAAGTACTCCATTCTCAATGATCCTGACCCGAAGTGAAGCCCGGCGAATATTTAAGGATGAAGATCCCCTTGGTCAAAGCGTAATCTGGAGAAGCACACAGGATTTTAAGTTTACTGTTTTAGCCATTGTAGAAGATGTACCACAGAATTCATCCATACAATTTAATGGGTTAATCTCGGAGGCATCAACTAAAATAATGCTTCCATATTACCCGGATAACTGGGGATTCGGAGTATATGAAACCTACCTTCTTCTGAAGCCCAACATCAATCCAGAAGAACTGGAAAGCAAGTTAAAAGGCTTTCTGATTAATTATTATGAATCAAACCTGTCTGCTTTGAACAGTTTTGACGATGCAAGAGCGACACCCCTGGGTTTACACCCAATCAGAGAAGTCTATTTTAACAAGAATTTAAGCAATGACACAACCAACAGGGGTAATTTATTACTGATAAGGATATTAGTAGTAGTAAGCATGATCATTCTACTATTATCCATTGTTGCTTATGTGAATCTGACAACAGCGAAAGCATCACTGAGAAACAAGGAAATTGGTATTCAGAAAGTGTTTGGCTCAAGCAGAAAATCTCTGATTTTACAATACTTAACAGAGACTACCCTCATCAGCCTTTTTGCGGCAATAATCGGCTTCGCTTTAGCTGAATTATTGCTGCCCAGGTTTAGCCAGTTTATGAACATTAGTCAAAGCTTAGATATTTCCACTTCATTTTATATTCTGTTTGTTCCCGGAGTCCTGTTAATCAGCCTTTTGGCAGGCATCTATCCTGCACTCTATTTGTCCTCCCGGAAAGAAGTAAATGTTCTGAAAACAGGATCCCGGCATTCTCCCAGAGGGAAGAGTCTCCGGAATTTGCTTGTGATCTTTCAGTTTTTCGTTTCCATTACTTTAATCGCCTGTACGCTTCTTATTAACAAGCAAGTCGCATTTCTTAAAAAAAAGGACATAGGAATAGAGAAGGAATATGTTATATATGCAAAACTACCCATGCAAATACTGAGGGGACAGAAGGAGGTTTTTACGGAGCGTGTGCAGGGCTTGCCAAACATACAAAGGGTAGCCTATTCGAGCAGTATACTTGGGAAAATTGAGGGATATAATAATCTGGAGCTTAATGGAAGAAGCATAGATTTCGCTTCAGTATGGGTAGATGCTGAATTCATCGATCTGTACGATTTGAATCTGCTTGAAGGCCGCTTTTTCAGCAAAGATATGAAGGCTGACATAAATGCCACAGCCCTGTTAAATGAGGCTGCAGTGAGAGCCTTTGGCGTGGAAGATCCCTTTGAACTTGAAATCAGAGTACCGGGGGGAAGCGCCAGGGTGGTTGGCATTGTGAAGGATTTTAATTACAAATCCCTTCACCATACTATAGAGCCTTTGGCCATTGTTTATTTACCACGCCAGGGAGCCATTGCAAATATTAAATTATCAGGCAATAACATCCAGAATACCCTCAATGAAATAAATGAAATATGGACCGAACTTGCCCCGGGATATCCATTCAGCTATCAGTTTTTGGACGAGAGCTTTAATAAGCTATATCATTCAGAGGATAAATTGAATAAGGCCATTTCATTTTCGTCATTGATTGCAATCATCATAGCGGTACTTGGGGTGCTGAGTCTTTCGCTCTTTTTATGCGAAAGCAGAATGAAAGAAATAGCCGTCCGAAAAATAAACGGCGCAAAAGTATGGGAAGTAGTACTGAACCTTAACAAAACTTTTACGATCAATTTACTAATTGCCTTTGTCCTGGCCTATCCGCTAAGCTGGTTTGTAATGCATAAATGGCTCGATAATTTTGCCTACAAAACAAGCATTAGTCCCTGGATATTTTTAAGTTCAGGTCTTCTCCTGGCGATGATGACCTTCATCATTGTAAGCTTGCAGAGCTGGCGATCTGCCAACAGAAATCCGGCAGAAACATTAAGAAGTGAATAATATAATTACTGGTCTTATCTTTTTCATCTTAGTATAATTAGATTCATCTTAGTATAATTAGATTTCTGAGTGCTCACAGCGTGTAAAGTAATAAAGAGCTTTCAGAATTTAGTATCTTTCCTCGCTAAATCGAAATCAAATATTTCTTAGAATTATTCATGCACGAAATCGAAAATATTGAGCTCTCTTTCCTTAGCCTTAATGACTATCAGGAGTTAAAGGAAACGATGATAGAGTCTTACAGCACTATGCCCAATTCATACTGGAGAGAGCATCAGATCAAAACATTGATAGATCTTTTTCCGGAAGGACAAGTGGTCATTAAGGTTAACAATCAGATTGCCGGATGTGCGCTATCCATAATTGTTAACTATGCCCATTTTGATTCAAATCATACCTATAAGGAAATTACCGGGAACTATACATTTAGCACACATGATGCCGATGGAGATGTATTGTATGGGATCGATATATTTATCAAACCCGAATACAGAGGATTAAGACTGGGCAGAAGACTCTATGATTACAGAAAGGAGCTGTGTGAAAGGCTGAATCTTAAGAGTGTTGCCTTTGGAGGAAGAATTCCCAACTACCACAAATTCTCAAGTGAACTTACTCCAAAGGAGTATATCGCAAAGGTTCGAATGAAGGAAATTAATGACCCGGTTCTGAATTTCCAGGTATCCAATGATTTCCATCCTTCCAAAATCCTTAAAAACTATCTGGAGGGAGACGAAGCCTCCAATGAATATGCGGTCCTCCTGGAATGGGATAATATCTACTATGAAAAACAGAATAAAAAGGCAGTCACCACAAAAAAACTTGTAAGGCTGGGGCTTATTCAGTGGCAGATGAGGCCCTATAAAGACATGGAGGAATTGCTTGCAGCAGGCCGAATATTTTGTGGATGCCGTTTCGGGATACCGTTCTGATTTCGCACTCTTCCCGGAATTTTTCAGTGCTCCATTAATGGCCGAGAACAACCATTTAACGGAACCTGAAGCCATCAGGGAGCTTGCAAACCATACTGCCGGAGTAGTACAAAAGTTCTCGGAACTGGCCATCTCCTATAACATCAATATCATTTCCGGCAGCCTGCCCGAGATTCAGGATGACAGGCTATACAATGTGGGCTATTTATGCAAAAGAGACGGAACTACCGAAAGATATGAGAAACTCCATGTGACTCCGGATGAAGTCAAAGTCTGGGGAATGCAGAAAGGAAAGCAGCTTAAGGTCTTCGATACAGACTGCGGTAAAATAGGGATTCTGATATGTTATGACGTGGAGTTTCCGGAGCTCAGTCGCCTGCTTGCCGAAGAAGGGATGGATATTTTATTTGTTCCATTTCTGACCGACACGCAAAACGGCTATTCCAGGGTAAGAAATTGCGCCCAGGCCAGAGCCATCGAAAATGAATGTTATGTGGCTATCGCAGGTTGCGTCGGGAATTTGCCCAAAGTCCACAATATGGATATACAATATGCGCAATCCATGGTCTTTACCCCTGTGATTTTGCTTTTCCTGCTAACGGCGTAAAAGCGGAGGCAACTCCAAATACAGAAATGATTCTTATCGCCGATTGTGACATTGGCCTGCTGAGAGAGTTAAATCAATTCGGGAGTGTTAGAAACCTGAGAGACAGGCGAAAAGACATTTATGATCTGAAGAAATTATAACTTTTTTATTTGAAGCATTCTCTCTGCATATCGTCTTCCCATGATTCTGTACCCCTCCGAATCAAAATGAGCCTTATCCATGGCCAAACATCCCTTGGATGAAATAACATGAGCAGTGGGAATTGTGTCGGGCAGTGTGTTAATTATAGCATTCATACTTAAACAGCAAGACCCGGGAAGTGATACAACTTCACCAGCCAGCAGGGGAACTGAATTGGCATCCAGTGTAAGGTCAGTCAACATATCATTGTAAATCTTTTTCACATACGTCGGCCAATTAATGTCGCCGGTGTTTGATTCTCCCTGGTGCAGCAGAATTCCCTTTATATAGCCATCTTGTTGTGCCAATTTTGCAAGGTCCATAAGGTAGCCATAAGGATTTCCTTCGTAGGCTTCGATTTTATCGGCAAACCATCTTTCTGTATAGGTAGAATCATAGTCCTGATAAATATCCTTGTCAAATAACCTGATATCGCATCCCCCGACAGCCACATTAATCACTCCTACCCTGATGCTGTCCGGAAGCTTTGCCACCATGCATCGGCCAAAATAATCTGCAGGCGAAAGACCTGACCCACACTGGCATAAAGGTGGAACAGCCGTATACCATTCAGCCCTGGCCCTTCCAAGGTTTGGACAATCAAGTGCCTGCAAGACCTGAAAACGGCTATCAACAGTACTGTCCTGAGACTGGATGGCGCCCTGGCCTTCCATATTTGACTGTCCGAAACACAGATATATATGAAAATTCGGATCCTGGGAAAAAATATTCATACTTAGCATCAGTGATACTGAAAGGATTAAAACTCTTGAATTCATTTTATGCTTTGTTTGTTTTTAATATACATTCCCTGCTGGCTTGCCTTAAGGGATATAATTCACTTATTCCTTCTTCGTTTCTTATCCCTGCGAGACTTTGCGCGTTGATTTCTTTTTTCCTTCCGGACTTTGCTACCTGATTCCAGGTAGTCCTCGCAATCCAATTCATCAATTACACTTTCGGGGATTTCAAAGGAGAGCTGTTTCGAATATCTGTACAGGGGGTCCCGATAAATCTGCTGCATATACCGGGCCCAGACAGGCAATGCAGCCGCTGCACCCTGTCCATAGCCCCCATATCTGAATCTTACACTGGGATAATCGCCTCCAACCCATACACCGCTAATTAAGACAGGTGTAAATCCTATAAACCATCCGTCGGTATTGTTTTGGGTGGTTCCGGTTTTCCCGGCAATCTCATTATCAAATCCATAAATTGTTCGCAAGGATGAGGCTGTCCCATGATTCACCACACTCTTCATCATTTCGGTCATTAATTGGGCCTGATGCGCATCAATAAGCGGATCAGAAATGACGCTTTTGTTTTCAAACAAAACCTTCCCGGATTTGTCTTCAATTCGCTTAAGAAAAATGGGCTGCACAACCCTGCCTTCATTCAGGAAAATACTGTAAGCCTGAAGCATTTCCTGCAGCGAAACATCTCCCGTTCCAAGCGCCAGTGAGAGCACTTCCGGCAAGTCTCCTGTAATCCCCAGCTGCTTTGAAAACTGGATTACTTCGTCGATTCCGGTTTCTTCCAACAATTTGACACTGATCGTATTTACAGAATGAGTCAGGGCGCCTTTCATAGAGTAATATCCACCATATCCACCACTTGAATTTTTTGGTGTCCAGTTTTTGTATTCCTCATATACCACCGAGTCGTTGGGAAGATAGGAACAGGGATCATGCCCGTTTTTAAGTGCCGCTGAATATATGATGGGTTTAAAAGTTGACCCAGCCTGTCTCTTTGAGGTTACATGGTCGTATTTAAAATACTGAGAATTGATTCCACCAACCCAGGCCCTCACATAACCGGTTTTAGCTTCCATGGATAGCAAACCCGCATGTAAAAACTTGGCATAATGTACTACAGAATCGTACGTCGACATGTTTACTTCCTTCATACCCTCCCAGGTAAATATTTCCATCCTGTGGGGAAGCTTCAGCGAATCAATGATATTTTCCCTGGATAGCCCTTTTCTTTTCAGGCTTTTGTAGCGCCGGGTATTTTCAAGCGCATTTATAATGACAGGACTGTCATTCCCCAATGGGGATTTATTTTTCCATTGTCGGTCGAAAATATTTTGAAGATGAGCCATGTGAACCTTCATGGCCTGTTCTGCATATTCCTGCAAATCGGCATTTATGGTAGTATGGATTTTTAGTCCGTCGGTGTAAATATTATAAAGCGTACCATCCTCTTTGGGATGATTTTTTACCCAGTCCAGCATAACCAATCGCAGGTGCTCCCTGAAGTAAGGGGCTATCCCTTCATTGTGTGAAAGATTGACATAGTCCAGTGTCAGTGTCAGCAACTCAGGGAATCTGCAGTTTCCTTATCCAGATAGTCATAGGTATACATTTGGGAAAGCACCAGGTTCCTCCTTAATCTCGACCTTTCCGGATACAGCCTTGGATTGTAAAGATTGGTTCCCTTTAACATACCTACTAACACAGCCGATTCTTCAATTTTCAAATCCTCTGGTTCCTTGTTAAAAAACCTTTTTGCTGCAGTTTCAATTCCATAGGTATTTTCTCCAAATGAAACCGTATTCAGATAGAGCTCCAGGATTTCTTCCTTTGAATAGGCTTTATGGAGTCGCACCCCAATGATCATTTCCCTGAACTTATTTACCGGCATTGTAAATACGGAATACCGCTTCCTGGAAAAAAGATTTTTGGCCAGTTGCTGATGAATCGTACTTCCTCCACCGGAACTGCGGTTCTGAAAAATTACAGATTTGACAAGGACTCTGACCGAACTTTTTTTGTCGATACCATTGTGCTCATAGAAACGCACATCTTCGGTTGCCAGCAGCGCATCGATGAGGTGTTCCGGTAAATCTTCGTAACGCACATTGGTCCTGTCCTGGAGGTAGTATTTCCCCAGAAGTACATTATCGCTCGAATAGACTTCCGAAGACAGGTAATTCTGAATGTTTTGTAATTCTTTGACCGTGGAAATATGGCCAAGGGCACCAAAATAGACCAGAGCAAAAAGAGTAGTAAAAAGCAATACAACACCGGCAATCGCCAATGTTGTATACCTGAAAACTCTTTTATAATGAATACTAAGCAAGACGCTTTCTTAATCGTTCCTTCTTCTGTTACTGTTATCCCTGTCCCGATTGTCACGGTCACGGTCGTCACGGTCCCTGTTATCCTGGCTTTCTCTTAGAATTTCCTTCTCCGTATCCAGGATTCTTTCTAATTCTGAAATGAAGATGGTATTTGGATAAGGATTGTTTTCAAGTAACACTTCAATATTTTTAATCTTTTGCTCCTGATCCGCTTCTTCCAGTTGCCGCCTGGCTAATAAAGCAAACGCCAGATCAATCTTGTTGTTGCTTATGTACTCTGTTTTTATCCAACCTACTTTCTCCTTCTTCTCACTCACCACTTTTACCCAGTTATCCCGCTCTTCGCTCAGGGCAACTATGTCCATTACCTTCATTCGTTTTTCGGTGATGGTAAGCAGATCGGGCCTCATATATAAAGGGACCTCAGTAGTGATAACGGCCGGAGTAGCATTAAGCTCGCTGGCAAATCCATACACCCACACTATGCTAGAGTCCGATAAACGGGCCTTGAGGAATTTGGTATTGTTATAAGAAGAGTCAATGGCAAAAGTATCCATATAAATAAAACTTTCTCCAAGACTCAGCAAGGTTATGGATGACGAGGCTCTTCGTGGTTCGCTTCGGCATGAAATCCTGTCCCAAACGCTTACGCCGATAACCTGGTGGTCTTTGGGGAGGGGTTTAACAGATTTTTCCGGTATGCTGTCATTACAAGCTGTACAAACCTGCAAAAGAAATATCCCCAGAAAAAATGCGAATTTATTTTTCATTCAAATAGACTATAAATGTTGCCTTTGGTAATTGTAAAAGTATAATAAACTTCAAACTTCAAAATTATTAGCTTTATTTCGAATATCGTGTGAGGAAAAAGCAGAGAGGAAAGCAAATATGACAGGAAAAACAGAATCACTCTCCATTACGGAAGCCCGAAAACTGGTTCTTCTGTCACAGAGGATTCCTCCGAAAAAGCATGCTGGCAAGCCTGTTGATGCTTCGCTTTCAGCTATTGAACAGCTTGGCTATATCCAGATTGATACAATCTCGGTAATTCAGCGTGCCCATCACCATACGCTCTGGAACCGGAACCCACAATATCTTTCATCCCACCTGGAAAACCTGATGGTGAAAAAAAGATTTTCGAATACTGGTCACATGCGGCAGCCTATCTTCCCATGCGAGATTATCGCTTTAGTTTGCCACGAAAGCATGCCATTAAAAGCGGAAAGGATAATCACTGGTACACGCGCGATGAGAAACTTATGAAGTCGGTACTTAAACGTATTGAAAACGAAGGTCCTTTGATGGCGAAAGATTTTGATACGAAGGTTAAAAGAATGGGAGAATGGCAGACCAGGCCCATCAAACAGGCACTGGAGAATCTGTTTATGCAGGGTGAACTCATGATCCCCTACCGGGTAAATTTTCATAAAGTATACGATCTTAGCGAACGGGTATTGCCGGACAACATTGATACTTCCATACCCGGACCGGAAGAACATGCCCGTTTTCTGATTACCCGTTACCTGCTGGCCAATGGTTTGGGGACAGCCAGTGAAATGAGCTATCTTCTGAAAAACACCAAAGGACCGGTAATATCAATGTTGCAGGAAATGTTACTGAGTGGAGAGTTATTACAATGCAGTGCGGGGGAAAATCTCTACTATGTCTTACCCGAATCGCTCAGGCTCCTGGGAAAGCCATTGGCAAGGAAGAAAGTCAAAATACTCTCCCCCTTTGATAATCTTCTGATTCAGCGCAAACGTACCCTTGAACTCTTTGGCTTTGACTATCAACTGGAATGTTATGTGCCTGCTCCCAAACGTAAATTCGGTTATTTTGTCCTGCCAGTTTTATGGGATGGAAAGTTGGTCGCCCGCATGGATTGCAAAGCGGACAGAAAGAATGCGCACATGCACATCCAGCATCTTGCTTTGGAACCCGGACTTAAAAAAAGGGAAGCCTTTGCACTGGCTCTGGGCAAAGAATTAGGGCCTTTTCTGCAATTTAATGAGTGTAGCAGCCTATCCATTCATCGATGCAGTCCGCCTGAATTTAAAACCGAGCTGGAAAAATTTATTGTAAAATAACCAGTCCTTTTGAGAAAGATCATCCACATAGATATGGACTCGTTTTTTGCTTCAGTGGAGCAGCGGGATTTCCCGGAATTTAAGGGCAAGCCCCTGGTGGTAGGAGGTCGTGGTCCCCGCTCCGTGGTTGCTGCCGCCAGCTATGAGGCCAGGAAGTTTGGCGTATATTCGGCCATGCCCATGTCTGTGGCCTTACGCAAGTGCCCTGATCTGATTGTGACTCCACACCGTTTTGATGTCTATAAAGAAGTCTCCGCTAGTATCCGGAATATCTTTCACGATTATACCGACCTGGTGGAACCCCTGTCCCTGGATGAGGCATATCTGGATGTTACCCGGACAAAGAAAGGTCCGGCATCAGCTTCCTTAATTGCCATGGAGATTAAGAAGGAAATCCGAAAGCGCGAGGGATTAATCGCTTCGGCCGGCGTATCCTACAATAAATTCCTGGCGAAGATTGCCTCCGACATGGACAAACCCGATGGCTTCTACCTTATCAAACCCGAAGAGGCAGAAGGATTCCTGGAGGATTTGGATATTGAATTGTTCTTTGGCGTGGGAAAAGTAACTGCCCAAAAAATGCATGGGATGAATATCCACAAGGGCCGCGACTTAAAGACTTATCCCCGGAAAGAGCTGACCAGGTATTTTGGAAAAGCCGGGAACTACTTTTATGATGTGGTACGTGGCAAAGATGATCGTCCTGTGACCCCCTTCAGGGAACGTAAATCCATTGGAGCAGAACGCACCTATGAAACGGATCTTTATGATATTGATGAGGTAAAAGAGAAGCTGGGCAAGGTACTGGATATCATGTGGAAGCGCTGCGAGGCTAAGAACAAAAGGGGCAGGACCCTTACCCTGAAAATTCGCTATTCAGACTTCAGCACCATTACAAGAAGCAATTCTCAGACTCAAGGCTTTTCATACGAGGAGATGCTTGGCTGCATGATAAATTTATTACCCGAACAAGAAATTAAAGAACGAGGAGTGAGACTTCTGGGCGGAACAATGTCCAATTTCAATATCGAAAACCAGAATTCTACAGATCAAATGAAGATTGATTTCGAATTGGACAATTCTTAAACATAAGGGAGGGGATGTTTGTTGTACTACTCTAATTTTCAATGTTCTTAAGCGGATTTCCGAAAATCCGATCACAGAAAAGTCATCCTCTAATTCCTCCCTGTTCTGCTGCCCAAGGAGGTGAGTCTTGAGGGAAGCTCCCCGGGACCGACCTCATTCGTATCTTCCATATTTCCCGTCCCGGACATATGAATCATTCGACTTGTTTCGAGTTTAGGAAAGTGGTTCCCTGATATGCCAGGCCTGAATTGAAAACTATTGCCTTGCCCGAGATTCAGGATAATAGTGAATATTAATATGGGCACCACTCGTCTCATAATGCACAAGGAATGATCTATACAAATAGACGGATAAAAGCAGAAGAATGTTAAACTAAACTATGATCAGGCTTCAGGCTCATTAAACCTATGGCCGGATTTGCAATCAAACTGATAATTAAGAAAAGAGTTTTTTATGATTAGGAAAGTCGGTTTTTTATTGTTTGTGGGCTTTTGCCTTCTGGCTGGATTGGGTGCCCAGGAAATACCGGATCAACTTAGATTCAACGAAGACACTTCCATGCTAAGTTACGGGGGGCTTCCTTCAACAGGTTTCTATGATGAAGCAAAGATCAAAAAGCTATATCTGGAGTTCAAAGATGAAGATTACTGGCAACAGATGCTCGACAACTATGACACAGAAAAGCATGTTCTGGCTCTGCTGCGCTTTGAAGATGAGGCTTACGATAGTATTGCAGTACAGTTTAAGGGGCAAACCTCCTTTAGAAAAGCTGTGGAGGAGGGATCAGAAAAGCTTTCTTTCAGCATCAAACTTGACGAATATATTGACGGACAGGACATTGAAGGCTACAATAATTTCAACCTGAATAATGCCTACCAGGATTTTTCATTTATGCGTGAGGTCCTTTACGGGAGCCTCTCAAGGGAATTTTTACCCGCCCTGAAGGGGAATTTCATCCGGCTTTATCTGAATGGCGAGGACTGGGGATTATATACCAATATTCAACAGTTGAATGGTGACTATATCAAGGAATGGTTTTTTGATAAGGATGGCATACGCTGGCGTGCAGATGTTCCTGCAGCTGCTTCTGCAGACACTTCTGCGGATCCTTCAATCGCCAAGGGGACTGAAGAACCTCCGGGAGGAGGCGGAGCCCAGTGGGGTGATGGCACGGCTGCCCTGAATTACCTTGGCGATTCCCTCGCCCTTTATCAGCAGTATTATACCCTGAAGGATACGGATATGGAAAATCCCTGGGACTATCTCCTGCAGGTCTGTGATGTACTGAATAATACAGACCCTGCTTTGGTTTACGATAGCCTGAGAAGGATCATGGATATTGATGCTACCCTCTGGTTCCTGGCCAGGGAGATTGCTTTTGCCGATGATGACAGCTATATCCACAAAGGGAAGATGGATTATTATCTCTATGTCAATGAGGAAACCGGCCTGATGACCCCGCTTGAGTTCGACGGAAACTCGGCCATGTCGCCCCGAAATCAGAATTGGTCGCCCTTTATCAATGAAGAAGATGAGAATTATCCCCTTCTGAACATATTGCTTTCGCTTCCTGAGCTGCGACAACGATATATTGCGCATATGAAAACCCTGCTGAAATATGCATTGGATCCTTTGATGGCAAAGAATCAGATCGACCAGTATGCGTCCCTGATTGCCCCGGAACTTATGACGGATCCAATGATCGATTTTTCAATGAGTGAGCATAACATTAGCGTGAACCGCTTAAAGAGCTTTTTTAATAATCGGTCCAACATCATTCTGAGCAATGCAGAATTTCAGAATGAGGCGCCGGAAATCAGCGAGGTGAAACAATGGCAGGATGAGGAAGAAACTAAAGCTCCCCGTTCACATGAGGGAGTAGAAATCACAGCCCGGGCTTCCCATCCGGATGGACTGCAGGAATTAAGGCTCTATTACTGCCGACAATTGACGGGCGAATTTGAGCTCCTTAGGATGCAGGAGGAAGAAGGCCTCTATTCAGCCACGATACCCGGACTACCCGGAGGAACCTTTGTGAGATATTATTTGGAGGCTGTGGCCGGTGACAGCAGTATGACCGTAAGCTACCTGCCTGGCAAGGCAGAATACGAGGTTTTTGTTTACCAGGTGGCTCATCCGCTATCTGAGAATTCGGGGATCGTGATCAATGAGCTGATGGCTTCAAACAACACCGGCATGCAGGATGAAGCCGGAGAGTTTGACGACTGGATAGAACTGCATAATCTAAGCACCGGTCCTCTTTCTCTGAGGGGCTATCATTTGAGTGACAATGCCAGCAAGCTTTTCAAGTGGATGCTGCCTGACACAAGTATTTCTGCTGGTGGATATATAATCGTCTGGGCAGATGAGGACCAGGAGCAGGGAAAAATGCACAGCTCATTCAAGCTTTCGGCCGGAGGAGAAGAAGTAATCCTTACGGATGCCGACAGTGCCATTGTGGATCAGGTGGTTTTTTCAGACCAGGAAGTCGACCTGAGCTTTGGCCGATGGCCAAATGCAAGGGGCTCCTTTGTGGAAATGCCCGCAAGTTTCCAGGCGGAAAACTGGCTGACCGTGACCAGCGTTCAGGAAGAATTCTCAAATTCAGCATTTGAGATTTACCCAAATCCGGCCGAAAACATCCTCTATCTCCGTTGCCCCATAGAAGAGCGGGAAGATATAGAACTGTTTAACAGTAAAGGATCTTTGATATACAGAGAAAAATTCAGTGAAGAAATTGACCTTTCCCTCCTGAGCCCGGGCCTCTACATCCTGAAAAACGGGCCTGAGATCAGAAAACTGCTCATTCGCTAAGATGTATAGCTTTCTTCACTAAATTTGAAGATGATCAAGCTTTTTTCATCCCCCCTTCAGGGATTTACTGATTTTCGATTCCGGAATGCTTTTCAAACATACTTTGGAGGTATCGACCAGTATATGGCTCCATATATTCGACTGAATGGAAAAATGGAGATCCGGCCGGCCAATAAAAGGGATATATTACCTGAAAACAACCTCTCCCCTGATCTTATCCCCCAGCTTATTACAAAAGATGCCCGTGAATTTTTATTTGTGGCAGATTACATCCAGAAACTCGGATACAAGGAGCTGAACTGGAACCTGGGCTGTCCATATCCCATGGTGGCAAAAAGAGGAATGGGATCAGGATTGCTAAGCCAGCCCGGGAAAATTGATGAAATTCTAAACAGGGTTTTTACAGAAACAGATATTCAGGTTTCAGTAAAAATGCGCCTGGGATACGAAAGCCCGCGCGAGATCTTTCAGGTATTGCCTGTACTGGAGAAGCACCAGCTAAAAAATATTGCCATACACCCCCGCATAGGGAAGCAGCTCTATAAAGGAGAGGTAGATCTGCAGACTTTCGAAGAATGTACCTCTCAAAGCTCCCATGCAATATTTTACAATGGGGATATCACTTCAGTTCAGCGCTTTCGGGAAATGAAGGAGCAATTTCCGGCAATCTCCCACTGGATGATTGGCCGTGGACTGATTGCCGATCCCTTTTTACCGGCCATGATAAAAGCTGACAATCCCAATTATCCGGAAAACCGTTATGAATTATTCAGGGCTTTTCATGACCTGCTTTTTAGCTCTTATGAAGAAGCTTTATCGGGTCCCAAACATCTCCTGATGAAAATGTACTCCTTCTGGGAATATTTTATTCATTCCTTTCCCTCCTCCGGAAAAGGTCTGAAAAAGATAAAAAAAGCTCAAAGTTTGGGAGCATACAATGATGCAGTGAATCAAATAATTAAACTATGAAATTTGGTTTTTCCCTGTCTGTTTTAATTGTAGTAATTAGCCTCACTGCCTGTAAACAGAATTCAGCTGGAATGGAATTCAAAGGGGAAATTCCGGGACTCCTAAATGATTGAAAGGAATGAATAAGATCGTACTCGTAATATTATGTGCCTTATTTGTGAATAGTATATCCTATTCCCAAATCGTTTTATTGGGCGACAATTCGCCCCATGCCAATGTAAACGATGGTGATTTTTCTGAAGTATGGGATTACTGGCGAAATGCGCAACAATCACCTTTCTGGACCACCCGTGCGGTGATTGGGGATAACCCAATGGGTCTGCACTATGGAACTTTATTCAGCAGCAATGATCTGGGTATCGCAGAATCAAAAGTGCTCAATACAAATCCCGATTATCAGGAGGCGATAGAAGGAGATAAATGGAAGTGGAGTTTTGGTGCCGATCTGGAATACGTATGTATGGGGACCATTTCTTTGAGTCTTGTATTTGGAGACAATGAACGCCTATTGGCCGAAAAGGTGAAGCTGACTGGTTCCGATAAAAGCTTCGAACATTTCAGTGGTACTTATGAGATCACCCGGGAGGATGCTGAAGCAGGCCTGCCCTTTGTAAGGGTCACTTTTTATTCGGAACAGGATGTTAAGGTTTACCTTGATTATGTAAACATCAGCGTTGTTGATCCTGAAAAAGCAGGCCCCAGACTTAATGCAGTGGTAAGGAAGGAAGGTATAGCTCTCACCTGGGAAGATGACCTGGCCAAAAAAAACAGCCGCTTTTACATTTATCGTCTCGATGATAAAAAGCAGGGCTATCATAAGCTAGGGGAAACCCGTGAAAAAACCTACCTGGATGTCACACTGATCAATGGTGTAAAGTACAGCTATGTAGTGACCCGGATGGATGAAAAGGAATCGGGGGCTTCCAATAAAGTTACTTTAGATAAAAAAGATGAGATCCCACCGCTGCCGCCAACACAAATTGAAGCTCAGATTTTTGATACAGAGATAAAACTTACTTGGACAAAAAGCATCGACAGGGATGTGGCAGCTTATTCAATATTCCGAGGCGATGAAGCTCAAAATAAGATGCAGGAAATTGCCCATGGTATAAAAGGCAACTCCTTCCTGGACTATACCCCTCTCAAGGACAGGGATAATAGCTATGTAATTTATGCCATAGACTACAGTGGAAATAATAGTGTCGCCTCCGAAATCAAAAAGGCCAGGGTCCTTACGATTTCAGGAGCATCCTTCAGCGATTTAATCCAGCCCATGCCCATTCACAGTGAGTTAAGATCCGATTTGTGGGGTGCCGAAAGCGTGATCCCGCGCGATCCGGACAATGGAATTGAAGATCCCGATTGGTCATACTGGGGAGGCAGGCCTGTTTACTGCTGAAAGCATGGATGGCCCATGGAAACGTTTGGGTACCATGACAGTGGACTGGTCAGAATCCGGCGAGCCCGAAAGCAGGTCATACAGATTCTACCGGAATTTATCAGGTGTTCAGCTCGAGGACGGGCGTTTCCTGTTTGTCACCAAAGCGGGCGCAATGATGCTCAGTGAAAGTGAAGCCCCCCTGGGACCCTATAAAGTTCTTACAAAACCGCTTCAGGGCAATGATATTATTCCCGAGAAATACCGATACTCCAATTATGAGGATCCTGTGTTGTGGAAGGACGAAGTTCAGTTCCATATGATCATCAATGCCTTCTGGGATTATAGGGCCATTTACCTGCGCTCGCCCGATGGCATTCACTGGAAATTTAATCCGGGAACGGCCTATACTCCAAACAGCACCTCTTATGTGGACGGCACCCGGACCAGGTGGTATAAGCTTGAACGCCCTCATGTCCTGACCGATGAGTATGGCAGGGCCACGCATCTTTCCCTTGCTGTTATTGATGTTCCCAAGGCCGATGACCTGGCAGGCGACAGGCATAATTCAAAAAATATAATCATTCCCCTGACGGTGAATAAGCGCATTAAAATGCTGAACAACGAAGCCGTTAACAAGGATAGCAGAAGCATTAAAATTCTGCTCAAGTCGGAACCGGGTTTCGATGCCCAAAAGGATGTGGACCTGAAATCTCTTCGATTTGGAGCATCAGAAGAAGTGGACTTTGGAAGGGGCAGCAGGGTGATTGGATCAATGAAAACAGGAAAGGACCTGCTCATTGAATTTGACGGAGAAGGAAATGGCATCAGCGCAAACAACTTTGTGTGTAAACTGATCGGGAAAACAAAGGACAATCAGCTAATTGTTGGCTTTTCAAAATTGAAGTCCGATCTATAAAGTAACTAATCCTAGACAGAATCATCTTATATTGAAGCAACTAAACCCAATTCCATGAAACGCCCCCATTCTTCACCCTCCATTCCTGCATGTTTTTTCATATTACTGGCCCTCAGCATGCTCTCATGTAATATTGACAAAACCCCTGGTCCAACCATTGTAGCGGGCCACCTTCCTTATCTTGCCTCTGCTCAGATCTCCACAAATACGGGTGACCATGAAATCATCGTCAATTCCGACGAAGCAGGCAACTTTCATATGAAGCTCAATATCACATGGGACCGCTACCTGTGGTTTGACGGAATCAACAGCTTCTTCTACCTGCTTCCCGGGGATAGCATGTATATTACTGATGATGCCAGCGCCTCTCATGCACCAGAATTTTCAGGTGGTGAAAGCGCACTCATAAATACCTGGTATGCAGTCAAAAATGCAAAGCTGGCCACCCTTTTGGATACGGTCAATATAAAAACTTACTACAGTCAGGATGCCCCATCCTACAAAAAGCTGAATTCATGGATCATTTCTGAGTTTCATGATATGCTGGATGTCTATAGCCAGGAGAACCCTGGAGTAGGCGACAGCTTCATCGCACTGGAGAAGGAAAACATAATACACTACTGGTATTATGAGCTGAATGTTTATCACCTGGAAAACAAAGCTTACACCGGTAAGGAATCCAATTTACCTGATAACTTTTACGACTACCTGGAAACCGTCCGGCTGAATGACACCATGCTTTACCAGTTTGAGGGTTACAGGTATTTTCTTTATTCCTGGCTGGATTTACAGGTTCATTTGCAAGACAAAGGACTGAAGGCAGTGGCCAAAACCCACCAGGTCTTTGATATCGCAGAAGAAAGCTTTACAAATCCCGTGATCCTGGCAGATGTAATCTGGGAGAATTTACGCCTGCAAAATAACAGGATGGCAGTCGATGAGGATATCCTTGCCAGGGCACATGCATTGGGAGTTTCGGAAAAGAACCTGGAGGAAGCAAGAAAATATATGGTGAGGCTGCAGCCACTGGCGGCAGGAAATCCGGCACCTGATTTTGAAATACTGGATGTGAATGACAAAATTGCCAGACTGGACGATTTTAAAGGAAAATACCTGCTCATCGACGTTTGGTCGCATACCTGCGGACCCTGCATCCGCGAGATCCCCAGGCTGGAAGATATCAGGCACGAACTGGAGGGACGAAACATCGAGATTATTACAGTCTGCCTGTCCGAAGAAGAACCCTGGAAAAATAAAATGGCCGAGATGGGATTGCCCGATGAGGATCAGTACCGACTGGAAAATGGATGGGGATCCCCCTTCAATAATGATTATCTCAAGGGGGCCGGGGCGCCTACCTATATTCTTATCGACCCGGAAGGAAAATTTGTAAACGCGAGGGCACCCTTCCCCTCACAGGGCATGCGAGAGTTACTGGAAGGGCTACCCATATAGAAAGATTAGAAATCTTGTCTTATATTGCCGCCTAAATCCAATCTTATGAAATATTCACCCGCTCTTTTACTGCTTTTTATCATCAACTCCTGCACCCCAAAACAAAGTGATTTTTCCGACTGGCGCGGTCCCAGCAGGGATGGCATCTACGAGGAAAGCGGACTGCTGAAACAATGGCCGGAAAATGGGCCTGAACTGATCTGGTCTTACGAGGGCCTTGGCTTTGGTCACTCGGCAGTGGCGGTAGCAAATGACATTATATATGTGAACGGAGTGAAGGATTCAGCCCAATCCATGGGCTCAATCTTTGCCCTTGACCTGGAGGGGAATTTGATCTGGGAAAAGGAATACGGAAAGGATTTTACAAACAATTTTATCGGCACACGATCTACCCCTGTGGTGGTGGATGACCACATTTACGTGGAAAGTGGAGCCGGGGCTGTATATTGTTTAAGTGCTGAAAACGGGGAAGAAATCTGGTCCAGGGACTTTTTCCAGGACTTCCAAGTCGATTCAGTGATCCTCTTCGGCTATTCGGAATCTGTGCTCATCGATGGCAATCAGCTGATTTGTGTGCCCGGAGGAAAGGAAAACAATGTGGTAAGCCTGGATCGTTTTAGCGGAGAACTAATTTGGGCATCCCCGGGACAGGGTGAACAGGCCACCTACAATTCTCCCATCCTGGTGGAAAGGGGAGGTCAGAGACTGGTCATAGCCATGAGCGAAGCCTCCATCATGGGCATCGATGCCGATAAGGGGGAAATGTACTGGCGGGTGGAGCAGACCCAGGGGAACCTGATTCATGCCAATACGCCCTTATACGAAGATGGCCTGCTGGTGGTCAGCAGTGCCGATGCCAAAAGCACCTCCGGGCTGGTACAACTGCAACTTTCAGAGGATGGTAAAGAAGCCGAAGTGGTATGGCGAAACAAAAAATTCCGAAACCTCCTGGGTGGACTGGTGAAAATAGATACCTGCCTCTATGGCTCCATGGCCTTTGGTAAAAACTGGCAGGTGATTGGCTGGAATACAGGAGAACAGCTGGTTCTGAACAAGGAGCTTGGGGCTGGTTCAATAATCTATGCTGATGGTCTGTTCTACTGCTATACTGAAGCCGAGGGACAGGTGGCGCTGGTGGATGCCGGCCCGGAGAAATTTGAAATTATCAGCAGCTTTACCATCCCCTTTGCCTCAGAACAGCACTGGGCCCGACCGGTCATTGATAATGGCGTACTTTACATCAGGCATGGGAGTAAGCTTATGGCCTATCAAATAAAGGAGCTTTTATGAAAAAAATAATATGCTTACTTACTTTCAGATCATCTTGATATGATAAGCAATTCTTTTTTTATGATATCGTTGTTCCGGACTGAAAGCAGGTAAATTCCATTTGCCAGCTTGGCCACAGGCATGATAATTTCTACGGCTCCTGTGCCTGAGGAGAATCCTTCGGCCATTGCTACCTGTTTGCCTGCTATATCATACAGTACTATGATCACCTTTCCCCCCTGAGTATCCGCTATCCTTATTTTGACAGTCTGGTCCCGGACCGGATTCGGGAATACTTCCATACCCTTTTTCGCCCCCATAACTTCCGGGGTCGATGTGATTTCTGTGCTGTGCTCCATATGATCAAAAATTTGCGCGGCAGAAAGCGCATAGTCAAAAATACTTAGCGCATCAAGAGAACCCAGAAAGTTATATCCGTTCTCGCCCGGCAGGTATTGCCCGAATGCCAGGTCGAAGGAGGTTTTATTGATAAGTCCGCTAAAAGGAGTAAATGCATCCAGTTTACCATCCAACCATATCTCCATGTCCATACCATCATACACGGCAGCAAGATGGTGCCATTTTCCGGGTTGAGGAGGCGTTTCCGAATCCAGGTCTTTTATGGAAGCAGTGGTTTTCAGTGTAAAACGAAAGGCGTTATTGGATATTGAAATTTTGTAACGATTGTCCCAGTTTCCATGGGATATGGGATACTGTTCGCTGCCTGTGAACCCATCCATATTAATCCAGCAGGCGATGGACAAAGCATCCTGAAAGTTCAACAGATCATCATTGGGAACATGAATATAAGAGCTGGATCCGTTAAAATGTGCCGCACCGGAAACTTTGCCATCCTTATCATCCACCCAAAGTATACCACCCGAAGTGCCATGATAGTGCATTTCCACTTGCATCCCGTGCATTTCCATTCATGGGATAGTGAGCAATCAGATGGCCCGAGGGCTCAGCAGAGAGATCTCTTACCATGATCTCAATGCTATCCGTAGCAGTCAATCCGTCAACATCGCTCACTGAACAAAAGATGAAATAATTACCTGCAATACCAGGTGCTGTATACATGGCGGCACTACCATCAGCAATAATATCACCCTCATCCGAGGACCAATCGTAGCTGAGCACATCATTATTTTCATCCTGCGCCAAACAGTTTAGAGCAAGAGATGCTGAAAGATGAACCTTTCGTGGTTCAGCCTCAATTTTAATAATTTCAGGAGGAAGCATTTTCTTTTCCACCACCTCAATTGATATGGAAAGCGTATCCCATTGTGTCCCGGGATCAGAAACTTTACATTTCAGATCATAAATACCCGGAGTAGCTGGCGTTGTATATTGAAAGACATCCGCACTGTCATAAGATATGCCTTCCAGTGTCCATTCGTATTCCAGGGCTTCCTGTTCAGGATCGTCGGCTGTACAGTATACCATCAGGGTGGTGTTGACTTCAAATACAGCATCCTTTGCGGCCAGGGCCTTAATCCTTGGAGGATAGTCCTGGACTGTAGTTCCATTATTGAAATCAATGATCGTACTGCCGGCATAGGTCTTTTTACCCTGCTTGATGAGGCTGGTTCCGGCCGGAATCTGAACCAGCATAAGGCTTTGTTTTGCAGCGATATTGATATTTGCAGAACCGGATATCCCGGATACAAGTATTAAATTGGAAATCGCATCGTACAAATCATAGGAACCGGGGGAAAGCTTCACTGAAACCGATTTGCTTACATCATAGGGATTGTAATACAGATAAGTGGGATAGGCAGCTTTCTTATAATAATCGGTTCTTAAGAGGTCCAGCTTCAAAATACCCTTCACATTTGTTGTATCAATTAGACCGCCAAGGATTCCCACATGGGAAGAGCTGTATAACATCAGGTTTGTGGATGCCCACCCACCATCCATCGCATCGCCCGTGGCATAGGGACTTTTACCAAACTTGCTTTCTTTCATGGATTCATAGGCGATATAGGAATCCGGATCGTACATATTTGCCCAGGCCTCATTGTCCTGCATATCGTCAGGCAAATAATTTGAATAAAACAGCCTGGAGGCATTTGCCAGGTTCAGGACCCATTTGGCGATTGCGCCTGCAAAACGATCATCGTATCTAACCATGGGGACCAGGGCTCCGGCATGCTCGAAGCCATTCATGGCAAAGGCATAATCATTTCCGCCATCGTTTGCTTCGCCGATGAGTCCGGAACAATCGTAAGCTCCCCATTTACCCACAATGCACCCCCAATCGCGAAGCTCGCCCCGATCAAAACACCAGTTTACCATTTTTTCAATATCATAATCTGTACCCACTTCGGCATTGAGTCTTGCGGCTGCATAAACTCCATAGGGTAGTTGTAATTCATAGGATGGATTTCCTTCATAAACATTCAAATACTCAAGGCTCCATTCCGCACCACTCAGGTATTTCCGATCACCGGTAATGATATAAGCATTGTAGAGCATCCAGGCAATGGCCCCGGCAGCTTCGGGTTCCTTTACTCCAATATCGAGGGGAGCCATGGTCGACATCGACCAGGCACGGTAATTCATATAAGGCACCTTCCAGGGTGTTGTGCTTCCGCCCATAAAGGCTGTGGCACTTAACCATTGCTCTGCCAGTGTTTCAAGCTGGACATCGAAGCTGCCCAGATGCGGATATAAATCATTAAGCTGAAGGAAAAATATATTGGGCATGGTCTCGTACCACCAGTCATCTCCCGAACTTGTATGCGGGTGATTCAGATAAATATTTTCTTCCGCTCGCTTATTAAAATATTCTTCACACATAAGCGCCCAGTTCTGTCCATACTGATTCGATTTATTAATCCCAACCAGTGAGGCGCCAATTACGGCAGGAAGCACATTGATCGCTTCGCCTGACCTGGGGTCGGATGTGCCAATGGCAGTATGTAAGCCAAAACTTGCATGCTCGGGATAATTAATACTTGTTTCCCGAAAAAACACCAGGGGCAAATACTGCCCAGAGAGGCTTGCATCGAATACAAGTGAATCGTAGCCCCTGGCAACCTGTTTCCAATCCCTCATCTGGTAGGGTTGGGGAAAATCGGGCATCAGATCAATACGAGGAACTGCGATTTGTTGTGCCTGGCCTATATAACAAAAGGCAACAAATATGATGGGTATGATGGCTTTCTTGTTCATGATGTCTTCTTTATAATAGTTATCGCATATCAGCCACCTCAAGGGCTATCAGCGTAAAAACATTCCAGCTGAAAACCCTTGCCGATGGCCACCAGCACTCTGGCAAAGAAAGATCCATGGGTATAATTTCATGACTGAAGGGTTCATCGTAGTTGAGATTGATCTCAGCCAGCATTCTTTTCTCAATCCGTTCCTCTGCCGGCTTCCAGCCATGCTTTTTACCTGCAACGTAGGCGCAAATTTCATTTCGCATCCAGCTGCCGCCGTTATAGTATTGTCCGTCGGGCCACATCTGCTCCGGTAAAAATGGCTTATTTGTCTCCGTGAAAAAGGTGTCTGTTGCATGGCAAATCAGTGGGGCACAATCGTTAATAAGAGGAATTTTGTTCAGGGTAGAGATTACCATTCCGGAGTCGAGAAGAGGAGCGTCCCATAACCACCAGGACACAAATTCGGGCATCAGGTCAGTGAGCGAAATCACGTAGGGGAAATCTTTGTCGGAAACAATGTAGCCCTTTTCCTCATCGTAAAAATTTCTGTATTCCTGAACAGTTTTATCGATGTAATCCTGGTCGATTTCGAAGCCTAATTCTTTGGCAGCCATCAGGGTTACTGCATATACCCCCTGATTCACAGCAAGGGATGATGTTTTTTGTTCGTAGTACACTACATCGTTCTGGCTTAATGAAAACTGGGCACTAACGATGCCATCCATATCGGGATCAAATTCCCGGAAGCAAAATTCCAAAGCCTTTTTCAAACGCAGGGTATCCAGAAAAGAATCAAACCTTCTTTGGTTTATCAATCCCCACCAGATCCATTCACAGGTGGCCTCATTTCCCTTTTTCTCAATACTCCCCATAAAAGGCGTAATGATGGTACCGATTGCACCTCTTTCGTCCTGTGTCCCTCCCCATTTTTCCCAAATGGATTCATTTAACTTTTGATCATAAACAGAAACCACACTCCAGAACGAATCCCGGTTGTACATATCAGGGGCATAGTTGATGCTGGGTACATTATGTGGACTGAAGTCCTGGGCAGAGGTGATCCAGGTAAGCATCATAAAGTCGGCATACAATACTTTCTCCACATCCGAACCGGTTTTACCCAATCCTTCGGCAAGCCTTGTCTGGCTGGCCAGGCGGATATCTCTTAAATCACTGACCTCCTGCACAAACGCAAAAACTGTTTTTGTTTGTTTTACTCCAATGGGCATTCGGTGATAGGGATACTTTTGAGGCTTTATTTCAGAAATCTCAAAATCCTGGATGTGAATGTCTGATTTGCTTTCGATCAGGAGTTGAGCTTCACTGCCTTCGAGTCCCTGCAGCAAAGCTGACTCTTCAAATGTGAGCCATTCACCTGATGAGGCAGGAATACCTGATTTATAATGAAAGCCAATCACTTCATTGTTGTTTTTGCTGGATTTTAAAAGTCGCAGATTAAAGGGCTTTTCTGATTTGTACTTGAATTTTATCTTATAAAAGCCATCAGAAGTGGTGAATGGAATTGTAATGTCCGAGTTTGCTTTCACTATGTTGTCAAAATAATCAATGTCCAGAACCCCTGGAATTCCGGCATTATAATCTGAACATTCACCAAAAGTCAGGCTCACAAAATGATCATTTCGCAAATGATCCTCGTGATTTGCAATCCGGTAAAGGTTTACGTCGGCAATGGTTCTTACAGCTTTAAACCCTGTATTGCCGGACCTCTGATCAGTTGGGCGTCTTCGTATGTTCCGGGTCCACTGGTTTCTGTATCCGGCATCTGTTAGTAATCCCACAGCAAGGGAATCACCCAATAGAAATCCCGCAGCAGGGAATATCTCCCGTATGGATCCTCCCTGGTGATCCATGTGATCAAAACTCCAGTACGAAACAGGCTTGCCAGAGGGGCTTAATTTGTTTTCAAGCTGGTAAAATAAGAAGCGGAATATTGTTTTGCTCCAGGCTGATTTCTTTCTTTATTACATGTTCATTTACAATGGAATAGGCTACTTCAATGGATATGAGGGTCATCAGGGTCTCTGAAAAATACTGCCCGGAGAGTTTTATTCCATTGCTGCTTTCTTCTGCTTTGTCGGCTTTCCATCTGTAAAGTGTATCGGAAATACTTCGGTCAGCGTTTTCAATAATCAGCTTAAACTCACCATTTTTTTTGTTCGTGGTCACCTTCTGATTCCCATACAGTATATCTATATCGAACCCTGCCTTTTCATCGCCTGATAATTCCAGGGATACATTTTGAGAAAACAGGGGGAAAGCCGTCGCAATAATGATTAGAAAAAATAAAATACTTTCTCTCATAAGGTTTATTAAAAAAAGGGAGGGGGGATGCCCCCCTCCCCTTTACGAGCCATAAATATTACTTATTGAACCTCAGCATTTTCCAGGGTATAGATGGAAAGTGCCTCAGCATCTGTCAAAGCCTTGTTGTACAGACGCATGTCATCCATGGAGCCTTTAAAGAATCCATCCGTAGCACCAGCTTCTTCAACCATGTAATCTGACGTTGGAAGTTGTTGACCAATACAAAGGTTTTTTGTTACGGTCATTAAGTCGCCTATAACGCCTCTGTCATTAACTTCCCTTACTTTCTCACCATTGGCAAAGAATTTAGTGACTCCTGCAGTACCATAGGAACAAATTACGTGTGTCCAAATGTTTTCTTTCACAGTAAATGGATTGCTGTCGTCGTCACATACAAACTCCCATGTATCCGGGTCCGTTTGTTTTCTGATGGTGTAATAAAGTTTGTCTTCCGATTGCAGATTTAACTTATAACCAATCCAGCGATCCAAAGAAAGGATGTAATCATTGTTGTCCTGGCTGGTCATTTTAATCCAGACACTTATACTCAGTTCTTTTTTCGGATTCAGTTTTGAGTTATAGGGAACCTCAATATTTGCTCCTTTATCGAAGTAGTATGCCATGTTGGCATTCCCAAATCGGTCAGAAGTTAATACGGGCATAACCGGACTCCCTGCCTCATAAAAATTCTCGTGGCCCGATTTTAATTCACCATCATGACCATTGCCCGAGTTATCCATTGCATCACCGTTAAACAGCCACTGCGCAATCAGATATTCGGTACCGACCGGTTCAATCTTCTTGCTCATAAATACATCCGTGGCAGTCATCAATTGAGTTTCCATGGCAGCGACTGCGGCCTCAGTGGTGTACAGGTCGTCAATCACCGTTTTAGCTGCATCAATTACCGTTTTGAATGTAGCTTTTGATCCGGGGGCATACTGACCCGGGTTGGTTCCTTCCGTAGCGTCATCGTGTAATGCCAGCGCATCGTCATAAAGTGCCTGTAATTCCGTTTTGTCAATATTGGTAGGCACAGGATCATCTTCTTTATCACAACTTGTAACAAAGGCTGCCATAATGATGAAAGCAGCAAGTGAAAATTTCAATACATGTTTCATAATTTCTCTTTTTTTTAATGAATAATTAAAGGATACTTATTTTCAATATGATTTAGTTATTAGCGTAGTCTCTCAACTCATAATTCGTATCAAGTTCTCGCTGGGGGTAGGGAAGATATCTGTGATCCTGATAAGAAAAATGGTCAACATCTTCAAAGGCTTCGTTGGCGTATTGTTCCCCATATCTCATGATGTCAAAGTAGCGGTGGAACTCAAAACCAAGTTCAGTCCGCCGTTCGTGACGTATCATATCCCGGAGAGAATTCTGGTCTGCGCCTGAAATATCCTCAAGCAAGCCTGCAGGAATATCCGGGTAAGAACTCAGGTTCTCATCCACCTGGAAACATGTTCTGGCTCTATCCCTGATCATATTCAGATACATCAAAGCCATGGATGGATTTCCATCTTCGTTATAAGCCTCGGCCAACCAGAGCAGTACATCTGCATATCGAATGGCTGTGTAATTCAAACCGCCATCCCCTTTGATATTACCCGGAATTTCTGAAATTGGTTGTAGACATTTTTTCGCAACATAACCCGTTTCTGTCCACTCGCTGCTGTAGGAAATGCTGTCGTCTATCCAGGGCAATTGAGCATCTTCCCGTCCTATGGAGTAGTCAAGCCTTGGATCAGTATATGTGGTTCCATCGACGTTTACCGTCTCAAATTCATCCACAAAATTCTGGGTAGGCTGATTAAAGTAATAGCCTTCGCCCATGCCGTAATCGGCAGGAGCCGCAAAAGCCTGGTTAAGCAGATTCCCTGCAAATGGACTTTGGCGACTTAAATGCTGAACTTCAAAGACAGACTCGGCATTGTTCTCAAAATCAACATTAAAATTGTGCTGATAATTTGCCATTAATCCATATGCATAAGGCGGCTGTGTAAGCAGTTCTGCTATTTCATGCGCTTCTTTCCACTTTCCCTGGAAGAGGTAACTTTTTGCAAGCAAGGCCACTGCCGCACCCTTTGTTGCCCTCCCAACCTCTCCGACAGGGTAGGCAGGTGGCAATACTTTCTGCGCATCATCACAATCCTGTTCGATTTGTGCGTAGATTTCACTTACGGTTGATGGCGCAATTTGCAACTCACTGGCAATTTTGGGCTCAAGAAGCAGAGGGACATCACCGTAAATATTGATCAGAAGGAAATAATAATAAGCACGTAAAAATTTTGCTTCTGCTATAATCCGCCCCTTCAGATCGGCATCGATAATATCGGTGCTCATGGCATCCACATTTACGATAGCATAATTACAGCGGGTGATCCCTTCGTAATAGTTTGCCCAAATTGTGGCTACCACACCATTATTGGTATTTTCCACAAAATTGTCAATATCAGCAGCATCGGCCTTATCCCCTGCGTCGCCGCCTTTCACAGCATCGTCTGATCTGTTATCTCCAACCACCCAGATTTCGCCACCATCCGTAGCAAAGGACAGGGGGCGATATGCTGCGTTGATGACGAGAATTGCATTCTCCTCGGATACAAAAAAAGTTTCGGTCGTGTAACTTCCTTTTAGCTCTGTGTTCAAAATGTCTTCACAAGCGAATAAAAGAGAAGCCATCATTATTACTATAAATGCCTTATAAAATGTTGTTTTCATGGCGCTCATGTTTTTAAAAAGTTAGGTTCAGACCAATCAGGTAGGTTCTTGAATTGGGGTAGGTGCCCCAATCAATACCCACTGCCCTGTCTCCTTCCCCTGCAGCATTTTCGCTGGTTTGCATCTCGGGATCCAAACCAGAAAATTTGGTGTAGGTGAACAAATTCTGTACACTGGCATATACTCTGATTCGTTCCATCCTGATTTTTTCGCTGGAACTGTTCGGTATGGTGTAGCCAATCTGAAGGTTCTTAAGTCTTACATAAGAGCCATCTTCAATAAATCGGGTCGATGGCCGGTTGTTGTTCGTGGCTCCGCCCCATGCGGCACGGGGAAATTCATTACCCGGCTTATCCGCAGTCCAGCGATTGTCATAAAAACGCTGTGTTACAGGGAAGGCTCTGTAGAATCCTTCGATATCCTTGTTGATTTGCATGTATACTTTATTTCCCTGGACTCCCTGGAAGAAGGCAGAAAAATCAAAGTTCTTATAGGCCAGATTGACAGTTAAACCATAAGTAAAATTGGGTATGGCACTTCCGGCATAAACCCTGTCAAAGGCATCAATGGTGCCATCGGGAACTCCATCAGGGCCACTCATGTCCTTATATTTAACATCACCGGGCATGATATTGGGGCCCTGGTAGGCATGTGTTAAGATCTCAGTGGTAGATTGGAATATGCCGTCCATCTGGTACACATAAAAAGTTCCGATGGCCTCCCCCACTCCGGTTACGGTAACAAAGGTGTTGTTATCCACTTCGCCGCCTATGATGGGTTTTGCATCTTCCCCACTCAATGAAAGCACCTTATTACTAACGGTGGCAAAATTTCCGCTTATTTCATAGCTAAAGTTTTCAGTGCTGTTCCGATAGCCAAGCTCAAACTCAAAACCCTTATTTTCAACACTACCCGCATTTACCCAGGGATATTCAGCCGAACCACCAATGGAGGGGGCCGGATATGGAATCAGCATATCGCTGGTAACTTTGTAGAAATAATCAGCATTAAAAATCAATTTGTTCCGAAACATTCTCAGGTCAAGGCCGATATCGAATTGTTTTGTTGTTTCCCACTTTACCTCATCATTACCCTGGGTGGAGATAGCATATCCGTTTTGCAGCCTCTGAGCCTGTCCCCCAAAGGGATAATCGTAACCTCCACTTATGATCGTAGCCCATGGATAATCCCCAATTTCCTGGTTTCCAAGCTTACCATATGAACTTCTAAGCTTAAGCATACTGATATGGGCCTTGTCAACAAAGTTTGCCATAAAAGCCTCCTGATCCAGACGCCATGCAACAGATCCTGAATAGAATACACCATAGCGGTTTTGTTCTGAAAAACGTGATGAACCATCTCTGCGAACCGTCAAAGTCAGCAGATATTTGCTGTTGAAAATGTATTCCAGATTGGCAAAATAGGACGTCAGGGCCCATTCCCAGGCAGATCCGTAACTGTTTTGCTCCCCGATTCCGGCATCCAGATATCGAAAATTTTCGCTTTGCTGGGGATAGTTTTGACGACTGCCTCCATGTAGTTGCGTCATATCCTTAATTAATTCCATACCCAGAAGCACACGTACATAGTGCATTTCATTGAAGGTGTTTCCGTATTCCAGGACATTGTTCGTGGTAAGGGCTGTATTGATTGCCGTGGAATGGCTTGCACTGCCCGGTGCATCTATACCCCTGTCACCCCATTCCTCATAAAATGTTTTGCGGTCAATTATATTCAGATTTACTCCATTGTTGGACCTGAAAACAAGACCCTTCACTATTTTGATTTCGAATAGCACATTGTTCAGGGAAATGTATTTTCGCTCCTTGTCGTCGAAATGATTTGCCAGTCCAACCGGATTGTATCCATCACCCAGGAATTTTGGATTCTGAGGCAGATCCACATAATCGCCATTCTCTTTATAGATAGGTGTACCCGGAGTTCTGAAAAATGCATATCGTACCACACTACCCTTATCACTGGAAGCTCCATCTCCTGAATTGGAAATGATATTTCGATTGGTCGAGGCAAAGTTTGTATTGATATTGATGCGCAGCCATTTGGATAAATTTGAGTTCACATTTGCCTTGAAGGAATACCTTTTGAAATAGGAATTTAGAATGATACCATCCTGGTTGAAATAATCACCCGAGATCAGGTATTGTGATTTCTCATTGCCATCCGAAAAGCTTAGCTGGTGACTTTGAACCGGGGCTAACTGGAATATGGATTCCATGTGGTCAACATCGGCAAAGGTCGCGGCTATCTCAGGAGAAATTATATCCCTGTCATCCGCCAGGGCCGCTTCATTATAAATATCGATGTAGTCAGCAGTATTTACCATGGGGGTAAGCTTCCCGTGTTGTTGTACCCCGTAGTATCCATTGTAGCTCACAGTTTGCTTTCCCGAAGTCCCTTTTTTGGTGGTAATCACCACAACTCCGTTTGCCGAACGTGAACCATATATGGATGCAGATGCAGCATCTTTCAGGATAGAAATCGATTCGATGTCGGAAGGAGAAATAATATTCAGGGCGCCCTTTGTGGGAATGCCATCGATCACATAAAGCGGATCGTTGTTTCCTATGGTTCCCACTCCCCTGATTCTTATGGACACATCATCTCCCGGAGCCCCGGTGGCCTGATTCACCCTTACTCCGGACACCTTGCCGGCCAGGGCACGATCAACACCAATAACAGGCATTTTTGAAAGTTCGCCGGCATCAACTGTTGATATTGCCCCGGTTATATTGCTTTTGCGTACTGAGGAGTAGCCGGTTACAACTACCTCCTCCAATTCTGCAAGATCAGGCATCATTACAACATCAATATGGTTGTCAGTGCCTATTTCGATTTCCTGGGAAAGGTAGCCTATAAAGGCCACGGAAATTATGTTTCCCTGTGAAGCTCTTATGGTAAACATCCCATCCATATCTGTGGTGGTTCCGGTGCTTGTTCCTACTATGATGATGGTAGCCCCTGGCAAAACCTCATCAATGGACCCGTCCATCACTTTACCTGTGATTACCCTTTCCTGTGCTTGCAAGAGACTTACAGAAAGAAGTCCGACAAAGGACAGCAGAAGTATTTTTACAATAATTTTCATGGCTAATTCAGATTAAAGATTTTTGTTGGCTTATTTGTAAGCCACCACAATTCCATTTACGCTTGTTATATTGCCCAGTTTTTCGAGCACGCTTTTTTCCGGAATGGCAACAAGAAGCATAGTCCTGTCAGCTGGCAGGGTAAAATGACCTGCATCTGTTACACTTGAGGCCACAATTTTATGACTAATGGCATCGTACAGATCCACAGGATCACCCTCATTAAAGAATTCAATCACCAGATCTTCGCTAAAGGGATTATAGTAGAGATAAGTTGGGTAGGCAGGCTTTCTGTAAAAGTCAGTAGCCAGACAGTTTAGCTGAAGGATCATCTCCTCATTGGTTTCACGAATAATAGATCCAAAAATCCCTACATGAGCCGATCCGTAAATGCTGAACATGGAAAGGGCCGGCTGTCCCACAACCCAGTTCGGACCATCTCCCAATGCGACGGGTGAAACCCCTTTTAGATTTTCTTTTTTATAGACATCGGTTTTCTTTAGTCCCTCGTAAGCAATCACATTCCGGGTAATGGACTTCTCTTCGGGCAGCCATTGATTTTTATCAGGAATTTCATAAGGGTAAAAAAGTCGGGCAGCATTGGCAGCATTCAGCATCCACTTACCAATGATTTCAGCATATTGGGGTTCATAACGGACCATAGCCACAAGGGGCCAGGCCATGTCAAAGGTATTCATCAGGAAGCCGTAGCCTCCCTCCTGGATGATATTGCCCTGTATTCCACTTACATCATATACTCCCCAGTGGTCATTGATAATTCCCCATCCCTGGCGCCCTTCCTCACTCGTACATCCATCGAAGGTCCATTCCAGAATTTTCGAAATATCATAATTCGTCCCCTCTTCAGCATTTAACCTCGATGCGGTATAGGCGCCAAACGGCATCAAAACCTCATAAAAACGGCTCTCGCTCTGGCTGTAAAGCGCATCCAGTGCTGAAATGGCTCCCTCCAGATATCTTTCATCCCCAAATTTCTCATAGGCTGCATACAGAACCCAGGCATGACCTGCAGCTGCGTCCTGCTGGTAGGGAATCTGGTTGACCCTGCCTTCCATCAGCGAATAGTCAAAGTAGGAGTAGTCGTAATTCCCATCCAGCACCGAATCGGCTTTATAGAACTGTTCAGCGATTATCCACAAAAGACTGTCAGCCCTTGTAACCTCAGGAAAGAGGTCGGAAAGCGCATAGTATAATACATTGGGAAATACATCATACCACCAATCCCGGCCATATCCCCCACCCTGCATGGCCACTTCGGCAGAAGTATTATTCATCATGATATTCCATCCATTTTCCCTGTTGAAATAATTCTGAATCATCTTCGGATAGTTGTAACCATCCTGATCGGTTTTATCGATTCCGACCAAACCGGCACTCAACAAGGCTCCCATGGAATTGATGGCTTCATGGAATTCGCCGTTATTTACATCGGGTCCCTGCCGGATATCTCCAATCACTGTGAATAAACCGAAGGTTTCCTGGGGGAAATTTCTTTCCGAATGGTCGATCCATATGAGTGCTTCGCCCTGATTATCCGGATGGTAGTTAAATATGATATCGTCGAAATTTTTCGTCTTTTCATACCAGTCAAGGATCTTGTAAGGGGTGGGATGTGAAGGCATTTGACTTACCTTATCCAATTCAAGCTGATTAATTTCCAGGTGCCTGGCAGTGCATGAATGGATTATGGCCAGCACAAATGCGATTAGTATATATATCAGGTTTTTCATTATTGTTTTTTAGTAACAATTATATCTGCAGGAGGAAGATCAGGAGCATTCTCATAAGTGTTTGCTCTCCTGATGACCCTTCTGGCAACCGGTATGGATAAGAGTTGAATAGTCGCGATAATGATTAGTGAGTATTTCAGCGCAAAAGATTCGGAGACATACATGATGAGAAAAATGAAAAGCCCCAGTCCCAGAAATCTGCCTATATAAAGTCCGAATTCGTGATTAAAAATATAGGCGAACTGATTCCTTTTCTCTTTGTGGGAGAGTACGTCAATCACTTTCATCTGTATGGGGAAGTATGCAATGTCGTGCAGGGGTTGAAACATCACCTTGCAGATTACAAATACAATGACCCCACTTGCCGAGAAAAGTACTCCGTTCACGAGCGTTCCGATGAAGAAAACAATCAACCCGGCAGAGAAAATATAGATTCTGTGTTTGGGTTTGGAAATTCTGCCAAGTATATACAAGATGATGGCAGACAGCACTCCCGACAGGCTTTGAATATTCCCCAGTGAGCCCTCATCACCTACCAGGCGCATAATGAGAATGGCTGGTGCAGTAACCAGGTAGCCCTGTGCCAGACCTTTAAGTGAGGAGAGAAATAACATCCTGTTCCAGAGTTTGTCAAACTTGAAAAAGATAAACCTCTTCCGGGATGGATTTTTGAATTCCTCCTTATGAATGATGATACTTGATAAAATCGTGAGGAAGAATACGATAACAGTCACAATTTTATAGGCATTTTCGATATTACCAATCCACTTCCATCTGCCTGAACTAATCAGAAACCATCCTATGGTAACCGGAACAATAATGGTGGTAACGGTATAGAAAAAAGTCTCCAGTCCGTAATAATAATTTCGGTTGTTATCGTTGGTCGTATTCAGTGCAAGGAAATCGCGATTCGCCCAGAAAAAGCCAAATGAGGAACCCATGATAAGACCAGAAAATGCAACACCAGGAGCATTAATCTCTCCCAGAGTCATCATAAATACCATTGAAATTCCACTCAAAAGCATCCCAAAACTATAGAGATGGGCTATTTTTATCTTATTCAGCAGGAAGCCATTGATCAGGAAGGTGATGGGAATACCTGTGTAAACAGACAGCTGATAGATTGCAACCAGTCGGGGTTCATTTGAGGCACGCATGATGTAGGCACCTACGAACAGGTCAATTACCGGAAGTACAAAGGCATAGATAATATTTGTAATCAGAAGCACCCTCATGCCCCGTGGCATACTGAGGAAAAAATCGTATTCGATTTTAGGCTTTTTCAGAATCGATAATGCCATTTGTTAGTTTTTAAGTGATGCCAGAATTTCCTTTATTGAGAACCCGGCCAAACAGATGACTTCATCGCTTGCCCCATAATAAATGGTCAGCTTATCTCCATCTACAAGCTGTCCATTTGTGAAAATCACATTCCCAAAAAAACCGCTCAGTTCGTAATCTTCCCTTGGTTCCATAATGGGTTCCTTGCTTCGCGCAAGGACCAGGGAAGGATCCTTAAGGTCAAGAAGCAGGGCGCCCAGGCAATACCTGTTTTCACTGTTCGCACCATGATATATTTCAAGCCAGCCTTCTGTTGTTCTTATGGGTGCTGCACCTGCACCTATCCTGGCACTATCCCAGTAAGAATCCCTGGTAACAGCAATGCATTTATGATCTCCCCAGTGTATGAGGTCCCTGGACCTGGCAATCCATATATAATTACCTCCCAATTCCGGACTGCTGGGTCTGTGAAGGGCGTAATAGTTATTGTTTATTTTCTCCTCGAAAATGGCACAATCCTTATTGTGAGGGGGGAAAATCATGCTAAAACCTTCAAATTTTTTCCAGTTCCGGGTCTTCATGTACCCCACACCCACACCAGTGGGCGAAACTTTTGTATATGTAAGGTGATAGTCCTGATCGATAGTGCTTACCCGGCAATCTTCTATTCCGAACGACTCCTGGGGGCCCTTCCCAAATATGGAAGGGTAGTCCTGCGGCTCTTTAAAATGGATTCCATCTTCACTACAAACAAGCCTGAGGTGGGACAGCGTTGTTAAAAAAGAGCTGCCTTTGTAGGTAATGATGCGCGGATCTGAACGATCAAGATCGGGATCATCATTTTTGAAGCTCAGTATTTCCATTTTCCCGTCTTTCAGTACCGGAAAACTCAGGATCCCTTCCTTCTGCCCGGGCCGTTCGGCCACCCGAAGCAAAAGCCATGTTTTATTCTCAAAGCGGAACACACCGGGATTGAGCAGGCACTCTATTTTCATGCCCGGGGTGCTCGGAGCGATGTCCTGAGGCCTTAAAATCGGATTGTGTTTATTTCTTGTAGCGAGATCCATATGTTTATCCACGAAAACTGAGAACAAGTTCCGACAAAGGGCATGGTCTGACTTCCTGCCCGTGACCAAAGTTGTCTACCCGGTTCCCAAAATGGATTCGCATATTTGCTTTATAATCAAATAAATGTCATAACTTACTATACTTGTCCCCGCTTTTCTTTTCCACTCAACCATATGAGAAGACCTGTTTACATATGCTCCCTGTTTTGTCTGTTTGTGTATTATTCACTTGCCGGGATTACAAAGAGTAAATGGATTCCCATGAATCTGAGTAATGAAGAGGGACTGTCCAACTCGGCCGTTACATGCATCCATCGGGATTCAGAAGGTGTGATGTGGTTTGGATCGTGGGACGGACTAAACAGGTATGATGGTACAAACATCAAAGTATTTAAACCTGACTATCTGGAAAAAGGCTCATTGAGTAATAACATCATCAGGAATCTGCTTGAGGACAAATACCAAAACCTCTGGGTAATCACAAATAAGGACATCAACCGTTTTTTACCCCACACGATGACCTTTGAGTCCTATTTTTCAGAGAATGTTTATATGCCCGTCCGGGAGCTAAACCTGAAGGCCTGTATAGGACCCGATTCCATGCTCTACGTTTCACTGATGAGATTCGGACTCTCCTATTACGAGCAGAGCGGGAATATATTCCGGCAATTAAATCTGACGGGGATATCTGAGGCTGATCACAAAAATATAATTGGCCTCTCAGGGGGCAGTAAAAACGAATTATATCTGCTGGGATCCGGGGGAAAACTACTTATTTACTCTAAGAAAAATGTCTTTAAGAAAGAGTATGAAGCGGACCTGGGAAATATCGGGGAGCTGAAATTTGAGAGAAACTGGTTTATAAGGGGTGATCAGGCGAGCTACCTTGCCATAAGCTTCGAAACAGGCGGAGTGATTATCATGAACCTGGAGACCCGTGAACTTCAAAGATTCCACGAAGGAAATGCGCAATTGAATGTAACTACGATTAATGAATCGGATGTGGCCAATGAATTCTGGGTGGGGACAGATGATGGCTCCATATATAAACTTGTATTAGGTGATGTGCCGGATTTGATCCGAATGGATGAGAAGATGCCCGAGCTTTCTTCCAATCATGTAAAAATCTGGACCATACAGCAGACCCGGGATTTACTCTGGATAGGGACCGATGGCAATGGCGTGTATCGCTATATTACCAAGGGAAAACAATTTTTCAATATAGAAAAGGGAAGCAGTGAATCAGGCTCCCTAAGTCATAATATAGTCCGATCGGTTTACAATGATAAAAGTGGAAATTTGTGGGTGGGGACCCGGGGAGGCGGCCTGAATAAAATACCGCCCGAATCAGGAATAAGGAAAACCTATACCATGGAAAACGGACTGTCAAATAATGCTGTTCTTTCTCTAAACATGGATCAAAGCAATAATTTATGGATTGGAGTTGACGGAGAAGGCGTGGACATGCTGGAGTCATCTTCAGGAAAGATTTTTCACTTTCCGCGAGATCTCAAGAATGAGGAGATGCTTGAATTTGGGAATGTCTATTGCATCTGTGTGGATATTTATGGGAGTATCTGGCTGGGTACAAACGGGTATGGCCTGGTAAATATAGAAGTGGCCAGGGACAGAGAAGGAGCTTATGTACTGCATAAATTCCGGCAATTTCGTTATAGGGGCGGAGAGCAGGGCCTGAACAGCGATATTGTATATTCCATTCTTGAAGAAGGTCCGAATATACTCTGGATCGGAACCCGGGGTGGGGGCCTGAACCGCCTGAATACCCTGAACTCTTCCTTTGAAATCTTTGGAGTAAGAGAGCAAGCTGAAAAGAAATTTGTGGATGATGACATCCTTTCACTCTGTCTGAGCAGCGATCAAAAGTTGTGGATCGGTACCAGCAAGGGATTAAGTGTATTAAACCTGTCGTACAAACCTTACCAGTTTGTTCATTATACAGAGAGAAACGGACTGCCAAATAATACCGTACACGGACTATTGGAAGATGCTGCGGGGCAAATCTGGATCAGTACAAATCAGGGACTCTCAAAACTGGATGCTTCATCAGGTGTTTTTCAGAACTTCGATAAGAGAGATGGTTTACAAAATTCAGAATATACAGATGGTGCATATTTCATAAACCCGGAATCAAACATACTCTATTTTGGCGGTGTTGAGGGACTTGACTGGTTTAATCCGCTGGAGATAAAGTCGTCTGAAAATTTCCCTCCGATTATTCTCAATGAGTTCAGACTGAACAATAACCTGGTCACACCCGGAGATTCCACCGGGATATTACAAAATAGTTTAAACGGAAGCGAGGAAGTGATACTCAGGCATAATCAAAATTTCTTTAGCATATCTTTTACATCTCTGAATTATCACAATTCAAATAAGTGCCAGTTTTCCTACATACTGGAAGGCTTTTCCAAGTCCTGGATTGAAGCCGGGGAACTAAGAGTAGCGGGATTTACCAATGTGCCTCCCGGAAAATACACCCTGAAGATAAAAGCCACCAACGAAGACGGAATATACGGCCCTGAAATCCGGCAACTTTCAGTTATCATCCAGCGACCTTATTGGAATACCTTTATTGCATACCTTGTATATACCGCCCTTCTTGGAGCAATCATCTACTTCATAATAACCCGACTTCGCTTAAGATCGCAGCAACGACAGCAGGCTGAAACGGAGAAACTGGAACGGGCAAAATCCGATGAGATCAATCAGTACAAGCTTCAGTTTTTCACGGATATTGCGCATGAATTCAGGACACCACTCACCCTGATTTTAGCGCCAGCAGCACTTCTGGCAGAAAAATTGGAAAACAAACGCCGCATGGGCCTTTATGCCCGGTCAATCTTTCAAAATGCCAGCAAGTTGCAAAAACTGATCAGTGAGTTGATCGAATTCAGGAAAGTTGAAACCAGGAACATGAAATTATCCTTTCAGCGTTACGACCTTGTGAATTATATCTCGAAACTGATAGAGGCCTTTGAGGTCTATGATAAGATCAGTGATGTGAAGCTAACTTTTGTCCACCCCGAAGAGCCGCTTATGGCATGGATCGATCCTGACAAATTTGAAAGAATTGTCCTCAACCTTTTAAGCAATGCCATAAAATATACACCTGCGGGAGGCAGGGTTGAGATCGAACTCCTGGAGGAAGAATTAAACTTTCAACTCAATGTAAGGGACACCGGAATAGGTATTCCACCTGAAATAATTGACAGGATCTTCGATCGCTTTTACCACCATGGGAGCAGCAATCATGATGCACCGCTTATACAGGAAAGTGGAGGCGTGGGCCTCTCTCTTACTAAAGGCCTCGTTGAGTTGCATAATGGATCGATCCGTGCAAAAAACCTTGCCTCCGGGGGAAGTGAATTTTGTGTAAGCATGCCCCGTCTTCAGCAGGGATATGAGAAAAAAGATGCTGAAAATATCCAATACCCAAGCCGGGAAAAAATTGCATTAAAGGTGGAGGTAGAGTTCCAGAATCTGAAGATGATCGATATCAACGGTGAGGATGCCGGGGACCTGAATGAAACACGTCGGTACTCAGTGCTGGTTGTTGACGATAACCACGAAGTATGTTCACTGGTTGAAAGCATGTTGACTGATACCTATTTCATTTTTAAGGCTTATGATGGTAAAAGCGCCCTTGAGATACTGGATAAAAGGACCATTGACCTGGTAATCTGCGATGTGGTTATGAAGGGTATGGATGGAATAGAGTTAACAAGAAGAATTAAAAATGATTTAAACACCAGTCATATCCCCCTGATCATGCTTACAGCCAAAGCGGAGATAGAAGACCGTATCGTTGGTCTGGAGGTAGGGGCTGACTCATATATTCCCAAGCCCTTTCATCCACGGCATTTGATGATAAGGGTGGAAAAACTGATCTCCAGAAGGGAATTATTCCGAAATACATTCAGCGAGTTGGAGGAGAACAGTTCCTACTCAGAGCTTTTAAAAGGCCTTACTCCCTATGATCAGAAGATCATAAAGAGCCTGCTTGAATATATCGATGAAAATCTTCAGGTCACTGAGCTTAATGCCAGCTCCCTGGCACATCATGTGGCCATGAGTAAAACACAGCTCTACAGAAAGATCAAAGCCCTGACCGGTTTAACGCCACATGGACTCATCAAAAACTTTCGCCTGAAAAAGGCCGCATTAGCCCTTAAGTCAAGCCAGAAAACGGTTTCAGAAGTTTATTACGAAACAGGCTTCAACAGCCGTTCATATTTCTATCAAAGCTTTAAAGCTACCTACGGAGTTCCTCCCGGCGATTATAAAGAAAGCGCTTCCAAAAACTAACTATGCCCTTCCATCAATGGTTTTGATGCTCCCGTCGCTCTTATATTCAAGCTCGATTACCTTCAGGCTTCTGAGCCAGGTTCTGCCGCCCGAAGGAACGCTGTCATGGTGAAACAGGTACCATTTTCCCTTGAATTCACAGATGGAGTGGTGGGTGGTCCAACCCACAACAGGCCTTAGAATAACGCCCTGGTAGGTGAAGGGGCCGTAGGGATTGTCGCCAGTGGCATAACAGAGTAAATGCGTGTTCCCGGTGGAATAGGAGAAATAATATTTTCCCTGGTACTTATGCATCCACGATGCTTCGAAGAACCTGCGGTCATGATCACCGGCTGTGAGAGGCTTGCCTTCCTTATTAAGAATAACAACATCCCTGGGTTCTTCAGCAAATCCAAGCATATCATCACTCAATAATGCAACTCTGGCACAGAGCGCCGGCTCATGGTCTGCAGGTTCTGCACCACACTCCTGCGCCCTGTTATTACGGTACCTCTGAAGTTGTCCGCCCCATAATCCCCCGAAATACATATAATACTTTCCATCCTCCTCAAAAACAGCCGGGTCGATGCTGTAGCTTCCGATCATGGGATGATCCTGCGGAACAAAAGGGCCTTCCGGTTTATCACTGATGGCGACGCCCAGTCTGAATATATCCGTCTTGTCCTTCACAGGGAAATAGAGATAATACCTGCCATCTTTATGGGCAACATCCGTATCCCACATTTGTCGCCCTGCCCAGGGAACATCCTTAATATCCAGGGCTACCCCATGATCAGTCACCTCTCCATCAATATCATCCATGGAAAGCACATGGTAATCCTTCATGTCAAAATGATCACCATTATCATTTTCCGGAATGCCGGATTCTATATCATGGGAGGGATAAATATACAGCCGGCCATTAAATACATGGGCTGCCGGATCGGCAGTATACATATGGTCAACCAGGTATCTTGCTTTTTTCATCTCTGCTATTTAATTTCCTTGGTTTGCCAATTTTATAATTTCCTCCACCACCGGCTTGGCCTGGTAAGACCGGTCAAAAAGCAGGGGATAATTTGTTCTTCCACGTACGGGCCAGTTATTTTTCCATGAATCCTGGTCACAAATTCCCCAGGTGGTAACCCGCTTAATCTTATCCTGGTGCTTCAGGAAGATCTCAAAGAACTCCAGATAGCGCTCATTTAAGGCGATGCTCACAGAATCAGGCAGGCCATTTGTATAAGGATCCATTTTCTGCCTGTACTCGAAAGAATTGGATATCTCAGCTCCCCTATTCCCTCCAGGAGTTGGCAGTACAGAGATATCCAATTCGGTAATATGAACATCGACACCGGCTTTCTGAAATGAAACAATACTCTTTTCAAGATCATCAAGGGGTGGGTGATCAAATCCATAATGTGCCTGCATCCCAACGCCATCTATTTGTATCCCTTTTGCATTAAGATCATTGATAAGTTTTATAACCGCTTCCCGCCGGCCTTTATGAAACATGGAGTAATCATTGTATATCAGGCTGGCATCCGGATCTGCCTCGTGGGCAAATTTAAAAGCCAGTTCCATGTATTCTTCCCCAATGATCTGGTAAAATTTGGTCTTACGCCAGGAACCATCATCCTCAAAGGCTTCATTAACCACATCCCAGCAGTCCACCTTGCCTTTATAGCGACCAACCACCGTATTTATATGGCTTCTCATTCGCTCAATCATTACCTCCCGGCTCACATCATTTCCCTCCTCATCTGTAAAAAACCAGCGCGGGGCCTGTGAATGCCAGATAAGACAATGACCTACTGTGTAAAGATTGTTCTTCTGAGCATAATCAATAAACTTGTCCGCCAGGTCAAAAGTAAATTCCCCTTCTTTTGGCTGGATGTTCATGCTTTTCATGCAATTCTCAGCCACAACAGAATTAAAGTGTGTGTCAAGAATTTTTAATGAGCTTGTATCCTTTCCAAGGATCTGATTCTCATTCAGGGCAGCACCCATGAAAAATTTACCTTCGAGGGCATCCTTTAGCCCTTCTTCTGAAACAAGCGTACTACCACAGGAGGCAGTTAAAATTAAGAGGGCAGCAAAAAGCCAGTTTCTAATTGTCGTTGGGTTCATAATGTAGTTTTTAAGTTCTTAAATTTTTTCAATTCGACTTCCTTCGTTCATTAAGTTCTTTTTCCAACTGTACTTCAGTCTTCTTATCGATACTGTAGAAGAACAGGCATCCTACCCCAATCATAAAGGTCAGGGTAGGGAAAACACTCATCATCAGCTTGATCCCCCGGAGGACTTCAGGGCTCTGCACAGCAAGGCTTTCTTCATATCCGAATCCACCCAGCAGACCGGCAACCAGGGCTCCTCCAATGCTGAGTCCTGCCTTCAGCCCGAAGATCATGGCAGAAAAAATAATGGCTGTGGCACGACGGTTGTTTTTCCACTCGGAATAATCAGCCACATCGGCGATCATCGCCCAAAGAAGGGGGATGGTGATGCCGTAGAAGAAGCCATGGAGTACCTGGGTAATAAATACCAGGCCAATGGATTCCGGGCCATAGAATACAAAAACAAGGAGACAGAGGGCTGACAGGAAAAGACCAGCTCCGAACACATCTCTTTTCCCAAAACGGTCGGCCAGTTTTTTGGAAAACATGATGCCCACGATCATAAATATGATGCCTCCCGCATTAAAAAGACTAAAGCCCGAAGTAGGTGCATCTTCCGGCCACTGGAATCCATGCATGCCCATCTTTGTAAGCATGTTGTTGAGCCCGTCGATGAAGCCGTTAAAGCCAATATTCTCGAGGAAGAGAGCCAGGTGAGCTTCACTCAGGTAATTCTCAAAATAGTACACATAGGTTCCTCCTTTGAGGGCAAGGGTAATAAAAATGACAACGGTGAGGACCAGCATGGCAATCCAGGGTTTGTTTCTGACCAGGTCACCCAGGTCCTCTTTTACGCTTGACTTTTGTTCCGGCTTGGGGATCACCCTTTCCCGGGTAGTGAGGAAGGTGATGATGAAGAACACCACACCCACGCCGGCAAAAATGGCCATGGTACTTTCGAAACCCTTGGTTTTATCGCCGTCCCCCAGAATCAGGACGAGGGGCAAAAGAAGTACCTGTACGATGAACTGGGCTACCATAACCGCCACAAAACGGTAGGAGGAAACAGAGTTTCGTTCTGCAATATTACCCGTTAGAACCCCGCTCAGTGAAGCGTAAGGCAGGTTATTGGCTGAATAAACCAGTACGAGAATGAAGTAGGTGATCAGGGCATAGGCAATTTTTCCCTTTTCACCGAAATCGGGTGTGCTGAAGGCCAGGATGGCCATAACACCAAAGGGAAGGGCTGTCCAGAGTATCCAGGGACGAAATTTCCCCCAGCGGGTACTGGTACGGTCAGCAATCACTCCCATAATGGGATTAAAGAATGCACCGGCCATTCCACCGGCAAAAATAATTCCCGAAGCTGCAGCCGGGTGGTATTTTATAAATATCGGTATAAAAGAAAGCCAGGAAGGTCATCAGGGTCTGGAAAATAAGATTGGCCGACAGGTCACCCAGGCTATACCCGATCTTTTCTCCTACTGAAAGTTTTACATTAGAGTCAGTCATGAGCTTTGCGTAGTTAGTACGTAAAGACAAATCTAAACTAAATTCTCTTACCGACCAATTCAAGATGGTCCTTATGACGGACCAGGAAAGCAGTCCATGTAAGAAAATATATAAATGCTTAACTTTGCACCCAATGCACCCCGTTTTGAGAAGCATACATGCTATTATCTTTCTGATAATGGGATTTCCTGTTTTAGTGTTAGCCCAGGCTGATATTACTTCTTCCAATCTTCCCATCATAGTAATCAAAACCGATTCCCAGGAAATCGTTGATGAATCTCGCATAAAGGCCAACATGGGGATCATCAATAATGGAGAAGGCATGATAAATCATATCACCGATCCCTACAATGATTACTCGGGCAAAATAAGTATTGAAATAAGGGGATCAACATCGCAATCTTTTCTTAAAAAGTCATATGGATTTGAAACACAGTATGAAAGCGGGGAGAACAGAAACGTTTCACTGATAAACCTGCCCGAAGAGAATGATTGGATCCTTTATGCCCCTTATTCGGACAAAACACTGATACGTAATATTCTGGCATACCGGCTTGCCCGGGAATTGGGACATTATGCTCCCAGAACAAAATTGTGCGAATTAATAGTGAACGGCGAATACAGGGGTGTTTATGTCTTGATTGAGAAAATTAAAAGGGATAAGAACCGGGTTGATATCTCTGAACTAAATCCGGACGAAATCAGTGGAGATGATGTAAGTGGAGGATATATTTTAAAAATAGATAAGAAAAGGAAACTCCGGGCCAGTGTGGCAATCTGACATAGGAGGTATCTATTTTCAATATGAATATCCCAAGTACGATGAGATTGTTCCCGAGCAGAAGGAGTATATCAAGACTTGTATTGATGAATTTGAAGAGGCTCTCACAGGAGATCATTTTGCAGATCCGGAAAGCGGTTACAAAAAATATATGGATGAAACATCACTGGTGGATTTTTTCATTATAAATGAGCTCTCAAGGAATGTGGATGCCTATATGCTGAGCACCTTTCTGTATAAAAAAAAGGATAGCAATGGCGGAAAGCTCACCATGGGGCCTATCTGGGATTTTAACCTCTCATTTGGAAATGCAGACTACCGGGATGCATACAAAACCGTTGGCTTTCAAGTTTCCAGTAATCCATCTATCTGGTGGTGGAACAGATTCCTGGAAGATTCAACCTTTGTCAGTGATGTGGAAAGCCGGTGGTACAGTATCAGGGAAGATCTATTCAGGAATGACTCCATTTTTGCCATCATTGATTCCCTTGCAATAATCCTGAATGAGGCGCAGCAGAGGAATTTTGAACAATGGAATCTTCTTGGCTACACCATATGGCCAAACTATTATGTGGGAGACTCCTATGGAGATGAAATTGAATTTCTGAAAACCTGGACATCAGGCAGGCTGGAATGGCTGGACAGCAAATTTCAGAATTGGACTGACATTGAAAAAAATTCAGTACGCTCTGACATCAATGTGTATCCCAACCCATTCGATAATTACCTTAATTTTAGTTTCACTTTAAACAAACCGGGAGATGTTTCCATTGCACTCTACAATCTGAATGGGACCATGGTATCCCGCATCTTTGAAAGAAAAAATTATCCGTCAGGATTGCATTCCATAGATTTGCAAACTTCAGAAATCCCTGCTTCGCTTTATGTCCTGATTTTAAAAGTTGACGGACAGGTCCTTTCAAGCACGAAAGTTGTCAAATTGTAGGCGGATTGAACTAAAGTTTATAGGTGTAGTTTACCTTGAACATGTATATCATCGCTGGATAGGATGAAGATATCTCCCGGTTGAATCCCCAGCCCACATTAAATTCACCAATTTTACCCGGTTCATATCTTATCCCGGCAACAATCCTGTAGTATCCGAATTTTGGGTCAGTATAGGGGGTGAATATTTGAAAAATCTCTCCCGACACATAGGGTGAAAAAAGTTTCAGGCTATTGAGCCTCAGGGTCACACGGTGTCTAATCTGGCTTACATATGGAGCACTCAGGTCAAATATCTGAAAATCTTCCACCTCCCGCTGGTATCTTAAGCGGTAGTAAAGGGTCAGATAGTTGAGTTTGCCCTTATACCTGAGATCAAAATTGTAACGCGACAATCCCTGATATGTACTGTCCTTTTTTTTGTCCCAGGTATACCTGAAAGCTCCCCCCAGAGCAAAATTTTTGCTAATCCTGTATCGCACGCCGGCCTCTGAAAAGGTGTTACTAATCTCTGAAATGTTATGTTTGAATCTGAGCTCCTGCTCAAGGCTGACCATCCATGCTTTCGCAAATTCTTTTTCAATCTTAGCGCCGGTCCACAGGCGAAGATCATTGACCACCTTGGTGTCCTGGCCCTTCACCGATAGAATGGCACCAAGAAAAAAGCATATGAGAAAAAACCTATTCAAGGATCTTCAATTGAGGATATATGGGATTTCCTTTCGTAACCCATACATTGTCAAAGGACATATGGGAAGTGTCAGCAGACCAATGCAGTCGGTCCATATTCCAAACATCGGCATATTCGTTCTCCAGGCTTTCAGAATTTGAGACCGATAAATAACCTTTATTGCCAAAATCGTAGCAGTCGCCAAATCTGATGCCTACTCCATTTCTCAAAAAACGGCAGGAATCTGCAAAAACCTGGTGACCATAGCTGCTAAAACCCAGCTCCAGGCCCTGGCCACAATCGACAAAAATACAAGAGCTGAAATGCTGTTCCTTCCCGTTCATGGTACCCCCGGAAAGTGCTGCTCCTTCATGGAAATTTGCTTCAAACCTTGTATCACTTACCCTTACCATACCATCAGTGCCCCCTCCGCCACTATCCAGACCGTCATCCTTGGCATACATAAATACCGAAGAGCTGATATTTGCGAAACACGCGATGAGATAAAGGGCATCGTTATCATTATCCCTGTATACATTTGAATCATCCGGGAAATCTGTAAATACCGAATGAGAAACAGACACCTTTGAAAAGTTTTGTTGCCCACCTGTTTTGGCGCGTTGCACCAGGCAAAACTCCATATTCAATGTGGCTGATTCTGTATAGCATATTTGCCCCACATGGTCAATCATATAAGCGTGCTTCAGAAAGATTGATCCATTAACACTATAAAAAAGCGCCTGGCGGTGCGCATGCCCCCAATCATAGCCGGCACCACTATGGTAACCGCTTCTGCCAAAAATAGTATGGGTCGCCTCAATACTGTTCCCGGCCCCGGTCCCAATAACTCCGCCCCAATAGCTATCCGGGTCCGAACAACTGACCGTAATGGGAGATTCTTCTGAGCCCAAAAAGTACAGGCCACCTTCGTTGTAGATATTCACCGCCGGATCGATGCTGACAAAGCTACCCTCTTCGAAGGTGAGATTGATGCCCGCAGGAATGGTGAGGTCGCTTGTAATACGGACATAGCTCCCTGAGGGAATAAGCATGCTCGAAGAAATTACACCACTCAGACTTGTGGGAGCGCCTTCGAGGATAGCAGTTTGAATTGGGAAGGTACGGTGATCAATCACCAGGGACTCCTTCGCCTGTCCGGAAGATAGCCATGTGGAACCCACTCCCCTTTTAATAAGGAAGGTATTTGAACCCACGCTAGCCTTCAGGTTATCCGTGGATCGGGTCAGCTGTCCATCTACTACCACAATCAGCGGAAAAGCAAATCCTTCAGGGATCTGCCGTGGATAAATCATTTGAATCTCCTGGCTCCCTATGGCTTCAACTTCCACTCCCCTGGGTGTCCAGGGAGGAAGGCCCCATTCTGCTTCACCCCTTTCAGGATCCAGTACCACCATCCGTATCACATCGGGCTCACTGCCTGATGATCCACTGGTAAAGATTTCAATCCTGTAATATCCCGCCCTCGTCATATCAACGAGCTCAGCCGTCTCGTATTCAGTATGATTGATTAATAAGCGACTGGTCACCTTACCGTCAAAATACCTGCAATCAACCAACATACCTTCCGTGTAAACTTCCTTATCCACCAGGTCGTCCAAAACCAAATCGGCATCAGGCAGGGGATTTGGATCCATATAGGGCTCAGGCTCCTTGGTGTTGCAGGAGAAGAGCAGGAAGCCTACCAAAATCGCCAGTATTTTAATTTGATGAATTTTCATGGCTGATCATTTCTATGTGCTATTTAGCTGCTTTCTTATGAATTCCAGCCGCTCTTCCAACAATTGCTGTTTTTCCTGCATATTGCTTTGCCATAGCTCAAAGCTCGTTGGCTTATAATCATAAATGGACTGGATTATCACCTCCTCATTGTTATAGAAGGGAGTGAGTTCTTCCCCGACCTGGCTAAACAGGCTAACAACCATATTTGCATCCATGGTATTTATCAGTTCGGTGAACACCAGCTCATAGCGGGCATAAAGTAAGGAATCCATGGCAATTGCATAATCAAGGTCATCTTCAATGGAGAAGATCAGCTTCTGACCAATTACATCCAGGACATCCTGGTGAGAGTCATAGGTTCTGGCTCCGAAAGTACTGCCGGGTGCCCAGGAACGACCCACTTCATGAGGGTAGCGGCTGAAGATATCATCATAGTCCCAGGGAATGATTTTGAAGCGGATCTCATCCTTTTCTATCATGGAATAGAAATAGATTTCGTCGGTATAATCCCCGTTTTGCAAAAGGAAATCAATTGCCATCTTCCTGAAATACTGGGTCAAATCCAGCTGACTCTCTAAAGCTTCCAGGAGCGTTTCCCCCTTGAGATCGGGAAGCTGGGTGTAAATATTCTTGAATCTTGCCACATACTCTTCACTGGGCTTATTATAGAGGTCTGGTTTATACTCCAGATCCTCAATGCTATGGTGATAGTCTCGACGTAAAATACACTCGGACCCAATCTCTTTATAAAATTGTTCCGGATCCTCAACCAGCAAGTAAACCCCCTGGGTCTCACCATTGATTTTAAACTCAACATATCTGTAAAACAGGGGGAAAACGCCAGCCTGTTCAAGGATGCCGAAAGCAATTCGGTTGTTTATATAGGTATAGTCCATGGAGAGGGAGATCAACTTGAACCTGGTCAGCTTTTTCACTTCTGCCCCTTGCCGGGCCCTGACAAAAATCGGATCGTCAAGGCGAACAGAGTAGCTTTTGCGCCTGTAATCCAGGGTTGTCCTCCCCCTGATACGCATCTCCTTAAGAATAAGCTCTTCATCATTGAGCATAAGTACCAGTTCAGGATCCTCAAGGGTATAGGCTGTATCCTTGCTGGTGTATATCAGCTCCTGTAAATCAGGCTGAATAAACAATTGAAAAATACCTTTGCCCTTGTCCCCCGAAAGTTCAAAAATTTCGTCATCTGTATACTCTGGCAAAATAACCTCTTTATAGCAGGAGGTCATTAGCAGAATAAGTCCAATAATGATGCAGACCTTATTCATGGCATATTTTGTCGCCCTAAAAGTAATTAAAAATATAATCTATCGTCCTGCATCAGTCCCCCGATACAGAATGAACCAGCCAGGAAGGATTTCTATGGAAGCAGTGCTTGAAGAAGGTGCACTGAGCAAAACATCAAATACCCGCCGGCAGGCGGAAGAGCTATTTAACAAGTGCTTAACAAAATTCTCAGCTGCATCAAACTATATTTGAGCACCTTATCATAGCACCCCTGTATGAAAACCTTCCTGAAGAGGTTTAATGTACCTCATGTATTTATCTTTCTTTCGGCCATCATTGTATTTTGTTCCGCTCTTACCTATATCATACCTGCCGGTCAGTTCGAAAGAGAGATCCGGACCGTTGGCCATATGGAGCAAACAGTAGTTGTCCCGGGTTCCTACAAAGAGCTGCCCAAGCATTTTTCGCTGAAAGGTTTCATCCTTGGTGAGAAAGTGGATGGGATGGCTTCACCCACCAGTTTACTGGGCTTGTTCACTTCCATTCCCAAAGGCCTGAACCAGTCTGCAGCCCTGATCTTCTTTGTTTTTACCATTGGAGCTGTATTCAATCTGATCAGGCATACAGGTACCATACATGTGTTTATTTATGGACTGATGAGGAGGTTCCGGCGCAAACCAAACCTGCTGATATTTGGGATCTACATGGTAATCGCCTTTCTGAGCACCTTTCTTGGAATGGGGACAGAATTTATGCCCCTCATTCCCCTCTTTATGATTATCTCAAAGGAAAGTGGTTATGACCGTGTTTTTGGACTGGCCCTCCTGGCAATCCCCTTTTCCCTGGGTTGGACCGCAGCCCTGACCAATCCTTTCAACCTTCAGATTGCCCAGAAAATAGCAGAGGTTCCCATAGGTAGTGGGATGGGTTTGCGATTGATCGTTTTTGCGATTCTTCTGGGTCTGGGCTTTATCTATATGATGAAATATGGAAAGCGGATCAAAAAAAATCCTGCTTCAGGGGTCATGCCCGAAGATCCTTTCGATTTACCCGATGATATGAATACGGGGGAACTTAAACTGGAAAGAAAGCATGTCCTGATTGTTTTTTCTGCGGCCTCTCTTTTTGCCCTGATTCTCTATGCGGTTCAGACCATGGGCTGGGGACTGATAGAAATGACGGGCGGATTCTTTCTGGTGGGTGTGGTGACCATTCTGATCAGTGGCATGAGCGGCAGTGAGTCCATGAAGGCCTTTGTACAGGGACTGGAAATCATGATCATTCCAGCCCTGGTAGTGGGTTTTGCCAGGGGCATTCAGGTGGTGATGACCGAAGGGCTGATCCTGGATACCATGTTAAATTCAACTGCCCTGACCCTGGAGAAAATGCCTGCCTTCCTGGCGGTCGAAGGCATGTTCGTGTTCCAATCCTTTCTGAATTTTTTTATTCCCTCTGCATCCGGACAGGCACTGGTATCCATGCCACTAATGGTCCCGCTGTCAGACCTCCTGGATATTACCAGGCAAACCACAGTTCTGGTATATACCCTGGGAGACGGGCTATCCAATATGATCATTCCCACCAGCGGTGTTTTGATGGCCATGCTTGGTCTTGCTGAAATCCCCTATGAAAAATGGGTAAAATTTATGCTTCCACTCTTCATCTACCTCTGTCTGATCGCCTTTGCGATTCTGGCTGTGGCTGTACTTGTAAATTACTAATCGGCACGGGTGGCATTTTCCCAGTTGTCGGTGCGAAATGAAGAAGCCGGTAGCAGGTTGGCGTCAAAAAGTGTTCCTTCTACCCAATTGGACCATGCATAACGCACAGCCACCGGGGATGGAACTTTCTCATTTCTCACAGATACTTTCATACGGCCTTCAATTTTTGCCTGGGCAGGGTAAAACACCCTGTCCTCGCCTGCAATTTCAAAGCCGCTTAATTCCCCGTAAGCAAATACGCCGCTTTCGGCATTTCTGAAACTTAAAATTGCATTTCCATCTTCAACTTCCATGGTCTCAAATACAGGAGACTTTCCATCCACAGCTTCAAATCCATAGATTTGATTCAGGGCATTAAACAGAAGCCGGTCAGCCACCTCCTTCTTTTTGGGGGGATGAATGCACCATTTATCACCAATATCCATGGTAATGGCAATGCCGGAATTGGGTATCAGATCTGCACATTGCAGCTGGCATTCACGGATAAAAGCGGAATTATCGGCTGTGGAAAAAGCATCCAGCTTATTATACCAGTAGGGGGCAATCTGCACAAAATAAAAGGGGAAATCACCCAAACCCCAACGGGTACGCCAGTCTTTTACCATGGCGGGAAATAAGTCCCTGTATTTCTCCGGCTCCATGCGGTTTGATTCCCCCTGGTACCAAAGCGCTCCCTGTATGGTGTAAGGGATGAGGGGATGAATCATGGCGTTAAAAAGGGCCGTGGGGATGTGATTGGTCCCTTCCAGAATATCCACCTCCTCCAGGTTAACTTCCTGGTATTCGCTGATCACCTCCTTGCTGATCCAGGCCTGAACACTGCTGCCACCCCAGGAAGTATGAATCATTCCCACGGGAACATCCAGAATCTTTTGCAATTGCTGTCCGAAAAAGTAAGCTACCGCACTAAATCCAGCCACATTAGCAGGAGAGGCCTGCTGCCATGTTTCAAACTTTTCCACATCCTCCAGGGGTGTTTTTGATCCCAGCCGATCCACCGTAAACAGGCGCAAATCTGGATTTTCGGCATTTATAATCGCCTCTGTCCCGCCAAAAGTCGGCTGACCGTCATATCCTTTTAAGGCTTGTTGCATATTAGATTGCCCGGAGCAAATCCATACCTCCCCGAAAAGAATATTCTCAAGTGTGATATCTGAGTCAGCGCCTTTAATCATAAGGGACTGGGGATCTTTGCTGTTTGTTGTTTCCACTTCAACGCGCCAGTTTCCCTCCTGATCTGCCTTAAGCTTGAGGGGCTTCTCCAGCCAGGATGCCTCAATGGAGATTTTCTCATCTGCATCTGCCCAGCCCCAGAGAACTACTGTGGTATTGCGCTGCAAGACCATATTTGAGGATACAATGGCCGGAAGTTTTATCCCGGCATAAAGCGATTGAACAAGCAACATCAGGCATGCTGCCATCATTGGGAAAAGGATCTTTCGTTTCATAAGGAAGTGTTTAGAAAGCCTAAATATACTAGTTTATGATCAGAATTTTGCCTGAGACCACCAGAGTGTCAGTTTCAATAGTATAGAAGTAGATGCCCGGCCCCAGGGGAGAACCCTTGCTGTTTTCAGCTGTCCACGGAATCCTGTATTCGCCCGGACCGAAGAAGCCCTCCAGGGGCATGGCATGCATTTTTCCGGCCTGGTCATAAACCTTCATCCTCACTTCTGTGGCCTCTCTGATTTCTAAAAGAATGGTCACCCGGTCCGCTGCAGGATTGGGGTAAAGCTCATAACGGAAGCTTGCAGGATCCTGGGCCTGCTCATTTCCTGATGTAAGCATATTAAAACCAAGGGGGCTTGGAGAGGATGTAATTACCCAGGGCAATAAACCCTCACTGCTTCTGCCATAGCTATGGTATCGGGGGACAAGGGCATAGCTTACGGAGTCGATAATGGTTTTTCCATCATAGGCATATAAGACCACCGCTTCACCCGAGCGACTTAATTTAAAATCGGTGTGCAGGATGCCCTGGGAAGTGGAATCATCGGCCCAGATCAGCAGGAACTGAAAGGGTTCAAGGATGGTTGAATCGGGATAATCGGACGAAATCCTGAAAGGATCGGGATCCCCAATGGAATCACTGATAAATAAGCCCCCCAGATCCAGCGCTTCAGTCCCTCCATTATAAAGCTCAATCCAATCATCGTATTCACCAAAATTATCCGCATTAAATCCCATATTCAGGGGCATAATCTCATTAATAAACAGAGGACTGAGATCGGGCAAAACATTACTCTCTCCCGGCGTTGGAGGCATGTTTTGCCAGGGTCCATGCTCCACCAATCTCCCCCTGGAGAAATTGCTGTACTGCCTGTCGAATGATATGCTATCTATAATCTGGCGATAATCATAGCCAGACAAAACCAGATCCTCACCTTCACGGCTAAGCTTAAAATTGGTATGCAGGGGCCCCTGGGCTGATTGGCCATCGGTCCATATAAGCAGGTATCCCTTTGCGGGCACAAGGGTAATTTCAGGATTATTACTGGAGATGCGGTACCTGTTCTTCAGGCCCATACTATCGGAGAGGTGGAAACCTGCGAGGTTTACCGCAAAGTCATTGTCATTGTAGATCTCGATCCAATCGTCATACTCCCCGAACTCATCCGTCAGCCTGTTTTCATTGTCGGACATAAACTCGTTTATGTGGAGCTTTGTGATGGTCTCCACCAGGTTCTCCTTAGCCGGAGTCGGAGGAACATGCATCCACCTTTCCATTTCAAGCTTGCTGTAAGAAAAGTTATTATACTGATTCGGATAAGTAACTGAGTCCAGCAATTCGCCATTCATGGTAAATATACCCACCTGTTCGCCACTTTCCCTTAATCCGAAACCCAGATGCAGGGGGCCCTGCCCGGTGGAATCATCAGCCCAGAGCACCAGGTATTCACCCGGAAGTATGCTCGTGAGTTCCGGATGGCCTCCTGGAATAAAGTGGGAATCGCTCTTGCCCAGGGAATCACTGAGCACCAAACCTGCAATATCAAGTACACTGTCAGAACCGTTATATAACTCGATCCAATCTTCATATTCACCATGCTCATCCATGATGAGGCTATGGTCCGAAGCCATTACTTCGGATATCCTGATCCCCTCATAAGAAAAGGTAAGATTAGCGGTTCCGGGAGTGGGTATTTGTCTGCTGATATCTGTGGCACCATCGGATACCCTGCCCACGGACAGATCCTGAATTTGTCGTGCAAAACTCATTGAATCTATAATTGTTTCCGCATTCGTGGAACTTAAAACAAGCTGTTCACCATTTCCATCCAATTTAAAATTAGTATGCAGAAGGCCCTGCTGAGTGGAGTCATCTGCCCATAAAATAAGGTGACCACCGGGCGGAATGTTTGTTGAATCGGGGTAGGCCGTGGATATGCGGAACATGGCCTGGTTTTCCCGGGAATCTGAAAGGAAGAGACCTCCCACATTCAAAGGGGCTTCACTGGCGTTGTATAATTCAATCCAGTCATCATATTCGCCATTACCATCATCCAGGGTAAGGCCATTGGATGCCATAATTTCATTGATATACAGGCCGGTAAATTCAGGCTGCTTATTGCTGGATCCCGGGCTGGCCAGCATGTAGGAAAAATGACCTCCGCCATCCACGGTCCTCCCATAGGGTGCATCGGAAATCAGGTCGGGATAAGAGATACTATCCACTATTTCATGTCCATTTCCCTGGGTCAGTAAGATATGCTCACCCCCGCCATTCAGGGCAAAATCCAGATGAAGGAAACCCTGCCCGGTTGAATCATCGGCCCAGAGAATCAGAAAGTCCTTGGGCAAAATGGTAGTGGAATCACTGATCCCATATGGAATATGAGACTTTCTGGGGTGAAGAGGATCATCGGAAATAAACATTCCGGCAAGATCGACCGCGTTATCATTGGCATTGTATATTTCGATCCAGTCATTCCAGTTGCCATCGCCATCCTGCAAAACAGAACGATTTGAGGCCATAAACTCATTGATGAAAATATTGTCAAAGCGCTTCTCCCGGTTTTCTGTTCCCGGAGTGGGCTTCAGGTATATCTGCTGATCAGGATCCTGTGGATCCCGGCCGTGGCTTATGTCGCTGTATTGCTTCCCATAAGTCAGGGAATCGAGGATATCCCCTGCTGTACTTGAGCTCAGGAAAATACCCTCCCCATTTCCATCAAGTTTAAAATTAGCATGCAAAATCCCCTGTTCCCTGGAGTTATCTGCCCATAAAAGGAGATAGCCCCCGGGGGGAATGGTGGTTGAATCGGGATATGCCGTGGAAATGCGGAACATGGCCCGGTTTTCCAGGGAATCTGAAAGGAAGAGGCCACCCACATTCAGGGCTTGATCGGCATCATTGTATAATTCGATCCAGTCATCATATTCTCCCTTTTGGTCTTCATGGCTAAGACTGTTGGATGCCATAATTTCATTGATATACAGACCGGTAAAATCTGGCTGCACATTGCTGCTTCCAGGCGTTGCCAGCATGTAGGAAAAATGACCCTCGCCATCAACGGTTCTGCCAAAGGGGGCATCACTGATCAGGTCAGGGATAACTGATGCTATCCATCACATCACGGCCATTGCCCTGGATCAGCACAATCTGCTCTCCGCCGCCTTTAAGGGCAAAATTCAGGTGAAGAATGCCCTGCTCCGTGGAGTCATCGGCCCAGAGAATAAGATAATCGCGGGGCCCAAGGGTGGTGGAATCACTCATTCCATAGGGAATATGGGATTTCCTGGGGTCTCTTAATGTCATCAGAAATAAACATTCCCGCAAGATCGACCGGGTAATCATTGGCATTGTATATTTCGATCCAGTCATCCCAGTTGCCATCCTCGTCCTGCAGCACAGAGTGATTCGATGCCATAAATTCATTAATGAAAATATTCTCAAAGCTTTTCTCCAGGTTTTCTTTTCCGGGTGTGGGATTCAGGTAGATCCATTGATCAGTTTCCCGGGGATTCCGGCCATAGCTAATGTCGCTGTGTTGTTTCCCATAACTTATGGAATCCATGATGATGACTTCCTCACCTGTTCGCTGGGAAATGAAAATCGATTCTCCATCTTTCTTCAGTTTGAAGGGCAGGTGCAAGGGTCCCTGCTTTTCATCACTGTCGGCCCAGAATATCATATGGCCCTTTGCAGGTATGCTTGTAATCTGTGCCTCACCGAAGGGGATTTGAAACTGGGTAAGATGCCCGGCAGAATCTGAGATATATAAGCCGGCCAGATTAAGGGCATGGTCATTGTCATTGTAAAGCTCAATCCAGTCCTCATGCTCATCCTGGTCATCTGCCAGGCCGTTTACATTACTGCTCAGAATTTCATTAATATAAAGTCCGCCAATGGTTTCGACAGCCTCGAAATGGGCAATAAGCGACTGATTGGAATCAGCACTCAGGTATATTTCCTCACTTGTGGAACTAACCGCGCCTGACCAGGAAGAGAATTTGTAACCAGGTCTTGGGATTGCCTTTATTCTCAGGGGAACATTGCTAAAATAGAATCCGGTAAAATCGGAAGGAATCTCAACACCAGCGACCTCGATATCACCATGTGGCGGAGAGGTATTCATAACATGCAGATCGTAGGTCCCCTCCAGGTCAAACTCATACATAATCTGAGGTATAACAATCGCGGTCCGCGCCCTGGCAAAATCATACATTACTTCCACATTACTTTCCCACTTGTCGTGTGACCAGGGATTTCCCCAGCGTTCCACATGCCTGTAAATTTCCTGATCAATATTCCCCTTTACACTATCCAGGATATTCAGCACCCTGTCGGTCCGAAAAGTAGTATTCAGATGACTGGCCATGCGCTGTACGAATTCACTCACAAAATCGGGGTTGTCTTTCAGCTTATGGGCAATCCTGGAATCCTCACGGTCGTCAAAAAACCAATGCACACTGTTCCCGGTTTTAGGCCAGTAGCCAAAGCCAAAATCAAGGTCGTACATGTACCAACGCCATTTGCCGCCAGGAGATCTTTCCCTCCAGAATTTATTATTGTTGTTGGGCCAGTCTTCATTCTCGAAATAGATATTTGCGATGTGGATATTCATAAATTCGTCCACATCCATCTGAGACTTTACATAGTCGTAATTCTCCGGAACACCCAGATCATGGTCTGTTACATAATCGAGAAACTGGTCATAAAGGCTCCAGTCGCCCTGGTGCACATCTCTTGTTCCAATGGTATTGTATTCCAGCAGGTCAATGGATTCGGGATCGATTCCATAATTCGATTCCACATAATGTTCATCCATTTTTTCCCGGAGGTTGTGTAAACCCCAGTATTTACCATTGATGTAAAGGACAAGTGGCTGATAGGCCTGGTAATCCATATCCATCCGGTCCATGATGAGGGTTTGCATAAAACCATCCCTTAAATAGGTGGAATAAGCCTCGGTACCCGAGTTGCGCAGGTAAAGGTTTTTGGGACTGCTGAGATTCTTGGAGTTGAAAAACTGGTAGCCATCAAAGCCCTTTTTACCATACTTATCCCTCGAAAAAAAGGCCAGCGGCTTCATGGGTCTTGTCCTCGAGCACCTGCCGGCTATCTTCGCACCCACCACCTGGTTCATCCTTTTAACACCATCCTGCGAATAGTACTCGAAATTGACGGCCCGTTCCCAGGGCTGATTAAAATTCACGGCCGAATCAATGCAATTCCCTTCTATTCCGTTCTCCCCCACTACATAAATTCCAATGCCTGAGTTGAAAAAAAACTTTGGATCAGTGGAGAGGGACAGCACAGGCAAGTTCAATTCCTCGTCGATGAGATAAGATTCCGTATGAACCGGACCCGGCAAATGATCAGCCTCAAAAGATCTGGCCCTGATTACCCCGGTGGATGAAATCCTGATGGGCCAATCATATATATCCGATTCTGAATCGGGCCAGGAACCATCCCTGGTATATCTGACAACAGCAGTGGGTGAAGCCGTTGACAACTCAATATACTGGCTGCCCTGGTAGAATCCTCCGGGCTGGGAAAAAATGACACTATCGGATACAAGATCTGCCTGGCTTAAGCCCGGCATGTTTTTATACGAGCAGGTGGGCTCCTGCATATAGACAAAATGCTCGCTGCCATCCGGATATCTCCCATAGGATACATCCGGCAGCTGCCTGCTGAAACTGAAGGAATCCACCAGCATGCCATCCGGATCAAAAAGGGCCACAAACTCTCCATCACTATCCAGGGCAAAGTTTGTATGAGGATACCAGCTCTCCTCGTCAGCCCAGATCACGCCAAAGCCTGAAGCTTTAATATAAAAGGAGAAGTTTATACGGTATTTATCCGGAACGGATATGTCGTCAGTAATCGTGTAACCATTCAGGTTCACAGAATGGGGCCCATCATTATAAATTTCAATCCAGTCACTGAAATTGTAGAAATGGATATCATGATTGACAGTGTTATTCGACGCCAGAACTTCGTTAATATACAGGCCGCCAATCACATCTGCTGTGGAGGTGATCGAAAGACAAGCACTGAGTACGATATATAAACAAAAATGAAATTTCATTTCAAGCATTTGGGTCTCATTTTAGACCGGAAATTTGCCGGTCAGAACAAGAAATTTTGCCAGACTAATTTTACTCATATTCCTTAAGCTAAAGGGCCTGTCGGACCAGCTTTTCCATGAAGTGTTCCTATTTGATGATGGATGGATTAAACCAGCTTTTTGAAGGCCAGATTTTTATGTCCATCTTTATTATAACTTCATCACAAGTTTTGAGCACCTCACATAAAAAAAAAGCATGAGTTCTGGTTTGCTTGTGCCATTTCTTCACAGGTATTCTCCGAAAGATCCAGGATGTCCGATGAGGACATTGTCATGTACAAGGAAAAATTTCTGGAGAACTTCAACTCCGCCGTAACTGAAAATGCCGTGAAGTGGGGCTCCATGGAGCGTATCCGGGGTAAGATAGATTACCTGACTGCAGATAATATTGCGGTCTGGACCGAAAAAAACGGACTGCCCTGCCGGGGACATAACCTCTACTGGGGAGTGGACCAGTTTGTGCAGGACTGGGTAAAAGAGCTGGATGATGAAGAACTCAGGAGGGCCCTGGAAAAACGTGGGATCGAAACAGCGAAACACTACAGGGGTCGTTTTGTGGAATATGATCTGAATAACGAGATGATACACGGAAATTACTATGCAGAACGGCTGGGGGAGGGAATTACAGCAGAAATGGCCGGGTGGGTTCTTGAAGGAGATGAAAATGCTCAACTATGGTTAAATGACTATGATATGCTTCGCGGCACCTCTTTTTGCTCCGGACAAAAATCATCCAGTGTAAGGCTGGAAAAGAAAAAGGGGAGCCTGAAAGTCAAACTCTGAATTGGCTCACTTGCCTGCCACAATTAGAATTCCCTGTAGGCTGTATCCAGCAGTTAGATTAGCTTCATCTTCCTCGAATCTGGCCGTCTCCGCATCCCAGTGCAGGGTCTTATTGGGGAAGCGGTTTGCAATAACCCCCAGCAGGATGGCTTCGGTCAGCCTGGACGCGTATGAAAAGGGCGCACTGCAACTTAGCCTTGCCCAGGCAGGCATCCACAAACTGGTGATAATGATCATCATCCGATAAATCAGGGAAAGCGATCTCCTGGTATGTATCCTCCACAATCAGTTTCGGATAATCCCAGTGGGGAAGCAGCAGTCTGCCCGTTTCCCCCACAAAAACGGCACCCTGTTCTGGCAGTTTTTCTCCACCGGGTAGCTTCAGGTCCTTGTGATCCTGGGGAGCCTCTATTCCATCATACCAGACCCATTTCAGGGTCTTCCTGGTATACCTGGTTCCCGGAAATTTATAGGACACCACATTTTGTTCCGGATGACCATAGCCTGTGGGTTTCCTGCAGGAGGTTTTGATGGTTCTGGGAACATCCAGTTCAAGTGCGGTATAGGGCGTATCAAAAATATGAACCCCCATATCACCCAGGGTACCGCAGCCATAATCCAGGAGTTTTCTCCAGTTAGCCGGATGATAAAAATCTTTTTTATAGGCCCTTTCCGGAGCGGTTCCCAACCAGAGGTTCCAATCCAGCGACTCAGGGACCGGGTCACTTCCTTCTGGAGCCGGACCGTCATAGCCCCAGTTTTTATTGGACCAGGCACGCACACAACTTACCTTTCCTATGATCCCGCCCTGAATAAGAGCCGCTGCTTTTTTGTACATGTCACTGGAATGGCACTGGATTCCCATTTGTGTCTGCAGCTTTTTTTCAGCGGCCAGACTGCGCATTTTCCTTGCTTCAGAAACATGATGGGTAAGCGGTTTTTCACAAAATACATCCTTGCCCAGCTCCATGGCCATCAGTGAAGCAGGTGCATGGCTATGATCGGGGGTGGATACCACCACAGCATCCACATCTCCCCCCATCTCATGGAAAAGTTCCCTGTAATCGGAAAATAATCTGGCATTGGGGAATAGTTTTGAAGCCTCTGCCAGTCGCTTAGCATCCACATCGCAAAGGGCGGCTACCTCAACTTCCGGGTGGGAAGCAATGGAAGTCAGATTTGAGGTCCCCTTACCCCCTACTCCGATATGAGCGGTCCGGATTTTTCCATTTTTTGAAAGGGCCCATGCGGCCGATGGCAGTAAAGTCAGGGATGCCAGGGCCGCTGCATTTTTTAGAAAATCTCTTCTTTTCATGAGAAAGAATTTTGTCCGTTTTTAAAGTTCCTTTATGGAAATATTTCTGAACCAGAGTTTATGTCCATGCCCCAGGAAGCCTATATGCCCCTTCTGGTTTCCCAATCCCGGGTGCTTTTTCCCGTCAATGGTCCTGCCACTTTCGATATACAAAGCAAGGTCGCCGTCAAGGATGACCTGACCATTCAGTGTAACTTTTATCTTGCTTCCCTCTGCCACCACCTCCTGGCTATTCCATTCACCTGCGGGCTCCAAAAAACCACGCAGGGCAGGGATTACGCCATATACAGAACCGTGGTACTGGTAGCATTGCAGATCCTTATACACATCAGCATCATTATCCAGAATTTGCAGCTCCATACCCACATAGGCTGCATCACCCGTGGTGGGCGTTCTGATTCCCAGACCATTGTTTGCCCCTTCGGTCAACTTAAACTCAAAGCGAAAAATAAAATCCCCGTATTCTTCTTTTGTATAAAGATTTCCTCCTCCTTTTTCCGGAAGAACAGCCAGTATTCCATCCTCTATGGAATAGCCCCCCGAATTGCCGGTCCATGAATCCAGGTTGCTTCCGTCAAACAGCACTTTAAAACCTTCTTCAGGCTGGGCATTTGCCAGTGCTGTGAAGGCCAGTAGTGTTAGCAATAAAATAATTCTTGCAGTCATTGTAAGTAAGATAACTTAAACTCAATTCTTAAAAAGCTAAAATACTTTATTTTGTATTTACTTTACCCCAAAATCAGATTTATGAATTTAATCTCCTGGAATGTCAATGGAATTCGCGCAGTGGTCAAGAAAAACTTCTTCGAGGATTTTAAAAAAATGAATGCAGACATATTATGCCTGCAGGAAACCAAAGCCCAGGTCCACCAGGTAAGAGAAGCGCTTGAACCCATAAAGGATTACTATCTATATGCTCATTCTGCTGTCAAACCAGGCTACTCGGGAACTGCCATTCTCTCAAAAACTGAAGCCCTTGGCGAAGCTCATGGAATCGGGATTGAAAAACACGACCAGGAGGGACGTGTTTTATGCCTGGAATTCCCCGCTTTTTATCTTGTCAATGTTTACGTGCCCAATTCCGGGAACGATCTTAAAAGGCTGGAATATCGTCAGGAATGGGACCAGGCTTTTTGCAGCTATCTGAAGAAGCTGGAAGAAAAAAAACCCGTCATTGTCTGCGGAGACTTTAATGTGGCACACCGGGACATTGACCTGGCCCGTCCGAAACCCAACTATAACAAAAGTGCAGGCTTCATGCAGGAAGAAATAGATGGCATGGACCGATACACGGGCAGTGGTTTTGCCGATACATTCCGTCATTTTTATCCCGATGAAACCGGATCTTACTCCTGGTGGAGTTACCGTGCCGGAGCAAGGGCAAAGAATGTGGGCTGGAGAATTGACTATTTCCTGGTCAGTGAAGCCATCCTGCCGACCCTGAAAAATGCCTTCATCCTGAATCAGGTTCCGGGATCTGATCACTGCCCGGTGGGGATTGAACTTTAAAAAAGCTAAATTTGCCGCATATGTATACTTTTGAAGATCTGAAGCTTTCAAAGCCCCTTCTGCGTGCAATTGACGATCTGGGTATTAAAAACCCGACCCCAATTCAAAGGGATGTATTTCCCGTGCTCCTTTCGGGAAAGGATGTAGTGGGGATAGCACAGACCGGTACCGGAAAAACCTTTGCCTACCTGCTTCCCCTTTTAAGGGATTTGAAGTTTTCAGATCAGATCAATCCAAGAATTCTGATCCTGGTTCCTACCCGTGAACTGGTACTCCAGGTGGTGGAACAGGTAAAAAGTCTTAGCACCTATACAAATACCCGGGTACTGGGCGTATATGGAGGGACAAACATCAATACCCAGGCACTGGCCGCGGCCGAAGGCATGGATGTGCTTGTGGCCACACCCGGACGTTTATATGACCTTGTGCTCAACGGAGCCCTTCGCATTAAGGAGGTTAAAAAACTGGTCATTGACGAGGTGGATGTTATGCTGGATCTTGGATTCCGCTACCAGTTAAGCAACCTCTTCGAACTCCTGCCCGAACGCAGGCAGAACATGATGTTTTCAGCCACCATGACCGAAGAAGTTGATGCCCTGATCGATGATTTTTTCACCGTTCCCACCAGGATTTCCATAGCCATAAGTGGTACACCCCTCCATAATATCGCTCAATGCGCCTATCCGGCTCCCAACTTTTACACCAAGGTAAACCTGCTGTCTTATCTCCTCTCCGACAGTGAAAGCTTCAGCAAGGTCCTGGTATTTATTTCAGGTAAAAAAACAGCAGACAGATTACATGAAGCCCTTGAAGAGGATTTCGGACCGGAAACCTGCATTGTGCATTCCAACAAATCGCAGAATTACAGGATTCGTTCGGTACAGCAATTTGATTCGGGCGAAAGACGCATCCTGCTTACCACCGATGTCATGGCCAGGGGCCTCGATCTGGACCAGATTACCCATGTGATAAATTTTGATACGCCTGCCTATCCCGAAAACTATATTCACCGCATCGGGCGTACGGGAAGAGCAGAAAAAGAGGGACAGTCCATCCTGTTTTATACTGAAAAGGAAGTGGAGGCAAAGGAAGCCATCGAAACACTAATGGACTACCAGATCCCTCTCTTGCCCCTGCCTTCTGAAGTTCAGGTTTCAAGGGAACTGACCCCCGAAGAACAGCCTCGCAATCCCGAGGTACAACTAAAACCTTCTGCCACAAAAATCAGCTCGGGAGGCGCCTTCCATGAAAAGAAGGATAAAAACAAAAAAACCAACCAGGGTGGCTCTTATCTCAGGAAGATGAAGACCTATAAAAAACCCAAAACAAGGGGAGATAAAAATTTCAATAAGCGAAAAAGGAGATAATGCCAAGAATAGAACTGGATCATTGCATCAAGTGCATGAAATGTGTGAAGGATTGTCCTTCCGACGCCATCGACATTGAAAGCGGAAGCATCAACGATACCTGCATTCACTGTGGGCACTGCGTGGCCATCTGTCCCGAATCGACCGTCTTCCCCGAAACAAATGACCTGAAAAAATTAAATCCCATCCTGGTATCCCCTGAACATTTCCGGGACCTGTCCGCAAATATAAGAACCTGCAGATCCTATAAGGACAAGGAGCTTGATGACGAAATCCTGGATTCGCTGGTAGAAAACATGAAACACTACCCTTCAGCCAGCAATGCCAGGCCGCTGAAAATAACCATACTTAAAACCCGTGAGGCCATTGAAAAGATCAATGACCAAACCGCAAACACTTTGATTAAAACCATCGGATTGTTTACCTCACCGGTAATCATGCCCATCCTTCAGGTGCTGGCACCAAAACTGGGTCTGCGCCGCTTAAAGAAATACAGGGAGCAGTTTAGCGCCAAACAGATCCCGGGTTCATCCCAGGTTTGTCACCATGCCCCTGCCGTTTTCCTTTTCCATGCACCGGTCACTAAATACGGAATGGCTGAGGCCGATGCCAACATCTGGGCGACCTATACCTCCATTTATGCTTCCACCCTGGGCCTGGGAAGCTGCTTTAATGGTTTTATTAGCTCTGCCATGAAACGCAGCAAAAAAATGCGCGGTGAGTTTGGGATACCAGCAGGGCACCAGGTGTATGCAGCCCTGCTCCTGGGATATCCCAAAGTAAAATACGTAAATGAAGCCGGAAGAAAAAGCCCCGAGGTGAAATATATTTAATTGAGGAATATTCATTATCTTTTCCCTTCATTAAAACCCGAAATAAAATGAAAACCCTGACAAGCATATTCTTTACCCTGTTGCTTATGAGCCCGGCTTTTGGACAAAAGGCCAAATTATCCCTGAACCTGAAACAGGGTGAAAGCTACAAACAGATCAGTCATAGCAAAGTCACCATTAATCAGGATGTTTATGGTATGAAAATGGATATCGTGCTCGATATGGATGCATCCATGAACTTCCTGGTAAAGGCTGTCAGCGATGAAGGCTATGATATGGAAGTTACTTACGATTGGATGAAGATGAACATGGAGCTGCCCCAGACAACCATGGACTTCAGTTCAGAAAAAAACGATGAAAATGATCTTTTTTCCTCCATTCTGGGCGAGATGAAAGGCAGACCCTGAAGCTGAAAATGAACAGGCTTGGCAGGGTAACTGAAATGGAAGATGTTGAGGGAAAATGGGATGCAGATTATTAATGGACTTCGACCAGTTTTCCCAGCAGGAAAGGGACCAGGTAAAGTCGCAGCTTATGAATTCTTACGGGGGAAAGGCCATCTCAGGAAGTATTGAGGCCTATACAGCCATCTTTCCCGATAAAAAATCGGTAAAAAAAGGTGAAGAGTGGACCATCCTCACAAATACGGATGCAGGTATGCCCATCACCGCTTCAAACACCTACACCTTTGAAGGTATGGAAGATGACCTGGTTTTACTCAGCAGTGTGGCAAGGTAAAAAGTTCTGAACCGGACAAAATACATGGAAACCAATGGCATGATGATGAAATACAATCTGGCCGGGAAGTCCACATCCCGTATTAAAGTTGACAAGGAAAGTGGCTGGATCCGGGAGGCAAGAATTGAACAAAATATCAAGGGAACATCCACCATTCAGGCCAATGAACAGATTCCGGACGGGATGAGCATTCCCATGACTATCTCCAGCAAAACTGAAATTAGCACCGAGTAGATAATCCCCTGATTAACTGTAATTTTTACGAGCCTGTCCGCTGATTTGTTCCTATAATAAAATACAGGAGTGAGCCCAGGAAGGGCAGGAAAATAATGAGCAGCACCCAGATTATCTTTTCATTTCCCGGGAAAGTAGAGCTTAGCGCTGAGATCAGGGCAAAAAGTGGAAGCAGAAAGATAAAAATAATTACCAGCAGGGTGATGAGTATCCCGCCACCGAAAAGAAATAAAGGTATCATGGTCTAGTAGTTTGGTCTTGTTATAAAACTATAAATATTATATTGCTTTACAAACTTTCTAAAACCTGTATATGAAACACCTTCTCCCCCTCTTCATTCTGATTCTGTGCTCATGCAGCCAGACCATCCCCCTGGAAGAACTAAATTTGTCCGGGCAGATCCGGATCAACCAGCTGGGCTACTTCCCCTCTGCCATTAAAGATTTTGTGGTGGCGGACCTGGATGCAAACTCCTTTACGGTTTATACCGACCAGGGAAAAAAGGTATACGAGGGGACGACTGAGTGAAGGGGTTTACTGGGATATCTCTGGCGAGCAGCTACAGATGGGATCTTTCGCAGAAGCTAAAGAAGCCGGGAAAGTACTTTATCGCACTCAATACCGGGGAACGTTCTTCTGAGTTCGAGATCAGATCCGGGCTTTATAAAGAGGCGCTGGATGCCTCCATAAAAAGCTTCTATTTCCAGAGGGCTTCCATGGCCATTGAGGATCCGTATGGTGGTCACTTTACCCGGGCACCAGGACATCCCGACACCATGCTGGCCTTTCACCCTTCCACGGGGAAAACAGAAGGAAGCCTGGATTCTCCCGGTGGCTGGTATGATGCAGGAGATTATGGTAAATATGTGGTCAATGCCGCCATCACTGCCGGACAGATGATGAACCTGCTCGAGCTCTATCCTGAAGCGATTGCCGATGAGAGGCTGAATATTCCGGAAAGTGGTAACGGAATCTCCGATCTTCTGGATGAGATTCGTTATGAACTTAACTGGGTAGAGACCATGCAGGACGTGGATGGCGCTTCATTCCACAAGCTGACAGCCCCCGGATTTGGTCCCTTCATTATGCCTGAAGAATACACCCTGGAACGCTTCATCATTGGTAAGGGAACTGCAGCTAGCCTGGATTTTGCTGCTGTGATGGCCCAGGCTTCAAGGGTTTTCAGAGAAACTGATCCTGAATGGGCTGAAGACCTGCTAAGGGCTGCAGGAAAAGCCTGGCTGTGGGCAGTGGAAAATCCGGAGATATATTTCCGGAATCCGGATGACATTTATACAGGCCAGTACGATGATACGGAACTCAGTGATGAATTCTACTGGGCTGCCGCCGAATTATACATCTCCACCGGGAAGGATGTTTTTCTGGACTACCTTCTTGAGAATGAAGAGCCCTATATCCACCAGGAGACCAACAGCTGGAAATTTTTCATCCGGAATATGGCCTTCCACAGCCTGCTGGTGAACAGGAAAAAAATTGATCCGGCTCTGGCCACAAGCCTGAGCGAAAAACACCTGGAACTGAGTAAACAGATTTTGGAAAAGCTGGAAGCAAATCCTTATAAGGTGGGTGTGGACCATTTCGAATGGGGCTCCAACAGCGATGTACTGAACCAGGCCCAGATTCTTTGCCTTGCACATGAGCTTACCGGCATGCAGGCCTACCTGGACGGAGCCATCCGGAGTGTTGACTATATCTTTGGAAAGAATGCCACCTCATACAGCTTTCTGACAGGCTTTGGATCCAAACAGGTGATGAATCCCCATCACCGTCCAAGCGGAGCCGATGGGGTGGTAGATCCGGTTCCCGGTTTCATTCTTGGCGGGCCCAATAAGGATAAGCAGGATGCCCAATATGTGGAGTATCACTCGGAATTCCCTGCAAAGGCTTTCGAAGATGTGCAGGCCAGCTTTGCTTCCAACGAGGTCTGCCTCAACTGGAACGCCCCTGCTGTATTTGTCCTTGGATACCTTGAGCAGGTATTAAGGTAGCCTTTTTTTCCGGGTCTTAGCGATTGATTATCAGGCGCCCACTTTTGAGGCTGGCCTCCTTTCCCCTAAGCCTGAAAAGGTACAATCCAGGGATCAAATCTTCCCTTTGAAGCAAAATTTGCTGAGCTCCTTCATGAAGCTCACCCAGAAACTCTTTCCTGACTTCCACACCCTGACTGTCGTAAAGGAAAATCCAGAGCGCCGCAGACTCCCTGAGTGTAAACTCAAAGTTGACCGACTCTTTCATGGGATTGGGATAAATTGAAAAGCCTTCAAGCAAAACTGGACTCATCCCCACCCCGTAGACCGAGAATTCGGCAGGCATGGATATGTTGTTGACACTATCCCGGGCATAGAGCCAGTAGGCCCCGTTCTCCAGTCCGCTGATGGGAAGGCTTACAGCAACTCCCCCCTCAACCGTTAGAGAATCCATGAAAAGGGAGCGGATGGTAGTGATATCACCTTCGCATCCTGATGGAACCAGGTAGACGATCCCGTCTTCAGAACTTATCAGTTCCAGGCTACCTTCCTGATAAATGGAATCGGAACATTCAAGGACGGGGGGATCAAGATCCCAGCCAAACACGATAAACTCTGCGTGATTTGACAGGTTATTTACACTATCCCGGGCATAGAGCCAGTAGGCCCCGTTCTCCAGCCCTTTGATGGGAAGGCTTACAGCAACTCCCCCCTCAACCGTAAGAGAATCCATAAAAAGGGAGCGGATGGTGGTGATATCACCTTCGCATCCTGATGGAACCAGGTAAACGATCCCGTCTTCAGAACTTATCAGTTCCAGGCTACCTTCCTGATAAATGGAATCGGAACATTCAAGGACGGGGGGATCCAGATCCACAACGAGGGTGGTAACAGAGAGCGCTTCGGAGAGGGTACTTTCATTTCCTGCATCATCCACTGCAGAGACTGCCACTTCATAAGTCAGTCCCATTTCCAGTTCAGACAGCATAAATTCATTAAGGGAAGTGCTTCCCAGGGAGTCCCCATCCATAAAAATCTTGTAATATTTCACTCCCACATTGTCAGTGGACTCATCCCATCTAAGGGTAAAGGAATCATGACTAAGATCAGATGCCCTCAGGCTGTCGGGGACAGAGGGGGCTTCAGTGTCATCCTGGGGATCATAAGCCTCTACCAGCATGGTCAGGGTCGTAATGGAATGTGGCGCAAGGGTCAGCAGAGAATCTCTGAGGCTCCCCATGGGGCTGCATTTTTCCGTTTCAGAAGTGGTATAAATGGCCGATTTGCTGATTCGATATCCCTCGATGCCAATATTTACTTTTCGGGTGCTGGTCTCCGAGCGATTGATGAAGACAGAAGTCATGGAATCCTGGCCAGGGTTCACGAAGCTAAGTACTTTTATCTCCTCGCCGGGCAGGGTGGATGCTATCCGCTTCCATCCCGGCTGAATAAAGGCCGAAAATTGCTTAAAGGCGTAATACTCCATATTGACCACATAGCCCTTTGTGGGATCAGTCCAACGGTCCGAATCCCAGGGGAACTCCACAGTAACCAGGCCACCATTATCTCCCCAGATCAGATCCCAGTAGAGATAGGACACCACCTCCTCGTCATGATAGGACTTATAAATGAGCCCTGCCAGCGAAAACCAGTCGCCCCGTGAATATTCAGTCTGGAAATGGGGCAGCTCGGGATGAAAAGCGCCCACCTTTGAAAAGACATCGGATGCATAGGGATTGTTCTCATCCACACCATGATAGAGGTGATGGCAAAGCCCATCCAGCTTTGAAATATCAAGGGCATTGGTATAAGATTCCAAGCTATTATAGCCTATGCCCAGCACCTCGGGCCCAAGAATTTTCGGCCTGTCGGGTAGTCCGGCCAGGGTATCATATACTGCATCCAGGGCTTTGTTATAACCGGCAATGGTGTCGCTTGCTGTTGATGGTCTCCCGGGGAGAGAAGCGGCAGGACTCATAGTCGGCCTCCCAGGCAGGTTCATTCTGCAGGCTGATGTAATCCGGCATGATGCCGTGGGCAGCATATTCATCCAATGAAGCTTTCCACCAGCTGGCGAAACCCGCATAATCAAAGACCACTCCTCCTTCTCCGCTGGTATACCTTATGGTACCTCCTCCTTTACGATCACCCGATTGCTTCAGGCTATCCACAGGCGCCCAGGAGCTGGACAACAGCTGTATGGGATGGCCCAGTGATTTTTCAGCAGCCACCATGTATTCCTTGACCCGCCCGATCATATCAGGATCATAGCCATAGGCATTTCTAACCCTGAGAATGTCCAGGCCCAGTCCGCCAAAGATGAGCTCATATATTTCACTTCTCCTGGGATGGGCATTCAGCCAGCCCTCATAATAGGCCAGGGCAGCGCCAAATCCTGCATGGCTTTGCCGGGTCTCCGCGGGATTGATGAGGAGTAAGCTTTCTTCCTGGGCCCGGATTTCGGGGACTGCAGACAGGAATAATAAAATGATCAGGATGACCCGGATGCCGGGACTTGTTGAGGGGCTATTTTTCATCCGGCAAATATAATCTTTAGGATGATTTATGCCAAAGAGAATCTTTTCAGGAGCAAAATCAGGTGACTCTTTTTAAAAACATTGCCTGTTTTATGGAAAATAGGCTATTTTTAATGCTTGGATCGGCAAGATGGAGAAACAAAAATTCCCGTCATATTACAGCTTCAGGCTCTATTTATTATCTGGCCTGCTTAGCTTTTTCCTGGTGATTCCCTTCATTATTTTCCTGGGGGCGAAGAGCGTTCCGGAAATAGCCAGGAATAAGGGCTTCCTGGATGATAAAAACGCAGGCAGGATGGATTCTCTGATGCTGCTGTCTGATACCCTGAACTTTTCAGAAGAGGGAGTCCTGGACAGCCTCTTAAATGTGGCCATTGAAATGGGTGAGGAATACGCCGACACCCTCAAGGAAGGGGCTTCTGACCTGAAGGTTTCTATTAGCGGACCCGGCGACGAGGAGCAGGACGATAAAGTAAAGGCCTTCGATGACAAGGGACCCTTCTCCAGATTTTTTAAACTGCTCTTTTTCCTGACCCTTGTCAGCTATGTTGTTGGTATCGTTTATAGCAGTCCCTTCAAGCGTTACCTGAAAATTGCCAGGCGAAAAAAGGAAGTGCCAGCCAAACTGAAAGCCTACTGCAAAAAACAATTATTGAATACTCCCATAGTCACGGCACTGATCATAAGCATTCCCAGTATCTCGGTCCTCCTGTATTCCCTTTTCTTCATCATCCTGGATGGCCAGATTGAAAATGAGGTTGAGAATGAAATGTTCAGAGAATTTTTCTTCCTGGCTATCCTCACCTCCATCCTGGCCTTTTTATTTGTCTTTTTCTGGCAGAAGCACAGGGTCCATATGCGCTATATCGAATACTTCTATACAAAGGAAGAGTTGCGGACCAAAGTATTTAAACGAAAAGGCGGCCGGATCAGAAACAGGTTATTGATCGCAAGCGGAATGACCACCACCCTTCCTCTGCTCATCGTAATGCTTTACCTGCTACAGGGACTTACCAGGATAAAATCCCTGAAACTTGAAGCCATTTCCCAGGAGGCATGGGATATTCTCATTGGTCCCTGGGGGGGGATGATCGGAAACGGGAAGGAAGGTATAGATCTGGGAAAATTTGAATGGCTGATCTATGTAAATGCGGTGGATACCCTGGGTATGCTCATAGGAATTATTACCGGAATAATGGTCTCACTGCTCTACCTGGTTTTGTTTATCAGGTGGACCAACCGCGATATTACCTACCCGGTTAAGGAACTCCTGTCAAACATCCGAAAAGTCAGGACCGGAGAGGTGGAACGCTATACCATCGTGCGGACCAATGATGAGATCGGAGAGCTTACGGAAGGTTATAACGAAATGACCCATAAAATCAGTGAGCATCTGGAGCACATTTCGAAGATGAACCGCGACCTTGAGCATACTGTAAAGGAACGTACCCAGGAGGTGGTCATGCAAAAGGAGGAAATCGAGGCGCAGAAAGAAGAAATCGAGGCACAACTGGATATGGCCACCGAGCAGCGTGATACCATCACTTATCAGAACGAGCAGATTCTTGACAGTATCCGTTATGCAGAAAGGATTCAGTCGGCCATCCTGCCGCCAGAAGAATTGCTCCACAAAGCGCTCAGAGAACATTTTATTCTTTTTAAGCCAAGGGATATTGTAAGCGGTGATTATTACTGGACCCTTCAGAAAAACGGAAAGCTGTTCATTGCTGTAGCCGACTGCACAGGCCACGGGGTTCCCGGTGCCTTCCTGAGTGTGATGGGCATCTCCTCACTGAACGAAATTGTAAGCAGAAAGGATAATCTGAGTGCCGCAGAAATTCTTGAGGATCTGAGGTCCTATGTGGTCCGGTCCCTGCATCAGACTGGTGACAGGTATGAAGCCAGAGACGGCATTGAAATCGCCCTTTGCATCATCGATCCGAATAAAGGAGATTTGGAATTTGCTGGTGCCAACAGGCCCCTTTATGTGGTAAGAAAGGGAGAAGTAATCCAGTATCGCGGTAACAGGATGCCCATCGGGATCTATGAGCAAAAGCTTGCACCCTTCACAAACCAATCCATCACCTTACAAAAGGGTGATAGCGTCTACCTTTTCTCAGACGGGTATGTTGATCAGCTTGGTGGTCCGCACAGAAAGACCTTCCGTGCCATCCGGCTCAGGGAAGTGCTCACTCAGATTCAGGATCTTTCCATGAAGGAACAAAAACAGATTCTTCTGGAGACACACCGCTCATGGAAGCGCGAAGTAGAGCAGATAGACGACATCCTGGTAATGGGATTCCGCCTATGATTCTTCTTTTACGTAATCAAAGGTGATTCCGGACATACGTGACATTTCCATCCCCACCTCGTACATATCTTCATCATCCTCCTCATAATGCCAGGATACCTTCACGGTCTTTCCTTTGGAATTTATGGAATTCAGAATCTTAAAGATATCCAGAATATACTTTGCTGAAGTGGAGTTAAAATACTCGAAATTGAAAGAAAATTCCAGAGGAATTCCGTTTTCCTTTCCATCAATCTCTAAGGCAAATTTTTCAAGCCAGTCGAGGATGGGCAGGTAAAAACTTCTCACATTTTCTGGTCTGGATTCTCCTTTTAACTCAAATTTGTTCCCCACGGGATCGAGGTTTACTCCGGGGGTGTTTAAAGTTGGGGCAAGGCTTAATTTTTCCATGCGTTATACATTTAGGGTAATTTCATATTCAAAAAACGAGTGGTTGTTGTCAACCACCTTAAAACCAAATTCTATGTCCTGATCCGTTCTAAGGGCCATGGTAATAAGCCCAAGGCCGGCGCCGGTATCGGTAGACCGGGGCTCCTTATTGATCACCTCTTCATAAAGTGACTTCAGAGCCTCCACATCCAACTGGTTGACCCGTTCCAGTTTAAAGGTAATATCCCCCACATCGTCATTCATCACCAGGTTTCCTGCCGTGACCATGTATTGGCCATCCTTTTTTTTCACAGAAATCCTTGGAGGCGGACCTTTTTTTCCCGGCATTTTAGCAGCATATTTAAAAATATTATCGATGGATTCCACAAATATGCCATACAGACGCTTTCGGATGGGTTTATTCAATTCCTGAAACTCCCGGGTATTCCTGAGTTTGCTCAATAACATTTCAATGGTTCCAAAGGTAATTGCACCTTCATAATCGACCAGTGTTATTGATTCGGACATAGTGACACAAAATAGCGAAAAATTTGGTTACTTTAAACTACCATGAGTGAAGCAATATTAAAAGCCCTGATGCAGCTCTTCGCCCTGATCATCGAGATTGATGAGGTTGAAGAGGTTACCGATAGAGAAAAGTCCATTATTCAGGCCTTCCTTTCAAGGCAGTTGAGCAGTGAACTGGTAGAGAAATACATGCAGGTTTTCGAAGAATACCTGCACCTTTATCACGGAGACCAGATTGCCAAGGGAAGTCTTAAAGACAAGAAAAGGACATCGCTGACCGCTGTCAGAATCCTGGGTATTTGCGAAAAGATTAACGAGGAGCTGGAACAAAGACAGAAGATTTATGTAATCATCCAGCTCATCGAATACATTGCCTATGGCATTGAAATCGATGATAAGGAACTGGATTTCCTGGAGACTGTTGCCGTGGCTTTTAATATACCCGAAGAGGAGTATCAGAATATTCTTCGCTTTACGGCCTATTCCATTGCAGCTATTCCTCAAAAAGAAAGGGTTCTGCTAATAAATAATGAAGAGAAATCCGAGTATAAGGAAATCCACCACATCTCTTATAAGCACCTATCAGGTGAAATTTCCTTTCTGAGTATTGAGAGTGTGAATACCTACATTCTCCGCTACGACGGAAACGAAGATATGTTTCTGAACGGACAGTATCTTCAGGCCCGTATCTCCTATATTTTTGAACATGGCTCATCCATTCGTGGCCATGCAATTGATCCCATCTACCACGCAGATGTGGCCGGAGTATTTTCAAAGACCTTTATTAAAACCCGGCTCAGCTTCGTTGCCCGAAATGTGGACTTCCGCTTCAAAAACAGTGATAACGGAATTCAGGATTTCAACCTCAACGAGGAATCCGGAAAACTGGTTGGGATAATGGGTGGAAGCGGGGTCGGAAAGTCAACCCTGCTGAACGTTCTGAATGGCAACCTGGTTCCCAGGAACGGAGAGATCCTGATCAACGGCTACTGCATTCATGATCCGAAGGAAAAGGATAAACTCAACGGGGTGATTGGCTTTATTCCCCAGGACGATCTGCTCATAGAGGATCTCACAGTCTATCAAAACCTCTACTACAATGCCAAACTCTGCCTGAACGATTATGATGATCAGAAGATTTCCGAAGTTGTCGACCAGGTACTCGTAGATCTGGATCTTTATGGAATCAGGGATCTTAAGGTGGGCAAACCCCTGAACAAGGTGATCAGCGGGGGTCAGCGAAAGCGGGTAAATATTGGACTTGAACTGATCCGGGAACCCTCGGTCCTCTTTGTGGACGAACCCACTTCCGGGCTCTCATCGGTGGACTCGGAAATGGTAATGACCCTCCTGAAGGACCAGGTGCAGAATGGTAAACTGGTGATTGTCAATATCCACCAACCCTCCTCAAATCTTTATAAGATGTTTGATAAAATCATCTTCATGGATAAGGGGGGATACCAGATTTTTTACGGAAACCCATCAGAGGCCGTAATTTATTTTAAAACCTGGAGCAATCATGCCAATGCAAATGAGGATCAGTGCATCTGCTGCGGAAATGTGGATCCGGACCAGGTACTGCAGATTATCGAAGCCAAGATCGTCAATGAGCACGGCAAGCTCTCACGGACCCGAAAAGTAGCACCCAAAGAATGGTATGAGCGACTGAAGAAGAGCAAGATCATGAAACCGGCCAGGGACCCGAAGAAAGAGGCCCTTCCCGAGAACTACTACAGCATTCCCGGCTGGATCAGACAGATGAAGATCTTCTTTGAACGCGACATCCTGTCCAAGCTTACAAATACCCAGTATGTACTGATCAGCATGCTTGAGGCTCCCTTGCTTGCCCTCATCCTGGGCTTCTTTACCAAGTATTCCAGCGGAGTGCAGGGTGATCCCATGGCTTATGTATTCCGGAACAACGAAAACCTGCCTGCGTTTTTACTGATGAGCGTGATTGTTTTTCTTTTCCTGGGCCTTACCATAAGCTCAGAAGAGATTATAAAGGACCGGAAAATTCTTCAGCGTGAGTCCTTCCTGAATCTCAGCCGGGCCAGCTACCTCAATTCGAAAATCCTGATCATGTTTCTCATTTCCGCCATCCAGTCACTTGCTTATGTGCTGGTTGGCAACCTTATTTTTGAAATAAGGGGAATGCTCTTCGCCTACTGGCTCATTCTGTTCACCACATCCTGCTTTGCAAACATTCTGGGACTCAATATCTCATCCGGACTCAACTCGGTAATTACCATATACATCCTGGTTCCCTTCCTCCTGATTCCCCAGATTCTTTTCTGCGGAGTGCTGGTAAAATTCGATAAACTAAACAGGAGGATATCCAACCAGGAGGTTGTCCCCATAATTGGCGACCTGATGACCTCGAGGTGGGCTTACGAAGCTCTGGCCGTGGAACAGTTCAAGAACAACAGGTACATGCAGGAATTCTTCGACGTCGACCAGCAGATTTCAGATGCCACCTACAAGGAGTCCTTCCTGATTCCCACCCTGCTCACCAGCCTGGATGAAACTATCAAATGGCAGGCTCAGGGAATAAACCAGGAGCGGATCGAAGACAATCTTTCCATGTTATCCAAACAAATGGAATTCCTGAGCCAGGAATACCCGGACCTTCCTCTTCCCGGAATAAACGATCTGGAAGCAAGCCGGGTCTACCTGGAGCAGGTCAGCGATGTTGCACATGAGGCAAGATCGGTGGCAAGTAAAAGCAGGAACCATATCCAACTGCAGCTGGTTAAAGATCTGGGGGGGATGTTTGCCTTTGCTGATTTCAGAGATGCCTATGAGAACAGCCAGCTTTCAGACCTCCTCCTGAACAACACTGCCATCAATAAAGTCGAACAGAAGGGGGATAAACTGGTGCGCTACTATCATCCGGGCTTTAATATCCCGCGTTCCCGAATAGGTAGGGCTCACCTCTATGCTCCGGTGAAAAAAATCGGGAATCTTGAAATCTCTACCCTGTGGTTCAATGTAATGGTGATCTGGTTCAGCTGTCTGCTCCTCTATCTGACGCTCTACCATGACAGCATTCGAAAAACACTTTTGCTCATGGAAAACCTGAAGCTAAAAAAGAGGAACAAGATATAATCCCTTTACTTTGTGGTCCTGCCCCAGCGGTAACCCACCGTAAGTACAAGGCTGTTGTTATTGACGAGCAGAGGTTCCTGGTTAGTTACCGGACTCAGATCAGGCTGGAAGAGGATCTCCATCAAAAATAAGTTTTCCATCATGGGGAATTCCACCCCTACACCCAGGGTGAGTCCAAGAATCACAGGATACTGCTCCTCCAGCGGGTAATCTGAATCACTTGTATAATAAAGAAGGATATCAAGCCGGGGACCAATAAGGCCATAGGCATCCACACCTCCATTGTTTGTCCGTGCCCTGAGCATGGGTGAGATGGCCAGGTAGCGGTGGCGAGAGGAGACTTTTCCTCCCTCATTAACAGTCACCTGGTCCCTGTTCAGATGATTCACTGTAAGGGACTGAGCGGTGGTGGAGCTACCCCTGCAGGCAAAGGCAAAGTCAGTCTGCAGGGTGAAATGATCTCCCTGGAAGGCCTCGGCAAAAAAAGCGAGGTTGGGGCTGAAAATGGGATCAGTGGGAAGATCGTAGGGGATTGGAGTAAAGCGGTAAGACTGGTTGGACAGGGCCACGCCCCCTTTCACACCCAGGCTGCTTATAAATTGCGCATCCACCTCTTGTCCGGGCAGTAAGAATAATCCCAGTGCTATCCAAAGCCATCTCATAGCACCATCATTTTAAGAATTTCTTCAACAGAGCCCGACCGGAAGCTCACAATATAGGCACCGGGGCCAAGTGCATCAGGACTGAGTCCATAGTGCTTATAGGGCAAACATCCTTCAAAATGCTTACTGTAAACCTTCTCCCCGGCAAGATTGTATATCTCCACATCCACCTTCGTATATTCTTCCAGATCAAAGAGCAGCTGAAAGCTAAAAAGCCCCTGGTTGGGATTGGGAAAGATGCCAAAGAATTGTTCTTCCCGGGGCTCACGGGCTCCCTTTTCCTGCTCCTTGATAAGCCTGAGCACCTGCATGTCCGGATCAGTCACAACGCTGCTTACTTTATGGGTCATGGGAATCTGGTAAAGTTCATCCTGCTTTTCCTGGAAGACCCTGATCAGGCTTTCCCCTCCCTCATGGATAATTTTGTATTCCATGGACATTTTAAAAAGGGGATTGCTGTCAGAAGATGGGCTCTGGATGGAACGAAGGTTCAGGAAACCATCCTCCTGTGTCCAGCTGGTCTCGTATATGGGATAGCCGGCTCCAAAATACCATTGATTGAAAAAATCAGTGAAATCCATGCCGGAATGCTTTTCAAGTACAGCTTTAAAATCAAGACCGGTAGCCACGCTGTCGGCATAGATGGTAAGGAAGTCCCTGAGCGTCTCGAAAAAGATCTCATCATCCTGCAATTCAAAGCGGATCATGTGTATGATGGCCATTCCCTTAGAGTAGGAGAGGTTTCCGCTGAAGATCCTTGAAGGATTGTCAGCATCCTCTTCCGGGACATAGACCGACCCATCCGGCTCCATGAGTGCCCTGTTGAACCTGTATTCCCTTTCGCCATCTGCATACTCCGGAGCCAGGTTCTCCGTGGCAAGATAACCTGCATAGGTGGCGAAACCCTCGTTGATCCATATATCCTGCCAGTTTGCACAGGTCACATAATTCCCAAACCAGGAGTGCCCAAGCTCATGTGCCACCAGGTAAAAATCAAAATTCCCCATCCCAGTCATGGTCTGATGCTCCATTCCGCCTCCCCTGGGCCAGAGGTAGTGTCCATATTTTTCATTCCGGAAGGGATAAGGATTAAAAAGATCACAGAAGAGGTCCATTATGGGCAGGGTTACATTAATCTGCTCTCTGTAAGTGTCCAGGCAGCCGGGCACATTGTAAACATAATTCCGGACCGGAAAACTTTCTGTAAATCCCGGTGGCTTCGATTCCAGGTAATACTCCGTGTAGTCCGCCACAGCAAGAGAAAGCAGATAAAAAGCTATGGGGTAGGTTGATTTCCATTCGAAGCGCACCTTACCATTGGGATAATAGGTTGTTCCCGTATGGATGCCCTGGGAGAGCGCGGTCAGGCCATAGTCGGTTGTGATAAAAACGTGGACAGAGTCGGCCTTGTCTTTCAGGTTTTGCTTACATGGATACCAATCCAGGGACAGGAAGGGTTCAGTACTGGTAAAGGTTACCGGCACATTCCACTGGTCATCCACCTCGTTGAGCATGCCTTCCCCTGTTTGCCCTCCGTACCAGATGGTGGTACTCACCAGCTGCCCGGCCACAAGCGCTGTCTCCGGCGAAATGCTTATTTCATTATTCTCATGGATAAAAGGAAGTTCCCTTCCATCTACCTCCACCCGCTCCACTTTCAAACTGTTATTAAGTTCAAATAAGAGGGTGGACAGGGGCTGTCCTCCCACCTGAACAAGAATGGTGCCCGATCCTTCAATGTGGTCACTCTGGTTATCAGCCTTTACATCCAGTCCATAGAACTTAACATCATAGGCATCCAGTAGGGGATTATCATTCAGTGCATCCTCGGTGTAAACGAAAGCCATATGACTTTCGTTGATATACTGGGCACTTGCAAACGGGGCAAAAAGTCCACCCCCCAGAACCAGGATCGCTATGTGCAGATAAAGTCTCAAGAGCCGTTAAAATCTTTTGTTCAAGTTAAGACATAATACAGATGCATCAAAATGCGAAATTTCTATCTTTACTTCTGCAAAAAATAAAAACTGATCATGCCCAGAGTATTTACACCCGTTGACATCAGCCAGGAGGAAAAGGAAGTAAGGAAAGACTACTTCGACAGGCATACTCCCTTCGTTCATTGTGATTCCTTCGCTAGGGAGGGTGAGAAGTTCAAAGTAAAAGTGAAACTGGGAAGCGAATACACCCACCCCGATGATCCCGACCACCATATCAAATATGTGCAGTTGTGGAACAGGGAAACCTTTCTGACTGAAGCTCACTTTGCACCGGGAGCATTTGGGAACAAGCCCCACCATGTGGAGGTTGATTTCTATATCGTTCCGGGAGCCGTCAGCATGAATCTTTCAGCCATGGCAGTCTGCACCAAGCATGGCCTCTGGCAAAGTGAAGCCAGGGAGGTCCTTGTAAGAAAGGGCTAAGACAGAACTTGCTTAATCTTCCAGCTCTTCGGTTTCTTCCATTTCCTCGTAACCCGAAGTTCCTATGAAGGAAACAAAAGAGATTTTCCACTCACCTTCAATCTTTTCCAGGAAGCGGACCTGGATGCTGTTAATTTCGACCACCTCGTCGCCGTAATCGGCAGTCCACTTCTGGTCACAAACCACAAAAGCCGAAGAGGGATAAATCTTCATACGGTAGTTGTTTTTTTCCACGGATATGTGCAGGTCAGGGCCCAGATCATCTTCGGTTTGATCGCCAGTCATATGTTTTGAAACATCCTCCCAACCTTCGGCAAAAACAAAATTATCAGCCCCGGCAGTAAGCCTCATATTAAGGGAGTCCTGCACATGGGTGTTAAACATGGCCTCAAAATCCCTTGCCAGGTAAGCTTCGGTCTCCTTGTTGATCACCTTAATAATGGCAGCTTTCTCCTTTTCTTCATCAATGGCTTTCTCACAGCCGGTGCTTATTACAGCAAAAAGAGCGGTTAAAACTAGTAGTGGGTATCTCATACTTAAGAATTGTTAGTGAATGAATGCTTAAATGCAAAATACAACAATGGACTGTCAAAGTCAATTTATTAGTACATTTGCTTCAGTGAAAATTCAGCTGCTCATAATAATTTTTTTTCTCTGTAGCTACACAGGAAGTTTCGCCAATCCTGCCCATGATCATGAGCCTGTAAACGGCGTCCTCGACCTTCGGGAAACCCTTATGGATGAGAACTCTTTCTATAACCTGAACGGAGAATGGGAGTTCTACTGGGAACAACTGATCACCCCGGATTCTTATGGCCAGGTCCGGAGAGCGGGAAAGGGTATACTCGTCCCGGTCCCCTCCTACTTCAGTGATTATGAGATTGAGGGGGAGGTACTTAGCGGCTTTGGATACGGAACATATGCCCTTACCATCTTACTGCCACCAGGAAACACCGCAGGTATTTGCTTCGAAATCCCGGTATTTGACGTGGCCCACAAATTTTTTCTCAATGAACGACTGGTGGGAGAAAACGGCAGCGTGGGGACTTCACGCGAAACTGAGAAACCATGGTATGAGCCGAGTCGCTTTTGTTATGTACCCGACCAGGATACCCTGCAGCTACTCATCCAGGTTTCAAATTACCACCACAGAAGGGGCGGCTTCTGGCAATCGGTGTTGATGGGTGGTTCCAGTGCGATTCTCAAAAGGGCGGAACACCGCCGCATGTACTCTTATTCCAACATCGGGGTGCTATTCTTTTTTAGCCTCTTCTTTTTCATCTTCTGGTTATTTTACAGGAGCTATAGCATGACCCTCCTTTTTGCCCTCACGGCCATAGGAATACTAATACGCTCGGTGAACACGGGCCTCTATTTCTCCAACAGCTTTATCGACACCCCCTGGGGATGGCAAATCCGAATGGAATATTTCGGCTCTTATCTTGCCTTCCTTTGTGGTATGATCTTCCTGCACAGGATGTTCCCCCTGAAATACATGAAGCACATCATCACAGGGAATATTGTGATTACGGGCCTGCTGATGGTCTCCATTTTCGTAATGCCTCCAAGATTGTTTACCTATGGCATGATTGTTTTCCAACCCCTTCTGCTTCTTTTCCTGGTCCACTATCTTGTGATCAGTTTTATCGGGACCATCCGTGGAAAAATAATGGATGCCATATTCTTCGTCTCACTGGGCCTTTTCATATATACCCTGATCAATGACATCATGCTGGCCAATTCGGCCGGTTCCCTGAGCAATAATTATCTGTCGCAGATTTCCTTCCAGATCTTTGTCCTGGCCGTGTCGGTTATGATTATTCTGCAATGGGTGAATAATTACAAGGAAAGGCTCAGGCTGGAGTCCTCGCTGATATTTAAAAACAGGGTGCTTTCGGTGATTGCACATGACCTTAAAAATCCCGTGGCCAGTATAGCCCAATTTGTGGACCTGCTTACATCAAAGCCAGAGCTTTCCGGGAACAAGCAGATCGTAAACTCCCTCAACGAATCATCCCAGGCTGCAGTTACCCTTCTGGATAACCTGCTTTACTGGGGAAGATCCCAGGCAGATGAACTCAGGGTCAGCCTGTCTGATCTGGATCTTGAGGAGATCGTAATCGAGGTGGAATCTCTTTACGCCCATATGGCCGCACAAAAAAAAGTAATACTGAGCTCCCAGGTCCCCACGGGAATCAGGGTTCATGCCGATAAAACCCTGGTGAACATTATCATACGAAATCTTGTTTCAAATGCGTTAAAGTTTACCCCGGCAGAAGGTAAGGTAAGGATCAAAGTCTGGCCGGAGGGAGAATGGGTTTTTGTCTCGGTTTCCGATAACGGAATAGGCATCCAGCCAGAGATTCTTGAAAAATTTCAAATTGAGGGTCAGCTGGAAAGCTCAGCCGGAACCGATAAGGAGATTGGAACGGGATTGGGATTACAACTGGTTCGTGAGCTGGTGGCCAAGAACCAGGGAAGCCTGAAGATTGAGAGTAAGCCAGAAAAAGGATCCGAGTTTATATTTAGCCTGATGGGCAGCAAGCAAAAAAATAACAATGAAAATATTTAAGACTAAAGATTTAAAGGAAACCGACAGCAGGGTCCTGCTGTATCAAAAGGGGCAAGATCTGTCCACATTAATTCCCGACAACAAAAAACGCAGGTATGTGGAGGACCGGTTTGCAGCTGATAAGAATAGTGCTCACCTAAACCTGCTGGACCACCAGCTTTTCATTTGCCAGCTGGATCATGAAGAAACCCCCATCCACAAAAGACTGGAGGAAGCCAGGACAGCAGCCCATGCCATGCATGCATCCATAAATGACCTGGGAATTGAAAGACTGGTCCTTGTTAATGGCGGGGTTACTCAGGAGGAAAGTATTGCCTTTGCCGAAGGTCTGGCTCTGACAAACTACCAGTTTCTGAAGTATAAAAGCGAGGAAAAGAAAAAAGCTTATGCCCTGAAGGAAATTGGCCTGCTGGACAAAGGGCTGAGTGATGATCACATCCTGAAGCTTAAGAATCTTGTGGACGCTGTATACCTGACCCGGGACCTGGTAAATGAACCCCTCTCCTTCCTCACTGCCGTTCAGCTGGCCTCTGAAATGGAGCTTATGGGTAAGGAAGCCGGCTTCAGCGTGGAAGTATTTAATAAAAAGAAAATTGAATCCCTGAAAATGGGAGGCCTGCTTGCAGTAAACAAGGGGAGTATAGATCCGCCCACTTTTTCAGTTCTGACCTACAAGCCGGATAATGCCATCAATGAAAAACCCATTGTGCTGGTTGGAAAGGGAGTGGTTTATGATACCGGAGGGCTCAGTCTGAAACCTACCCATGATTCCATGGATTATATGAAATGTGATATGGGGGGTGCAGCTGCCGTTGCAGGAGCACTCTATGCGGTGGCAAAAAACGAATTTCCCCTGTGGGTGGTGGGCCTTATTCCTGCCACCGACAACAGGCCCGACGGGAATGCCTATGTTCCGGGTGATGTGGTGCAAATGTACGACGGTACAACTGTGGAAGTTCTGAACACCGATGCAGAAGGAAGGATGATCCTGGCCGATGCCCTCAGCTATGCAAAACAATATGATCCCGAGCTGGTCATTGAGCTTTCCACCCTAACCGGTTCGGCCCATATGGCCATTGACAAATACGGAATCGTGGGTATGGGGAATGCCAGTCCGGAGCTTATGAGCACCTTAAAGGAAAGTGGTGACTATGCGGCAGAGCGGATCGCTGAATTTCCATTCTGGGACGAATACAAGGAACAACTTAAATCTGAAATTGCCGATCTGAAAAACATTGGCGGCAGATATGGCGGAGCCATTACTGCGGGCAAGTTCCTGGAACACTTCACTGATTACCCCTATATTCACCTGGATATAGCCGGACCTTCTTTCAACAAGATTCCCTATAACTATCGGGGGAAAGGCGGAAGCGGAGTGGGTGTCAGAATTCTTTATCACTTTCTTCTGAATCGTATATTGTAAGCAGACTGCATATGTCACAAAAAATAAAAATCGGGATATCCCACGGGGATATCAATGGCATCTCATATGAGGTGATCATAAAGGCCCTGATGGACCCAAGGATGGAGGAGCTTTGTACGCCCGTGATTTTTGGTTCCTCAAAGGTGCTTGCCTACCACCGAAAGGCCCTTGATATTGAAAATTTTTCAGCAGTAAGCATAAACAGCCCGTCCGAAGCAAGGGGTGATAAAGCCTACATTGTGAACTGTGTGGATGAGAACATCCGCGTGGAACTGGGGAAAAGCACGGAAAGTGCAGGTCTTTCATCTTATGAAGCCCTTAAGGCTGCGACCTCGGCCCTGAAAGAGGGGGAAATTGATGCCCTGGTGACCGGACCGGTAAACAAGCAGAATATGCAGCAGGGAGAATTTCATTACAAGGGGCATACCGAATATCTGCAGGATAGCTTTGGAGCAGATGAGGTAATGATGCTCATGGTTAGTGACCTGATGAAGGTGGGCCTGGTGACGGGACATGTTCCTCTTGCCCAGGTGAGCAGCCTGATCACAAGCCGCCTGATCGTGAAGAAGCTATCCATCCTTTCCAAATCTATGCTCACTGACTTTGGAATACGGAACCCGCGCATCGCGGTTCTTGGCCTGAACCCTCATGCCGGAGAAGATGGTCTTCTGGGCAAGGAAGAACAGAATGTTCTTATCCCTGCACTGGAGGAAGCTAAAAAACTGAAGATACTTGCCTATGGTCCCTTTCCCTCAGATGGCTTTTTCGGTTCTGGCCGTTTTAAACAATTTGATGCGGTTCTGGCCATGTATCATGACCAGGGACTGGCTCCTTTCAAAGCATTAACCATGGACAGCGGAGTAAACTTCACAGCTGGACTGCCGGAGGTTCGAACCAGCCCGGCCCACGGTACAGCATTTGATATGGCCGGTAAGAATACCGCCTCCGTGGATTCGTTCCGGAATGCAATATATACAGCCATAGATGTTGTCCGTCAGCGACAAATCTATGATGAGATCTCTGCGAATCCCCTGGGAACGGGAAAAAGCCAACGCGGAGGCAGAGATGAATCTCCGGAAGATATCGATTCGAACGGTGGGAATTAGCCAAAAAACACCCTTCGTCTTCCGGCAATGGTCCAACAAAGGATGGGCCATCCTGGCCAGCTTTCATAAGGTTATTATGATTGCTACCCTGAGCTTCTCTTATGCTTTGCTGGCCCAGGGCAAGCTTTCAGTGGATCCAGACAGTGTGCATAATCAGCTCACCCTCGAACTTGAAGAAGTGGAAGTAGCTGAAGACTGGCCTGCCCAGATGGAAGAAATCTCCCTGAAACCTGTCATCCTGGTCACTTCCAGGGAGATTGAGGCTGCGGCGGCCACCGCCCCTGAAGATCTGCTGGAATATTTACCCCAGGTGGATATCCGGCAAAGGGGAAAACACGAAACCCAGGCAGACCTGTCCATCCAGGCAGGCTCTTTTGATCAGTCCATGGTTTTACTGAATGGGATTAATATTTCGGATCCACAGACCGGACACTTTCACCTGAATCTGCCCCTCGACCTGAACGCAGTCCACCAGATGGAGGTGGTCACCGGTGCATCAGCCCGAAGATTTGGAAGCAATGCATTTAGCGGGGCACTCAATATCGTTACCCGGCCTGCAGACTCAAGCTTTGTGAATGCCGGATTTAGATATGGCCAGTATAATTTCTTCAAGGGGCATGTTCTGGGCAACCTGGGTGGTAAAAAGCTTTCCACCTTTTTGAGTTTTAATGCTGCCGGCAGCGATGGATACAGGGAGAATACGGATTTCCGGACCACACATGGCTATTTACATACAGTCACAAAGCCCGGAAAGTTCAGACTGCATTTTATGGCTGGCTTAAACCTCAGGGCTTTTGGTGCAAATTCCTTCTATTCCCCAAGCTTCATAAACCAATATGAAGAGACCAAAACGGGCCTGGCGGCCCTCAAGCTGGTCCATAGCAGGCAGGCATCCACATGGAATCTGAGCACCAGTTTCAGACTGGGAAGAGACCATTTCCTGCTTGACCGATATAATCCTTCATTCTACTTCAATGACCACCTTAGCATAGTCAACGGCGCGAATTTAAACGGAAAAATCTACTCCCTTGCCGGTGTTACACAGACAGGGCTGAATTACCGGCGGGAAGAAATTCTCAGCACCTCGCTCGGCGAGAGACTAAATCAGGATGAATGGGTGGAAGTAAATGACAGTGTAAGCTTCGACCATGGCCATGTTCGAAACCAGTGGAACTGGAATATCAATCACACTTTTGCTCTTGGCCCCTTCACTCTTTCAGGCGGATTACTGCTCCACCTGAATTCGGACATGGATTACCAGCCCCAGGCATATCCGGGCATAGATCTGAAATGGGATTTTGCCGGAGGAATTGCACTGTATACATCCCTAAACCGGTCCATGAGGCTCCCCACCTTCACCGATCTCTACTACCAGGGACCCACTAATGTGGGGAATCCCCTCCTGATCCCGGAAAGGGCCAGGACCTTTGAGCTGGGAGCTTTCCGGGCGAATAAGGGATTTTATCTGGGACTGAATGGCTTCTACCGCCAGGGCAGGGATATGATCGACTGGATATGGATGGAGGATGAAAAATGGCATACCCTGAACCTCACCCGAATCGATGCCCTGGGCAGCGACTTCCAGGCGCGCTACACCAATCCAATGCCCGGTCAGAAGAAGTTCAGCCTGGAGAGCGCAGGATTGTCCTATACCTTCACTCACCTGACCAAGGTCTCCCAGGAACTTAACTCCAGGTACCTACTGGATAACCTGCGGCACAAGGTGGTGGCCGAGGCGGGTCTTCGCCTGTATCGACGGTTTTTTCTTTCCCTGAAATCTTCCTACCAGGAAAGGAACGGGTCCTACCTGATGTATGATGCTGAATCGGGAGAGTCCAGGGAGCAAGCTTACAAAAGCTTTGTACTTCTGGATGCAAAGCTAAGCCTTGCCCTTTGGAGATTTCATGTTTTTGTGGAGGGCACAAACCTTTTAAATGCGCGCTACAATGACATCGGAAATATTATTCAGCCGGGAACCTGGCTTATGGCCGGCTTTGAATTTCATTAGAACTTTATATTATTTCTTTGGCCAGCGCTCCTTCTTCACCGTATAGGCAAACTGAAACTCATGATTGCCCACCGGAAAGCAGAAAAGGAGATAGGAGGTTTCGGGACTACCCGGGAAATAGACAAAACCACTGGCCTGCTCTCCCGGAGCAAGCTCCACCTCCTGGAACATATGTTGCCTGACAAGATCTTTCAGCCGGTTTACTCTTTCCTGCTCCTCCGCCATACCGGATGATGGGGCTCCGGCTCCAAAAGCTTCCGAAAATGACTGGGCGAACATCATCGGTATTTCCAGTAATACCTTGAGGGATTCATCACCAGGAGGCCTCTCTTCAAGGGCACGATCATGCCATGTGAAGGGCTTTTGAGGGCTCAGGGCCAGGCATGCAGAAAAACGGGAGGAATCTCCTTCAGGATCATCCAGGTTCAAATAATAAAAGTCCAGGGGGCTAACAAATACAGGGTGCTCACTTTTATTGAGGAAGACCAGGTCAAACAGGAGCTTATCCTCCACCCGGCAATCATAAGCCAGTTCCACAAAGATTTTTCCATTGGAAAGCGGAACATATTCCCTCCCATTCACAAGCTTAACTTCAGGAGCAAGAGGCTTAAGGCTTAAGGAAACCTGGGAGGTCACCCAGGAGGAGAAAGCAAATATACTAAGCAGTATGGCAAGTATTTTTCTCATGTGTCAGACCATGATGTCCGAGACCTGATACAAAAATCCTGCCGAAACGAAATGCTAGCCGATAAGTTCTGCGTAGGCTTCTGCCGACATCAGATCATCAAGCTGAGAAGGATCCGAGAGCTTAACCCGTATCATCCATCCCTCGTCAAAGGGACTGGAATTAACAAGCTCGGGCGTATCTTCCAGGGCCGGATTAACTTCAAGCACTTCACCATCAATCGGCATAAAAAGGTCCGAAACGGTTTTTACGGCCTCAATGGTTCCGAAAATTTCCCCCTTGCTCAGGGTCTCACCTTCAGTCTCAATTTCCAGAAAAACCACATCTCCCAGTTCTCCCTGGGCAAATTCGGTAACCCCGATTACAGCTTCTTCGCCTTCCACGCGAACCCATTCATGTTCTGCGGAGTATTTTAATTCATTTGGAATGTTCATATTAAGGTATAATTGGTTAGAAGTTAGAAGTTAGAAGTTAGAAGTTAGTTGAGTTAGAAGTTAGAAGTTAGATAGCTTAGTGTTTATTGAGACATGCCTTTATGCAATTCAAATGTAATGATTTCCGGAATAATATCGACCTGCTTTAGATCATAAATCATGACTAAAGCGTGAAGGTCAGACTGAAGCCAACATTGTAGTTGGCATTGGGATAGGAGTTTGAAATGTAGGGGTTTGTCATTCTCTGATCGTAGAATAAACGGACCACGAACTTATCACTCAGCATATAGTCGGCCGAAGCCTTAATGCTGAAAATGCGTTGTCCCGCAGTAATTTCCGATCCGGAAATATCTTCAAGCTTCCTGATCACCGTACGGTTATTCCGCATGGAGAAGTCCAGGCGCACATTCAGATCACTGTTAATTTCCCTCTGATTAATAACCAGGGGCACCGCGTTGAAACGATAACCTGCCCCAACGATGATCTCCCCGCTGTTCACTTCGTTCACCTGGGTATTGGCCATATTCATGGCAACAGTCCTGGATCTGCGGTATTCAACACGCGTGGTGAGGCTGTTCTTCCAGTCCATGTTCAAATCGAAGAGGGGACTGAAACTCTCGTTGATACTCACCGTGTTGATGTTTTGCTCCACCATGAAGTTCCCCTGCAGGTCCACTGCAATAGAATCCCCACCAACATTCGCGTAAAAGAAGGGATTATAGCTGTAAGACCCGACACTGTAGGTGGAACGATAAGAGTGGTTCATGACAATGGAGTTCACAACGCGTTTCAAAGCCTCAATCTTTCCCAGCCCGTCGAATCTCACCTGCCAGTTGGGCAGGATCTGGGCAATGGTGCGGATGGGATTGAGGGTCACTTTTTCCACATCCTCATCGCCATAAGCCGCCATAAAAGCTGGAATCAGAACCGCCTGAGAGGTTGGACCGAAACCCTGCACATATCTTGCATCTGATGAATCTGGAGGAAGGACCTGGCCTGTCTTCTCAGTAAATTCTGCCCCGAGGCGCTGTGAGATTCTAATGCGGTAATCTTCCTTCAGCAGACTGAAGGTCCCTGAATTATCCACCTCGGAATCAATTTTCTCAAAGGAGGTCCCAATGGAAATGTAGGACATGCTGAAGTTCCCCCCCTCACGATAACCGCGCTCGTATGGATAATCCGGAAGCTCGCCCTGCTCATTAACGGTATAATACTCCGAAGTGTTGGAGGACTCCATGTGATTGGCGGTCAGGTCAATCTTAAGTCCGTTGAAGGGTTCAATATTGGCCCTGAAGGTAAAGCGCTCTGTTTCATTCATGGTGTAGGCACTATTCATTGCCTGGTCGGTGGTAAGCCATCCCCTGTCAAAGGCATTTTTCGCAAAACCATTATCCTGCCAGCCTGTTACAAAGGGAAAACCCGGGGCTCCATTTATGGTTCCAAAATTAAATGTCTTAGGAATCCCAAGGTAGCCCGGAAGCAGTGTTCCGCCACTATTAGAATAGGTTACATTTACCGTACGCAGGGCCATAAGTATTCTGAGCGAGGTTTCGGTGATCACAATCAGGGGATTCTCACCCTTCTGAATGGTTCCGGTAACCGTTACAGTGGCATTTCGTACCGCCTTCTCAGAAGTGATCATGATGCGGGTGTCGCTCAGGGTTTCAGTGACCACATCCACAGCCTGGTTATTCTCATCCAGGACCTCCACAGCAATGACCTCGGTCCTCAGATTGTGGGTCACATACCTGCCTTTCCCTTCCCTCAGATAGAGTCTGTCCTTGGTATAGACCTTGGTTTTGGTCCGGGTTTCAGCTTCCTTCTGCCTGCTTTGCCCATTCCGGAACTTGTCATTAATGTCTTTCAGATAGCCTATCTTATTATAGAGATTTACCATGTTCAGCTGACCGTTTAACTGAATGGTTGAGGAGTTTTTAATGTCATTACCAAGGTTGGTGGGGCCGTATACCGGATCGTCGGGTATAATCGGACCCGCGCTCCATGCATAGGTAGCCCCGTAGCGGGCATTGGCACTGGTCCAGTCCAGCAGGGGAATCTTATTGATGGGAATATTATAGGAGATATCAAAAGAGTGCAGATAGGAGGTTGGGCGCCCTAAATGCTTTGTTTCAAAAACAGGATCCATGTGTATAAATTCAACTTCACTCCAGCCGTAGTCTTCATCCCACCGGCCTTCGGGTTCACCTATCCGGGCCATGTTGGTGTTGGAAAAATTGAAGCGCAGGTTTTTAGTAATGTCAAAATTGATGTCAAAATAACGGTTCCACATGAAGTCCTTCTTAAAGGTCGGATCAATCATAAATCCTGGATTATCCAGATTTCTGACCTGCTTTTCCATATAATAGCGGTCCATGTCGGTCCGCCAGGAGAGTCGGGATGGGTTCACATTAAAATTAAAATCCTTCACAAGCCGCAGCCAGTCGTTATTCATCCACTTGACCGATTTGAAGGGCTGGATGTTTTTCTGCCTTGTATTAAAATTGTAGCTCAGGTTTACCCTCATCTTCCGGGTGTTATAATAATCCAGATTGGGATTCTGACTGGACATGTCATTCATCGAGAAGCTGGTGGACCAGTTCGCAAGGCTGTAAAAATGCTTTTTCGTGCCCGCCTTATTCATCTTCACATTGGTTACCGCAAAGGCCTTCCTGGTTACCATATCCCTGGAATTCCTGATAATGGAGTCCCGTTCAGTTTCAGTCCCAGCCTCATCTATGGCTTCCTTAAGCGGAATATCGGGGTCCAGTGGATTGTATTCAGGATTAACGACGGCCTTGGAGTAACTTGCAAATACGGGGATGTTCACTCCACTCTCCTGTTTGAAGAACTTGCCCATCTGCAGATTGGAGGAAACATCGTACTGAATAATCTGCTCGCGCTGTCTTTCATTCACCTTCTGCTCAATGGATCCGAAACCGGGCTGAGAGGTGTTCCCGGCAAAAGTAACATTTCCAAAATCGGCCATTTTCAAGGTAGCCCTTCCTGTGGCTGCCCAGCCACCATTCTCATTAAAATCGGTAAGGCGCAACTCATTGAGCCAGATTTCACCCGATTTGGGTAAGCCGTCGTCGCTTCGGAAAGGATTATTTCCTGCCTTGGGATTCCGTACCCCGATCATAATGGTCCGCACATCACTCAGGTTCGGATTCCCCGAAACGGTTATCCGGTTTCCCTTACTATTTATATTGGAGAATACCGAAGTAACGGAGACTTCACTGTCGGGATCACTCATGGCCCGGTTCCGTGCCTGCTTAAGCTCGGTGAAATCTTCCAGTACAATAACAAACTGATTCTCCTCGGGCCAGACTATTTTCCTGTCGCTTTCGCTGTCGTTATTATACCTGCCCGGAGGGCTCAGCTTCATGGGCACTTCATACTCATAGTAGTTATCCTGGTAGTCGGTTCCCAGCCTGATAAAGGCAGTCAGCTCATCATCATCCAGGGTAACCCCCGTTACGGCCTCGGCATGGCCTTCCATACGCAGGGTTTTATACTGCCTCATGTCAAGCTGGGTATTCTTATAAGCCGCACGGGCATCACCGTCGGCCAGTTCATCTACCCTCAGTACAATGGACTGTTCATTCAGCTGTCGAAGCTGGGGCTGGGTGGGATCAATCTGACGGTCAAATCCCGGGGGCAGCACATAGTTTACCGGCTCCTTACCTGCATTCTCCTCGATATTTACAGCCGATATGGCCAGGTTTCCCTGGGATGGTTCCGAACCGGTCCAATCTTCTCCACCCTGCTGGAAGGGCAGTGCATATCTTCGCCATTCACCCCTTACCAGATCCAGTCTTGCAAAGCGCAGGAAGGTGGTATCCTCAAATCCGGTCATGAACATCCGCATAAAACGAATGGTTTTAAAATCGGAGATATCCCCTACGGTCCCCTCATAATCAAAAATGGGAATCCTGAACTGGTACCAGTCCACATCTGCCTTCCGCCCGTTTGCGTATATTACCTTGTCCACCACCTTATCCACAATGTGATTCCTGCCCACCTCCAGGGAGTTCTTATCCAGATCTACGCGGTAAACAAAGAAGCTTTCACCCTCATTCAGGGTATTGTCCCGGTTGATATCTTCAATATCCGGAAGGGAGGTACCCGAGGTGGGATAGGACTCGGTATTATCCAGGTCGCTGGGAGAATTCCCCTCGTGACTGTTGTAGTCCTTATAACGGGTCAGAATGTCGGCCTGCTCTGCATCGTATTGTGTAGTTCGGTAGTAGGAGTAGTTATCAGAAGAAGGATCATTAAAAGCCATATCCCTTGCCTCTGCCGTAAGGGCTCCTGCCCCGAACAGCGCTTCGATCTGATTCAGGTAGTCCTCCGGCCTCTCGGAGAAGAACTGCTCTTCCTCAGCGGACGAGAGTCCGTCCAGACCCACATCCTGGTATTGCCTTGACTCATCTCCGGCACTGAAGCCCTGCACAAGCGATTGGGTAAGAGGGATGCGCCCCCAGACAGTGGTATCCACTTTTTCCACTACTTCTGAGGTGGGCAAGCCGTTCTCAAAGGTTTTCCGGGAGTCCTTAAGCACATCCTCGGAAACATTACCCAGGTTGAAATAGAGCTGTCCACCTTCATGATCGGGCATCTCGGCAAAAGGATCCATCATCCAGAACTCGATAAACTCCACATTGGCCTGCTCAAAATCACTGGAATAGATCTCTCTCATGATCCCACCCCAGCGTTCTTCTGGATAAAGGAGCTGCCCGTCTTCACCAATATTTATGTAGTCGTAGTTATAGGGGCCTCTCTCTTCGGGATAATAACCCAGGTTCAGGACGGAGATCCGGGTAGGTACTCCGTTTGGATTTTCCTTGTTGGGGAAGATATCCTGCTCATATACTTCATATACATAGGCACTGGACTGATAATCGGGATTGGCCTTGATATAATCGGGGGTACGTGATTCATTGTTCAGGAAAAGAGGGTCAATGGTATACCATGCCAGCTTGGCCCGGTTATAACCATACCTCAGGTCGTTGTTCAGATCCGCTTCAGGGAAAAAGCCCCGGGGTGTACTGGCCAGTTTCCAGGATGAAAACTGCTTCAGGTCATAGGATGTTTCGCTCCCTTCAAAATCGTCAATGTAGGCATTTCCACCATCACCAATGGCCTTGGAATGTCCCGGAATCAGCTGGGCAAATTCTCCCACAACTGTAAAGGATGACGGGGCTTTGGTTTCCAGGAAGGGCAACCAGTCCACAATGGTGGTGACCAGCTGGGACTCTGTACTGTAATTTCCATTCAGGCCCAGTATGGTATTCGAAATGGGTTCATCCCCGATATTCACCTTCTGGGTGAGTGGCCGTTCGGTAAGGTGCATGGCTGTGGCCCCCAGGTTAAATTTATCCGAGATCCGGTAATCAAAATGGGCTCCCATGAGGGTCTTGGTCTGGAAGTTAAAGAGGGATTGATTCTCAAGTGCAATCTTAATGGGAGTCCCCGACTCCATGATCCCCTGGTTAATGATGGTAACCCGTCCCAGCATATAGTCGACCGTATAATCCTGACCCTCGATAAGCTCCCTTCCACCGGCAGTCACCTTTACAGATCCCTGGGGAACGTTCATGGCGTTCAGCATAATCTCAGAACTGCTGGAGGACGAATATTGCCCGGCAATCATGAACTTATTCTTTTCTGCGATTTGCTGGGCCTTGGTTTTAGTGGAATCGTAAAGTGCCTGGTAGACATATTTATTAATGGCAATTTGTGCCGCATCACCATCAAGGCTGTCCAGGATAAGGTCTTTAAGATCCGTTCCGAAAGGTTCCACCAGGGGAAAGAAGACCCGTCCATTGGATGGATTAATGGTAATACCGCTAATGAAGTCAAATACACCATCGGGGTAGGGATCTCTCTGGGAGTTCATGTTATCCAGATTAAACTGCTGGATCAGAATGGTCTTATCCAGGCCTTCCTCCGGAATGTAGTTGATACTGTTCCCGGTTTTGTCATCCCTGTAAAGCACATCCAGGGTAAAATCCTGCTCGGCTACCTGGTAGGCACCCAGGGCATAGACGTTTTTCATCATCAGGGGCCAGGTATAGGCGTTGGGCGTAAAATTGGTGGGTTTAATCAGCTTCAGAATCAGGGACGAAGGTGCTGAGATTCCGCTGGACTCTGAAAGTTCACCCACCCTGTAGGTCTGACCCTGATAATTATACTCATAGGCCACTGCCAGAATTTCATCGGTATTCAGGGCTGAATTCAGGGAGATGTAACCCAACTTCTCATTGAAGGTATATTCACGTGGAGAAAGCATCCTTGCATTCTCAATTTTTTCAAAATCGATGCCCAGGGTAAGCCCGGCATTTTCAAGCTCACTGGTGGCGTTCTTGATATCCCTGATGGCTGCATGGGTGGTGGTCATCTCGTTATAAGCATTATTCAGGGGATTCCGTGGATTGTTCCCCGGCTGAGCAAGATCGCGGTCATAATACCTGGGGTAAGGCTCAGCCAGATCGGTCACGGCAACAATATTCCTAGATTGCTCAAAATTGGTGGTTTTATTGGTGATCCAGACCTCAATCCTGGTAATGGTCACATCGGAAGTTACAATGGGAAGGCGCGCCAGTGCCTCATTGTAGGTATCCCTGAAATAATCGGAGAGAAAGTAGTGCTTGTTGGCATCGTAATCATCCACGGTCACTTCATAGTCGGTAAGCTGGGCACCCCCCTGCACGTTGATGACCGAGGATTCGCCCCGTTGCTGAGAGAATACACTGGTAACTGTAAGTTTCCCAAACTGCAGTTCGGTCTTCAGACCAAAAAGACTCATACTTCCGTTGATCAGGGAACCAGGGAGGGGCATATTTACATTTCCCACCTCGATCTTTTTGATGATCTCATCCTCCTTCCCGGAATATTCCAGCTTGGTCTGGTTCTCAAAATCGAAGGTAGCCTCCGTATTATAGCTGATATCCAGGGCAAATTTATCACCAATGGAACCGGCCACATTCATAATGATCTTCTGATCGAAGGTAAAGGAGGGCACACTTCTCAAGCCTTCACTGATATTGGGGTTATCCTGTTTGGAAAGGTTAAAACCAAAAATCAGTTCTGCACTACCCGATGGGGTGATGTTGATGATATTTGATCCGAAAATCTTATCGAAAGCCTCGCCTCCCACCTGTATGGGGGGAATGAATGAGAGCTGTCCTTCCACGGCCTCACCACCAGCCTTCATGCGCCAGTAATCATTTACCTGCTGCCGAAATTCATAACGTTCAAACTCCTCTGCCGACATCAGGGTCGGATTGCGATAGTTCCAGCTGCCCACGGTCTCCGAGAAGATGTACTTCTTGGTAAGGGGATCGTAGATCACATTGGACCGGATGTTTGCCGGGTTCTGAAGATAGAGGGGTGAAGAGAAGGTGGAGGTAGAGAAGGGATAGCCTCCGGTTTTGGGTAATGGATAATTGAGTGTGGAATCCTGAGCCTTACCCGTAAGGGTTCCAAGTGCCAGTAGAATTCCGACGGCGAATATAGATATGTGGGCTTGCCTAAGGTTCACTACATAAACTTCAAGGCAGCCTTCACTACCTCTTCTACGGAAAGTTCAGGCTGCTCTGATAAAATTCGGGTCAGGATCTTCTCAACACTCTTCTTTGGAAAACCCAATGCCACTAATGCAGATAACGCTTCTTCGCGATTGGTATTGTCCTTAGAAATGAATAATTCATCAATTCCGGCACCTTTCCCAACCTTATCTTTCAAATCCACAATAATACGCTGCGCTGATTTGGCCCCAATTCCCTTGATTCCCTGCAGAACAGATACGTTCCCGGCTAAAATTGCATGTGTTACCTCCTGGGATGACAGAGATGAGAGTATCAGTCGGGCCGTATTTGCTCCAACCCCTGAAACAGAAATCAGCAATCGAAAAATCTCACGTTCCTCCCTGCTGGCAAAGCCATAGAGAATTTGCGCATCTTCCCGAACCACAAAATGAAGATATAACTTTCCCCTTGTCTGGCTGCTAAGCTGACTGTAGGTATAAACTGAAATGTGAATGTAATAGGCCAGGTGATTGGCCTCAACGATCAGATGTGCCGGACTTTTCTCTATAAAATCCCCATCAATATACTCATACATACCCTGTGCTTTTGGTATGCTAAGATAGTAAAATAGGAAGAGAAGATCAGAGGGTTTTCTTCAACTCGGTTTCGTCATAGGCTTCAACCATATCACCCACCTTAATGTCATTGAAGTTTTCAATGTTCAAGCCGCATTCCAGACCTGAAACCACCTCTTTTACATCATCCTTGAAACGTCTGAGCGAACCCAGCTCTCCACTGTAGATTACGATACCATCCCTGATCAGGCGAATTTTTGAAGTACGTCTGATCTTTCCTTCCCGGACGATACATCCGGCAATGGTTCCCACCTTGGTAACCTTGATGGCGTCAAGCACCTCCAGTGTGGCTGTAATTTCCTCCCTGATTTCAGGAGAAAGCATGCCCTCCATGGCTGACTTAACTTCCTCGATTGCATCATAAATGATGGAGTAGAGGCGTATATCAATTTGTTCCTTTTCGGCAAGTTTCCTGGCGCTCAATGAGGGTCTTACCTGGAATCCGATCACAATGGCGTTGGAAGCAGCTGCCAGCAGGATATCGGATTCCGATATCTGGCCCACTGCCTTGTGCTTGATGTTCACCTGAATCTCTTCGGTACCCAGCTTGATCAGTGAGTCTGACAGGGCTTCGATGGATCCATCCACATCACCTTTTACAATTACGTTCAGCTCCTGGAAGCCTCCTATGGCAATCCTGCGTCCAATCTCATCGAGGGTAATATGCTTGGTGGTACGCAGAGATTGTTCCCTTTGCAACTGTCCGCGTTTACTGGCTATTTCCTTGGCTTCCTTATCGGTGCCCATCACATTGAAGGTTTCCCCGGCCTGTGGTGCTCCATTTAGCCCCAGTATAAGCACGGGTGTAGCCGGTCCTGCTTCCTTAATTTTCTTTCCCCGTTCATTAAACATGGCTTTAACGTGACCAAAATGTTGTCCGGCCAGTACCACGTCTCCAATATTCAGGGTTCCTGACTCCACCAGAATTGTGGCGATGTTTCCCCGACCCTTGTCCAGGGTTGATTCAATTACAGTACCCCTGGCAGCCTTATTGGGATTGGCCTTCAGTTCCAGAAGTTCGGCTTCAAGGAGGACTTTTTCAAGAAGCTCCTCAATATTAATATTGCTTTTGGCAGAAATTTCCTGCGACTGATATTTTCCACCCCAGTCCTCAACCAGGTAGTTCATAGCTGACAGCTCCTCCTTGATTTTTTCAGGATTTGCCGCCGGAAGGTCTATTTTATTAATTGCGAATACAATGGGAACACCCGCCGCTGCTGCGTGATTAATGGCTTCAACAGTCTGGGGCTTCACTCCGTCGTCAGCTGCAACCACAATGATGGCCACGTCGGTGATCTGGGCTCCCCTGGCACGCATGGCGGTAAAGGCCTCGTGACCAGGTGTGTCAAGGAATGTGATTCTTCGATCATCGCTAAGCATAACGCCATAGGCCCCAATGTGCTGGGTAATTCCTCCGGCTTCTCCGGCAACCACATTGGCATCCCTTACCACATCAAGCAGCTTGGTTTTTCCATGGTCAACATGGCCCATAACCGTAACAATCGGGGGTCTTCCAATGAGATCCTCAGGATCGTCTGCTTCCTCCTGGATGGAGGCAACCACATCGACACTTACAAATTCTACCGTGTAATTAAATTCATCGGCAACAAGGGCCATAGTCTCAGCATCAAGTCGCTGGTTTATGGAAACGAACAATCCAAGGTTCATGCAGGTCTGGATCACCTGGGTTGCAGGGACATCCATCATAGTAGCCAGTTCGTTAACGGAGACAAATTCGGTCACCCGTAAAACACTCTTTTGCTGTTCGGCCTGTTCAGCATCATCTAGGAAACGCTGCTGTACTGCATCCCTCTTTTCACGACGATATTTTGAAGTCTTGGACTTGACACCCTTGGAGGTAAGTTTGGCCAGGGTATCTTTAATCTGCTTCTGCACATCCTCTTCATTTACTTCCGGGCGCAGAGAACGTTTTTTCCTCTTACCACCTTTTATGTCTTTCCTGTCGGCAGATGATTTCTGCTTAGCCAGGTCAACCGGACCGTCTTTTCTGATGCGCTTTCTTTTTTTCTTCTCAAGGTGAAGATCATTGTCCTTGCTGGAAGCCACAGGCTTCTTCTTGGGTACCCTTTTCTCGGGGAGAACAATTTTCCCAACCACGGTGGGACCGGTTAACTTCTGAAAACTTGTGGGAATAAGGTTATCATCTTCCTTTTCCTTGGCCTTTACCGCCTCTTTGGGAGCTTCAGCCTCAGCCTCAACAGGGGCTTCTTCCGGAGTTTTTTCCGAGCTTTCTTCCGAAGCTTCTTTTGAAGCTTCTTCCTTTGTAGCAGCCTCATCTTCAGTAGCAGCTACCGGTGTATTATCTGCAGGAATCTCAGCTTCTGCTTCCACAACAGCTTCCTCCACGGCAGGCTTTTCCTCCTCTTTAGCCTTTTGACTTTTAGCTTTCGACTTCTTGGTTGGCCTGGTTTTCTGATTCATGGAATCCAGATCGATTTTACCAACCACCTTGGGGCCACCTTCCTCTTCGGGCTCAGGCTCAGGCTCCTTAAAATCAGGCTCTGTCTCCTTTTTTACAGCTTCAGGCTTCTCTTCTGCAACTGGCTGTACCGTCTCCGCTTTTACGGGTTGAGGCGTTTCTTTCGGCTCCACAGGAGCTTTTTCCTCAACAACCTTTTCAGTAATGTCAACATTTCCGGCGGTATTGTCAGTAATCAATAATTCCTCTGACTCCTCCTGTTCCGGCTGCTTCACATCTTCAATTGTGAGGGATTCCTGCCTCTCCTTGAGATTTTTAAGGGTAAGCTTCTCCGACTCCTTTTTAACACTTTGATCAGTGCTATAGGCGTCATGAAGAAGGTCATACAATTCCGCATCCAGTTTGGTATTCGGATTGGAATCGATCTCATGCCCCTTCTTGCCCAGGTACTCTACAATGGTGGTAATACCCACATTGAATTCCCTGGCAGCCTTACTAAGTCTTGTTGCCTTTCTTTCAGCCATAAAAATTTCTATTCAAATTCTGCTTTAAGCACATTGACCAATTCTGTGATGGTCTCCTCTTCAAGGTCGGTCCTTTTCACAAGGTCCTCCACACTAAGGTTCAGTACCGACTTTGCCGTATCACAGCCAATGGCTTTCAGCTCATCCAGTATCCATCCTTCGATTTCGTCAGCAAATTCTTCCAGATTCACATCCTCGTCATCGCCATCTGACTCACGATAAACATCAATCTCATAACCTGTGAGCTGGCTCGCAAGTTTAATATTCAGGCCTCCTTTACCAATGGCAAGGCTAACCTCTTTGGGCTGAAGGTAAACCTCCGCACGACCATCTTCCTCGTTCAGCTTGATGGAAGAAATTTTTGCCGGGCTCAATGCCCTTGTAATAAAAAGCTGGGTGTTGGTGGTAAAGTTAATTACATCGATATTTTCATTCTTAAGCTCCCGAACAATTCCATGGATGCGGGATCCCTTCATACCCACACATGCACCCACGGGGTCGATGCGCTCGTCATAGGACTCCACGGCTACTTTTGCCCTTTCACCCGGTACACGAACAATCTTTTTAATGGTAATCAGTCCGTCAAAAATCTCCGGAACCTCCAGTTCGAACAATCTCTCCAGGAAAATTGGGGAAGTTCTGGACAGAATGATCAGGGGATTGGCATTGCGCATATCCACTTTTACCACAACGGCCCTGATGGTATCACCTTTCCGGAAATAATCCGAAGGAATCTGTTCCGTTTTGGGAAGAATTAATTCGTTCCCCTCATCATCAAGGATCAGGATTTCCCTCTTCCATACCTGGTATATCTCGCCGGTAACTACATCACCGATGCGATCCTTATACTTGTTGTAGAGATGATTCTTTTCCAGCTCCATAATCCTGGCAGAGAGATTTTGCCTTAATGCAAGAATGGCCCGACGACCAAAATCACCCAGCTTAACCTCATCAGTAACTTCTTCTCCCACTTCGTAATCCTCGTCTATTTCCTTTGCTTTGCTGAGGGTGATCTGCAGATTGGCATCTTCCAGCTCATCATCTTCCACCACTTCGCGGTTCCTCCAGATTTCGAAGTCACCCTTATCAATGTTGATGATGACGTCGAAGTTTTCATCAGTCTCATACTTCTTCAGCAACATCCCTCTGAATACATCCTCCAGGACACTCATCATGGTGACCCTGTCGATATTCTTTAATTCCTTGAATTCGGAAAATGTCTCTATCAGATTAATATTTTCCATTTTACCTGTTGAATCAATTAAATGAAATGATTTTTTTTGCTTTAACTATATCCTGGAACAGGACCTCCTGCTCCACCCCTCTTACATTTAGAGTTATGGCACTTTCATCCACCCTCTCAAGCTTACCTTCAAGTCGTTCTCCCCCTTCAATCCTAAGCTCTATGATACGACCAATATTCTTCTCATACTGTTGCGTCACCTTAAAAGGACTGGACATGCCCGGAGATGAAACCTCCAGAGAAAAGTCCTCCACTTCACGGTCAAGCCTGGAGTTCAGGAATCGGCTGATTTTTACACACTCATCAATGCTGATTCCTTCGGGTCGATCCACATGAACACGGATCATATTGCCTGGCTTCACAACAGCCTCAACCAGAAAGATATCACTCCCCTGAATATGCTCTTGAACCAACTCGATGATCTGCTCTTCAGTTATCATTTTTACGCTTAATAAAATAGGGGACAACAAGCCCCCTAGAATCACACCCTCCTAACGACGACGCAAAAGTACAAATAATCATCGAAATAGCAAAAATCGCATTGTTTTTTCGCTGATACAAACACGTTTATAGCAATAAAAGAATATTTTTGCATCACAAAGCAGCTTATGGGGAAACCATCCTCCACCAATAAACTAAAAATTATCAACGATCCTGTTTACGGATTCATCAAGATTCCGTACGATATTATCTTTGAGCTTATCGAACATCCCCTTTTTCAGCGCCTGCGTCGGATCAGGCAGCTGGGGCTCACCAACTATGTATACCCGGGCGCAAACCACACCAGGTTCCAGCATGCTGTGGGCGCCACCCACCTGATGGGACAGGCCATTGAGGAGATCCGATCCAGGGGCCACGAGATTACTGATGAGGAGGCAAAGGCCGTTACCATTGCCATTCTCCTTCACGATATTGGTCATGGCCCTTTCTCTCACTCCCTTGAAAACAGCCTGATCCGGAATACTTCCCACGAAACCATCAGCCTGATGTATATGGAGCAGCTCAATGAAGAATTCGGGGGTGAGCTGGATACAGCCATTCGCATCTTCAAGAACGAGTACCCCAAGCGCTTCCTCCACCAGCTGGTATCCAGTCAGCTGGACATGGACCGCCTGGATTATCTGAGGCGCGACAGCTTCTTCACCGGTGTTACCGAAGGGGTTATTGGTTCGGACCGCATTATTAAGATGCTTAATGTGGCCAACGACCAGCTGGTTGTGGATGTAAAGGGAATCTACTCCATCGAAAAATTTCTGATTGCCCGGCGACTCATGTACTGGCAGGTTTATCTGCACCGGACCGTAGTAGGCTCAGAGCAGTTGCTGGTTATGATGTTGAAGAGGGCCCAGAAGCTTACAGCCGAGGGCCAGGATCTTTTCGCCACCCCAGCACTGGCCTTCTTCCTGAAGGATACTCCTGGTAAGTTCGACCCTTCCAGGCGATCGCTCTTCCTGGAGCAATTTGCCCGACTGGACGACAACGATATTCTGGTTTCAGCTAAGGTCTGGAGCATACAATTCAGACAAAGTACTGTCCCTCTTATCGGCGGGACTGGTGAACCGGAATTTATTCCGGGTCCAGCTGAACAATGGCCCTTTTGACTCCGCGATGGTGGAGCACATGAGAAGAGAAGTGGCCGGGCAGCTTTCCATTTCGGTGGAAGAAGCCGCCTACCTGGTAATTTCCGACAGTGTAAGTAATTACGCGTACACCGACATGGACGACAGGATTTCCATCATGGATAAGAGTGGAAGAATCAGGGATATAGCAGAAGCTTCGGATGTACTTAATATATCGGTGCTGTCGAAAACCGTAAGAAAGTATTTCCTTTGTTATCCCAGATTTTTAAAAGAATTGGTAGATTTAATATAAATAAAACAGATTCGATGAATTTTACCGCAGCCATAATTGCTGATTTTCTAAAGGGAAAGGTGGAGGGAGATCCCGAAGCCCAGGTGAGCGATGTGTCAAAGATTGAAGAAGGAAAACCAGGGACGCTCTCCTTCCTGGCCAATCCCAAATATGAAAAGCATATATACGAAACACAATCGAGCATTGTCATTGTAAATGACAGATTTCCATGCCCAGCAAAAAATAGGGGCAACCCTCATCAGGGTGAAAAACGCCTATGAGTCCTTTGCAGACCTGCTTTACCTATACGAACAAAGCAAACCCAAAAAGAGTGGGATCAGCAAGCTGGCCAGCATCGCTGAAAGCTCCACCCTGGGGAAAGACCTCTACGTGGGTGAATTTACGGTGGTTCATGAAAACGCGGTTTTAGGTGACAATGTCCAGTTATATCCCCAGGTATATATTGGAGATAATGTAAGCATCGGAGAAGGTACAGTTATTCATCCGGGTGTAAGGGTTTATGAAGGCTCACAGATTGGTGCCCACTGTGTCATTCATTCCGGAGCAGTGATCGGGGGCGATGGCTTTGGCTTTGCACCCAACCAGGATAACAACTACCGCAAGGTACCCCAGGTGGGAAAAGTAATAATTGAGGACCACGTGGAAATTGGTGCCAACACCACCATCGACCGTGCCACCATGGGAGCCACCATTCTGCGAAAAGGGGTAAAGCTGGATAACCTGATTATGATCGGCCATAATGTGGAGATAGATGAAAACACGGTAATGGCGGCACAAACTGGCATTTCAGGCTCCACCAAGATTGGGAAAAACTGCATGTTTGGGGGACAGGTTGGGCTCATCGGTCATATTAACATTGCAGATGGGGTTAAGATTGCTGCCCAGTCCGGAATTCCCAAAAGTATCAGACAGGAAGGGGCCGTTGTTCAGGGTGCTCCGGCCTTCGATTTTGGCCAGTATCAGCGTAGTTATGTGCTTTTTAAGAATCTGCCAAACTTAAAAAAACAGATGGACGAATTGGAGCGAAAAGTATCAGGGCTAACACAATAGAGAATAAGAGGTTCGTCATAATTTTGTATATTGCGTCGCTTTTTTCAAAAACGACTTTTAGAGATACTATTTATATGGCAGAAAAACAGAGAACCCTTAAGGCTCCCATCAAGTTTAGCGGGAAAGGATTGCACACCGGTGTGGAGGTAAACATGACCTTTTTGCCGGCTCCCGATAGCCACGGTTACATGTTCAAGCGTACCGACCTGCCCGGCCAACCCCTGATCAATGCTTTTGCCGAAAATGTGGTGGACACATCCAGGGGCACAACCATTGAAGAAAATGGCGCCTCAGTTTCAACCATAGAACACGTGCTGGCATCTTTTGTGGGAATGGGCATTGATAATGTGCTTGTGGAGGTGGATGGCCCCGAGGCTCCCATACTTGACGGAAGCGCAAGGGACTTTGCCGAAGCCATTGAGAAAACCGGCGCCGTGGATCAGGAGACTGACCGTAAGTATTTTATTCTGAAGGAGAAGCTGGAATATTATGATGAAGAACACGGGATTCACATCATTGCATATCCGGATAAAGTTCAGAGCCTGAATGTGCTCATAGATTATAACTCGAAAGTTCTTGGAAACCAGTATGCCTCCCTGGAGGACATGGAGAACTTCAAGGACGAAATTGCACCCTGCCGGACCTTTGTCTTTTTACACGAACTTGAGTTTCTGGTCAAGCACAACCTCATAAAGGGGGGTGACGTGGACAATGCCATTGTGATTGTTGACCGGAAGATGGAACAGGAGGAGCTGAACAAGCTGGCTGATCTTTTTAACAAACCCCGTATTGAAGTGCAGCCCGAAGGCATCCTGAATAATGTGGATCTTCGTTTTGCCAATGAGCCGGCCAGGCATAAATTACTGGATCTGATTGGCGACCTGGCCCTGGTGGGACGCTGGTTCAAGGCAAAAATCATTGCCACCCGGCCCGGACACCTGAGCAACAATGAGTTTGCCCGGGCTCTCAGGCAGGTGATGAAAAAAGAGGCCCTGCAAAATAAAATCCCCACTTACAATCCCAACCTGAAACCGCTCCTCGACATTAACGAAGTGAAGCGCAGGCTGCCCCATCGCTATCCCTTCCTGCTGGTGGACAAGGTGGTTTCCATGGATGACAAATCTGTGGTAGGGATTAAGAATGTGACCACAAATGAGCCCTTCTTTACGGGACACTTTCCTGAGGAGCCTGTGATGCCGGGTGTCCTCCTCATCGAGGCAGCTGCCCAGGTGGGAGGAATGCTGGTACTGGGTACAGTGCCTGATCCGGAGAACTATTCCACCTATTTCCTGAAGATAGAAAAAGTGAAATTTAAGCGCAAAGTGGTTCCGGGAGATACCCTCATCCTTAAAGTAGACCTGCTTGAGCCCATACGAAGAGGGATTGCCATAGTATTCGCCGAAATATATGTTGGAAATCAGCTGGTTATGGAAGGTGAAATGATGGCACAGATCGTAAAAACCAAAAACAATGATTAACAAACTCGCCAATATCCATCCCGGAGCAAAACTTGCCGATGATGTAGAGGTGGAAGCCTTTGCCACCATCTACGAGAATGTGGAAATCGGACCCGGTTGCTGGATTGGACCCAATGCAGTCATCATGAACGGTGCACGCATAGGGAAAAATGTAAAAGTCTTTCCCGGCGCAGTGATTTCTGGTGATCCACAGGACTTAAAATACGAGGGAGAAGATACCATCGTCGAGATTGGAGACAACTCAACCATCAGGGAGTATGTGACCATCAACAAGGGCACAAAGGCCAGCGATAAGACCGTCATTGGCAAAAACTGCCTGGTGATGTCCTACGTGCACATCGCCCACGACTGTATCTTGAATGACAATGTAATCCTGGGAAGCTATGCAGGACTTGCCGGCGAGGTGGAAGTGGACAACTTCGCCATCATCAGTCCGGGTAGCCTGGTTCACCAGTTTGTACGCATCGGAACCCATGTGATGATCCAGGGAGGAAGCAAGGTGACTAAGGACGTTCCCCCCTTCTCCATGGCCGGCCGTGAGCCCATATCCTATACAGGTATAAACTCCATTGGATTGCGCCGCAGGGGTTTCGACAACGATACCATCTATGCCATCCAGGAGGTGTACCGCATTATCTACCAGCGCGGTCTCAATATCTCCGATGCCTTGGAATTTGTAGAAGCCAATCTTCCCGCCTCCAAGGAAAGGGATGAAATTATCCTTTTTGTCCGTGGCTCCAAGAGAGGAATTATTCGGGGATACTTCGACGGAGAAAAAGGGGTCTGATCATATTCCCTAAATCCTGCACCTCATCCCTGGCAATAAAACGCTCAGAATTATAGAGCTGAATCAGTTGTTAGCTGGTGTTTAGCTGGAAGACCAGCTCGTCCCAGGCCATGAACCAGCACCACAGATTTATTCAGGTGAATATGCATTCCAACCCTGGGCCTGAAGCAAAATAGCATTGCCTTCATTTCCCACCAGCAGGGGCTTCCCATCTTTGTCGGTCATGTTCCCGATAATACTGACCCCGGGAATCGCAGATACCTTATCATAATCGGAAAGCGGAACCGTGAAAAGCAATTCGTAGTCCTCTCCCCCATGCAATGCTGCCACAAGGGCTTCCATCTGAAACTCTTCGGCTGCAGCCCTGGTCTCATCGTCAATGGGAATCCGCTCATCATATACCTGGCAACCAATACCTGAAGCCTTGCAGATATGCAGTAATTCAGAGGAAAGCCCATCGGAAATATCGATCATGGCCGCGGGAGTAATACCGGCTTCCTTCAATGCCAGTAAAACATCCACCCGCGGCTCGGGCTTAAGAAAACGCTCCAGCACATAATCGTAGCCCTCCAATTCGGGCTGAAACTCAGGATCGGCAGCATGTAACTGCTTCTCCCTTTCCAGAATCTTCAGTCCCATGTAGGCTGCACCCAGATCTCCGGTAACACATATCAGTTGATTGGGTAAGGCAGCACTCCGCAAAGCAAGCTCTTCCTTTTTGGCTGTGCCAATGGCCGTAACTGAAATGACCAATCCGGTCAATGATGCAGAAGTATCCCCTCCAACCAGATCGACCCCAAAACGCTCACAGGCAAGGTTTACTCCCTCATAAAACTCCTCAAGGGCCTCCACTGAAAATTTTCCGGAAATCCCCAGGGAAAGGGTAATCTGCCTTGGGGCCGCATTCATGGCATATACATCGGAAAGATTTACAACCACCGCCTTATAACCCAGATGTTTTAGAGGGGTATATACCAGGTCAAAATGCACACCTTCCAGGAGGAGATCAGTTGTTACTACCTGGTAATAAGCACCATGATCGATCACAGCTGCATCATCTCCGATGCCCGTATGGGTGCTTTCCTGTTTGCTTTTGATACCTGAAGTGAGGTGGTCGATAAGGCCAAATTCACCAAGCTCTTCAATGGTGCGGATCTTTTTTTCTGTCATGCCGGGATATGTTAAATCTTGAACAAACGAAAGGGGACGTTGTATTACAAATGTAAGAACAAGTTTTTGTATATTTGCAACCCCTATTTTAAATTAATCTAATTTACAATTAGTCAGTGACAGACCAGGATAAGATATTAAGTGAAGTAACGGATAGTGACTATAAGTATGGTTTCCGGTCGGATATTGAAACTGAAACCATTCCCAAGGGATTAAATGAGGATGTGGTCCGCCTGATCTCCGCAAAGAAGGAGGAGCCTGAATGGCTCCTGGAAGCAAGGCTGAAAGCGTTCAGGCACTGGCAGGGCATGAAGATGCCAAAATGGGCTCACCTGACCATACCGAAGATTGATTACCAGGACATCATCTACTATGCGGCACCCAAACGGGGGGCCAAATACGAAAGTTTGGATGAGGTTGATCCGGAGCTGATCGACACCTTTAACAAACTGGGAATTCCCCTTGAAGAACAGAAACAACTGGCCGGTGTAGCCGTGGATGCTGTGATGGACAGCATCTCTGTAAAGACCACCTTCCAGGATACCCTGGCTGAACAGGGAATTATTTTCTGTTCCTTCAGTGATGCGGTAAAAAACCATCCGGACCTGGTTAAAAAGTACATGGGCTCGGTGGTTCCACATACGGACAACTATTTTGCAGCCCTCAACTCGGCCGTATTCAGTGACGGATCCTTCTGTCACATTCCAAAAGGGGTAAGATGCCCCATGGAACTTTCCACCTACTTCAGGATCAATTCGGCCAACACCGGACAGTTTGAACGGACCCTGATTGTGGCAGAAGATGACTCCTACGTGAGCTACCTGGAAGGCTGTACCGCACCCATGCGGGATGAAAACCAGCTGCATGCAGCCATCGTGGAAATTGTCGCCATGGAAAATGCCGAAGTGAAATATTCCACAGTACAGAACTGGTATCCAGGCGACAAGGAAGGAAAAGGCGGCATCTATAATTTTGTAACCAAGCGGGGAATTTGTAAGGGTGATAATTCCAAAATTGCATGGACCCAGGTGGAAACCGGTTCGGCTGTAACCTGGAAATATCCCAGCTGCATCCTCAAGGGGAACAATTCAGTGGGTGAATTCTACTCGGTGGCGGTTACCAATAACCATCAGCAGGCCGATACAGGAACCAAAATGATGCATATCGGGAAAAACACCCGTTCCACCATCATCTCCAAGGGGATCAGCGCAGGGAAGAGTCAGAATTCTTACCGCGGACTGGTCAAGGTATTAAAGGGAGCCGAAAATGCACGAAATTTCTCGCAATGCGATTCTTTGCTGCTGGGTGACAAATGTGGTGCACATACCTTCCCCTATCTTGAAGTGGATAATAAAACAGCCATCGTAGAGCATGAGGCCACCACCTCGAAAATTGGTGAAGACCAGATTTTCTATTGCAACCAGCGAGGAATTGATACTGAAAATGCCATCAGTCTGATTGTAAACGGATATGCAAAAGAGGTATTGAATAAGCTGCCCATGGAGTTTGCAGTTGAGGCACAGAAATTACTGGCAATTACGCTGGAAGGATCGGTTGGCTGACAGGTTAGAAAGTTAGAAAGTTAGTAAGTTAGTAGTTAGTAGTTAGTAGTTAGTAGTTAGTGGTTAGTAGTTAGTGGTTAGTAGTTAGTAGTTAGTAGTTAGTAAGTTAGTGAGTTAGGGAGTTAGAAAGTAAATAGTCAGCAGGTAAATAAGTTAGTAGGATTGAAGATAAAAGTTAAGGGTTAGGGCAAATCGGGAACTAACTATTAACCTAACTAATAACATGAGCAAAGCGAATATAATATGTTAGAGATAAAGGACTTAAAAGTCAATATAGAGGATAAGGAAATCCTCAAGGGAATCAACCTTTCGGTGAAGGCCGGAGAGGTACATGCCATAATGGGACCCAATGGTTCGGGGAAAAGCACCCTGGCGTCTGCCCTTGCCGGACGTGATTATTTTGATATCACCCACGGTAAAGTAACTTATGAAGGGAAGGACCTGCTGGAGCTGTCTCCCGAGGACAGGGCAAGAGAGGGAATCTTCCTTGGCTTTCAGTACCCGGTGGAGATTCCCGGAGTGAGCATGGTAAATTTCCTGCGAACTGCCATAAACGAAAAACGCAAGTACCAGGGCCTGGAGCCCATGCCTGCAGGAGAATTTCTGAAATTGATGAGGGAAAAGAAGGCCATTGTTGAAATCAACTCCGACCTAACAAATCGTTCTGTGAATGAAGGCTTCTCAGGTGGCGAAAAGAAAAAGAATGAGATCTTCCAGATGGCCCTCCTTGAGCCCAAACTGGCCATTCTGGATGAAACCGATTCGGGTCTTGACATCGATGCCCTTCGCATTGTAGCCAATGGAGTTAATAACCTGCGTTCACCCGAGACTGCCACCATTGTCATCACACACTACCAGAGGCTTCTTGACTATATCGTTCCCGACTTTGTGCATGTACTTTACAAGGGCAGGATTGTTAAATCGGGAGATAAATCCCTGGCTAAGGAGCTTGAAGAACATGGCTACGACTGGATCAAACAGGAGGTAGAATATGGAAACGCTTAATGCCACCGGCACAGCCGAAAAATATATAGAGCTTTTTAAACAAAATAAGGGGCTGATCATCAATGGCGATCCGGACTTTTTGAGCGATCTGCGTAAGGAGGCCATCTTATCATTTGAAAAAACCGGTTTCCCAAAAAAAAGACAGGAAGACTATAAGTACTCACACCTTGAACCCGTTTTTGATGGTGAACTATCCTTCCAGTTCACTCCAAGGGATATCAGTTTTGACGAGCAGGATCTGTTTCGTTGTGATGTACCCATGCTGGACTCCCATGTATTAACTGTGCTGAATGGATTTTTCTATAATCCGGGCGGACCATCAATTTTTGAATTGGAGAACGGTGTAATTTACGGAAGTCTGAAGGAGGCCATTCATCGCTACCCCGAGCTTGTCTCATCTTACCTTGGCCAGGGAGCTGTCATGGAGAAGGAATCTTTTGTCTCCCTGAACACCGCATTTTCACAGGATGGAATATTTCTTTATGTCCCGGATGGAAAGAAACTTGAAAAACCTATCCAGATCATCAACCTGCTTCTTTCTGATAAGAACCAGATGGTCCATCACAGGAATCTTGTTGTGGTCGGAAAAAACGGAACAGCCGAGATCATCATCTGCGACCATACCCTCTCCCCCTACCTCTTCCTTACAAACTCTGTCACGGAAGTATTCCTGGGTGAGAATGCGGATCTGGACCTCCTGAGGCTGCAAAACGAACATAATAATTCCTGCCAGGTCACCAACACATGGATCAAGCAGGAGCGCAGTTCCCGTTGTCAGCACGGCACCATAACCCTCCACGGTGGCTTGGTGCGGAATAACCTTCATGTGAAAATGATCGGCGAAGGTGCCGAAACCACCGCCCTTGGACTTTTCCTTGAGGACAAGACCCAACATGTGGACAACTTTACGGTAATTGAGCATATGGCTCCCAACTGTAGAAGCGACCAGCACTATAAAGGGGTGCTTGACGATTATTCCACAGGCGCTTTTACCGGGAAAATCCACGTACACCCCGATGCTCAGAAAACCGAGGCTTTCCAGTCCAATAACAACATCCTGCTTTCCGATACGGCGAAGATGCATACCAAACCACAGTTGGAGATATACGCCGACGATGTAAAATGCAGTCACGGAGCTACAGTGGGCCAACTGGATAAGGATGCCCTCTTTTACCTGCAGTCAAGGGGCATCCCAAAGGACGAAAGCCGGCTCTTGCTCATGGATGCCTTTGCCCATGATGTGATTTCACGGATCAGGCAAGCCTCCCTGCATGAGAGGATCTCTGATCTGGTGAGCAAAAGGTTGCGGGGCGAACTCTCGAGATGTAACAACTGTGCCATGAACTGTAAGGACTAAAACCCGGGCCTATGGCATTCGATATCAATAAAGTCAGAAGCGACTTCCCCATACTGAACCAGCAGGTTTATAACAAAGCGCTGGTTTATCTGGATAACGGAGCCACTACCCAGAAACCCGCTGTTGTAATAGACACCATCAGGGATCTCCAGTCTCTTCACAACGCGTCCATTCACCGTGGTATTCACTACCTGAGTGAACAAATGACCGGCCGTTATGAAGCGGCCAGGGAAAGTGCACGGCGCTTTCTGAATGCCTCTTCCACAAGGGAGATCATATTCACCAGCGGAGCAACCGGATCGATCAATACCCTCGCCTTCTCCTTTGGAGAGAAGTACGTTCATAAAGGAGATGAGATCCTGATTTCTGAAATGGAGCACCACTCCAACATCGTGCCCTGGCAGATGCTTTGTGAACGCAAAGGTGCTCAATTAAAGGTTATCCCCTTTGATGAGTCAGGCACGCTGAAAATGGATGAACTGGATGCCCTGCTCACCGACAGGACACGCATTGTGGCCCTGGCCCACGCCTCAAATTCTCTGGCCACCATCAATCCTGTAAAAGAAGTGATCAGGCGAGCCCATGAAAAGGGCATTCCTGTGATGCTGGACGGGGCACAGATGGTGCAACATGGAACAGTGGATGTAAGGGATCTGGATTGTGACTTTTACGTTTTCTCTTCACACAAAATATTCGGACCCACCGGTTCGGGTGTTCTCTTCGGAAAGGAAGCCCTGCTTGAAGAGCTCCCTCCCTATCAGGGGGGTGGCGATATGGTGGACCAGGTCACTTTTGAAAAGACCACATACAATGTCCTGCCCTTTAAATTTGAGGCCGGGACTTCCAACTACATCGGAGCGATTGGACTGGCAGCTGCCCTGGAATATGTGATGAGCCTGGGTTTGGATGAAATACAATTATATGAAGAGGAGCTATTAAAATATACCCTTCAAAAACTGGAGGCTCTTCCCGGCCTGACCCTCTACGGGAAAGCCGAAAAGCGGATTTCGGTATTCTCCTTCTTACTGGAGAATATACACCCATATGATGCCGGAATGATACTGGATAAAATGGGTATAGCTTTACGGACCGGCACCCATTGCACTCAGCCGGTAATGGATCATTTTGGCATTGAGGGAACCATCAGGGCCTCTCTGGTGTTTTATAATACCAGGGAAGAAGTGGACGTGCTTGTCAGCGGGATTGAAAGATGCATACAAATGTTATCATAATATAGTAAAATGGACCTCAACGAAACACAAAAAGACATTGTAGCTGAATTTTCGGTATTTGATGACTGGCTTGATCGCTATAATTACCTGATCGAACTGGGCAACGAGCTTCCGGAGATTAATCCTCAATATAAAACCAACGAATACCTGATCAACGGCTGCCAGTCGAAAGTCTGGCTGCATGCCGACCTGGTGGATGGGAAACTGATATTCAGCGCCGACAGTGATGCCATTATCGTCAAGGGCATAGTTGCCCTGCTGGTCAAGGTACTCAATGAGCGTACTCCGGATGAGATTGTGGAAAATGAGCTCTTCTTCATCGATGAAATCGGGCTTAGTCAGAACCTCTCTCCCACCCGGTCGAACGGACTGCTGGCCATGGTGAAGAAAATGCGTTTGTACGCCATTGCCTACCAGGCAAGGAGTCAAAAGTCATAAAGCCAAAGAAAAGAGTAAAGTCAAAAGAGGAAAGGGGAAAATGATGAGCGAAACACAGGATTTTTTAGAGATAGAAGGTAAGATAGTAGAGGCCCTGAAGGAGGTATATGATCCCGAAATTCCGGTGAATGTATATGATCTGGGACTGATCTACGAGATCGATGTGGATGATAGTAAAGAGGCTAATATCAAAATGACCCTCACCGCTCCCAACTGCCCCATGGTGGATATGCTCCTGAACGATGTGGAGCAGGCCGTAGTGGCAGTGGATGGCGTGGAAAAGGTGAATGTAAACCTGGTATTCGAGCCGCCCTGGGACAAGTCCATGCTTTCAGAAGAAGCCATGCTTGAGTTGGGCCTGCTTTAGTCCGTTAAAGTCCGTAAAGTCTATAAAGCTTAAAGTCATGAAAGTGAGAGGTGACAGGTCCATATCGGAAATCTCGAAATCAATCCATTCAAAAGCAATGGAGTTGGGATTTGCAGCCTGTGGATTCTCAAAGGCGGAAGAACTCCCCGAGCATGCAGAGCGACTGAAAGACTGGCTGGAAAAGGATATGCACGGCCGCATGGGATACATGGCCAATCACTTCGCAAAAGAGAACCGACCCCAGTCTTCTGGTGGAGGGTTCAAAAAGCGTAATATCCCTCTTATTTAACTACTACAGCGATAAACAGCAATCAGATCCGGAAGCTCCTGTGCTCTCAAAATATGCCTATGGCAGGGACTACCATTTCGTGCTGAAGGAGAAGATGAAGCATATTGCTAGATTATATTCAGGCAGATTTCGGTCCGGTGGAAGGTAGGGTTTTTACGGATTCTGCCCCAGTTCTGGACCGGGCATGGGCCAGGCAAGCCGGACTGGGCTGGATCGGTAAAAACTCCATGCTGATCTCCCGAAAAGCTGGCTCTTTTGTGTTCATTGGAGAAATCATTCTGGACCTTGAACTGGATTACAATCAGGTCCCTGAAGGAGATTTCTGTGGCAGCTGTACCAGATGCATTGAAGCCTGTCCCACAGAAGCCATCCTTACAAACCGAACCCTGGATGCAAGAAAATGCATCTCTTACCAGACCATAGAAAACAAAGGGGAAATTGATGTTGAGCAAAGGGAAAAACTCTCAAAACGCTTTTTCGGCTGCGATATTTGCCAGGATGTTTGCCCCTGGAACCGTTCCGCATTGCCTCATAATGAACCAGCCTTTGAGCCCTCTACCGATTTGCTGCTTATGACCAAAAATGATTGGATTCAGCTGGACCGGGAGCAATACATCAGGCTGTTCAAAGAGTCGCCCGTAAAGCGGGCAGGATTCAATAAACTAAAGGATAACATAGGCTTTGCAGCAGGGACTAGAGAGAAATAGGAATTTTCCTGTAACAAGACGTCGGCTCGTTCGTCTTACTTCTAAACACCTAAGACGAATATCATGAAAAAACTCATCATAGCATCCATCGCCCTTGTTTTTACTGTCTCCTTGTTTGCCCAACCCTCGAATTACAGGCATCTATATCAAAGCTATAAAGGTGAAGCTGGTGTAACTTCCATTCATGTACCTGGCTTCCTGTTGAAATTCGCAGGCATGTGTGCCGGACTGGAAGGTGATGAAAGAGAGCTGGTTCGCTGCCTGAAATCAGTTACTGTGCTCACTATTGATGACAATCACCTCTACCCCGGTGTGAATTTTACTGAAGAAATGGATATCACCCGGATGAAAGATAATTACAAGGTAATGATGGAAGTCCATGACGGAGATGAGGATGTGATTATAGCCGCCAGGGAGAAGAATGGAAAAATAACAGACCTGATCGTTGTGGTGGGTGGAGATGACAACACCCTTGTTCATGTGCGCGGACGCATGGAAAGCGACCTTTTGCAGGAGCTGGCCAAAGTTTCCGGTGTGAAAGAGCTTCAGATTACAGCCAAGCTATAAAAGGCCTTTAGTCCATCGCTCTCCAATAATTCCTTAAGACCCTTTAATACCATATCCCATCCACCCTCAGCATGGGTGTGGGATTCTTCATTGGCAAAACCCTCCTGCCTGAGAGAAAGCACCGTTCCTGATGCCTCCTCCTTAAGCACATAGTATACATTCGAATAATTTTCCGGGCTATCCGCCATGCCAGACCAGGCAGCTCCAGTAGGAATACTCAAGACAGGCTCCCGGATCAGACCTCAGGATGGTTCCCTTATCCTCATAGGTCTTGCCTTCCCCGTGATTCCTGAATACCAATGGGCTTCCCACCTTCCAGTCAGATATCGCCTCTGTTCCAAAAAAATACTTTTTAATGGATGTCGGGATCGGTCAGCGCATGCCATACCACCAGGGTTTCACTTCCAATATGGATTTGCTTTTCAACTACCAGTTCTCTGTTCATCATCAATGTTTACACTTTAACATCTCAGCTACCCCAATGGTTCAGAACACAAGCCAATCTTTCTGTATCAGTAAAGATTCAAGACTTATCCAGAGGACTTCGAACATTAAATTTGTTTCTGTTTAGTACATGGGTATAAGTCATAGTCGACCTAACATCCTTATGGCCCAGCAGCTCCTGAACCGTTCGAATATCATATCCATCCTCAAGAAGATGGGTGGCAAAAGAATGGCGGAAGGAATGACAGGAAGCATTTTTATGAATACCGCGACTTCCTCATAGCTGACTTCACAGCTTTCTGCAAATAACTTTCATGTCGATAGTGCTGTTTTAGTTTTCCTGAACGAGGATCCAGAGCAGGCTTCCTGGAAGGGAACAAGTATCTGCCAGACCACTTCCATAGGAGCATTGGGATACTTTCTTTCCAGCGCTTCCGGCATTGAGGCACCTTTAAATCCTGGCACTAACAAATTCTCTTCCAACCTGATCCTTGCCTTCTCTATCTGTAAGTTCAACTGTGGAATAATCGATCCCGGAAGGATCGTTCGCCGGTCGTTGTTTCCTTTTCCTCCCCGAACAATGATCTCATTAAGGCCAAAATCAATGTCTTTTATCCGAAGGTTCAAACATTCTGATAACCTCAATCCGCTGCCATATAAGATCGAAGCCATCAGATGAAATTCCCCCTGAAGGTTTGAAATTACCCTCTGCGTTTCATCCCTGCTAAGTACAACCGGCAAGCCTTTCCCAGTCTGTGCATATTTAAAATCAAGATTATCCAGAGGCATCTTTAATACTTTTTTGTATAAAAAAACCAGGGCATTTAATGCCTGATTCTGAGTGGAGGCGGAAACCTTTTTTCCACTGCAAGGTTGGTAAGAAAGCTCAGCTATTTCCTTAGCCCCCAATTCATTGGGATGTCTTCTATCATGAAAGACAATGAACCTGTAAATCCAACTGACATAGGTTTTTTCAGTACTGTAACTAAAATGATGGGTGCGGATCACCTCCCTTACATGATCTAAAAACGCTGATCGCTTCATCCCTGTTCAAGTTTTTTTTCTACCACAACCAATTCCCCAAACCTTAGTCTTCATTAATGTGATGAGTTCTAAATCATCTGCTTGCCACCTCTTACTTTTTTCATAACTTGATACCGAAGCTGCCATGAGATTTAGTTTCGGTTTCACCCAAAATTTCAATTAGGAAAACACATGTTACCCTTGATGTGTATACTAAGTGCTCTGAGACCTGAGCAGGAACTTTAAAAAACCTGCAAGAAATCTGGGATTGAATATTTGTGTGATTAACAATTTTTTTATTCATGGCAAAGACTTATTGCACCCTCAACAATAATTCTCTTGGGAGTGATGTGGCGAAGCAGTGCTAAAACCAAAAACAGTCCGGAAAAAATAAATCTATGAAACCTTCTCCACCAATACCCACCACTGCAATCTTATTATCCCGCCAAAATCCACATAATATCCCTAAAAAAGTATCTTATACTGCATATGGCGGTAGAAGATATGTTAGTTGGCAACGAAAGACACAGTGCTGAAAATCTACTGATTTGAAAAAGTGTATCTTTGTTTTAAATGACTAGACAAGATATAAATACAACTATTATCAATTACCTGCATCCTTATAATCCAGAAAGGATTGGGCTATTTGGATCCTTTGCAAGGCAAGAGGATACTGATGAAAGTGATATTGATATCCTGGTAAAGTTTCGCAGACACCCCAAGTCTATTAGATCTTGCTCGAATTCATAGGGAGCTTTCTAGCGTTTTGGGTAAAAAGGTTGATGTTGTTACGGAATCTGCTCTGAAAAATAAAAAGCTTCAGCAGTATATCTATAATGATCTCAAAATCATCTTTGAATGAAGGATGATAGTATATATATCGATCATATCCTCAATAGCATAAATCGAGTTCTCGATTATATCTCAGGTAAGGATCGAGAGTCTTTTGAAGCAGATTTGGTAACGCAAGATGCGGTTGTTGCGTCAGCTTGAAATCATTGGTGAGGCTACCAAGCGGATATCGCAAGAGTTTCGTTCAAAGCATCCAGATATTCCATGGCCAGATATGGCCGGGATGCGAGACGTATTGATACACGATTACATTGATGTCGATTTTGGAGTTGTTTGGAAACAGCTTCTGAAGATATTCCAAAATATAAAAGCCTTAATTTTCAAGCTTCGGTAAGCAAGCAACCTAACAATTCACTAAAGCCGACCGCGACGCGTGTCACGCACTTTGCAGAACCGAGCGAACCGAACAAAGTGAGTTCACGAATGAAATGAGTAACCGAGCTCATGAGTCACAGCAGGTGACGAATAACGGCAAATCCCGCGCCACGCTACGGCGGCTTAGTTCCACCGTTAAACGGACAAGAAAAGATACTAGCGAATAATGGAATATAATACAGAAAAGGTTGATGAGGCTACACTCGCATTAATGTGGCTGGTAACTCAAGAAGAAAAATCCGGAAGTAGAGCATGGAAAAACTTTGATTGGGCTACCTTGGACAGGCTTCATGAAAAAGGTCTCATTTCGGATCCCAAAAGTAAAGCGAAATCTGTCGCCCTTTCGGATGAGGCTGTGGAACTATCGAAAGCGTTGTTTAATAAACTGTTCGGCGGAGCCGTCTAACAAATCATTAAAGCCGACCGCTAACGCGTGGCACTAGATTCGCACACAAAGATCATCAGATTAGAACGCAGGCTAAACAAAGCAAATCTCTCGCCACGCTACGGCGGCTTAGTTCCACCGTTCTGTATATCATAAAAAAATGAAATATATATCCATAGCCTTTATCTTGGTCATATTCACTTCTCTTGTTTACGCACAAGAAGAAGCTGAAGGATCTACTTCACCGAACAGCTTTCGTGTGATAATTTCAAGTGACTTTCCGCCACTCGATGTCATCCCGGGAGGGGCGGGCTATGGGCCGGCGGAGAAACGAAGTGATCCGGATGACATCCAATCCATGGTTCGCTTCCTTCTTTATACAAACGATCTGGAAGTGGAGGGCCTGATAGCATCGTCTGGCACCTTTGCCAATGTGGCAAATAAGAAAAATATACTTGATATATTGGACATATATGACCAGGTAGATGAAAACCTTAGGCATCATGATCCTCATTATCCGACTGCAGATCAATTACGTTCTGTCACATGGGAGGGTAGATCCGGGAACTGGGGAAAGCCTGCAGACGAAATACTCGGCGAGGGGAAGGATAGTGAAGCATCAGAGGCCATTATTAATGCCGTAGACCGATCCGATCCCTGTCCGATATGGATTTGTGTCTGGGGCGGTCCGCAGGAAGTGGCTCAGGCAATTTGGAAGGTGCAGCATACCCGAAGCGCTGAGGAGCTGGAGATTTTTCTGAGCAATCTGCGCATTTTCATGATCGGCTTAGGGGATAAGCCTGGGCAGGATGGCTCGGGACAATGGCTCATTGACAATTTCCCGGATCTGCTCCTGATCATCTCCCAGAAGACCTATCATGGGATGTTCGCCCAACATTCTCCCATTGGGAATCTTGCGTGGCTCAATGCCAATATTCGGGAAGGCCATGGCCCTTTAGGTGCCGTGTATCCTCCAAGCGGATTTAACCCAAATCAACCTGGAATGCAGGAAGGAGACACACCATCGTTTTTATACCTGGTTAGTGCAGTGCATGGAATGAACGATCCTGAACAACCATGCCAAGAAAGCTGGGGAGGCCAGTACAAGCAACGAAACACAGAAAGGGACCATTGGTACGATGGTCCTGGAGCAGAGAGTATCTCAAAATGGCTCCCAGATATACAAGAGGATTTCGCTGTTCGAGCTGACTGGATGCGGCAATAATCCCATAAGTGTTACAGTTTAGAATACAGAACAATTCACTAAAGCCGACCGAAACGCGTGTCACGCCCTTTGCAGAACCGAGCGAAGCGAGCTCATGAGTCACCGCAGGTGACGAATAACGGCAAAGCCCACGCCACGCTACGGCGGCTCAGCTCCACCGTTAGGTTGGCAACGAAAGACACAGTGCTGAAAATCTACTGATTTGAAAAAGTGTATCTTTGTTTTAAATGACTAGACAAGATATAAATACAACTATTATCAATTACCTGCATCCTTATAATCCAGAAAGGATTGGGCTATTTGGATCCTTTGCAAGGCAAGAGGATACTGATGAAAGTGATATTGATATCCTGGTAAAGTTTCGAGATACCCCGAGTCTATTAGATCTTGCTCGAATTCATAGGGAGCTTTCAATCGTTTTGGGTAAAAAGGTTGATGTAGTTACGGAATCTGCCCTGAAAAATAAAAAGCTTCGGCAGTATATCTATAATGATCTCAAAATCATCTTTGAATGAAGGATGATAGTATATATATCGACCATATCCTCAATAGCATAAATCGAGTTCTTGATTACATTTCAGGCAAAGATCGAGAGTCGTTTGAAGCAGATTTGGTAACGCAAGATGCGGTTGTTCGTCAGCTCGAAATCATTGGTGAGGCTACCAAGCGGATATCGCAAGAGTTTCGTTCAAAGCATCCAGATATTCCATGGCCAGATATGGCCGGGATGCGAGACGTATTGATACACGATTACATTGATGTCGATTTTGGAGTTGTTTGGAAAACAGCTTCTGAAGATATTCCAAATATAAAAGCCTTAATTTTCAAGCTTCGGTAAGCAAGCAACCTAACAATTCACTAAAGCCGACCGCGACGCGTGTCACGCAATTTGCAGAACCGAGCGAACCGAACAAAGTGAGTTCACGAATGAAATGAGTAACCGAGCTCATGAGTCACCGCAGGTGACGAATAACGGCAAATTCCGCGCCACGCTACGGCGGCTCAGTTCCACCGTTACACGACTTCACCAGATTAATATAATGTTTCGATAAATAGCATCCTCATGAAAGCAATAATTGTCGCCCTTAGCCTAATAATGTTGCCTATCACACTGATGGCCCAGGGGAAAATGAGGCCAGTGCTTGACTCTACGGTTACATGTTCATACTATAAAGGAATGCATCAATTCAGCGAGAATGCTGCCGAAGCCAATCAGATTCTTGAGGTTTTCTACATCGTCCAGGAAATGCCTAGAGCAATTGTTAAAACAAGAGATATCGATGGTATATTGGATGAAGACATCCTTATGAATAAGCAAGAAAGGACAATTAAAGGAACAATTGTTTTCCAATGTGTAGTTAACTGTAAAGGGAAAGCAGGAGATTTCCAGATTATTGATTGTCCGATTGAAACCTTAAACATTGGATATCAAGTATTAGATATTCTGCGCGCCAAGTATTCTGATTGGAAGCCTGGAAGACAGGCTAATACTGAAGTTGATGTATTAGTTCAAATCAAAGTTTTGGTTAGTGAAGGCAAGTTCTCCGTGGTCGCACCAGTCGTATAACATATCACTAAAGTCGACCGTGACGCATGTCACGGCCTTTGCAGAACCGAGCCAAGCGAGCTCATGAGTCACCGCAGGTGACGAATAACGGCAAAGCCCGCGACACGCTACGGCGGCTTAGTTCCACCATTCCTCAGAGATAATATCCTACTATAACTTCTACTACAAGAAATGACATTTTGCATATCGTGATACATAATAACTCCTCACATAATGTTGGTCAACAAGCTATTTATTCGTATAATTGCATATCGCAATATGCGATAATGCGTCTATAAAGCAATTCAGCATGAAGCCACAAGATGTTGTTATTTTACTGAAGATCATTGCTCTCGAAAATGATAATTGGCAACAACTCCCATTGGCATTTTCACTAAAAATGAGCCAAAGCGAAGTCAGTCAATCTGTTGCTCGTTCCAAATTTGCAGGGCTACTCGATGATACTGGCAAGAGGGTTTTGCGGCAGGCACTTAACGATTTTTTACAATACGGACTAGCAGTAGTGTTCCCTGTAAAACCAGGTGCCATCGTTCGTGGTATTCCAACTGCACATTCCGCTGCACCTCTGAATCTGGAGATTGCAAGCGGGGAAAATTATGTTTGGCCTTTTGCCATGGGTACCGTCCGAGGGCATAGCATAATTCCTTTATATACTTCGGTGCCGCAGGCTGCACTTGGGGACGAAAAATTGTATGAACTGCTCTCCCTGGTTAATGCATTGCGTGTAGGCAAAGCGCGTGAGAAGAATCTAGCCATTCAAGAGTTAAATCGCAGGATATGCTAAGCAACTCTGAATTCAACCGGGAGGTGATAAAAAAGATTTCTCTCGCACTGGGGGAAATGAATGAACGCGTAATCTTTGTTGGTGGTGCCACAATTGGCCTGTACATTAACGATCCTGCTGCTGAAGATGTAAGAGCAACAAAAGATGTTGATATAACTGTTGAAATTGCATCTCTTGGAGAACTGGAGACTATTCGACAGGAGTTAGCCGAAAAAGGTTTCACACAATCACCTGAAGACGATTGTCATTTGTCGGTTTCGTTATGACAATATAAAAGTAGATGTAATGAGTACTGTGGAGGTGGGTTGGGCTCCAGCAAACCCTTGGTTCTCAAAAGGCTTTTCTCATAGAGAAACAATAAAGCTTGGAGATCAAGCAATACAAATTCTACCCTTGCCATATTTTATCGCCTCTAAGCTTGCTGCACATGAAGAACGGGGAGGGAAAGACCCCAGAACAAGTCATGATTTTGAAGACATTGTGTACGTGATTGACAATAGAATCGATATCACCGAGCAAATTAACAATGCATCAATTGATGTCAAATCCTATTTAAAGGAACAGCTCGGTTTGATACTTAATGACAGCCCTTTACAGGAAGCTACCCTTGGCAATCTAGCATACGATACACGAGAAGCAAGGTACCGAAGAATCATTACGTGCATCAAACAAATATCTGCCCAAGAGTAAAAGCTACTGCTTCTTGGATAGGAGCTCCTTTTTGCCTGAATCCTGTGGAACAAAACGCTGGAACCGACCTCGTGACCTCGGCGGCTTAGCTCCACCGTTCTATGCACTTATTAAAAGCCATTCTAGACTGATCAGACTACAAAATATTAAAACCAATAGAGGACAAAATATATCAAAATGAGAAAGCTAGTTTTTATTGTAATAACTACAACCTTAATTCTCATTACTGCTTGTGAGAGCAATCTTGATGAGTCGAGATCTAACATCAAATATTATACTACAATCCTTGGTGGATGCAATGGTCAATATTTCAATGATAAAAGTGCACCCATGGATCACTCAGATACAATTGTCTTTTCAACGACAGAGGATACCCTGAATGTGTTTGTAGGTATAAACTACATATGCTGTGCGCCATTTATGACTAGCGCGGAAATTATAAATGATTCATTGTTGATGGAAATAACTGATACATGCTCAGATCCATATCACTCATGTTATTGTAGGTGTTACTGCTACTATACTTTCAATTTTCTATTTGTTAATTATCAAAGTACTGAATTCAGTTTTCAGGTTTCATTAGATGATCCAAGAGAAGCAAAACCTGAAATCATATATAGTGGGGAGATTAATCCCTCAGCAAATCAATAAGGCATAGAACAATTCACTAAAGCCGACCGCTTACATGTGTCACGCTCTTTGCGGCAAAGGCACAGCCCGCGCCACGTTACGGCGGCTCAGTTCCACCGTTATATACCTGATAGTTGCGTGACATTTCAGAGATTACCCCTAATTAAGAGATAAAGACTATGACAAAGAAGAAAATAAACTATAAGGTTTTTATTCCTAGCGGTATAGCGATAATTGGTCTCGGTATTGTTTTTATGGCTGCAGTACATTTAGTAATGGGGATAGTATTCATTGCGGCAGGTATCTCATTGATGACTATTGGTATTGCTAACAGATCAAAAGAATGAAAACAGTATTGATTCCCACAACGTGAAATCCATTTCCGAAAACACATTACCTGAAACTCCAAACGAATATTCCCTGTCGGGAATTATGGTCTTTGCTACGTTGTTGTGGGATAGATACAAGCAAGTATATAACAAATCACTAAAGCCGACCGTTAGGCAGATAAAATATATAAGCATATGAGTATAGAGAAACAGCTCTTATCTGTATTTGAAGAATTAAGAGAGGCGCTTTTTGAATGCAATCAAAGTAGGCTGATAGATTTAGTCTCAAATGAATATCAGGGTTTCGGTTTGAATGGTACGATCGAAAACAAAGAGATTGTTTTACAAACCTATAAACCAGGTATTATCAAGCTATCCAAATATCAAATTGAGGATATGAAATGTGAGGTGTCAGGTGATTTCGGAATTATTACCGGCCAGGGAAGAATTGAAGGTAGTTATGGTAAATATGAATTTCAACATAATGTGCTGTTTACGGACATTTTCAAGTTAATTAATGGGCGTTGGCAATATTTTAAATCACAAGCCACCGAGATAAAATCTGCCTAACAAATCACTAAAGCCGACCGATGACGCATGTCACGCTCTTTGCAGCGAAAGCAAATCCCGCGCCACGTTACGGCGGCTTAGCTCCACCGTTAGATTGACAATTAATGTTTATCACTTAGACAATGGAAAACAATTCAATTTAGTAAGACATCAATAAAAAGGATACAATGAAGTGCATAATTTTTGGAGGAAGTGGCGAAGTCGGCGGGGCTGTTGCTCGAGAATTGCTTAAAAGTAAAGTATGCTCTCAACTGACGATGGTTGGTCGACGAACCGTTCCTTCCCTGGAAGATGAAACAAAAGCTAATCAGATAGTGGTTGACACAAGCTCAGGCGATTTCGAAGAAAATGTTAAAGAAGTTGCACAAGGCCATGACGTCGCGATCAGTTGCATTGGAATTGGTAGTGGCACGCGTTCCATGAGTGAGGAACAATTAATGGAAGTGGAGGTTAATATGTTGGGTAAATACGCAAGAGGCTGCAAAGCTGCTGGTATTGAGATCTTTGAACTCTTAACCGCGGTTGGTATTAAAGAAACCCACGCCTCCTCAAAAATCAAGGAATTTAGGGTGATGGGTAAAAAATATAAAACAGTGCTTGATGTCGAGTTTGAGAAACTGGCCGTTTTCAAGCCTGGAATGATAGTTGGTAATGCACACACACCTAAATGGCTGACTATCTTTACTAGCCTAATACCAGATTCCTTCGGTTGGGGAAATATCCATCAGGAGGAGATTGCAAAGGCTTTCGTTGCACACCTAAAAAAAGGAGTGGCCATACAAAACAATCCTGTTGTATCTTATGGTAACAAGGAAATGAAATTATTACTAAAGGATCAATAGGTATTATAGTCTACTTAATCTCGTTTTAGGTAATCAGATTAATTTAGGCAATTCCGGCATGCAATCTAACAAATCACTAAAGCCGACCGATGACGCATTTCACGCTCTTTGCAGCGAAAGCAAATCCCGCGCCACGCTACGGCGGCTTAGTTCCACCGTTCTATGTACCTATGCAATCCAAATTTCTCAGTGGACCAATTAATAACTCATGTAGATATTGAAAGAGATAAATAGCCATATACCAGATTCGAGTTTTTTAGAGGCACTTATGGTTCAAATCCCAGCGGGCAAAATCAACATGCGGGATGACAGAATTAATAAGAATTGGGAGGTCCGAATAGACTCTTTCTACATGTCGAGTACTCCGGTGACGCAATTGTTGTATTATAAAATAAAACAGGAAAACCCAAGCACATTTATTGGCGAGCATTTACCTATTGAGTCGATAAGTTGGCAGGAGGCAATATCATTCTGTAATGCTCTTTCTATTTCAATCGGTCTAGCCCCATATTATACAGTAGACCAAAACTCTGGAGTAACTGAGTTTAATAAGAATGCAGAGGGGTTCCGATTGCCCTCAGAAGCAGAATGGCAGTATGCTTGTCAAGCAGGGGATACTAGTATCAGATATGGTGTTATTGACGCTATCGCCTGGTACAAGGAGAACTCTGAGGGTAGTACCCAGATTGTAGGGAGAAAACAACCAAATGCATGGGGACTATTCGATATGCTTGGGAATGTTTGGGAATGGTGTTCTGATATTTATGATGAACAAGAATATGGTTTATATAGGATATTTAGAGGTGGTGGATGGTCAGATGGAGAAAGGAGCGTAATGGCAACTAATAGAAGAAGAAGCCATCCGAAATCTTTCAAGATTGATGACTTAGGTTTTAGAATCGCTAGGAATTTAACCTAGAATATGCTCTTATCTGAAAAACAAGGACATAGAACAAATCACTAAAGCCGACCGAAACTCATGTCACGCCCTTCGCGAAAAAGGTAAAGTCCGCGCCACGCTACGGCGGCATAGTTCCACCGTTCTACAGATTGTAGTTTACATCTGATCATTATAACATCACAATTGAAAACAATTCCAAATGGTGCCATTTAGACAACTGCTATCATTTGAGTCCAATTCGATATGGAACGCATTCCAGCGTATCGGCATAGTTCTTTTAGTTTTTGCGCATATGTTTTGTTGTGCGAGTAGAGATTCGCAAAGGAATGTCAAATCAACTACTTTAGGTTACTCTCACCCATCAGAGGAAATTCTGACTATATACAGAACTCAGACATCTTTTACCAATCCTGGGGATTTAGCAAATTTATTTGATGGATTACCTGAGTCTACAACAGCAATATGCGGATTAATAAAAATGCAGCTAATACACCCAATGGAGGCAGCAGAAATGCCAGAAGTATTTGCAAAAGACAAATACCCAGAGGATGGTATGTATCCAACAGTATCTGAAATGCTCCACGAGTTAAAAATACGAGATCCTGAAGGTTTGACTATGAAACGAGATCCAAATGACAGGCTTTTAGTCGCATGCTATCACCATGGATTGTTCCTCGCTTCCATATTAAGACATCAGGATAAACCAGTCAGATTAAGGGCTGGATTTGCCAGATACTATGAGGAACAACTTGGGTTAAGATTTTCACACATTATTTGTGAGGTTTGGAATGAAGATACGGGACAATGGGACATCCATGATCCTGATAGGAATATGCAAAATGTATCTAAGGAAAAATTTGAGCTTCCTTATAAAGTTTGGCAGAATTATATAAGTAATCAACTTCCAAATACGAAGTACATTGGCTCTATTGGAGAAAGCGAAGCTGTATATATTCATTCGCTTCTGCTGGATATGGCATTTGTCCTTTGCAACGAGAGAAGTTACTGGCATACACCAGAGTTCATTTTCACAAGGGATTTTAGTATTGAAAGCCTAAGTGCAAACCAAATCAATGTATTGAATCAAATTGCTGATTTGATGAGTGATCCCGGAAAGAACATATCTCAACTAGAAGAAATATACAAGGAAAATGTATTCATCCACACTCATGAAAGAGAAATAGATGAATACTATGAAAGAAACTGAATCTTAGAAATCAACATCATCCACTTGAAGAAATTGAGAATAGACCGTAGAACAAATCAGTAAAGCCGAACTGCCGGCTGTCACGCTGTTTGAATGAATTGTAAAACGTGCAAAGCCAAAAAGTGCACCAGCCTTACCGGCGGCTTAGTTCCACCGTTATACATTAAAAGGAAATACAATCATGAAATACAAAGTCGGTTTCTTATATATCGCCATCACACTTCCATTTTTATTCAGCTGCTCTACTGACGATTATAAAGCTGGATTCTTACTACTTGGCGGGAAGAATTTCATACTCGAGGTTAGCAGAATCTCCGAATATCCTATTGCTCGATTCCCATCTGACCAACTTACAGAAAATGATTATGTAGAGATCAATCACGGTTCAGAATATGAAGTAAGCTTTAGCAAAGACATGCAGATTATTTCGATAATGCACGATTCAATATCTGGAACGTTAATGGAAGGCACTGAAGAATATAAAAAATTTGATCTCGACAAAGGACTATTTGCGGGTGGACGATTTATTGTTTGGATTACTGAAAATCAGTTTGAAGCAGAATACACTATCTATGGAAGCGGTGTACCAATAATTAGAAGTGAGCGAGGATATCTACTATCTTTCAAGAACCCTTGAATACACTCTTAAAATACAATGTATAACAAATCACTAAAGCCGACCTCGTGACCTCGGCAGCTTAATTCCTATGTTCCACAGCGATTCGGAAAACCTGATAATTGTCCGTATATTTTGTAGACAGCAATATAACCTCTTTTTCATTTGATTCATATATGGTGTATATTTACACCATAAATAATTATTATGGCCAGACAAAGCATATCTTTCACAAAACCAAATGATGAGTGGTTAAAAGCACAAGTCGACAATGATGAGTATTCTAGCAAAAGTGAACTTGTAAACGATCTTATTAGACAGGCTAGAAAACAACAAGCTCAAATTGATTGGATTAGAGCGAAATTGGAAAGATCTGAAGTAAGCGGATTCACAGACGAAACAAAAGAACAAATCTTGGCACAATCAAAGTCTTTGCTAAATGGCTGAATATAAGTTAAGCAATGAAGCCAAAGAAGACCTGATACGAATTCATCAATACGGCGTTGAGAAGTTTGGGATGGCTCAAGCTGATAAATATTACAATTCATTCTTCAAGTATTTCGATATTATCGCCCAGCAACCTTTTACATTCGAGTCAGTAGATTATATCCGAAATGGGTATAGACGTTGTGCTTGTGGCTCTGATAGTATCTATTACAGGATTACCAATGAAATTGTTGAAATAATGGCAATTGTAGGCCGGCAAGATATAATGAATATTCTTTAGTACTTGTAGTACCCACTATTACCAACATAACGTAAATCCATAAACACTGACGCTGTGGAACACTAAAGCCGACCGCTTACGCATGTCAGGCACAATGCAGAACCGAGCGAAGCGAGCTCATGAGTCGCCGCAGGTGACGAATAACGGCAAAGTCCGCGCCACACTAAGGCGGCATAGTTCCACCGTTCTGCGGATATTTATAATTACCTAATACCAAACAGGGTTTTCCTTTAAACGATAGGATTAGTAGACTAATGCACTACAAGACAAAAGAAAGTGAAACAACCTACCTGTCTGCCTACAAGGCGGCGATGAACTCATGGCCAGTTCCATGGGAAGAGATCGAGGTCTCGAATCGATTTGGGACGACCCATGTCATTGCTAGTGGGCCAAAGGATGCTCCACCACTCGTACTTATGCACGGATTCTTTACTACACTACTTCTTTGGACCCCTAACATTGCTGATCTTAGCAGATCGTATCGCGTCTATGCCATTGACATCATGGGAAATCGCAATAGAAGTGTTCCTAAAGAACCAATCGGCACCAGTGATGACATTGTCGAGTGGCTTAGTGAAACACTTAATGAACTGAGGCTCCATAGAGTATACCTAGCAGGGATGTCCTTTGGTGGTTGGCTTAGCATTAACCTTGCGTTGGCTGAGCCGGAACGCGTGAATAAACTAATACTTATCTCACCAGCAGCAAGTCTTCACCCACTTTCAAAACAGTTCATGCCGAGAGCATTACTTTCTTCGTTGCCTCCAAAGAAATTCTGGTTCTATTCCTTCATGGGTTGGATGGGCCTTAAAAGTGGGCCGGGTCACGAATTCTCACAGAGTTTACTGGACATGATGTGGCTTGGAGGAGAGAATATAAAGATGTCAGCTGAAACGATGCGTGTTATGCCTACTGTATACTCGGACGAGGAACTTGGTGCATTGAAAATGCCAGTACTTCTACTAATTGGCGAGAACGAAGTGATATATAATGCCGAAAGAGCTTTAGCACGTGCCAGACAAGTGATTCCTGATCTTACTGGAGAACTAGTGCCGGATTGCGGTCATGATATCAGTTTCAGTCAGCATGAAATTGTCGATGAACGAATGTTAACGTTTCTAGGTGCTGATGTACACGATAGTAATGAATAATAGTACACCGCATAACAATTCACTAAAGCCGACCGCTTAACGCATGTCACGCACATTGCAGAACCGAGCGAACCGAACAAAGTGAGTTCACGAATGAAATGAGTAACCGAGCTCATGAGTCGCCGCAGGTGACGAATAACGGCAAAGTCCGCATCACGCTAAGGCGGCTTAGTTCCACCGTTAGGTTTTGTAAGTATCTTGGTTTGATTATGTCAAAATACGCACAATAAGACCGTCCCAAAATAATCTTAGAGAATACATATGAAAGCAATCGTATGGACAAAATATGGATCACCAGATGGACTTCAGTTAAAATATGTACCCAAACCAATCCCCAAAAACGATGAAATTCTAGTAAAAGTCCATGCGACTACAGTAACAGCCGGTGATAGTGAATTACAAAGGCTCAAACTTCCGATGATGTTGTCGTTTCCCATGCGGCTCTATGTAGGACTCATAAAACCAAAAAGAATCACCATACTGGGGCAAGAACTTGCGGGGGAAGTTGAGGCAGTTGGCAAAAGTGTAAGTTCTTATAAAAAAGGTGACCAGATCTTTGGAACTACAGGTTTTAGTTTTGGGGCCTATGCAGAGTACATCTGCCTAAAATCAGACCCCAACGAGATGCAAGGAGCGTTTGCCTGCAAACCAGCCAACATAACATATGCAGAAGCTGCCGCCGTTCCAACTGCGGGATTTGAAGCCTTGCATTTTCTGAGAAAAGCTAATGTTGCTCGCGGACAAAAGATACTAATTTTTGGCGCAGGTGGCAGTATCGGTACTTTATCTGTCCAGCTCGCCAAGTACTTTGGAGCTGAGGTGACTGGTGTTGACAGTGCGGGAAAATCAGATATGTTGAAATCGATTAATACAGACTATGTGATTGATTATGCAAAAGAAGATTTCACCAAAAATGGAGTAACATATGATGCTATCATCGACGTGGTAGGAAAACATTCATTCTCACGCAGGTTGAAATCACTAAAACCAAATGGTCATTATTTCTTAGCTAACGCCGGACTGTCACACATCATTATTGGAATATGGACCTCGCTGACAAGCAGAAAAAAGGTAGTCCTGGGATCAGCTAGCCAAAAAAAAGAAGACTTACTTTTCCTCAAAGAGCTTATTGAAACTGGGCAGATAAAATCCATTATTGACCGATGCTACCCGTTGGAACAAGTTGCTGAGGCTCATAGGTATGTAGAAACAGGAAGCAAAAAAGGAAATGTAAGCATAACTGTGGTACATGAAAAAACCTAACAATTCACTAAAGCTGACCGAAACGCGTTTCACGGCCTATGCGAACATGGCCAAGCAAAACAATACCGGGTAAATCAAATCCCACACCACGCTAGGGCCGCTTAGTTCCAAGGATAGATTGGTAACGAAAGACACAGTGATAAAAATCTACTGATTTGAAAAAGTGTATCTTTGTTTTAGATGTCTAGACAAGATATAAATACAACTATTATCAATTATTTGCATCCTTATAATCCAGAAAGGATTGGGCTTTTTGGATCCTATGCAAGGCAAGAGGATACCGATGAAAGTGATATTGATATCCTTGTTAGGTTCCGAGGTACCCCTAGTCTTTTAGATCTAGCTCGAATTCATAGGGAGTTTTCAATCGTTTTGGGTAAAAAGGGTGATTTAATTGCGGAATCTGCCCTGAAGAATAAAAAACTTCGGCAGTATATCTATAATGATCTCAAAATCATCTTTGAATGAAGGATGATAGCATATATATCGACCATATCCTCAATAGCATAAATCGGGTTCTTGATTACATTTCAGGTAAGGATCGTGAAATATTTGAAGCAAATCTGGTTACCCAAGATGCAGTAGTGCGCCAGCTTGAAATCATTGGCGAAGCGACCAAGCGGGTTTCAAAAGAGTTTCGTTCGAATCATCCAGATGTTCCATGTTCGGATATGGCCGGGATGCGTGATGTATTGATCCACGACTATATTGATGTCGATTTTGGAGTTGTTTGGAAAACAGCATCAGAAGATATCCCAAATCTTAAGGCCTTAATCACTAAGATTACGTGAAGTTTGCAAATTAGAATTAAAGCCGACTGCTAGCGCAGTGGCGTAGTTCCACTTCTCTATTTTAAGTTTTTTGCTATCATTAGAGTATAAAAAACAACAAGTAAAGCGAAACGCTGACCGATATCCATGTTTTAATTAACACATCAAAATCACCTCATTATGTATTATAGACTTAAAAATCTGGCGAAAATGTCCATTATGGCCTTCTTACTCGTCTTTGCTGAAAAAACAATGGCGCAGGACGGAACAATCTATCCACTCAACACCCCGGACGAACCAAATGCCATTCTACTCGGTACAGGTGGTGTCGATGACCAACCCGCCTCAGAGACCTGGTTCCTCCAGTGGGGTGACCCGATGGCTCGTAACATCACCGTTGCGACACTCACCCCCTTCTTGCCGGAATCTGGTAAGGCAAACGGTGCATGCGTGATTGTGGCACCCGGGGGAGGCTTCAGATGGCTTTCGATGGGTAACGAGGGCTGGGAAGTCGCAGAGGCACTGGCAGAACAGGGAATCACCGCTTTTGTGCTAAAGTACCGACTCCATCCGACTCCAGAGTCACTCGATGACTTCATAGCCTGGATGAATCGTCCACGCATGCCTCCAGCCGGTTCATCCGATGAATCTGATGACAAAGCACCGCCCCGTCCAATGCAAATGGATCTTTCCAACCAGCTCGAGGACGCTGAGGCAGCCTATGCCATGATAGTTAGATCGTGCTGAGGAGTGGGGTGTCGATACGAACAGAATAGGCATGATTGGCTTTTCGGCCGGTGCAGGCCTCACAATGCACTCAACACTGAACTCCCAAACCATGGACCTGGCCTTCATCGGTCCTATTTATGGGGGTATGGCTGCAGTAGAGGTGCCCGAGGACGCTCCACCAATGTTCAACGTTATAGCCACCGACGATTTTCTCTTCAGGGGTCAATTTGGCGTTATCGATTCCTGGTACGAAGCAGGTATTCCTGTTGAGTTTCATCTTTACCAAAATGGTGGTCACGGTTTCGGCCTGGGAAATCCCAATCGAACCAGCAATCGTTGGTTTGATACTTTTATACACTGGTTAGATGTTAATGGCTTTCTTAAAGCCAGTTCCGGAGAGTGATGAGATTCTTTAGAAATTATAGACAATTCAGCATCAGGATGGGAAAATTGGAAATTATTTTAAATATGCCATTAGTGAAATAATTCTGGTAGTTATAGGGATTTTAATCGCTTTGCAATTCAATACCTTTCACGAAATCCACTTTAATAAAAAGGCCGAGCACTATTATCTCAGTCAAATGAATGAATTGGGGGATGTGATCGCTGGAATCAATTCATACCTTGAGAAGAACTAAAACGGAAAGCACATGAATCATAAAATGAAACACGTAATGTTTATTTGTATTTGTTCCTGTTTGTTGATGCCCATGCTGGCGTTTTCTCAGGATGACAATGAAGCAATTGAACCAACTGTCAATGGCCCGGGCACTATTGATCTACTTGAAGGAGGCACGCTGGATGCATGGAAAGTTCCATCGGCCCGCTGGTCTATTGAAGGGGAAAGCATCGTCGCAAACACGGGAGCTGAAAAGCTCGAAATCCCTGAGTGGCTGTATACAAAAAAAAGGTTTAAAAACTTCGAGTTCACATGTGAATTGAAGCTAAGCGGAGACAATCACCGTAATACGGGAATATATTACCGCGCTAATACCTTCCTGTTTGAGGGTTATAAAACCTTTGAGGCGCCTTCAGGATACGAGTTTGACGCCGCATTTCACAATCCTGAAAGGAAGAATTTCTGGGGCTCGCTTGGTGATTGGTACGCACGTAAGAGTTTACGTATTTATCCAGACCAGACCATCATCAATCAAGTGTATAAGCCAGAGAAATGGAACCGCTTAACCATCTGCGCGCGTGGAAATCGTTTGGAATATTGGATCAATGGCATAAAGGTCTTGGATTATCTGGATCACGATCCCAAGGCATCCCGTGAAGGAGTAATAGGTTTCCAAATTCATGATGGATCAATAATGAAAGTAGAATACCGAAACATACGCCTGCTTCCCTATTGAGCTTAGTAAAAGCTTAAAATCAGATATGATCATCAATAATTAGTCCATAAAAGTAAGATCATGGCTAAGAAAAAAGGAATATTAAAGAAAGTCATTTTTGGAATTTTCGGAACAATAATACTTTTCATCCTAATTACAACTGTTAGTATAATAAGTGTATTTAAAAATGCACATGTTATATCGAAAGGACAAGCTATAGAGAAGTATAGTGAACATAATTCTGCCCTTTTAATTGTTGATATTCAAGAGGTCATAACTGGAAATTATTCGATCTTTCCAAGCCTGCAGGAAAATTCAGAGAAATTAATTTCCAAAATTAACCAGGTTGTTGACAGCTTTACAGTACATAACTATCCCGTTATTTATGTTCGAAGTGAAATTTCAAATCCCTTTATAAATCTTATAAATAATACATATGCAAAAGGTAGCCTTAAAGTAAAATACGATAGTCGGCTGAAAGTAATTTCAAATCTTGAAGTGGTCAAAACAGGAGAGGACTCTTTCAGAAAAACAAACCTGGATGAACTCCTAAATAAAAATAAGATTAATGAATTATATATTGTTGGATTAGACGCTGCAGGATGTGTAAATACTACTGTACAAGCTGCTCAAAACAGACAATATCAGGTAAATATTATTAAAGAGGCTGTAATATCTAAATCCGAAAGAAAGACTGATAGTATGATGGTGAAATTCAGGGAAATGGGAGTTAAGCTTATCAGCATTGATAGTTTAAATATTATGAATTAAATCCATGATTCTTCCTACCAGATTGCTCCATTTCATTTTAAAGCTTTTCCCTTCAAAAAAGATAGCTGCAAAACGATTTTTAAATCCAGGCAGATCAAAATCATTTAAGATACCAGATAGCTTAATAGAAGAGTTCAGAACAGAGCAGTTTCTGGTGAAATGATCGAAACGTTGTTACTTTTATTCCCAGGAAAGAATGGCAAAATAAGCACCTGTTCTTTCTTCACGGGGGTGCATATGCTGCGGAAGTACAGCCGAGTCATTGGGGATTGATCAGGTCCCTGGTAACAAAAACACTCTTTAAATTAAGTTTTATCGAATATCCACTTATCCCGGAGCATAGCTACAAGGAATCACATGAAATGGTTTTCCAGGCTTACACCAGACTGGTTGAAAATCATCCAAATGATGAATTCTATTTTGTGGGTGATTCAGCCGGTGGAGGATTTTGTTTGTCATTCGCTCAGACACTTCGAAATATTCACTTTAAAAAGAGGCCAAAGAAATTAGTACTCCTCTCTCCCTGGGTCGATATCTCCATGAGCAATCCTGAGATTAGGGAATTGGAAAAAAAAGATTTGCTTCTCGATCCCAGGCATTTATTAAGCTGTTCGCATCGTTTTGCAGGAGGTTTAGATTTAAAGGACCCCATAGTATCCCCACTATATGGCGATATGAATAATCTAAACCATATTGCTGTCTTCGTTGGTACACACGAAATTCTGCTCCCTGATTGTCGGGAACTCAAAAGAAAAATTGAAAAATCCAATACAGAAATCTTTTATAAGGAATATGAAGATATGCAACATGATTGGATGATATTCCCAATAAAAGAACGAGAGATCTTAATAAATGACATGATTGACTTTTTATTGCAATAATGCATTTTTTCTGATCACGCTATACGCCATATTTACAGGTGCTTGAAAAACACAATAATCCACTAATGCAGACCGAAAAGGAATAAACAGGTTTTTGGATTCTGGAGATCAATGGTGAAGTAAAACACGCTGATAAGTCATTGATAAAGGCATTGGGGATTTAATTCAATCTTAGCCCTCAGCAGCGAAATTGAAGCAATCAAAATACAGGAAATACTTGACAGTAATCAAATCCCATACCTGGTCAGAAGCTTTCATGATACTGCCTACGACGGGCTGTTCCAAAACCAATATGGGTGGGGAGTACTTGAGGCAGATGAAACTTACGAGGTCCGGATTCTGGACCTTCTTAAAGATTAAGAATATGAAAATCATGAAATTTCGCCTCTGTACAGTAGTTTTCTCTCTTATGCCGTTTTCTACTAATGCGCAAAATAATAATCAGATCGATTACTTAAACATGCCCCCGCCACCATCTGACTCGGCAGTTCTTTTTGCACCGGGACTGGTCTCACAAAAAGACCGATGGGATGAAAAAATTACTTTTTCCACCGATGGCTCTGAAGTCTTCTGGGGAATTCATCCGGATAATAATGACTATTTCCGGCCATATATTATGCATGCAAAATTCATAAACGGATCCTGGTCCGAGCCAGATACATTTATCCACTCTAAAAACAGAAAACTTGGATGGCCAATCCTGAGCCCCCAAGGAGATATGTTATTTATGGAGGAAGTAGGTGAGAATACCAGTACAGGGGTGGGTGGCAGCATTGTTTATTCTTTAAAGGGAAAGGATGGCTGGTCAGAGCCAGTTACAATCATGCCAGCACTTGACTCGAAAGAAGGATTTGGCCTGGCGCAAATAACCCGGGACGGTTCTTTCTACTTTTATGACCGTCATGCACATATTGCCTATTCTGCTAAGTTAAAAGATGGCAAGGTATACAGGCCTGTACCACTGCCTTATACAATAAATCCAGCGGTTGAGTTTTATGTCTCCCCAGAGAATGACTACATTATATTTAAACCAATAAGCTGGCATACTGAAACTCATATAAGCTTCAGAAAAGGGAAAAATGAGTGGACACTTCCTATACCCTTATCAGAATATTTCAAAAATAACCGGAAATTAGGTGGCACCGGTTTCGGAGGAGGGCCAAGTGTATCACCCGATGGAAAATATTTCTTTTTCGTAAGATGGGGAGAAATCTATTGGGTGAAAACTGATTTTATTGAAGTATTAAGAAAAAAGGCTATCCAAACTCAATAGAAAAAAATATGAAAACAACTCCAGAACACGATGAACGAATTGCAAAAATGACTTTTGCATCTGTATATCCGCATTATGTCACAAAGATTGAGAAAAAAGGGAGAACTAAAGAAGAATTACATCAGGTGATAGAGTGGTTGACCGGCTTTGATGAGAATAAAGTACAAGAATTGATTGAAGAAAAAGTAACTTTTGAAACGTTCTTTTTAAATGCAGAATTGAATCCCAACGCTCAGCTTATAAAAGGAGTAATTTGTGGTTATCGCATAGAAGAAATCGAAACTCCACTGACAAAACAAGCAAGGTATTTAGACAAATTGATAGACGAGTTGGCAAAAGGCAGAAAGATGGAGAAGATATTGAAGTCGCCAGAATCAAGGTAAGGCTGACCTCGTAAGCGTAGCCGGTTTGATAGGATTGTGGAAGCGCATGACCATCCGTGCGCGTGGAAATAGTTTGGAATATTGGATAAAGCTAAGATTCTTGCATATTTAGAAGTTGGATATAGTTAAAGACGAAACCATGAAAATTGCAGTTACATCAGCAAGCGGACAATTGGGATCATCAATCGCAAAACAACTGATAAATGAAATTGGGCAGGATAATGTAATTGGAATTGCACGAACTCCCGAAAAGGCAACTCATCTTGGAATTGAAATAAGAAAAGGTGACTATAATCGTCGTCCCGAGTTGGACCTTGCATTAAAGGATATTTATGCTGTTCTTCTGGTATCAGGTATGGACGAACCACAAAAAAGAATCCAGCAACACAGAAACCTTATCGAGGCTGCAAAAATCAACGGAGTTAAAAAGATTGTTTACACCAGCATTATCGGAGATGAAGAAAAGACTGCCTTTAGTCCTGTAGTAAGGAGTAACCGACAGACCGAGAAAGATGTCCGGAACTCGGGACTTGATTGGGTGATAGGTAGAAATGGAATCTATATTGAACCCGATTTGGAATACATTGAAAATTATGTGGCAAGAGGCGAAATCTGGAATTGTGCCGGTGATGGAAAATGTGGCTATACAAGCAGAACAGAACTTGGCTATGCATATGCAAAGATGCTTATTGAGGCGAAACATAATGGACAGATATACAATTTGATTGGTGAGCCGATCTCACAGGAAAAACTGGCAGAATACATCAATCAGGTATACCACACCGAACTTGTTTATCATCCATTATCAGTAGAAGAGTATACCAATGAAAGAATAGAAGAATTGGGCGAATTTATGGGGAGTATAATAGCCGGAATATATGAGGGGATACACAATGGAGCCTACAGTGTTAAATCTGATTTCAAAAAAGCTGCAGGCAGAGCTCATAAATCGGCAATAGATCTCATTGAAGATTTTAAAAACCACTAATACATAAATCATCCACACATGAAAAGCAGATATTTAGTTCTTGCCCTGATAATAGCCGGAGTTTCGACTTCATTTTCACAGGAGAAATCTCCCTCCTTCGAGGAGGTATTATCCCTCAGTAGTGTTGGTGCTCCGCAGATTTCGCCGGACGGACTGCATGTTGTTTACCAGAAGTCTGCTGTGGACTGGAAAAATAATAAGTATGATACGGAATTATGGATTTCCAGGGACGGTGCCGAACCGATTCAGCTGACCAATAACATAGATGGCAGCAGCCAATCTCCAAGATGGACCCCGGATGGTCGGTGGATTTCATTTACTTCAAACCGCAGTGGAAAAAACCAGGTCTGGATAATCCGTCCGGACGGGGGTGAGCCCTTCCAGGTAAGCCATGAGGAAAGATCTGTTTCAGGATACCGCTGGTCCCCCTCCGGTGACCGTCTGGCATTCATCATGTCCATAGATAAAGAGAAAGTGGATGAAAAACGGGAAGAACTTTATGGTAAATATGCAGTGGAAGACCAGGAGTATACTTTCGATCAACTGTACATTCTGGATTTTAATCCGGACCTGCTTGGCTATATGCCCTTACCCTCTCAGTTAGAGGATTCCGTCTATAAATCAAAGCTGAAGGCGAAGCTTCAGATGGATAGTGTGGAATTTACAATAACCGGCTTCAGATGGTCGCCGGATGGAAAAAAAATCGCCTTTAATCACCAACCCGACCCGCTGATCAACTCAGGATTCAAGAGCAACATCTCCATTTATGATATTGAATCCGAAGAATATAAAGAGCTGGTAAGCAATCCTGGTTCCGATCGAATAATCTGCTGGTCGCCGGATGGAAAATCCATCGTTTACAATTCGGACCTGGACGATACTACTTCCAATTATTACCTGAACGGAAATGTATTCAAAATGGATATCGAGAGTAAAGAAGAAACTCAATTGGGAGCTGACTGGGATGAATGGATCAGTTCCATTGACTGGACTGCCTCCGGTTTGTTTGCAACATCCTGGCAAAAAACAAAACGAAAATTCCTTAGAATCAATGAGAAGAACGGACAGGTTAGTATCCTGGATATCGACCTGGACCGGATTTATAGTTATACATTTTCAGAGGACGGAAAAAAGCTGGCATTTTCCGGTGTAAACGATGAGGGACTCACTGAGGTCTACAAGGATACATATCCCCTTGGAAATCCGGTTAAAATCACGAATACCACTGATCAGATCGCAAACTGGCTGGTACCGGATGCCAGTGTAATATCCTGGAAGAGTAAAGACGGGGTAGTCATAGAAGGCGTCCTCCACAAACCCAGGGATTATGATCCAAACCAGAAATATCCTTTGCTGGTTGTAATCCATGGCGGACCAACAGGAATTTCAACACCCTCACCTACGGCATCTTATGTGTATCCCATCGTGCAATGGGCTAACAAAGGGGCTCTTATCCTGCAACCCAACTATCGCGGATCGGCCGGATACGGAGAGGACTTCCGTTCACTGAATGTCAAGAACCTGGGAGTTGGTGATGCATGGGACGTGGAATCAGGCGTGGATTATTTGATTGAGCAAGGCCTGGTTGATCCGGAAAAAGTCGGTGCCATGGGCTGGAGTCAGGGCGGCTACATTTCCGCCTTTCTGACTACTTCTTCCGATAAGTTCAGGGCCATTTCGGTGGGTGCGGGAATTTCTAACTGGATGACCTATTATGTGAATACAGATATTCATCCTTTCACAAGGCAATACCTGAAAGCCACGCCCTGGTCGGATAAGGAGATCTATGAAAAGACCTCTCCAATGACCTACATCAACAACGCCTCCACACCCACCCTGATTCAGCACGGGGAGTTTGACAGTCGCGTACCTCCAGCAAACGCATTTGAACTTTACCAGGGTCTTCAGGATGTTGGGGTCGAAACAAAGCTGATCATATACAAAGGATTCGGACACGGCATCACCAAACCCAAAGAGAGACTGGCAGGGGTCTGGCATAACTGGCAATGGTTCGGAAAATATATCTGGGGGGAGGAGATCGAAATACCGATGGAATGATGAATTTTTGATAATTACTTGTGAAAACCCTACTCACCCTTTTACTCTTGATCCTCTTCTCAGCTGCAAATTTGTTGAGCCAAAGTTCCCATTACTGGACGCAGCAATATGGCGACAAGTCACTGCTACTGGGTGGGGCTGTGATTGGAAGCGTAACTGATCTGGGGGCTGTCTATTACAACCCGGGATTTTTAGCGCTTCAGGACAGTTCTACTTCTTTTGTTATCACCGCCAAGGTCTTGCAGTTTACAAACGTGAAAATGGAAGATGGACTGGGTGAAAATATTGATCTGGAGAAAAATCATCTGGGTAATTCTTCGGGCCTGATCGCAGGTACTTTCAAATTGAAATTTATGCCCAGGAGTCATTTCGCATTTGTCGCACTGACAAGACGAACCCAGCATATGGATTTGGTCTATAAAAATCAAAGGGACTTTGATGCGCTCCCAATCAGCCCTGATAATGAAACACTCGCAAGTGATATCGTATTGTTCCTTGAGAACACTGAAACATGGGGTGGTATGACATGGTCCCGTCCTCTGAATGAACATTTTAGCATTGGTGTTGGCAATTATATGGCTGTCTCCTACACCAACTCCCTGTTGAGTATAGACCTTAACACCCTGTCTGCAGATAAGCATGTGCTTGCACTCAATAAAGTCAGACAATACGATTACCTTAATTTTGGCATGATCTGGAAAGCAGGCTTTGCCCTTAAATACCCGAATTTCTCAGCAGGTATTTCCATCACCGCGCCTAAAATAAATATATGGGGTCAGGGTTTTATGTATACGCAGGGAATACTGGCAGGGACGGGTCCGGACTATACCGAAGCAGAAGAAGATTATTTTGAAAGTGGCTACCAAAAAAATATCCCTGCCAAACTGAAATCTCCCCTCTCAATAGGCTTCGGTACCGGATTTACCATACAAAAATTCACTTTCCATCTTAGCAGTGAGTGGTTCAATAAAGTGAACAAATACATTGTAATGGAACCTGATGTTTTTATAGGACAAACTTCGGGCGAACCGGTGATCAACAATGTAGTGGATGAATTACATACAGTAATAAATGCAGGATTGGGAGTTAAATATAATCTGAACAAAAACTATGACCTTTACGCGGGTTTCTCTACGGATTTTTCTGCGGCTTCACCGGACAGTAAGTCTTTTACCGATCTGGAAAGTGAGATATACAACTCATCTTTGCAAGCCAACATATATCACTTCAGTGGAGGAACCATACTCGAATTCAATAAATTATACCTTACTCTGGGCATGGCTTACAATTATGGGATTGACTACTTAAGTCCGCCCATAGAAATACCGGGAGGCAAGATTAATTCCAATAATTCCGGGGAAAGCGCATCCCTTAAAGTAAGCACCTGGAAATTACTGTTGGGCTTTGCCATTAAACCTTCGGATAAAAGATAGACTAGCCATAATACTCCAATTGAAAGCCGGGAATCAAGATATCTGAGATAGCACCATGTGGTATGAATTGTGGGCTTTGCATTGGATATCTCAGAGATAAGAATAAATGCGATGGTTGTCAAACGCCAAACACCAAATGCAGCAAGGCATGTACTTTGCGTTTCTGCACAGAACGCACCGGAAAATACTGTGATCACTCCTGCCCTTCCTTCCCATGTAAACGCTTGACAAAACCTGGATAAGAGGTATCGTGAGAAATATGGCATGAGCATGATAGAGAACCTGAAACAGATTGAGGAAATTGGCATCAGGGGCTTTATCAGGAATGAGAATAAGCGTTGGGCCTGCCCTGTTTGTGGAGATCTGATTTGTGTACACAGAACTGAATGCTTAAGTTGTGGAACATCAAGAAATCAAAGGCGAAAAAATCACCTTTAAATCACTAATATGGAAAATCAACTATTAATAAATCCGGATATTTTTCCATCAGCAGATGTACTGGAAAAGATACTTGATAAACAATATCCTGTGTTGAAGGAGTTTATGGGTATTGCAGAATCAGAGGAATTTAAATTAACCCCAAACTGGCGCTTTTATAATGATGGTAAAGCATGGCTATGCAAAATTACCCTTAAGAAGAAAACAGTAATATGGTTATCAGTTTGGTCAGACCACTTTAAAGTCGCATTTTATTTCACAGAAAAGACCGGGGCGGGTATTCCTGAACTGGAAATTGATGATTCTATTAAGGAGTTTTATTTAAACCACAAGTCAATCGGTAAATTGAAACCCCTTGTGGTTGAAGTAAGAAAGGAATCTCAACTGAATGACATCAGTACCTTAATCAGGTATAAGATTGGTCAATTATAAGCTCAATATAAAAGCGGCGCTGTTCTAAAATTTGGTAAAATCAATGGAAAGAACATTCAGACTGTTGGAAGATATAAAAAAAAGTCAACCCATAATGAGAAGGATCTTCGGTATTCTCTTGCTGATCCTGCCTGTTGTGGCAATGAGTCAGAAAGCAAATCCTCCTGACTATCCCCCAACGATGCCCGGCGCACAGATGGAGACTTTTAAGAAGGTAGATAATATTGATTTGCGTGTATGGATCTTCACACCTTTAGGCCATAGCGCCAACGATCATCTTCCTGCAATTGTTTTTTTCTTTGGCGGGGGATGGAATGGTGGTAATCCCATCCAATTTGAAAAGCAATGTGAGTATCTAGCAGCCCGCGGGATGGTGGCCATGGTGGCCGACTATCGGGTTCGAAGCCGCCATGGGGTAACTCCGAACCTCTGCGTTGAGGATGCCAAATCGGCAATACGCTGGATACGCAAACACGCAGACCGATTGGGGATTGATCCGAATCGTATTGCAGCTGGTGGTGGCTCGGCCGGTGGTCATCTTGCCGCTGCGACGGCAAGCTTGCCCATGTACGATAATTCCAATGAAAACCTGTCGATCAGTTCACAGCCAAATGCCCTGGTACTGTTCAATCCGGCATTAGTCCTGTCACCTGTAGCAGGTGAGTTTGAGTTTTCGGATGCGGATATTAACAAAGTGAAGAAGCGGATGGGAGTTGATCTTGAATCCATATCGCCCTACCACCATGTAAAACCGGGCATGCCTCCGACAATTATATTCCATGGTACGGCCGATAATACCGTTCCCTATATGACCGTCAAAATGTTCCGGGAGAAAATGAAAGCCAATGGGAATCAGTGCGTACTGATCAGCTACGATGATGCTGGACACGGTTTCTTCAATTACGGTCGCGCCGATAATGCACCCTTTATCGATACCGTGAACAAGATGGATACCTTCCTGGTCTCCCTCGGCTATCTCAGGGGGGCACCAGGCTCGGTAAGGAATGAGTAAAGTGCCGGTAAAATATTTAAAATGAGAAATATAACTCCAGCGGAAATCGCACTTGCCTTTGTTGATGCGATTAATTCCAAAGATCTTGAGGGCATGGCAGGATTAATGACTGATGATCATAAATTCATTGACGGCGATGGTTCCGAACTCACTGGGAAGGATCAGATGAAAGCTGCCTGGAAGATGCATTTTGAATTAATCCCGGATCTTACCCTGAGCATATCCGCTCAATTTGAGGATGAAGGTACTGTGGTACTTCTTGGTCGGTCCCGCGGCACAATCATACAAAATGGGGAACTCAAAGCGGAAAACCAATGGCAGGTTCCATCAGCATGGCGGGTATTGGTAAAGTCCGGGAAAATTGCTGAATGGCAACTTTATGCTAACCAATGTGCATTGCATAAGATTTATGACAGAATAAATAAAGCCTGATCACCATAAACTCAATATCACCTCCAATTTGGCGTATAAAAAAAGTAAATCATGGCAATAAAAAGAGTATGGCATGGCTGGACAAGCCTGGAAAATGCAGACAAATACCAGAATATTCTTAAAGAAGTAGTTCTTCCGGGAATAGAAGCAAAAAATATCCCGGGCTACATGGGCATTGAAGTTTTGAGAATTGATCTTGAAGATGAAGTGGAATTTGTTACCATAATGACTTATGAGTCATTACAGAATGTTATAGGGCTTCAGGGCGAGGATTATAAAAAAAGCTATGTGCCCGATGCTGCTCAAAAGGTGCTTAAGCGCTGGGATCTGGAGGCTACACATTACGATCTGATTGACACACGAAAATATGAGTAAATAGCGTAGAGCTATATGCATAAAAAACTAATTCTAATTACCGGAGGGTCAAGTGGCATTGGCAAAGCAGCGGCTATTGAACTCCACAGGCAGGGGGCGAAAATAATTCTGCTGGCCAGAGATTTAGGAAAACTGAAAGCTGCAGCAGATGAAATAGATTCTTCGGGAAATAGAATAAGTTACTATGCCGCAGACCTGACAGATCAGGAAGCTGTGGAAGCATCCGCCAAAAAGATTATCGAGAAAGAAGGGCTACCTGATGTCATTATAAACAGTGCAGGAGCTGGTGAGTGGTTATCATTTAAAGAGGCTGATCCGTCCCACTATAAGACCACCATGGATTCCCCTTACCTGGCTACTGCCCTCACATGTAAGGTGTTTTTTGACAAAATGCAGGATCGGGGGAAGGGGCATTTTATAATTATCAACTCTGCGGCAGCTTATTTTTCATTTCCGGGAGCAACAGGATACATCCCCGCGAGATGGGCAATTTTAGGGTTTTCAAGATCCCTGCAGGCCGATCTTTACCATACAAACTTCAAAGTTTCCATGATCGCCCTGGGGAAGGTCGATTCACCCTATTTCAAAAACAATCCCATAAGTGAGGACCGCATTCCTAAAATTTCCAATTGGTTTACATCAACAATGTCACAGAGGGCAGCTGGCAGGGTAATCGCTAAAACGGTAAGGTCTAAAAAAGCAATGGTAATCAGACCCCTTATGATGTCCTTGTTTGTCTTTTTAAACCGTCTTTTCCCGGGCATCTTAAGATGGCTTATGAGTCTGGAATCAAAATAAAAACCAGCTCCTTAAGTTGCATTTTTTCAGAATGTTCCGGAACTTTATTCTAAAGCAGAAGATCGCATTGAGATGGTCAAAATAAGAGACAAAAAGAAGTAAAGAGTTTACTGTCTAAATATGTCAGGAAGATCTCAGTCTTCGAGTGTAGGAATCCAATGGATTGTAAACACAGGTTAGTACCCAGCGGATTTACCTATCTTTCATACAATCACAAAGATATCCCCACTTATTTTCATAAAAAAAGAATAAAACCTTCCGGGCGACTGCAGATCACAGGACCAAAAACAGATCAGAATATCTATGTTGAATATGGTGGTGAGGTTTTACAGGTACTCATTGAGTTTACACCAACAGGATTCTATTACCTTTTCCATAACTCACCGGCAAACTATTTGAATATGCTGGTAGAGTTATCTCATTTTGAGAATCATGGAACAACAGAACGCCTGACAAGCCAATTACTGGCCAAGCAGCACTGACACACAGATAGAAATCATCCAGGACTTTCTGATTGAACAATCATACCACGCATTACCACTTTGCAAATATATCGAAGAGTCTCTGGATTTCATTGAAAGCTCCGTGGGCAAAATACTTGTGAAAGAACATTTCGTGATTAACCTGATGAATTCGAAAGAGTTCTCCTCCATTAAGGAGTTATCTTACAGTGCCAATTTCTATGACCAGTCTCATTTTGATCATCGCTTTAAAGAACTCGTTGGCATAAAGCCACACGAGTTCCTTGTAAGCAGAGAACACAATGCCCTCAAATATTTCACAGATTTAGTGCAGCGTCAGTGAGGATTGCCCTTACCGTGGCCATACCTGTAATTTATTGAACCCGAAACTGTCACATTCCCAACTCCAAACTCCGTATCGAGGGGAGTTCCGGAACCAGGAACACCAGGAGTTGGAGGAACGGGCATAATAGACTTCATAAATAGTCCATCCCAGAGAAAGGTCCCGCTGGCACCATCAAATTTCCCGGTCCCTCCAATGAAAATACCATGGGTCAGGATTTCTGTTCCATCCAAATCATCCTGATGATCGGCCCATCCCCAGTATGTAGCATATAATTCGTCACCATTGGCTGCGGTAAATGTAATTCCACCCTGCCCATAACTAAAATACCCTGTTACAGCCGGAGGTGGACTTGGATGCATCCTTGTCCACCATTGAGAAATTTCAAATTCTGTCTTTCCCAGGTGAGTTGCATTTCCATTACCACGAATAATCACATGCATCCCTGGTGCCGGTCCGCCAAAAGGCCAATCTGTCTGCTCATCTATCATGTAAATAGGTCCAAACCTTTGAAAGTAGCCGACTAATTCAAAACTCGCCATAAAAGGAACGAGTTTATGTGCTTCCTGTCCTCTGCGTGCTTTGTCTTCTTTTGCGCTTTTATAAGCAGCTTCTAATGCAATATTAAAAGGATCGGGCTGAATTTCCTCCTTGGAACAGCCTGCAAAGATCAATAGTACTGAGCCGAAAATGAATGCAATTTTTAAATACTTCATAAGTCTCAATTTTAATGATAAATAAATACTACAGCCAGCAGCAAGAGATCATCTATAATTTAAGTTATAGCGATTTTATCATTCAACAGGAAAAGCGTCTGATTTTTACATGATTATGTCTGATTATTACAGAATAATCTGAACAGCAAAAAATAGAGTAAGTAGAAACGGTAAGAAAGGATCTTCAGAAGCCCAATCTGGAGATCAGGATTCAGAACTTAGTATAGTAATCATAATATTTCGGGTACTCCTGGGACCATCGAACTCGCACAGGAAAATATTCTGCCAGGTAGATAATCCCATCTTACCATCCACAATAGGAATGGTCTCCTGGGGCCCCACAATCCCTGCCTTAAGATGGGAATCTCCGTTTCCATCCTGCTGGTCATGTTCCCAGACTCCCTGGGGATCAACTTATTCATCAGGCTCACCACATCCCTCTGCACCGAATCATCCCAGTTTTCCTGGATCATGATCCCTGCAGTCGCGCCCTGAACATAGACATTGACCAGGCCGGTCTGTACGCCGGATTCAGCCACGATGGCCTCCACCTGCCTGGTGATGTCGTAAAGGCCGTTGTGGGCGGGGGTGGGTATTTGGATGGTTTGTTGCATTTTCCAAAGATTTATATCTTAAAATAATAAAAAGATACACGAAATATGTCACTCGATGAAATATATGATCTGAGCACTAATCATAGATTCCTCAGGTATTCTTGAAATATAAGACTTATGTTCGTAAGGAACCCCGATAAATAATTTTCCCTCCAATTTCAAAGCGTATAGGGAAAGTAGACGCCACTTCTCTATATCATAGCTGATCTCCTGTTCAGCCTAATATAAATCTGTACCTTTTCTCGATACAATCACCAGATCTGGAGAAACCTGCTTTCTCTTACCCTTGATTTTGATACTGTCCGTGCGCTGAAATTCCTGCCCGAATCAAGACTTGATGGTTAAATTACCCTCACTTTGCCTGACCTTTTCAATAAGCGTAATAATGATTTGTTCACTGGTTATCATTGGGCAGGTTTTTGGCTCACAGATAAAGTAACAACATAAACAACCAGTGATGTAACTATCCCTAAAATGTTCGCATCCAGGCCCAGGGGTAGTTCCAGTTTAAATCCCATCAAAATGGAGGTGGTCAGCCCTCCACCCAGCATAGCAAAAAGTGCCGCACGTGCACTGGGCCTTTTCGTGAACAAAGCGGCCAGTACAGGAACCAATAGTCCCGATACCATAAAAGCATAAGATAGCAGCATCAGCTCAAGCACATTCTCCATTTTCATGGCGAGGAACAAAGCCAGGGCACCGATGATTAAGGTGAGGATCTGGGAATATTTCAGGCTGTTCTTTCCCCGGTGTTTCCCAAGTACATCGGTCAGGATGTTCCCGGATGAAGCCATCAGGCAACTATCCGCAGTGGACATGATCGCTGAAAAATATACAGCCATGACCGTTCCCAGTAAACCAACAGGTAATATGGTCTTAAAACAGTGGTAGACCCAACTCGGGATCAATGCTTCCCACAGTGTACTCTGCGATCAGGCCCTGTTCCACAGCAACCCTGGAAAGCATGCCCAGAAACACCCCCAGAAAAGCCATCACCGGGTATTCAAACAGTCCGGCTATAAACCAGGCCCTGCGTGCACTTTTTTCATCCCTGGAGGCATAAATGCGCTGATAAAGTGTCATGCCCACAAACCAGATGGGAATGATGGTAAATGCCCAATTGACCAATTGTTGCCAGGAAATATTGCTCAACTTCAGAAATTCATCTCCCAGTGTTTTGCTCGACAACACTCCAGCCTCCTACACTTTTTAGTGCAAAAGGTGTGGCAATAAAAGTAAGACCCGTTAGCAGTATGATCCATTGAACCGTATCCGTATAAATGACGGCCTTCATCCCTCCCAGACTTGTGTAAAGCACTGCAATGATTCCCATGAGCAGCAAGGCCTGATTCAGGGATAATCCGTTGAAGGTAGATGAAGCCAGTTTTGCACCAGCCAGCAACTGGGAGGAGGTAAATCCCAGGTAACTGATCGCAGAGATAATTCCAGCCACCATAGCTACCCTTGGATTAAAAATGTGCGACAGAAGTTGGGGAAAGGTCAGAAATTTTTTGGTCCTCCCCAGATTAAAAACCCTGGGTATCAGGAATATACCAGCCATCCATGCGCCAAGCAATCCCGTGAACAGAAGCCAGCTTCCGGAAAGCCCCATGACAAATCCCAATCCGCCCAGACCTATGGAAAACCCACCTCCTACATCGGTGGCAACAACCGACAGCCCGATATGCAAACTGGCCATTTTGCGTCCGCCTACAAAATAATCATCGGTACTGTTGTTCCTTCTCATAAAGAACAAGCCTACCAAAGCATCCCCAGTAGATAGAGAATAAAAATTGAGATATCCAGCAGATGCATTATTTCAACTCCACATTAAGTTCAATATTAGAGGATCGATATTGGTATTTGATCAATTCTCTGGAGAGCATGCTGAAAATGATATGTTGCCCTTCAGATGATGAAATAGATAATTGTCTGAAAATTTCCCCGTATAGACAGGTCCCCCTGGCTTTAAGAAGCACCAGAATTTCACGTTCTATGGGGTTATCAATCTCCTGTAAGTAGACTGTTTTCATACCATGTATACTTAAAAAATTATTGGGATGTCTGTTCTTCCTCCAATTTCTTGAACTTTGCGCAATTTGACCAACCTTTGATCCCACGGTAGCAAAACACATTCCTCCATAAGGGTTGTGTCATGTTCTCCGGAATCCCGATTCCATGAAATAAGGGACAGGTATCGGCATATTTACAGCGCTTTCCCAGATTACGATCAACCGGCATGGCTCAAATGTTTATAATAGACATTCATACTTTCCATGCTCCCAGAAATATTTGTATTCTTGATAAGGGTGCCTGCATATTGATATTGATGCTTCAGAAAGACCTTGTTCATAGGGATGGACTGAAGCCTGGCGATGGTATATACTGTTTTTATACCCATTGCCTCCATCTCCTTTTCCATTTTTGCCAGAAGTATCTGCCCCAGTTTCTTACCCCTGAAGTCGGGAATTGTGGCAAAATCTGTCATTTCGGCGTTCTCACCTTCCTTATCCAACTCAGCCGAGGATACAGCAACAAGTTTCCCTTTCTTTTTCGCTCCGAAATACCGGACGTTATCCTTCATGGTTTTAAGGATGTACCCGGGATTATGAATGGGAAACGGATAACTGAGGAACACCTTCCGGTAGAGGGCAGTTATCTGTTTGACATCTTCTGTTCCAAGTCGTTCGAAGTCGAACTTACCGTTATTGTCAATCATCGCCTTCCCAAAAGGACTTTCCAATAGTTCACCTAATTCCCTCAGATACTCGTTTTCCAGGTTCATCAGCCTGTCCGAATCCAGGTATTTTGCAAGAAAAAAGGCTGTTTCATTTCCCTGGAAAAAGCCGGGAATCATCGCCTCGGTCACGTAACCATCAGCAATAAAACGAGGTGCAGCCCAAGCTGGAACTTTGCAGAAAATCTTGGTATAGGCATGCACTGCCGCCATCCCTTTCATCGAATCCAATATTTCTGGACAATCATTCTTCCCCAGCTTAATCAGGTAAATACGGTCATTTAATTTTCCATGTTGGATTATGGATCCCTTCCCAATATGTTCAATCCTGTCATCCATTTTCGTCTCGCCTCTGGATTCGTTCGTTATTCTCAGGGTACAGGGAGATGGTGTCATCAGAGTCAGAAAGAAGCTTTTCAATGCCAATTGCTTCTGATTCGTCCACTTCCTTTGTGTTCAGTTCCAGATTGCAGGCCTCGCAATCCCGGTCACACATCTTCGCTTCATAGCTGTCGGGCTCCTTGTAGGTGGTGATTACTCCTTCATAATTCCGCAGGACTACCTTGTTGGTGGACCAGGAGATAATGTAATTGGGCATGACCGGGATCTTACCGCCACCACCTGGCGCATCTATCACATAAGTGGGTCGTGCCAGACCACTGGTATGCCCCACCAAGCTTTCCATTATTTCAATACCTTTCCCGATGGGTGTCCTGAAATGGGACAAACCCTCTGCCAGATCACACTGGTATATGTAATAAGGCCGGACCCTGGTTTGCACCAGTTTATGCAGCAATGATTTCATGATACGGGGACAATCGTTCACGTCGGCAAGAAGTACTGACTGATTACCCAGTGGGAATCCAGCGTTTGCCAGCTTTGAGAGTGCTTCTCTGGAAGATTCTGTAATCTCCCTGGGGTGGTTGAAGTGGGTATTGATCCAGAGGGGATGGTACTTCTTAAGTATGCTTACCAGCTTGTCAGTAATTCGGTAGGGAAGCACCACAGGCATTCTTGTTCCTATACGAATAATTTCTACGTGAGGTATGTGACTAATCTCCGAAAGGAGCCAGTCGAGCTTCTCATCGGATAACATCAGGGGGTCCCCTCCAGATAAGAGGACATCCCGCACCTGGGGATTATTTCGGATGTATTTTATACCTTCAGAGAGTTGATCTCTTGATGGTACATAGTCCACATCACCCACTTTCCTTTTCCTGGTACAATGCCTGCAATACATGGAGCAAACGTTGCTCACATGGAAGAGTACCCGGTCAGGATAGCGGTGGGTCAAGCCCGGGACCGGGCTGTCACGATCTTCCGACAATGGGTCATTAAGCTCAGACTTTAAGGTATTTAGCTCACCAACTCCTCCAAATGCCTGTTTGAATACAGGGTCGTATTTATAATTATCTCTGTCTATAAGAGATAGATAGTATGGAGTTATGGAGAGTGGAAATTTCTCAAAGATAAGTTCTAACCCCCTTCGCTGATTTGCTTCAAACTTTATTCCGGTAACATGCTCAAACTTATCCAATGTTCGAATGGAGTGCCTGATTTGCCATCTCCAGTCCTTCCATGCAGACAATCCAATATCTTCTTCCAGCCGGTTTCCCAGTTCCTGTTGTATTGCATTAAAAATCGCCATTTCATAATTTTTGTTTCTGTGCAAACAAAATTAGCAATATAGAATGGGATACACAAACGGGTTTGGGTTTCTGTGCTTTGAAAGACTACTCCTGATCCTCCAGGTTGTCTTCAATAGTAATTACCGGTGAAGCCTCAACTCCCTGGATATCCAAGAGTCGCACCAGCTCATAAAGACTTTCCTCAATTTGCTTCAAGTGGGAAGCATTCAAGGTTTGTAACTTGTAGGATAATTGTTCGTGTAGAAGCGATGGCATGGAAGCAATGAGATCATCACCCTTAGATGTGAGGGCAATATGGACTACTCTTTTGTCGCCGGATTTGGGAAGCCGGGCCACGAGTCCTTTTTTCTCGAGCCGGTTAATTATTCCGCTTACAGTGCTGGAATTCAGGTTTAAAAAGCGTTTAACTTCCCCCTGGGTTGCCTGGAAATCGGGGGCATCATGCAGATAATTCAGACAAAGAACCTGGGGTATGCTCACGCCATATTCCTTTTGTATCTTTTTAGATTCCAGATTGATAGAACGGACAATTTTCCGAATCTGGATAAGAATATCCGTTGTTTCCATAGAAAGGTTTCTCCAAAATTACAAGAAATTATTCAAAATCGTTCTATAAGGTGATAAGCACGAAGGTAAGTATACGAGACAATCCAATCGAAAGAGGGTACATTCAAAAGCCAGGAATCATAATCCCTGCAGTAGCGCCCTGAACGTAGACATTGACCAGGCCGGTCTGCACGCCGGATTCAGCCACGATGGCTTCCACCTGCCTTGTGATGTCGTAAAGGCCGTTGTGGGCGGGGGTGGGTATGTTTATGGTTTGTTGCATAATAAACGATACTATAGCATTTTGAATTAAAAGGCTATACCTAGTTCAAAAGTAACACGCTTCAATGATTTATCTCTCGTCTAAATAGGGACATGATGTATCATTGCTGAAGCAAGTAAATGATTATCAATAAAACCCAATCCCCTACCATGCAGCTTCCTGTCTTCATTCAAAATAAAGACTTCCTCATCTAAAACCAGGTCGATACTCCGAAGCGTTCTGAGAAGTGATAGAACTTCATTCCGATTTGATATATTGCCACAGCTCAGTTCACCAAGAATAAAAGGATGAATGCAAACCTGGTTTGAAAGAAGTAATTCTTTTAAATCCTCATCTGAATGATGAAAGTGATCAATCCAGACAGATGTATCCACTAATATCATTCCGTGATCGATTTTCTCCTGGGAATGCTTTTTAGTTTCTTTTCACTTCCACCCAGGGCAGCAAGCCGTTTCGCACTTTCCTGGGCAATCAGTGCCTCTAGTCCCTTCCTTACCAGGGTAGTCTTCTCAGATATTCCTGTAAGCCTGGATGCTTTTTTAAGAATCTGATCATCTATATTCAACGTCGTTTTCATATTTGCAAGATATACGATATGTATCGTATTTGTCAATACATATTAGAAATATCATGCGCCATTCTATCTTATACAATTATCCTTTGCAATAAGATTAATTCTTTATAATCCGGGTTTCCTAATGCCCCACATTCACAATCATCCGGCGGTAGGCATATAAGCCTGGTGTGCCATTGTCATAAATTTCGAGTATAATGTGAATTGTTTTATCCAGGGCATCTCCGGGAATTTCCACCTTTGCCTGATTAGAGGAGCCGGACTGAATTTTTACCTCATCCTCATAGGAACCGGGTTCCTCATAAACAGACCAGTTATAAGTAAGCGAATTTCCATCCGGATCGGCGGAACCTTCTGCACTCAGCTCGATGACTGATCCCGGCTCTGCACTCATGTTCAAAACCTGCCTGGTTTTATCTCCGTTCAGCACGGCTATGGGGTGGTGATTGGCATCTTCATAAGAACCGGTAATACTCCAGTCCATACGGGCAGCAAAGTCGTTATCAAAACCTTTGTTCCATCTTTTTATGGCCTGGCCGCCTTCCCCGGTGTTCCCATACATAAGGTAAGGGTCATAAGCTAATTCTGCATCCTTATTTATTTTGGCCACCTCAGACATACTTCGGATTCCTTCCCTTTTTGTAAAACTGAAGCGACCACCCCAGCCGCCCTGGTCAATCTGGTCAGGGTCATTCAGTCCGGTGGGATACACATGCATAAAAGCCGGCGAGTCACCTTCAGTGGCCCATTTTCTGTCGGGGTAAACAGCGCCAAGAGGGCCATGGCTCTGGATATGCTCTTTCAGATATTCGTCAGAAGGAGCCCAGCCATACACACCGGTCGCCCGGATATAAAATACTTCAGGAAAATTTTTTGCAATCCAGGCCCCGGCATCATCCTGTCCCAGGATATCGAATAACCTCAATTTGCTCAAGAATTTTCCCAATTCTTCAGGTGACCTTGTTTCCCTGACCTTCCAGATAGCCTGGGCAGCATTATTCATTCCGCCCCAGCCCGCAACCCAGACCGGACGGGGATCGTCCTTATCCACAGATGCAATAATCAGTTCTGAACCGGGACTATCCTTGCCCGAGCCCACATCACTCATTCCATAGCCTCTTTGTCCCATTACAGAAATAGATTTTAAGTATTCCGGTGCGGGATAGCCGTCAGCATGCTTCTTAAGATTGGGGTATACCTCTTCGTAAGCATTCACTATTTTATCAAGCATGCCGGTGTTGCTTTGATTCTTCTTCCAACAGCCGGTTGCAACTATTAAACCCTCGATATCAAATTCGTTGGAACACACCAGCTGGCGTACCATGGATTGTTCATCATCCGGATCGGCACCCAGGTCGGTGGTATTAATAATCCGGGGTTTTGTCAGACCCGCCCCGGATTTTGGCTGAATGCACCAGTCTGCCCGCTCCTTAAACTCTCTCTGGTAATCTTCGCGCCACCTGGAAATGCTTGATTTTCCAGGACCATCCACATAATGATTGGTGTTTTCCCTGCGCACATATTGTCCGCCCCAGCTGGCCTGAGTCGGATCTTCGGCATCGTTAATTCCCCTGTTTGCGCTAAGCAGGTACATGAACGCTGGCGAATCCCCCTCACAAACACCGGTGCAACCCATACCCTCGGGCGGATATATATCACAGAGAGGGCCATGGTCATGCCGTATATTCTTATTCACCCAGTCGAGATCGGACAGGGGATCATGGCCCCCGAACATGCCCTGGTAGGTTTTTTTGGACTCGATAATAAACAGGTCCGGGAATTCATTCATCATCCACTCATGGGTAGCATCCTGGCATGCTACCAAAAATACCCGGAGTTTACTGATAAAGGCCCTGAGTTCTTCTTCGCTTCGAGTTTGCTGCACATCCCAAATGGCCTGTGCCACTTCCCGGGGCCCTCCCCAGACACCAATCCACAGGGGACGGGGATCAGGCTTATCTGCTGCAGCAATAATGGCATTGGAAGCTTCGCTGTCAAGACCTTTGCCGATGATGTCGGAATAATCCTGTTTACCACATCCCCAGGTGATGCTCAGACCATGATTATTTGCTCTTCCTTCAAAGGTCACCGACCGAAGATAATCGGCCCTTGGATAATCCGGATCGTAGGTCTCCAGCTTATCGTAAACCTTCTCATATTCATCAAGTACTCCGAGGATATTGTTTTTATCGGCCACCATGGCAAAGGTTCCCGCAGATGCCACCAGTCCCTCCACATCAAACTCATTGGCATGTAGCAGGAAACGAACCATGGACTGCATGTCGTCAGGATCACTTTTTTGAGTATTGGGAACGTCACCACTTTTAACCACACCTATGGGAGGAAAATCCGAGCTCATGATCACCCGAAATCTCTCTTTCCCTTCTTTGTTTTTACCATTCCTGGCCACAGTTTCAATAGATGCAGTGGCGGCAAAAACCATCAATATTACCAGAAGTCTTACTTTCATCCTAGGAATCAAAATCG
>CAVQMZ010000002.1:0-335025 GCA_963713725.1 uncultured Bacteroidota bacterium
AGATTTGTTTACCTGGTCTTCTCAATCATATGCTGAATCACCAGGCTGTGCTCATGCTGTGGACTGAACATGATTATCTCCGAATCCGCATTAACTTTAACATTATGGCCTGCTGGCCAGTAGAACATGTCATTGGCACTTACTGTCTCCTGCAAGCCATCTGCATCGATGGTGGTAAGTTGACCGCTCAGCACATACCCCCAATGCGGACTCTGGCACAAATTCCCTTCAAGCCCCATAAACAGCGGGGTGGTATCTACTCCTGCTGAAAGGCTGAAATATTCCCCGCTTATTTTGCCCATTCCAGGGGCCTCCCCAAATTCAGTTTTCTGACGGATCACAGCTCCAGGAATATTCAATTTCACTTCGATGTTTTCTTTTGCAATTTTCATTTTATATCCTCCTTTTATCCTTATTTAGACATCACCATTTCTTTCAATGACCACAGAATGGCCAGCACATCCTTTTGAGACTCTTTATCGATGTGATGTTTCTCCAGTACTCCCATGATATCGTCCATGACATGCATGTATTCTGCAGCACTGATATTCATCCCCTGATGGGTAGTCATCATATCCCGTCCTTTGTATTCCACCGGACCACCGCTTCCGGAGCTGAAAAAATCGATGGTATGTTGCCTGATTTTTGCAAAACGTTCCGGCTGGTCCTGGTAAGGTTTAAACCTTGCATTGATGGCCGGATTATTCATGTGGGCTTCAATTACATCATCCACAATGGCAGTAATACCGCTTGTTCCGCCCAGTCTTTCAAAGAGTGTACTGGTTTCCACCGGGGCCGATTGTGCGCTGATCATGCCTGTGATGCATACCAGGGCAAATAGAAGTGTGAATTGCTTTTTCATAAGAATTGACGTTTAATGGTTCTATGTCAAATCTATGGCAATCAAATATCAATCAATAGCACAATTGGTTCTTCTGCAAGCAATTTTAGATCAGTTCGGAAGGCATGATTCCGTATTTTTCACGGAAGCATCTGGCATAATAGGAAGGGCTGTTGAATCCTGAATCGTAGGCTACTTCAGATATGTTTCCTTCTTGCTTTTGAAGGAGCTGCAGTGATTTCCGGAGCCTGTAATGAAGTAAAAAAACACTGGGTGATTTCCCGCTTAAACGAATCATTTCCCGGTAGAGTTTGGATTTGCTGATTCCCAGGTTAAGCTCGAAATCTTCCACTTTTATTTCGGGGTTTGCCCATGCTTTTTCAATAAATCCCATGAACTTATAAATGAATTTTTCTTCCGGGGGAGTCAAAACGTGAATTTGATCTGGATCCAGTGCTTCCCCCAGATTCTCGCTTTCGAACAGTTGCTGCACTTCCTTTGACACCACGATCTCCCGCATGGAAATCAACCCCATTCCCTGGGCCAGTTTAATGGTGTCTTCAAAGATGGATTTTTTCTCAGTGACCGGAACTCCGGCATGCAGACCCACCCTTAATTCAGTGAATTTCATTTGATGCCGGGTGCTAAGGGTTTTATAGATTTCCCGGATCTTCAGTGCAAATAAAACGGCATTGGTAACTGATCGAAATGAAATCAACAAAGCATCTTCGTTCTGCTGAACCATTCTCCCCTCGAAGGATTTCAGGGCTTCACCTATCTCTTTGTACATATGCCGCCCCTTTGACATACGCTCAAAAGGATCAGCATCCCGAAAAGAATGGTGTTCAAGCGACACCATCATGAGGGTTCTGAAAGCCGGATCGTTGATGATGTTTAAATCGGTGTTTTGTGCTTTCTCCGGATCTTCAATTCTGCCCAGAAAGGATTCAACAATGGTGGCATCCACTTCAATGATCTGGTGGGGCACCTCGCCATGTGCATGTTCATGCATCTCCATCATTGCATGTTTATCGGGTGCCTCCACCAGGCAAAAGGCTGTTTTGCGTGCATCGTCGAACCAATAGGTCAGCCCGCGGCAATCATATTTATGTTGGATTTTTAAGTCAGCCTGGTGAAGTTGTGCCACCATTTCGGCAGTAACACTTTCAGAAACGTCGTGACGATCCATGAATATTGGCATACCCTTTATGTTTAATTAAAAGATAAATGCCCCTGGTATTTATCTCAATTTCCAGTATAAACAACTTGTAAGCCAGATTGTTATTTTCGCCCAATTTTGGTCGGTTTTTAAGGGAGGAGGTTTTTCTGATTATTACCTTCGGAATAAAGACAATTCCAATTCATTTCAGACGATTTCGGACAGGGAATTCAAACCATTTTGCTCTGAATTTTGTTTGTATTGGTGGGTGAAACATATTCTTCCGGAAAGCGAATTTCAATATGCTAAAAACAGAGTACCATATATCGAAGATGGACTGTCCATCAGAGGAAAACATGATTCGTCTGAAATTGGATGGATTGCCTGAGATACGGAAGCTTGAGTTCGATATCGAAAGCAGGAAGCTATTTGTTTTTCATTCTGAGAAGAATCAGGAGATCACAGATCGATTACAGGAACTGAATTTGGGAAGTGAGCACCTTGAAACGATCGAATACGTGGGGGAGATTGAAAAGGAAAGTAATAAAGTTCAATCAGGCTTATTGTGGACTGTCCTGGCAATAAACTTCAGCTTCTTTCTATTCGAAATCATTGCTGGTTTGCTTTCACGATCGATGGGTTTGATTGCAGATTCTCTGGATATGCTTGCTGATGCTTCTGTTTATGGTCTCAGCCTGTGGGCAGTGGGATCAACCCTTGCCAGAAAGAAATCAGTTGCGAGATTCAGTGGGATTATCCAATTTGTTCTGGCTGGTCTTGGGATTGTTGAAGTGATCAGGCGGTTTATTATGGTTGATGCAGTACCTGATTTCAGGATGATGATTATCGTGTCCGTTCTGGCACTTATGGCCAATTCTCTTTGCCTTTACCTGCTTCAGCGTTCAAAAAGTAACGAAGCACACATGAAAGCCAGCATGATCTTCACATCAAATGATGTGATCATAAACAGTGGAGTTATACTTGCAGGAATACTCGTACTTTTAACCAAATCAAAATATCCAGACCTGATCATTGGAGGACTTGTATTCACTATTGTTGTCAGGGGAGCTCTCAGGATGCTGAAACTTGGAAAATGAAGATCATACAACTTGAATCAACCATGTTTAAACCACTGCCATGAAAAAGCTGTTTTTGTTTCTAACGGGCCTGTGCTTCCTGGCCCTTTATTCCTGCCAGCAGGGCGATGCAGGCAAAATTATTACGGTGAATGGACCCATAGCCCCCTCGGCACTGGGCACTGTGCTTACCCACGAGCACATTTTGGTGGACTTCATCGGTGCCGACAGCACGGGCTACCATCGGTGGAACAGGGACACAGTCCTGCGTGTGATGCTTCCCTACCTGGAAGAATGCAAGGCCCTGGGTGTAAACAGCTTCATTGAATGCACACCTGCATATCTGGGCAGAGATCCTGAACTGATGCGGATGCTGGCCGATGCTTCCGGCCTTCACATTATCACGAATACGGGGTATTACGGGGCCCGGGATAATCATCTTCATTCCCGAAGCCATTTTTTCACTGTCTCCTGAAGAGCTGGCAGCGATCTGGATCGCTGAATTTGAAGAAGGAATCGAGGGAAGCGGGATCAGGCCGGGCTTCATCAAGATTGGAGTTGACAGGAATGATACGCTCAGTGAAGAACACAGGCTCCTGATCCGGGCAGCTGCCATCGCACACAAAAAAACAGGCCTGGTCATTGCATCTCATACCGGTCCTGACGCACCCGCTTTCGAACAATTGGCTATCCTTGAGAAGGAAGGTGTATCCCCGTCTGCCTTTATCTGGGTGCATGCACATCGTGGAAGCCTGGATGGGAATATGGAGGCCGCTCGACTGGGTGCCTGGGTATCCCTGGACAATTACAACATAAAAAGAGATGACGGTGCCGGGAAAGCATACAACACGGCCTGGTATGTGGAGCGCCTCCTTGCGCTCAGGGATGCAGGTGTTCTGGACCGGGTGTTGATATCCCACGATGCCGGCTGGTACAGACCTGGCGAAGCGGGTGGAGGCGATATCAGGGGATATTCCGACATCTTCACCAGCCTGCTGCCCGGCTTGAAGGAAAGTGGCTTCAGCTCCGAGGAGATCGATCTCTTGCTGATCCATAATCCCCGAAAAGCATTTGCCGTGGCGGCCCGGCAGGAATGATATGCTTACTCTGCCCCGGTATGGGGTGCTCAATGCATGCAAAAGCCGGGCCCTTATTTTTCATGGTCCAGGAATGTTTTATAAAATTTCCTGCCCTATAGATATGTCTTTGAATTAGAAATTATATTTAATACCCGTTGATATGATTGGATTCACTGACGTTTGTTGACTAATTTGGAAAGTATTAGTTATATGCAAGTTACTACCCGGGAATATCAAAGTCAAATGTGAAAATGAGATAAGGGGAAGCTGTAGATTTTATACATAAAGTAAAATGTACAATGGGCTGTCCGAAGAAATCAACCCTTCTCCAATTTAATCTCCCCAGCAGCATTTTTTTAAATATTATTTGGATTATTATTTGATTTGCCATAAATTGGTCGACCAGTTGGTGGTCTGCCAGTAGGGCAGTTTATAATAACTTCTGATTTATATATGAAAGACGTCTTAAATAACTTTACTGAAATCGAGCTTGAAAAGCCTGTTGATAAAATCATTCGTCAGATCAGGGAGCTAATTTCCAGCGGACAGCTTAAGCCGGGAGACAAGCTGCCCTCGGAACGACAATTATCGGAGCGATTGTGTATCGGAAGGACTCATGTGAGAGATGCCATCAGGAAACTGGAATTTTACGGCATCCTCAAAACCCTTCCTCAGAGTGGATCTGTTGTGGCAGGCCTTGGGCTGACTGCATTGGAAGGCCTTATGTTCGATATCCTGAAATTGGAGGATTCCGATTTCTATAGCCTGGCTGAAACAAGGGTTGTTCTTGAAAAGGAATCCGCCAGGCTGGCAGCCATCAGGAGGACAGACGAAGATATCAGGGAATTAAATGAAACCTTGGAACGATACAAGGTCAAAGCAGTAAGCGGTGATGCCGCAGTGGATGAAGATTTCATGTTCCACCTCAAGATAGCAGAAGTATCCAAGAACGGGGTGATCAAATCACTGATGATGATCATTGCGCCCGAGATTATGCAAATATACAGGGAGTTAGAAGTGTGTGATGAAAGTAAAGCCAATGTGGCTTATGATGAACACATTGAACTGCTAGATGCAATAGCAGATGGTGATTCTGCCGGAGCAGAACAAATCATGTCTAAACACCTTCAGGGTATTTTGGAATTTAGTAAAACGCAGAAAAAAAACTAAAAAAAAAGCAAAGCTGGCAGCCTGTGGGGGGCTACCAACTTTGACTAACATACAAATAAACTGTAGTGAACTCGAAAGTAACTAATCGTTCCCGGATTACAAACTTCAAGGTTCACAATTTTTAAGCTAACGATGAGAAACCTGGTTCTCTACAACTAAAATTATGAACCGCTTTTTGAAGCAAATTGCTTATATAGCGATAGTAGTACTTTCTTTAAATTCCTGTTCAACAGGATCAAGAGAAGCTGGAAATCTGGAGGCTTTTCATGCTCTCCTATCCGGGGCAATGCCCGGCGATACCCTTACACTCAGGAATGGTATCTGGGAGGATGCCCATTTGCTGGTTAACAATTCGGGCAGCGAAAACAAAGCCCTTGTGATTAGAGCAGAAACACCGGGTAAAGTTGTTTTTAGCGGTAATTCCAGCCTTACCATTGCAGGTGATTATGTAGAAGTTCATGGCATCCTGTTTAAAAACGGAAACAACGGGGATAAGCCCGTAATCACCTTCCGTTCGGGTGACCGTGTGGCAAATCACAGCAGGATCAGTTCTTGTGCAATTTATTACTTCAATCCCCCTGATCGATTCATGAATTCCAGCTGGGTGGAACTTTATGGAAAACACAACCGGGTGGACCACTGTAGTTTTACTGGCAAACTAAATTCAGGTGTTACCCTTACTGTCCGTCTGAACGGGAAGGAGAACCAGGAGAATTACCACCAGATTGATCATAATTATTTTGGTGAACGGCCCAGACTCGGATCTAATGGTGGCGAAACCATGCGGGTTGGCACATCTACTTATTCGCTTACATCGAGCTTCACCCGAATCGTCAATAACTATTTTGAGCATTGTAATGGTGAAGTGGAGATTATTTCAATTAAATCTTGCGATAATATCATCGGCGGCAATACATTCTACGAATGTGAAGGCGTACTCACCCTCAGGCATGGTAACAGTAATATACTGACTGATAATTTCTTCATTGGCAACAATGTTCCCAATACCGGCGGTATCAGGGTGATCAATGCAGGACACACAGTTCGTAATAATCATTTCCAGGAACTGGCAGGATATCGTTTCCGTTCAGGCTTCGGTGTGATGAACGGTGTACCCAACTCCGCTATAAACCGCTATCACAGGGTAAAGGATGCGACATTTGAGAACAATGTCTTCATCAAGTGTAAATATCTGAGTTTTGGACTGGGATCCGACAACGAACGGACAGCGATACCAGAGAACTGTGCGTTTAAAGACAATGTGATCTATAATCCTGAAGCAGATGAAATAATCACTGAACTGGATGATATGTCGGGTATTGAATTCTCAGGAAACCGCTATTTTATATCCTCCGGATCAGATGGGAGAGAGGGATTCAGGTATGAGCAAATGGAATTTTCTAAGGGGAAGGATGGATTGTACTTCAGTGATTCCTATCACCCAATCCTGAAGGCCACAAAAGAAAACACAGGAGCAGAATGGTTCGTTGACGAGAGAAAGCTTCAGGCTGATCCCAAAAGTTTTAAGCTGTCTGAAAACCGTAACATTTACGAAGCAGTAAATGCTTCCTCAGCCGGGGATACGATTATTATTGCAGGAAATATTACATTGACGAATTCCATTATTATAGATAAACCCCTGGTCCTTACCGGAATTAAAAACGATGAAAAAAACCCGGAACTAAAATTTGAAAATAACCGGGGAAGTGAGCCCATTATAATCATCAGAAATGGAGGCGAATTAAGGGTTTCTAAGCTTGACTTTAATGGTGCATCGGGGACGGGTATTGCAAACGGGGCAATCGTAACCCAGAAGGAGCCGGCCATAGAACATTATAATCTGTTTATTGATAACTGCAGTTTTTACAATTTCAATGAAGGAAAAGTTACCGCAATTCAGGCATTTAAAAGCACCTTTGCCGATTCCATTGTGATCACAAACTCTGTCTTTCATACAATCTCCGGTTTGGGCATTAACCTTAAAGCCGAGAAGGAGGATCTTGGGAAATACAATGCGGAATATGTCATTCTTAAAAACTGCCTCTTCTATAATGTAATGGGGTCTGCTCTTGACCTCTACCGGGGAGGGAATGATGAAAGTACCACCGGACCATCTCTTCAGATAGATCATTGCACTTTTTATAATGTTGAAAATAAGGAACTGGGTTCTGCGATCAACCTTACCGGGGTTCAGGACATCCGTATTACAAATTCCATTTTCAGCAATAGCGGAAAAAGCGGCAGGGTGATTCAGCTGGAGGATCAGGGCTGGATACAGTGCTACATTGACCATAATGTTTTTGATAAAAGTGGTCGGTTTGAAAGCTTCTATGAGGGCAGACTTGGAACGAAAATCGGCACATCGATCCCGGGTTTGTCTCTGTGGAGCAAGAAGATTTCAGCCTGGGTAAAAATAGTCCCCTATTAATAAACAGTCGGGGTGAAAATCCACCTGGATATATGCATGATCAATGAGAGGATGCGAAACATATCAGATGAATAAACGGGGCTGGATTTTCCTTGTATTGCTCCTTATGGCTCTGTTTGTTACAGCTCAGGAACATCCACGCTTGCTTATGAACAGGGAGGTGGTTGCGGAAATGAAATCTGGCGCGGAGAAGTACCCGGTCTGGCAAAAGATGGTCCAAACCCACCTTGCAGAGGCAGACGAAATTATTTTTGCACCCGTTGATGTGCCGGTTCCCAGGGATCCTGCCGGAGGATACACCCACTCCCAGCATAAACTAAATGCTATGTCTCTGAAGAATCTGGGTATCGCCTATCTTTTATCGGGAGATAGCAGATATGCTTCACATGCAAAAAAAATATTCCTGGAATATGTTTCCCTTTACCCTGGATTGGGCCAGCATCCCGTCGAAAAATCCTACGCCCCGGGCAAGTTGTTCTGGCAGCAGCTGAACGAAGCAGTCTGGCTTGTGGATGCCATCCAGGGATACGATGCCATTTATGAATATCTGACTCCCCGGGAGAGAAAGCGTATCGAAGATGAATTGCTTAAGCCTTACGCGGATTTTCTTTCCATCGGAAATCCGCATGTATTCAATCGCATACATAACCACGGAGTATGGGCGGTAGCCGCTGTGGGCATGACTGGTATTACCCTCGGGGAGGATGAACTGGTATTCAGGTCACTCTATGGAATCAATGAAAATGGAGAGCCAAACAGGAAGGGCTTTCACACAGAAGATATCAGTACGCTCAGCTCTGGTTTCCTGGTTCAGACCCTCAGCCTCTTTTCACCGGATGGGTATTATACGGAGGGGCCCTATTACCAGCGCTACGCGATGACTCCTTTCCTGCTCTTTGCTCAAAGCCTGGACAATAATTATCCTGAACTGGATATTATGAATTTCGGGGACAGGATATTCATTAAGGCTGTCTGGATACTGGTTGACCTGACAGATTCAAAGGGCCGTTATTTCCCCATTAATGATGACCTCAAGGGAATGAGCCTGTTTTCTGACGAAAGTATGGCCTCCCTCTGTTTCCTGTATGCAAAGTCAGGCGATTCGAGTCTGCTGGACATTCTTGAGGAGAAGCAAATTCCGAACATTGACGCCAACAGCCTGCTTGTGGCCCGGGACCTTTCCGCCGGTAAGAGAACAGAGCTTATAAGAACTTCAAAGCTCATTCGCGATGGCTCCAAAGGTGATGAAGGGGGGCTCGCTTTGATCAGGGATGAAAAGGATGAATTCTGTGCAGTGCTGAAATATGCTTCTCATGGTTTGAGTCATGGCCACTTCGATCGACTGAACATTTTTTACTATCAGGGGGAGAATGAGATTCTTAGCGACTATGGATCGGTCCGCTTCGTAAATATTAAGGCAAAGGAAGGAGGGCGCTATCTGCCCGAGAATACAAGTTATGCAAAGCAGTCGGTTGCACACAATACGGTGGTGGTTAATGAAGAATCACACTTTAATGGCTCTTATGAGAGAGCCCAGGCCACACATGCCGAGCTGGTCTATGCCTCACTGGAGAATACTGAGGCGCAATTTGTCTGCGCCAGAGAAACAAATGCTTACCCGGGCATAGAATTGCTCAGGGTCACGGGGCTGATCCGGGACGAGGCTTTTTTTCATCCCCTGTTAATAGACCTTGTCCGGGTAAAATCTGAAAGCAAAAACAGCTCTTACGATCTCCCCTATCATTTTGAAGGAGATATCCTGAATCTGGGTTTTGATTATACACCCTTCACCGGGGAGTTGCACCCGCTGGGAACCGCCAATGGATATCAGCATTTATGGAATATTGCACAGGGAAATAAAAACGCCGATCACGCAAGCATATCGTGGCTGGACAATTCAAGCATTCATACCCTGAGTTTTGCAGTGGATGAAGGAACAGAGCTGACCCTTTCCAGATCCGGAGCCATGGACCCCGCATTCAATATGAGGGTTGAACCGGCATTGATCATCCGGGAAAAGAATAAAAAGGACCATCTGTTTGCATCCGTGCTGGAAGTTCATGGCGAGCAGAATGAATCCACCGAAATGGTAAGCAACCAGGAACCGGCGATCCTGGGAATTCAGGCCCTAGATCCGGGTAATGGATACCTGGGCGTAAAATTTGAAACACGTGCGAAACAGTATCTTTTTCTCTCAGTAGCTCATGAAGACAAACAGGATGATGGTCATCAAGTGACTGTTGAAGGGAAGGAATACAGTTGGACAGGAAATTATTCATTCATTATAACAACAAAACAATGAGTAGATCAAGCGAAAAATTCTGTTTGGCCCAGAGTATGGAATGGGAGGAATTGGGAGGTGGTGTTTCCCGCAAATTCCTGGGATGGGATAACCAGATCATGATGGTGAAGGTGAAATTTGAGAAGGGCGCCGAAGGCAGCCCGCACCAGCACTTTCATACGCAAACCACCTATTGCGCAGAAGGGAAATTTGAATTTACCATTGGTGATGAAAAGAAAATAGTCAAAGCAGGTGACGGGGTCTACATCGAACCTAACCTGGTACATGGCGCCCTTTGCCTGGAAGAGGGCATCCTGATTGATGTATTCAGTCCTGTACGTGAGGATTTCCTCGACGGAAGCGGTGTATCATATTTCGAAAAAAAATAGAGATCTAGCCATGAGCAAGAAAATAAATGGAATGCGGTGGGTGATCATTGGATTGATCTTTCTGGCCACAGTTGTAAACTACATTGACAGAAGTGCCCTGGGAATCATGTGGGGTAATGCGGATGTAGAGGGTTCCGTAGCACATGATCTGGGACTTACAAAGGAAGACTATGGGATGATATTGAATATCTTCATGGTTGCTTATGCCCTCGGTCAACTCCTTTCCGGCAAGCTTTTCGACAAGGTAGGTACCCGCATAGGGTATGTAATCTCCATTGGTATATGGGGACTTTCCACAATATTCCATGCAGCAGCAAGGGGAGTGGCATCTTTCGGCATCTTCAGGGCAATACTGGGGCTATCTGAAGCAGGGAACTGGCCGGGAGCTGTCAAAAGCAACGCAGAGTGGTTCCCCATTAAGGAACGTGCCATTGCCCAGGGAATATTTAATGCAGGTGCATCGATTGGTTCAGTTATTTCGCCGCCGCTTATCGCAATGCTATTTATAGCATTTGGCTGGAAGCTTACTTTTATTCTTGTGGGTTCCCTTGCACTTTTATGGATCATTCCCTGGCTGTTGATTAACAAGGTTGGTCCAAAAAAGCATCCCTGGGTTAGTGATGAGGAAAGAGAATATATCCTTTCCGGGCAAAGCGAAATCGATAAGAAATCTGATGACGCGACAAAAGGACTCAGCCTGGTCCAGATCCTGTCTCACAGGGAATCCTGGGCCGTAGTGGTGGGAAGGTTTTTCCTTGAACCGATCTGGTGGCTTTTTGTAGGATGGATGCCTATTTACCTCTTTGATGTCTACAACTTCAATGTAAAGGAAGTGGGCATGTTCGCATGGGTACCTTATGTGGGTGCGGCAATAGGAAGTATTGCCGGTGGTTACTTTTCAGGCAGGATCATTGCCCGGACCGGATCCATCAACCGAGGCAGGAAAACAACCATTGTTATTGGTGGACTGATCATGGTAATCGGACTGATTGCAACCATACTATTTGCAGATACAGCATTGCGTTTTGTCCTCATCGTATCGGGAGTCCTTTTCGGATTTCAGTTTTCAATTGGAAATTTGCAGACCATTCCCAGTGATCTTTTCAGCGGGAAATCCGTGGCATCTCTTGCCGGATTGGGCGGAATGGTTGGCGTATTCTCTGTGATCATCATGAACTTTCTGGTCCCGAGAATCTCAGAGATATCCTATACGCCAATCTTTATCGGAATCGCCATTTTCGTCCCACTGGCCATCATATCGATTTACTTTTTCGCAAGGAAAATCGGCCCGGTGGAAAAGATAGAAGAACAATAGGATATTTAATAAATCAAGAACATAAAAAAACAAACAAGATGGATCTAAATGGAAAAGTAGTAGTAATTACAGGCGGAGTCAGGGACATTGGTCGTGAAGTATCTCTGAAATTGGCTAAATCCGGTGCCAAACTGGGCATCAACTATTTTGACAACCCCGAAGACGGAGAAGAGACCCTTAAACTGGTAAAAGAAGCTGGTGGTGAGGCTGTACTGGTACAGGGAGATATGACTAAAGAAGCCGATGCAAAAAAGCTTGTTGCTGAGACCTGCAAGGCCTTTGGAGATAAGATCGATGGTCTGGTAAATGTGGCCGGCGGACTTGTGGCCAGAAAAACCCTCCAGGAGATCGATGTGGACTTCTGGGATTTCCTGATGGATGTGAATGCCAAGACCATGTTCCTGGGCATGAAGGCTGCCGCCCCTAAAATGACCGAAGGTGGTTCCATTGTGAACTTCTCCTCCCAGGCTGCCCGTGACGGTGGTGGACCCGGAGCTTCTGTATATGCAGCATCCAAAGCAGTTGTAACGACTTTTACACGCGGTATGGCCAAGGAGCTGGGACCACAGAATATCAGGGTTAATGCCCTGTGTCCCGGTATGATTGCTACATCTTTCCATGACCGGTTCACCAAGGATCAGGTCAGGGCCAATGTTGCGGCAGGAACCCCGCTGAGGCGCGAAGGAAAAGCTTCAGAGATCGCTGACCTGGTGGCTTACCTGCTTTCGGATGAATCTACTTTTATTACAGGAACGAATATTGACATTAACGGTGGTTTATTTTTCTCATAAGTAATTAGTTGGTGATTTAGTTTTCCGGGCAGAATGGCCACATTTCTGCCCGGATCTCTAAAAAAAAGCAAGGAAAACACTTGAAACGAACAGGACTCATAGTATTAATGCTGGTGCTGATTATCCATGATAACCAGGCGCAAACCCTGTTGGATGCTGATGGAGTATCTGATACCTATGATCTGATTAACTCGGTACTTGCACCCGGATACGATGTGATAGAGGCACCCGGGATTACAGTGGGTGATTGCGATAATCACAGTGCATTTGGCGATCACATCACCCAGGTGTTTGATGACTCACTGGAAATATATGTTTTTGCATTTCACATCCATGTGGATGAAGACAACGACAGGTGCAAGAATTTTGATCGTCAAAGGTGTGAAATAAAAACCTATGACAAATCGCCGGACCATCTTCTGGGTGTGCTGGGTGAAACCATTGAATTTAAGTGGAAGTTTAAGCTTGATGAGGGTTTTCAGGCTTCCAGTGCTTTTACACATATACACCAGTTGAAGTCGGTTGGCAGTCCGGAGGATGGAATGCCTCTTATAACGCTGACACCTCGCAAAGGTAATCCGGACAAACTCCAGTTGAGGTATGCCGCCAAGACCTCTCAATCGACCATTTTTGAGGTGGAATTAGATCCTTTTAAAGGGGTATGGGTAGAGGCTACTGAAAGGGTAACATATGGTGAAGCAGGCTTTGGGAGTTATTCTTTATCGATTGAGACTGTTCATGATGGCACAAACCTGATGACTTATAATACGAATTCATTGAGAATGTGGAAAACAGATGCTGATTTTATCAGACCTAAATGGGGAATTTACCGAAGCCTGAATGATGCAAGCAGCTTAAGAGATGAGATTGTGTATTTCGCCAACTTCAGTATTTATGAAGAAGATGATCTTATTGCTCCCTCAGTAAATTTATCCACAAATGCTACTGAATTAAATACCCCAACTTTTGAAGTCTCCATTCAATTTAGTGAGGAAGTAAATGGATTTACAGAGGACAGTATAGTTGTTACGAATGGATCTGTGCAGGCAGGATCGCTAAGTACTTCAGACAATGTTCATTTTAGGTCCACAATTGTACCTGCATTTAACGGCGATGTAACTGTTTATATACCGCCTGGTGCTGCACGGGATGCTGCAGGAAACGATAATGAAGCTTCTGATGAATTAAGTGTCCCTTTCATTGGAACCAGTTCTGTTAATATGCAGATAAAGAGTCAGCTCTCCATATATCCCAATCCGGTCACCAGTATTCTAAACATTAACATGGGTCAAAGTCTTCAGGTAATTGAAGTATCTGTTCTTGAGCCGGGCGGAAAAGAGATCTACAGTAATAAATATTCGGGAAACCATATACGCCTGGATTTATCGGGATACAATATGGGAGTCTATATTATAAGATTAAAAACCAGTGGAGCGGTTTTTTATCAGAACATAGTAAAGATATAAGCATGGAAAATATGAAAAGGATTTTATCATTTATTGTTTTGGTCGGAGCCGGTTTTTTCCTGGGGCAAACGAGTTTATTTGGACAAAGCACTCTTAGTGGAGTTGTAAAAGATGGTTCGAATGGTGAAGCACTCATCGGAGCCAACGTGGTTATTAAAGGAACCCAGGTGGGAACCATAACTGATCTTGATGGCAATTTTTTACTAAATGCGCCTTCTGATACCGGAACAGTTATTTTTTCATTTGTTGGTTTTATAGTGCAGGAAATGAAATTTGAAGGCGACCAGGTAATGAATGTTGATTTGGCAGCGGATTCAGAAACGCTTGACGAAGTTGTAATTGTTGCCTACGGAACCCAGAAAAAATCTCATTTAACGGGTGCTGTGTCATCCTTAAAAAATGATGGACTTGATGAAATCGCAGTTTCCAGAGCAGATCAGGCTTTACGGGGAAAACTTGCCGGTGTTCAGATTCTGAATTTAGATCCGGAAGCCGGCGCTGCACCATCCATTCGTGTTCGCGGTATGGGCTCAATCAGTGCCAGCAGCGATCCGCTTATCGTTATTGATGGCTATCCAATGCCTGCGGGTGAGGATGCTTTCTCGATGATTAGTATGGGTGATGTAGAATCGATTGAGGTATTAAAAGATGCCGCTTCATCGGCTCTGTATGGTTCGCGTGCCGCGAGTGGTGTAATCTTAATTACTACCAAAAGCGGGAGTTCGAAAAAAACCACCTATAATTTTAAAATGTATGCTGGTATTAGTCAACCTGTGAAAATCCCGGATATGATGGGGGTGGAAGAATATGTAGAACTGCTTTACCATGAAGCTGACCTGCGCATGACGGACCCTGCTGTTGATGGAATTGCCTCATCTACCATGGCCTATAACAGGACCACCAATCCTGAAAGAACCGGTTATCTGATTTCGAAATATGTTGTTGACCAACCAACCGATTGGGCGGATGAAGCATTACGGGATCATGGGAGCATAAGTAGCTATCAGTTAAGTGCTTCAGGCGGAAATGAAAAAGCCCAGTTTTACATATCAGGGAATTATAACTCTGAGGATGGTATCATGGAAAGATCCAGCTACAAGAAATTTACCTTCAGAACCAAGATTGACGTCAATTTGTCAAAAAGAATTAAAGTTGGAGTTAATTTTAATCCCAGCTATAGCGCGCGGGAAAGGCCCCAGGGTAACCTCACGGACTATATTCGCTTTCACTCCTGGGTACCGATATATCATAATGAAGCAACTGCTGCAATGACAGGAGGAACGCTTGGTGACTACGCCCAGGTACGTGATTTTGGTGGTACCACCCTGAGTGGTATCGGAGTGGACGGAACAGTTTGGAATATGGTGGGTGAAAATCCCTGGACTTCGGGTAATCAGACACCGGTATCCCGTCGTGACCGCACATCCCGTCTTGACGATACATACAGGGTGCAAACCAATGCATATTTATCAATTGACATCCTGCCAGGACTTCGGTTCAAAACGACATTTGGAGCTTATTATTCATATAATGAATACAATATGAAAGAGCAGACGAATGCTGCCAGTGAAGGTAATGTGAATGAACTGGCGCGTGAGATGACCACATTCACCGATTTAATCACTGAGAATATTTTAAGTTATGATAAGTCCATTGGTGACCACGAAATTAATGCCCTGGTGGGCTTCACCGCACAGCAAACAAATAACAAATACAATAAGATTGTTGGACAGGGTTTTCCTGACGAAGAGGTGATGTCTTTTAATATGGCGTCCAATTTCGTGAAAGACGGCGATAATGGAACTTATTCATATTACTACCCGGATGCACTGGTTTCTGTCCTGGGACGTGTAACTTATGCATATAAGGGAAAATATATGGCATCTGCCGCTTTACGTGCCGATGCAAGTACCAAGTTTGCCCAGGGTGAACAATGGGGAACCTTCCCCTCACTCTCTGTAGGATGGCGGATTTCTGAGGAAGATTTTTTGAATAATTCTTCCACGGTATCGAATCTGAAAATCAGGGCAAGTTACGGACTTACCGGAAACAATGATATTGCCAGGGAAGAAGCGGACAGATATGCATATATGAATAAAGTGGGCACGATTGATTATTCCCTGGGCGCCGGAAGTGGCGTTCTTGTTACGGGAATGTCTTCAACCGGCGCTTCTTTGGGAAATCCGGTTATTAGCTGGGAACGATTGGAAGAACTTAACCTTGGTGTTGATTTCGGTATTATTAAAAACAGATTTACGCTCTCTGCTGATTTCTACAATTCAAATTCCCTGCAGTTGCTGCTTAAACAACCTGCAATGTACATTACCGGGCATCAATCATCCTGGAACAATATTGGAGAAGTAAACAATAAAGGAATTGAATTAGAGATTAAGGCCAATGTGATCAGCGGAAGTGATTTTACCTGGCAAATAACCGGTAACGTGGCTGTAAATAAAAACACACTTCTGAATTACGGTAACCTGGATAAGGAGGACAGATATGGGGAAAGAAGCGAAGTTTACAGGGCTACTGTTGGAGAGGAAGCCATCCAGTATTATGGATATAAAACGGATGGCGTATGGACGTCCTTTGACGAGGTAAATAGTGCGATAGCAGATACGACTACTACCTATGCTGTGTTTTTACCCATTGTGGGTGGCCTGAAGATTGCAGATACAGATGGTAACGATACGATTAATTCGGATGACCGTGTTGTGTTGGGAAGCCCCTATCCCGATTTTACCTGGGCGCTTACCAATACTTTCAGATACAGGAGTTTTGATTTAAGCTTCTTATTCCAGGGATCACAGGGAGGCGAACTCATCAATGGAAATGGCTATTACAATGAGCAGTTGAGAATGAACAAGGCCTACACAGAAAACCGCTATATCAGCCCAATGTATCCGGGTGACGGCAAGACTGTTTATTCTACAACCACATCAGGAGGGAACTTAATGCTAACTGATTACGTGGTCGAGGATGCATCCTATATTGCCCTCAGAGAGATATCTCTTGGCTACTCTTTACCCGCTAATATTGCAAAAAAACTGCACCTGTCTAATTTAAGAGCCTATATCTCTGCAACTAACCTTCTTTATTTTATGGGATCGGACTACAGGGGCATTAATCCGGAAGCGCGTACAACCAGTCAGAGTAATGCAGCAGACTATGGAGACCCCTTAATTGATGGATATCAGCGTGGTGCGTACCCTCTCAATAAAACATTCGTTTTTGGATTGGATATTACTTTTTAGCATGAAACAGAAAACATTTAGTCATATGAGATACTCAATATTGATATCAGGCGCAATCGTTTTAATCCTGTCATTTACGGCTTGCGAGGATTTTCTGAAAGATGAGCCGGAATCGGTCTTAGGCCAGGCAAATTTTTTCACTACACCTGTAAGAATTAACCAGGGTGTACTGGGTTGCTATGCTGGTATGAAGCCTATTATGAACAATGAATGGATGCTGACAGAATTAAGGAGTGATAACTCCTGTGTTTCTGCCACAACTTCCAGTTCGTCGAGAAGGACGGAATTAACTAATATAGCTCATTTTGCACTTCCTCCGAGTGAAGTTGCCATTCAGGATTACTGGTATAATACTTTCCAGAATATATCCAATATCAATGCTGTTTTACCTTCAGTGCTGGATAATTCATATGTTGCTATTGAAGAGGAGAGGGCTCAATTTGAAGCTGAACTGAGATTTATGAGGGCATACCACTATTTTACACTTGTAAATCTTTTTGGCGATATGTTTAAGGTTAGCACTGTAATCGGACCAGTGGAAGCAAAAGGTATTGTTCGTTCGCCGGTATCAGAAATATATAATGAGATTATCATCCCGGATCTTAAGATTGCAGCTGAAAATGCACCCGATTCCTACAGCGGTGAAGATAGAGGCCGGGTTACCAAATGGGCAGCCTTAGGTTTGCTGGCAAAAGCTTATGTGCAGATGGGAGGTTCGGAAAACCTGGCACTTGCAAAACCTTTGCTGGAGGAAGTTATCAATGAAGGAACCCTTGGTCTGGCAAATAATTATGCCGATCTGTTTGATCCCACCAAAGAGATGTCCGCTGATGTAAGTCGGGAGGTGCTTTTTTTGATTCGCTATAAAGGAGGCAGCACCTCCAATGGCTCTCCTTTCTGGGGATATTTTGCTCCTCAATACTCTGATTTATTAGCTGCAGGATCGCCGGATGGAGATAATAATCCAACATTCGAATTCATGAGCCTTTACGATGGTGATGAACTGGATACCCGTGCATCGGCAAGTTTTGATTTATTCTACAGATCCTCAACGAGATTTGCTGCTTATCCGACTAAGTATATGGATAAGAATATCAAAACAAAGGAAAGTGGAGAAAACGACTGGATTGTTCTTCGCTATGCCGATATCAAATTACTTTATGCTGAGGTCCTGGCACAGGATGGTAGTTTTGCAGATGCACATCTTCAGGTTAACGATATCAGAAGAAGAGCTGGAAAAGCAGAAGCGAGCCCTTTTACCTCACCCACCATGGCTTTGGATTCTGTTTATCACGAACGCAGGCTGGAACTGGCTTTCGAAAATCACCGTTGGTTTGATTTGTTGCGAATGAATCAATCATATGGGGATCCGAATAAGGCAATGGATATTCTGATAAAGCACACCTTCGTTACGGATTGGACAAATCTCTATTCAACTTTTGATCCGCTCCCGGTACCCAGCGAAGCCAACTACGTCAATGATCGTCTTTTATTACCCATCCCCCAATATGAAATAGATGCGAATAATGAAATGAATATTCCTCAGAATCCTGGTTATTAACCCAAATAAAGATCTGATTATGAAATCAATGAAAATATATTCTGCATTTTTTCTGACCAGCCTCATATTACTCATGGGAATGGGCTTCAGCGCATGTACAGAGAAAGAAACGGTGGTTCCTAAAACTGTGGAAGATTACAAGAGTGAGCTAAGTAATCTTGTAAGCACTGAAAAAGCAGCAGTTGAAAACTGTGTTGTCGGATATAACAAAGGTGATTTTAAGGTCGCCGAAGCATCGGATTTTGATACCGTTGTCAATCGATATATGGACTCGCTGCTACTTGCCGAAGAAATAATGGCAACCCCGGATGTTAGCATCGATGATTTGGTTTATGCTAACTGGGCCATAACCGTCCCCGGAGATGAATATTGGACCAGGGTTTTTATTTCTGACAGAAGACCTCTTCAGGAGGAAATTGTCTATTGCGACACTTTAAGAGTAAATACTCCTGTTGGTACTGATCCTGGCCAGGCCCCTTATGAGGCTGACAGTATTTTTGGAGCAGCCATATCACAGGCAAAATACTGGCGGAACCTGGCAACAACGATTGACCGTCAGGTTATTTCCGAAGTTGATTCACTTCACCAGGAACTGTTAATATACGAGGCGGCCATCATAAAATAGATATAAACAGGCAGTTGAGAAAGATGATGAGAAAAGGAGGTATAAGCATACTGTTTTTATTGGGACTGCTTTTTCTGGCAGCCAATGAAAATTTATTGGCGACGGAATATTTTGTAACGAATACCTCCGAGTTTAATGCCCTATCATTAAATCCGGGTGATGTTGTTATTTTAAAAAACGGGGTGTGGGAAAACGCCAGTCTTGAATTTGAAGGAAAGGGAACAGAAAGTAAACCCATTACCCTGAAGGCTGAAACAGGGGGAGGCGTTTTTTTTACCGGAAATTCAAATCTTGAAATTGGAGGCGAATATTTAGTCGTTGATGGATTGGTCTTTACAGAGGGATATACCACCAGCGGACATGTTATTGCCTTTCGAACCGGTTCAAGCAGTCACGCCTATCATTGCAGGCTTACAAACACAAAAATTTACAACTACAATCCCTCCGGTTCAGGCACGGAATATAAGTGGGTGTCCCTGTACGGACAATACAATCGTGTAGATCATTGCCATTTCGAAGGTAAAGACCATGCAGGCGCCATGCTTGTTGTCTGGCTGGATGATCAGCCTAATTATCACCAGATTGACAGTAATTATTTTGGGCCGCGACCTGATTTAGGTGTGAACGGGGGGGAGACGATCAGAGTTGGCACCAGCGACTGGAGTATGTATGATTCTTATACTATCGTGGAAAGAAATTTATTCGATGAGTGCGATGGTGAAATTGAAATTATTTCGAATAAATCATGTAAAAACATTTATCGCTACAATACATTCAGAAATTCTGAAGGCACATTAACCCTGCGTCATGGTAATGAATGCGAGGTTTACAGTAATTTCTTTTTTGGTGCTTCTGACAAAGAAAGTGGTGGTATTCGTATTATCGGAGAAGACCACAGGGTATACAATAACTATTTACAGGATATCCCGGGAAGTGGTTTCAGGGCTGCGATATCGCTTACGAACGGAGTTCCCAATTCGCCCTTGAATCGTTATTTCCAGGTAATCAATGCCCGGGTTATTAATAACACCCTTGTAAATTGTGAACATCCGATAGTCATTGGAGCCGGTAAAACCAGCGAACTTTCGTTGGCTCCAAAGGATTGTGAAATATCCAATAACCTAGTGGCGGTATATTCATCTTCAAGCACCGGAATCATTGAGTATGTTGATGATCCTGAGAATATGACCTACCAGAATAATATCATGTTTGGCGCTGATCTGGGAATCCCCTCACAGACCGGGATTCTGGAAGAGGATCCGGAACTTATCCAATCAGACATATGGAGGCTCTCAGATAACAGCATTGCACTTGATTATGGACTGACTACTTTCAGCTATGTCACTCATGATATAGACGGACAAACGAGGCCTTCCGCCAATGATGCCGGTTGTGATCAGCTTTCGACTGAAGATATTGTCAATCGCCCTTTAACAACACTGGATGTTGGCGTTAATTGGGTAAGTCCGCTTAAAGAAGTTTCAGCTGCTGACGGAGGACAGGTACTCAGAACTTATATTGATTCTGCCAAAGATGGAGATGTAATTATCTTAACGACATCCGGCGGGGTGTATCAAATGGATACATCGGCCATATTATCTGCCACCATCAGCATAAGGGCAAAAGAAGGTTTAGAAAAAAATCCGATTATAGAGGCTCTTGGAAATGTAAATGAATTTATTCTCCTGGAAGAAAATGCCAGTCTAAGTGTTGAGGGTATTAATTTCAGGGGGGAGGATCCACGGCAAACGCATTTAAAGCTGTATTTAATGTTTCTCCTGATCTGGATGAGAATGATACGCTTGCGCTTGAATTAAGTAAGAGCCAGTTCAGGGATTTTACCAATGCAGAAGGAGGTTACATATTTAATTCCCTTGCACCGGCTGTTTTCAGCAGATTGATATGTACTGATGTGCAAATATTTGATGTTGCCAGACAGGCCTTTTTATTCGGGAACAACTCTTTTGCCGATAGTTTAATATTTTATAACTGCACTTTCGTCAACGTAGGCAGAGAAATATTGCTGATGGATGTGGCCAGCCAGGGCGAAGCGCTGGCTTCACTGAACCATTGTACCATCGATAGTGTTGGTTTTGCAGATGCCGGGTATGAAGCTCTCTCGCTTTCAAATGTAGATGCCAGCATTCGAAATACACTTTTTACAAACTCCAATTCCGCTGCAAGCCTGCTGAGTATTACGGGTGCAAATTCAAGCCTGGATTATTGTTTATTCTGGATTGCGGCGGCTGTGAGTGTATCGGATGGTGCAAAAATTGGCAGCTCAATTATTCAGGATCAGGAGGTATTTTATACTGACCGAAGCAGCTATTATTTTTCATTGTTGCCTTTGTCCCCGGCATTAAATTACGCTGATGACGGAGAGAACCTGGGTGACCTTTACTGGAATGATCATGGTGTATTAGGCGATAATGCATACCTGTCCGGCATAAAGCTGGATTATAAATCCATCCCTGGCTTTGTCTATGATTCCTTTGTTTATGAATTAATAGTCGAAGATCCTTCTTCTTATGTTGTAACGGCAGTCAGACAGGATTATAATGCAACAGTAGTTATCGATTACCCTGATTTAATTCCCGGGGTATGTACAATAACAGTTACAGCCGAAAATAAATTCAACACTGAAACTTATACCCTGGCGCTCAGCGCAGAGAATGGTACAGGTTCAGGGGATCAATATTATCCGGGCAGTAGTTTTTCCTTTTACCCGAATCCATGTGAGGACTTACTTGTAATTGAATCTGAGGAGAAAGGTGTTGCCCTTATTTACGATCAGTCTGGCCGATTGGTCAGGAAGTTGATCGTAGATGATTATTTAAGCATGCAAAACCTGGCTGATTTACAAGCGGGGTATTACCATTTAAGATATACATCATCGAAAATCACACGGGCCTGGGGCCTTATTATTTTATAAACATTTATTTATTCATTTAAAACTACGTATCATGAAGAAGATTGTACTATTACTGATCAGTGCTTTAGCCATGACGCTGAATGCACAGGTTTACTCTGAGTATTTTACTGAAACAGACCCTCAACCTGACGGAACAGCCGGAGTAGCACTATCCCCCGGAGATCCGATTGAAGTTAGTGATGCCCTGATTGACGGTTTTTACGGATGGTATCTTAATCCAAAATCATCAAACCGCGTTGTCGGTCCTAATGGTGAGGCATCTCCTCTGGTTACAAGTGAAGACGCGCTGTTTTTTGGCGATTACATCGGTAGTGAACAAGGACAGGTTGTAAAGATTGACTCCGCGGTTGCCTATGATACTGATCAGCGTTCTTCCAATTGGGCGGTTAATGATCGCAATGGTGATACACTGAAACTTGGAGCCCAGGGGACAGTAGTTTATACCGCTTTTCTTTTTCAGCCACAGGCAAACAGTAAAAACAGTTATCGTGATTTCTTTGGCTATGAATGGTCAACTACGACCAATTCCAGCAGAGGCAGGGTTTTCATGAATTTGCAGGGAAATGATGTGATTTTCGGGGTTTCCAGGAATAAAACAAAACCTGAAGATGGCATGGATACCATTACCATTGCCAATGCTGTTAACCGGACATTTTTAATGGTTATGACTTACGAAATCGGAGATCCTGCCGTGGATATGGATGATACAGTAAGACTTTACATTAATCCTGATCCAATGTTACCTGAAGCTGAGCAAGCAGGTATCATTCTGACCGGTACAGACCCTCAATCTGACAAGAGTGAAGGAACTATAGTAAGACTAATGATTCGTCAGCGTGGTCAAAATGGCCTCATTGGTGGTATTCGTGTTGGTACAGACTGGAAGGACGTACTTCAGGGTGCTTCTATTGATGTAACAGGTGTTTCTCTCGACCAGGAAAGCCTGTCTCTGGATGTCGGAGCAAACGCCACACTTGTTGCAAGCGTCATGCCAGAAGATGCCACAGATCCTTCAGTATCCTGGTCATCAAGTGACGAAGCCATTGCTACAGTAGCTGATGGTGTTGTTACAGCTGTTGCTCCAGGTACAGCAACGATTACTGTTACAACAACTGATGGTTCGTTTACTGCAGAATGCGCTGTAACTGTTAATGCTATTGCTGTAACAGGTGTTTCCCTTGATATGGAAACCTTAACGCTGGATGTGGGAGCAAACGCCACACTTGTTGCTACCGTTATGCCTGAAGATGCTGCAGATAAATCGGTATCATGGTCATCAAGTGATGAAGCCATTGCAACAGTAGCTGATGGTGTTGTAACTGGTGTTGCTGCAGGTACGGCTACGGTTACCGTTACAACCACTGATGGTTCGTTTACGGCAGATTGTGCTGTTTCTGTTTCTACAGTAGGAATCTTCGAAACATCGGCAACTAAGTTTTCTATCTATCCTAATCCATCGAAAGGTTCATTTACGATTGACAACTTTGAAGGTGCAGAGTTGGCTATCTACAACGCAACCGGACAGCTTGTATTCAGAAAAGCGAATATCAGCAACAGCGAGACGATTAACGCAAATCTTAGCAAAGGTTTATATCTTGTTAACTTAACTAAAGATAAGGTTCCGGGATTTGCAAAACTGATCATTGAATAAGTACTGAAGATTCTTTTTAGTCAGGGAAGAGCCCCGCTTTTTATAAGGGCGGGGCTCTTTTATTTTCATGCATATGTCGAAAGCTTTGATCATATCTGTTTTTTTGCTTGTATTGCTCCTATGTCACCATACAGGGCTTTGTGATTAACATATCTGAAAAGTCCACAACTTTTAAGATACAAACCTGCAATAACATCCGGATCACCCGGAATGTACTGGATGGTTCCGGTGAAGATTATTTCAAAGACGATGGGGTAAGCAGATCTTCTTCAGTATGGATCAGCTTGAGATCACAGATTTGTCAGGCCGGAAAGTATGGAGTGGCGAAGTAAGGGAAACTCTTGAAAGATTGGATACCGGTCTTTCTGCCGGAGCTTATTACCTTAGCATAAAGTTTGGGGGAAGAAGCGTGGGCCGGAAGCTGATTATCAAGTAATAGAAGCACTATGGAAAAGGCTGTTAGGAAGGTATCCGTTTTGATTTTTGGATCAGTGGCAGTAATTATTTTGCTTGGCTATGCAAATTATCCTGGTTATCCCAGTGATGTGATTTCATTTATGGATGAGTGGAAAATCACCCTGGGTGATGGATCATCTGAGAATGACCTGGTGAATTACGAGCATGAAGATTACTTCTATAATGCAAATGATGGCCTTGACTGGGTGGTATATAAAACCCCGAATTCGGGTGGCACAACCGCAAATTCATCAAACACAAGGTCAGAGTTAAGGCATTTGCCGGAATGGACCCCCGAAACAGGCGGTAAACTCACAGGCACCTTAAAGGTAATGCAGGTTTCCACCAGCGGCGATGCAAGGGTTCCTGCCGCATTTTCGGTAGTGGTGGGGCAGATTCACAGCAATGAAGGGCATGAAAATGAACCCCTGAAAATATTCTATAAAAAATACCCGGGCCACACAAAGGGTTCTGTTTTCTGGAATTATGAGATTAATACCGAAGGTGATAATGGGGAAAGATGGGAGTATTCAACGCTTGTCTGGGGTTACGACTGGACTGTGCTTGGATCTGACCGCAATGACTTATCCGGAAGAACCTGAAGATGGGATTGAGCTGGGAGAAGAGTTCAGCTATGAAATAAACGTGTACGACGGGATCATGTATCTTACATTTGAATGTGAAGGACACAGCCCGAAATCATTTTCAAAGAATTTAGTATCATCCGAGTATAAAGCTTATTCGGATATACCCGAGCAGGTCCTGGCAGTATTCAGTTCAAGCGGTCAGGACGGCACGGAACAGGCGGATGCTTATGCAGGCGAGTTACAATATTTTAAACAGGGAGCCTATAATCAATGCAATGGAAAAGATCCCGAAGACAATATGGTCTGGAATACGGGTGCTGAAACCTGGAATGGCGACCTGGGGGACCAATATGCAAACGGAAGTTATGCTGAGGTATGGTTTAGAGAGGCGACTGTGGGTCCGGGTACAGCGCCTGATAATACCGGGATCAATGAATAAAATAATCAACCAATCGTGGTTCAATCTTTCCATGCTCATCAAAGGAGAATATGATCCCTGCATCCTTAATGTCCTCGATATTTTAAATATGGAACACACCCTCACTTATGAAAACAACCCCGTAGTTAATTTGCTTAATCATACGTTTTACCATTGAAGACACGTCTATGTTTTTTGTTTTTAGGTATTTGCTAAGCCTGACATTGTTCTTCACAAAGAAATCCGTATTAAAATCCGCATCGGTGGGCTTGAACCGGGCCATATATAATACAGAACCACCCTTATCAAAGATCCTGTCCGCAATTTCAAAATCAAATCAATAAGATCCGGATCTTTTGAGAATAATCCTTTATAGGCATTGTGAACGCCTATTACACGATATCCTTCCTTGATAAACAGTTTGGCAAGCGTGCTTTATACCGTGTTTATTCCCGGGGCAGGGCCTCTTCTGCATAATACTGCTACAGCCGGTTTTTATCCATATTTTTTTATGTTACGCATTCTGCCATAAAAACTGAGTGGTTTCCAGGTCCTTTTTCATTGCTTTGAATACAAGTTCAGGATCTATGCTTAATTCACGGTCACCATGTTCAGCACCGCCAATCGGATATTCCATATGAAGGGAAACGGGGGGTGAGATGCCATACTTCTTCAACTGAGCAAAAAATCCTTTAAAATCAACCAAACCTTCTCCCACCGGTGTGTTGATGGCCTCCCATTTGCCATTTACTTTTCCCCATTTAAAATCTTTGATAACGATGGTCTTAATAAGAGGATGAAGCAGCCTCACTGCATTCTGCCAGGAATTTGCTCCCTCAAAGGTAGCGTGCCTGATGTCAAATTCAGATCCAAAAAAAGCCGGATCTGCACTTTCAAGTATCTTTTTTACCTCCCAGAAGGAGGAGCCCACTACGATTCCTTTAATGTTCTGATAACAACCAATGATCCCGCATTCCCTGTTCAGTTCACTGAGTTCCTTTATCTGCTGGCTGTACTTCGCCAGTGCTTCAGGCATGGATTGGTCGTCGGGATACCTATACCAGTTTGACCGGTAATACTTTATCCCCAATTCTGCAGCAGTTCGAATGACATCCACGTCGTTTGGGTTTTGGATACTCTCCACATTTGTTGTGATCAACTGACAACTCGATCCGGCATTTTCAATTGCCTTCACTGCTTCAGGAAGATCATTTTTCACATTTTCGGGCAGGACATGTCCTTCCGGCCTGACCGTTAAATCAAGGCCTGCAAAACCTAATTTAGCTGCAATTTGACCGGCCTCCTTGTAATTCAGAAACTGTAAATGTTTTGAAAAGATGTGGATATCAAGGGGTTTATTCCTGTTTTCTGGTGTCCAGGCCAGCATGGATGATCCGGCAAATGGGATGGCAGCAGATATCAAACCTGCTTTGCGGATGAAGTTTCTTCTGGAGTTATTTTCCATAATATACAGCTTACAGTTACAATAATCAGGGTTTGTATTAAAGATAGTATATTTCCACCTCTTATACTGAGCATCAGGGAGTGTCAGTTTCAGGATACTTCTGTCTCCCTTAAGAAAAGTATTGTTCGAATTAACATATTAGTGCCTCGCGTGTTTTATTCTAGTTAATCATACACCACCATGAAAAAAGCTTTTGTTCTCTTCGTACATCTTTTCCTTGTAACAGTATTGTTTAGCCAGAACAGCAAGGAAGCCCCAGGGTCCTACAATCCCCATACGCTGTTTGCGGAAACGTTTCATCCACCGGCTGGCAATGCTTACCGCTCGGGCAATGGTACGCCAGGGCCCATGTACTGGCAGAACGCTTCCAGCTACCTGATTCATGCCACCCTGAATGAAAAAGACACCTCCATTACAGGCGATGTAACGATTTATTACACCAATAACAGTCCCGATGAACTGGAATATTTATGGCTTCAGCTGGATCAAAACATTTTCAGTTCATCCTCAAAAGCGGCCGCAAGCACAGAATATCCCGGCGATTATTACGACGTTATGGGAGAAATAAATGGGGGCTATAACATTGAGGATGTAAGTGTTAATTACAAAGGCAAAAGCTATTCAGCAACACCCGTTATTGCTGATACACGGATGCAGATTCGCCTGAACTCACCACTGCAGGCAAATGGAGATGAGGTCTCGGTGACAATAAATTTCAGCTTCACGATACCGCTCAACGGCGCCGGCCGCTTTGGAAGACAGTACACTAAAAACGGGGTCATTTATCAGATCGCACAATGGTACCCGCGCATGTGTGTATACGATGATGTGGAAGGCTGGAATACTTTACCCTACCTGGGACTGGGTGAGTTTTATTGCGATTACGGTGATTATGAATATTACATTACTGCGCCTGCGAAAATGATCATTTACGGGTCGGGCGACCTGCAAAATGCCGGGGATGTTTTAACGGCTGAAGAGATTGAACGACTTGACCTGGCCGCCAAGAGCGAAAAGACCGTTGCCATTATTGCGGCCGATGAGGTGGGCAAGGCAGGCATGCGACCCGCAACAAAGGGAAATCTGACCTGGCATTTCAAGATGAATAACACCAGGGATGTGGCCTTTGTGGCTGCTGAAGGATTGATTTGGGATGCGGCAAGGGTCAATTTACCTTCCGGACGGAAAGCGCTGGCCATGTCGTGCTACCCGGTGGAAAGTATGGGCGATACTGCCTGGTCAAGGTCAACCGAATATTTAAAGGCCTGTATGGAAATCTATTCGGAAAACTATTTTGAATACCCGTGGAATGTTGCCATAAGCAGCGCAGGAATAACAGGTGGCATGGAATATCCAGGAATGATCTTTAATAACTATTTGGAAACCGGAGCCAGCCTCTGGTTCCTCATCTCACACGAAATTGGCCATAACTGGTACCCGATGATCGTTGGTTCCAATGAAAGGAAATATATGTGGCTGGATGAAGGGCTGAATACCTATGTGAATTATATCGCCAACGATCTGTTTAACAATGGAGAATATAAAACAGACCCCCTGTATGATGATAAGGATTTTTTTGGATCCATCGATTATTCACAGTTCCAGACCTACAAAGATCCGCTGATGGTCATGTCTGACGCCATGGATAATGAACAGCATTACCAGTTTTATGGCAAAGCAGCCTATGGTCTGAAGCTCCTGCGCGAAGTTGTGGTGGGTAAAGAGCGTTTCGATTATGCATTCAGAAAATATACCGAAGCCTGGGCATATAAACATCCCACTCCCTATGATTTTTTTCGCAGCATCAATAATGGAACAGGGGAAAATCTGAACTGGTTCTGGAAGGAATGGTTTTTCACCACCTGGAAGCTTGACCAAACGATAAGCGATGTGAGTTATGTGGACAATAACCCGGCAATGGGTGCGCTGATCACCATTGATAACAAAGGCGAAATGATCATGCCTGTCATCCTGAAAATTGTTCAGCAAAACGGGCAAACAGAGACCCTTACTTTGCCGGTTGAAATATGGCAACGCAGTGGCAGCTGGACCTTCAATTATCCCTCTACCCATAAAATTGACCAGGTAATCATTGATCCCGGGCTGCAATTGCCGGATATGGATAGAAAGAACAATGAATGGAACAAAATTATTCTTTAAATTTATGAGGCGGATGATTGGGGAAGGTGTGATGTTTACAGGAAAATGATAAAAGTCCGTTTAACAGCTATACCAATATTTGGATCAATGATATTTAGTAAATTCCCAATCAGGGCAGCCCTCGTTCTCGCATGCATCCTGTTAACTACAGGCAGAGTATGGGCAGTACAGGGAGAAGACCTGGTGAGCCAGCGGCCACCGGGTGAAGGCCCGACACAAATCGAGGTGAGTCTCTATCTCATCGATGTGATGAAGGTCATCGATTCCGAGGAAACATTTGAAGCTGATATCTTTTTCATAGCCAGGTGGAAGGATCCCAGGCTGTCGGGCACTCAAATGCGCACGGTACCGGCCAGTGAGGTCTGGATGCCAAACATTCTGGTGGTCAATAAACGGGATGCCTCACCCGATCTGCCAAATGTGGTGACAATCGACCCCGATGGAACCGTCGTTTACCGGCAACGCCTGATGGGAACCTTTGCCACTCCTCTTGATCTGCATCGTTTCCCACTCGATGCCCAGACCCTGCAGGTGCAACTTGTCTGCTACGGAATGAATACAGACGAGGTAGTCCTGGTGGGATCTGCCGAGTCTCCGGCATCAAGCAATCCCGACCTCAGTATCAGGGACTGGAAGGTTGGTGAAGTGAGCCTGACAGCAGATACCTTTACACCGGTTCCGGGCGGACAGGAATTGTCCAGGCTTAATGTGCATCTGGATATCGAACGATTGATCAGGTATTACATTGTACAGATGCTGATCCCCCTGATCCTGATCCTTGCCATGTCCTGGGTCCCATTCTGGATCAATCCTGAAGTGATTCCAACCCGGATCGGCACCTGCGTGACTACGGTGCTGACCCTCGTTGCCTTTCGTTTTATGTTTGGGAGCCTGGTACCGAAATTGCCTTACCTGACGCTCTTCGATTACCTGCTGTTTGGAGCCACGATTCTGGTGGCGGCATCCCTGCTGACCCTGTCCGTCGAAAGCAGGCTGGTTCAGAAAAATCCTAACATGGTAAGGAAAATCGACAAAATCGCCCGTATTATCCACCCGGTATTTTTTGTTCTGGTGATTGTTCTGGCCTTTCTGTTTTGCTAGAATACAATAATTGGCTTTCGGTTTAGAGGACAGTACCCTTATTTTTCCTCGTTATAGAAGATTTTATAAAACTTCCTGCCATTATCGTCCACTCCTTTTTCAATCAGGGAGCGGTTCCCATGAATGTATATGTGGAAGTTCTTATCCAGTTTGAGCACACTTTTAAAAATGCGCGCCTGCTTTTTTACGGCCTGGTTTGAGATTCCAAATTCATCATTAATCTCAATCTTATTCTCCTCTCTGAATCTTTGATCAAAATCCCGAAATGAATCAATCACATCGGCGTTATTAAAGATTTCATTCTCAAACTCCTCCCTGTTATAGCTGTCATGGCTTTTAAAATACTCAACCGAGCGATTTAATAAATCAATCTGGTCTGTTTTACTTACCTCAAATTCTTCTGTCAACTGTTTAGTCACGAAATTTTTGGTAATATTCATGAACTCCTTTGTTTGATGATAATCATCGCTGCATGCCTGAATTTGAAGAAAAATGTTTTTCCAGAATTGAGCCTCTGAAGATTTATTCGACTTATCAATGCTACATACCTTATATCCTGAGTCTTTGTTTATGTCAAAGATCAGACAACCCTTATCCAGTTTTTCAATATTGATTCCGTCATCCGACGAATCGAGAAATCATCGCCTGTATTTTCTAATTTTAAAAATGCCTGCCTGTTCTCAGATTTGAAAATTCCAAGAGCATGGGTTAACACACCATCAACAACAATATCTGAGATGTAGGCGACAAACAAATCCCCGGATTTAATCTGGGGATGAACCGAAAGTTCATACAGATGCCTGGCAATATTCACTGAATTCCCGTGGAAGGTCTCGCTATCATTAAATATCTGAGATGCGAAATTATACAGGGGATTCAGGGTGAAATCTTCATTTGTAAAAGTGAATGAGTGAAACTCCGGATCGGAAAATGGGGACAGAAAAAACTTTGATATTAATTCTCTCAGCGCCTCATCAGATGTATCCAGCAAAGATTTTGACAGGCGGAGCTCCCCGCCATTTGTCTTGTTGCCGACATGATGAACCGAAACCTTATCAATATTACTATTTGTATTGTCAATCATAAGACTCAATTATTATACCCCATGAGAAATGCAGCTTTTATCCGAAATACCTGAGGTAGTGTTCAAGGAATACATCATACAGGCGGTAGGCATTTCCTTCTTTGATAATGACTTGTTTTTCCTTTAAGGCATTCATGACAGATTGCATTGTACCCGGACTGCCAATTTCGGCTTTGGCCATAAACTCCCTGGAGGTTACAGCTTCTGCTTTTCCCAGGCTTGCTATAGCTTTGGTAGTGCTGAACTGGTGCCTGGTAAGGCGGTGCGGTAATTCGGCATAAAACACCTGTTTCTCCGAGATGAAATCCATATAGATTATTTCGAATTCCCCGATGGTTTTCGGGATCGTTTTCTGAGAATATAAAAGATTACAAATTGCCTGAATATAATAAGTATGTCCATGGCAGATGTTTAGAATATGAGATACCAGCAAGTCAGAAACAGGCTTATTCCCCTTTTGGAAATGCTTTGTGATAAACTGGTGATATAAGGTGGGGTCGATCTTCTTTAATTCGATCATCCGGGTAGATTGATAGAAGGGTTTGTCGATGGATGAAAAAATATCAGAAATCAGATGTTGTTCACTTCCACTGAAAATGAACCTGATGTTGTGATATCTCTGAACCAGACTTCTGAGTTTTGCCTCCAGGGGCATGCTGTCGGAATATTTTTTAATCTCCTGGAATTCATCAAAGGCAATGATTACAGGTAATGTATGTTCTTCCAGGAAGCGAAATATTTCTTCCAGTCTGTTAAAGACATGATTACGGTCGTGGTAGATGATATCTACCGAGGGTCTTCCATCATTACCAATGCTTAAAGAGGCACCAACAGACCTTATAAAACCTGTTAGTTTTTCACTAAAACTTCTTTTGGTAAAGATGGAGCTCTGGATTACAGCATTGGCTGTTTCATTGATAAACCCGGAAAGGGATGTTGTGCCCCACAGATCAACATACAGACAATCATAACGCTTTTTAAAATGATCAAAGACATGATGAATCAGTGCCGATTTCCCTATTCTTCTTATTGCAAAAATGGTAAGGTCCTGTTGGTTTTCGATGGAGCTTACAATTTTTTCCGTCTCCATTTCCCTGTCGCAGAAATATTTGGAGCTTATATACCCTTTTAACAAGAAAGGATTCATTTTACGTGTTTTACGTAAATATAAATAAATAATTATTATTACGCAAAAAACGTAAATGATATTACGTAAAACAAATTACGCATATTACGTATTTGATTTAAGCGATACAATCGGCCTGGACCGAATTATCTGTAGCGGCCCCCGTTCTTTTTCCTGTTTGCGAAGAATTCCTGTTTTCTTTTTTGCTTTTCCTTTTCCGCTTCTTTTTTCTCAGCCGCATTCATGGGGCGGTCGGTCTGGGGAAAGGGATTGTCTTTAACGATGGGGATCTGCTTCTTAATCAGCTTCTCGATGTCTTTGATGAAGCTGTTTTCTTCGGGTTCGCAAATGGAGATTGCGCATCCCGACTCACCGGCTCTTCCTGACCTTCCTATCCGGTGGACATAGGTTTCAGATTCGTTGGGGATGTCGTAATTGATCACGTAGCTCAGTTTTTCAATATCGATACCCCGGGCTGCGATATCTGTTGCAACCAGTACGCGGGTTTTACCGGCTTTAAAGCCTTCCAGGGCTTTTTGTCTTTGATTCTGGGCCTTGTCGCCATGTATGGCTGCGGCATCGATTTTTTTCTTTTTAAGGTTCCTGGCAATCTTGTCGGCCCCGTGCTTGGTCCTTGAAAAAAGCAGGACCTGGTCGATTTTTTCATCCCTTAAAATGTGAACCAGCAGATCCTTCTTATCTGACTTATTCGTATAGTAGACTTTTTGCTGGATGGTATCTGCTGTGGCAGATTGCGGAGCTACCTCGACTTTCACAGGATTATGAAGGATGCTCTGAGAAAGTCTGACAATATTATCAGGCATGGTGGCCGAAAAGAATAAGGACTGTCTTTTTTGAGGCAATAAAGCAATGATTTTTTTAATGTCGTGAATGAAGCCCATATCCAGCATACGGTCCGCCTCATCGAGGACAAAATATTCAATGTGTTTCAGTGTGATAATTCCCTGGTTGATCAGGTCGAGCAGTCTGCCGGGGGTGGCAACCAGCACATCCACCCCCTTGCGAAGGGCAACTTCCTGGGGGCCCTGTTTGACTCCGCCGAAAATGACCGTGTTGCGGATATTTGTGTATCTGCCATAGGTGCTGAAGCTTTCTCCGATCTGAATGGCCAGCTCCCTTGTGGGAGTAATGACCAGCGCCTTTGTTTGGGGTTGCGCAAAATTGCGGCTGTTGTCGTGGTATAAATGCTGAATAATGGGTATGGCAAAGGCAGCTGTTTTTCCTGTTCCGGTTTGAGCACTACCCAGTACATCCTTTCTTTTCATGATCAGGGGAATGGCCTTTTCCTGAACAGGGGTGGGGGTAGTGTATTCTTCTTTTCTGAGTGCCTTTAAAACAGGCTCTATAATGGTAAGATCTTCAAATTTCATATTAAGTATGTGCTTGATCCCTCCCAGGGAAGGGAGGTAAATGAAGCGCAAAGATAGTAATCCCAATTAAATTAAAGAGATATCGGCTAAAGTCAAATATAACCGATATCCCTTTTTTCTTCTTCTATTTATTCACTTACAGCACGATAAGCGTTTACCCGCCCATTTCCGTATAAAACTGAAACGCCGTTGCCATCCAATTTATCCGCCGTGTTCAGTAATTGTTTCGTAACTTCAATTGGATCCATCGGACCACCATTTTTACCAACAATTAATGCAGCTACTCCTGCAACATGTGGTGATGCCATACTTGTTCCGGCAGTCCATGACCATCCGCCACTTATGGTACTAACAACCATGTCATAATACCAAAGGGCCTCTTCTGAATCAAAATCTCCTCCCGGTGCAGCCAGGTCAATTAATGATCTTCCTGTATTCGAGTAGGAAGCAATAAGGTCTAAATCCGTAGTTTGATCATATGCCCAATTTAATGGTGCCGTTGCCGATACCGCGATTACATGATTCAAATCAGCAGGTATTACAATTGTCGAAGCATTTCCATCGGCATTCATATAATCATTACCTCCGGAAACAACAACGGTTACTCCGCTCCTGTATGCATAGTCAATGGCTCTTTGCGTTGCATGTATCAATTCCTGGATGATTTTTGGGGAATATCTTCCAACTAGAAAACCGTCTTCATATATAAAACCGTTTTTATTTAAAACCGTTCCCAGGCTCATATTAATCACATCAGCACCCTGATCGGCTGCATATACAATTCCTTCATTAATCCAGCTAAAAGCTCCTGATCCGCTAAATTCTGACAGAACTTTTACAGCGACAATTTCGGCTTTCGGGGCTACACCGATCACTCCGGTATTAGGGTCAGTAGATACATTGTCTGCCGCTGCAATAATACCTGCTACATGCGATCCATGATTAAAATAAAAACCGGGTTGAATATTCCAATCTTCACCCGGAACAAATGATTTAGAAAGCGTAGTGTTTAAATTCGGAGCCAGATCGGGGTGTTCAGCATCAATGCCACTGTCCAGTATATATACTTTGGCTCCGGCTCCTTGATATCCGGCATTCCACGCTTCAGGCGCATTTATCGCGTCCAATCCCCACTGAAAGAAAAAAAATCCTTCATCATCCCCGATGCTTGGAGGATTTGCCATTGGGTAAACTTCAAGTGGAGCAATCCAGTTTACCATCAAATCGGGAACCACTGATCTGACATTTTTTAGTTTGCTTACATTCTTTTCAAATTTAGGATCTGAAGTTTCCACTACCACAATCCCAATCTGAGGAATAGTTTTAAGGATAGTTCCGTACTTTGTTAAACTTTGTTCTAAATCGCCGGATAAAGTTTCTGATTCTGAAAGAACCATGAATTGATTCACTTTTGCACCTTTCAGCACGGCGAGTTCCGGATCAGCAGATTCTTCGATTTGAAGAACTTCTTTCTCACATCCAAAACAGAAGATTAGAACCACTAAACCCAATAAAATTACTTGGATTTTTTTTCCCGAAAAGAAATCTTTTTTCATACCTGTTTGGTTTTGGTTAATCTAGATAAGTTACGAAATATTGTGCTTTCTGAGCGGCAAAAAAATCAATAATAAATGCAAAAGGATATTATAATATGATTGCGAAATATCTGACTGGAAAAACCAGAATCGCAAACACCCTTTGTCCGAAAACAATTCATCCTGTTTGGGTGTTTATTTGTTTAATTGATAAAGGAGGAGGATTGATGAAGTGGAGATATCAGCTAATAGATATGAGAATTACCCGTTGGATGGCGTCCAACGGGATCGGACTGCTCCGGATTAGCATGGGGCTTATTTTCTTCTGGTTTGGGATGCTAAAATTCTTTGAGGGTTTAAGTCCGGCCGAAGCCCTGGCCACCACCACCATAGACATGCTTTCTTTTGGGCTTATTGGGCCCGGGCTGGTACGCTATGGCCTCGCTACATGGGAAGTGCTCATTGGAATCGGCCTTATGTTTAATTGGCGTCTCAGGGAGACCCTGCTGCTTATGTTTCTTCAGATGCTGGGCACACTTACGCCCATTGTATTGCTTCCCGATGAGGTCTTTACCAAATTTCCCTACGGACTTACCCTGGAAGGGCAGTACATCATTAAAAACCTGGTGATTATTTCAGCAGGACTGGTCATTGGTTCCACGGTTCGGGGAGGGAAGATTATTCCGGAAAAACTAAGCTAGAAAATTGCGTATCTTTAGGTAAATCAACAAATGATCTAATGAAAAAGGTACTGATAGCGCTGGACTATGATCCAACTGCGCAAAAAGTTGCGGAAAGGGGTTTTTCCCTGGCAAAAGCACTGAAGGCTGAGGTTATATTATTGCATGTAGTAAAATGCTTCAGCGAATTATTCCACCCCCGGACATTTTCCGATCATGGGCTATACGGGTTACGTAGATGTGAGTCCCACTGTACTGGAAAGTGGAGAAGGACTCAGATCTGCATTCTTTACAATATCTTGATCATACAAGAACAACACCTGGGCGATAAGACGATTCAAACCATGGTGGAAGAAGGTAACTACGCTGAGACCATTCTAAAATGTGCTAACGAAGTGCATGCAGATCTGATTGTTATCGGTTCTCACAGTCAGAAATGGCTGGAAAATATACTCATGGGAAGTGTTACCGAAGAGGTATTAAAGGATAGTTCCATTCCTCTTTATATCATTCCGACAAAAAAGGATCAATAGAATTATTATACCCTTATTTCATATAAATAAACTCTCCCACACCGATGGGCAGGTTGAGGCCGAACCAGATGAACAGAAGGATCACCCACATGACCAAAAGGAACCCGGCATAGGGCAGGAGCATGGAGATGGTGGTGCCTATTCCCACACGCTTGTCGTATTGGCGGATCCATCCGAGAAGGAGGGGGAAGTATGGATAGAGGGGGCTGATGCTGTTTGTCACCGAATCTCCTATCCTGTACATTAGCTGGACAAAGGCAGGACTGTAGTTCAACTGCGCCAGCATGGGTATGAACACGGGGGCAAAGATGGCCCATTTGGCCGAACCACTGCCCATGAAAATGTTCAGAATTGCGATGAGTAAAATGAAGAGGATAAATAGCAGGGGGCCGGTCAGGCCGGTTCTCTGGAGAAAACTTGCACCCTGCACAGCGATGATGGTGTCCAGGTTTGAATAGGTGAACATGTAAATGAACTGGGCAACCACAAGCATGAGCACAATGTAGCCTGCCAGGTTGCGCATTCCATGCTCCATATGCTTTAAGAGGTCATCCATCTTTGTAATGGTGCCCACAGCCTTTCCATAGAAATAACCCGGAACAGCAAACATCACAAAAAGAATGGGGATGAGTCCACGCAGAAATGGGCTTTCCACCACCAGGGACCCTGTTTCAGGATTCCTCAGCGGTGCTCCCGGGAATGCGGTCAGCGCAATAATTACCAGGGCAAAAATCCCAAAAGCAAAACCCGCATGCTTCAGGCCCTTTTTCTCATCGGGAGTGAGGTCTGCGGATTTCTGAGAAAGCGCTGCAACTTTCTCCATGCCATCGAATCCGGCTGCTCGCGGGATGGTGAATCGCCGAACGACGAAGGCACCCACAATGCCCAGCATGATGGTGGAGGCGATCATGAAATACCAGTTGCCTGTGGCAGCCACTTCAGCGGGCGGATTCATGGCAGATGTAATCTGGGTGCTGATCCCTGCTAAAAGGACATCGGTACCTGCTATAAAAAAGTTTGCCGTAAATCCGGCCGTGGCTCCGGCATAGCCTGCAATAAGTCCGGCAATGGGATGATAGCCCAGCTGCATGAAGATCAGCGCTGCGATGGGGGGGACCACCACCACCCCGGCGTCGGATCCAATGTTTCCGCAGGCTCCGATGATGAAGATCACGGGAAAGATAATGCGCTTGGGAGTGGCAAAGGCCATCTTTCGCATGATCACTTCGAGCAATCCGCTCTGTTCGGCGATGGAAACCCCCATCAGCATCACAAGGACCAAACCCAGGGGGGCAAAATGGGCAAAATTGGTCACCATGTTTTCCAGGAACCAGCGCAGACCTTCGCCCGATAAGAGGTTATTCACCTCGATGCTTTGTCCACCGGGATCTGTAACTGAAACGTTCAGAAAACTGGTGAGTGCACTGGTGAGAATGATAAACACGCATATCCAGACAAAGAGCCAGAAGGGGTGAGGCAGTTTGTTGCCTGTTTTTTCAATCCAGCGGAGAAATCCCTTGGCCTGGGGAAGGCTATCAGAGGCTTGCTTGTTCATATGGTGTATATTAGACCGCTAAAATGGGAAAATTATTTCTAAAATGCTGGTACAGCAGGATTATAATAGAAGCCCGCGTTTTATCATATTTCTGCACGAAAGCTATTGTCAGCGGAAAGAAACTTATCATGGGAGAAATAATGTTGGTCACATTGGAGTCGTTAAGTAATCTGGTATCTCCTATCCGATTCAGAGTTTTATCTTTGAGAAGCCGGGCTGTACCTGCCCAGGCAACCATCCTGCAAAAATTCTCATCTACATATAAAGGATAAATGATGAAAATATCAAAGAGATACATTATTTCAGCGCTGTTCACATTGGTGCTAATCTTGCCGGTTCCTGCACAGGACTGGGTGAAAAGTTTCGGGCACAGGGAGGGGGATGTTGTGCTCAGCGGGCTGATAACGGATAAGGAGAATCATGTACTTGTCACCGGCACATTTTCATCTGCGGAACTTGTGCTGGGTGAAGGACAGGTGCTTCAGAGCCAGGGCATGGAAGATGTTTTCATCGTGAAGTATAATCCGCATGGAGAGATTTTGTGGGCGCTCTCCTTCGGTGGTCAGAAACAGGAAATTGTTAATGATATTAAACTGGATGAAAGTGACAATATCTACATTACCGGCAATTTCACCAGTTCCACCATTCTTGTAGGAGGGACAGTGGTGAACAGTTCATGGCCTGAAAATGTGTATGTGGCCAAATTTAATAGCTCGGGAGAGTTCCTGTGGTTGAGCAAATCGGAAGGGCCAGGCGGCTATTCCTGGACCGGGGCAACTGCAGTCTATTGCCAGGGGGATGAGTATGTATACTTTTCCGGATATACAAGCGGGCAGAATATGAGTTTCGGGGATATCCACCTGTCAGACGAAAGCGCGAATACCAAAGGGTTTTATGGAAAGCTGGACGGGGATGGCACTTTCCTGTCGGCCGGTTTCCTGAGTGGTGAAGGGGAGGACCGTTACCAGGTGAACGATATTGTTGCTGACGAGCTTGGGAACATTTACCTGGCCGGAACACATACCTTTCATACTGAGCCCGACCCCTTTACCTACCTTGAATATCGTGACATGATGTACTTCTGTAAGATCGGTACAGATGAGAAGGTTAACTGGACCGTGGAAGATACAGCGCTGTATGAAGGAACAAAAATCATTCTCCATGAAAACTCCCTGTTTGTCCTGGGCAACCGTGAGGAGTACAGGATAATCTTTAACGGGGGAACCATCGACACAACAAGTTCTTTTTATTTCGGGATCTTCGATACAGATGGAAAAAAGCTTATGGGTAGGAAGGTGACCGGTGCCATGGCTTACGGCCTTTATGCTGATAGCGATCGTTTCCTGATCACCGGGGGACAGTTCCTGGACCACCTGGAGCTGGACGGGACCTGGATTCACAGGAATAGTGATTCGTCGTCTATCTGCCCAATCTACCAGGATATCTTTTATTTCGAGTCGGACCACCTGGGTAAGATCGGTCGGGTTAAAAGCATCAGGGGGAGCCTGGAAGATGTGCCAGTGGGAATCTGGCTGTCAGACCGGGGTGACCTTTTTTATTCAGGGATATTCGAAAGTGCAAGCCTGCCGGTGGAAGGCGAGGAGATCTTCAATAAAAGTGAGTTGAACATCTTTAAGCATGTTTCTGGCACCTACTACGACAGGAGGCTATATTCCTTTTTGGCCCGTCGGGAGGGCTTTGTGGCGTCATCAGGATTTGATACCCCGGTGAAAGATTATTTCAGAATTTATCCGAATCCTTCCTCAGGCATTGTCCATGTAGAGCGTGAAGATGCAAAAGGGAAAGCTGTTATCCATATATACGACCTTACTGGCAGCTTACTGCTTGAACAGCCGATGGAAGGGAGTCTGGCAAGCCTGAACCTTAGCGACCTTGATGACGGGCTCGTAATTGTATCACTGCGGGAGGGCCACAGGATGATAAACCGCACCTTTCTGATAGTAAAATAATCTGCCTGTAACTGAATACTCATGCGGCATTCCCGATACAAAATGATACGGATTCTGATACTGGTAACGGCATGCCTGGCGCTGGTTCCAGGCTTACCGGCCATGTCAGTGTCAGAGGCATATTCCGGACATGTGGTGATAAACGAGGTGCTGGCATCCAATTCCCGTTCTAACTATGACGGAGATTTCGGGGAGTATTCCGACTGGGTGGAGCTTTATAACCCGGGCAGTAGCGATGTGGACCTGGGGGGATGGTATCTTAGTGACGATCCGGATGATCCCGGCAAATGGCAGATCCCGGGGAATACAGTAATTCCCGCCGGAGGCTACTTTCTGTTCTGGGCCGATGACAGGGATCTGCGGCCCGGTCAGAAGGCCTGGACCCAATTCACCGAAGCCGAAGAGATTATTGTGAAGGAAAACCACCTGAACTTTCGGATTAACAATGAACTTGATGAGGTCCTGTTATTCGATGACAAGCTCGATCCGGTTGATGCTATTCTGATCAGGGACCAGGCCAGGGATTATTCCTCTGGCAGGAACGCGGAAGGGGACTGGCGTTACCTGGGGAGCATTACTCCCCTTGCTGAAAATAGTCCCATCGCATCCTCAACGATTTTCTTTTCGGGCATACCGGAATTCTCCATCAGGGGAGGGCTGTATCCGGGCAGCCTGCAGCTGGAATTAAACGGAGCCGGAGCCGGGGACGTCATCCGTTATACCACCGACGGTTCGGAACCAACAACAGGTTCTCCTGAATATAAGGGTCCCATCCCAGTTTTTTTCAGCCAGGTTATCAAAGCGCGTCTTTTCGAAGCAGGTAAACTTCCGGGGGAGGTGTTGACCGAATCTTATATTGTCGGGAAGGAGACCAGTCTGCCGGTTCTCTCGGTATCCACAGATCACGAAAATCTTTGGGGCTTCGATTTTGGGCTCTACCAGCGCAGCCTGAAGAACAGGGAGGTATTCGCCCACCTGGATTATTTCGACGAGAGTGGGAGCCGGGTTTTCCAAATCAATGCTGGTTTGCAGCTCTTCGGATCGCAGATCTTCCTCTTCGACCAAAAACCTTTCTCCATCTTTTTCCGGAAACGCTACGGACAGGACTCGCTCAATTACAGGCTTTTCAGGAACAGGGAGTCAGATAGTTATCACAGCCTGGTCCTTCGCAATGGTGGGAATGATAATAATCTGACCATGATCCGCGACGGTCTGGGTGCGGCCCTTGTAGAGAAGCAGATGGATATGGACTACCAGTCCTACCAGCCCGTTGTGGTTTATATGAACGGGGAATACTGGGGAATCTTCAATCTTCGCGAAAAGCTGAATGAGGAATACCTGAAGAGTAATCATGGGGTAAATCCCGATTATATAAATATCCTGGAGGACAGTCTGCAAGTCAACAAGGGGGATGAAAACGATTACCGGGAACTCATGAGTTTTGTGAACGGAAACGACCTTGCGGAGGAGGAGAACTATGCTTACGTTCGCAGAAAAATCGACGTGGACCAGTTCATCAACTACATGAGCTACAAAATCTATGGGGGTTACAGGCAATGGCAGGTGAACAGCAAGTACTGGAGGGAAAGAACCCCGGATTCTCCCTGGCGATGGATTGCCTTTGACCTGGAGCATTGCTTTGGCGGACCGGGGGGAGACAGTTATGAGGTGAATACCTTTGCAGGAGCCCTGGAGCCCGGTGAGGGCTCCACTGAATGGCCCACCTTGCTGTTCCGGAAACTGATGGAGAACCAGGGCTTCCGGGCTAGTTTTCTACAGAGGACCGCCCTGTTCCTGGATACGGTTTTCGACGAGGAGCGGGTGGCCTTTGTGATCGACAGCCTTATGGGACAGATCGAAGTGGAGATGGAAGAGCATATCACACGCTGGAACTCCCCGGTTTCACGTGCCGCCTGGCTCCAGCACATGAATTACCTGGAAGAGTTTGCCCGGAACAGGAACCGGCACCTGACCGCTCATATGATGAACTATTTCTCCCTTCCGGATACATCCACGTTGACGCTGCAATGCGGGGCCGGGGGGAAGATCGCCGTAGCAGGTGCACTGGTTCAGGATTCCGGAGTGGCCAGCTATAATCTGTTCAATGATTTACCGGTGCATCTGCAGGCCCTGCCTGAACCCGGTTATAAGTTTATTGGTTGGAACCGCACGGATCCGGAGAGCCGCTTGGACCTGTTCCTTTCTGCGGATACACTCCTGGCAGCCTTCTTTGAACCTTCCATGGCAGACCTGATTCCTGATACAGTAAAGGGGACTCTTATTCTGGAAAATAGCTCACGACCCTGGTACTCATCCGGAAATGTGTTTGTGCCAGCCGGGGATACCCTGATCATTGAACAGGGAATTGAAGTGAGGATGATGCCCGGGTCCTCTCTGATCATTGAGGGTTGCCTGATTACCAGGGGAAGTCCGGTCAGGCCTGTAATCATTGATGTGAATCCGGGGGCAGTGGACGGATACCTGGTTTCGGGCAAAAGGAAATGGGGAGGGATCATCATCCGTTCGGACAATCTGGTCAGCCTACGCAATACAGTTATGGTAAATGCTTCATCGGGCATGACCGAGGGTGGGTATAAAGGAGCCCTTTCTGCGGTGAACAGCAAGCTGGCACTTTCTGGCGTAAAAATATCCGGGGTGAAGGATCCTGTCTGGTGTTATGGCAGTGAAGTTTGGATCGATTCCTGTACGCTTTCCTCCAATGGTACAGGAGATTTGATCAACCTGCAGGCGTGCCCGGTTGCTGCGATCACCAGGAACGATCTTCGTGGGAACTACTACGAGGATACGGATGCAATCGACCTGGACAGTGTTTCGGGTGCCACTGTGGAAAACAATAATATTTACGGTTTCTTTGGCTACAACAGTGACGGGATCGACCTGGGTGAAGCATGCCACGACATACTCATCCGCGGCAATACCATTATGAGTTGTTCTGACAAGGGGATCTCCGTAGGGCAGGCTTCAAAGATTGAGGCAGCGTTTAACATTATCGTGAACTGTGGTCAGGGATTCGGTATAAAGGACAGTGCTTCCTTCGCTCATATTAACAGGAATACCCTGTTTGGGAACCTGACAGGGATTGCCTGTTTTGAAAAGAATCCAGGTAAGGGTGGGGGATCAGCACAGGTGGAAAACACCATCATTGCAGGCTCTGTTAATGCCGCAATATTTGTAGATAGCCTTTCTGTTCTGACTATCTCATATTCCCACTCCAATACTGATTCTTTGCCGGGCTATAAGAACCTTCACGGGGATCCGGCGTTTGCGGGTGCATCGGACCTTGATTTTTTCCTGCGTGAGCATTCACCATGTATTGACGCCGGAAATCCTGACCAATTGGACCCGGATGGAAGCCGGGCAGATATGGGTGCATACATTGCGCATCAAAAGGCCTCTCCGCTTGATTTGTTAATAAGCGAGATCAACTTTGATCCACATCCCGCATTTGATGCAGGCGATTGGATCGAACTACAAAATGCCGGTAGTAAAAGCATGGACCTGTCCGGCTGGGTGCTCAAAGGTGAGAATAAGGATGATGAATTCATCTTCCCCGACCACCTGGAACTGGATCCCGGAGGGTACCTGCTTATCGCGGAAGACACAGATTCTGTGATTTCTTTGCATGGGTCTTTTATGGGATCAATGAAAAGGCTTACTGGCAGACTACCTTTCGGGCTTAGCTCTGACGGGGAGTATTTGCATTTGTATAACAAGGATTATCGCCTGGTCCATGCTTTACGCTATGGCCACGGATCCCCTTGGCCTGATGGTCCCAATCGAAAGGGAGCCACTCTGGAGTTGTACAGAGGAGAAATAGATAACAGCCAGGCGGGGAACTGGCATGCCAGTCATCTGCTTGGGGGTAGCCCTGGAAATGAGAACAGTGAGGGTACAATGCCAACCGGATTGTTTATTAACGAACTCATGGCGAACAACGGTTCAGCAATTCCGGATAATGCGGGAGAATATGATGACTGGTTGGAGGTTTACAACCGCAATGATTACCCGGTGGATCTTGGTGGTCTTTGCTTTTTACGGACTAATCCTGATGCGGAGCCCTGGATGATCCCCCTTTATGATTCGGATTCCACCACTATAGGTCCAGGAGCTTTCATGCTGTTCTGGACTGACGGGGATCCGGAGCAGGGAATTCTTCACACCGGCTTTCGTCTGCCTGCATCGGGAGGTCGCATTGCTCTTGCCAGCGTATCAGAAAAGGAATATCATAGGATTGACGAGATCAGCTATGGCGCTCAGCAGCCGGATGAAGCTTTCGGACGCTACCCTGATGGAGGAGATCTGCTCTCGGCCCTTCGCCTGAGCCCGGGTTATTCTAACAGGCTGATCACGTCGGTTGACCAGGGGGATGAAAGCTGCAGCATCCATGTATATCCGAATCCGGTCCGGACATTTTTAGTTATCGAATACGAAGCAGAAAAGGTTTCTTCATGCAGCCTGAAGAATATCAATGGGCAAACTGTTTCAAAGATAAGCATATACAAGGAAGGCTCCACCCGTCTGGATGTATCCCATCTTCCACCAGGGATTTATATCCTGCATTTCACAGGACAATTCTCCAATTCAGTAAAAGTGTTGATCCAATAAATTAAGCCACTTCAGGAATTGGATTTGCAAGGCCCGGCAATTTAGCCGGGATAGTATAGGCCCGCATCGGGTCCCAGGGGCAATCCAAGCAGGATCCATGCCACCAGGAGAATGGTCCAGAAAATAAAGAAGGCAATGGAGTAGGGAAGCATGGTGGCTATGACCGTTCCAATACCCGCATTTTTATCATATTTCTGTATGAAAGCGATAATCAGGGCAAAGAAGCTCATCATGGGGGAAACAATGTTGGTCACACTATCCCCGATCCGGTATACCACCTGTGCCAGCTCAGGCGAGTAGCCCATCAGCATAAAAATCGGAACAAAAATCGGAGCCAGTAAAGCCCATTTTGCGGAGGAGCTACCCATGAACATATTCATGGTTGCTGCAAACAGGGTAAAGAGGATCACAAGCGGAATCAAGCCCACATTCAGAGAGGTCATAAACCCGGCCCCCTTGATGGCCAGAATCAGTCCCAGGTTACTCCATTTGAAGTAGGCCACAAATTGTGCGGCAAAGAAAACCAGGACCAGATAGATTGCCAGGGTTTTCATGCTGTCGGCCATGCTGTTTGCCACATCGCTGTCGTTTTTAAACTTTCCTGTGGCAATCCCATACAACACCCCTCCCACAAAAGAGAAGATGAAGAGCCATGCTACCACTCCCCTGATTACCGGCGACTGAAGCACAGAACCATCCACTCCACGCAGGAATCCATTCTCGGGTATAAGTCCGGCTAAGATCAGGACGGTAAGTAGTACCGTGGAGATTGTTGCCCAGCGCAGGCCTTTTTTCTCATCCTTGCTGAGCGACTCGAGTTTTTCTTCAGGACCACCATCGTCATATTCCCCCAGGCGCGGGGCCACAATACGTTCCGTTACAACGGTCCCAATAATGGCAATCATAAATGTGGAAACCACCATGAAGTAGAAGTTGGCTGTGGGGTTGACCAGGTAAGAGGGATCAACAATCTGTGCAGCCTCCTGGGATAAACCGGCAAGCAGGGGATCGACGGTGCCAAGCAGAAGATTTGCCGAGAATCCACCTGATACGCCTGCGAAGGCCGCAGCCATACCGGTAATTGGGTGGCGTCCGATGGCCTTAAAAATAATCCCGGCAAGGGGTATCAGCAATACATAGCCCACATCTGCTGCCGTGTTGGAAACAACACCACTGAATACAAGCACGAAGGTGAGCATCTTTTTTGGCGCTGATAATACCAGCAGACGAATCACGACTCCGATTAGCCCGCTTCCTTCGGCAACACCAATTCCAAGCATCGCAACCAGCACAATGCCAAGGGGAGCAAATCCTGTGAAATTATCAACCAGCTCAAGCAATATCCTGTGAAAACCCTCTTTGGAGAGCAAGTTTACCACATTGACCGCTTCCCCGGTTCCCGGGTGGATCGCCGACCATCCGACCCAGTAGGCAATCCCGCTAAACAGGAGGGTCATCAGGGCAAAAATTGCAAACAGGGTTGCAGGATGGGGAAGCATATTTCCCACTTTCTCGGTAATATTTAAAAACCTGCTGATCCAGGCGCCTCGTTTAGCCATATTTAAAAAGTATTGTTATAAATGAGGTATTTTAAAAGCAAATTGACAATTATAAAGACATTTAACCGAAAAGTGTGCCTCTGGTACTGATAAATTTCAAAATTATGCCTATGATCCTGGCCGGATGTGCTGTTCACATATTCTAAGCCCTGGATTGAACTTTCATTGCACTTGTTTGTTTAGCTTTAAATAGAAATAAATGAACATAAGTAATGATTAGAAACATATTATTAACGGGACTTATAATTTTTGTCATGGGAGCCTTAAATGCACAGACTACTTTTTACGACTTTACCGTAAAAGATATTAATGGGAATGATTTCCCCCTTTCACAGCTGAAAGGCAAGAAGGTACTTGTGGTAAATACTGCCTCAAAGTGTGGATTTACGCCGCAGTATGAAGGCTTGCAGGAACTCTACGAAAAATATGGAGCTGAAGATTTTATGATCATAGGGTTTCCGGCAAATAATTTTATGAAGCAGGAACCGGGGACAGATCAGGAGATCGCATCTTTCTGCAGTATCAACTATGGAGTAACTTTCCCGATGATGAGCAAGATCTCGGTAAAGGGAAAGGATCAGGACCCGCTATATACCTGGTTGACCTCGAAGAGCGAAAACGGTCTCGAGGACAGCAAAGTTTCCTGGAATTTTCAGAAGTATATGATCGATGAGAAGGGACAGCTGGTGGGCCATTTTTCGCCCAATACAAAACCGGACAATGAAAAACTGGTCAGCTGGATAAAAAATTGATATTTACATGATCTGATGGGTTGGCCTGACACAAACATGGTCAATACTCACATTGGGATCCTGGGTGACGGCATAGGTGATTGCTTTGGCAATATCTTCTGCATCAAGAAACTTCAGGGATTCCATCATCGGTTCAAATGCTTTAAATACTTCCTGGTCGGTGATGGTACTCATCAAATTTGTTTCAACCGCACCGGGACGTATGGATGTGGCCCGGATATTATACGGAACTGAAAGTTCAAGGCGGATGCCTTCTGTAATTGCCTCCACCGCATACTTGGTGCCGCAATAAACAGCTCCGGACAGGAACACAGATATTCCGGCTATGGAGGAAATGTTTACAATATGCCCATTCTTCTGTTCCATCATCGCAGGCAGCACCGCTGCAATACTATTCACCACTCCTTTCACATTTACATCAATGGTTTGCTCCCATTCGTCTTCATGTAAATTTTTCAGAAAGGAAAGGGGCATGATTCCGGCATTATTCACCAGAACATCGATTTGTCCAAATTCATCCATAGCTGCCCTGGCAACTTCTTTCATGTCCTTTCTTTTTGTAACATCAGCCTTGACGGCGATGGCCTTATGGCCTTTGGACAACAATTCGGATTTTAGCGCATTAAGTTTATCCATGGACCTGGCAGAAAGGATAAGAGCAAAATCTTCTTTAGCCAGAGCGTAGGCTGTGGCTTCACCAATTCCTGAGGAGGCACCTGTAATAATCGCAGTTTTCATAAGATTTGTTTTTTTTTGAAGATGAAGAATTATGTTAGCAGGAGGGGTGCGCTAAGAGCTTGGATGTAAGTCTCATAAGTTACAAAATATTATCTGGATTTACAAGGGTTTTGCTTCTTTGACATACCCCGAAAATTAACCATGCCAAAATTTAGTCAGGATTGCCATATTTAGATCTACAATACGACCAGATTGAGATGAGAAACTATCAGTAAAGACATAAAGTAGCTGCTTGTTAAGCCTATTAGTTAATACCTGTATATTTTTTATCTGTCAAGGGACATTTAATATCGGGATATTAATCAATAAGCATAACAACTGACTAATATATGTCTCTTTGCAAATGAAGATTGCAGTTTATGAATAGAATAACAGACTTATGGAGGCAGTAGTCAATTACAAGCAACCCATTTTTTCGGGTATATCATTTCTAATTCTCCTGAATCAACGGTCCAGTCTGTATAGAAGCTGTATCAATTGGGATTATTGGGGGATGTCCAATTTTGCTTCCGGGAATTCTTTGCTCACTCTAGCCCGGAATTTACTATCTTGGTAATAAATCGTAAGCTTATGAAAAACCCAGATTGGTTTAAGGTCGCCCTGATTTGCGCCTCCGTGGTCCTTGCCGGCTACTTTGTGGGGAACATGCATAAAACGGGAAAAAAGTACGACCGCTATGTACAGGTAAAAGGATTGTCGGAACGTGAGGTTAAGGCTGATCTGGCCGTTTGGCCCATTAACATTACCCTGGCAGGAAACGATCTGAAATTATTGAGAGAAGAGATTGAGGCACAGAACGATGAGGTGTATAATTTTTTTCTGGATCAGGGTTTTGAAAAGAGCGATCTGACCAAGGGAAGCACAACCATCAGCGATGCAAGGGCAAACATTTATAATCAGAATGCTCAGAATTCGCAGTTCAGATACCTCGCGAAATCAGAGTTTACGGTGAGAACTGGCGAACTGCAGCGGCTGCAGACAGCCCTGTCGGAATCCCTGGAGCTTATATCGGAAGGCATTATTCTGGGTTCAAAAAACGAATGGAGACCCATTGAGTATATTTATACGGGCCTGAATGAACTTAAGCCCTCCATGATTGAGGAGGCGACTAAGAATGCGAGAGAGGTGGCAGAAAAGTTTGCCCGTGATTCGGATTCCCGGGTGGGGGAAATCAGGGTTGCAAGACAGGGACTGTTTACCATAAATGACCGGGATCAAAATACCCCGGAGATAAAACTGGTTCGTGTGGTTTCCACCATTGATTTTCAGCTGGAGGATTAAATGGGTCGTCTTAAGTAAAAAGAGCCTTAATTCTGCTACTTTAATATAATCTGTTCAAGTTCAATTTGAAAGGCTTCCGCTTTATTATTTCCGATAAGAAATGAAATTTCTTCCAGGGTTTGACCTGGGTAATTGGGCATATTCAGCTTTCTTCCGCGCCACGAAGGATACATATCATCTAAGGGGATTTCGATCCATTCCCACCCACCTGAAGTCTGGAAGTTGTGCACATAGGATTGACGGTCGTAGACTTCAGATTTAACCCTGAACTGGTAACGGAGACCATCTCCTTTAAGCCGTATATGAATACTGGAATAATTCCTGATGTCCTGATTTTCGAAACGATACATCAGAGATGCGAATCCTCCATTGTTTTCAAGTGAGACCCTTCCCTTAAAAATACCATGGCCTTTATCATTAAGTTCAAATGAACCAATGGATTGTCCACCCATCACCACATCATTCAGGATAATCCAGTTCTCCAGTTTGCTTTTTTTGTCAAACTTATATATAGCACGCTCTGAATTGATCATCAGCATCATTAATATGGTAATCTTAATTAACATTTTCAGGCGTATTTAGGTGTAAAAAATATGCGGCCATGTTTTTATGATTGAAATCAAGTTCAATACAATTAAATCAAGCCAGAGCAGGATTTAAGGGAAGCACTGCCATAATATGCTGCCTCCTGCTCAATGGCCTTGTAAATGGGGCAAATCTTGCTATGGGAATGCCTTCGGGAGAGATCAGGAATTTGGTGAAATTCCATTTGATTCTTTTACCCGGGGTTCCGGGAAGCTGATCCTTTAGAAAGGCAAATACGGGATGTGTATTTTTCCCATTCACATCAATCTTTTCAGTCAGCTGAAAGGTGACACCAAAGTTCAGTTCACAACTCTCCTCCATGGATTCATTGTTTTCTGGTTCCTGGTTCTGAAATTGGTTGCAGGGAAAACCTAAAACAACCAATCCCTTATCACCATATTCCTGATGGAGGGCTTCCAGTTCTTTGAATTGCGGAGCAAGTCCGCATTTGGTAGCCGTATTTACCACCAGGACTGCTTTCCCTCTGTATTCTTCCATTTGGATTTCCCTGCCCTGGGGTGTTCTGAATTTCAAATCGTAAAACTCCATATCGCTTAAATAATGTTTAACTAATATATATTATAAGTTAAACAAAAATAAACGCTAAATGTTCACTGCTATTTCCCAGGAAATTGTCTGCTTTGCTCAAACTGGAACATTTCATTTTTATCCGATTGTGCAGAGGAGATTGAAGAGATGCTAAGAAAAAGTGACAGGCAAAGAAAAATGCTAAATATTTTCTCATAATCAATGATTTAGGCCTTGTTTTTTAACAAGATTGGCAATATCTTTAGGAAAGTCATGAAGCAATAATCATACAAATATTAATTTCTTCATTTTTTCTTATTAATTCCACATTGTTGCTTTTCGGGCAGGAAAAGATGATCGAGGGAATGGTCACTACTTTTGACAGTATACCTTTGATTGGCGCCAGCATTGAAGTAAAAAGCAGCAAGGAGGCTGTTCTTACCGATACACTGGGAATGTTTACAGTTGCCTGCTCTCCGAAGGATAAACTAAAAGTAACTGCCAGGGGCTTCTCGAGAAGAAATGTGAAAATTGAAGAAGGCATAAAATACGTTCTGGTGAATTTGAAATTATTGCCCGGCCCTGAAAACCGTGAACTGGCAATTGGTTATGGACATGTTAAGGATGCAGATAAACTGTATGCAATTTCCAATGTAAATGAAAACGACAGGGATTTTTCGCGCTATTCTGATATTTATCAAATTCTGGAAGAAAATTTTTCATCTTCAGTTCAGCTTAGAAGTGGAGGTGAAATTATAATCCGCAACGCACCAGGATCGGATGGCAGTAATGCCGCTTTATTGATTGTGGATGGGCGACAGGTGGATGAATCTGACTTCGGAAACTTAAATACTGCAGATATTGCAAGTATCAATGTGTTAAAAGATGCATCCGCCTCTGTTTATGGATCAAGAGGGGGAAACGGGGTTGTCATTGTTGAAACAAAACGGGGCGGGAATTAACATCCCTGATGTGCGATTTCCACTTATTTTCAGATTAAACTGCTTATTAATCCGCTTTTAAGTATTTGTTAATCCTCTTCAATTACTATTGAGGGTTTATATTATATAAGCATGCATAAACTGCTTTCTTTCCTCGCCCTGATAATTATCTGCAATTCTTCTGCGGGTGCATTAAATGATACGATCATTCATACGGATTTAGAATTACCCCTGAGGGGTATATTCTATTATACCTGGTATCCGAACAACTGGGCCCCCAATGGATATCATGTGAGCTACCAGCCCACAAATGGCTATTATGATAATAATGACAGGGCACTCATAAATAATCACATTGACGAATTAGTCTATGCCAATGTTGATGTTGTAATTGCCTCATGGTGGGGTTTGGATAATGCCAATCGGAGACCGCGGGACTGGGCCATCAAAAAATGTATGGAGGAGACTGACCTGAGGAGCAAAAATGGGGAAATTGACCTAAAATGGGCCATTTATTATGAGCTGGAAGCAACTTATAATGAGCCCATGGATACCATCAAGGCAGATTTGAATTACCTGATGGAGAGGTATGTGAATCAGCATGATTGTTACGCACATATAAATGGTAAGCCTGTTATTTTCGTTTATACCAGGGGATCAGAAGATAATACCGAAGCATTTATGAAGAAATGGGCAGATGCAGTTGACGGTAAATGGTATTATGTGCTTAAGGTATTTGGAGGATATAAGGATATCGCTTACCAGCCGAGTTCATGGCATCAATACGGGCCGTCAACAAGAATTCATAAACATCAGGATAGTTCGGGAAAACTCGTATGCATTAATATTTCTCCCGGTTTTAAACATGCCGACCCGGGGAAAACAACATTTCTGGAGCGGGCCAGCGAAGAGCTGTGGACGGACCTTGTCAAAGAGATGGTTGGCTCTAAAGTGGACTGGCAGTTAATAACCAGCTATAACGAATGGGGAGAGGGTACATCGGTGGAATCGGCACTGGAATGGCAAACCGGGTCGGGTTACGGAATGTACCTGGACGTGCTAAATAAATATGCCACAGTGGAGGATCTGACCACTTCTGATCGCAATGGTTTCAGCCAGGCCGGCCAGGGGGAGGATATTCCCTTTACCATTCAAAATAAAACCCTGCAATTAAACCGGAAAGCTGATCGTATCGTTGTTTATTCCATGAGCGGAAGCGTGATCTTAGAGGAAAAAAATATCTCCAGCCTTGCCCTGGAGTTTAATGAACCCGTCGCTATTCTGTCTATCTGGTCAGGTGATAAACAGTATCGTTACAAGTATATTAATTTCTAATAAACCATAAATGATTAGAAATTATTTCAGCCTGGCCTTATTCCTCTTACTGGCTAATAATGCCTTACATGCTCAGGTGGATAGCCCGCAAGAATTATTATTCAATCAAATATATCTGGCTGCTGAAAAAGAGTATGGGATCGATCAGGAGTTAATAAACGGGCCTCTTTTTGAAAATAAAAATCAGGATGTGAACGGACACCCCTATTTGCTGGATTATTACAGTAATACAGGAAGTGTGGTATTTAAGGGGAAACAGTATTCAAATCTGAATTTAAGATATGATATATACGGTCAACAACTGCTGCTCATATACTTATTTGACACGCTTGAATACAAACTTCATTTACAAAAAGAATTTATCACCGGATTTACCATTGAAAACAGAAAGTTTATAAATGAGACTTTTAGTGCCGGTGAGAATAAAAAATACTACCAGGTTTTTGGGGAGGATTTTCCCATTAGAATTTTTTATTTTTGGAAAAAGGACCTTTCCAATTTATATGCCAATAATCCTGATATAAAAGTGTTTTCCCCGGCGCAGAAAGAATCATTTATTCTTCTTAATGGTAAAGGGCTCAGTTATAAGGGAAACAGGACATTTGCCAATAGTTTTAGCTCGAAGTCTAAAGCGGCCATTAAAGAATACCTCCGAAAGCATAAAATTAAGGTTTTACAGGCCAGCGATAATGAGATGGAACTCCTCATTGAATTCATTAATAGCTTAGCAGAATGAAGGAACAACTAAGCTAAGGCGATGAGGAATCTTATCATTATACTGTTCCTTCTTTTTTCTTTTCGTCTGGCATTTTGTCAGACGGAAAACTATACAAGTTCCCGGCTCTTTGATCATGTTTCCTTCACTGAACTGGTTCAGTTTGTTGAGTCTGAAAGTGATATCAGGTTTTACTATAAAAACGATTGGATAAAGGATGTTTTTCTTTCCATAACTAATCAATCCGCTCTGCTACCCCAGCTAAAAAATCAGCTTTTAGAAAAGGGAATAAGCCTGTATGTTGAGGAGGACGGTATTATCCTGATTAAAGGGAAGGATGTGCTTACCAGAATACCCGAATTCAATTCAAATGAAAACACCATTCTTGATAAACGGACGGAAAGTGAAATTACCGTTTCAGAAAAAAGTTACCTGCAAAGTAAAACAATAGCCTTTTCCGAAGTTCTTGTGATTGGAGACGAAAGTAAAACAGGTCCCGGACTATCCTGCAACGTAAAAGGAAAAATTAAGGATGCAGCAAATGGTGAACCGGTCATAGGGGCAACCGTGTATATCGAAGAAATTCGATATGGCGCTGTAACAGATGTGGATGGTAATTTTCAAATGAATTTGAAAACAGGTAAGTATAAGGTCCAGATCACTCACGTTTCCATGAAAGGGGAGGAATACTATTTCCAGGTTTATTCCAGCGGATCGATCATATTGGAAATGCGCAAAGAGCTAAAAGAGCTGGACGAAGTGGTGGTTTCGGCTTCGCTTAACGATAATGTGAAGGGTATGCAGATGGGTTATGAACGGATCACCATAAAAGCGATGAAAGAGATACCTGCTGTAATGGGTGAAAGAGACATATTAAAGGTTGCCTCAATGCTTCCTGGTGTTGAAAGTGTGGGTGAAGGATCTTCCGGAATTAATGTAAGGGGAAGTGCGGCTGACCAGAATATGTTTTACCTGAATAAAATTCCTGTTTACAATACCTCTCATTTGTTTGGCTTTTTTACAACTTTCAGCCCGGATATTATTAATGATTTTACCCTGTACAAGAGTAATATCCCTGCAAAATACGGGGGCAGGCTGGCGTCTATCTTTGATATTACCACCAGGCAGGGAAATAAAAAGAAATTCCACGGGCAGGGAGGCATTAGCCCGGTTACTGCCCACATGTCGATCGACGGGCCGCTAATTAAAGATAAAACTTCGTTTATTGCCAGCTGGCGAAGTTCTTACTCTAACTGGATATTTGACAGAATCGATAACTTCGACCTTCAGAACAGCAGTGCTTTTTTTTATGACGCCTCGCTTGGGGTAAATACTGATATCAATGACAGAAACACACTTAAAGTTTTTGGGTATAAAAGTTTCGATAAATTTTCATTGTTAGGTAAAAACGATTATCAATATTCCAATACAGGCGCTTCCGTTTCCTGGAAACACAGATTTAAGTCGGCCCTTACACTGGACCTGTCTTCGGCATATAGTCAGTATAGTAATGACTACAACGAGAAATCCAACGAAACCACTGCATATACCCATAATTACAGAATCGAATCCATTGAAACAAGAGCTGATTTCAGTTTTCTCAGCAGGAAAAATCACCACATGGCCTTTGGACTGAATTCAACCTACTATAAGAATAACAGGGGTGATATTTTGCCTTTCGGTGCGGAATCAAACCTGAGCCCTGTAGAGCTTGGCTCTGAAAATGGATTGGAAATGGCACTGTACTTTTCAGATAAAATAGACTTATGGAACAAATTAAGTTTATCGGCAGGTCTTCGGTATAGCTTTTTTATGGAACTGGGACCAAAGGAAGTATATCAATACTACGATGGCCAGATGGATATAAATAATGTCGAGTCAATTACGAACTATGGTAAGGGGGAAATTATCCATCATTATTCGAAACCGGAGATCAGAACCTCAATAAAGTATTCGCTTGCACCGAATATTTCCATAAAAGCTTCTTACAACAGTATACAACAGTATATTTTTATGTTGAGTAATACCATAGCCATATCTCCAAACGATCAATGGAAGCTGGTGAGTTCCCATATCACACCTCCACTGGTAGACCAGGTTGCCATTGGGTGGTATCAGAACTTATTTAAAAACAGGATTGAAGCCAATATTGAATTTTACCAGAAATGGATCAATAATATTGTGGAATATAAAGACGGTGCCGATTTCCTTTCGCCATATCCCATTGAAACTCAACTGTTGCAGGGTGTACAAAATGCTAAAGGAGTGGAGTTTATGATAAAAAAGAAGAATGGTAAACTCACCGGATGGTTAGCCTATACTTATTCAAGGTCTTATGTGAAGGTTGATAGTGATAATTCACTGGAAGACATCAATCATGGGAATGCCTATCCATCTAACTATGATCGGCCACATAGCTTTAACCTTGTTTTAAATCAGCATTTTAACAGGCGTTTCAGCTTATCCGCCAATTATATTTACACCTCTGGCAGGCCCATTACCCTGCCTGTTGCCGCTTATTATGCAGAAGGCAGGCAACTCCTTCATTTCTCGGAAAGAAACCAGTACCGCTTACCGGATTATATAAGGCTGGATTTGTCACTAAACATTGAAGGGAATCTTAAACGTAAAAAATTGGCTCACAGTTTCTGGAGCTTTAATATATACAATGTGTTTGGACGAGCGAATGCTTACTCGGTTTATTACGAGTCGGTAAACGGGAAATTACAGGGCTACAAATTGTCCATCTTTGCACGTCCCATCTTTACGGTGTCCTGGAATTTTAAATTCGGTAATTACCTTACTGATTAGGCTTATGAAATTTAATATATAATATACGATATGCTACATGCGATTTAATTATCGACCTTATTCCGGCTTACTGGCCTTGCTGGTAGTATCGGTGATTATCCTGACTACTCAGTGTGTTGAAGAATACAATCCTGACTTATCTACGGACGATAATTTACTGGTTGTAAATGGAAGCATCATACGAGGGAATGAGCAGCAAACCATCGTTCTTTCCAGGTCAACTTCGGTTCAAAATCCTGTATTCATTGCAGTGGAAGGCTGTCATGTTTTTGTAACAGATGAGAAGGGCAATATTTTCCAGTTTGAAGAAGAAGAACCAGGAAAATATCATGCGAAAATTGATTTAGCCTTTTTAGAAATTGGAGCTCAATTTAAACTAAGCATAGAAACCCCGGACAAGAAGGTATATGAATCTGCTTATGAAGAAATGTACGACAGCCCTTCAATTGACAGTTTGTATTTTGTCCAGGAAAGCGCTTATTCCGATAATACACAAAAAAATGAGAATGGGATCAGGTTAAACGTTGACGTTTATGCCAAAGAGCAATATGTTGGTTATTATCGCTGGGAGATTCATGAAACCTGGGAATCACGATCAAGCAATACTAAAATCGATAAAATGCTGGTAGGCGTTCAGGATACATTTATTACAATCTATAGATATGATACAATGTATTTAGAGTATGTGCGGGATAAGGCTATCCCAATTCCTGAGTTTGTTTATTTTAATCAGCCTGACACCTTTTATATTTGCTTTCTTGAATCGGAGGTAGAAGAAGCTTTTTTCTCCAGTACTTCAGAAGTCGTCACCGATTCAAGAAAACGGGTACCCTTACACTTTATCCCAAATGGTCCGAAATTGTCAACCCGTTATAGTTGTCTGGTGAGTCAATATTCACTTAGCGAAGGAGCCCATAATTACTGGCAAACCAAAGTAACTGAAATTCAGGAATCAGGGGGATTGTATACTACACAACCCAGTCAGAACCTGTCGAATATCAAAAATATAAACGATGATCAGGAAACTGTTCTGGGTTATTTCTGGGTATCCGCATTCCAGCAGAAGAGGGTGTTTTTTGAAGGTCCCTACTTAGGCGAACAGGGATTTTGTTCCTCCGTACAGTTTAATATTGAGGATTTTTACGAACAGGATCCGGATAGTGCTTTTGGGAAATTCCGGAGGGTTGACTCAACGTATATACCTGTATATGTAAGCGATGGTAATACCTCTCCACCAGGTTGTTTTGATTGCAGATTCTCAGGTGGTACATTGATGCGACCAGATTTTTGGTAATTCTGAAATTGATTGCTTATGCTGCGAAAAATTCTTCTTCTTCTTCTTCTTTCCTTCGGAGAGCATATTTGTTTTTCCCAGGCTCTTTCGGAACAATCATATTTTGATTTTGCGAAGCCAGAAGATTCGGGAGAAGAAATTATCCTGGAATCTGACAGGCAATTTTATTGCGTTGATGAGAGAATATACTTTACAGCTGCCTGTAAGTTTGAACATCCGGTTAAGAAATACTCAGTGGAGCAATGTTATCTATGTTGAATTAATCAGGTGGAACGGGGAAAAAATAGCGCAGGGGAAATTCAGGCTTTATGAAAATAGTGCTTCGGGATACCTGAGCATTCCCGAAACATTGTTGTCGGGCTTTTACTATATAAGAGCCTACACCAAATGGATGAGAAATTTTCCGCTTGAAGATTATACATACAAGCTGGTAAAAATTATCAATCCTTTTGAAAGCGAAATTGATCAGGGACCGATTCAGGATCGCGATAAAAAGCTTGTCTATTCAAAACCAGCATTGGCCAACTCAAATAATGGTATTGTATGTTTTACCGATAAATCCACTTTTAAACCACGAGAGAAAGTAAACCTCAGCATCCAATTAAACAGCGGTGATCATGATTATTCAAACTTTTGTGTCTCTGTTGCAAAGGCCGCATATATAGACACGAATCATTGTTTTACTCAGATTCCTGATCAAATGTCACCTGAAGAGAAATCACTAATCTACCTGCCGGAATTCAGGGGGATTTCCATTTCCGGAAAAATCTTAAATGCCGGCAATCCAAATTCCATTGCCAATGCTACTTTGCATTTATCAACTCCACAAAACTGGAAGTACTTTACAACTTTCAGTACAAAGGATAAGGGATTTTTCTTTTTTACTTTACCCGATTTTTATGACCATTACGATTTTTATATAGATGCTGTACTGCAAAATGGAGAAAGTGCTGATATACTCCTGGACAACGATTATTGTAATCGCAGTACCCGGCTTGCTTATATTCCTTTTTCCCTGGATTCCATTGAGAGGAATATTGCATCAGAAATGATTGTCAATATGCAACTTTCAAACATTTATAAGGATAAGAGCATAAATCATACGGCTGACTCAAGCCAACTTCCTTTTTATGGCAGGCCGAAACATGTGTATTTTACCCAGAAATACATTCAATTGCCCACTCTTGAAGAATTTTTTTATGAATTAGTGAAGGAGGTAAGAACTGTCAAAATTAAGAAGCAAAGCTATTTAAAAATAGTAGCTTATAACGAATATAATAATTTGAATCCTCTGGTACTGCTGGACAATATCCCCGTTTCAGATATTGATGAATTTATTAAGACCCCATTGGAAAGAATAGAAAAGGTGGAAATATTTGATGAGCCCTACATTGTAAGCGGAAGAAAGTACAGTGGGATTATTTGCGTTTCCACAAAGAGAAAAGATTTCGCCGGGATTAAACTCAATAAGAACAGACTGTTTTTTAGTTACAATTTATTATCTGAAGGTAATTTTAACAAAATGGACTATGGCTCAATAAATACAAATAAGCTTACCTACAGGGATAATTTGTTATTCTGGGATCCGGATCTTGAATTGAAGCAGAATCAATCCCCAAACGCTGTCTTTTTATACCTCGGATAGTAAGGGAGAATATATTGTATACGTCCGCAGTTTAAATGCCACGGGTTTACCTCGATTATATGGGACCTGTAAGATCGTGGTTGAATAAGTAGATCATTAAATTTCCGATCGTCATAAGCTGAAGAAATGGCTCATTCCGGACTTTTTTTAAACTCAACAATAAATCTGGCGCCTTTGCCAAATTCACTTTCGCACCAGACTTTTCCCTGCATGGCCTCAACGTATTTTTTGACGATGGACAGGCCCAGACCTGTTGAGCTTTCACCGTCAGTAGGTTGTGCGTGTAATTTTTGAAATTTTTGAAAAAGTTTGGGTTTATCATCTTCCATGATGCCAGGGCCTTCATCCTCAATTTCGAATCGAATCGTTTGCTTCTCGTCTTTCAGACTAATACGGACTTTTGTTTTGTGTTTTGAAAACTTGATTGCATTGGATAAGAGATTGTCAATAATCTGGATCACCAGGTTTCTGTCCAGGGAGGCGACCACCTCATCCAGCTCAGCCACAATTTGTATTTTTTTATTGTTGCTCTGGATTTTAAAAGCTGAAATTACCTTCTCGATAACTTGCTTTAAATCAAAATTGCTATAATTTGTTTCCAGTGAAGATGACTCCAGAACCTTAATTTCCAGTATTTTAGAAACCAGGCTATTCATTTTGTTCAGAGACTTTTTAAGATAAGCCAGGTATTCCCCCTTCTCATCGGTGATTTTTTCTTTTCTTAAAAGTTCTGAAATACTCATTGCACTGGTCAAGGGATTTTTAAGGTCGTGCGCAACGATCCCAATCATTTCATTCTTTTCAATATTGAGCGCATTAAGCGCTAAAATCTGTGCCTGGATTTGTTCATTCTTCTCGGATAAACTTAGGTTTGTTTTAATTTTCAATCGAACCAGTCTGTAGAGAAAAAACAGGGCGATCAAAACAAGGGCAATTGCGGTGATTGCCAGGTAGATAAACAGGTTCTTTCGTTCTATTTCAAGTTCGCTTTGTCTTAGTTTTAAATCCTGCAACTCCTTTTCCAGCATTAACACACCCACTTCACGATTGGCGGCGATATCGGGCTGCAATTCTGCGTTAATGTTTGAAATGGATGCTACCACCTCACCAAAGGCTTTGCCAAGGTATTTTTCAATCAAACGGTCAAGCAAGGGCTCAAATCTGCCATCCTTAATAAAATCATCCAGCAGGACATCCCAGTCGCTGCTTAGTGTTGTGGCAATGGAAAGTCCGGGATTTTCAACCATAAAAAAGCGCTGCCGGCTGATACCTTTGCCTTTTTTATAATGGGACAAATAATTGGGAAGAGAAACATAGCCCCAGGCGTCATCGGAATTTGAGATCTCTTCTATTAAAATATCAACGTGTCTTGCGTATTCTATCTTTATACCAGGAAAATAATCCCTTTTTAGTTCCATGATGTTTCGCTCGAAGGTTGAATTGGTTACGGTCAGGGCTCTGTTGTATTTAACCATGCTTGCAAATTCGCCCAAACTTGAAACCGTACCCAAAGCCATGCTGGAAACGATAATCTCTATGTCGGGCATGTAGGGATCGGTGATTTTAAAATCCTTCTTTCTCTCTTCCAGACTGGAAATTGAGGCCATACCAATAATGGGTCGATGTGTATTTTTTAAGGTGTCAAGGAGGCTTTCAAAATCATACAGGTGCTCAAATTCCAAATTGACTTTCGCAGCATATTTTTCGTCAATAAAGCGGACGAACTCCTCCATAATTTCGAACTCAATGCCTGCCATTTTTCCCTGCGCATCCTTATAAATAAACGGGCTGTTTTCTGAGTAGGCAATAAGCAGGGTTCCACCACCATTTTCCTGCACCTCGCTCCATCTATTGCCAGACGACTGGCCATAAGCACCGGGCCAGAGCATAAAGAGGATTACATACAGGAAAGGGCCTGCTTTAAACATTCTTTCTTAATTGGATGTATTGTATTTTAAAGACGATCCATGTGACCAATTGTTCTAATTTATTTTTTCTGTCCGTCTTCTAACAGGAGAATAGGAAAGAACCAAGCCCCAGAAATATCCCCAGCCAAATTAATCCTTTTATCAGGAAGAAAAGGAAGCCTGCCAGACCAAGCTTTTTCAGCCATGTTTTTATCCTATCCTCTTTTATTTCCACCTCAATAAATTTACATTCATTGAAGCCACAAATCCAACTCTAATAAGTAGGCTGGCCTGTCTTTAACTTGTATTTAACACTGCTTTTACCCGGGAGAAATGGCCGAAATATCATAGTCCTTTGAGGATCAGATACTGAGTGATATACATATAGTGCTGCTTAGAAAAATTTCCCAATCAGGCTGGTAAATGGATTCTGAGCTTTTGAGAGATAAAACGAAACCTCAGGAACAAGTGGGGCATTTTTCTTCCGGGTTTAATTTGTAAGGTGTATTCATGCAGATTTCAAAACCCGGATATTCTTTATATTCCGTTTCAAATGGACTTGACATCCAGTTTTCAAGGGCCATAGTTTCTTCATATTCCATTTCAAAAGGAGAAGCCATCCAGTTTTCAAGGGCCAAAGTTTCTTCGTATTCCATTTCAAAAGGAGAAGCCATCCAGTTTTCCAGGGCCAAAGTTTCTTCATATTCCATTTCAAATGGAGATGCCATCCAGTTTTCGAGGGCCAATGCTTCTTCATATTCTATTTCAAATGGAGATAGCCATCCAGTTTTCCAGGGCTATTGCTTCTTCGTATTCTATTTCTGTTGCAAGTGCACTAAATGCTATTGTGGACATTAGGATTACAGCTGCGCTTGTTCTAAGTTGCTTTACTGAAAGCGTTTTAAAATTGATAAATGACCTTCTCATGACAGTTTGTTTAAAGTTTAAGTTCGATAGTTAAACACGATAAGATTCATTTTGTTTAATAAATAACAATAAAAATTAAACATAATTCATTCAGGCCTTATAAATATTTAACATATAGGCAGTTAAGAAAATGTAATTTTTTACTTTTTTTTTGAGAATGCCTGGTAGGATATCTTTTTCCGCAATATCAAGGGAGGTGATCCCTCCCGGGTGGGTGCATCAATGAAGATACAAGTGTCCGTTCAAGGGATTAAAACTTTTATGTTTTAAGTGTATTGGCCTGTATGTTATCGAAGAGCTTCTGGGACATTTGCATAAAAGGCATGGAGAATACAATAGCCGTTCCGGTCTTCTGTATTTCATCCACCACTTCTTCTATCCGGGGGTAGAGCAGGGACTTGGTTTTGGCCAGGACAATTGTTCTTGTGTGCTTCAAAACCTTATCTCCTTCGCGGTGATAGGCGCGAACTTCCGGAAGGATATTAATGCTGTAAACCAATCTTTCTTCCATAAGGTTCAAGGCGATCTCTTCAGCTTCTTCAGCGCTATTTGAGATGATATAGGCAAGTATCATATTTTATCTTTATCCATAAACATAATTTTTAAAGCAATTGTTTAAAAATGACGAATCTATTTGTAAAAATACTTTGATGCCCATCTACATTGGAATGCAACGAACTAAGAACATTATTTGTCAACATACGTAGAAGAGTCTAAACCTAATTCCAAAAGCCATGAAGAAATTATTTGTAAACCCCGTTATTCTTGTAAGCCTGATCGCCACTTTGTTTTTTATGAGCTCCTGTGAAGAGAGCGCCGATGTTGTAGACGCTGATCTGATCGGTACCTGGGACATCGGACAGGCATCTGTCGATATTAAGGTAGGCCCTGTAAAACTTGTGGACTTTTTAATTAGTACCCTCCAATTTGGACAGGAGGCTGCAAAGAAAGTTGTTGATGATCTGACAGCTGAATATCTCGATTTTGGTAGTGGAAGCATCACCTACAATAAGGACTATTCCTACCTCTTGCGTAGAAATAAGATAGAGGAGGGTGGTACCTGGAAGCTGGAAGGTGATAAATTGTATATGAAAATTACCGACCAGATGGAGAGCGATGACCCTTTAACGGTCCAGAGTATGAGCTCCTCCGCTGCGGTTTTTACCTGGGAAGAGAAGCGAGAGCTTGATCTGGAGGGCACCACTGTTAATGCCACCATCGTCATCGAACTTAATTTAGCCAGGAAGTAGTAGCACAAATATCTGGATTCAGGTTCAGATAAACCTCTATTAGTTACACCCGGAGCCACCCAATGGGCTCCTTATCGGCTGTGATGCGATCAACGGGCCCGTTTCCGGTACCATGGAATTGAAAAGTTATTCCTGCCCGGGGAAGATAGAATACAGAGTCCGATTTGGCCAGCAGAGTTGTTGCCAGTGCTCACTTCCGGAATCATTGCAAAAAGTGGATCAGCACTGGCAGATAGATGTATTGAATCATCGTTTTCAGTCACAAAGGTGCCGCTAAAGTTCTCGAGTCGACCTTCAGATACAGGTGCTGTTTTACGTATTAAATCATGATGCCAGACCCCACTCCTGTCCTGTCCCAGGATAGTGGTTGTTTATCACCTCTCAGTCCCTCCGCTATTTCTCCATTCATCATCCTTCTCCGGAATTTGTTGATGCAGTTATTATTAAATATATTTCAGGAGCGAGATCACCCGAGTTTGCACCTAAGGACAACAAAGATAATGGATAAAGAAAACACAGTGCTTGAAATTGATTTGTCGAGCGGTGAGATTAATAAGTTTCCTATTTCTACTGCCGATAGAAAAAAATATCTGGGGGGACAGGGTTTAGGGCTGAAATATTATTCTGAGCGGGTAAAACCGGGTATCGATCCGTTGGGACAGGAAAATGTTCTGGTGCTGAATACCGGACTTTATATGAATTCAAATGTTCCCTGTTCGGGCAGGTTTTCTGCTGTTACAAAATCACCCTTAACCAATATTACCCTGAGTTCATCCTGCGGCGGCCCCTTTGGCAAGGCCTTGCGAACAGCCGGATACGAATGCCTGATCATTAAGGGCAAAAGTAAAGAGCCTTCAATCCTCGTATATAAATGACAAGGTTGAAATTAGATCCGCGAAGGAACTCTGGGGAAGGGATACCAGAGAGGTACAGGATTTACTCAACCTGGGAAAAGACTCCGGAGCCCTGGTCATTGGTCCCGCCGGTGAAAACCTGGTAAAATTTGCAAATGCGGTTTCGGGTCATCGTTTCTTGGGACGGGGAGGAATTGGAGCTGTATTGGGTTCAAAAAATATAAAAGGAATTGTTGCGCATGGCAAAAAGTTAAAATTCGAAGCAGCGGATCCTGAATTGTTTGGAAAACAAAAAGAACGGGGGAGAAAATATATCAATCGTAATGTAATAAGCAGCGATGCATATAGAAAATACGGGACAAACTGGCATATAAACAAATGTAATGCGAAGGGTATGTTGCCGGTGCGGAATTTCAGCGATGGCAAGCATCCTGAAGCTCATAAAGTTTCAGGGGAACTATATGCTCAAAAATTCACTAAAAAGCATTTTACCTGTAAACCATGTGCCATCCTGTGCGGGCATGTGGGTGAATTTAACGGGACAATGATGCAGATACCGGAATATGAATCCACTGCATTGTTGGGGCCCAATCTTGGCATATTTGATCCTGTTGCCATTGCGCAATGGAATGACAGCTGTAGTAAACTTGGTTTGGATACCATATCAACCGGGAATGTACTGGGCTGGGCTATGGAAGCCACTAAAAAAGGGCTGATCGATTCAGCTTTAGAATTTGGGAAGTCAACGAATATCGATCAGTGCATACAGGATATTGCTTACAGAAAGGGATTAGGTAATGAGCTTGCCGAGGGTACTAAAAAGCTTTCTGAAAAATACGGGGGCAAAGATTTTGCCATTCATGTAAAAGGGATGGAAATTGCGGCATATGACCCAAGGGGTGCATGGGGACAGGGATTGTCATACGCTGTGGCAAACCGGGGGGGCTGTCACTTATCAGCCCCTGTATTCAGCATTGAGGGGACTCTGGATTTAATCAATCCTAATACCAAATACGCTAAAGCGGTTTATACCGATTATTTTGAAAATATGTTTGCTGCCATCAACTCCATGCATGGCTGTTCATTTACATCCTATGCCTATATGCTTGAACCCTTTGTGGTAAAATATACACCAAAGCCTATCTTGAAACTGGTGATGAGCTATGCGCCACATCTTGCCCTGGCTTTAATGGATATTTCAGTCTACAACCTTTCATTTCAAGCAATAAGCGGAGTGAAGCTAACACAGAAGGAGATGTTAAAAGCCGGGAGACGTATTCATGTATTAAATCGCTATTTAAATACACTGGAGGGGATCAATAAAAGTGATGATACCCTGCCCTCAAGATTTTTGAATGAGGGAAGGACGAGCGACAGCAAAAACAGAACGGTCCCCCTTGATAAAATGCTTAAACGCTACTACAAAATTAAGGGATACGACAAAAATGGCATACCTAAAAAGGCACTTCTTAGGAAGCTTGAACTAGATCTGAACTGAGGACCTTAATTTGTGCTGAAGAACTTGGGTTTCACGGTAACCATTAACCAGGCCCATCCCCGATATGAATCAAAGTTTATCCTGATAAAAAGCTCTATTCAATTATTTGAACATTGAATCAATATTAATCCCTGTCAGTTTTTCAGATTCTTTCCATAGTTTTGCTGCATCATCGAGACTGTGCGAAGCCTCATTGGATTGTACAACTACGGGATAGCCTTTGTATTCCTTTTTACCATCAGGGCCATAGTATTCTCCTCCTTTTACGTCCGGATCGACAGATGCCCTGATCTGGGGTAAGGCACCCATGGCCTGGTCCTGGGCCATCAATTTGAAGAGTGGAGTAAGGAGTTTAAACAGAAACTTGCCCTCAAGGTGACGCGCTAGATTTGTCATGGCTACTCCGGGATGGGCTGCTACTGCAATACTGTCCTTATTTGCTGCTTCAAGCTTTCTCTGCAACTCATATGTAAACAGAAGGTTTGACAGCTTGGAACGCCCGTATGCTTTCATGGGGGCATAATCCTTGCCATTTTCAAACCGAAGGTTATCAAAATCCAAGGTTCCGCTTTTGTGTGCACCGCTGCTCACATTCACAATTCTCGACCCCGGGGTAGAAAGCAGCAGATCCATTAATAAGCCTGTGAGTGCAAAATGGCCCAGGTGATTGGTTCCAAATTGCCCTTCAAAACCATCTTTCGTAGTGAAGTAAGGCGTCATCATTATGCCGGCATTATTCAGCAGTACATCCAGCTTCTTATGGCCCGACTTGAATGCCGCAGCAAAGTTTTTGACCGAGTCCAGGTCGCCAAGGTCGAGCTGCATCACCTCGATTTTCCCCTCCGGCGTATCCTTTAAGATTTCTGCTTTTGCTTCTTCACCCTTTTCTGTCGACCGGCTTGCCAGCACCACTTCAGCTCCTTTTCCGACAAAGGCTTTCACAGATTCATAACCAAGCCCGCTGTTACCGCCTGTTACTATGATAACTTTTCCAGTCAGTTCCGGCATATTATTTATTGTCCATTTCATCTCTTTCATCTCTGATTATTATTCTACTTTAAAGAACTAACAGCTGACTATCCAATTAGTTATTAATTCCATTAACTTATTTCTTACTTACCCTTTCCAGGTTGACCTTATATACGGACAAATTGGGATCACCGTTGTTTTTGCCCAGGCTATCATACACATTGGCCGATTGCGGGTAAGGTTTCACATTCTCCTTAAATGTTTGAATTCCAGGTTCTCTCCTGCCTTTTCCTTCAATACGGATGTGTATTCATCCAGTGTTTCAAAATACATTTCTTCATTGCCCACGGCCATGAAAAAAAACCTGGTCTCCTTAAAGGCTTTCATTTTTTCAGCGCTCTCTCTGACCACATAGACATCGGCAATCATCAGGGCAGGCTACTGTTGTATTGAGATCGCCTGCTGATGTTAATCATATCCTAATTATCAACTATTTATGGATTTACTGATTTGCATATCGTAAATTAATTATTATTCATTATCAATAGACACATAAATATTATGGGATTAGTTGTTGCTCCAATACTGGAGGGTAAACTGGAAGGTTGGAAGACCTGGACTTCAAGTTTTGCAGGGTCAAGAAAAGCTGAGTTTGATGCATTTTACGATCGCCTGATCATTTATATTAACGATCTTCATTGTGACCATCATAATATAGATGCATGTGAAGGTCTTTGCTAGAACGCGTCACTCCAGGGACGAATTCTGTTTTGGAATGGTGAAAAAGAAGGAGGAGCCCACCCCCTCCCAGGAATCAACCCGGATTTGTCCCCCGTTTTTTTCTACAAAGTCTTTGCATAGGATCAGACCCAGCCCTGTACCTTTTTCTCCTTCCGTGCCGGAGGATTTGAATTTGGTGTCGATGCGGAAAATTTTCCCCACATTCTCTGTGGAGATCCCTGTCCCTTCGTCACGTACCAATACCTCCATGAAATCAGCCCTGTCCTCAACCCTGACTTCAATAAGGCCTCCCGGGTGACTGTATTTTACCGCATTGTTTATTAAGTTTCGCAGTACTGTATTGATCATTTCCCGATCGGCATTTACCTTGATATCCTTTGGCACTTCAGCTACCAGGGTGAGCCCCTTCTTTTCTGCAGGAATCCGGTGCAGGTTCATATTTTCATCCACCAGTGAGCTAAGGTTAAAGTCTTCGGGAGTATAGTTTATGTCGCCTCGTTGGGACCTGGACCAGGTTAGCAGGTTTTCAAGCAGGTTGTAGATAAGCTCCGAGGACTGATTTATTTTTTTCAGGGAGGTCAGTTTCTCCTCTTCTTCCAGGTGACTGTAATTCTCCACCACAACTTTACTGATTGCGTAAAGACTTGAGAATGGATTTTTAAGGTCGTGTGCAAGGATGGAAAAGAAGGTGTCTTTCATGGCATTCAGTTCGTTCAGCTCATCTTTTTGCCTGACCAGCGAAACATTCTTCCGGGCAATTTCAGCAGTACGTTCTTCAATTTTATCTTCCAGAATCCTCTTTTCTCTGACCAGGCTACGTTCCCTCAGCTTGATAATGGCAATAATCAAAACGAGAAGAATAATAAGGTAGAACACATAGGCGGTCCTGCTTCTCCACCAGGGCGGGTGTATGTTTATCTGTATACCTGCTCCTTCCTGGTTCCATACCCCGTCACTATTGGTCCCTCTGACCTGGAAATGATAGGTGCCCGGAGGCAGATTGGTAAAGGGCACAAAGCGGCGTGTTCCTATATCGATCCACTGATCCGAAATCCCTTCCATTTTATAAGCATATCTGTTACGCGAGGGATTGGTAAAGTCGAGGGCAGAGAACTCTATTGTAAATGAATAATCTTTATGGGACAGATCAACCTTCCCGGTATATACATTCAGACGCCGGGTGAATTGCTCGCTTTCCTTCTCCATGGATGTGATACGTATCGGTGGGATGTAATTATTGGAGGTGAGCGAATCGGGATGAAAGGAAACCAGTCCGTCAATGGCTCCAAAATAGAGTTCACCGCGTTCGGTCTTATGGACAGCCTTCAGGTTAAATTCCTTTCCCAGCAACTCGTCCATAATGATAAAATCTTCCCTGGCAATGATGGCCGGATTCTTCATGGCCAGACCGGCCCCGGTGGTGAACCACAGATTGTTTTTTCCATCCATGATGATGTCATAGATAATGTTGCTGGGCAAGCCATCCAGTGTGGTGAAATTTCTGAAAGAAGAATCAGCCTTATTGTAGATGCTTAATCCGTTGCTGGTTCCTATCCAGATGTCCCCATTTAGATCTTCGCAAAGTGAAATGGTATAATTATCGCTCAGGCTATTGTCCGAACCGGGATCGCTAAAGTAATGGGAGATCTGCCTGGTATGGGGATCATACCTGTCCAATCCGCTTGTGGTGGCGATCCACACCTGTCCGTCTCTGTCCTCCAGCAGGGAATATATTAAGTTGCTGCTGAGGGTCAGGGGCCCCTCACCTTCGTCATTCAGAATGCTTTTCTCTTTGCTTTCTGTATCGAGGATGCAGATTCCGTTCCCTGTCCCGATCCAGAACCTGTGATCGGAAGTCTCAATAATGCAGTAAACCCTGTTATTGTTGAAATAGGAGAAATCGGGAGCAGAGAAATAGACCTCAAGGGGTATGAAGCGTCTGTCGGAAGGGTCCCATATACTCACGCCATTCCTGGTGCCCAGCCATATTCTTGATTTGCTATCCTTGAAAATCACATGTACATGGTTTTCAGGAATGTGCCTGTCGCCGCTCAGCTCTGCCAGGTAGTGAGTTGCCACATTGGTTTTCCTGTCGATCATGCTCAGTCCCTTTCCCCAGGTACCGACCCATAAGATTTGTTTTTCGTCTTCATAGATGGATGCAATCACATTATCCAGCAGATCAAGATCATTGGGGTTTTCCGTTTTCTGATAGGTATGGATATTCTTCTTTTTCAGGTCAGTCTTATCCAGCCCCGCAATCGTTCCAATCCATAGGTTATGCGATTGGTCTTCATACAGGGAGAGTACAATGTCATGACCAATGAAAGCATTGTTATTGGCCAGGTTCCGGAAATGGGTAAACTCACCCGGCCGGGTTAGGGCTCAGGCTACTGGCAAAGTTAAGTCCTCCGCCATCCGTCCCGATCCACAGTTCGCCCCTGTGGTCTAAAATCATGGATTGAATGTAGTTGTGACTCAGACTTCCAGGATGGTCCGGCTCATGATAAAAATGTGATGATCCGTCCGCTTTCTGCATCATAGAGGTTTAAGCCATTCTCTGTACCAATAATTACATTCCCGTTGCGGTCCTCCAGGAGGGAGGTGATGTTGCTGTTGCTAATGGATTCCAGACCGCCATCATCTGTGTAGAAGTAGGTAAATTCCCCGGTTTGCGGCTTAAGATTACACAGGCCATTGACCGATCCGATCCATAAAACTCCATCTCTCGTTTTGATGATGGGAAATCCTTTGTCATACAGTGCGCCCCTGGTTTCGATGGCACTCTGATGCAGGATTATCTCGCCTGTATGATAGTTGAACAGCGATACCCCGGGTGAATGATTGATATAAATATATGACTCGTCGGAAGCAAGTCCATAAATGAAATTATCCTGGGAAGTGCCCCGGCTGTCGGAGAGGGTAATGCTTGAAAAATGTCCTGTTTTTTTATCATAAGAATTGAGCCCGCCTTTGGTTCCAACCCAGATCAGGCCATTCTGATCCTCTGTGATACCAAAGATCCAGCTATTGGATATGGAGGTGGAATCGGCTGGATCGTTAAAGAATTGTTCGAAAGTATAGCCGTCAAATTTATTCAGGCCATTCTGGGTCCCAATCCACATGTATCCTTCAGAATCCTGGAAAATGCACAGGATCTCACTCTGCGACAGTCCGTCCGAGACTTTGTAATGGCTGAAGTGTAGTGCCTGTCCGGAGAGCAGATTTACGCCGCAGAGCAGGATGATCCATCCTGTAATCCATATTTTAACCCACTGTTTCAATTCGATTTTTCCCTTGGTATACTCAAATCTACAAAATTAATCCAGCTCGTTTTTGTAAAATTGGATTATGAATACATTGAAAAATTACAAATGGGTCGCCCTTTTTGCCGGGGCTTTGATGATCAATGCCTGCACCAGCGCCCCCAACCGGGTAGAAATAAAGGAAAAGGAGGGAGCTTTTCTCTTGTACCGGGGAGGAGAGCCCTACTTCATAAAAGGGGCCGTGGGCTGGGATTACCTGGACAGGCTGGCTGCTTATGGCGGCAATTCACTGCGTTGCAGTCCAGGTTTCCCTGACCAGGCAGATTCCCTGGGATTAACGGTATTGGCCAATCTTCCGGTAAAAGCGCAGAGAGACGGATTTGGATTACAATTTGAAGGTTTGGGATGCGGTAAACGACATTGCGGGGATGATCAAAGAGATCGATCCGGATCATCCGTTGCTAACCGTGGTAGGTGGCGGGAATTTTCATAAGATCAGGGATATTAAGGAAAGATGCCCCAGGCTGGATTTGCTCGGGATCAATTCCTATGGGTTGATGCGGAGACAGAGGCTGTTGAAAGCATGCAGTATATGTGGACAGGTAAATGGCCTGATAATCTTGCGCCCAGAATCAAGTCATTAAACATCAATGGGATGGAAGCACTGGATCATGTGTCCCTGGCTCCTGGTAGTATCAACAGGGCAGAGGTGTTTGCCGATGATCCTGACCATGATGAATTAGAGTTCGCATGGGAACTGTTACCCGAACCCTCCGAATTTGGAGCCTATGCGGGACAGGGCGAGGTTAAACCGGAAGGTGTGGCGGGTTTTATTCAGCAATCTGATCATGGGACGATCCGGTTCAGGATTCCGTGTGAAGACGGGAAAAACTACAGGTTGTTCGTCTATATTTATGATGGGCAGGGGAACATGGCTGTTGCAAACATACCTTTTATGCAGAATAGCATGCCCATCTGCCACAATGAGAAACACATTGCCTTGTATGAATATTAAATATCCTTTATTAATTGATGGTGCAGGGATTGAGGAATGAGCTTCATTATTTATTGTTTACCCTTTCCAGGTTAGCTTTATATACAGCTAAATTGGCATCACCGTTTTTTTCACCCAGGCTGACTGCTTTCTGATAGCTCTTCGCTGCCTGTTCAGGCTCTCCAAAGTTTTCATAGGCTTCGCCCAGGCTATCATACACATTGGCCGATTTCGGGTAACGTTTCACGTTCTCTTTAAATGTTTTGATGGCTATCTCACCCTCCCCGTTCTGCATATATCTGTAACCCAGGGCATTGATCACTAATTCCGGAGTAGATACAGCTGTGCCGTACCTTTTTGAAACCATCTTGTAGTGTTCGTCAATGGTTTCAAGATCCGCCTGAAGCAATTCGGGGGGTAATTGCCATTCCTTGAAAATGAATCTAAGGCCACTAAAAACAGTTAAATAGGGGGTGGTGCCATGGTTTTCTTCCATCATCTTCACATATTTGAATTCCATTAAGGCACCCGCCTTATCTTTCAGAATGGAAGCATATTCTTCCAGAGTTTCGAAATACCGGTCTTCATTACCCACGGTCATATAGAAATATTTGGCATCCTTAAATGGCTTCAGTTTTTCCGAGGTCTGTGTTACCACAAAGTTATCGGCATACATCAGGGCAGGGCTCACTGCCAGATAAGCATCGAACAGGTCGGGTTCGGCCAGGAGGGTATAGCCTATAAAGGTACCCCCGAATGAGTGTCCCAGAAGTATATTAAATCCTGAGGTCCGGTGAGTCTCATTCAGGTAGGGGACCAGTTCTTCTGACAGGAATCCAAGAAATTTTTCGGCCCCTCCTGAGCTTGGAACCTCTTCCACATGTACCGGAGAAAAATCCCTGGATCGGTCAATATTGTGTATGGCGACTATGATGACATCAGGGATAATCCCCCGCATGGTTAGATAATCTGCTGCCGCGCTGGCATGTTGCAAATGGGCAGTTCCATCCAGGAGATAGAGCACCGGGTACTTTGCTTTAGAATACTCATAAGCATCCGGCAGGTAAATGCTAATAAACCGGGTTTCGTTAAGTATGGAAGATGGAAGTGTTATGGTCTGATTCCGCTCGTATTTTTCCCTGGTCTGTGCATAAACAACTGTGGTCAGTAGAAGCAGTAATACAGGTAGAAAAAGTCGATGTGTTTTCATGGTATATGGGTTTGTCAAGATTCAACTTACGAAAAAGCAGGGGAGCGGCCAAAATATAAATGACCAAAAGCAGTATATCGTCTGCTAACATAGGGAAACGGTATGTGAACCTGGTTGATGGGTCCGAAAGGTGTATTCATATGGATTTTGAGTGTGCTGCTCGCATAAATGATAAGGTCTGTGGGTACCACCGGGAAAAAGCTCCAGCCTGCGATGATGGGAAGTTCCTTTTTACGAAGGGCCTTTTTTATCTTTTCAATTTGTGCCGGGTATTTCGATTCAAGCCAGGAGTCGATTCTGAGATACTTTGTAAAGTAGTAGACAACAACAGATGATGTGATAATTCCAATGAGGTTAATGATGTAGGCTGTCAGGGGAGGAAATAAAAGGACGCCAACAATAGCAAAAGGAGTAGAGGGGATGATCGTCAGGCCAATAAATGTGAGGATGAAGAGGTAGATGCTTACTACCAGTAATTTGTGATCGCTAACATATTCTTTCAGGAAAGAGATATCAAATAGATCCCGGTTAAATAAGTAAAGAATTAGAGTTCCAACTACAACTGCAATCCAGATGATTAAGGTTTTCCGTCGAACCTTAGTTTTACCTTTCATGGTATAAAAATAACATTAAATGACTTCTGGACTAAGACCCTGTCCCGGATATTCTTTAGCAATTAATATCTGCATGGCTACAGGTAAGTCTGGTGCAATATTATCACTGAAATCAGCATATGCCTTCTCCAATGCCCAATCGACTCCCCTGTCCGGAAGTTGATTGAATGATTTATTCCAGTTTAAGGGAATCGCATTTCCAACTCCAACAATTTTTTTATTGTCTCTTTATCATTTGTAACTATATGTTCCATCACAATTTCACCTTTTCTCAATTTCTGATACTCCAAAGATATCAATGCCAGGCATATGTGTTAGCTTTATGGGCAATCGATTAAGTGAAGCCATGAGCCAGGTCGGCGCGGTTATTATAATACTTGTAATCGCTTTTAAATAATCAGTTTACTACCCATTAATGGAGCATATGACAATCCTACTCTGGATAGTAGTTTACATCCTATGCCTATATGCTGGGACCTTTTGTGGTTAAATATACAGCGAAGCCTATCTTGAACTAAATCTGAGATAATAACATCACTAAGTAGGTCCATCCCCGGAATAAACAATATTCAATTATTGGAACATTGAATCAATATTAATCCCTGTCAGTTTTTCAGATTCTTCCCATAGTTTTGCTGCATCATCAGACTGTGCGAAGCCTCATTGGATTGTACAACTACGGGATAGCCTTTGTATTCCTTTTTACCATCAGGGCCATAATATTCTCCTCCTTTTACGTCCGGATCGACAGATGCCCTGATCTGAGGTAAGGCACCCATGGCCTGGTCCTGGGCCATCAATTTGAAGAGTGGAGAAAGGAGTTTAAACAGAAACTTGCCCTCGAGGTGACGCGCTAGATTTGTCATGGCTACTCCGGGATGGGCTGCTACTGCAATGCTGTCCTTATTTGCCGCTTCAAGCTTTCTCTGCAATTCATATGTAAACAGAAGGTTTGACAGCTTGGAACGCCCGTATGCTTTCATGGGGGCATAATCCTTGCCAGCACCACTTCAGCTCCTTTTCCGACAAAGGCTTTCACAGATTCGTAACCAAGCCCGCTGTTACCGCCTGTTACTATGATAACTTTTCCAGTCAGTTCCGGCATATCCTTTATTGTCCAATTCATCTCTTTCAACTCTGATTATTATTCTACTTTCAAGAACTAATAGCTAACTATCCAATATGTTATTAATACCATTAACTTATTTATTTCTTACGCTTTCAAGGTTGACTTTATATACGGACAAATTGGCATCGCCTTTTTTTTCACCAAGGCTGACTGCTTTTTGATAATTTTTTAAAGCCTTGTCGGTATCCCCATAGTTTTCATAGGCTTCGCCCAGGCTATCATACACATTGGCCGATTGGGGGTAACGTTTCACATTCTCCTTAAATGTGGTGATCGCTTTCTCCTGCTCCCCTGACTGCAGGTATCTGTATCCCAGGGCATTGATAACCGGCTCCGGGGTCACCACAGCAATGCCGTACTTTTTTGAAATCTTCTTGTAGTGCCCGTCAATGGCATCAAGATCTGTCTGGAGCATTTCTGGGGGAAATTGCCATTCCCCGAAGATAAATTTGAGGCCACTGAAAACAGTTAAATAAGGGGTAGTGCCATGGTCTTCCTCCATCATCTTCACATATTTGAATTCCATTAATTCTCCGGCCTTGTCCTTTATGATAGAAGCATATTCCTCCAAAGTCTCGAAATACTGATCTTCATTGCCTACGGTCATATATAGATATTTGGGATCCCTGAAGGGCTTCAGTTTATTCGAGGCCTGCTTTACCACAAGCTTATCTGCATACATGAGGTAGGGACTCGCTGCCAGGTAAGCATCGAACAAGTCGGGTTCAGCAAGCAGGGTATAGCCTATGAAGGTACCCCCGAATGAGTGTCCCAGCAGTATATTAAATCCGCTGGTCCGGTAACTCTCGTTAAGGTAGGGGATCAGTTCCTCTGAAAGGAATCCCAGAAACTTTTCAGCCCCTCCTGAGCCTGGAATCTCTTCCACATGAACCGGAGAAAAATCTCTGGATCGGTCAATATTGTATATGGCCACGATAATGATATCAGGGATATTCCCCCATATGGAAAGGTAGTCTGCTGCCGCGCTGGCCTGTTGCAGGTGGGCACCTCCATCCAGAAGATAGAGCACCGGGTATTTTGCTTTGGAAGTCCAATAATCATCAGGCAGGTAAATGCTAATAAACCGGGTCTCGTTGAGTATGGACGAGGGAATTGTTGTGGTCTTAATCCGGTCGTTTTTTCCATTGTACTGTGCATTTATACCAATTGTAGGAGAAGCAGAAATACAGATATTAAAGGCCAATCTGTTTTCATGGTATATGCGTTTATCATGGTTCAACTTACGAAAAGGCAGTGAGTTGACAAAATGAGAAGAGCCAGGCCCATTGTTGTTGTTGTTGATTCTTCTGAAATTATAAAGGTCCTAATGGCGATTGGGATAGATTAATCACTTTTCAATAAAAAGGTTTATTAAGGATCCCTCCGGAGGTTTTTCTTCAGAACCAATATTTTGAGATGTATAATGAATTTTTTTGCCGCTGGCTTTGGTGTAAGACTGGAGAATCTCAGAAATGATTTGCATTCCTCTGCCTTTGCGATCATCAGGATTTTCTGCATTTCCAAAGCCAACCCCGTTATCCCTTATCTCTATTTTAAGCATTCTTTCCCTTCGGGTTGCTTTGATTTCAATTTTCATAAGCTTTTTCTTATCCGGAAATGCATGCTTCACAGAATTTTCCGCGAAAGAATGAATGCACATGGACGGAAGCTCTGTTCCCTTGCAATCGTCCGGGATGTGAATTGAATAAGAAAAATTGTCGCCATACCTGATCTTTTCCAGTTCCAGATAATTCCTTACAAACTCCATTTCCTCTGCCAGTGTTACAAATACCCTGTCGGAGGAGTCAACTACCTCCCGGATCATCCGGCTGAACCTGTTGAGAAATTTTTCCGCCTTCAGAGTATTTCCCTTCATGTACATGGCCGAAATGGAATTTAAGGCATTAAAAATAAAATGAGGATTCATCTGGCTCTTCAGAGATTGCAACTGGAGTGTTCTCAGGCGTTTTTCAATTTCCTGTTTTTTCTTCTCCTGTCTGATCTGTAAGATCTGAATCAGGTAGATGAAGACCAGGATTGTGGTGAAAATGCTTAGCCAGTAATAATAAATGAAATTGCGTCGGGGATTTTGCACCAGAGCAATGGTGAGCTCATTACTGTCGGTCCTTAAATGTATGCCATTCGGAATTTTCTGGTTACTTATACTGGCTATGCTGACAAGAGCAGCTGGAGATATATTTATTGCCACTTTCGCCAGAACATTCTGATCCATGTCTGTAATACACAGATAGCCATCCTTGGTAACATAGAATAAAGATTCTGACTGCATGGGGAAGCTGCACCCTCCTGCAATTTCAGCTTTAAACCATTCCCTTTCAAGGATGTTCAGGAGCTCAAGGTCTTTGTCGAAAACATATAAATTCCCATTAAAGTCATGCACAAATATTTGCATCTTTTGAATATAGAAAAAGGGTGTATTATTAGCGATTTGACCAGGAAATCTTTTTTGCTTTATGATATTCCCGCGAGGATCAACCAGCAGTATTTCATTATGGAGAGTATCAAGGTTCCCCTTATAGGTTTTGAGAACTACGAGTATTTGCTCATTGTTGGTTTCCATTACCTGTGCATCTACCATGGAACCAAAACCTGGAAATTCAATGGGTTCAAATTCGAAGTCCAGTTCATGTGAAAAAACCATCAGCCAGGCACTTTTATCGGAATAGGGAGTCAGGGAATCCTTAATATTACCGAAGGCCGAAACCCTTCCCCACATCTCCGGACTTCCGTCCCTGTCCAGATCATGGCTCCTTAAAAAACCCCGTGGTCCGGCTCCGGCATGTGGTGAGCGATATATGGTGTCATTTACCAGGTCATAGCAGAACAGATTTCTCGGACTTAAGGTAAAACCTGCAACAACAGAAAAATAGAATTCCAGCATCCCATCCCCATTCATATCCGCCATCTGTGTGCCGGTAACCGTATACCAGGGCTCACCATTTATCATTCGGCATCCGTCTATTCGTGCAGTTTTAAGGATCTTATTATCATCAAGAGAATATGGATCTAGTACATTCAGAAACAGGGTATCGGCAATATGGGTAAAAAGGTAAATTTCTGAATGATGATCGCCATTATAATCACCCGTATGAAGCCGGGATCTTTTCAATGGTGATCCACGAAGATTTATCTGATCGATCAGGCCATCATCCCACTCGTAAACTAATACCGAAGTGAGGTTTGGTACTTTCATCGTGTAGCTAATGCGTTCTGTTTTTCCATCCTCATTTAAATCAAAGTAATCTGTTTGATTTGTATGGATAAAAGGCTTGCTATGAGCCAGGCTGCCTGTGTAGGGATATTGCTTCTCGATGAATAGGAGACAAATCAAAGTTGACAGTACTGCTGAAATAAGAATCCTGCTTAAAACTCTTCGCCAGTTTTTCATGAAAGGGTGCTTGTGTCACCTGATGGTCTAAAGATATCAATAGTCTTGGATTTTTTGTAAAAATGCGACTATGTGAGCATAGAGAAAAGTAATCCAGAATGTGTTAGTTTTACAGGCAATATTTTTAATCCATTTAATCGCTTTCCTTCCTTGCTCCTGGAAAAGCAGTGTTCAATCCCTTGGATAGATTTTTTTAATAGAAAGATTGCCTAGAGTGTCCTTATATGGATATGTCTGGCAGTTCTTGTCCCAACAAAAGTGTGTTAATCCGGTTATAAGTAAAGTAGAAAAGGATAATCAATGAATGAGAAGGACAAATCAAGGGAAGAGCTTTTGATGGAGTTGGAAAGATTAAAGGAGGCCTATGCTTCCTTACAGGTACTTTATGAAAAGGGGCTGGATGAACGCAGGCTGGCTGAGGCAGAACTGAGTAAAGGTGAGAGGCGATTCAGGCAGGTGGCCGAAAGTGCCGGTGTTTGGATCTGGGAGGTGGATGCAAATGGGCTTTATACTTACTCCAGTCCGGTAATAGAAGATATTCTGGGCTATACCCCTGATGAATTAGTCGGGAAAAAGCATTTTTATGAATTATTTTACGGTGAAAGCAGAGAGGAGACCAAGCGCAGAGCCCTGGATTTTTTTGCTTCAAAGCAAGCCCTTAAGGATTTTGTGAATCAAAATACACATAAAAACGGAAGCGTGGTATGGTTATCAACCACGGGTAGCCCAATTCTTGATGGAAATGGAGAGCTCCAGGGATACCAGGGTGTCGATACCAATATTACCGAGCGAAGGAAAGTTGAGGAAGCCCTAAGGGAAAGTGAATATTTCTTCAAGGAATCCCAAAGAGCTGCATTTATCGGCTCCTATAAAACAGATTTTTTACAGGGAACATGGGAATCATCGGAAGTGCTTGACCAGATTTTCGGGATCGGTAGCGCTTATAACAGAACCATTGAGGGATGGCTTGATCTGGTACATCCGCCCGACCGGGAGATGATGAATAATTACCTCTTAAGTGAGGTTATTGGTAAAGCTTTGCCCTTTGATAAAGAATACAGAATTGTTCGTAAAAATGATGGTCAGATCAGATGGGTGCATGGTTTGGGTCAGGTTGCATTTGATGAGGAAGGAAATGCACTCTCACTGATAGGCACCATTCAGGATGTCTCTCAACGCAAGTTTAGTGATGAAGAAATAAATACACTGAATTTTGCCCTGGAGGCCACAGGTGAAGCGGTATATATGACAAACAACGAGGGTATTTTCACCTATGTAAATCCAGCCTTTTCAGCAGTCTATGGCTACCAGCCAGATGAAGTAATCGGTAAGGTAACTCCGCGCATCCTGAAAGGCGGACAGGCAGAAGAATCTGTATATAAGTATTTCTGGCATGAATTGTTGAACAAACGAGCGGTCAAGGGAGAATGGGTTAACAAAACCCGCGATGGCAGATTGATTAACATAGAGGCCACTACAAATGCGATCGTAAACCAACAGGGCGAATCAATTGGGTATTTCGCCATACATAAGGACATCACAGTACGTAAAAAGATCGAAGAAGAACTTGTTACTGCCAAAGAAAAGGCCGAGGAAAGTGACCGATTAAAATCTGCATTTCTCGCCAATATGAGCCATGAAATACGAACTCCCATGAATGGGATACTGGGCTTTACAACCCTTCTGAGCATGCAGGATGTGAATCATGAAGAACAGCAGAATTATATCAGGTCGATAGTGAAAAGCAGCGCCCGCTTATTTAATATCATTAACGAAATCATCGACATTTCAAAAATTGAATCGGGCCAGATGGAGCTCTATATGGTGGATGTAAATATCAATGAGCAACTTGACCTGGCATACGATCTGTTGAAATCCGAGGCTGATCTAAAAGGAATCACCCTTACCTGTCATAAAGGATTATCGGGCAATGAAGCAATAATAAGTACAGATCAATCAAAATTTTATTCCATTATAACGAATCTGCTGAAGAATGCCATTAAATATACCGATCAGGGATCAGTAGAGATAGGATATTCAAGAAAGGGAGCCTTCCTGGAGTTTTATGTGCGGGACACTGGCGTTGGTATTCCTGAAAACAGGCTTGGAGCTATATTCGAGCGTTTTGTTCAGTCGGATATAGCAGTACTCCAAGCAAGGCAGGGAGCCGGCCTGGGCTTATCTATTGCCAAAGCATTTGCCGAGATGCTGGGGGGTGATATCTGGGTAAACAGTGTTGTAGGGAAGGGTTCCATTTTTTACTTCACACTTGCTTTTCAGAATGGAGGTGAGGTCAGTCTACCTGATGAAAGGGAATCTTTGTCAGGCCGGTCATCTGCTCAGGAAACTAAACTCAAAATATTAATCACTGAAGATGATGAAACCTCCGAAATGTTAACCTCGGTCTTTGTGAAGGAGTTTAGCGACGAAGTCTTTTTTGCAAGAACAGGTATCGAGGCCATTGAAACCTATCGCAACAATCCCGGCATAGATTTAATTCTGATGGATATTCAAATGCCGGAAATGGACGGCTATGAAGCTACCCGCCAGATTCGGAAATTTGACAGGGATGTAATTATCATTGCCCAAACCGCTTTTGGTATATTGGGGGACAGACAAAAAGCTATTGATTCAGGTTGCAACGACTATATTTCCAAACCCATCAACCAGGATAATCTGTCAGAATTAATTCTGAAATATTTCGCTTCCTGAAATATTATTCACCTACTTTTCGTCCTTCTTACTCAGGGATTCTTCAATAATATTTAAATTGAGCGCAAATTCCAGGATGATAACACTCGATGCCACTGGTACAATTGACTATTTGCAGGAAGGCAGGCGAAAGTATTACTTCGTTCAGGCGGATATCACAGATTGGAAAGACTGGCCTTTCTCTTCGGATGCCTTTCCCATTCACCGTGGCAAGTCCCGCAATAAAAAGTTCAAAAAAGGTGACAGGGTTTCTTTTAAGGCGGTTGAACTCAAGGGTGACCTCAGGGCATGGAAGATATCAAAATTGGATGAGGAAGATCTTTAATATCCGGACTCCAGCTGTCGCTCATACTCTTCTGACGGGAAATGACCCTGAGATTTTTTGATGCGTCCGTTTTTTCCCATCTGCCAGACCTCGAATCCACTTACCTGTACTTTATTACCCGTGCCACCAGGCCCGGTGTTTGTTGCAGTTAATGTCCAGTGAAATTCTGTGCCTGATTTTTTGTTAACAATACTGTCATAACGAACCACCATGTCGGGCAAATCGGTCATAAATCCCTTTGCAATATTTGCAATCTCATTTCTTCCCATTGCGGGATCGCCATCATTCACCTGCAGGGAGCCATCTTCTTCAAAAAAGAGCGCCACATAGTTGGGCCGCACACCACTCCAGGCCTGGGCATAACCCCTGGCAAATTTTTCCATATCAAAGGCCCTTTCTTCATCGGAATAGGGATACCTGGTATAAGAAATGCTGAGGAATTTCCATTCTCCTTCTACTTTTAAGAGGGTAAAGTTGTCGATGTTACGCGACGAGCGGATTCCGAAGGAGTAATATGTGGCATCAGCCTGAACCATGGCCATCTGTCCCTGGTTGATGAGAATATCCCAATTTTGCACGGGTTCATAAAAGGGGTTTCGCTGGCGGGTCCTGTTAGATTCGAAATACTCGTTCATGCTTAAAGAGAAACTCTGCCACTTTCCATCCTCATAACTGCTTCCACCCAGGTTTGCTTTCTCCAGCATCATCTCACTCAGGGCTTTCTCATTATAATTCCCAACCTCAAATAATAAGCGTTCAACCATGAACTTTACCTCCTCCTTTTCAAGGGTCCATTCGCTTTCTATACTTTGTTTTCTTTGACCCTCCACAAGGGCGCTCATGAAAAAAATTAATCCTAAAGCTATCAGAGAAGTTAGTTTGCAGGCTGTGTGTTTCATATACCCGGGTTTGAAGTATAACAGCGTTTGCTTTCAAGGGTTCATTATTCCAGGGGCTTTCCGCATTCAGGACAGAATTTGTATCCGGTACTCTGGTCATATTCATGTCCATTGGCGCATTGGATGCTTTGCTTTTCGGTATTGACATGGGTTAATACGCCATAGATTTTACTATCTGTTGAGGCACTCCCGCTAAAACCTGTCATCAGAAATTCAATGCTTTGGGTTTTCCCGATCCTGAGTGTCTCAAGGAAGACCTGGTAGGGACAATATAATTCCAGGATGGTTTTATTTCCATCTTCGGTGCTTTCGCAGTATAAGATATTTTGATTTGCATTGATCCAGTAACCATTGCTGGGTTTGGAGGTCCTTACTCCGTTTGCGCTTAAAAGTTCTGCTGCAGTTTCAGGGTCGTATTCGAAGCCATATTTACCTTTGTTATTCATATAAGTATCGAAACCCGCTGATGCTTTTTCTCCGGAAGAACGTGTAATGAACTTAATGATATTTGCATTGTTAAATCTGACTTTCTGACCCCAGACTGCTTTTGCAAATCCCTCATTTGTCCGCGCGACAATGTTTTCATGCGCGCCCACACATTCCTCCTGGGCATCTTTCACCATCAATGTAAGTTGTTCTTCGGTAATAAGCTGAGAGAAAACGAAGGCTGGCAAGCTCAGGAACAGAAGGAAGAATACATTTTTCATGATAGCTGGTTTTAGATTTGAAAAGAGCCAATCAATGCTCTGGAATTGTATAACGGGTCTGAGGGTTTTTTAGTATCAACGCCTTGCCCGATGATATTTGATGCTTTTTTTATGTCGCTTTGCCGTTTTCTTACTGCTGTAAAAGCCCTTGTTTTTATACACGTGCTCTCCCTCCAGCATCAGTAAACCGCGTCGTTTGTCTTCGTAACTCGATCTTTTAGTCGAGGCACAGGAAACTCCAATAAAAAGCAGGATAAAAAAGGAAACAATCGTTAAGCTTTTCTTTTTCATGAGCTTGAAATTTGATGATTAATTCAACTTTCATTTCACTCAATTCATTCAATTCTTAACATTTCTCCGATGGAGACTCAGCATATAAGACTCCTTGGTGAAGAATAAGGTTGCTTTATTAGGCCGGGATAATTGCTTCATATTGAAAACTATAGTAATTTGTTTACTTGTTTAACCCTAAAAACAAACTCATGGCTGAAAAGAAGAATCAACTCCTGAAAATCTCATTGGTCTTATTTGCTGTTTCTACACTGGGATATGGAATCATCTATTTATTCTTTCCTGAATTTGAAATCGAATCATCCGGAAGTGTTGCCTTCCCTGCAGGTTGGATTCGTTTTGTCGGACCCTTATACCTCGCGCTTGGAATTGGGGCTATCATGGTTCTTAGAAAACCCGCTAAGCAGGGCATTTTTGTCACCTCTATGTGTATCGGGGCCTTCCTTCTGGGGCTGACCTTGCTCTATACCGCAATGTTTGAATATGAAGACATGGGTAATCCTTTAAGAACCACAATTCCTGCAATCTTTATTTTAATTCTCGCCGTTCTCTTCTTTATCAGCTTAAGAAAATCGAAGGAGATCCTCTGGTAGAAGCCTGCGTTTTTTAATAAACGAGCATTTGTTTACCGTTTTATTATTTTCCTTTTAGCTACAAGATCCATTGACCGGACAGTTATGATATAGAATCCTGGCTGGTAAGAAGAAAGATCAATCAGGTATGAGCTTCCTGATGATTGTTTCTCATAGATGATCTGACCGTTAATTGATGTAATCACTATTGAATATTCTCCAGGTCTAAGGAGAAGGATACTTAACAGGTCGTTCACCGGATTTGGGTATATTTGAATTTGTTCCTCCCCAAAGCTTTTAATTCCCAGTCCCTCAGTGATGAAAGTGACCTGTTCAGAAATATTCCCATAATGATCTCTTGCATATAGGCAGTATGAACCGTTTTCTAACCCAGCCAATGATATTGTAGCTGGAATATTGGCGATTGCCTCCACGGAATCAATGGACTGCACTCTGATCAGGTCTAGGTATTGCTCTGTATTACCTGAAACCAGGTAGATCATCCCATCCTCTGTGCTGGTGGCCTCTATATACCCGGCCTGATACAGAATCTCCGAAGCAGCAACTAACTCAGGCGCTTTACAATCTGCAAAGTATACATTGGGACTTCCCTGTTTTTCAATTAGAAAATTATAAGGTGGGAATGGCATCTCCAAAACACATACCTGGTACAGAGATGGCATCCCGCCAATGGAAAGTTGACGCAGATCAGGATTATGTGTAATATCAAGGTAGCTTAGTTGATTGTAATCGCAAATCAACCCTACTAAATTTAGAATTGCCGGATACGTCAATTTCGGACAAAAGATTATTATCGCAATTAAGGATTTTTAAGGCTGGATTAGCCCTTATATGGATGTCGGATAATTGGTTATGATTGCACCATAAGGCGGATAACTTCGGGTTATTCGAAAAATCCAGGCTATCAAGTTGGTTGCCATAACATTTAAGCAGATTGAGATCTGAGGCATTTGATACATCCAGATTTGTAAGAAGATTGTTACTGCACTTAAGAGTTGTCAGCTTATTATTATTTGTCACATCCAGCTCGACTATTTGGTTATTTGAACAGTCAAGGTAGCTTATGCCCTTATTATCAGAGAGAATTAGTTCTGTCAAATTTGAACAATGACAAATCAGGGTATCTAAATTTGTAAAAGCTTCTATTCCCGACAGATCAGAAATACCGGAAGGAATCTGCACAAAAGAAGCAGGGATCTTTTTGACCCTCATACCATCCTTCGCCTCCAACTCTTAGTGTTGTAACCTGGGATGCTTCGAAATATGTGATCAGGCTATCTCCATTGCTATCCACTCCCTCATCAAAAAGCGCATAGAGGAAAGCCGTATCGGGAATGCTGACCTGGTTGCCCTTACAATCTCCTGTGAAGTAGACATTCGGACTACCTGTAATTTGTTTAAAGAAACCGCGATAAGTGACGCAAACCTGTGTCAGGTATTGCATGTTATTTAAATAAGCTATGTGTAATAGCGTGTTATTTGTGAGATCAAGAATAGATATCGGATTGCCGGATAGCCAAATATAACGCAGCAGCAGATTATTTGACAGATCCACACTGTTTAATTTGTTATCCGTGCAACGCAGTTCTGTCAGATTTATAAATGTCTCGATACCTGACAGGTCAATTATGCCTTTTTGTGAAACATCTAATGTTGTTATGGCTTCTGCTTCTGCATAACTAATCAGACTATCTCCATTGCTATCCACTCCCTCATCAAAAAGCGCATAGAGGAAGGCTGTATCGGGGATGGGAACGATTTGCGCTCGGGGATTCGACCAGTGGTATACTTTTTTGCTGCCAGGAGATTCACCGCCAGATGAATAATATTGGAGTTCCTCCATTAAATTTCCATAGGCGTCGTAGGAATATACAAGCCGACCATCCTCATTATTTTCTTCCACAAGATTCCCCTTTGAATCATAGGTATAGAAGTTATGGTAAATATTGTACTGGTCGTTCACAATCTCTTCAATCAGATTCCATTTCTCGTCGTAATAATATTCATGGCTTATTTTTCCTTCTCCCCACACTGCCTCCTTTCTTTTCCAGGTGAAAGCAGTTATTGTGCTTAGATTTCCATAGTCATCATATAGATAGATATAGCGGCGACTGCAGGTCATCGGACCTTGCTCGCAGCCAATAACCCAGGCATTGCTGCCTTCAGACCAGGTATAGATGACTTGTTCGATAATATTTCCATGAAGATCATAGCTGAAGACCTTACGTCCTCCAAAGCATGGAGGTGCACAATGATATCTCTTTGGGACCCATTTCTCTTCAAGGTGATCCCAATAATAGGCGATATCAGAGCTTAGGTATCCTTCGTTATTATAGATATACTGGTTTCGGACGGTCCCCCCCATGTATTCAGGATATTTCCAGTCCTTTAGTCCCTCATCCCAAACGATTAAAACTTTTTCTATCCGTTTCCCTTTCTCGTCATAAGCATACCTGTAGCCATATTTGTAAATCCATGCAGCAGATGCTGAGTCCCAGGAGGAAAACAGTTCTTCAGCCAGGTTTCCGCTGGCATCATAAACTTTGGTATTGAGCTCATCAAAAACCCAGTCCTTCGTGACCGAATTCCATGAATAGCTGATGCTTGAATCAAGAATTGTTTCGGTCCCGGGCTGAGCGAACAGGATGGTGGAAGTGATTGTCAGACAAAAAAACAGGATTAGCTTTTTCATAACTGCTGTTATTAATTTGTGTGTATCATTCTTTAATCACTTTTCCGGCATATAATACACCCTGATCTGTTCGGACCTTAAGGAAATAGATGCCACGCGTCAAATGTTCCATTTTAATGAGGTCTGTATCTGAACCAATACTCATTACCATAACTCCAATGGTATTGAATATCTCAACTGATGAAATGGGAATATCTGATTTAATATGGAGTAGGCCTTTGACCGGATTGGGAAAAAAGCTCACGTTTTGTGTAGCAGAATTTGTCAGTCCCGCCGAGCTTGTAGATGTAAGGGTGACAGATTTTGCTTCGGAAACACTGTTATACTGATTTGTAGCATATAGCCAGTAAAGGCCCGGTTCTAAACCATCTGTGCCCAGGCTGGCCGTGTCATTCATTATTGCCCCTGTGGAATATATCTTGTGCGCCTGGAGTGTGTCCAGGATGGCATCAACGCGGTGGGGAAGAAGATAAATGTGGCCATTCTGTGTGCTGATAACCTTAATGACATCATCCCAATAGACGGTATCACGGACCAGGGATAATTCAGGAGGATCCCTATCCACATTAAACTCTATATAATGGACCTTTTGAAAGACGATCCCTTCCTCAGGGCTTACACTTATATTGGTGGTTCTTAAATTCTTTTGAGTACTGTTTATATTATGGGCTGGTGTCACTATGACGGTGGCTTTTGGATGTGTAGTCTGATAATTAAGCCCGGGAGTTTCTGTGGAACCGAAGGGAAGCCATACCTTATAATCGGTTTCCAATGGGCTAAACACCGGATCCAGATTACCCTGGCTCACTGAAAGTGCACTGAGGCTTGCATCAGTTGCTTTCAGGTAGAAAGAAACTTCATAGGTCTTTTGAGTGCTTCCATCGTAGGATGGGAGCGAGATGCTTGTTATTCGTTCTAGGGGATCAGGAGAGCGCAGGTCAGTGGCAGGATTTATTTCTATACTGGCCCCCAGGTAGCGAGGTGATACCTTAATTTCCGGAACTCCGCTAACAGTATCCGGCACGCTCAGCCTGTATTGCAGCGTATCCACATGAAACGGAGGTTCAAGTTGCCGGTCCCAAAGACTGATGTCCTTAAGGTTTAAAATGGAGGCCGAATCTGTCATTGTAAATGCAGATTCAAAAGCGCCAAGATCCAGGTATGGATCCACTGAATGGGGCCTCGGTTTGTCCAGAAGGTCTTTGGACGGTGCATAATACCAGGACCTGTCTATCTGCAATGAATCAAAGGCCCAGCCAATGCCCGGACTATTTTCGGCCAGCTGAAATGAGCCTGACTGGAAGACCGGTTCGTCGAACCAGTTGTGGTGTGCAGTCAAAGCATCCCCTGGGTTAAAAGCTTTTTTTAAAATATTGTTAAAAATCTGCAGCTTGGCTGCATCAGTTCCATAAAGACCAAAATCCGGTGTATTATTGTTTCCATTGGACCAGATAATATTATTGTAGAGTGAAAGTTCCTTATTGCCGACCACCACTATGTTTTTTCCATTCTCCCCTGCTGTATTGTCAACAATGGTATTATTGTAAACCCGTGCCCTGGCGTCATCCCAGAAAAATATCCCACCCCCGATGTATGTTGCATGGTTATCAGAGATTACATTGTTATAAACCCGGGTAAGTTCCTCACCATATCCATAAAAATGGATGTATCCTCCCCCTCCTGCGCGTCTTGTGGGTGTACTTGCCAGGTTGCCGGAAATAATATTATTTCTTACAATTACTTCCCGGATCATGCCCTCCTTCTCGGGAAAAAACCCATTCATTCCACCTCCATAAACCCAACCTTGCGCAAGAGCCGAGTTATTCAGAATTTCATTGTATTCGCATACAACTCTTCCTCCGTAAAGTGCTACACCTCCTCCTCCCACATTCTGTCCTGTTACAGTATTGTTTCTGATTAGTGTTTTTACGGATAATCACGGAATGCTTATCATAAAGCCAGACATTTATACCACCACCATATTGATTCTCGGGGCCTCCTTCTTCATCCACATGATTTCCTTCAATAATATTGTGCGCGATCAGAGCGCCTGAGCCCCTGATGAAAATACCACCTCCACCTCCTTCGGTCCGGACCCCATCATCCAGCAAATAATTTGTTCCTCTCCCCCCGGTGATCGTAAAACCCATCAGCACTGAGGTCGTATCCTCACCCGACCATAGTGTTACCACCGAAGCCGTGTCGGGACTGGCTGACTGGCTTCCGTCAATAATGGTTCTGGAAATATGGGAGGTATCCCCATCCTGAATAAACAGGCTGGCCACGGTAATGGCCTTGCCAAGAAAATTGATATTCTCAAAATAGGTGCCTTCTGCAACAAGCACTGTGTCGCCATCGGCAGCCAGGTTTATGCCAGACTGGATGGAGGGCTGGTCAGCGGGGATGTGGATGATCTGAGCTTGCGTCTTAAGAAAGAAACAAACCAGGATTGCGGAGATGAGGAAAGTACGTTTCATAACACCTGAATATTTTAGAAATGAGCATACTCAAATCTAAAACATGCAGCAGCTGTAAGTCAATTGGATTTGATGCAATCTTCTTTGGATATGTTCCATTTAAGAATATATCGGTCCGAATCCGGATGAGGAGGGTAAATACTATTCTTTGGATGAAGATTTTTGTTTTATGTACTCGGAGGGATTTACGCCAAACATTTGACGGAAATGTTGTGGGAAGTTGACTGATGTATCGAATCCCACAGCATACATTACCCGGGTAACATTTTTATGGCCCTGCCTGAACATGCTTGCTGCCATTTTTAATCGGCTGCCTCGAATCAGTTCGCTGGGGGTGTGATCGGTAATGGCCAGGATCTTTCGGTATAACTGAGTACGGCTGTATCCCAGTTCTTTTCCCATCTGCTCCACATTAAATTCTGATTCAGACAGGTGTTGTTTCATACAGACCATCACCCTTTGCATGAAATCATTATCCGGGGAAGGGATTTCCTGACCTCCCGTGTCGGCAAGGAATTCCTTTCTGTAGCGCTCCCTAAGTTTTCTTCTCTGATCAATCAGGTTTTTCACCCTCACCTGAAGCTCTTCAGCATCAAATGGTTTCAGGATGTAATCATCGGCCCCGGTCTCCAGGCTCTCCAACTTGCTTTCCCTGTCGGCTTTTGCTGTGAGCATGATCAGGGGAATGTGGTTTGTCCTCCGATCAGACTTTAGTCGCTGGCACATATCTTTTCCGTCCATTTCAGGCATCATCAGGTCACTGATCACAAGGTCAGGTATGCTTTCAATGGCTGCCTGTAAACCTTTTTTTCCGTTTTCCGCCTGAAGTATATGGTATTCGTCCAGCAGATTCCTGGAGATATACTCCCTCAGGTCTTGATTGTCCTCGACTATCAGAATTACAGCCTGGTCTTTTGTTTGCTGCAGGATTTGATCAGAATCAGAATGGGGATCGTCGGTACGTACTGGTTCTTTTTTCTTTAGCTGCCTTGAGACAATTTCTTCTTCCTTAAACAGGTCCCTGGAAACCGGAAGTGTAAGTGTAAAAGTACTTCCCTCGCCCGGGCTGCTTTCCAGCTCTATGCTGCCCCTGTATAGTTCAACCAGTTCTTTGACCAGGGCCAGGCCAATCCCGGAACCTTCATGGTTCCTTGCATCTGTATTTTCAAGCTGATAAAAGCGATTAAATATTTTTTCCTGTTGATCCCCGGGTATGCCAGGACCCGTATCCATTACCTTCAACACACCGCTGTATCCTGATCCCGAACCCTGTTCCCGATTATATTGGAAGGAGACGAGAATTGAACCGCCCTCAGGTGTAAATTTGAGGGCATTTGATAACAGGTTTGTAAGGATCTTTTCTATTTTATCCTCATCAAAATAGGTTTCCGTGGAGCTTTCCTCAAGTTTGTAGGAATATTGGATCTTTTTGCTCTCAGCAAGGGAAAGGAAGGATAAGACAATAGATCTGATAAATCCTGTCAGATTTCCATCTGCTACCTCAAGTTTCAGCTTCCCGGTCTCAAGCCTGGACAGATCGAGTAACTGGTTGATCAATTGTTGCAGACGCATGGCGTTCCTTTTCATAATCCTCAGCAGCTTACGGTCATCCTCCATTATCCTGTCTGGTTTTATCAGAAGATCATTAATCGGCCCGAGAAGCAGGGTAAGTGGTGTGCGGAATTCGTGGGAGATATTGGCGAAAAAGCGGGATTTCATATGATCGAGTTCCAGGACTTTTTCTTTCTCAATGCGCTCAATTTCTATGGCGGATTGAAGGTCAGCCCTTCTCAGGAGAAAACGTCTGTATTGCAGGATGATGAATATCAGGATCATCCCGTATATCAAATATGCCCACCAGGAAAACCACCAGGGAGGTTTAACGGTAAATTTATACTCAAATGGCTCGGACCAAATCCTGGCTGCTCCAGTGGCACGGACCTTAAAAGTATGGGTTCCTGAGGGCAGATTGCGGTAATCGGCCTTTGTTTCACTGGAAGGCATACTCCAGTCATCTTCTAATCCTTCTATTTTGTATGAGTACATTATTTTATGGGGAGCAAACCAGTCTATGGCCGAATAGTGAAAAGTGAGGTGATTAAATTTATGCGGCAGCTTCAACATAAGGGGTAAATTATGGAAGCTGGCCACCTCAGTGAATTCTATTCTCCCGTACAGATCCCTGTCCAGATGCCTGAAATCAATAAATTCTTCGTTAAGCTCAATCCGGTCGAGCTGCATGTGAACCGGAGCCTCAGCTGGAAATGAAAAATTATTCAGATCTATCATTGTCAGGCACTTGCCAGTGCCCAGCCACAATTGATTCTTCCTGTCCAGTTCAATGCTGTTAATATTAAAATCCACTCCTTTCAGACCATCCTGCCCATTGTAGGTCATTATTAGTGGACTGAAGCCATCCCCGTTGCCGGGAGCAGCATCAGATCCAAACACCAGGCAATTTAATCCCTTCAATGTACCCATCCAGATATTTCCCATGTTGTCCTCTAACATGGAATAAATATTATTGTCACTTAATCCTTCTTTCTTGGTAAAATGGGAAAAGGTGTTTCCCTTATACATAATAGCTCCTCCTTCAGATCCGAACCACAACCGACCCTGGCTATCCTCCAGCATGCACCAGATGGCGTGATTGCTTAATCCTTCCCTTTGTGAATAATGAATGAAATCCTTCCCGTCAAAGCTGCTTAGCCCGCCTTTCCCACTTCCGAACCAGAGCTTGCCCTGTCTGTCCTCGAGAATCGCTGTGACCATATTGTTATTACTGAATCCCTCCTTTTCTCCGTAATGGGTAAAGCTCTGTCCATCGTATTTTATGATTCCTTTGTCCCAGGTCCCGAACCAATAATTTCCCATGTGGTCTTCACAGATGGAATAAATAATATTCCGGATCAAATCCCCATTCTCAGTATATTGAGTAAAAGCCTTCCCGTCGTATTTAACAATCCCGCCTGCATCCGTACCTAACCAGAGATTCTTTTGACTGTCCTCATAGATCGTTTCGACAAAATTGCCCCCTATGCCCTCTTCCCGGGTAAAATGACTGAATGTTTTCCCGTTGTACATGCTGATCCCATTTCCTTTGGATGCAAACCAGAGTCTGCCCTGGCTGTCTTCCAGGATGGAGCTGATAAATTTGCTGTGCAGCCCGTCTTCTTCTGTAAGATGAACAATGGGCTGGGGATTATAAATGCTCACCCCTCCACCTAAATTACTAAACCACAAATTACCCCGGCTGTCCTCAAAGAAACGAATTACCTGATTGTTCCTTAATCCCTCTTTTTCGGTAAAATTCGTGAAGCTTTCCCCCGTAAACATACTCACTCCATCCATGGACCCGAACCAGAGCCTGCCACGGGAATCTTCAAATATTTGCCAGATAAAATTTGCAATCAAACCCTCCTTTTTGGTGTAGTTTGTAAAGCTATTGCCATCATATTTACTCAGTCCTAAATTGGTGCCGAACCACATATTTCCCTGGCTGTCCTCTTCCACACACCAGACAATAGGGTATATTAATCCATCTTCACCGCTAAAGAGCGTAAAACGCTCTCCATCATACATATTCACTCCTCCCTGGGTGCCCATCCAGATGTTTCCATGTTTGTCCATACCAATGTCAAAAACACGCATAGATCCCAGTCCTTCAGCAGTGGAAAAATGTGTGATCGCTTCTCCGTCATACATGCTCACTCCACCATCCCAGGTTCCAATCCAGATGTTACCTTGCTGATCCTCTAACAGGGATCTGATCTCATTATTACTCAATCCCTCCTTCTCGGTAAAATGGGTAAAGTGATGCCCGTTGTACATACTTACGCCCCCTCCCTGGCTGCCAAACCACAGGTTGCCCTGGCTGTCTTCTATGATGGAGCTGATTTCATTGCTGCTGAGTCCTTCTTTCTGAGTGTAGTGGGTAAAACTTTCCCCATTGTACTTGCTTGCTCCGCCTCCCCAGGTACCAAACCAAAGGTTGCCCCGGCTGTCCTCAATGATCGAAGAGATGTAGGATGAGTTCATCCCCTGGGCCACATCTAAATATTTTATATTGAGCCTGGCATTGGCCTTCTGGCCCGGCAGCTGTGCTGTAACCGGTTTTGGAGTTCTGCAGGCCACAATCCTCCCCTGGATGGGTATGGGTACCCCGGTAGGGATAGTATCGCCGGTAGAGTTCACCAGGGTATGGGGCCAAAAGATATCAATACCGGGTATGTATGATCTTAGAGAATCCTTATTCACAGGTATAACAGTAAGGTCATCCGGGATCTTGTGTTTATTCTGGCTGACCGTTGTCACTTCGGCTTTTCCTGCAGGAACAACAGATGGAGCTTCAAGAAGGCTGGCATCCACCACGTATCCAAGGGCAGGTATGCTTATCCCCGTTTTAAGGGTATCCCCCAGTGAATTTATAAGGGCTTGAATTGTATCTCCGGTCATCTGGTTGGTGATATAACCCTCTTCAGTCTTTACAGGGATGGCTTGAGGGGCCGGATACAAGGATGGAAATTCATCAGCTGAGTCGTGGTTTTCGGAATCGCAGCAAGTGAAAAGCAAAATGAAAGGGAGAAATCTCAGGATTCCACTGACGATATATTTGCTGTCAGGCATGCTGGATGTTTAAGCTTAACTGCAAGTTACGCTAAATAGGGGTACTAAGTCAAGCCTGTGATTTGTCTCACATATTTCAAGATTGTATCTTGAGGGGCAATGAATTGTTTTCTTATGCGCAGCCTAGTCCTTGTCGCCCTCATGGGCTTACTAAACTTCAATCTCCAGCATCTGAACGGGCAGGACCAGAGGGTGGCCGATAGCCTGGTTTTGATATACCAGGAAGATATTATTGAGGGTACGGATAAGATGGAGCTGTTAAAAGATTTGTCATTTAATGAGTTGAATGATGGCAAGCTGTCTTTAAAATATGCCGAAGAGCTTATCCGGCTGGCTGAACTTGAAAATAACAGTAAATATCTTTTTAGCGGATACCTGCAGAAGGGGGAACATTACAAAAAGATTGGCGACCTGGATCTGGCATTAGAAATTTATTATAAGGCGGTTAATATAGCGGTTGACGCAAAAAGTATCGCTGATGAAGGTGTTGCCTACATCTCCATCGCTGACATTTATTCCATCATGGAAAACTATAGCAATGCTGTGATGTTCTATGATAAGTCCATTGAAATATTGCGAAGTACGGGCGATTCAATTCCCCTGGCCTCAGCTCTCTTAAATGCGGGCGATTGTTATTATACCATGGGTGAGTATGATAAGGCCATGCAATGTTTTGAAGAGGCCGGACCCATATTTGAGAAAAGGAATTATTTGACCGGCATGGCCTATAATCTGGGCAATATTGGCATGATTTACGCCAAGCAGGGAAAAGATACCCTGGCAAAAAACAACATTAATGAGGCGATCGCCATCCTGGAAGATTTGCAGGACTATTACCCCATATCGGTCTATCTGACCATAATGTCTGACATCTATTTAAAGCAGAACGATTTTGATGCAGCACTGGCATATACTCTTAGAAGCCTGGAGCTGGCAAGTGCCTACGGCTTGAAAGATCAGATCGGTGATGCCTATCTCCAGCTTTCGGAACTTTATGAGGAGGCAGGTAATCAGGAAGAGGCCTTTGCTTATTACAAGAATCACATCCTTTACAGGGACAGCGTTAAAAACCTCGAGGCCATCCAACAAATGGGAAATATGAGAACCGATTTTGAACTTGCTCAGAAGCAGATTGAAGTGGATCTCCTGACCCAGAAAAGACAAAATCAGAAATACATCAATATCCTGGCGGCCTTTGCTTTGCTATTGATTATTCTACTGGCTATCGGACTTTACCGGCGCTATGTCTTCATCAAGGAAACCAATGTTAAAATCAGCATGCAACGCGATGAGATTGAATCGCAAAGGGATGAGGTTGAAGCGCAGCGCGACATGCTCGAGACCCACCGGGACCTGGTACTCTTCCAGAAAAATGAGATCATTGAGAGCATCAACTATGCCAGGCGGATACAATCGGCTATGCTTCCTCCTGAAGCCTATTTTTCCGGGCTGCTAAAGGAGAGTTTCATCCTTTATAAACCAAGGGATATTGTTAGCGGGGACTTTTACTGGATTAAGCAGGTGGATCAATACATCGTGATGGCTGTTGCCGATTGTACCGGTCATGGTGTGCCGGGTGCTTTTATGAGTATGCTGGGAATGAGCTATCTGAATGAAATTGCCCAAAGGAAGGAAATCAAGCAGGCAAACGAAGTGCTGAACGAACTGAGAAAGCAGATCAAATATTCACTCAGGCAGGATGGTAAACATGACGAATCCAAGGATGGAATTGATATGGCCCTGTGTGTTCTGGATATGGAAAGCAATAGGATGCAATATGCGGGTGCAAATATTCCATTATACTTATTTAAGAATGTGGAAGGAAGGCCTGAACTCAGGGAGATAAAGGCTGACCGTATGCCCCTGGGTTATTATAAGGATGAGGATGTTTCCTTTGTCAATCACGATATACCGTTTGACGTGGGAGATTCCTTTTATATGTTTTCCGATGGATTTATCGATCAGAAAGGAGGGGAGGAAGGAAAAAAATTCCTGAGCAGGAATTTCAAAACCCTTCTCTCAGAAGTTCAGGCTCAGGCCATGCCTGATCAGAAACAAACTCTCGAAAACACCCTGTCCGACTGGATGGGAGATCATGAGCAGATTGACGATATACTGGTCGTTGGGGTGAGGATGTAAATTCTTTAATTCCAGGTTTTCCACGGTTTCATTAATGGACAATGTTAATAAAAGCCCGGAAAAATCAAGCTTGATATAGATTGAGGCCCCGGTAACAGAATAACTTCTCAAGGATCAAAGCCCTTCCTTTAGCATGAATTTTGATCAGATAGTGCTGAGTTTTCCTGGTTTTAAGGAAGGAGGCCTTTATAATTTATCCATATTGAATGTGAACAGGAAATTGAAAAAGTATGTGCTTTGTTTCAGAAGCCTTTCATGGAATATAAGCATTGAGAAGGTTTCTCCGAAAAAGAATAGCGGATAGTCACAAGTGATTCTGTAATATTCTAACTTGCATTGAGATTATATTCTGATGTCGAAAACCATATTCTTTGTACCCGCTTTAAGAAGCTTTTTATTCATCATTGGGGGATTTTTGCTGCTTACCTTCCCTTCATTCCATGGAAAGAATCTCCAGGAGCTATCGATGTGGTGGCCCCTGGTCTGCATCGGGGTGAATCTGGTCACGATTTTATTTCTTGTGGTTCGAATCAGATCTGAGGGGACAAGCTTCAGGGAGCTGATTTATTATCATCCTGACAAGAAGAAGATGAGAAAGGAGATCCTGACTGCAACTCCTCTAATGCTGGTATTGGGAATAGGCGGACTGATGGGCTTCTCATGGCTTGTTTACGGATATATGCCCGTCACAAACTCGCAACCCTTACCCATATGGGCAGCCATTTTGGTGGTGATCCTTTTACCAATCACGATTGTATTTTCAGAAATCCCTTTCTACCTCGGCTATTGCGCTCCCCGAATTCAGAAGATCACGAAGAATGAATTCTTCGCCATCGTCTACCCGTTATTTTTCTATGCATTACAGCACAGTTTTATGCCCTTGCTGTTCGACTATAAACATATCCTGTCAAGATTTATCATGTTTATACCCCTGTTGATCATGATAGGAATATGGTTCCACAGGAAAAAAACTTTGCTTCCCCTGATGGCAGGACATGGACTGTTGGATGTGTTTACCGGAATCCAGCTGCTGATGGTTGCACTTTTTCCATCCATTTTTGAAATGATGAATTCTGTTCAATAAGAAGAAGCTGCTTATTTTCGATGATGTGAATATCTCAATCCTGGTTGAGAAAATCTGGACGGGAATAAAGTACCTATTCCAGTGGTGATTGAAAAGACCAATGAAAAGAGTGCTCTTGAAATCGGTTTGGAAATAGCCCTGGCGAAGGATCAACCTATATCAAAGGAAGACATTGTTTTAAGAAAAAAGGCGAATCGATCTGAAGCTATATATTTTTATATGCCAGGCTTTATCAGGAGAACCATATGGAGGCTTATGCTGAATAGGCCCAGGTTTGCCTTTCAAAAAATGGGTAATGTAGTAATCACTTCGGTGGGTATGATGGGTAAAATCAATGGCTGGTTTATCCATAAATCGGTTCACCCGCTTTCCTTTGGGATCGGGTCAATATTAAAAAAACCGATCGTAATAGATCGGCAGATCGAAGTCAGGGATGTATTGAATATGACAATCCTTTGCGACCATGATGTTATGGATGGTGCACCCATGGTTCGATTCTTAAAAGATCTGACAAATTATATCGAAAGGGGTGAAGGAATAGCAAGCCTGGGGGCATCAAAAAGCAAATTCAGCAGTGGGTAGGTACCTGTTGTGTAAGGTAGACTTATTTAGATTGATTAAATATAAACCAGGGTAATTAGGCTTTCTTTAACATAACTTTTCATGCGCTATAGTGCTTACTTTTCCAATTAAGATTGGACTTTGTCCCTGGAGGGACTTAACTTTATCTCTAAAAGGAGGACCCTGGATATGAATGATGAACAATTCCTGAAGGATGGTGAAATTTTCGATTCGTCCGGTTTGCCCTTGTCGCGACGTGACTTCCTGAAGGTTTCGGGCAGTGGTGTTTTTATCTTCTTTGCTCCGGGACCCTTAGGTGCAGTGGCTCTGCAGCAAAGAGGCCGTGCATATCCCACCGACCTGAATGCCTATCTGAAGATTGGTGAGGATGGCCGGGTATCCCTGTTTTGCAGTAAAATTGAAATGGGGCAGGGGATTTTTACATCCATGGCCCAGATGCTGGCCGAAGAGCTGGATGTGGCAATGGATTCCATCGATATGGTGATGGGGGATACCATGCTTTGTCCATGGGATAGTGGCACTACCGGTTCACGCAGTACGAAGTTTTATGGACCACCCCTTCGAAAGGCTGGTGCGGAAGCAAGGGCCATATTGCTACAATTGGCCTCAGAACAGCTGAATATTGAGCCCGAAGGCCTTTTTGTGAAAGATGGTGTGGTGAGTGATCAGAAAAATGCAGAAAGCAGGGTTACTTACGCTGAGCTGGTAAAGGGAAAAAAAATCGAAAGGCATATTGCCGACGTGGACATTAAGTCCATCTCCGAACATTCTGTTTCCGGCAGGGCCATGTTGCGGACAGATGCAAAGTCTAAAAGTGACAGGCGAAGCCTTATTTACGGCCGATTTGATCCTCCCGGGCATGTTGTTTGCGAAAGTCCTTCGACCGCCTGCACATAATGCCACACTGGTCTCGGTGGATGTCTCCGGAGCCAATGCTTATCCCGGTGCAATTGTGGTTCAGGAGGAAAATCTGATTGCCGTATTACATAAAAATGCGGGGCATGCAGAAAATGCATTTGCCCTGATTACTGCCACATGGGAAAAGCCAGAGCCGGAAGTGGATCATCAGTCCATCTTCGATTATCTAAAAAAATCAGCACCCGAAGCCCGGGTTTATATACTGAAAAGGGGAGCCTGTCTGAAGGGCTTAATGAAGCGAAACAACGCATTAAATCAGAATTTTACAATCACTATGTTGCCCATGCCCCCATTGAACCCTATGCGGTTCTGGCCCACGTGGAGGAAGAACAGGTGACCGTTTGGGCATCGACCCAGGCACCCTTCCGGGTGAGGGAAACTGCAGCAGAGACCTTAAAGGTGCCAGAAGAAAAGGTGCGGGTCATTACGCCCTTTTTGGGTGGTGGTTTTGGTGGGAAAAAATCGGGACGGCAAATCAGTGAGGCTGTTAGTTTATCGAAAATTACCGGTTTTCCTGTTCAACTTGCGTGGACCAGGAAAGAGGAGTTTTTTTATGATGCTTTTCGACCTGCCGCCCTGGTTCAAATGGAGTCCGGCATAGATGCTGAAGGCCATATTAGCTCCTGGGATTGTGATATCCTGTTTACAGGTTCGAGAAGTTCAGAACCCATTTACGACATTCCTCATTTCCGCGTTCAAACCCGGAATTCGGGTAGGGTACATCCCTTCGGAACAGGTGCCTGGCGAGGCCCTGGAAGCAATACCAATGTTTTTGCCATGGAATCCTTTACCGATATACTTGCCAGGGCTGCAGGAATGGATCCACTATCCTTTCGTTTGAATAACCTGACTGACGAACGGATGATACGCGTGCTTAATGCTGCAGCGAAAAAATGTGGCCATCATTTTCATGCAAGTCCCAGCGGCGCAGGCTATGGCATTGCCTGTACGAATTATCTGAATACCTACGTGGCAAGCATTGCACAGGTATCGGTGAATAAATCAACGGGAAGTGTCAGGGTTGAACGTTTTGTAGTTGCCCAGGACATGGGCGAGATTATCAATCCTCAGGGAGCTGAAATACAGATTGAAGGAGGGATTACCATGGGACTCAGCGCTGCACTTTCTGAGGAAATTAAATTCAGTGGAGGAAAAATACAAACGGAGAATTTTGGTTCTTACAATATTACCCGGTTTTCCGATGCACCACCCATTGAGATAGTGCTGATTGATAATCCGGATCTGGCCCCCCAGGGTTGCGGAGAGCCGGCCATAACCACAGTGGGTGCAGCGCTGGCCAATGCCATTTTTGATGCAGTGGGAGCCAGGGTATATACATTGCCCATGACGCCGGAAAGAATCCTGGCGGCGATGGAATAGTGAACGCATTTATTGTCGAAGTTGATTCGTCTTTCACTCAAACAGGGGTACCAGGTCTTCGATGACCATGTGGATCTTTTTAAATGCCTTTTCGTTGACTTCCTTCCTCCAGGATTTGTTTTAACTTGAGCGGAGCCACCACTGGTAGCCGTAAGAAAAGAACTCACTTTCTTCAGCATGTGGTAAGGTGGAGGCTCTGATCCATTTTCAGGGCTGCAAGCACATAAGATCAGCAGGGTTGCGCCCAGGGCATTAACTAATGAAATAGGAGTTTATTTTGCTGAGCAACAAAATGTCAGCTTTATACGTCCTGTTAATATGAGGCTCATTTTGTCCGCTGATTTGAGCTTTATAGAGGCCCGAAGCTAAGTCATGACCTTAGTACCCTCAGGCACCCCCGGAGCGATTTCTACCAGATTCCTTCTTCACCCTAAAAAACCAAGTATTATGAAACGGAATTGCCTGATTTTCCTGCTTTTAATAGCAGCATTAAACCTAATAGGCCAGATACACTGGGCCAAACATCCTGATAATCCTATTATGCCCGCAAGTCCTTCAGGGGAATGGGACGAAGTGTTGGTATCTCCCAGTACTGTTATTTACCAGGATGGTTTGTACAAAATGTGGTACTGGGGTGGCGACCATGCCAAACACATTTTTCAAATTGGGTATGCAACTTCCCCGGATGGGATCAACTGGACAAAAGACAAGCTTAATAATCCGGTTCTGGTATCCGGTCCCAATGGATCCTGGGATGCCAGCACTTTGAATACGCCATCGGTATTGTTCATAGATTCGATCTACCATATGTGGTATACAGGTTATACTGATCTGACTTATATCTATCGAATTGGGCATGCTACATCGGCCAATGGGATTAACTGGACAAAGGATATGGTGAATAATCCTGTCCTGGAAGGGGGAGAGGCAGGATCCTGGGATGCGCTTGGTGCTGGTGACGCCACAGTGATACATGATGGCAGTATGTATCATATGTGGTATGTCTCGAAAAGTGCAAGCTATTCAGCTCAACATATGGGGCATGTTACTTCGGAGGACGGAATTAAGTGGATAAAGGACCCCATGAATCCTGTTCTGAGAGCCGAGGGGGGATGGGAGAAAAGCAGAATTGATTTTCCCACGGTTGTTTATAATGGTAATACTTTTCATGTCTGGTATGGAGCAGGTCAATCTATGTACTGGGGTGTTGGTTACGCAACGTCAAAAGACGGAAGCACCTGGGAAAAAGATGCCCGAAATCCTGTATTTATGGGCACTCCAGGTGGTTGGGATGAAAAATCTATTTTGTCAAAGGCCATTATTGACAGTGCTCAGATCAAGTATAAGATGTGGTACTGTGGCAACAGCACAACAGTTGATGATGGAAATATTGGATATGCAGAATCAATGCTTCTGAACCGGGTGCAAAAGAGCCCCACCAACAAGATTGAGATCTACCCGAACCCGTCAACAACAATTCTGACAATAGAAAGCGGTAGCCCGGAGCTCCATCTTTTGCGGATTAGCTCTATGAACGGTCAAATAATATACACCGGGAAGATGCATGGAGGCACACACCAAATCGATCTTTCCTCCTTTGAGAAAGGAGCCTATTTCATCACCATTAGTTCAAAAGACTATGTTTATACAAGGAAGATCATCAAACTTTGAAAACCAGTCAGTAAAATGAAAAAGCGGATGCTCATGTGAATATCCGCTTTATAGAAATACCGATTTGAATTCTTATAATTTCATACTCAGGCCAACAGTGGTCCCAAATCCGGTTCCTCCTCCTAATTCAACATTCAGGCCCCACTTTTCGCTCCAGTACCAACGACCTCCAACCTGGATGCCAAGATCAAGATCAGTGGCTCTGCCACCAAAATCAACACCCACACGGGCACCGGCATAGAAGTCCCAGTTGCTTGGAATTCCAATTAAGTAATTCCAGTGATAGTCACCTTTTACCAGGATACCACCTTTAATATCATCTCCAATTTTCATGTGTACCTCTGGAGTTACAGTTACATCCTTATGAACGGCAAAATCCATGGATACATAAACCGGAAGTCCATAATTGGTAAAACCTGTTCCGAAGTTTAATTGTTTGTCTCCTTTTGCAAGGGGGGCTACACCACCATTTTGTGCATTCAATGAGGTCAAAGTGAATGCGATGGCAATCAGGAAAATAAATCTTTTCATTTCAAATTGTGTTTAGGATTAATCGTTAATCTGTTTGGTTTGATTTACAAAACACAACTTCAATAAAATTGTTCAAAGTAGCTCCATTGAACCCTTAAAATGTTCATATTGGTAATGACCGGAAGCCCTTCAATCGTGCTCGCCCTCTCATAGGACCCATTCGTATATGCATCATAATATTCAGTCAATCAGCAGGATAAAACAGAAACATTCATATTTGCTGCATCGTATAATTACGCGAATGAAAGCCCATGGATGCAAGCCCCTAAAAAACTTGCATCATGAAAAAAGGAACCTTATTATTGGTAGTAACGTGCATCATGCACACCGGAATTTATGCTCAGGTTGTTTCTATAGATTACATCCTAAGCCAGGAAGCAGAATTTGTCCAGAAAAGCAATATTCCCAAAGAAAATGCTTTAGCCTTAAGTACTCATTTTGGAGAGTTCGAAATTCTCGAACAGCAGCTTTTGGACACTCTTCATGAGGACCGCATTGAGAAGATTGATTTCGTATACACACTCTATTTTCAATCTGAAAGCTTTGTCCAGCCCGATTTAAATCGAAAAAGACTTGAATATCTGAAAAGACAGAAGCCTTTTATTTTTGAAAATAGTTTAATCGAATGGAATATTGTTTGTCAAACCGGCGCGAAAACAAGCGAGGTGGCAAAGAACTATTTTCATGGCTTTATAATTCATTCAGACCAGATTCTCCCTCTGTTAAAGAACTGTCGACCGAAGAAGAGATAGAAATAATTGATATAATTTTGAGTGAATGCGTGGTGGAAGCCGGAGATACCATCTATGATATATCAAGTGTTTTATCCAAGGGGGACATGGATTTGGCCCCAATTATTGTGATTGATTCTATAATCAAAATCCCAAGGGGAAATTACAAAGGAAAACTCCTGGCGGTTAATCCTTCTACTATAAAAAGAAAAAATTACTTTGATTATGGTGTGAAGCGCGATATGCTCTATCATTCCAGTTGTATTATGGACACCATAGTAATGCAAACAAAATGGAGTAAAGTCAAAAGGGTTAAGGTTGAAGATACATATATACCCAGACTAAATTCAAAAGCAAAAAAAGGAATAACCTACGATAAGAAATCAATCTGGGGTAGAAAACAGAAAACAGAAAAGCTCCTTATTAAGGACACTGTCTTTATCAGGATGGATTCAGCTTATGTTTTGCTTGAATCGGAGTATCCGGTTTCTGGAAAAGATTGTCATGATTATATTAGCCAAAATTATTTTGAGGATCCGGTTGTTACACAAACCTTCAGCAAAATGGAAGATTTGCAAAACAGGATCATAGTGGAAGATGTGACAGGAAGCATGTATCCGTATTTAACCCAGACATTTTTATGGCGAAGGGCAGCAATGGATTCAGAGAACCTTAGCAAATTTGTATATTTTAACGATGGGGACAGAAAGGCCAATCACGAGAAAATAATGGGGAAAACCGGTGGGATTTATTACGTGAATTCAAGCTCAATTGATAAAGTTGAATCAACCGCAAAAGTTGCCATGTTAGCTGGTAGTGGCGGAGATGCTCCTGAAAATAATTTGGAAGCGCTGATTTACGCCCGAGAAATCTGCCCGGGCTGTCGCCCGGTAATGATTGCTGATAATTGGGCACCCATAAAGGATTTAAGCCTGCTGGGAAAAATAGACGGACCGGTTGATGTAATACTGTGTGGCGTTTGGGGTGGCAGAATCCAGGCCGATTATCTAAGCCTGGTAAATGCTGTTGGCGGGACTATTTATACAATGTAAGGTGAGTTGGTAGATATTGCAAACTTAAAAGAAGGAGATATAATCACAATGGGTGAGCAAAAATTCAAATGACTGAGGGGAGTATTATCAACACATATTCATTGAAGCTTTTTTAAATGGATCTTACAATACATAGCGATTGAAAAGATCTTCCAGTTCTTTTTCCGGATCTGTGCATAATCCCGGGTGGGTTTTAGAACATTGCAGCACTGTGCTTTTACAGGCTGACAGCCAGCGAAAACGATCGGATAATTCCAGTTCGCCAATAGGCCCACCCAATGGGATCCTCCCTTACAAATGTCTTCCCAGGCTTTTAAATATTCGATTATGATGTTTTGGTCAATGTTTTCTGAAAAAGCCTTCAAACGTTGGGTATCCACGCTATACTTTATTCCCAGATATTTTTTTCGCTTGGAAAAAAGTAGGGCCCCGATGTTTATAAATTCTTCTCGTTCGACTTTCGGAACAAAGCGAATGATAGCAAATTCATATGTAACTCTATCTTGCATCTTCAGCCTCCTTCACCAATAAATCAAGCTTTTCCAAACGGCCATTTATAAATGTAATATATGCCTTTCGCATCTCATCCGGGCTTAGAGGAACTGATTCATCCATTAACCAATCTTCAGGTATTTTCGAAACGATCTCTTCAATCTTATCTGCCCCCAGCAGAAGCCTTATTTCATTGGCCGCTTCGCTTAAGCGTGTGGCTTTTTGCAAGAGTACATGGTCTTTAATAAGCGGGAAAGTTCGCGTGAGATGATCTTCCCATGTTTCCCATTTGTGGTGGAAATAAAAGCTGGCTCCGTGGTCGATTAGCCACAATTCCTTATTCCAGTTTAATAAATTGGCATTTTTTGCAGTCCTGTCAATGTTGCTAATGATGCTGTCGAGCAAAACAACTTTCGATGCAGTGGCAGCATCTACTTTTGCAAGCAAAGGCTCGTAAGTGATGGCGCCTGATAAATAATGCAGACCTAAATTCAGCCCAACACTAAAATCCAGGAGGTCCTGGATCTCTTCATCAGGTTCAGTTTTACTGAACGATTCATCGAGATTCATAAATACAAGTTCGGGGACTTTCAAACCAAGAGCACGTGCCAGTTCACCTCCCAAATATTCTGCAACGAGTGCTTTTCTTCCCTGTCCTGCCCCCCGGAATTTTAATACATACAAAAATTCATCATCCGCCTTTACAATGGCAGGAAGGGAGCCCCCTTCCCGCAATGGCTGTAAGTATTGCACTACATCAACTGTGCGTATATCAATGGTATTCATCCTGTAAATTTACATGCTTTAGCTTTCCTGCTCAAGCAATTCTATTAATACTTGCTTGTAAATATAAATCGGCTGGGCACCACTTATTGCGCTTTTGCGATTAAAAACCATGGTTGGTACGGAAGAGATGCCCCTGCTGGTCCAGAAGCTTTCCTCATTTACCAGCCGCTCATGCGCATCCTCGCTCTCCAATCTTGACTGGGCTTCTAAACGATCCAGTCCAATCCCTTCCAGTTCCAGGATAAGGATTTCACGATCCGAGATGTCCTTGCGTTCACTGAAAAATGCCGAAATAAGCCTCAGGTTCAGCTCGGTTTGTTTCCCTTTTTCTTTCGCATAATCCAGTAAGACATGAGCATCGCGCGTATTTACAATGCGCATGTCATCAAAATAATCAAAGTGAAAGCCAAGTTCAGCACCAAGCTGTATCATGTTTTCTTTTAACGTTTCCCATCCTCTGGAGAGGTTCCGTATTTTCGGGTGATATGTTCAGTTACATTCTCGCCTTCAGCAGGCATTTGAGGGTTGAGTTCAAAGGGTTGCCATTCTATCTCCACCTGGTCCTGGATCCCCATTTCTGAGATTGCTTTCTCCAGACGTTTATAGCCAATGATGCACCATGGACAAACCACGTCCGAGACAATATCAATCTTTAATTTGTTACTCATTAGAATCAGTGTTTTTATTACTTACATTAATCGAAAAGCATTTAAAGTAAAGCTGACTCAGTGCGATAACAGCACGTCCAAACCCTCTTTACAGTTACTGGTGTTCATAAGCCGGGCACGCAGGTCAGTGGCATTTTCGAAGGAATGGACATAAATCTTGAAAAACCTTTTCAGGATGGCATAGTTCTTTTGTCCCTCCCAGCATTCACCAAAGCGGGTAATGTGCTTTTTAAGGAGCTGAATCCTTTCGTCCGGATTGAGGTCCCGGGGATCGGCAAAAAATGCCGGGTTGGAGAAGATGCCCCTGCCCACCATAAGGCCATCAGCCCTGTAGGATGCCGCTTTTTCCAGCCCATCATCATAGTCAGAAACATCGCCATTGCCCATGATCAGGGTTTCCGGATTCATACTATCCCTGAGAATCACAGCCTTGAGCACTTCATTCCAGTCAGCTTTACCTTCCGACTGCATCTTCTGGGTGCGTCCATGCACGGTAATGGCTGCAGGCTTTACCTGGAGCAAATCGCCAATCCAGCTTTCGGTCTCCACTTCATTAAAGCCGATGCGGGTTTTAACACTCACCGGTAGTCCGGTACCCTCTTTTGTAGCCAGCACAATCTCTTTGGCCAGCTCAGGGAATTTTATGAGTGCGCTGCAGGCATTGTGCTTTACGATTTTTTTCACCGGGCAGCCCATGTTGATGTCGATGCCGTCAAATTCATACTGTTCTGATATCCTCCGGCTGGCTTCATGGAATTTTTCCGGATCGGAACCCCAGATCTGGGCCACCAGCTTGATTCCCTTTGCCTTCAGCAGATCTTTTTCTTCCTGGCTCACGTAGAGGCGGTGGCTGACTTTTTCGCTTCCTTTCTCGTGCAGAAATCCGTCCACCGAAAGAAACTCGGTAAACAGCACATGAAGTCTTCCGGGTGCGGCGGTGGATGCCACCAGCTCGCGGAAAACCGTATCGCTTACATCCTCCATGGGAGCGAGGGCGAAGAAGGGTTTATTCAGGCTGGTCCAGAAATTTTTCATGATCCTTCACAAGCAGCGTGGCTTCCTATGCGATTGTAAATTTTACTCTTGCTGTAATGATTGTGTTTTAATCCGCGGTATTTAAACTTTTCTTCGGCTGGAAGATGAAAGATCTCCTGGCATTCGTCGGAGCAACATCCTTCATAGCCAGCCCTGCATTCCTCGCATTGTATGAAGAGCTGGTGACAATCGTCGTTGGCACAGTTGGTATGGGTATCGCAGGCAGCTCCGCACTGATGACAGGAGGCAATTACTTTACCATCCACGGATTCGCCCAGGCGTTCATCGAACACAAAGTTTTTCCCTGTGAATTTAGACTCAAGGCCTGACTTTTTAATCTGCTGTGCATACTCAATAATTCCTCCATGCAGCTGGTAGACCTGTTCAAAGCCCTCGTGTTTTAAATAGGCGCTGGCCTTTTCGCAGCGGATCCCCCCGGTGCAGTAAAGCAGGATCTTTTTGTCTTTGTCATGGGACAGGTTCTCAGCTGCTTTCCGCATGGCTTCCCGAAAGGTCCCTGCATCGGGGTGCTGTGCATTTACAAAATGACCCACCTCAAATTCGTAGTGGTTTCGCATATCTACCACCTCAACGTCATTTTCGCCGGCCATCTGGTGAAATTCCAGTGCAGACAGGTGCCTGCCCACATTCGTAAAGTCGTAATCGTCATGGGCAAAGCCATCGGCCACGATTTTTTTCCTCACCTTGATAATGAGTTTATAAAATGATTTCCCATTATCCTCGATGGCGTATTTGATGGGGATGTCTATTAATCCGGGTAGATCGTTGAGCTCCTTTAAAAAGAGAGGCAGTTGAGCTTCCGGAACACTCATCTGCGCATTAATGCCCTCCCTGGCCACATAGATCCGTCCAAAACAATTGAGTTCAGACCAGAGCATGTAAAGCTTATCCCTGTATTCCTGTGGATTACCTATGTCAAAATACCTGTAGAACGAGATGGTTTTCCTGGTAAATCTTTCCTCAAACAGCCTATTCTTCAGTTCCTCTTTATTTATCCTGTTGTGCAGTAACATATTCTTCCCTAATCTCTTATTCGTGTTCACGAAGAGTATTAACGCTTGTTGGATTAAAAGGTTGAGTATGACTGTTATTTTTTGAAAGGGTGGCAGGTGAATTATTTATGTAACTTACACAGGAAACTTATGCTATGAAAAAACAATTCTACATTCTTTTAATCCTGCTAATAGCTGCTGCAGCCACTCAGGGACAGGAGATCGAAAAACATGCACCCGCCGGCTTTGACATAAAAAGGACGGATATTTCGCATGGAAATATTGACACCATCACCTATAAGTCCAAAACGGTGGGGACTTCCAGAAAAGCATTGATTTATACCCCTCCGGGATATTCAAAAAAGAAAAAATATCCTGTTTTATACCTGCTTCACGGTATCGGTGGCGATCAGAAGGAATGGTTAAACGGCGGGTCTCCACAGCTTATTTTAGATAATCTCTATGCTGATGGAAATATTGAGGCCATGATTGTAGTCATGCCCAACGGAAGGGCAATGAAAGATGATGGGGCAGGAGGGAATATTTTTGACAGGGAAAAAGTGGAGGCTTTTGCAACTTTCGAGAAAGATCTGCTCAATGACTTAATTCCATTTATTGAGAAAAAGTATCCGGTTATCGCCGATCAGGATCATCGTGCCATCGCGGGTCTGTCCATGGGAGGCGGACAGGCACTGAACTTTGGACTGGGGAATATGGACACATTTGCCTGGGTCGGAGGATTTTCGTCTGCGCCAAATACCAGGCCACCAGAGGACCTGCTTCCGGATCCGGAAAAAGCAAAGGAGAAATTGAAGTTGATTTGGATTTCCTGTGGAGACCAGGACGGACTGATTACTTTCAGCAAGCGTACCCACGATTATTTATTCATTAAAGACGTTCCTCATGTCTATTACATAGAGCCAGGTGCACACGATTTTAAAGTCTGGAAGAATGGTCTTTATATGTTCACTCAGTTTCTGTTTAAGCCCGTGGATCCATCCACATTTACCAGCTATCATACCGGCATTGGTGAACCGGCCTCCACCAATGTGCCCAATGCAGAGTATCCCCAGATATTACCGGACAATCGTGTGGTGTTCAGGGTGAAGGCGCCTGAAGCACAAAAAGTCCAGGTCGACCTTGGTAAGGTTTATGACATGGAAAAGGATACAAGTGGATACTGGATGGTAACAACTGAGCCGATCGTGATTGGCTTTCATTATTATTCTATTTTCATCGACGATGTTGCCCTTGTGGAACCCTCCGGTAAGACCTTTTATGGCATGGGAAGAATGGCCAGTGGCATTGATATCCCGGAGCCGGGTGTGGACTATTACCACATGAAGGATGTGCCTCACGGCCAGATCCGGAGCGTCCGTTATTATTCTGAAACTTCAATGTCATGGAGGCTGGCTTATGTGTATACGCCCCCGGACTATGAAGAAAATTTCGCAATAAAGTACCCGGTGCTTTATTTGCAGCATGGCGGTGGTGAGGATGAAACTGGGTGGCCCCTCCAGGGTAAGGTTGATTTGATAATTGGATAATCTGATTGCCGAAGGAAAAGCTGAACCCATGATCATTGTAATGGACAGGGGTTATGCAAAAGATCCGAGAAAGCGTGTGGATCCAAACTTTCAGGATTTATGGCCGCAATGGCGAATAATGCCTTTCCCGATGTGCTGGTAAAGGATGTGATTCCGATGATCGACAGTACTTTTCGTACCATAGCGGATCGCAATCATCGGGCCATGGCCGGACTCTCCATGGGAGGATTCCAGACTTTCCAGACCACCATGACCCATCCGGATCTCTTTGCTTATGTTGGCGGATTTAGCGGGGCTGCATTTCTTCACCCGACACTGATATCAAAGAAGCATTTGACGGGGTGTGGGCCGATGCCGGGGCTTTTAATGAGAAAATGAAGGTGATGTATTTAAGCATCGGTACAGATGAGCCGGAAAGAATGTACAAATCAGTAAATAACTTTCACGTGGCCCTTGAAGAAGCCGGCATCAAACATATTTATTATGAATCACCGGGCACTTCGCACGAATGGCAAACATGGAGAAGGTCCCTTTATCAGTTTGCGCCTCTGCTGTTTAAAAACGAATAAGAAAAAAATATTTAGTAAAACCGGATCCAGTCTATTTCAAGTAGATGATCCTCCTTCATTACTACAACAAGATTATGGACTCCCGTTTGAAGATTCGAAAGCTTTGAATCAATGGTGATCCACTGCTCACTTTCTGGGATTTTCACTTCAGCCAGGAGGGGGCCATCAGCCTGACCGATCCTGATTTGCAAGGTGCAGCCTTTGGGCGATATGGCTTTGAACTTTACCTTTTTTACTTTGCTGCTTTCAAAATCCACAGCATTGTATTGGATCCATGCATCTTTTTGATCCATGATCGTTTTCCATCCGCTGAAAGTATTCAATGTGTCCAGAAATGCAATGGATGTACCCGATTCACTTTTTTTACTGTAGCGGTCAATTTGAATTTTATTTGAAGCATTGGTCAGACCGACACCTCGTGATCTGGGAGAGACTTTTTGAATTTTTCCATCGGCATTAAAAAACAGACTGTCAATCATGACAGCTCTGCTTTTATCAAATTGGGGTGACAGATCGTTGTGATGGTAAAATAAATACCACTGATCCTTAAATTCCAAAAGGGATTGATGGTTGGTCCAGCATCCGGTGGGAGATTCGTCCATGATGACCCCTTCTACTTTAAACGGGCCCATTGGATTATCACCCGTGGCATATTCCAGTCGTTCTGTATTGTTTTCCACGTGTGGATAGGTGAGATAATATATCCCATTCCGCTCGAATACAAAAGGACCTTCCTTTAGCCCTTTCTCCGGCAGATTTTCAATAACCACCGGCTCGGAAGCCAGCCCGGTCATATCGGCATTTAGTCTGGCCACATAAATATTTCCCATGGACCAGTATAAATAGGCCTGTCCGTCCTTATCAATAAAGGGACAGGGATCTATTCCATGAACTCCTATGATGGGTTCGGGCTCGGGAATATAGGGGCCAGCAGGCTGCTCAGCCACTGCCAAACCAATTGAAAACCCCCTTCCATAGGCGGTATCCTTTGCCGGAGCCGGGAAGTAGAAATAGTATTTTCCGTTTTTTTCAATGCAATCGGGCGCCCACATGGCATAGGACTCAGGTCTGACCCAATCTACCTTATCCTGACTAACGATGACGCCATGGTCGGTCCAGTCGCTCAGGTCAGAGGAAGAAAAAACATGATAATCTTCCATGCAAAACCACCCCACCCGACCACGTTCTTCATTTGCCAGAATATCATGCGAAGGATAGAGGTAAATCCTGTCTCCGAAAACCCTTGCCGTGGGATCGGCCGTAAACTGGTCCATGATGATTGGATTTTGCCCGAAGGAATGAAGGGCCCATACCAACAGACCTGAAATCAGAAAATACTTGGTGAGATGTTTCATGTTTTAATTACTTAAGGTTAATCATTCTTCTGACAAATCTGATCGCTGATGTGGAAATAGTCAAAATCGACAAAGCCCCCCGGATTTTTAGTTGCATAGTTAAAGAGGGTAAAGCGGTAGCCCATGAAGTGGGGCAGGGTGTATTCCATCTTTAGCGCTTTCCCGATGGGGGCCCAGGATTGACCATCCAGGCTATAAAAGAAAGAGGCAAGGTCGGTGCGGTCCCTGAAATCGCATTCAGCTTTCAGGTAAACCTTCTCCTGGTTTAAAGGAAGGCTTTCCACTTCACCAGGCTCCGGGGATTCACCGCTGGTCATGACAAGTGAGCGGGTCCCATGCTCCATTTTGACTCCCACCTGTCCGAATTTTTTCTGCAAAAGGGCCAGTCCGGCAAAATCCCCTTCCTTCATATTCGATACATCTATGAAAGTCGACCCGGAACAGACAGGCCCAAAAGTACGCTGGGTAAGGCTGTTTTTTGCCATTACAAAGGCGGTATCTTTTCGCCCCGTAGTGAGGCGCAAATATCCTTTCCTTTGTGTAAGTGACCAGAGTTTATGGTTTGGGTTGTGATTCCATTGCCATTGTAAGGGCAGAGTAGAATCTTTCTTCCGACGGTTAAACTCATCGGAAGTCACTATACCCGGGATTAAACCTTTCCCGGGTGGCAGATCCAGGAAATCGGGAACCTTACCGTTAACACCGAGCACTGGCCAGCCATCTTCCCAATTTACAGGAACGAGATAAGGGATACGTCCCACCGATCCGAAATCGCGGAATAAATAGGCGTACCATTTGCCATCCGGCGTATCGATAAGTCCCCCCTGAGCGACGCCTTTATCCTGCAGGGCAAGCCTTCCTTCCCACGGTCCGCTTATCTGATCGGCTCTGTGTATAAGAACAGTACGCATTCCACCGCGTGGCCATGTTATGTTAAACAGGTAGTATTTTCCATCCACTTTAAATAATTGGGATCCTTCGGCACCGAGCATGATATTTTCCCCGGCAGGTGTGCTGGCATTTTCAATGAGTACCTGCTCACTTCCTTCCTTTATGCCAGAGAGGTCTTCTTTTAGCTCAATGATCATGAGTCTGCCGGCACCATAAATCAAAAATATACGACCGTCTTCATCGAAAAACAGGGTATTGTCGTGATAGGAAGGCGAGAAAGAGGACGCTTTCCATGGGCCTTTTTCCAGATCTTTTGTGGAATAGATGTAGGTCTTCCCTGTGCTTGAGGCAAAGGTGGAAACATACCATGTGCCCTCGTGATAGCGCAGGCAACTGGCCCAGGAGCCTCTCCCATAGGCATTTTTCCCATTGTCAAGATTTAGCTCATCAACATTGCCGAGAATATCGTAAGCATAATTTACAAGTTGCCAGTTTACCAGATCCCGGGATTTCATAATGGGCACCCCGGGACTCATGTGCATGGTGGTGCTGCTCATATAGTAGAAATCGCCCACACGGACCATCGACATGTCGGGAACATCGGCATGGATGATGGGATTAATAGCTGAGTGATTTTGTGTACAATGTACTGCACAGCAGGATAAAAAAAAAAATGATAGCATTTATACTATGAAGCAAATTTGTCATTTAAGAATCTATTTAGCTGCTTTAACCCCTTCGCTTGTTTGAACAATCTTTTGGATGGTGCCATCAGGATTATAATACATATAATCGACACAAATTGACCGGCGGTAACTTCCTCCTGTTGGGAGAGAGCCGTTATGGTAAAAGAAATAGGATTGCCCTTTATAATCTATAATTCCAGGGTGAGTAGTAAAGCTGTTGGGTACATTTCCCTGGATAATCCCCTTATAGGTCCATGGGCCTTCGGGACTTTCGGCCATACAGTATTCAATCATCTCGGGTTTGGTACCGACGCTTGCATATACGAGATAATAAAGGTCATTTCGTTTGTAAATCCATGGGCCTTCTATAAAATTTTTAGGGTTTATGACGGTAATGGGACCATCCATTTCAATCATGTTTTCTTTCAGTTTTACCCATTTACAACTTCCATTGCCCCAGAAAAGGTAAGCCTGACCATCATCATCGACAAACACTGATGGGTCTATATCGTCCCATCCATGTTTCTTATCAGTAGTCATTTCGTTGGTAACCAGGGCTTTGCCAATTGCGTCCTTAAACGGGCCGGTGGGCCTGTCAGAAACGGCTACACCTATTGCTGCACCACCCTTGCTGTTTCCGTCGCTCTTGTGAAAGGTCGAAACAAACCAGTAGAACTTGCTTTTGTGATGAATGCATTGTGCGGCATAAGCATCGCCGGTGGCCCAGGAAAAAGTTTCTGGAGATAAGCAGGAGCCATGATTTTCCCAGTTTACCATATCAGTTGTTGAAAAAACATACCAGTCGGGCATTTTATAATTTGTGGCACTGACAGATGCCGTATCATGGCTCGTATATAAAAATAAGGTGTCGTTATAAACTATAGGGGCAGGGTCTGCAGTAAAAAGCTCAGTGATAATCGGGTTCTGTGCATGGAGGGTAAAAAATCCTGCAAGAATAATTAAGCTTAACAGATTTCTTTTTCATCATTTTATGGTTTTGATTCTTAGCACGGTGAGTGACATGGCCGGAGCGGAGTAGTCGAAAGTTTTACGGATCTTGATTTCGGAACTGTCAGGCGCGATATGATGGGTATTCTCAAATGAATTTTCGGCATCGGGATCACCTGAAAGGACTGTTTTCTCAGCCTCTTTCGCAATTTTACCGAAGCTGTTCAGCTTCACTTTCATTGTTTTAGCCCTGTCCCCGTAATTCACCATTTTCAGGATTACGTCTCCTGACTGACTGTCCTGAACACAGGATGCAGCTAAAGTAGAATCGGCTTCATTTTTAGTGATCACTTTGTCAAAGTAGAAATCGCCCTGATTGGTCGAAAACATTTTTTGCACAAAATAATTTGGTGTTGGAACGATGATCTTGTTATCAAAAAATATCATATCAGTTTCCCACTGGGTGAAGTTTTTCCTGGCAAGCAAAGGTGCATAGGATGCCATACTTACCACATCGCCATTTCGTTCCAGCGAAGTCATAAATGCAGCTTCTGCAATGGCATTCCGCAATTTATTTCCCCACGAGGCATATTCCCCCAGGTAAACCCGGCTTTTATTCCGGTCATAGCTGTCATAACGATGCTGGTTGGAGATGAACCATTCCGGACTGGTATAGTAGTGTTCATCCACAAGCGGTATATTCTGATCATAGGCCAATTCCCAACCCTTTGTAAAATCATCTCCATTATGGCCCGGCCCCGATGTTCCAATCACTGTAATTTCCGGATGTCTGGCTTTTACAGCATCAAAAATCATCTTGAAACGTTCTTCAAATTCGGGCGTGATTTTATCTTCATTTCCAATTCCCACATATTCCAGCTTAAACGGTTCCGGATGCCCTGCTGTTGCACGTTTTGCGCCCCAGGGTGAAGATATGGGACCGTTCGCCCATTCAATCAGATCAAGAACTTCCTGGATATATTCCTGCATTCCCGCCATGGGCAGTGCCTTCTGGCCGGTACCGCCAATACGCCATGTGCCGCCCGAGTTCTGGCAGCTGACGGCAGCAGGCAAGACCGGCACAGCTTTTGCGCCCAGGTCTTCGCAAAACTGGAAATATTCGAAATAGCCCAGGCCTGCGCTTTGATGATATCCCCAGATATTTCTTTGCGCTTTTCTTTCTTCGATGGGGCCTATGGTGTTTTTCCAACGGTACATATTTCCAAGGCCATCGCCATGCACAAGGCAGCCACCCGGGAAACGAATAAATGCGGGTTTCATATCGGCCAAAACCTGGACAAGGTCTGCCCGAAGGCCATTGGGGCGTTTTTGAAAGGTTTTTTCAGGGAAAAGCGAAACCATGTCCAGAGCAAATTTACCTTCAGTGGTGGCCAGGATTACAAGGCAGGCAGTGTCATAGCTTTCAGATGGGAAAAGGCTTGCCGTGTATTTTTCCCAGTCGCCTGAGGATGTTGTAATTTTAGCCTCAGCAAGTACTTTCCCGGCTGTGCTTTGCAGGCTGACATGGAAGGATAGCGCCTCCTCACCAAGCTCTCGAACAAACATTGAGAAATTGTATTTGTCATTTGCCTTTATGACCATTCCTTCAAAGCCTGTATTTTTTATTCCCACACCCGAAATACCCTCAAATTGGGCTTCCCTGCCAATATGCTCAACATCCATAAGCATGTAGTGTGGGTTATTGGAATGAATGGGTGAGTTGGTTTCAACGCTGATCCGACCGTAGGAAAAACCAGGGCTGGTGTACTCCCAGAAGGAATAGGGAGACCAGCCTTTTTGTTCAGTCGGGTCGTATTCAAAGGAGCGGTTTTGAACCATTTCAGCATAGAGGCCGCCATCGGCTGAATAGTTGATATCCTCGAAAAACAAACCGAATAAATTAGAACTGATTTTTTTACCTCCCCCGGCGGTTTGAGCACTCACTGACAGGCTAAGAAAAAGTAGCAAAGCAATCCAGACAAGGGGCTCAGGGCGACTAAATATTTTACACATTTGAGTTCAATCTAAATATTTATTCAGGAAGGGCATCGTTGGCAGAAGTGGCATACAATCCCAGCAAGCAGCCTGTAAAGCCACCGGCCACGTCGGTTGACAGGATATCACCCGAAACGGCACCTCCCAGGGTCACAAAGTGAGTTCCATCACTCGAATAGGAAAACTCGTATTCATCACCCACTGCTTTCACCTGCAGGCGTATGTGGTTTTTGATATCGATGCTTGTGGTAGCAAGAATTCTGCTATCCATTTCGCTGCTTCTTCTCTTTTTCTGATTTCTTTGCAACACCAGGTAGTATTCATCTCCTTTCTTTGTAATGCCAAATACATAATTGGAATTTTCGCTTTGAAGGGCTACAATTCCTGCCAGATCTTTTTCTGATCCTGGTTTGTAATCGATGGTCGTTTCAAATGAAAAAGCATTGTGCTGCTGCCGGTAAAACAGAGTCGAAGTTGGTTTGGTCTCCTTGATGTTCACCTCAAAGGGAGTGATCGTCAATCCTTTTTTTGATGTGGAAATAAAATCTTCCCGGGGGCCTCTTAAGCCAATCCAGCGATAATCCAGCTTTTCTGCACTAAAGTTATCCTTAAATGTAAAGTTGCCGTTGGGGAAAAACCCCTCTTTGCCTGTGTTATTGGCGCTTACACCTTCGGGCATCTTCAGTTTTGGCTCCAGGGGTACAAGGCCGTTTTCAAAGACAGGAAATTCGCCTGACCAATCCACCGGTAAAATAAAGGTTTCACGCCCGGTATTTACCCTGTTTTTTTCATTCGGACGGACTGCCAGGAAAACTCCGTAATACTTTTCGCCGGGTCCTTTTACCAGATCGGCATGTCCGGCCCAATCCACCTTATTATTCCGGTCTTTGGGGAAATAGCGTTGTGTCAGTATGGGATTGGAAGGCGCAGGTGTATATGGTCCCCGGGGATTGTCGCTTACAAAAATCACTTCGCTGTGCCAGCCTCCGGTGCCTCCTTCGGCACACATTAAATAATAACGGCCATCCTTTTTATAAATATGGGGCGCTTCGATCCAGATGGGTTTTTTTGAAAGGTCAACGCCTCCATCCACAATGATTTTATCGCTTCCCGGGATCACCTGGTCCTTTTCCACATCATAATCCCAGATTTTGATGACACGGTGTCCTCCATAAAGTTCCTTTCCTTGATCGGGGGCATCATTGTGTATCACATAGGCCTTCCCGTTGTCGTCGAAATAAAGAGAAGGGTCAATTCCGCCAAAATCAAGCTTGATCGGGTCACTCCAGCCTTCCAGGGGATCTTTCGTTTTCACCACAATATTTCCAAAATCTCCGGCAAATTGGGTGGTAATCATGTAGAAAAAATCGTTGTTTGGATTATAGATAATCTGGGGTGCATATATTCCTGCACTGATACCGGTATCGTGCACTTTTAATTGAGATTTGCGGTCCAGCACATGACCGATTTGTGTCCAGTTTACAAGGTCTTTTGAATGAAAAATGGGGACACCCGGGAACATGGCAAAGGATGAACATACCACATAATAGTCATCTCCTTTTTTGCTTATGCTCGGGTCGGGATAGCAACCCTGAAGGATGGGGTTATAAAACTCATCTGCTTCCAGGGGATAATCTTTATATACCTGGTCATCGCCCTGATATACAAAATTGGAAAATACGGGTGAGTTCTTAGCCTTTTTATTCTGGCCGAATACACCGGCGAAGCAAAATACTAAGCTGGAAACAGCCAGTAAAACAATTCTGATTTGCGTTTTTTTCATGGTTTATTTTTATTATGCTAAGTTGCTTTAGGGTATATGTTTCTTTCTTGCCAGCCGGATAGAATACACAGCACCGGCCGTATTTCCGGGAAGAGCCTGAAACTTTACACTGATCTGATCCTTCCCCCTGACCATTAAATCAGGGATATCATATACGGTCTCCTGGAACATGCTTTGATTCCACTTCCCCGTATTATCCTCGGAAATTAATTTTTTGTCGTCAATGAAAATATCAAATTTCCGCTTACCCCATTCTGCTCCCCAATAGCGCACAATAAGGCATAGATCGGTTTCGGACCTGCTTGCCATCAAATAAGAGAAGTAGCCTTCATTTCGGGCATCCCGCCAGAATTCATTTAAATGATTGCCGGTATTTGATCCAGAACTTTGCATGGAATGGTCGGCTTCGGGTTGCTGTTCCCCGCATGCAACAAAATCTATGGTCCGATCCTGGAGCTCCAGCTTTTCTTTTTCCAAAATGGACAGGGAGTCAAGATAGGAACGGTATTGGCCACTGGATAAGGCCATCCAGTACATCATATACCTTGCATCGTGAATCATAAAAAAAGGTTCGAATTCAACATGGATCGGATTTGTCAATTTCAGGTCAGGGGCAAGAAAGGACAGGGGTTTGTTTGCTACAGGAACCAGTTTGCCAGTAATATCCGCCTGCTGATCTTCAATGATAATGGGTGCTTTGTCAAGGGCCAGCCTCTGGCCTCCGGGAATATGCGCCCACCTGCCGTCATCAGCAAGCAGGCCTTTTAAATCTTCATTGCCGGTTTTTGCCCCAAGCAAAACAGGGCCATGCATTAATGCAAGGTAATTTGGCACATTGGGCATGTGTTCAATTGTGGTGTGCATGGGAAGCAGGATCAAAACCTCATCGCCTGCTTTCCACATCCGGTTGATGGCAATGTATGAGGATGGATGGGATTCGAATTTTACAGCCTCCCCGTTCACAATTATTTTTAAATCTCCGTCAGCCACCCATGAAGGATGCCGAACCATTAGCTGTAAATTGAGAAGTCCCCTCTATCACTTTAATTTTTGTTTGTTCCTCAAAGGGGAATTTGCTTAACTGTTGTATTTTCAGGCCCTTTTCCCTCCAGTTCAGTTCCGATGCAACAAAAAGATTTAAAAACAGGGAATCACTCCGGTGGGTGTAAATAAGCTGGTTGTATTTGCTGTGGTTTTCCATTCCCGTTCCCACGCAGCACCACATGGCCTGGTTGGGTGCTGAATATACCCGATAATGACGGGGGCGTGCAGGCGTAAAATAGACGTAACCTCCATGCCCGGGGTGCTGTGAGGATAAAATGTGATTATACAGGGTCCTTTCGTAATAATCTGCATATTTTGCCTGAGGATTTACCCTGAATAAATCTTCGGTCAACTTAAGCATATTATATGAATTGCAGGTTTCCGGACCTTCCACATCATGGACAAAATCTGTGCAGGATGAAACTGCAGGAAAAAACTCCCTTCTGCTGTTTCCGCCAAATGCCAGCGAGCGGGTTCCGCTTACCGTTTCCCAGAAGAAGGCCGCGGCCCCACCATAATATGAATCATTTGTTAGTTCAGCGATGCGCTGAAATCCTATTGCCTTTGGGACCTGGGTGTTGGCATGTTTATTATCGAGATTATCTGTACCAGCGGCCATTGCATCAAGCAGCATCCTGTGAGAAAACCGTTTCGCGGCAAGCAGGTATTTTTCATCTCCCGTCATCTGATAGGCATCGGCATAAATTTCATTCATACCCCCGTGTTCTGTATCGAGCATCGATTGCATCAGAGTGTCGTTAAGCGCTGATGTGATTTGGATGCCCCAATCGCAATATTTCAGAAACATCTTCCCGGCCCCTTCGTCCCCGGCATATATGCAGGCATCCCTTAATCCTGCATACATTTTATGGAGGTTGTACCAGATGGCCCAGGCCGAGCGATAAGCCGCGAGATCGCCTTTTTGCAAAGTACTCCATACCTCCTTGCTGTGGGGGGCACCGCCCAGATAACCTTTGCCCCAGCCGGGATTGTTTTTATCATGGGCATCCTGGCAGGTTTTAAGCTCCGAGATCATATAATCCATCCGTCTTTTACATTCGGCATTACCGGTAGCCGCATAGTTAATGGCCATTGCCGATAAATAGTGACCACCCACATGGCCATCCAATCCTGCCCAGTTTGGATACAACTCTGCCTTCAGGGTCAGGCCGGCTTCCTTGCGGAAAGGGGCCAGCAAACGATCGACATCATAGGCCAACAGGGTCTGGATGTTCAGATCTCTTGCATTTTTAAAAGGTCCATCAAGTAATTTTACGTCGTGCAAGGGAAATTCATTGGGATAAAGCTTATCCTGGGCCTGTACTACATTGAATGCAGCACAAAAAAGCAAGAGAATTGTTATTTTCATAGGGGCCATCAATTAGAAATGATATCTATTTCAGCATATCCTGTGTTATCGTTTCCCTCCGTGTTACTCATAGCCTGTAATTTTATTATTTGCTCCTCCACAAGTTGGGTAAAAACTGATCGTAGAGAAGGTGACGCCAGGTGGACCAGTCATGAGCTCCATGCCCGCCAACATAGTATACATGTTCGATGTTATGATTGCTGAGGGCTTCATCCAGGGCCACACAACGTTGTCCCATTCTTCCGTTGGCCTCCAGAGTGCCCTGTCCCACAAAAAGATAATCTACTTTATAATTCACATCGGGATCATTGAGGAAATAGGAAAGGGACGTTTCGGCGTTCACATCACCCGCACTGAGGATGCCAAATGACGCGAAGAGGTCAAGTGACCTGAAACCAATATACATGGCATGACGACCTCCCATGGACAAGCCTGATATAGCCCTGCCTTTTGGGTCTGGAATTGAATTGTAAGCACTATCAACCAGAGGAATCACATGATTCCTGAGTTCATTTTCAAACATGTCGAAAGTCAATTCAACATGATTGGGATGATTACGGTGAATAATCTGGTTGTTTGGGATCGCTATAAGCATGGGAAGGGCTTTCCCTTCTGCAAGTAAATTGTCAAGAATCAGGTTTGCACGTCCGTCGTAAATCCAGTTTGAGGGTAATTCACCACTGCCGCCCAGCAGATAAAGAACCGGGTAACTTTTATCAGGATCGTATCCCGGTGGTGCATATACATAAAGTTCGCGCTCGCCTGAAGTAACTTCTGAATGATAGATATGTCTGGTTACATTTCCATGGGGAACATTGCGTGCATCAAAGTAGGCTGGTTTATCTCCGTGAACAATCAGCTGGCTATAGGGTGGCATCGCTGTAAAAGCAGCGATGGTATTACCGGGATCAGTGATTTGAACGCCATCAACATTAAAGTGGTAAGCATACATATCGGGCTCAATGGGACCAGCTATTAAGGTCCATATGCCATCTTCACCCAAAGTAAAGGGAATTCCCTCACGACCTGCTCCCAGAGCGGTAAGAACTGCTCCTGTGAGTTTCACCTGCTTTGCTTCGGGTGCTTTCAGACGGAAAATGACTGTATGATCATCTCTTACGTCGGGAGAGTTGAGCGGGGCACTGAAGGGGATAAGTCCTTCAGTATCCTTTTGTGGATTATAATCCAGGTTTACATTGGCCTGCTGCCCGTTTATAAGTATGGGCAATGCAGCAGATAAAAAAATATAGAGCAAAAAATTCTTTTTCATGCTTTGCCATTTTTTAATAAATCTCATATTTTTCATTTCCTTATCGATTATAATGCATTTAAGATAGCAATTTTATCATGCATGAGCCTTCCGAACCTGCCTGATTTAAGCATTGTTATTGCTGTCCTGTGCAACCTATCTGTCTGATATTTAGTTCTTATTACAGGCAGATAGCTTGTGAAAGATGAATAACTTATGGACATACATTTTGGTCCTGGCCTTGATACCTGTAGTCATTTTCGCCCTTGTTGGCCTAAAGGGACAACTGAAGGCAAGAGCCCGGATTCGTGTGTTTTCAAAAACTCCATTTTGTCAGCTGGATGAGATTGGTCTTTTTAAAACCAGCACGAGTGAGGGATTTCTATGGGAGTTCGAAAAGCAGAAAATTGAGGGCAATTTTGACGGGTATGTTTTAAGCTGTGACGTGAGATCCTGCAGCTCCAGGTTTATTGCCTTTTTTGCTTCGGCTAAAAACCTTCCTTTTTCCTCCATTGAGTACTATGCCATTGAGAATTATCTTTCGCAGCACAATATTAAATCATTCCGGAAAGGATTTCTAAAGGTATTTCGCGTGGATGATGAAGCGATTTCTTCCATTGACAGACTGGAGAAGGAACTCCTGGAGTTTACCTACCTGCTTCGTGATCTTGGACTTAAACCAATAGGGTTTAATGAGCTTAAGAATGTATCAAATGCCTAATCACCACCGGGGTGAAATTAGTGATAAACCAGACTCAGGCCAGCAAAACGGTAAGCCCCGGTATTCCTGAATTGTCCGTTTGGTATGATCCCGGTGTAATACCTGAAGAAGAATCCCAGGTTACGGCCTGATTTTTCTGTAATATATTGCCACCCGAAATAGAAATTGACATTCCAGTTTCTCTTTTCCGGAATTGTTTCGTCATAGCTGAACTTCAACCTGTTACTTGCCTCTACGGATATTACATTCATCCACCTCTCGGAGCACAGGAAGCCCTTTGTGCGCTGCAAATTCAACTGGATGTAATACTCGTAATTCTTGCTTGATGGCTCGGCCAATCTGTTTTTTGTTTCAAGGCTGTCGGTCGAATAGTAACCCTTTGCCTGATTCCAGAGTCCGTGGAAACCCACCTTTGCCGAAAAAAGATTCGATTTGATGGTATCCGGATCATTTAATACGGCGGCTATTTCCCAGGCTTCATATGAAACATTCACCCTCCTGAAATCTGGAAGGTCCTGGTAGCCATGGATGGAAAATTCATCTCCGATATGGGTGCTTTCATGAAAGAGGGGAACCAGCTTAAGACCAATGTTCCGGACAAAAGCATGATCGATGTATTTTATGGCCGCAGCCTTCAAGCCAAAGAAATAGTCTGTATTGATGACCGGGGCAGTACTATTTTCAAACATATCGATCAGGAGAATATTCCCTATATACCCGCTGGTACTGAATTTGAAATTTTTCTTTTTGTTCAGCAGGTAATATACCGGGAGCTCCGTTCCAAGATGTATTTCCATAAAGGGTCTTGATGCATAGTCGCTGATATAATAGTTATCATCAAGTTTATTAAGCCAGGCAAGCTCGGCCTTAATAGCTGTGCTCCTGATCTCAGATAAAAAAGGCTTCAGTATGTGTGAATTCTTGAAAAAGTAATGCTCTGAATCCTGCCCCCTGGTGGCAGATAGTGAGAAAGCAAGCAAGAAAGTACATAAAAGGATTTTCTTCATGGCCGGTTTCATTGGTCTTAAATAAAGATATAACTTTTTCCAGCGGAGTAGAGCATTAGATTGCTTTTCGGAGTGTGTTAAAAACCTCTGTCCCGGGTTTGCTGAAAATGACTAAATTTCAGATAATAATAGCTGATATCATAAGTAATGAGAAGGACTTTGGTTTTCCTGGCGCTTCTTCTGCTTATATTTTCCGGGCTCGGGGCACAGGATAGCTCGGGTATTTACCAGGAAGAGCTAAGACCCCGGATAAAGCTGGATGAAGAAAGTATCGGTCTTCATACTGGAATCTGCGGCACTGCCCTGAGCACACCCATTGCAGTCAGGGTAAGTGACCAGAATGGCAGGCCCCTGGTGGCTTACGAGGTGGCTTTTGCGCATCATGGCCTGGCCCGACCAGGCTGAAGGGGCGCTTCTTGCTGAAAGTTTGGTTCTGACAGACTCACTTGGCCGTGCCTCCACAGTTCTGACCCTGGGTTCCAAACCGGGCCTGTATCGAATTTCCTGCCGGATCGAGGGGGGATTTCCTGATAATGAAGTTATATTCTCGGCAAAGGCCAGTAAACGAAACTGGGTCTGGATGCTTATCATCGGACTTTTCGGTGGCCTGGGGCTTTTCCTCTTCGGGATGCATACCATGAGTGAAGGGATGCAGCAATCGGCCGGGGCACGAATGCGATCCATACTGGAACAGGTTACCAGGAATCGTCTGGTGGGTGTCGGTGTCGGAACTTTAGTCACCACCATCATACAGAGCAGTTCGGCCACCTCGGTCATGCTGGTTTCCTTTGTGAATGCGGGTCTGATCCAATTCCGGCAAACCATCCCGGTGCTGCTGGGGGCAGCTATTGGAACTACCATAACTGCCCAGATTATTGCCTTTAAGATCACGGAATACAGCCTTCTGCTTGTTGCTGTGGGCTATTTCCTGTTGATTTTTTCCCGGAAGGAGGCATTCAAGTCAGCAGGTAACTCCATCTTTGGTTTTGGCGTACTCTTTTTTGGGATGAGCATTATGTCCGATGCCATGGCCCCATTGCGGGAGTGGTCTCCTTTCATCGAGCTTCTTCTGAGGCTGGAAAATCCCCTTCTGGGCATATTGGTGGGGGCTGCCTTTACGGCGGTGATTCAATCAAGCTCGGCCTTTGTGGGAATCATGATCGTACTGGCCTCCCAGGGACTGCTTTCTCTGGATGCCTCCATTCCCCTTTTGCTGGGCTCCAACCTGGGCACGCCGGTTACTGCTCTCCTGGCAAGCATGAAAGCTGATAAAGAGGCAAAGAAGGTGGCCCTGGCCTTTCTTCTGATAAAATTCATAAGCGTCCTGATCTTTGCCGGATGGACCATTCAACTGGGCAGGATGATGATGCAATTCACACCCGATGCCTCTCTGCCCCGACTGATTGCAAATGCCCATACCCTGATAAATGTAGTTCTGATGCTGGTTGTCCTGCCATTTACTCCCCGGCTTGCATGGCTGGTGGATAGACTGATGGGGAAGGTGAAGCTGGTGGAGGAACCTGCATTCAGGGCCCTTTACCTGGACAGAAATATGATAGGAACCCCCTCTCTTGCACTTAAGCTTGCCAAACAGGAGATAAGCCGTATGGGGGGGATTGTCGAATCCATGTATTCGGGGATAATCTCTCCTTTTCTGGATAAGGATGCCAGCCCGCTGAACCAAATCTACATCCAGGAAAGTGAGGTTGACTACCTGAGGGACGAAATTAAATCCTACGTCTTAAAGGTAAACCGGGAGCAGATCAGCAGTAAGCGTGCGGATGAATCCTTCCTTCTTCTTTATTCCCTGAATGAATATGAAAAGATGGCGGACATCATATCCAGCAACCTGGCCAACCGTGCTGAAAAATGGCTGGCAAAGGATTTTGATTTTTCCGAAGCGGGGAAGAGGGAATTAAAACAGTTCCACGAAAAGATTCAGAAACAGGTGAAACGTTCCCTTGAGGTATTTGACGAGGCCAAGCTGACAAAGGCTGCAAAAATGAAAGAAAAACACAAGGAATACCGAAGCATGTCAAAGGACCTGGAAAAGCAACATTATGCCAGGATTCTGGAAGGTATGAAGGAATCCATTGACAGCAGCGAGACCCACCTGGAGATCCTGGCTCTGCTGAGTACCATCGACAGTCATGCTACCAATATTGCACGGATTGCACTGGACTGGGGTCAGGACAGTACCTGAGCCTGCAAGGGCATTTGACCATTGGTGAAGGAATCCTTACCTTTCCTGATAATGCTACGTCTGAGTTTAATATTATCCGCATTTATGCTCTTACTGTCCTGCAGCACTGAAGATCCTGAGCTGCTTACCTTTCGTGTTATGGAAATCCCGGATGATACTCCGGCGGGAGATACAATTTACCTCGCGGGGTCTTTCAATGACTGGAATCCTTCTGATCCGGCCTATACCCTTAAAGAGAACGGGCAGGGAGATCTGGAGCTCAGCTTTGAAGCTGCACCAGGAAACCTGAAATATAAGTTTACCCGGGGTAGCTGGGACCGGGTTGAAGGTGGATCAGAGGGTCAGGATATAGCCGACCGCTCGCTGACCTACAAAGGTGGGCCCGGGCTGGTGGAAGTGCGTATTCTGACCTGGCGGGACCTGGTTCTCCACGAGACCACAGCTGCGGAAAACGTAAGGATCATGAGTGAGGATTTCGATATTCCACAACTGGATCGCCACCGCCGGATATGGGTTTACCTGCCCCCGGACTATGAAAAAAGTGAGGCTTCCTATCCGGTGTTGTACATGCAGGATGGTCAGAACCTCTTCGATAAACATACCAGTTTTGTTGGTGAATGGGAAATCGATGAATCGCTCAACGAGCTCTTCGAAAATGGAGACAGGGGTATTATCGTTGTAGGTGTGGATCATGGCAGCAATTACCGCTTGGATGAATACTCACCGTGGGTAAATGCCGAATACGGTGGTGGGGACGGAGAAGCCTATGGCCTCTTCCTGGTAGAAACACTTAAACCATACATTGATCAGCATTTCAGGACAATGCCCGGTCGTGAGCACACAGGAGTTATGGGGAGCTCCATGGGGGGATTTATATCTCATTACCTGGCCGTAGAGTATCAGGATATATTCAGCAAAGCCGGAATTTTTTCACCTTCATACTGGTTTTCGGAAGAACTTTATTCTCACACACTCAATACCGGTAAGCAGGAAGAAATGAGATTTTACATCATGGGGAGCCGTAATGAATCACCAGACCTGGAAGAGAGGATGAATATTATGAAAAATGCGCTCCAGGAAGCAGGTTTCGGGGACGAGGAGATCAAATTACTGGTACATAGCGATGGTGGTCACAGTGAATATTACTGGCGGCGGGAGTTCCCGGAAGCTTATCTTTGGCTGTATGACAAAAACAGGCCCTGAGCTCAGGCAAAAATCATCAGGGCCCCTTCAAGTAATTTTCATCCTTGAAATTGATAAAATTCTGCCTTACCTTTAGTATCCCTTAAAACCCGGTGAGCCATAAGTTTTATGGTTGAGGAAGCTCTTCCCTGCTCGGTATAATCCATACTGAGATATAGAAAAATCATCAACTAATTTAAGCAAATATCTATGAAAAAGCTTCTGTTTTTAATGGCTGCATTTGCACTATCGTGCAACACTCTTGATGCTCAGCATTTACACCGTGTCAATAACAATACGGATTTTGATGCTGACTTTACCACGCTTCAGGACGCTGTCGATGCTGCCGCTGACCACGATACCATTTATGTGGAAGGTTCAGCTACCCCTTATTTGGGGGCGACAATTAACAAGCCACTGACCATTGTGGGTCCCGGGTACTTCTTAGATGAAAACCCTGAAACCCAGGCAATTAAAACTGAATCGGTGTTTAGCCGTATGATTACTTTTGAAAGCGGTTCTGAAGGGAGTGCTATTATGGGATGCCAATTAGAATATACTGTTCTGGCCATCGCCGCCAGTGATATTAAGGCCATTAGAAACTACCTTTATAGTGTTGATTTTACTGACAATTGCAGCAATATTCTGCTTTCACAAAACTATATTACCCTCTCAATTTCTGCTGTGTATGGTTCGATCACAAATTCGATCATTTCAAATAATATCATTGGAAGACAGCTAGGGCTCAGTAATGCGAGTGGTTCTTTTGTCGTATCGAACAATGTATTTATTTCCACAGCTTACAGCTTTCCCATAGACGTCAATAATGCCAGTATCCAGAATAATATTTTGGCGTATGAGCAGGCTGGAATCTCAGAAAACACAGGTAATTCTATCTCCTATAATATAATGGCAGCTGATGGTGCCAATGCCAATGGCAACCAGTATAATATCGACATGGATAAGGTATTTGCTGATTTTGATGAATCCTTAAAATTAAGTACGGATGGGAAGTGGGAGCTAAAGGAAGATTCTCCGGCCATTGGTGCGGGCGTAGGTGGAGAAGAATGTGGTGCTTTTGGGGGACCTTCTCCCTATATATTATCCGGCATACCCGGCCTGCCGCATATTTATGAAGCTGAAGTTCCTGCCGCAGCTACTTCTGAATCCGGACTGCAGGTGATAATCAAGGTGAAAAGATGAAAAAGGCAGCAATCTTATTTATATCGCTATTTATTTCCCTGATCGTGTTCTCACAGGATATTGATTATGCGGAATACTTCATCGACTCCGATCCCGGTTACGGGATGGCCACTCCCATTATTGTTTCAGCAGCAGGAACAGATATCTCCCTGGATTTCAATGCCGATTTGACAATCCTTTCGCAGGGAAGCCATTACTTAGGCATCAGGGCCCGGGATGATATGGGCCAATGGAGTCAGGCGGCGAACCGGATTTTCTACCTGGTAAAGACTCCGGATATCAGTGATAGCAACATTGACATGGCCGAATTTTTTATTGATACCGATCCCGGATTTGGAAATGCGACTTCCATTCCGGTGCCTGAACCCGGGAATGAACTGACACTCCAATTTAGTCCAAACCTCCAGGGACTGGACCCGGGAATGCATTATATCCATTTCAGGGCCAGGGCAAATTCCGGAAGTTGGGGATCGGTGATAAATTCAATCTTCTTAATTGTGAATCTTCCAGGTACTGGTGATTCAGACATTCAGCAAGTGGAATACTTTTTCGATTCCGATCCTGGATATGGCTCTGGTATCCCGGTAACACTGCCTTCGACAGGAAGCGATATGGCCATAGATTTTACAGCCTCTTTAGAAGGATTGGATGATGGGGAGCATGTGATCTATATACGCGCAGCGAATGCTTTAAATCAGTGGGGACAGGTTTATGCCGAAGGCTTTGCATATAGTGCCACAGGAACAGAGCAGGTGGAAATTTCTTCCCTGTTTAAAATTTATCCAAACCCTTCCAGCGGACAAATCCAGATTGAAATATCTGACCAGTCACAAAGTGAGTTCAGGGTGAAGCTGCTTGGACTTGAATGGTAAGCTCTTATATGAAACTAAGTGCCAAAACAAGCTTTGCGAATTAAACATAGAACTGCCAGGAGGGATGTATCTACTGAATATGGAAAGCTCCGAGCGAAGCATCACTCAAAAGATTATCCTGGAATAGAAAAATTTATAGAAAGTCTAGGGCCCCTTCATGTAATTTTCATCCTTGAAAAAGAGCTGTCCTTTAGTCAGCCAGGAAATTCCGAATGCAATCAGGATGATGGATTCCAGCCAGAAAATCAGGTTCAGGTTTTTCAATCCGGGGTAGATCCTTCCCAGGAACCACATCTGGGCTAAAATCAGGATGAGGGATAGGGTCATAATGCCACCGCAGATGTAGTAAACCACGTTCCGCCTTTTCTTCTGCTGACCCATGAACATTTTTTCTCCGGAGATCATATCCATATGGGTCTTGGGGAAAAGGAGGAGGGAATACACAATCAGGATGATGAAATAGTGAGCGCGGATAGGTTGTGTAACTTACCCACCAGGGGATCCGTATTAGCTGTGGGGATCAGGCAGGGCTGGGTGTCAGGGTTCATGGAACAGGGCAGGAAGGCTACGCCAAGGACGGCAATGCAACCCACTGTGCCGGCCAGGTTATCCTTCCAGTCGTGTCCGCGATAGGCAAAGAGGAAGAGGGCCACGCGCGCAGTTAAAGCCCACAAAAACGTTCCTCATATTGGTGTGATAGTAGGTGCTGATGGATACCTGGACCTCCTTGCACGCTCCGAAAAGGCCTGATCCTGCCAGCAGGATAAGGGGCAGGGTGATTCCCAGGATCCCGATGGCCCTTCTCATGGTATAATAGGAGATGATTTCGGGAGGCTTGTTCATCCTTATACTCTTAGACCAAACACGCAAACATCATCAATTTGTTCCTGCGTGCCGCGCCATTTATCAAAGGCTTTTTCAATGGCTTTGCCCTGATTCTCCATGGATTCCTCCTGAACCGAAAGGAGTAGTTTCTTGAACTTACGGGTTTTGAATTTTTTACGTTTTGGGCCTCCAAATTGGTCCACAAAACCATCGGTAAACAGGTAGAGGGAGTCATGCTCCTTTATATCCATCTTCTGGTTGGTAAACTCGGTCTCCTCCCAGTGTACACCCAGGGGCTGCTTATCTGGCTTCAGTGTCATAAATTCGTAATCTTCCGTCTTCCGGATGAGAAAGAGCGGCCGGTTTGCACCGGCAAACTGAAGCTCTTTTTTCTCCGGGTCAATAATTACAATGGCCATATCCATTCCCTCCTTCGGATCCTTTATGGATCCATCCTGGGCAAGAATTCCCTTTACCTTGTTTCTTAAATGCCAGAGTATCACACCGGGTTCACTGATTCCGAAGATCGTGAACTGCTCATTCAGCAGGGTCACACCCAGCATGCTCATCAGTGCACCCGGGACTCCATGGCCGGTGGAGTCGGCGACTATTACCACAATAAAGCCATTAATCTCTCTTACCCAGTAGAAGTCTCCGCTTACAATATCCTTGGGTTTGTAGATGGTGAAATACTCGGGTAGAATATTTGCCAGATAGCCCGGGGAGGGGAGGACGGCCGACTGGATTCTTTTGGCATAGGCGATGCTGTCGGTAATTGCCTTGGATTGCTGAAGCACCAGCTGATGTTGTTTTCTTATTTTTTCTTCAGCCCTGACATTTTCTATGGCCCTGGCTATATGATCGGAAACAAAAACCAGGAGTTCTTCATCCTTAAGCGAATAGGCATCTTTAATATCGTAACTCTGAACAACCATTACTCCAATGGTTTTTCCGGAGAGGATCAGGGGGACGCCCAGCCAGGATATGGATTGACTGCCAAAAAGTGTGATCTCACCCGATTCATACAGGATATTTAGATGCTCATTGGGAAAACGATTGGGTTTCTCCGGTTCTGCGTACATAGTCTGTGAGCGTTCCGGAACAGTCATAGAGGGTTACCTCCATAGATTCGTCATAGGCGGAATTCATACCCGTGCTCTCAATGGTATCAAATTCATCCTTGAAGTAGGGAAAGAAATATTTATCGGCTGCTTCATCATAGAGGGCAATGAAGAAATTCCTGGCATTGGTGAGATCGGAAAGTATGCCATGTATGGTGGCGACAAACTCCTCGATATTCTTTGTGGAATGGGCTTCCTCAGAAATTCTCAGCAGGGATTCCCAGGTCTTGTCATGGTCTTGGGATTTAGCACTTTCGATGGGAGGAGGCATGGTTGGTACTGAGTTCTTATTAGTGATTAATATTTTCCGGGTAATCTTCCACAAATATAGGCATCTTCGGCATAGGTTTTCCCTGTCAGATCTTAATAATAAGTACTGTTTTTTGTGTAGAAAGATTCAATATAAGCACCCTTCAAAAAAAAAAATTGAATTTTTGGGTAACAAAATCCTGTCATTACGTATTAAACAGTATGAAAGAAGCTCCAAAGAGGCATACATCGGTAAGGAAAATGTTTAAGCCTGATTCTGAAGTAGTACTTCAGCATATCTGGGGATATACGGCTTATTTGTTCAGACATATTCAGTATGAATTTGAGGTTGATGTGGAGGAGATACAATGGATGGAGAAGAACCTTGAAATGATTATCGACAAGGAGTTTGGTGATATATATGCCTACAGGTTTGATTTTTCTGATAAACTTGAGGAAATCATGGAGTACGATGGTAGCTGGGAACTTACTGAGCAGGGAAAGGAATTAATGGAAAAGGATCAGTTGAGGTTGAAGCTCCTGTGCAGGGATAGGGCATGGAACTAATCAATCTAAATAAAACTCACCCGTAAGCTTTTTATATGCATCGGAGTAGTGATGTCTCTTCCCGCATTCAATGACTAATTCATCCTCCTGGCAGGGCTCCCGGGCAGGAGAAATCTCAAGCAATATTCTTTTAGCGGCTTTTCCCGGTGAGGGTATTACCCTGGTAATGCGCCTTAAGTGAATTTGATGTTCATTTGCCAGATCAAGGACAAGGGCCTCCTTGTCGGCCGGAAGGATCAGGCTGAGTCGGGCGTTTCCTTTCATAAGTGGAATTGAGCCCCTTAGGATTTCTTCCAGGCTCAGGCTGTCGTCATGCCTGGCCAGGTTTTTCTCTCTGGAGGGCGTTTTGTATGAATCCGTGAAAAAGGGTGGATTGCAAATAATCAGATCGTAAGTGCACCTGCATTGTGAAGCATAGTCCTGAAAGGATGAAGGGATGCATTTTAAGCTTTCCTTCCAGGGCGAATTCTGAAAGTTTTCCCGTGCCTGTACAGCTGATGAAGGATCGATTTCCAGGGCATCAACAAATATATCAGCCACTCGCTGGGCCAGCATCAATGCGATCAGACCGGTTCCGGTACCAATATCCAGAACCCGGCCTCCGGGTTGAGGGAGCGAAGTCCATGCCCCAAGCAGCACCCCGTCGGTTCCCACCTTCATGGTGGCATGCTCCTGCTGGATCATAAACTGTTTGAATTGAAACCAGTTGTTGGGCATCTTTTCTTTTGTTTTATCCGACTTCGCCATTTACGCAGACCATATGTAAATATAGGAAAAACCCGGCCTGAAAGAATTTATCTCAGTATCAGGTGAGCATATCCTTCGGCAGCTGGAAAAGTAATAGGAACTATGCTGAGACCTCTGTCAGCTGTTCAAAATGGAGAGGAACTCGCTGGTAACCGTCTTTTTTATGTGCGTGCGTAATTCCACTTCGTATTTGTTCAGCAGCTTGTCTCTTTCCTCCTCTGTGATAACAAAATCATCATAAGCCCATTCTGCAAATTCCTCAAAATGCTTTTCCACAATGCCCGGCACGTCCATCGACTCACCATTTTCATCATAGTAGGATTCAACGTAGTCGGTGAATGCTTCAATAATCACATTTATCTTCTCTTTTTTCATCTCTTCGGCGTATTGCTTTCTTCTTAATACGGCACCCGGAGCCTATGGTTTCTATATTGAAAGCCTTCTTGATGACAAGACAATATCAGGGGATGAAGCAGGACAGATGCCGGACTAATTAAGCCCGATAGGGCAGATTACCCCTCATCTAAGAAAAAGAGTGACTCGTCAAAATAATAGCACCGTTGTGCAGCCGGATCGTGAGTCGATTAGAAAAGCTAATCGGCTCAATAAAAATGTGTTGCAGGAATTTACAAATGGCTGAGCCATCTTTCTTTTTAAACCAACCCCTCGCGTTAAGGGCAGCGGTGATTTCAGCAGTGGTCATGGATCTTCCTTCCTCCCTGAGCAGTTTTTCAATGGCCTCGTGCAATGTCATTTTATTTCACTTGTTCAGGTCTCAATCGGAAATCCTGTTTAACTCGTCGTCCATGGCCGATTTTTTACTCCGGCTGGTTTTGGCCTTCCGGTTACCGAAATTGTAGGTCAGGCTGAACCCACCCTCTGGTTGTCGAAGGTAATGACGCCGTCCACTATCATTCCGCCGTAGTCGCTGTTATAGGGATAAGCGGTGGCACTGCGGAATATATCGCCACCGGTGATCTTAAGCAGTAAGGCATCATCCAGAAATCCCCGTTTAAAGCCCAGGTCAATCCGGTAATATTCCTTCACATGAACCGAGCCCCTCCAGATCCAGGGACTGCTTGCATAGCCCGATAGCTCCATGGTAATGCCCAGGGGCAGCTTGAAGCTGTTTTGCATTCGGAAATTTACAATATCGGCTGTCAGGTCCACAACGGTCCCTTCCATATCGCCGCTGTATTTCACATGATTATAGATGAGGAAGGTTGTAAAACTCCACCACTTTGTTGCCTTCAGGGGGTAACTTGCCGAGAGCCCGTTATTGGTCACCTTATCCATATTCCGTGGAATAATCACGGTGCCCACTTCCCCATCCTGCTCGAATATATTGGCAAAGAAGTTGGTTGTAACAGAATAGGTATTGGAAATGACAAGTTTCCTTTTGAAGGAATAGCTAATCTGGTAGTTTGTGGTGTAACTGGGTTCTAAGAAGGGGTTGCCCCTCCAGGCAGATATTTCACTCAACTTTTGTTCGAAGGGGTTCAGATCCTGGTAGTTGGGCCTGGATATGCGCCGGCCTATGCTCAGGCTGATGGCATGGTTTTGCTGGTCGCTGTAGGATAAACTCACATTGGGAAAAAAGCTGGTGTAGTTTCTGGATACCACATCGTCGGGTGAAGGGTTCGCGCTTTCCAGTTCGCCCAGTGAGGAGGTATTTTCGACCCGGAGACCCGCATTTATTACTATCCTTTCGGTGAGTTTTGCATCGAAAATCAAGTAAGCGGCTGCTACCTGCTCCAGGTAGGAGAAATCATTACTCCTGTTGGGATCCAGCGTGGAACTGTCACCTTCAATATTGTAGAAAGCCAGCTGGTTGTCGGTGCTGATGTGGGCGTACTTGCCTCCGGCAGAGATCTTGTATTTTCCAATACTTTTTTCATAATCCACGCGGGTCGAGAAGATGTTAATGCCTGTGCTGGTGTTATAGCTACTTTCAACTGTACTATTGGGCTCTTCCCCATCTATATCGTAATAGGCATTTGGTTGATAGGTATCCGCATCATTGGCGTAAAGACCAAAGCTCATGTCGGCTGTCAGTTTGGAGCTTTTGTTCGGGACGAAGTTGTAGTGGATATTGGCATTGTAGTTCTCACTGAATCCCTCGCTGTTTGTTTCGGCAAGCAGCTGCTGGGGTGGCTGGGCTCCTGTTAAATCGGAGATGTAGGTACTGCTTTCCAAATTTGATGCCCTGTCATTAATTAATACCTTGGCATCCACGCTTAAAGTATGTTCGGAATTAAAGCGATGATCCACTCCTGCTGTAATATTCAGGCCATTCCTTTCCGATACATCTTTGGAGTCCATATCAGTGAAATAATCCTCCCTGGTAATTGTTTCTGACCGGTCCGTTTTATATTCATCCCGGGAAAGAGCGATGGTTGAGAAGAAGCTTGTTTTTTCACCGCTGTAATTCAGGCTGGTTCCCAAGGTGCTACGAGGTTGCACACCCTGGGAAAAATTGGCTATCACATTGCCGTTAAAACCCAGATCCGTATTTTTCTTCAGGATGATGTTGATGATGCCACCCGTGCCTTCTGCGTCCTCTTTTACAGAAGGATTGGACATGATTTCGATGGACTCAATATTGTCAGAACGCATGCCCTGAAGCATATTAGTCAGATCGCTGCCCGATACCCTGGATGGCCGACCATTGATGAAGATCCGGACGCCCGATTTACCCTGGAGGGTAATATTATTGTCGAGATCGACAATTACACCTGGCGATTTACTCAGCAATTCAAGGCCATTGTTCCCCGAAGCGTTTACACTGCTTGCCACGTTGTAAACCATTTTGTCTGCACGGACTTCAACAAGTGCTTTTTCACCCTTGATCACCACCTCTTCAAGTCCGGTTACCCGGGTTTCCAGTTTGATGGGTGGTAATTCATACACTTCATTTGCATTCAGGGGAATGGGTTCAGAAACGAAGGTGTTAAACTCCACGTTACGTATCATAATCAGGTAGTTTTCCGGGTCCAGGTCCTCAAAAAAGAAGGATCCGTCCTCGGCGCTCAGGGCTCCCTTCATAAATACGGAATCCTTATTCATCAGTACGACGGTGGAATATTCCGCCGGTAATTGGTCGGGATTATATACAAGTCCTTTAATCTGACCCTGACCTGACTGTGCCTGAGCAGGCAGCCAGATATTAGTCATGAATAGCATGGTTAGCAGGCTTACTTTGATCAGCTTCATCTCTATTGCTTCTTTTCCTTCTTATAAATCATGTACCAGTTGATGTAATATATGTCGGAGTCTGGGTTTTTCAGCTCCTCCTTGTCCTCCGGGGTAAGAAAGGGGGTCATATAATCATCACCAGGTTGCCAGTTCACAGGAAGTACAATGTTCTCGTTACTTTCGTATGCCTGCAGGGCTTTCAGGGTCCTGAGTATTTCATCCGTATTCCTTCCCACTTCAATAGGGTAGAACTGGAAGGCTCTGACAATGTTATCCGGATCGATGAAAAACACGCCCCGAACACTCTTGTTCCCGGAATCTATATCCAGCATTCCGTATTTGTATGAAATGGCATAGGAGCTATCTACTACCAGGGGGAAATCAATTTTAACCTTTCCACGTCCCTTAAAATCAATATCCTCGAGGTCAGCCTTCCAGCTTTGGTGGGAAACCAGTTTGTCGACCGAGAGTACAAGTATTTGTGTATTAAGGGCTTTGAATTCCTCCTGCCGATAGGCCAGATCAAGGATTTCTGATGAGCATACGGGGGTGAAATCCCTGGGATGGGAGAAAAGGATCTTCCATTTGTTTGTGAAATCGCCGGGAAAGGAAATTTTTCCAATGGTGGATTGTGACTTAAAGGACGGTGCTTTGGTTCCGATCAGGGGGATGCGTTGACTTCCTCCCTGCTGGCCATAGTGACACTAAGAGCCAGGAAGAGAATCCCCGACATGATGCTAAGGTGTTTCATGTTTGGTTTTTTATTACAAGTACAATTGTAGGGGAACAATAAGATATTCAACAACAACCAGGCGCAGAATGTTCACACTTCTGAGCCTAAAAGAATCCCATTACGCAGGATACGTACTGTGAAGCACGGAAATTGAAAAGGCAGGGGGTAGGATTTACTGCTCAGTTTGTATGGGATTTATTGCATCCTCATAGAACGCTCTCTGCAGCTCGAGCGTAGACTGATCGGCCTTTACTGACCTGATCATTTCCACAAGCTGATCCACTTCGTTGTTCAATATCAGCTCTCCCATTTCACGGGTTCCGTAGCTACCGTCGCCGGCATAATGATTGGGATACTGTGCATACCACCAGATGGCCGTGTAGGCATAGGCCAGTTCATTTAATCTTTCCTGGTTTTTACCGGACTGCTCATTTGCCCTGTCCAGGTGAACAAGATCCGGGCTGACTTTCAGCATCAATGAGGTTTCGGTTTCTCCGGCATGTCCGTCCCAGTCGGTCTGCCGCATTTCATCCAGCTTTTCCTGGTATTCCTCCGAATCCTTTGGTCTGAACAGGTAAACGGCATAGTCCTTCTGATTTTCCAGCTGCATCTGGCAAAAATAGGGCAGGAGGGAAGAGTTGCCACCATGCCCGTTCACCAGGATAATCTTCTCAATGCCATTCCTGTGCAGTTCATCGCAGGTTTCCTGCAGTACGGTAAAAACCGTCTCCGGACTGTAAGCCACTGTGCCCGGTTGCTGCCTGGCCTCATAGATCTGTCCAAAATAGAAGGACGGGAAGATGAGGGTAAACTCCTTTTCCGCTGCCCTTATGGCTGTCTCCCTGACCGAGATCAGGTCGGTTCCCAGGGGCAGATGAGGCCCGTGCTTCTCAAGTATACCCAAGGGAATAATACAGGTTTTGGCTGACTTTTCCACCGCTTTAACGAAGTCAGGCGCGGTAAGCTGCTCCCACTGAACGGATAAATCGCTATCTTCTGTTTGGGATTCCTGTGCAGGAAGAGCAAAGGGAAGCAGGAACAGGACTGGGAGGATTAGCTTTTTCATATCAGTGGCTTTAAGTTGAATTTATGCAAGATAGGCTAAAACAGGATTGATTTTTAATCCCGGTGAACCGTTTCCATAGAAAAGGCCGGCATACAAATGGCTATATATTCCGTATCGGCTTCGGGAGTACTGTATTGTACCCATTCCTCGGGATTCACAATAACTGCTTCACCGGCAGAAATATCCATATCCCCGGAATCGGTTTTCACATGCAATTTACCCCTTAATACCAGGGTGTATTCTGCGAACTCGGGTTTTTGTCCGGGTTCTTCCCAGCCCGCCGGACTTTGCATACGTGCTATACTCACATCGCTTGTCCCTGTATTCACCTGTCCGATATATTCTTCAATAATTTTGACCCTGGTCCCGGCTGCCTTAATTCTTGAGGGTTTCTCGATCTTGATTGCCATATTTTTTAAATTTATTTTGTTCTGCTGGTCAGATGCCACAAACCACAACTGTTGCACTGATAGGCCTGTAATTCTCTTGTGACCCGGGTTTCGTTGATGTGACGGATCATATCTTCGGCTTCTGCACGGGTATTATACATGGCCTTTTTACAGCCCGGTGAGATGGGGCTAATGGATCTGAATTTTGAGGATTTATAGGCCATCTGACAAAACTACTAAATTTCAGTATCGGGTCTGCGATATTCCAGGATATCACCCACCTCACAATCAAGTTCCCGGCATATGGCATCCAGGGTGGATATTTTTATTGCCTTGGCTTTTCCCTGTTTAAGTATACTTACATTGCTGGCGGTGATGTCGATTTTATTACACAGCTCTTTCACCTTCATTTTTCGCTTTGCCAGCATCACATCCAGGTTTACTACGATCATGCTTAGTCCCCCGCTTTTTATATGGTTAGATCGGCCTGTTCCTGTAATTTGATTCCTTCCCTCAGAGTGATTGAGAGGATGAACATCAGGAAAAATACAAAGAGGGCACTGAAGTCAATACTCCTTTCAAAGGTTCTGAATATGGAAGCAAGTGTCAATTTTAACTTAATCCAACCCGTCCCGTAGTCGTGCATGTGGATTGCACTCACATTATAATAATGGGTAATGGTATCGTAGGAAAAAAGAAAGCTAATGGACATGAGAAGCACAAAATGACAAATAATCCATCCCAGGTAGAAATATGAAATCCTTCGAAATACGCTGTAGTTCTCCCGAACGAAAAAATGTTGAAAATCCCATGTTCTGATTAAGGGAAGAATGCTTAGCAGAATGAGTAATCTTAAACTAATGAGGAGAATGCCATTCAGGTAGTTTATTACAGATGCCCGGACAGCCAGTTTTCTTGCCTCTTGTGGAGAGTTTTCCATTACATTTTTTTGAATTGTGAGGTATCCCCCGGGAACACGGAGATCTGGAGATTCGGAAAGATAGGGGTCGATTGTGTGGTAGTCGCTCGTGAGTTTTTTGACCTGATTGTATGTGGACTTTACAATATTTATTGAAGTAAATACAATCATTATAATCACGACCAACTGGAGTGCTTTTCGGATGCCTGGCTTTATCATAATAATATTGAATTGGGGTTAAAACATATCAAAAGTAAATATAAAATTATTGTAAAACAATATTTATCTTTTAATTGAAAACTTTTGCCGGTATTCCCCTGAGCGGACCACATAGATTCCCGGGGGTAGGTGAGAAATATTTATACGCGTTTGATCTGTGTCAGCGGCCTTCTCCAGGAGGAGTTCACCCTTTATGGAATAGATCCCTATGCTTAAGCCCACCTTCCCGCTGATGGTAACTGTACCCTTTGCCGGATTTGGATATACCTGCAGGGCAGAGGGATCTGAAAGGTTCTTTTTTAAGCCTGTAATATGACCGGTGGTATCGCTGTAAAGGACTGCCACCTCTGCTGCACTCAGGGGATAATCAAAAATTTTTAGCTCATCGAGCGCACCTTCCAGGTATTGCTCGGTCCGGTCCCAGTGTCCCTTGCCCAGCCAAAGGACCTCGTGGGTGATGGCATCTTCAAAAAACTGGGAGTAGGTGGGGCCCCCAAAGTTATAAGAGCGTCCGGTCATTTCCCTTCCGTCCAAATAGCCTGTATTTGAATCTTCATTCACCACCACAACGATGTGGTGCCACTGGCCGGTGGAAATAGCTTTGTTTGAATCAAAGCAGAAGGATGGATAGGTGCAGCCATTTTTCCAGATGGTAAAATACAGCTTCTCGGAACGATGGTGAACGGGACTGTGCCCCACTTCAATGATTAGTCCCTCGTTTGCCGCATCAAAAAAATCGCACTGAGAAAGGCCTCCGTAGTAAAAGAGCGGGGCAATGCCATGTTCCAGTGGGATATTATCTACCCTGAACCACAAAGAGATGGAACCCACCCCCAGTGATTTAAGTTGTTCGGGAGGCAGGAAAGACTCATTCCCAATTACGCCAAAATCGCTGTTTCCGTCGAAATAAAGTGCTTTTCCCTTGATCCCGTCAATCAATACAGCGCCCTGATTGATTCCTGCATTCCCGTTTATTGAATGATCTTCGAATGTATCTCCATCCAGAAAATCAAAACTCCAGTGCCCGATCAGTCCATCCTGGGCCTTCAGCGGCGTGGCCGACAGAATGAATAGGATCAAAAAAATTGTGTTTTGCCTTTTCATGTCCCACAATATTAAGTTATACTATTACGGCAGTCTGTGTGGCGGATAAACGATATGGTTTTGATTTAGTCGCAGGTGGGATTGAAACCTGACAAGCCCCTGTTGGAGAAGAGGCTAGCTGCGGGGTGTAAAGGCCCTGGTAGAATACCCATTCTGTTTTAGTGGACTGGTTGGGATCAAAGCAGTAGCCTTCTTCATCAAAGGCTTTGAGGTAAGCCGGATCATTAATTCTGTTTCTGATAATGAAGCGAAGCATCATGCCCCGTGCTTTTTTGGCATAAATGGTCACATTCCTGTAGTTCTCTCCGTCCGATTCCTTAAATACGGGAGTGATAATCTGGTGAGGGAAGCTTTGTGGTCGGATGGATTTAAAATATTCCTGGGAAGCAAGGTTGATTAATACAGCTTTGGACTGGCTGCGGGTTTCCTCCTCAATTTTTTCGGGAATGATGTTTTTCCAGAAGTCATATAAATTTTTACCCCCGGGATTGGGCATTTTTGTGCCCATTTCCAGGCGGTAGGGCAGAATCAGATCCAGGGGCCGCAATACGCCATACAGACCGGATAGAATGCGCACATGCTCCTGGGCGAATACCAGGTCCTTTTCCTTCAGTGTCCGGGCTTTCAGTCCGTTAAAAACCTCCCCTGAAAATGCCAGGATGGCCTGCTGAGCATCTTCCTTCGCATAGGAAGGTTGCCAGCCGGCATAACGCTCAAAGGTCAGTGTGGCAAGCCTGTCGCTCAACTTCATCAGACTTTTCAGCCCGGAAAGGGAATACTTTTGCAGCAAATCCACAAGAACTGCCGCCTGATCCAGGTAAAGCGGTGAGGTAAACAGATCCGTTACTCCATGGGGAGTGGAATCGATGGTTTTGGCAGGTCCAAGGATGGTGAGCATGGGGTTCTTACTTCTAAATGATCAATATCAGATCCCAAATTTACAAAAAGGGCTTCAAATTTGGATTAAAACATTTTGGTCTTTTTCGGGTTAAACTTAGGTGAAAAGTAAGTTGCGTGTACTTGTGCTGGGGGCCGGCTTTGGAGGTCTGGAAATAGCCTACGATCCTTTCTGAAAAAATTGGTGAAAGACTGGATCTTACCCTGATCGACAAAAACGATGCTTTCTTTTTTGGCTATTCCAAGATTGATTTGATGTTTGGACGCCGCAGTGCCGGGTCCGTGAAGCATTCCTATGGACGGATCAGCCTGCCGGGTGTAAGATTCATGCAGGAAAAGATCACTGCCATAGATCCCCTGAGCAGAAAGGTTCATACGGATCAGGGTATGCATGAAGCCGATGTGCTGGTGGTGGCCCTGGGTGCCGACTATGACATTTCAGCCACTGCAGGTCTGGCCGAGGGAGGGAATGAATTTTATTCTTTCAGCGGGGCTGAGCGGATTCGGGATCTGCTGCCCTCATTTAAAAAGGGCCATGCCATTGTTGGTGTGGCTGGTTTTCCCTTTAAGTGTCCCCCGGCGCCCGGTGAGGTCGCCATCCTGCTTCATGAGTATCTGACGATGAAAGGGATCCGGCAAGAATGCGAAATAAGCCTGGTGGTCCCTTTTGAGTTTCCCATCCCTCCTTCATACGGTACCTCAAAAGCCCTGCTCAGATCTTTTAAGGATAAAAAAATCAAATACATTCCCGAAATGATGGTCTGGTCCATCGACCCGGTCAGGAAAGTGGCTGAGCTGGATGATGGCACTGAAATACCCTACGATTTGTTTCTGGGTGTTCCCGAGCACTGTGTCCCGAAAGTTGTGGAAGAAAGCGGAATGGTACACAACGAATGGGTTCCTGTGGATCGAAAGAACCTGAAGACAAAATTCCAGGGCGTATATGCCATTGGTGATATAACAAGTGTGGGTGTACCCAAAGCCGGGCTTTTTGCAGTGGGGGCGGCCCGTACCGCTGCTGAATCCATAATAGCTGAATTTAATGGTCAGGAATACACGGGCGCTTACTCAGGAACAGATTCCTGCTATGTGGAATTCGGAGGGGGTAAGGTTGCCCGGGTAGATGTGAACTTCTTTTCCGGGCCCTCGCCAAAAGGGATTCATCAAAAGGCAAGCCGCCGGCTGGCTGATGAAAAAAAGAGTTTGGAGGATAGCAGCATAAAACGTTGGTTTGGAGCTTGATACTGATGCTGCTTTGAACCATCACCTGCTATTTATTGTTTCAGAAACTGAGAATCTAAAATAAATCGATATGAACACAATCGAAGTGAATTATTTAGCAATTATTGTGGGGGCTGTTTTTTCAATGATCCTTGGAGCAATCTGGTATGGTCCCATTTTCGGAAAAAAGTGGATGGAAATTATTGGGGTGCAATCCGGATGATCTGGAGGCCAATGAAGAAGATGCAGAAAACGGCCGGCCCTTTATATGCAGTTCAGTTTTTGTTGACACTCTTCCAGGTTCTGGTTCTGGCTCACCTGATCGCCGATACTGAGCTTGTAAGCGGGCTTGAAAGAGCGCTGTGGATCTGGGCTGCCTTTGTAATCCCAACCATGGCCGGTGCTGTGATGTGGACCAATGAAAATAAGAAGCTTAAGTGGGCGCGCTTCCTGATACAGGGCGGATATCAGCTGGTGCTGTTTACCGTTTTTGGTTTACTGTTGCAGTTCTGGAGGTAAGCATAGTACTTTTGGGTTTAGATATTGACCAGGACCTTACCTTTTGAGTGTCCCTGGCTGAGATATTGCATTGCATCGGCAGCCTGATCCAGAGGATAGTGACGGTCAATAACCGCCCTGATCACTCCATTCTCCATAAGAGATGCCAGGAAATTCAAATCTTTTTGATTTGCCTTTGCTGAAATGGATTTCATTTTTTTTGAGCCTGCTGACATAAGCCTTCCGAATATCAGTGATTTGAATATTTGAGATAAAGAGCCGCCGATCATTACATAAATGCCACCCGAACGCAGGATTTTTCTATAAGAAAGCAGGGGGTAGGATCCATTGATTCCTAAAATAAGGTCATAGCGCTTGTGGCTTGCGGTGAAATCTTCCTTTTTATAGTCAATAGCATAGTCGGCACCCAGGAATAATGTTTGGTGTATATTTTTTGTACTGCAAACACCGCTTACCTCAGTTTTATAATATTTGGCAAGCTGAACTGCAAAAGTTCCGACACCGCCGGCACTTCCAACAATGAGGACCTTCTGTCCTTTCTGAATGTTTCCCTTGTCTCGCAAAGCCTGAAGGGCGGTTACTGCGGCCAGAGGTATTGTTGCCGCTTCCTCAAATGAAATTTTGGATGGTTTTTTTACCAGGGCTTTTTCGGGGACTGCCACATATTCGGCGAGACCTCCAAATCCATAACTGGCAAGATCTCCCATTACCTCATCACCCGGCTTAAGGCGGATAATTTCCGAACCTACGGTCTCAATAGTGCCGGCAACATCTGCCCCGAATATTTTGCTTTTGGGGATGATGCCCAATTTCATTGAACGGTAATCGGCAGCATTCAATGAAACCGTATGGATTTTTACCAGAACTTCTTTGTCACCTGGGACAGGTTTTTCAATTTCCTCACAGACCAGCTTATGGGGTGAGCCTTTTTTGGTATATACGATGGCTTTCATTGATTCCTGTTTTTAGTTTTTGTAATTTCAGAAGCTGAATAAATTATCAAGTTATGGTTTTGTCAGGTAAAGCAGGTGTCCTGTTGGTTTTTTTTATCTCATGCTGTATAGCGGCATGTACCTCTCCCCAGGTGTCTGATTCAATGCAGCCTGCTGAGGGCTACCCAATGCTGACCAATAAGGAAGAGATAAAGACATTACTTGCAGATCGGGGTATTGATGTGATTAAATTCAAGGAAGGTGAAGTGATTGCGGATATTGGTGCAGGCAATGGATATATTGAAGCCATGCTTTCCATATTCCATGACAGCCTGACCTTTTACATCCAGGATATAGATACGTCTGTTTGTAATCAAGGTACCATTGATGAAGTGATTGATTTCTATGAGAAGGTCAGAGGCGAGCCCTTCACAAATACGTTCATCGTTGTCAACGGGACTGATACTGAAACCAATTTGCCTGATAGCACATTTCATAAAATTTTAATGCTGAGAACCTATCAGTATCTCAAGGAACCCATGGAGTTCATCAAGGATGTTCGTAGCAAACTGAAAGATGATGGTTTGTTTTACGTAATCAATGAACAGTTGGAAGATTATGAGTACATGAATAAAGTCAGGCAAAAACACGGATGGAACGCATCTCCCCTTGAGAAAGAAATTTCCGATATCATTGATTGCGGATTTGAGCTCAAACGCTTATACCGCAATTATCATGGGGAGGAGCAACCCTATCATCATGGTTTTTGAAAAGGACTGATTCCGGGGTCAGGCTAAAAACAAGATCAGAAAAAGGATTGTTAAAAGGATCAGACCTACGATCATGGCAACTCTGTTGCCTCTGCGCTGTGTTGAGCTATCCTGTAGTAACATGGTTTTGATTGTTTTTACATCATTTAGACGTAACAACAGGAGACTGGTAACATGAATTGCAGATAATTTTTTTGAACTGACAAAAATAAGTCCGCCACGTTCAAACCAAACCTGGCATGAACGGGCGGACCTGACTGGCAGATCTTAAGGATCAGTATTAGTTTTCTTTTATCATCTTGCCGATTAATACTTTTGAGTCAAGCTCCATGCGGATCAGGTAGATCCCTGCGGGTAAGTGGCTGCCGTTAAATTGAAATTCCTGCTTACCGGCCATCCTGAATCCTTCATCACGTGACCAGATATCCCTTCCTGACAGGTCGGTGATTTTAATCTTTACATCCTGGCTTTGATCAAGGGAGTAGGTGATGGTGGTGATATCACTGAATGGATTCGGGTAATTTTTCAAAAGACTCGTTTGCATTTCAGCTTCATTCCGATCCCGGATTCCGGTGGTTGGATTACCTGTCTTTTCACCCATGGTTTTCCATCCCTTGTTGTTATTTTCGTGGATCTCTGCTATTTCGTCATCGGGATCGAGCTGTACGTAAATCCGTGTAAACTCGTCATAGCCGGAAGGTACCACCCATTTGAACTCGATGGATTTCATTTTCCGGGATTCAACTATACCATCGGTTTGCACGGATGTTGAGCCATCTACGGCTGTCAGAAGCTGGCCCCCATTATCCGGGTCGCCTTCGAAGAAACTTGCTGTCACCGGCCCCGGTGTGGGTATGAGTGCAAAATTGCGAACCCTTGCCGTTATAATTGCAGTGTCGCCTGGTGCTGGATTTGGCGGATCAAAGCTTATGTCACTGGTCTTGTACCTTTCACTTTCGTCGGCAAGCCGGAATCCCTTTTCAGGATCATTTCTCCAGGGAAGTATCATGGTTGGATCTGGATTGTCTCCGTACATTTCCTGCCACCACTGAAATCTGATCAGATGGTAATTCGGGAGCAACCATGTAATCAATAACCAGGGCTCCGTTTTTGGCCCAGTACGAATAGGGTGTTACAGTATATCTGGTATTTCCCAGGCTGCGATCCAATCCTGGTCCCAGGTGCATTTTAATTTCCAGGCCTTCGGAAACTGAGGTTGTATGTGTTGACATATTGCTGGATGTTCCATTTGCCTCAAAATATATGGCCCCTGTGTGTATCTTTTTGTCCGCTCCCCAAATTCTATTCTGCATATCTTCCGTGCTTTGGAAGTCCTCAAATTTGATGGACCAGTCATAGGATTGATTGGCATCAACGGTGAATCCTTCAGAAAGGTTGGCTTTTAACGGCCTGTCCACATCAGGGTGACCCTCCATGTCACTGTATTGGGAATAGGACATGATGTTTCCAACTTCATGATGGGGAGTAAACAGGCTTGCCGACCAGCTTTTACTTGGAAACCAGCGGGCTTCGGTGCCTTTGGGTATTGGGACCACAATGGTGCCATTTACCTTGTTACTGTTGCCGTTATATATGGGGTATTCATATATATCGTAATCAGTTACCGTGGCATAAATCAGATCATCTTCTGCGGCTTCTATGGTTGAGCTTACCTGTACTGAGTGTTTCTCATTTTCTTGTTTCGCTAAAGTTTCGACCATACTTGCCCAGGGCATAATTCTCATAGTTCACCGACATTCCGAAAGAAGCAATGGCAACGGCTCCTGCACTGACACCCGTTTGAACTTCCATGGATACATCTCCCGAAATCATAAAACCTGCGGTAACCTGCCAATCTCCGCTTACCTCCGTTGTAAGTTCATATATTACCTCATCATCTTTTTATAGGTGGATGTGAAATAGAAACTTCCTCCTGTATAGTTGTTATTCACATCAAAAACAGTGCCGTTAAATACGTCAAAATGAAAGGGAGGTGCATTGAGGATCACAAGGGGTTGAACATTTCCAGTGCGGGTATAGTGGACGGGTTTGCCGATTCGGAAATCCTGGCCGTCGAAGTTGCCCAGGGCGAGGGCATACTGCATGTATGGTACAACTGCTGATGGTTTAGCCGTTGAGGGCAATATGCTCCTCGAAGCCTATGCGGAAGATGGTGTAGGGATTGTTTCGGGCAGCGTAGCTCGCAATGTGAATGCTCTGATCAGCCCCGGAGTAGAAAGATCTGGCCAGTACAATCTCCTCCCTGCCATCCTGGTTAAGGTCACCCACATCAATGAAGTTATTACTGAGTCTGACATCGTGCTGGCTATAATCAAGTGCCCTTATATGATAGGAATATTCTATTTGACCTTCATCACTCACTGTATATACCCGCAGCCAGTCACCTACGGAAAATATGACCTCATCCCTGTTGTTGCCATAGAGGTCACCCGTGGCCACATCCACCCGCCAGAAGGTCTCTGAATTTGAATATACCATTGACTCATTATCTGCTGAATTGATTTCTCCCGTGGATTCATCCACATAAAGCACGAAGGCTACAACGACCTGACGGTTCATATTTGTAATATCAGTGTGCACAAAGGCTACTTCCTCCCTGGCATCATCGATAAACTGACCACTGGCAAGAACAAGCGCATTATTCACTGTGTTGGCCTGTGAAGTCCTGATGCCTATATCATATTTTGGGACAAGTTTTTCGTCCTCTATATCATAATAATAGGCCCAGGATTGTTTGAGTGAATTACGGTATACGCCCATCATGATTTCATCCTTGCCATCTCCGTCGAAGTCGCCTGTGGTGATGGAATAATCTGCAAATGCAGAGGGACTTAGCGGCAGGGAGATATTGTTCAGCTCATGCAGCAGTACGGGTTGGTTGATCCAGTCGGTTTCATAGAGTTCGAGGTGGATGGTGCCATCAGCATCGTGCCAGGCCAGGACCAGTTCATCCAGGGCATCTTCATCGAAGTCGGCTGTTTTAATAAATATCCTTCCTATATCCTGAAAGGTGACATAAGGAGGTAGCTTGGCGGTGGGATGTGTGAAGTGGGTGGCATCTGTCCACATATTTGCTGAGGTGTCAAATTTCGGGAGGTAGACTTCAATTTCTCCACCTGCACCTTCCCAGACTGCAACCAGGTCTTCATTCTGATCAAAATTAAAATTACCGGTGGCGATGTCCATGCGCTGGTTTCCCTTTACCAGGCTTTCATCAATCATATGACTGGCTGCTTCATCGATCATTGCCGTATCGGGCACATCGTAAACACCCAGTTTCTGTTTGAATACTTTCTGGTGTGCGTGCATGGCTTCTTTATCAGATCCGGCTGCCCAGAGTAAGAAGATGTCCTGAGATTTTACAAGGCGGGTACTGTCCACTCCAAGTGGGTTCCCCTCTTCATTACCCTGTCCGGTCAATTGGACAAAAAAGGTAATCAGCAGTAGAAAGAGTATATTTTTTTTCATGGCTAAAAGGTTTTTATGTGACAAATGATTACAGAATCAAAATAAGCAGATATTAAGATCTGCTACTATTAATATCCGGTCAGATCCTGTAAGATTTGTCGCATGGAAGGACGGGGTTTTGAACAGAATAGTCAGGTGCAGGCTTGATAGACAGGGCCTTATATTTAGAAGTGGAGGTAAATCCTAGGCTTGCTGTTTACGGACATCTGATGGCGGGTGGCCAAAATATTCCCGGAAGCACCGGGTGAAATAGGAGGGGCTGTTAAAACCAACGGAGAAGGCTATTTCTGCTGTGGTCCCGGTATTGCTACGGATCATTTCCATTGCCCTTATAAGGCGGTAGTTCCTGACAAATTCATTGGGAGCAAGATTGGTGAGGGCCTTCATCTTGCGATGTAATTGCGACCGGCTCATGGAGAGTTCGCCGGCAAGATCATCAACTCCCAGCATTTCATTATCGAGATTCTTCTCCAGTAATTTTTTTAGTTTTTCCAGAAAGTGTTCATCCACCGATTTTGCTTCAAGCTCACCGGGTTTCATTACAATCTCCCTGGAATATTTTTCCCGAAGTTTCTGGTGGCGCTCAGTCAGGTTTGAGATACGAACCAGCAGTTCTTTGGGTACGAAAGGTTTGGCCAGGTAGGCATCTGCCCTGTGTTTGAGTCCTTCAATACGGTCCTCCACAGCTGCTTTTGCAGTGAGCAGGATGACGGGGATGTGACTGCTTAATTCATCCGACTTAATTTTTTCACAGAGCTCCAGACCATCCATCTCGGGCATCATTACATCACTGATGATCAGGTCCGGAATAATCTGCCTTGCCCTCTCTAAACCCTGCTTGCCATTTTCTGCTACTTCAATTCTGTAAGCCGAACTCAATACATCTTTTACATAGTCCCTGACCTCCTGGTTGTCTTCCACAAGTAGAACAAGAGGGCCCTGATCTGTTGTGATATCTTCCATTGACTTTTGTAAAACCGGCTCATTCTCATTTGCCAGGATCTTTTTACCAGGGCTGTTGTATAACCTGGCGCCAATTGATGAATCAGCCTGGGGAAAACTCTGCTCATCAGGAATGATAAGTGTAAATTCAGCTCCCTGTCCAAGATCACTTTTTACTGTAATGCTTCCTCCATGAAGTTCCACAAGTTCCTTGCTCAGAGCCAGGCCAATGCCTGTGCCGGAATACTCATTACCCGTTTTTTGGGATGATTGAAAATACTGATCGAAAATTTGCTCCAGGTCTTTAGGTGGAATCCCCTGCCACTGTCCTGAATGCTGATCTGTATGTTCCTTTTCTCAGGGTTCTCCGGCAGGCTTTGGCTGTCCATACTTATATTAATGCTTCCCCCTTCAGGGGTAAATTTCAGGGCGTTTGAGATGAGGTTAACCAGGACCTTCTCAATCTTATCCGGGTCCATAAAACACAGGCTGTTTTGAAGCTTGTTCTCAACATTTACTTTAATCTTCTTTAATTCTGCAAGTGATTCAAACAGTCCTGTAATCCTGTTAATAAGCAAGTCAATGTCCATTGCCTCGGTCTGAAGTTTCATTTTCCCCGATTCGAGCTTTGAAAGATCCAGTAGCTGGTTAATCAGTTCCAGAAGACGCATGGCATTGTTTTCCATAACATCCAGTTGCTTTGTAGCCTCCTTTGATGTGATTTTTTCTTTCAGTAATTCAATGGGCCCAAGAATGAGGGTAAGTGGTGTCCTGAATTCATGGGTCATATTGGCAAAAAAGCTGGATTTCAATTTCTCTACCTCCTGCCCCTTGTCATAAAGAAGCTTGTTTTTCCTGGCTTCAAGCCTTTTCCGGTTGACCAGCAATAGGCCAACAAATGGCCTTGTGCGTGGAACCATAAGCATTGGCTGTTTTAAATCCCTCTTCGGCATAGGCAATGGCAGACTGATAATTTCCCTTTGCACTGCTTATGTTTGCCAGCTCGATAAACACCACTATTTGGGCGTACAGGTTACCTGATTCGATATAATACACCCTTGCTTCCTCAATCAACTTCCGGGCCTGCTCATATTTCTTCTGTATGGTGAAAACAGCAGCCATATTTAGCTTGCAATTGGCAGCCTCCTCTTTCTCGCCCAGCTTCAGGTTCATGGCCAGTGAGCGTTCGTAATATACCAGGGCGGAATCAAATTGCCCGATAAGATCGTATGATACTCCCAGGTTATTGGTGACATCAGCAATTCCCTTCTCATCTCCAATCTCTTCAAAAATCAGAAGAGCCCGACCCAGGCTTTCCACAAGTTTGTCTGACTGTTCAAGGTCATAATAGCAATAGCCTATGTCGTTGTATACATATGCAATCTGGAACTTATTAGCTGCAGCTTCATAAAGCTTAAGGGATGCGAAGAAGTTTTCAAGGGCTTCGGTATACCTGCTTTGCATGCGCAGGAGGCGTCCTTTGTTCAACAAGGCTCCCGCCTCACCGTTTATATAGGCCATAGATCGGGCCAGCACCAGTGCCTCATCGGCAAGGGCCAATCCTTCTTCCACATCGATGTTCTTGAATGAAGCAGCCAGTTCTATTAACAAATCAACTTTTTCTTCGCCCTGAGCTTCGTCCAGAATCTGGCGCAAACTATCAATTTGAGCACTCTGAGCGCTTAGAGGACCGCTAAGGTAAAGACTAAATGTGAGTACTAAGATCAGTATTTTTCCCATGGCTAATAGGATGCTTATGCTCTTAACAGATAAATAGGAGAAGAGTTCTGCCAGTCAGGCAGTTTGGTAATCTTAGTGATTGCTTTCCATCATCTTTTTAACGCCTTCTTCAGGAGATGTGGTCAGCTTGCCAAATTGTTTCTCAAACTTGCTGCTGTCGAATATATAATCCTGCTCGTACTGGTATAGCATCTCGGGAAATTCCCTCATAACAGGAGAAAAAACGCCCAGTAGCTGAATCATTTTTTTCGATACCTTTTGCAAACGGACTTTCTGCTTTAACTCTTTAGCAATGATTTCTATCCATTGAAGCTGGGTAAGTTTTTCCTTTGTGGTGGGTACATGCCAGACCTGGTTATAGGCCTCGGCTGTATTTCCCAGGATCGCTGTTGCCCTGGCTGCATCGGGGGTAAAAGTATAAGTGTGTATTTTATTCACATTACCAAAGGCCTGGGCCTTTTTGCCTTTACTTAGATTATCAGCAGCCATTATTTTCAGGACACTGTTGTTATTTTCTGGTCCGTAAAAATCAGCCGCTCTTGCGATTACCGCCGTAAGGCTGTTTTTCTCCACTTCGTCCATGATCATCTGCTGAACCAATGACCTTACCTTACCTTTCCCACTGGGTGGTGATATGCGCGAGTTTTCAGTCATGAATGGAATTTCTGACTTTGCATACATATACACATTGTCAAAGAAAACCAGTTTGGAATCGTGTTTTTTGCAGGCAGTGATGACCTCCTGCATAAAGGCGGGCCATACTTTTTGCCACACTTTGGTGCTATAAGGAAATCCGATGGTCACGTAAACCACCTCACTGCCTGCAATGGCTTTGTCGATCTGTCCAGGCTCATTTAAATCAAGGGTGAACAATAAATCGCTGTCATTTACCTTTTTGGGATTTCGGCTCACCAGTCGAATCTGATCCGTGAATTTTGTTAACTCCTTTGCCAGTGGGATGCCTATGGCTCCGCCAGCTCCTAAAATTGTTTGTGTCATTCAATCGATGCCTATTTAATTATTCCACGGGAATAAGCGTTTTGTTCTGCTCAAGCCATTCACTGAATGAGAGCAGCGAAGGATTTAATTCACGGCTCAGGTTCACATCCCGCGATAAACAGTATTCTTTTTCAAAATCGCGCTTAAACTGGTACATGTTTCCCATGTCATCGGCTCCCGGGAAGCCAAAACCGCGATAAACCTCAGGAGTAACTTCGTTGTATACCACCTCTTTACCCAGTGCTTTACTGAAAGCCTCAGCTGTTCGTGCGATGCTTAATTGTTCTCCGCATATACCGATAGTTTTACCCATATATTTTTGTCCCGCTTTGAATACTCCAAGTGCACATTTCCCAATATCGGCCGCGGCGATTCCGGGAAGTTTACTTTCGCCCATGGGCATGCTAATGGCATAATTGCCGTCGGGTCCTTTTTGGGGCCCCTGGCCAAAATAAATATAGTTCTCCCAATAGAACACGGTATTCATTATGGTGACAGGTAATCCCAGATCGGTGAAGTAGTGATTGGATTCGCCCTTTGCGTCGAAATGGGGTACTTTATATTTTCCCTGCAGGGTGGGCATGCGATCATCATCCAGAGGAATCAGTTTGCGGGTATCGTCGAGACTGGACCAGATGACGTGTTTGACTCCTTCTGATTTGGCTGCTTCGGCCATAGCCTTCGCCTGGCTATTCTCCTTTTCAGGTGAGAAATGATCCCAGAAGAAAGTAACGCAAAATGCGCCATAAGCCCCGTGAAATGCCTTGCTTCAGACTTTCAATATCATCCACATTGGCAGCTACCACTTCTGCCCCCATGTTTGCGAGTTCCTTTGCTTTATCCGAGTTTACGTCACGTGTGAGTGCACGTACCTTATATTCATGGTCAGGATCATTTAAAATTGCTCTTACCAATCCTCCACCCTGCGCTCCTGTGGCGCCTACAACTGCAATTATCTTTTTCTTATCCATGTCGATATTTTATTTGAATTTTATTTGAAATGTTTACTTAAACTAAACGGCAGTCAGGATCAATGGTTCAAGCAGATGGTCTAGTTAACATACAATTAGCATATGGGATTCGAAAAGGAGTAAATCAATTATCCTGAGATGAGGCCAGTTCCTGGATGAGATCTGATTCAATAATTTTCATGTCCGGCTTTGTTTTTGCAAGCCGGATCATTGCGGCTGCAATATGGTCGGCCTTTATGGCCCTGTATTTTTTAAGTTTCCCCACCATCAGTGCAGAGGAGGCCTTTAAAACGACGGCTCCAAAACTTTCTCCAAAACGTTTTTCGTTTCGTTCTCCCAGAATCAGAGATGGGCGCAGGATGTAGGTATTTGGGATTTCCTGACTCAATATGGTCTCTTCCATCTCTCCCTTTGTCCGGCTGTAAAATATCCTGCTCCCGGGATTTGCCCCCATGGAGGACATAACCACGAAAGTGGGAATGGTATGCTCTTTTGCAAGGATGGCCGCCCTGGTGGGAATCCCGTAATCAATGGCCCGGTAGAGCTCTTTGTCTTTGGTTTTGGCTGAAGTGGTTCCTATGCAAACATATACTTCATCGGCCAGAAAGTCCTGTTTGAATTCTTCCATATGAAGGACATCTCCCAGGAATTCTTTTACTTTGGGAGAGCTGCTTCCAGAACTCTTCCTGGAAAAAAGGAGGATTCTTGAATAGCTTTCATCTTTTATAAGGCGCTTTAGCAGCAAGCTTCCGGTTAAGCCTGTTGCTCCTAATAGTATGGCTGTTTTCTGAATCATGTTTATGATGCCTTGAGTGCTAATCTTAAAACCATCAATTCAGGCAATGGTTCAGACTTACTTTAAGCTTTACTGTTTTCCGGTCATGGGAACAAAGCGGACGGGATACTGGTTTTCGGTGATAATTTCTCCTTTCTTATTTTTCTTTACCACTACCAGGTACTGGGTCTCCCGGGGATTTCCCACCGGGATGATGATTCGTCCTTCGGGTTTCAACTGCTCAATAAGTGCTTCAGGAATATCATCGGGTGCGCAGGTAACAATCATGCGATCAAAAGGGGCCTGTTCCGGCCAGCCCTTATATCCGTTCCCAATTCGTACCCGGACATGATCATATCCCAGTTCTGCCAGGATTGCTCCGGCCCTTTTACCCAGTTGAGGGATAATTTCAATGCTATAGACCGAATCACACAATTCTCCCAGGACAGCTGCCTGGTATCCGCTTCCGGTACCAATCTCCAGTACTTTGTGAGTAGCATTCAGCTCCAGCAATTCGCTCATGTGTGCAACAATAAGTGGCTGGGAAATCGTTTGATTATATCCAATGGGCAGGGGACGATTCTCATAGGCATAGGCCTGCAGGTCTTCAGGAACAAAGGCATGCCTTGGGACCCGGCGCATGGCGGCTAATACTGCATTGTCTTTCACGGGCAGACGGGGATAATTCTCAATATCCTCAGCGACCATACGTTGGCGTTCCTCGACCCTTTCGGAGAAGGCCGTATTATCCTGACCGGAAAGGAAGCCAGTCATGCTGATAAATATGAGAAATAGGGTAAATCTCATGGTTTTAGCCTTGTGTCTGTGCCCATCATGGAGCCTTGTAGTAAAATTAAGCAATATCCCCGATTTAGTCTTAAGACTTTTGGAGAAGTACTTTGATGTGAATCCCTCTAATTTCAGGAAACTCTTAATTTGATGGATGAAGGCCAGGATCGGATGAAGGCCAGTTTAAAAAAAAACAGGATTCTGATAATCTTAGTTTTTAACTAAGATTTTTCCGGTCAGAATATTTCCTGGTGATTCCAGTCGGTAAAAATAGATACCGTCGTGAAGAGATTCAATAGAAAATGGTTTATTGTTTTCACCGGCCCGGCTTATCCTCCTCAATAATTTCGCTTTCCCGGTCAAATTCATAAATGGAATAAACTAATCTGTTTCCTTGATCATCGAAAACCGATTCTTCTCTATATACATTGTTATCAGAGAAATAAATATCAAGAAGGGTCCTGTTTCCCATTGATCGGCCGCATAGATCATATCGAGTTGCTGCTTTACTGCACTCGTATTTTTATACTGATTTACGCTTGACGACCTTTGATGTTGAGGGAGATATTTGAAATACCTTTGACCTAATATGAAATTGGGTAACTCTTGTTCTTGGAGGTCTTTGTCAAGAAAAGAATGGTGAGTGTGGACTTTCCGGATTGATAACACTGAATTGTGAACTAAATTCCTGAATAGGAGCTTTATTCGATCATAATTTAGACAGTTAACATATTTTTTAACACAGGCCAGGCGCTCACGCGAAAACTTAAGTCATTTCTAGGTGTTTGTCACATATTCAATTAACCGGCCATAGTAATACGTGGATGCTTCGATGGCCCTTACCCCGATAAAGGAATCCATAAACCCTGGAGGTGATATTATGAAAATTGCAAAAGAAAACATTGAAGTAAAAATGGAGATTCCTGGTGCCATTCTCCGCCAGCGCACCGATTTTGGTGATGCAAGCGGATTGGGCAAGATCAGTGGTGGTATTTCAGCCTTTCGAAGGGTGTGGATACTACCCGCTTTTTATAGGGCTTGATGGTGATCTCTGTCAGAGCCCTTACTGGGGATAGTCATCAGCGGGAAGCTTACCACCACGTTATCAATCATATGATTGCAAAGGTAAGCGCTTAAAAATGAACTCGCCGGGCTCTTTAGTCCACCTTGATAATATTGGATGCCCCGGAGGTTTCAGAGTTGTCGTTAACGCCATTCCCTTTGTAATAGAGATTGGATGCGCCTGATAAGCTGGCTGTGAAGCTTGTATTTACGGTAATATAAGCACTACTGGCATCTGAAATGTCTGCATATAGATAATCCACTGCCATGTCAAAGTCACTGAAAGAGCTGGCATCGCTGATGTCCATATTCAGTGTTGTGGCTGTACCTGACAGGTTTGACACAGAGGCATCCGAAAGATTGCAGTTCAGGCTTGTGGTATGGATTTCTCCGGCAAAACTGCTTACTTCAGACAGGTCGATGTCCACCTCACTGATGGAAAGTGCATTTTGCAGGTAGATGCCGGATGCTTCCGACACTGAGAACTCGGAGAGGCTTCTGGTGGTCACGTAAGCTTCCAGGACCAGCTTGCCTCCACTGACATTAACGCCATCTGCCAGTTTAAGCACCAGGTTGCCTCCCTGTTCTTCCGCTTCAACATAACGTTGCAGGTTTTCATTTGCCCTGATTTCCACGCTTTCCACCGAGTCGGACAGGGTCACATATACCTTGAAGGTGGTGGAAGCGTCAATACCATAAAAATCCCTTACTGTTCTGATCTCCGTGGTAATTGTATCTGAGGGAAATATGCTGCTGGTGCTATTATCGCAGGATGAAAAAATCCCAATACATCCTGCTGCCAGTATAAATAGTACTTTGTTTCTCATGAGGACTTAAAAGTTTATATATTTGGTTCTGCCCGATCACAAAAATATAAAGGTATGGATAAAAAGCATCAGTTACTTAGAATGAACCGTCGTAAGTTTTTACGAATAGGCTCAGGTCTTGCAGCTTCCACAGTATTCCTGCCTTTAAGCGCGCAGCATTTATTGGGAGCTCCCGGCTCCATGCAGGCGGAAAATTCAATTCCTGCTATTACCCTCAACAACGGTGTAGCCATGCCCATTCTTGGTTTTGGTACCAACACCCTCAATGATGCTGTGGGCGAACGCTGTGTGGCTGATGCCATTTCCGTGGGTTACCGGCTGATTGATACGGCCACGATATATGGAAACGAAGCTTCTGTAGGGGCGGGGATCAAAAAAAGCGGCATAGATAGGAAAGAGCTTTTTATTACTTCCAAACTATGGGTTGATGATTCGGGATATGAAAGCACACTTAAAGCCTTTGAAACCTCCCTGGGCAAACTGGGGACAGATTTTTTGGATTTATACCTGATCCACAGGCCCCGGGGCGATGTGAAAGGAAGCTGGCAGGCCATGGAAGAGCTGTACAAGGAAGGTAGAATCAAAGCAATTGGAGTGAGTAATTTCGATCCGGATCAACTGGAAGAGTTGATGGCTTATGCAAGCGTCAAACCCGTAATCAATCAAATTGAAACCCATGTTTTCTTTCAGCAAAAAGATTCCTATCCCTTCCTTAAGGAGAATGATATTCAGATGGAAGCCTGGTCTCCTTTTGCGGCCGCTCGCAATGATATTTTCAGCAACGAAATCCTTGCAGGAATTGGTAAGAAGTTTAACAAGAGCATTGCCCAGGTATGCCTGAGGTGGCACTTTCAGCGAGGCATTGTGGCCATCCCAAGAAGCTCACAGAAGGCACATATGATTGAGAACCTGGAAATATTTGATTTTGAGCTTTCCAACAAGGATATGAAGACCATCTCCAAACTGGACTTAAACATCACCCAGTTTCCCGAGTGGGAGTGAGGATGAACTTCCCGACGGGGCCTTGATTGCCGATCAGGCTACCCCTGTTATTGTAAATACCCCTTGATTTATTTATACCTTACTTCAAGCTAAATATTATAAACTCCTCTCATGACCCCACGCGAAAGAATCCTTACTGCCCTCTCTTATCAGGCACCGGACAGTTTACCGCTGGATCTTGGTTCTCACAGGTCCTCAGGTATTTCGGCCATCGTATATGCAAAACTAAAAAAGGACCTGGGAATTAGGAGTGGTGATATTTATGTGTATGATTTTATCCAGCAACTGGCTATTATCGAACCGGAGGTGCTGGATATCCTGGGCTCCGATGTGATTGAGCTGGGCAGGGCCTATATGCACTCGCCGGAGGACTGGAAGGACTGGGTGCTGCCCGATGGAACACCCTGTAAAATCCCTGCCTATATCGATACTGTGAAGGAGGGTGATGATTGGTTTTTACTGAACCGTGAGGGACAGAAGGCCGGGGTTCAGAAAGCGGGCTGTTTTTATTTTGAGCAACTGATCTACCCCCTGAGTGAGCGCGGACTTGAAAACGATGATTTCTCCGATCTGGCTGAAAAAATGCCCCTTTCCATGTGGAGTGCAGCTGCCACACCGGGTGGTCACTTCGACCTGGAAAAGCCGGCTGACTTTAAAGCTTTTACGGAAGGCGCCAAAAAGCTGAGGGCAGAAAGTGACAGGGCCATCCTTGGAATCTTTGGGGGTAGTCTTTTTGAATCCCCGCAGGGTTTGTATACGCCTGAAAGCTACTTTTTATCCATGGTTTCTTCACCTGACAAAGTGATGGAACTCTCTGAAAGATTGTGTGATATTTATCTGAAAAGCTTGGAGACCTACCTGGCAGCTGTGGGTGAACATATTGACATCATTCTCTTTGGCGACGATCTTGGAACCAATATGGGACCGATGATCGATCCGGCCATGTACAGGGAATACTACAAGCCCTTTCATAAAAAAATGTGGACCCGGGTAAAGGAGTTGGCTCCCCATCTGAAAATTCAGCTGCATTGTTGCGGGGGTATTGAACCTTTTATTGAGGACCTGATTGAAGCAGGACTGGATATGCTAAATCCGGTACAGATTAATGCAGAAACGATGCATCCCCGATTGCTCAGGGAAAAGTACAAGGGTCGTTTTACATTCTGGGGTGGGGGATGTAATACCCAGGAGATTTTAAACCGGGCAAGTCCGGATGAGCTTGAAGCCCATGTGCGGGAACAGCTGGAAATCTGGAAACCCTATGATGGTTTTGTGTTTCAGCAGGTGCACAACATTCTGAATGACGTGCCGGTTGAGAATATCCGCCGCCTCTTTGCTACCCTTGCCTCGGTTCGTTAAAGCCAGGCCATGGCCTGTGGATTGCTTACCTGAATTGCACCTTGAACACAGTGGCTATTTCATCCATCTGCGAAGCCTCCGGGGTAAAAATCTCCAGCTTGTCTCCATCCACCGACCACTTCAGTTTCGCTCCGCTTCCAACCACGCTTACGCGCTTGATTTTTTGCTTCTTTGCAGGATCGATAATATGTTCAAGCTCCAGCTCTGAATTGGCATCCGGTAAACCGAGGCTATAGATATACAGGGATTTTTTGTCTTTGGAGGTGGTAAAGCGGATGTCGTTTTTGTTGTAGTCAATGGTGGCAGACTGACCGCCAAAATGACCTGCCTCAAAATCTGCAACACCGTATCCAAATACATCATAGGCCCTGGTTCCGTATACGGCTTCTTCGTGCTTTCGGATCCATTCTCCGATTGCCAGAAGGACTTCCCTTTGTTCATCCGGAATTACCCCGTCAGCCCTGGGCGAGATGTTCAGGAGAACAACGCCTTTCTTGCTCCACACATCGATCATATTCCGGATTACCATTGTAGGCTCCTTGTAGGTCTGACCTTCTGTATAGCACCAGCTGCTGTGGCTCAAGGTGATGTCTGTGAGCCAGTAATCCTCCGAGATTTCAGTTTTTCCGCCCTGCTCGATATCCAGCAGCATGATGTCGGAAGGCAGGTCCTGCTGCTTACAGGCTACCAGTGGCTCCTGTCCACGGCTTACTCCGGTATTAAACTGGTGGGCAACCATTTTCTGCAGATATTCTTCGGGGATCTGGTCCAGCCAGGAATCAAACCAGATCATATCGGGTGCATACTTGTCCACCACCTCTTTGACCTGGTCGAGCCAGTATTCGGGTCCGTCTTCCACCGGAAGATTTCCATACAGCAGCCTGAGTTTGGGATCGGTGGTGGAGGTCACATAATCGGGATGATAGGGGAAGTGACTGTTCCTTCCTGCATTTGGTCCCGTTCCGGCCCAGTTGGCCGTGTCCAAAGCATACCTCTGCAATACTTTTGCATGGTGAAAGGTGGCGATGGTATACATGTCCATCTTTTTCAGCTCCGCAAAAAGATCTCCCAGGATGTCTTTTTCAGGGCCCATGGCCCTGGAGTTCCATGGATTCACCTCGCTATCCCACATGGCAAAACCATCGTGGTGCTGGGCCACCGGACCGGCAAAGCGGGCCCCTGCGTTCTTAAATAATGTGGCCCAGTCCTTAGCGTCAAAATACTCAGCCCCGAACATGGGGATGAAATCGTGGTAATTAAATTCTGACACCGGGCCCCAGGTGTTTTTATGATGTTCGTAAACCCTTCCACCCCAAAGGTCGCCTCTGTCGGGTACATACATCCACCTTGGGTACCATTCATTATTGAAGGCAGGCACACTGTATACCCCCCAGTGGAAATAGATACCAAATTTTGCATCCTTAAACCATTCCGGTTCCTTTTCATTTTGAGCAAGAGACTCCCAGGTTTCTTCATAGACCTGAACAACTGCTTTGTCCATATTGACTCGCGGCTTACAGGCGGTCAGAATGATCAGACCTGCAATGGCCAGGGGAAGGCTAACTTTCATTTGCTTTTTCTTTTAGGAGTTTCAAATATAGCGATTAAGGGCTATGCATTTGTAAGGCTTTGCAAAAAGCATGATACAATAATTTATTCCTAACTTCGAATGAACATAGCCTTCCTCATATTAACCCCAACATGAAAAAACTCTTTGTGATTCTAAGCATGCAGAAGAAAAAAGGGTATAAGGTGAGCCAACTGTAAGTATTAGTTATCGGAAGCAAAAGTTCTTTTAATTCCCTTTTTATATTTTACAGCTGGATAACCAAATATGACAAAAAGGCCCTCCCGGCTGCGGGATTTAATTCCCTGTTTTTCCCTGAACTTTTTTGCCCGCTTTCCATTCTGGATCAGGGGATGAATGGCCCCCAGCATGCAGGTGCCAAGGCCCAGCGATTCGGCCGCAATCATGGCAAAAGTGGCAGCTACGATGGGGTCGGCCGGATCGGCCCAGGGTGTGGCATAAAAATACAGTGCCATGGGAGCATCATAGTTTACCAGGTTCAGTCCTTCTTCCATGTTCTCAGTATAGGTAGAGAAGACAGGCCTTACAAAGTTCCGGAAGAGGGCATCATTGGTTTTACCCCAGAATGGTCTCATCAGGGTCAAAAACCAGCCTGAAACAAACCATTTTATTTCCTTCAGATATTCGCAAAAATCCTTTGCGAAAGCACGGGTTTTTGTTTTGCTGTCGAGTATTAGCACATGCACATCGGAAGGGGGGAGCCCCATCGGTGCACTTCTGGCAGCTGAGAGTATCTTTTCGAGTAAGTGGGGTTCCACCTCCCGGTCCTGAAATTCCCTGATGCTTCTTCTTCGCTGTAAAAGGGTGTTCACTTGCTGATATGTTGCCCCCTCCGCTTTATCAGGCAAGCTAAAAAGCTGGTCTGGGCTCATGAATCTTCCGTGAATTTCAATGGCATCGGAAGGGCAGATGGCCATGCAGTGCCCGCAGGCAATACAGCCAAATATGGGATCCTCACTCACTTTGACAATGGAGTCGGCCATTTCAAGGCTGAAGTCCTTGCAAACCGAAACGCAGAGTCCGCATCCCGTGCATCTTTCAGCATGAATGATTATCTCTGCTTTCTGCTTTGTGCGCGATGTTGGAATGGCCATAGTATTGTCTTAGCCTAAATTACGACAAAAGGGGACAGGCTTAATATAAAACCCTTATTTTTTCCAGATTCTCTACCCAAATGGCGATGTGCTCGATTTTCATGAATCGCTATTTTATCTTACTGTTTTGGGTTCTTTTGAGCCTACCAGCCCCGGGCCTGAAATGCAGCCATGATTTCGCGTGTTACAGGACCCGGGGTACCCTTGCCAATAGCTTTGCCTTCAACCATTATCACAGGCGTCACATCCCTTGAGGTGGAGGTCATAAATATTTCATCGAAATCGTAGAGATGGTCACTTTGAATGTCTTCCACCCTGATGTTTTCATTCAGGGCCAGAACCTGCTTTCTGGTAATTCCTTTAAGGATATTGCTGGCCGGTGTGTATATCTGTCCCTCTTTAATGAAAAACAGATTGGCTCGGGAGGCTTCTGAAATGATTTCCGTATGGAAGAGAATATCCACTGCCTTATATTCACATAGCTTCTTTTGCAGGCGGAGTGTATTCAGGTAGTAGAGTGATTTGATCTCAGGGTTTGGTCTGACAAATTTTTCACTGATCAGGTTTACCCCCTTTTCAAATGCCTCCGCAGGAGGTTTTTTCCATTCCAGGTTCATGATTACCACGTTGGCTTTGCCGGTAACCGATTCAAGGTTGTCCGAGTAGCCACCCGTAACGATGACCTTGAAGGCTCCGTTTTTAAGGCCGTTTTTTAGTTGAAGGTCGTGGATGATGGATTCAAACTGTTCTTCGTTAAGATCTGATTCTATGCCTGCTTTTTCAAGTGAAGAAAATAGCCGATCCCTGTAATCCTTTAGCCAGGGAATTTCCCCCTTACGGCTGCGGAAAAAGTCAAAAACGCCATAGCCCCTCTGAAAAGCCAGGTCGGAAAGGTGCAAATACAGCTCTTCATACATGAGGAGCTCACCATTGAAATAGCAATAGTATGATTGCTTCATATTCAAAAATAACTTAAAAATAATTATCAGCACTTTTATGTAAATTGTAGCGTATTAATCATGCAATATGAAAAACACTAAAATCCTCTTTGTTTTACTTACTCTGGTTTTTTGTTCTGCGCTTTCCATCGGCCAGGTTTCCCTGGGGCTTTTCGGAGGATTAAATAGCAGTAAGTTGCTGGGTGATTCGCCCCCAAAAGGTAGCTACAATACTCTGATGGGCGGAAATTTCGGACTCCTGATAGATGTCGGCATAAGTGAAGCCCTGGCCCTGAGTCTGCAGCCTTCCTACAGCCAGGAGGGGACCAAATTGGCCTTTTCGGTCAGAGGGAGCAATGAGCCGGTGGATAGTGCCAAAATTCGCCTGAACTATTTTTCCATCCCCCTGATGTTGAAGGTTACCTCAGCAAAAAAACGATTTTATGCGCTTTCCGGATTTGAAGCGGGAATGTTGCTTAACAGTGCTCATATCATGGGAGACCAGGAGAATGAACTTGAGTCAGATATAAGTCAATGGAATCTGGCCATGCATTTTGGTGCCGGTTTTCGTATTCCTCTTGGGTATCCCACACTGTTTATTGAATTGCGATATGCACAGGGATTGGTGAACCTGACCGATGATCCCCTTACCAATGATATTATTCCCAGGGTGAAAAGCTCTGGTTTCAAATTTTTATGCGGAATTGAATTTCCATTAAGCAAATCAAAATAATAGGCCCCAATGAAAAAACATCTACATATATTTATCATTCTCAGCATCTGCTGGAATGCGGCGGCTGCCCAATCAACTGACTCAGAGGTGAGAGAAAAATATCCTGCTCTTAATGGTCACAGGTTCTCCTCCACGTCTTATATGAACAGCTCTTTTATCACCACTCATTTGCAAGCCGATATTGGTTATGGAACAACATCCCTACTTGAGATCCCCGGCCTTCAGATTGATGAATATGAACTTTTTAGTTTTACAGGAAAAGTAATGTATCTGGATCTGGATATTCAGTATCAGCAAGGTTTTACCCCATGGTTGGCCCTGTATGCGACAATAAAAATGGCGGGTCGTTTAGGCACTGATATGTCCACCATACTTGTGGATGGGGTGAATACCCTCTCAGGAGGCACCATTGGCTGGCTTGTGCGGGTGATGAATACTCAGAAATTTAATATGGCTGCTTCAGTACAGTTGAGCAGGATTGATGGAAGCTTTATTAATGTGCCTGAGTTTATTGAGGAAGTTATTGATAATGAGCCCTATCCATCGGTAAGGAAAAATGTACCCTCTTTAACTGCAGGAGTGGGTCTTCGCGGGGCTTATGCATTCAGTCCAAGCTTCGGATTGCAGTTTAACGGGGATTATTTTTATGGTGAGTCCTTTCAACGTGGAAATACCAGGGGATATATAGCTCTTGGTGTGCTTGGAGATGTGGATTTTAATCCAAAGAGAGAGGTTCCCATAGGCTTATCCCTGGGATACATGCTGTCTTCTTCCCCCCTAGTTGTTATGGAAAATGGTGGAAATTCAAGTTTATTCCTGGGGCGAATCAGATACTCCGGTTCGGATGATTTTGAGCTGGGTCTTCAGTTAAGCTATTACGGATCATACCTTAATAGTCTTGAGGGTAAAGCCTATGTTAAAAAAGCGATGCTCAACTTTAAGTTCTATTTTTAGCAATCCTGCTCCAAAGTTATGAAAATTAAATGTCAGGCTGAAGTAGGGAACAGCAGGATGGGCAGGTTAGATTCCTGCAGGATTTTTTTGAAGAGGTTGGGTTTGAAGAGTTTCTCGAAAAGGTTCCTTTTTTGGAGGGTGAAGGAGAGGAGATTCACCTGGTTTGTGACAGCGAAAACTTTCATTCCATGATATACATCTTCATCCTCGATCAGCCTGCACTGAATGTCATGTTCCCCATACTCTTTTTTTAGCTGTAGATTCAGTTCATTCATCCGTTCTTTTTTGGCAGGATTATGTTCGGTATCAATATGTACGCAGCTGATTTGCTTCTCAAAGGGCTCGAGAATTTCCAGAAGACGGTCCAGGTATTTGTTATCCTGTTCATTAAAATCTGTGGCATAGAGAATATTCAGTTTCTCAAAATCTTCCGGGGAGCTGGGGCCCGGGATAGCATATAGGGGGATATTGAGGCCGTTGATGATGGCATTGGCCAGTCCGGCCAGTACAATCTTAGAATTGTCACTTCTGCCTATGGTTCCCAGCACAATGAGATCGGGTTTATAGCTTTTGCTGATTCCCTTGATGCTTCCCACCAGGTTGCCCATGGCGGTGGCGCCATGAATCTTAACATCCTCAATTTTTTCGCTTGCCATGTAAGCTTTCATCTTCCTTGTAAAATCGAACATACCCCGCCTGGCACTTTCTTCAACTTCCTTGATGGCGCTCCGCATATAGCTCATGTAGGCGGCAGTTTCTTTCGTACCCATTTCCGATACAGGATATTCATAAACATGCAGGAGTTTAATTTCTGCCTTTAATTTTTGTGCCAGGAGAATGGCGTATTGACTGGCATATTCGGCCCCCTTGGAGAAGTCTGTGGGGACGATGATTTTCCGAGGACTGACCGGGGCATTAATCTTTTCAATAGCCATGCCATATTTTTCCCGGACAGCCATCATAATTTGGATGGACTTTTCCACATCCTGCTTATCAACCTGGATGCGGATAAGCTCCCAGTCTCCCTTTGAATCACAGGAAATATCAAAGAAGCAGGAAATGTTTTCCTTCTCAAGTTCCTCCTTGAGAAAATAAGCAGTATCGGGCTGCTCATATCGGGCAATGTTTACGAGGCTTGACATGTCTGTATCTTTTATTAATTATTCAAAAACACTGTGTCAGTGCAGATCTCCACCAGGAATAGTATTCTCCCTCAAGTTTCTCGATGGATGGAAGAGGGTAGAAGAGGTAGCTATCCTGATCGCCCACAAAAAAGCCGTTTTCAATAGTCCGGTAGGAAAGATCGCAGGAGAACTGGCGGATCACGGTTTTTGTAAGTCTTTCCCCGGAGGTCATAAGCCTGGCTATGCAGTGCCTGAGATGATCGGGATTTGGATAGGGTAAATTATGAATGGGTGCCCCCGGATCTTCCGCAAGCTGATTTAATTTTAGCTCGGCCATAAAAACTTTCGGAGCAGAAACTGCTTTTTGGGGATCGGTCAGGAAATTGATGAACTCAGGGGGTGTTAATTTACTGACCACCCTGGTGCTGATGGGGTTCAATTGCTGGTACAAATGTATGATATCCTTCTCCCGGATTAAGTAGCTTCCAGTCTTAAGCTCCAGGACTTTCCCATCGTCGGTTGCCAGGTACAGATTTTTCATGGCCTCAAGGGGAACAAATTCCAGGGCCCTGTAGATAGAAAGATAGAGGGAGCGTTTAGGTTCCCCGTCATCGTAGGCAACCAGTCTATCTTCCATATATTGGAGGGGGAAGTTCTTGATTTTTGCTGGATCAACTTCCATGAAGATGGCCTGCCCACGCAATCTTTTTCGGGTCCCTGTGGCCAGGTAGTTGCCAAATTCAGAAGGCGGAAGATGTGATGCGATCAGCGATTCAGGCGTGATGCAAAGATAGACGAACTTCTTCATAAGGGCCGTATTTAGGGGTTTCCCTTAATTTACGACCGTCGAAGAAAAATGTCAAGCAAAAATCATATGTTTGAAAAGAGTCCAGCGCCTAGTTGCAAGCACCAATTATGTCATTGATCGTATTGTTGAATTCGAAGTAATTATCCACATTCACACTACCCCTAATGTTGAAGATCACGTAGTCAGAATCTACCTCGGAGATTACACCCCCGAAACGGCTTGCCCCCATCTGGCTTACAATCTCGGCACCTGTTAAGGGAAGTCCATTTGAAGTTTTCCCTCGCAGGATAAAGCGTGAAACAAAAGGTATTTTCACATTTGAAAGTCTCTGGATTACATCAAATACCTCAATGGCAGTGTATGGTCCCACCTCAATGGATCTTTTGGTGGAAACCTTTTGCGTTTCTTTGTTCAGAGTGGATTTTTGCTCGGCCCTGGAAGTTCCGAACTTATTTGTGGCACTGGCTCCAATGGTGCCTGAAGCAGATACACTTACGCCGATGCCAAAGACTGTTCCTGATGCTTTGGCTTCTACTGTGGCACTTTTACTTTTGGTGCTGCTGTATGCAAGATTAATACCTTCGTTATAAGAAATTGTCGTGGTTTTGGTTTCCTCTGAATCTGTGCCTACCACATAAGTTCCGATTGAGGAAGAACAATTTATGATGGTCTGGTCGAAGGCAAAATCCATTTTAGCGGGTGGAATGATGGGGGCTGAATATTTTGTATCAATAGATTCAAACTCCCATTCAATTTCTGCTCCCAGAAGCCTGAATTTAAGGTCATAGCTTTCAGGTTCAGTCCCGGAGGGTTCCTCAAAATAGCTGGTAATTATCTGGTTGCCGGGATCTAGTTTCAGGTATGTGTCAGTTAAATAGGGTTTGATTTTAATTGTCCCGTCCTCAACCTGATCGAGGAAGAAGAGGTGCCTGTCCTGGATTCCTTCCCAGTCATAGTTTTCATCAGTATTCGCCTTGTTCCAGTTAAGCACTCCATTCTCATCCACTTCCAGAAAGGAATTCATGAAGGAAGACCTGATGGCAAATGTATTGTTGCTTTGCGGTATAAAATAAAGCAACTGGATAAGCTTCTCGGGGTCGGGTGTTTCACTAAAATAAAATGCATTCAGTTGAACCGGCCCGCTTTCCCAGTACTCCAATGGACTGCCTTCCCTGTAATCGAGACTTGCGCCTAAAACCTTTGTGTTCTCATCTATTCCAATGGCAGCGTAGTAAGGGGTGGATGGATTAATTGCAAGGGGCTTAAGAACCATCGGCTTTTCGGTTTCGATATTCAGGGTTTTGTTCGTAGAATTAAAAATAAATCTTGATATACTTTTGGATTCCAGCTCCATACCCTGACTGTCATATATGGTGACCTGAATGGGCACTCCCTCGGCAAAACTGTTCACTACATCCTCTTCCAGATCCTCAATACGGATTTTGAAAGTTGCCACCTGGGTGTACTGGTCTATCGCGATACCTTCTTCTGAATAGTTGTTCAGGGATCCTTCAATGATCAAATCAGCGCTTGCTGGAAAATATCCAATCCTGGCAAGACTGCGGGCGTCAATTTCGAGGCCTATTTCTCCAGTATCCAGGGGGATTGCACTTTTGGTTTCATCGGATATTCCCTGCAGTTGTAAAACTTCCCCATCGGATGGTTCATCGGATGGATCATCTTTGGTGCACGAGGATAATAAAAGGCTAAAACCTGCAATAACATATAATAAGGTTTTGATTTTTCTCATTTAGATTTGATTTAAGGGTTAACTGTAAATTTCAATGGATCCGAAATTTGTTTAAAACAAATCTAAATAAGAAAACTAACAAACTCTGCTAAGCGAATGTTAATTGCGATCGAAATGACTCATTGATAAGATCCAAGAAAATCAGCCAGCCTTTTCATAGGCAGCCCGGAGCCACTCTATTACCTCCCGGTCCAGTTCGTCAGCACGGGTGATATTGATTTTGTGGGAGCACATGGCAGAGGCGGAGGTGATGGCCGTCAGTTTTCCACTGGCCTCCTGTCCCTTCAGATTGATCCCGATTTCAAAGCGTGTTTTTGTGGCGGGCTGGAGTGTTGCAAATTGCTTTTTCCTTCTCAGGCTCACATAGGCCTTTTTGGGCGCAATCTCGAATTCGCCGGGAAACTTCCCTATTTCTGAGATAATCTGGTCATAGATTGCTTTAAAGTGTTCCTTGCCCTTGTATTGCAGCCCGATTAAATCATCTTTGTTTTCGACAGATCCTGCGTCGGCTCCCCTTGCCTTCATGGCCACCAGGTTGGCAAATCCATGGGTAAAGGAGTGCTCTTCCTTCAGATACTTCATAATTTGACCGTGCTTCTCGAAGTTCTTCTTGCGAACAAGCTGAATCCATTGATCCAGCGTAAGTCCTGTATTTTTGTACAGGTTATCGATCATTGTTTGTGCTGCTTTGTCCATTTGAAAGTTTTTTTATTACTAAGCTATCATTAAACAAGCAGCAGGCAGAATGGTTTTACAGAGCAGGACTTATTGGTTCCAGATATCAGGAATGGCTCCGTGGCCACGGGCTTTTAACGGAGCCTGTTCTGTTGGGCTCAGGTTTCCGGAGTGAATCTTGTAAATTCTTTTAGCTGTTTCGGATACGGCTTCTACCAGATAGGGGTAAGGCCTGTCTGTAACATCCACCAGGCCACAGTTGTAGTTTTCACCATCCATTCGCCGCCCGGTAAGGTCCTGGTCGCACCACTGGAAGTAGGATGTCCCGATAAGGCCTGGATGGGAATACGCTTTTTCGGTATAGTAGCGGTAGGCCACGGCTCTTTCCTCCTGGGAGTTCACCTGCCAGAGTGACTGGGCCATTCCCCGGTCCACCGTTCCGAAATGATATTCTCCTATAAAAAGAGGCTTTCCGGTAACTTCTGCAAACCGATCCAACATCTCCTGTCCTGGATAAAGATCATAACAATTGAAGCTAAAAACATCAAAGACATCCTTGCATAACTCAAGCAGTTCATTGCTGGCCTCCTGGCCAAAGCGTATGCCCAGGCTAAGGTGATTGGGATCGTGTTTTTCCAATGCCCTGTTCACACTTTCGATGAAGATGCGGAAGGTGTGGTGAATAAACTCTATCCGCTTTTCAGGACTATCTCCGTTTTCAAGATATTCCTGGAGAACAATTTTTATGGGTCGTTCTTTTCCATCCAGGATCAAATCACAAAGCCTTTGCTCGCGTCCGGTAAAGGAAGGCTCATTGTAGGTAAAGTAGCCCAGTAACCAGGGGTTTTCCCGGTAGGGTTCAACGGTTTTCCGTACGGCTTCATCAATCATTTCCCAAAATCCGGGTGCATATACATCAGCCAGGCCCATCAGATTGTCTTCAATTCCTATGCCTTGCATTTGAAGGGTAAAAGCCTTCTCGTTTCTGTTGTAAACATCGCTTCTGGACCAGTTGGCTATGGTATTGAGTCCCCAGCGGTCCATCCTTGTGAGGACATTGTCAATGGCCTTTTCTCTGGACTCGTCGCCGTATCTGCGCGAAAGATTCCATCGTCCGAAGGAGGGTGAACGGTAGCTTCCCCCGTTCTGGCCTGCTTGAGGCGGGATTTCCTTATACAGGTTTTCCCTTTCTTCCAGCCGGGAAATATCTCCACCACCACCCGGGCCCACACAGTTTACCCCATGGGATAAAAACAGGTAGCCTTCCGGATCCACAAACCACCAACGGCCATCAATTTCTGCGGTCCTGAAATAGCCGGTTCCCTCATCAATACGTGCTTCCAGAAAGCCTCCGAATTTCGAAAATTTATATGGTTCTACATCCACCTCTTGAACATCTTCCGCGGCCCACTCTTCCTCGAGCTGTTCCAGGGAATGGATTTTTCCTTCCCAATCGCCCAGATTGTATTGTCCGAACTCATCCACCACGGGAAGGTCGCCCAGGTAGAGATCACCAGGATCTTCTTTGGCCAGGCTTAGCGATCTGAGTTTCATTTGCGGGTTGCCGATGGGAGCATGCATTCTGATGCCGATGGAGTCGATTCCCCGAAGGGGAGTTCTTGATCCGGAGAGGTTGATCCAGCCTGTATATCTGGGCTGGTTGTACGTTGCGGCCATGTCACCCCTGGCAGCGGGGGCTTCCCTGAAAAACCTTAAGGGGATGGCAAGCCTGTTCCATCCATTGGGTGTATAGCTCATAACCTTCAGTTCATTGTATCCCCGATCGGTGGTGAAACCCACGTGGAAGCGCTGGGGGGTGCTAATCATAAACTCAAGGATCACATAATTGTAGGCATCCCAATCTGAGGGTAAGCCGGGTGAGATGTCCTCGAGGGAGAATTTTGCTCCGGATACCTCCATTTCACTATCAAAGTTGATGCTTACATAATCACTGGAGCAGGAGATTAGTATGAGCAGGAGCAGAAGGGGGAGCCCCTTCCTGACGGATTGCTTGAGCATGGGCATATTTTAGAGTTTAGTTGGGGAGTAAAAGGGTTATTTACTGACGTAGCCGGGTAAATCCCTGTGGCTGTGATCACAGTAGGGCGGGGTTTTTGTCATCTTGCAGGAACACCATTTTACGCGCTGCTGTTCTCTTATCTCAACCCGAAGGGGAAGAAAACTTGTGCCCCGATGAGATCCGTCACAAAAGGGTTGATTTTTGCTTTGGCCACAGGCGCACCAGAAGTAAATGCCGGGCCGGCTCTCCAGTTTAATGGATCGAAGACCGGCAATGTGCGGTTTGTCCTTATTTTTGTTCATGCAACAAAATAAGAAATAAATCGGCCAGCCTGAAAAAATTTATTTAAATCCCGCCCTTTTCGCCATTGGCCTGGAAGGCGCCATCCTTACCCTGATCTATTAATAATTCTCCGAGAGGGGCATCGGGAAGGGAATATATGTCAACATTCTTCTTTTTATCCTGTCCGTCTCGCTTATACACCCAAAGCTTACGGGTACCACTGTTGTCAACAACTTCCATATGACTGCTGTTCTCTGCTTCCAGAACCATGGATCCATCTTCGTTAATAATGAAGAGGGTAGGGCGGACATCTACATGCTTTGTGGTGACTTCGGTTTCATTGTTTGACAGGTATTCAACAGTGGTATAAGCAAGTTCAAGCTTGTCGTCTGTGTTGAAGACATTCAGAGAAATGGATTTTAACTGGTCGAAGTATTGCCGTTTGGGTATGGGCAGGGGAACTGATTTCCACATGGAATGATCTGCATTATACAGGACCAGTACCTTATCTGCCTTTTGATAAGAGGCATATTTAATCTCTCCGTTATCCAGAGTATATAAAGCCAAATCCTTATCATAGCTTCCTTCATAGGAGACCTGGGTAAAACCTGAAATTTGAAAGGAGGCAAGGGCAACAAGCAGTAGCAGACTTTTAAGTTTCATGTTGTATTAATTTAGGTTTCAACATGATATAAACATCGGGGAGGGGGACTTGGTTCATTTTTCCGGCAGCCGGCCCGTGTTAAAAAAAGTCTAAAAATTATTGATTCCTGCCCTATTTGCCTTGATCTCAGTACTTTTATTTAGAAGCATTAAAAATAATCGACATGAAATCCGGAGCAAAATATTTAGTTATTCTTTGTCTGATTATCTTCTTCAACAGCACTTTGATGGCCGGGGAGCCTCCTCTCAAACCCACCGGTTTATTTGATCGCTCTGAGGTAATTATGGTATGGGATGAAGGTACCACCAATGGAGCTAAAGTCCTCGAAGAAAACCTGAAGCTGAAGTTCAATTACCAGGGCTTTGATGAAGGAGAACGGCTTTTGGGAGCCGGAAAAGTGGTCAGATCTACAGGATTGAGACCCTTAGCTTTGCTGAGATGAATTACAACATAAATCTTGGTGTAAGCGGACTCGAGCGGGGAATTTACATCATAGGTTTAAGCACGGGCTCTTATCAGCAGCACAGCAAGCTGGTGATTGAATAGCTCAGGCGAGCATTTGACTTGTGTCATTCTGTACCTTAACTTTCATAGTCTGAATTAACTATCATTCAACTAGCTAAAACTAAACTTATGAAAACCAGACATCTGAATTCCGTATTTATTTCTTTTTGTTTTGTTCGTTCTCATCTGCGGATGTAAAAGTGAGCCAGTAACAATGGCCACTTCATCTGATGGGGTTGAGATCTCATTCAGCAACCAGGGCAGTGGAGATGTCTGCATACTCCTGGTCCACGGTTGGACCAACAATAATACCATTTGGGACCAACAGCTTCCGGATCTCACTGAGGAGTATCAGGTTGTTGCTGTCGACCTCGCAGGACATGGGAAATCTGCTAATAACAGAAGCGCATGGACCATGCCGGCCTTTGGTGAGGATATTGCTGCTGTGGTAAATGCGGCGAAACTCAAAAATGTCATCCTTGTGGGATTTTCAATGGGTGGTCCGGCCGTTCTTGAGGCTGCAAAGTTACTGCCAGACCAGGTTCTGGGTATTATTCTGGCAGAAGCCATTAATAATCCGGAAGATCAGGTGCCCCCGCCTGTGGCGCAGTGGATAGACAGTACTTTCATGGATCTGATAGAGAACCCAAGTGCTGAAAAAGCAGCCGGGCTTGGATTTTTTGTGAATAATCCGAATGAAGCCATCTTAAAGGTTCAATCCATGATAGACCGGGATCAGACCGGGTGGCATGAAATGTTACTGGAGAATATCAGGTGGTCCAACGAAGATTGTATTAAATCACTGGAAGAGGTGGATGTTCCTCTGATCGTAATCAATGGTGATTACAGGCCTACGGCAGTGGAGGTTTTTAAGAAGTATGTGCCCTCCTTTGATGCAAAAATCCTGTCAGGTACCGGTCACGTGATGATGTGGGATGTTACAGAAAATTTCAATCGTGCTTTAGAGGAAAGCATTCAGGAGATTCTGTCAGCCCAATGATGGTGTCTTTAGAAACCTACACTAACTCCAACGCTGTAAAATGGTTCCCACGCCCTGTAGGGTGAGTTGTCATTATTCAATACATCAAACAGAACCTGGGCATTCAAGGAGGCGCGTGCCACCCAGAGGTTGACGAAATCCTGCTCCAAGGAAAAGGTAGGGTACCCATATCCTGGATGAACTACCATCATCTTGATTATAGTTTTCATAATTATAGCCTGCATATTCTGCGTGGAGGTAGAGTTGTTTGATGAGGCTCAGCCTGGTAAACAGGCTCCCGCCGTAATTGGAGTATGAGTATTCTGTACCGGTGCCTTTGTACTGGACGTAATCATACCTGATTTTCGCTCCCACCGAGAGACGGGGGATAATTTTATATCCCACCATGGGCTCAACGCCAACGGAGGTGTAAGTTCCAAAGGAGAAATTTACGTATCCGCCGAAATACATTTTCTGCTTCCATGCTCCTTTGTTTGTTTTTGCCCGGGGTTCGGCCTGAGCCTGTGGGGCTGGCTGGGCTGTTGTTGCTGCCGGAGCCGCTGCCGGAGCCACTGCCGGAGCTGTCGCTGGAGTTACTGTATCCTGGGCCGTGCCTGGTGCAGCAGGTATGGTATCCTGGGCCATTAAAGAGGGGATCAGGAGGAAAAGAGCGAGGGAGATTACAATTACTTTCATGGATCCAAATATTGATTAGAATATTTATCAAACAATTTAATCTTATTTTGGTTCCTGTACAACTGCTTTTTTATCTTTAGGCCATGTTAGCACAAATTGTAAAAGCATTTTTTCCCGGAGAAGTGGTGGCTGAAGTGGCTCCCTTTGGTGACGGGCATATTAATGATACCTATAAGGTTGAATTTCGAGGGTGAAATGAGCCCCTGCATCCTTCAGAAGATTAATGTGGCCGTATTCACCAACCCAGATGGATTGGTGGATAACCATATAAAAATCCAGGACTACCTTAAAGGAATGGTTGCAGATATGGAAATCCCCTCACTTTGCCCCATGGCCTCTGGTGGCTATCTTTTCAGGGATGAGTCGGAAGGAGTCTGGAGGATGATGAATTTCATCCCCGAATCTTATTCCATTGGTATTGTGAAGAAGGAGTGGCAGGCCAGCCAGGCAGGTAGGGGATATGGATGGTTTGCGAAAAGTTGTTCCGGACTGGATGCTTCCCACTTTGTGGAGGCCATTAAGGATTTTCACAGGCTTTCATTCAGGGTTTGGCAACTTGATGAAGCCATAAAAGGAGATAAGGCTGGGAGGCTGAAAGCTACCCAGGAGCTGGTGGACTTTTATAAGGCCCGGCAGGAGAAACTCATGGTCATCGAGCGCATGGTGGATGCAGGCGAGATTCCCCTGAGGGTTGTGCACAACGATACCAAAATTGATAACCTGCTTTTCAGGGGGGAGAAGGCCTGTGCGGTGATAGACCTTGATACAGCGGGCCCGGGGATTCTCTATTATGATTTCGGGGACTCCATCAGGACCATCTCCAATACGGCTGCTGAAGACGAAAAGGATCTGTCGAAGGTAAGCTTTAATGCAGATGCATACAGGGCCTTTGCCCTGGCCTACCTGGAACAGGTTAAATCTATTTCTACTCCCGGTGAGGCAGGATCTTATTACCTGGCTCCTGTATTGATGACCTACATCATGGGAATCCGTTTTCTGGCTGACTATCTCAATGGAGATGTGTATTACAAGACCGGCTTACCCGGATCACAACCTTGTTAGGAGCAGTGTTCAGCGGAGGCTCATTGAATGTATGGAGGAGAAGGAGTCATTTATGAAGGAGGTCATCGGGGAGATCCTTTAAGTCGGATAAAGAAATTAAGAAACACCCTCAATACAATATTGATATGAAAAAATATTGCAGTCAGAATGATCAGGTCAGTAGTATTTGTTTTTCTAAGCCTTCTTATGGCCTGTGCTGAGAGTCCCGCGCCGGTGAATACAGCAGAATATGGACCTCTTGATATCTTTCCCACCCTGGAACGTCCGGCCGGGCAGGAAGATGTGATTGAACTGAGATGTGAGCCCATTGAAACCGTGCGTATGGCCATAATCGGTTTGGGGATGAGGGGATCCGGTGCGGTCCGTCGCTATACTTTTATGGAAGGTGTGGAAATTAGGGCGCTTTGCGACCTGGAGCCTTACAATACGGAACGGGCCCAGAAGATTCTTACTGACAAGGGTTTCCCGGCTGCTGATTTATATAACGGAGCAGAAGATTATAAGGCAATCTGCGAGCGGGATGATATCGACCTGATATACATCTGTACCAACTGGGGCATGCATACTCCCATAGCCGTTTACGCCATGGAGCATGGCAAGCATGTGGCCACCGAGGTGCCTGCTGCCATTACCATAGAGGAATGCTGGCAACTTGTGAATACCGCAGAAAAAACCCGCCGGCACTGCATGCAGCTGGAGAACTGCAACTATGACTTTTTTGAAATGGCAACCCTGAATATGGCTCAGCAGGGCCTTTTCGGGGAGGTCCTCCATGGTGAAGGGGCTTACATCCACGATCTGCGTTTTTTGAATTTCGCCGAGTATGAGCCCGGTAAGTCAGCCTACCATGGCATGTGGCGACTGAAGCAAAATGAAGTCCGTAATGGCAACCTTTACCCCACACACGGATTTGGTCCCATCTGTCACATTATGAATATCCACCGGGGCGACCGCATGTCGCACATTGTTTCCATGTCCACCAAACAGGCCGGCATGAATCCTTATGCGGCTGAAAAATTCGGAGCCGATTCGGACTATGCCACCCGGGAGTACAAGCGGGGAGATATGAATACTTCTCTTGTACGAACCGAGAATGGTAAAACCATCATGATTCAGCACGATGTGACCAGCCCCAGGCCCTATAGCAGGATTCACCTGGTGAGCGGAACCAAAGGTTTTGCCCGGAAATGGCCCGAAAGGGGACTGGCTTTTGAACCCGATGCACATACTTTTTTACCTGAGGAAGAAATGGAGGCCATGCTGGAGAAGTATGAGCATCCCATCACCAGGGAGGTGGGAGAGAAAGCCCGCGAGGTGGGTGGTCACGGGGGGATGGACTTCATCATGGACTATCGCCTGATCTATTGCCTGCGCAATGGTCTGCCCCTGGATCAGGATGTATATGATGCTGCCGAATGGTCGGCCATTTCCGAGCTGTCAGAGAAGTCGGTGGCTTTGGGAAGCATGCCCATTAAGGTGCCCGATTTTACAAGGGGAGCTTATAAAAAGGTGGACAGGGTCACTTATTACCACAATAGCCTTTTAGTCCCAGCTCAGGATTACCTTGCCGCAGTTTCCTTCTGCCATTACATCGAATCCTTTCTGGAAGTCGTTGATGGAGAAACGGTGCGTGATAATGGGGGAGAGATCCAGCCCCGACATAAGCATCTGTTCCATCTGGTACCAGGTCTCATACATCTCACGTCCATAGATCCCCTTCATGGTCAAACCCTTGAAAATAATGCGGTTCCAGTCCACCTGGGTGGATGATGGCAGTATGCCCAGGAGTGATATTTTACCGGAGTTGTACATATGATTCACCAGCTGGTTAAAGGCTGCAGGGGCTCCGGAGCATTCCAGACCGATGTCGAATCCAATCATGCCCAGGTCATCCATTACGGCTCTGAGGTCTTCTTTCAGGGGATTTACAACCCGGTCTGCGCCCATCTTTTTAGCCAGGTCGGCCCTGTAGGCACTGGTCTCAGTGGCCACCACAAAGCGGGCGCCGGCAAAGCGGGCCACGGCCACAGCCATGCTTCCAATGAGCCCGGCACCGGTAACCAGCACATCTTCCCCGATCATCGGGAAGGAGAGGGCTGTATGTGTGGCATTTCCCAGAGGGTCCATGATGGAAAGCACCTCATCAGGAATGCTGTCATTGAATCTCATTACGTTGTTGGAGGGAACCTTCACATACTGGGCGAAGGAACCGTTGATGTTCACCCCGATTCCTATGGTGGTCTCGCAGATGTGCTGGCGGCCGCGCCGGCAATTCCTGCAGTGCCCGCAGGAGATGTGTCCTTCGCCGGTTACCCGTTCACCCTCCTGAAATTCTGTCACTTCACTCCCCGTCTGGGCCACATGACCCACATACTCATGCCCGATGGTCAATCCCACAGGGATGGTCTTCTGGGCCCAGTCATCCCAGTTGTATATATGCAGGTCGGTTCCGCAAATGGACGATTTGCTGACCTTGATCAGTACATCGTTGGGGCCGGTAACGGGAATGGGAACGTCTTCCATCCAGATTCCCTTTTCTGCTTTGGACTTTACCAGTGCTTTCATAAGGCGAAAATTAGCAAATATAAAAGCCTCCCACAATACGAATGGAACGTTTTTCAGATGTTATAGATGCAGATCTGCCTTGGATTTGTCCTGAAGTAGTTTAATTTTGAGAAAAGAACTGATAAATCTTATTTATTAAAAAAAGGCGTAAATGGAAACAAGAAGATCTTTTGTAAAGAAAACTGCACTTGCCAGCACAGGTATTATTGTTGCACCCACGGTTATACCCGCAAGAGCCTTTGGAGCCAATGACCGAATTAATGCTGCGGTTTTAGGCCTGAATGGTCGGGGTAAAAGTCATGTCCAGGGCTTAATGGTTCAGGAAAATGTTCAGGTCACTACCCTGTGCGACCCGGATATGAATATTTTGCATAAGCGTAAAAAAGAGTTTACGGATACTTACGGTGAGGATGTGGCACTGGAGCAGGATCTTCGCAGGGTCATGGACAACAAAGATATTGATGTGGTGAGTATTGCTTCGCCAAATCACTGGCATGCCTTATCGGTCATCTGGGCCTGTCAGGCAGGTAAGGACGTTTATGTGGAAAAACCGGGTTCTCATAACATCTGGGAAGGCCGAAAGATGGTTGAGGCTGCCCAGAAGTATGACCGCATTGTGCAGCATGGGGTGCAACTCAGATCTTCGCCGGCGGTCAATGAAGCCATTGAATTAATGAGGGATGGATATATTGGCAGGGTTTATATGGCGCGCGGTCTGGTCTTCAGATGGAGAGGCGATATTGGCGACAAGGGTTTTTCACCTGTACCCGAGGGTCTCGATTATGATCTGTGGACGGGTCCGGCCCCCAAACGACCCTTTACTGAAAACCTGGTGCACTATAACTGGCACTGGCACTGGGATTATGGAAATGGCGATGTGGGCAACCAGGGTATTCACGAAACCGACCTGTGCATGTGGGGACTTGATGTGGGGCTTCCCACGAAAATCACTTCCATGGGAGGGAAATTCCTCTGGGATGACTGTAAGGAGGTCCCCGAAGTACTCACTTCGGTGTACAACTATCCTGAAGAGAATAAAATCATCCAGTTTGAAGTCCGCCCGTGGTGCACCAACACTGAGCAGGGCGCCACAGTTGGTAATATTTTTTATGGCGACAAGGGGATTCTTGTGGTGAATGGCTATGATTCATATAAGACCTACCTGGGTCAAAACAGGGAACCGGGTAAATCCGGAAAAGACGGGGGAGAGTCTGGTACTGAAATGGACAGGGGTGCCGGTGGAACAGACGGGCATTTCACCAATTTTATTGAGGCTGTCCGTAAGCATGATGCTTCCATTCTGAACGCTCCGGTGGAAACCGCTCACCTCTCATCAGGATTGGCCCACCTGGGTAACATTGCCTACAGGCTGGACCGGGTACTGACCTTTAATCCCGAGGCTGAGACCTTTGTAAATGATCCCGAAGCCGACAAGATGCTGACCCGGAATTATCGCGAAGGCTTTGAGGTTCCCGAAAAAGTTTAAGAAAGACGACCATGAAAATCAAAGTATTTATTGTAACAGCTGTTTTAAGTATCAGTGCGCTTATGTCTGCTCAGCATGGCAACATGCAGGCGATTGAAGTGGAGATTAAAGATGCGGAGAAGAAGGTGGATATCAGGGTAGGTGGCGAGCTTTTTACCTCCTACATTTATCCGGAGAATGTGAAAAAGCCGGTACTGTGGCCGCTTATGTCCCCGGCAGGTAATATGTTAACCCGCAGTTATCCCATGGTCAATAAAGAAGGTGATCGAACAGATCACCCGCATCATGTGGGTGTCTGGCTCAATTACGGGGATGTGAACGGGCTTGATTTCTGGAATAATTCAGAGGCCATTCCCCCTGAAAAAAGAGATGGCTATGGTACCATTTATCACCAGTCTGTTGATAAAGCAGAAGGAGGCAAAGGGAATGCCCTGCTGGCTACCAGTGCTGTCTGGAAATCTCCTGATGATGTCTCAATGCTTGAGGAGCATAGCACTTTCAATTTTATGGCCATGGATAATGTACGCATCATTGATCGTACCACCACGCTGACAGCTCTTATAGATGAGGTGAAATTCACTGATAATAAGGAGGGCATGTTTGCCATTCGTGTGGCTCGTGAACTGGAACTCCCTTCTGACAGTCCCACCGAGCTTATGGATGCACATGGTAATGTGACCAGGGTGGAGCAAATGGACAATAGCCTGGTGAAAGGAGATTACAGAAGTGCCGATGGAGTTACAGGAGCTGAAGTATGGGGAACACGTTGCCGCTGGATGAAACTGTCCGGTGAGATTAAGGGAGAACAGATATCCCTGGTCATTATCGATCACCCTTCAAATGTGGGTTACCCAACATACTGGCATGCAAGAGGCTATGGTTTGTTTGCAGCCAACACCCTGGGTCAGAAAGTGTTTTCCAATGGAGATAATGAATTAAACTTCAGCCTGAAAAAAGGAGAATCCCTTAGCTTCTCATACAGGCTTGTGGTGGCCGCTGAAGAATTAAGTGATGAAATAATCAATCACCTGGCAGACGAATATGCCAATTAATATTAGCAAAATGGAACATGCTCACTCACGTCGTCGTTTTTTGCAGAAAAGTCTCCTTGCCGGTGCAGGTCTTACCCTGATTGATCCGCTCTCCATCCAGGCAATGATGCTTAAGTCAAAAATGAAGCTTGGCCTGGTTACTTACCTGTGGGGCAAGGACTGGGATTTGCCAACACTGATTGCAAATTGTGAGCTTACCGGATTTATGGGTGTTGAATTGAGAACTCAGCATGCACATGGAGTGGAGACCAGCCTGAGCGCAAAACAGCGAGATGAGGTGAAGAAGCGCTTTACAGACAGTCCTGTCAGCTGCCTGGGTTATGGCTCAAATTTCGAATATCACAGCCCGGATCCGGCTGCTGTCCGGAAGAATATCGAGGAGACAAAGCTCTATCTTAAATTGTGCAGCGACATAGGGGCAAGCGGGATTAAGGTGAAGCCCAATGGTTTACCGGAAGAAGTCCCAAAGGAAAAGACCATTGCTCAAATTGCTGATGCGCTGAATGAAGTGGGTCGTTATGCCTCTGGCCTTGGACAGGTTGTCAGGGTTGAGGTTCACGGCAAGGAGTCCCAGAAGATTCCCCATATGAAGGCCATTTTTGAACAGGTGACTGAGAAAAGTGTGGGCATCTGCTGGAATTGCAATGAGCAGGATTTATTGCCTCCGGGGCTTGAGGATAATTTCAACTCCCTTAAAAAATGGTTTGGTGATACAGTTCACATCAGAGAGCTAAATGTGGGCGACTATCCATATCAGCAGCTGATGTCCTTATTTGTTGATATCAAGTACAAGGGTTGGATTTTGCTTGAAGCACGTACAGAACCGGCCGACAGAATTGCCGCAATGAAGGAACAACTGGAGCTTTTTAATACCATGATATCCTCATAGAGAGTCTTGCTGTTTTTATCATGACTCTTTCTGAATAATCTTTGGTCGGCTATCTGTCAGGTGCATTTTGTTTTCTTTACTGAAAATTTAGAAAGCGGTCTCCATATTTTCCGCATGGCGCCCCCCGGGGAGATATATGCAGAAGTTTTATTAAAGAATAGCCCGGGCACGAATTAGCCCGAAGCAAAAAATCTTATTGGAAGGTGAGCGTGTGAAATTTTGCACCCTCCTGGTGTCCCAGTGCGATATGAAGAAGCGGATCTGCATCCAGTTCCATCACAAGGCTTCCCAGGGTATTTTCATTCAGGATTGATTCCAATTCAGGTTCAGGGAGCCTTAAGATCTTGCCAATTCTATCCGCATCAAGCTTTCGTGAGCAAGCCTCAATTTCATCATAGGCATGGAAAAATCGTGGGCAGAAATAAGGATCGTCTGTTGTTTTACCATACCTGGCCAGTAATTTAATGTAGTTGGGATTGAAATCCCTGTTATGAACTGAATAGTTAGAATGGAGAACAATATTATGTTCTTCAAAGGGGTAAAACTCGGCCTGTTCGTTTGCGCTGACCTCAAAACAACGAACACCATCCGGTCCACCAATGGTATAGCACTGGGGTATGGCAAAGGAGGAGCTTTTCAAATAAGCCGCTGCACTTTCCAGATCAACCTGCCTGAGAATATCCCTGACCACTGCTACCACCGGAACACCACTTTGAGCATGGTTCAGCATGGATATGCTCATGCAGGTAATACCCACTCCCTTTTTATTCAGGCCTGTCATTCCCAGGAGGCCGGGAACAGTAAATACAAAACTTTCGGATTCATTCTTCTTCGGTATTATGTGCATCACAAAGGCATGACCATGCAGAAAGGGAGGCGGATCCATGTTCTGGGCCAGCAGGGTAGGCGTGGAATCAGTTTTTGCAATCCCGATGGCCGTACAATGTAAACGGGCTTGCTGATCGAGAAGTGTAAACATCTCTTCGCTGAGTTGGAAAGCCAGCATGGTCGTGAAAGGGAGACCGGCGCCCTGGGAAAGTCCCAGCACCTCCCGGATCAGATCAGGATGACTCTTCTTTAAGTCGGACTGAAAGCTTGTTGCACTGAAAAAGCGAGAGACCACAGTATCAAACTCAACAGAAAACTCACTTTCCACCTCCTGCCGCCAGGCTGAGATTGTTTCATTAATTTCTTCTTTCAATAGTAGTCCATGCGCTTGTCCGCGTTCGTAAGGAGATCCTTTCAGGTGAAGGATGCTTAACTCACCCTGGCTCTCCAGGTAACTTTTGTTTTTACAGGATGAACTCAGAAGGATTAGTAATATCAAAGATACCGGCATCCTGGTTCTATCAGTAAGCAGAAAGATAAGGGTGATAATCAGCATGATCAGAAAGAGTGCCACGGCCACCCAGTTGGATAGTTGGGCAAAGTAACCCGGACTGGCGATCAGGGTATAGATCAGGGCCCCGAAGGCAAGGTAGTAGAGCCTACTCATTTTTCTTCCTTTTAGCAGGATGGATAAACCTGAAATGAGCAAGAGAATAGCTGTAACTACTTCAGCAAGGATGTGCATGCTGATACTCCAGGGTTCCGATTGTAGCTCGGGGATCTCTCCACCTAAAAAGTTCAGTATCCAGATTCCAATCATCCCTGTACCCACCAGGACCTGGAATGCTCCGGAAAATTTTGTGCTTTTCATAAGGCTTGATTCAAGGCTGTTCTGTTGATACGAAATATAGTAAAAAAGTCTTTTTATATCTATTGTGGAGGCCTTTGAAGCTAAAGCCCGGGGGCGAAGATTTCTGAGCATCTTTGGATTCTTCTTGATTTCTTCCCGATTTCTTTCGTATGCATTGAATGAACCTTTATATTTATATTGCTTTGCCGGACTTATTCCGGATTAAAAAGGAAAACCATGAAAGATCAAAATTCCCGCAGAAAATTTATGAAATCCATGCTTGCTGCTCCCATTTTGGCAAGTATCCCATCGTTTGCATCCGGACCATCCCCTTTATTAGCTAAACCCTCATCCGTATCAAAGGAATTCGGATATAAGTTTAAAATCAGTTTGAATGTTTATTCTTTCAATAAGCTTTTGACTGAAGGGGAAATCGACCTCTTTGATGTGCTGGATTTTTGTGCGGAGTATAATTTTGACGCCATCGACCCCACCGGCTACTATTTCCCGGGCTATCCGGAAGTCCCTAAAGATGAGTATATCAATGAGTTCAAAAGGAAGGCATTTCTGCTTGGTTTGGATATCAGTGGGACCGGCGTAAGAAATGATTTTTCAAACCCGGATGAGGCCAGTCGCAGGGCCGATATAAAAATGATCAAAGGGTGGATTGTGGCTGCGGCAAAACTGGGCATTCCAAACATCAGGCTTTTTGCGGGAAAACATACACATGAAGGTTTTACCCGCGACCAGGTTTTTAAATGGATGGCAGAAGACCTGAAAGAATGTTGTGCCTTTGGGAAAGATTATGGTGTGATTTGCGCCATACAAAACCACAACGATTTTTTGCAGACGGCCGACGATGTGGACCGCATATTTGAAATGGTGGATTCGGAATGGATGGGTTTAAATCTGGATATTGGAAGTTATCGTCAGAAGGATCCTTATACCGAAATAGCGCAAAATATTAAATATGCGGTCACATGGCAAATTAAGGAGAATGTTTGGATAGATGGAAAAGAGACAGCAACCGACTTTGTAAAACTTCTCAGCATCATAAAAAAAGCAGCTTATCGGGGATATTTGCCCATTGAAACCCTGGGGGCCGGTGATCCATATAAAAAAGTGCCCACTTTACTTGAGCAGGTAAGGGAAGTTTCCCACGCTGCCATGTTGTAAAATGCCTTGTGCTAGTTATATTTTATTGTGTTTTTGATTCACTATCTTTGTGCTTCCAACAAAAAATTCAATGATGAAACCTGCATTTTTTATCTTAATTCTCACAGCAATGTTAGCCTGTAATCAATCTCCTGAATCCCAAAACGGAGCTGAAGGAAATCCTTTTTTTAATGAATTGAATGAGCCTGTTTTGTATGGTGAGGTGACTCATGAAGATATCACTGCCTACGGGGATATTACACTTATGGAGATTGAAACGGTGCTTGAAAGGATCAGGAGCCTGGAAAGTCCCGATTTTGAAAATGTGTTTGTGGCCTTTGACAATGTGATCAACGATCTGAGCAAGGCCTCTTCCAGTTGTTTTATGTTCTACTGGGTCTCCCCGGATTCCATGTCAAGGGACAAGGGGCTGGAGGCTTATATGAGGCTGGATTCCCTTTCCAGCAGCCTTACCTCCGATGCCGGGATCTACAGGCAGATGCAGGCCTTTGCCCAGACAGACGAATATATGAGCACTGGAAGGCCCCCGCAAACTACTGGTTGATGATGTGATGCAGGCCTTCAGGCATGCCGGCGTGAATCTGGAGCCAGAGAAACTTGCAAAATTCAAGGAGCTGAAATCGGAGATCAGTGACTTATCTTCTCAGTACTCCATCAATATGAATACGGCCAATGAGGTGCTGAAGCTGAACGAAACAGGAGCAGAGGGGCTCCCTGAAAACTTCAAAGAGCAATATCAAACGGGAGAGGGTCAGTATGAAATTCCAGCCATGCCCGCCACTCGGAATCCGGTCATGAATAATGCAAGTCGTGAAGAGACACGAAAGGCTTATATGATGAAATACTATAACCGGGGATGGGAGAAGAACCTGGATATTCTGGAACAGCTGGTTCGCAAACGTCATCAGCTTGCTCTTTTGATGGACTATGAAAGTTATGCAGCCTATACCACCTCCCGGAAGATGTCCAAAAATCCCGAGGCGGTCTGGGATTTTCTAAATGATCTGATTTCCCGGTCCGCTGAGAAGGCAATGGCTGACCTGGAAACCCTGAAGGACTTCCGGAACCAGTATACAGGAATCTCCAGTTCAGCTCCGGTGAATCCCTGGGACAGGGCCTATTACAGGAACCAGTTGCTGATTTCCAAATACCAGGTAGACCAGGAACTGATCAGGGAGTATCTCCCCATGGATGAATGCCTGGCAGGAATGATGAGCATCTATGAAAAGGTTCTTGGAGTGAAATACCGGAAGGTGGAAAACCCTTCGGTATGGCATGAGGATGTGCTTCTTTATGAGGTGATTGAGAATGGAGCTGTGAGTGGCCGCTTTTACCTGGATCTTTACCCCAGGCCCAATAAGGAGTCCTGGTTTTACGGGGTGGAAATTACACCCGGAAAGCTGACCAAAGAGGGTCAGGAGGTTCCAAGTTGCATGCTCCTTGGAAATTTCCCGGCTCCCACCGAGACCCTTCCCTCCATGATCAGTCACCGAGAGCTAAGTACCCTGTTTCATGAATTCGGGCATATCATGGACAACATGTCCTACACAGGTGAGTTTGCCTGGCAGTCGGGTTCAAAGGAAGATTTTGGCGAAGCCATGTCGCAAATATTTGAAAACTGGATATGGGACTATGATATGCTCAGCAGCTTTGCAAAACATTACAAGACCGGTGAGGTTCTGCCCAGAGAACTTTTTGACAATATGCTCAGTGCAAAAAATGTGACTTCGGGTCTGGATGCCCTGGGATCGCTTCGTTCCTGCGTTTATGATATGATGCTGTATGATCAGTTTGATCCCTCGAAGGAAATGGACAGCGATGAAATGTGGCGGCAGATAGACCGCAAGCTAAAGCTCCCCATGTACGTGGAGGATACCCATCCCCAGGCCAACTGGATCCATATCAATACTCATCCCACTTACTACTACGGATACCTCTGGGCCGAAGTTTATGCCCAGGATTTGTTTACAGTGTTTAAGGAGGAAGGACTCCTGGATACGGAAACCGGGAAACGATACAGGGAGCTCATCCTGAAAAACGGAACGCAAAGAGACATCGATGAGGCTGTGGAGGAATTCCTGGGAAGGCCCTCCAACAATGAAGCGTACATTAATAGCCTGGGATTAAACTAAGTCAATGAGAATCAGGGAGACCCTGAAGCTGCCTTTATTCTACCTGTTGCTTTTAGGTGCTTTTGCAGCCTGGCAGGCTTTTTTCAATCTGCACCTCGATCGCATCGGTTTCAACAGCATGCAGATCGGTGCCCTCAATGCAGTATTCATCTCCACCTCGGCCCTGGTGGTGCCCTTTTGGGGTATGCTGGCTGATAAATACGGAAATTACAGGGTACTCTTGCTGCTTACTTCGGTTTGTGCATTGATGGTCTTTCTCATCGGTGAGACCCTGACCTTTTACTGGATGCTGGTTTTCGTGGCCTGTTATCTCAGTTTTTCATCAACCTTCAGGAGCAGTCCTGGATGGCATGACCATGGGTTTTGTGAGGAATCGTTCGAAGACCAGCTTTGCCCAGTTCAGGCTTTGGGCATCGGTGGGCTATGCAGTTTCTTCCCTGGTAGTGGGCTATTTTGCACAGAAAAACACGAATGTGATTTTTACCATTGCTGCTATACTTTTTCTGCTGCTTTCAATACTTAACCTTACGAGTCTTCCATCAAGACCTGTGACAGGCAGAAATCTGGTTACCTTCAGGAGTTTTGGGATCTTCTTCAGAAACAAAAGCCTGCTTGTTTTCCTGGTGATCATCCTGCTTTATGGAATGTCTATTTCACCTCTCTACCAGTTTATGAACCTTTATTACAAGGATATAGGAGCTGAAACATCTTTCATTGGCTGGGTCTTTTTCATCCAGGCCCTTTTTGAGGTTCCCGCCTTCTTACTCGGGGCACGAATAATGAAGCGAAAAAAGTCCGAGTGGATCATTCTTTTTACCATGCTGGTTTCCTTATTGAGAATGGTGGCCTATGGACTGATTCATGAACCTCAGGTGGCAATGCTATTTAGCATTTTCCATGGGATTACCATTGCATTTTTCCTGATCGGGGTGGTGGAATATGTTCAGGCCCGCACCCCGGATCATCTGAGAACAACAGGTCAGGCCTTGATATGGGCCTTTCATTACGGTGCGGGTGTTACCCTGGGCAACCTTTCCCTGGGTTATTTGCGCGACCATGTGGGTATGTTAAAGGCCATGCATTTCCATGCCGGCATTGCCATTCCTGGTTTTTATTGGGAGCTGTGATTATTTTTTAGATTTACCAGGCATTCGGAAGCAACCATTAGCCCTGAAAGTTCATCCTCATAGAAACCCAAGTTCGTAATTATGAAAATTCAAATTCTGATAATCCTTTCTTTTTTAGCTCTGCCTGTCTTTCTGTCTTCCTGTGAGAAGAATGACCCCAATCCGGAGCCGCCCGCCGCCGAGACCTTAACGCTGACCGAAAAATCGGCCAAAGTTCTGGATGCCGGACAACGGTTTTCCTTCGAGCTGTTCAAGGAGGTAAATGCCCTTTCGGGAAAAGAGAATATGATGATTTCCTCCCTCAGTGTTTCCTATGCCCTTGGTATGACTTACAATGGATCTGCCGGAAGCTACCCGTGATGCTTTTCGGAATGTGCTTCACTACGGAGATCTTGACGACCAGGGGGTGAATGAGAGTTATAAGGATTTGATGGGCCAGCTGCTTCACCTGGATGAGCGGGTGGAGTTTTCCATTGCCAACAGCATATGGTACAAGCAGGGTTTTACGGTTCTGGAAGATTTTATCTCCACCAACCGGGAATATTTTGATGCTGCCGTGGAGGAACTGGATTTCGCCGATCCGGGAGCAAAGGACATTATCAACGGTTGGATTGAGGAAAAGACCAATGATAGGATCCAGGACATGCTGGACTACATCCCTTCATCTGCGGTGATGTACCTTGTGAATGCCATTTATTTCAATGCCAAATGGAAATATCAGTTTGATGCAGAAGCCACAACTCCCGGTGTTTTTTTCAAGGCTGAAGGCTCGCAAACACAGGCTGAATTTATGAAGGTGAAAGGAGCCTTTAACTACTTGATTGGCCAGGGTTTTTCGGCGGTTGAATTGCCTTATGGAGACAGTGCCTTCAGTATGATGATATTATTGCCTGTCTCTGACAGTAATCTTGATGAGCTTGTGGAAGCTCTGGATCAGGAGCTGTGGGCAGGCTTGCTGGCTACCCCTGTGGTTCGGAATGTGCAAATTGAAATTCCCAAATTTAAATATGGTTTTAAAAGTCTTCTGAACGATCCCCTGATAAACCTGGGCATGGGTGTGGCTTTTGGGGATGGAGCTGATTTCTCGAGGATTACGCCGGGTGGAGGGATTTGTATATCAAGGGTGATCCACCAGACCTTTATTGATGTGCAGGAGGAGGGTACGGAAGCTGCAGCAGCCACCATTGTGGAAATGCGCGAAACATCTGCCGGACCAGATGAAACGGTATTCCGGGCCGATCGCCCCTTTCTGTATGTGATCAAGGAAAATTCCACCTCGGCCATTTTATTTATGGGAAAGGTCGAGGAGCCCGTATACGAATAGGCTCTAAGTGATTATGCTGTCTTTACTTTTACCACCCCCAGGCGGTAGGCATCCAGGAGCCGTTGCAGGTCCTTAATCTGCTGACGGACTTTGATGCCAATATCGGTATCGCCCACCCTGATGCGATTGATGGCATGTTCGATCATACTCCGTGTGGATACAATGTCTTCTTCCTCAAGGATGGCCTTCCTCCTCGACTCAAAGGGCGCATGCTCGGCCAGAATCAGACTATAGGAGTCGTACATCAGGGTGTACCCGGCAATGCCGGTAACTTTCTGGTAGGGTTTGGACATCCCTCCATCAATTACAAAGAGCTTTCCTCCTGCCTTCACAGGACTTTCCCCCTTGGATACCTTCACAGGAACATGACCGTTTACAATGTGCGACACTTCGGGATCGAGACCAAACTCCCTTAAGATCCGGCTAATGGTTTCGTTGTCGTCCCTGAGTTTGTAATAGGTATTGCTTTCTTCCTTCTGAGCCTCCTTATCGTTCAGCAGGTATCGTTCGAAGGTTGTCATCTTCTTTTTTCCAAAAAGGGGAGATTCCGATCCGCACCACAGATACCACATGTAATCGCGATCCTTGCTCAACTTGTCGGATTGATCGCGATTAAAAAAGGCTCGTCGGGAGATCAGGTCAAATTGATCGCACAGGGCCTTTCCCTTGTAGAGTTTTCCATGCAAACTCAATTCCTTGAAATCCCCGTTTTCATCCAGTGGAATGCAGCCGTGATAAAGCAGGTTTGAATTGTAAACCAGGTAGGTACTTCCTTTTGAAAAAAGCGTTTTAACATGGCGTTCCAGCCTGTCGCAACTTAAAAATGAGAAACGAAGTTTTTCAATTAATTCCTGTTCTTCCCTGTTCAGTTCATAGGGATTTTCAGGATCGATGGTTGGAAAGTGTGTGTCGATCAGCTCCAGCTCCCGGCCATCAATAGTTATGGTCCCTTTTTGATAATCAATCCGATCAAGCAACAGACGGTCCTCCATGTGCATTTCAGGATTCCTCTGAACGATCTCCCCGATAAGCTTCATCTCCATAACCATGATGGCTTTGTGCATTTTGCTGATAAGCTTTATCTGGGTGGATCCCAGGTTCTCAGCGGGGGTATTCAAGGGGATAAAGGCTTCACAGGGATCATCCTCGTAAGCTTTCATAGCAAAGGTAGCCAGCGGTAAAAGATTGATTCCATAGGCATCTTCAAGGGTGCCCAGGTTGTTATATCGGGCACTGATGCGTATAACAGCCGCTATGCTGCCACGGATACCAGTTGCAGCTGCCATCCAGAGGATATCGTGGTTTCCCCACTGCACATCCACTGAATAATGATCCTGGATTACATCCATCACTTTCTCGGCATGGGGTCCCCGATCAAAAATATCCCCGATAATATGCAGGCGATCAATTAAAAGCCTCTGGATAAATGTACTGAGGGCTTCAATAAATGAATTTGCCCTGTCAACCTTAATAATGGACTGAATGATGCTGTCAAAATAGGCTTCTTTTTTCCTGCTTTGCTCATTCAACAACTCATCAATGATGTAGGCATAATCTTTGGGCATTGCCTTTCTCACTTTCGAGCGGGTATATTTGTCTGCTGATACCCTTGCTACTTCAATCAGTCGGCGCAGTGTAAGGGAATACCAGGCCTCCAGGTTCTTCTCTTCTTTAATGATCAATTCCAGCTTCTCCTCCGGATAATATATGAGGGTTGCCAGCTGACGTTTGGTATCTTCTCCGAGTGAATGTTTATACAGGTCGTCTATCTTCTTACGCACCATTCCTGAAGCATTCCTCAAGACATGGCTGAAGGTTTCATACTCCCCGTGAATGTCTGTCAGGAAATGCTCGGTGCCTTTTGGCAGGTTCAGAATCGCTTCAAGATTTATTATTTCGGAGCTGGCTGCCTGAACTGTAGGAAACTTTTCAGAAAGCAGATTTAAAAACTTTAATTCATCCACACTGAAGTTGCTTTTTTTTGTTCCTTTTTTGATTTCCTGATGCATATCAATATTTTAAGCAAAGATAGAGAATCCTGAGCTTATTGCCTTCCTGTATGTGATCAGGGAGAATTCCACTTCTGTCCTACGGCCACTTTAATAGCCTCCCACCACCCCTCCAATGGCTCCTGCACCGATGATGCAGACACGCTTCACCACCACACCTCCATCTGGATGCCGATGGAGATGCCCTGGGATTGATCAGCATATGAATTTGTGGCTACCTGTCCGATGAAAGCATCCGACCATGCAGCATAGGTGCAGTATAATCTTAATACCGGACGGCTTAGAATCTTGTTGAAGGGTGCAATCTGGGGCGCCAGTGTCATTTTATAAAGGGAACCACTTTCAAGGCCCGACTGGCTTGTATAGTCCCAGCCAAACTCTCCCGCCAGGGAGAAATAGCGGTTGAAAAAATACACCGGTCTGATCCCGGCCGTATACCAGTTAAGGATATTATTTTCGGGCATGTTGTTGTCCAGGTGCTGGTAGATGAATACTCCCAGCAAGGAGAAGTGGGAGGAAAAATCAACCTTCAGGTCCTCAATCACCTGGAAACGTCTGACTCCCTCTAAACTGATGGTCTCGCCTGCCCGGATGTTATTCCCATGGGCTGGGTAATGGTAGCTTTCCCGTTTTCAGCTGCGCCACTTCCATAAAAAAGTTGAACAAAATTCCGTCCTCCCTTAAACTCCTTCAGGTGATAGAGCCCCAGGGCCCAACCCACATCGTCACTCACTTCAAAGTCGCCATCTTCGGTTTGCACCAGGTCGCCGTTAAAAATAGAAAGATCGGTAAATACCTCAAGCGAGCCGAAGCCAATGTCGATATCGTAAAGGATCAGGTCGAAGGTTGATTTATTAAACGAGAACTGATTTGTAGTCCTCACGGTTCCGTCGGAATTTAATTTGTCAGCCGATCCACCCAGGTAGGAGAAGGCAAGCTTTACGGTTTTGCCAAGGCTGATATCTTCAATACCCCCTCCAAAACCGGTCATATCACGAGGGAAGTAATCTTTTATGTAAACTTCATTTCTGATGAAACGCTGGCCCGCCCAAAAGGTGGCCTGCTTTTGTTTTTTTAGTACTCCGGTCGCTTTAACGAAAGCTTCTCGAAGTGATACCGTGGTTTCGAAGGCATTGCTGTTACTGGTAGGGGTTACAAGGGCGACTCTCATATCGGTGGAGAAAACAGCCCTGTTGTCGTCCTTAAATGAGACCCTTCCCAGGGCCTCCATATAGGTTTCGGCCTCGTTCCCCAGCCTGTATTTAGCCTCTGAGTTGGGGGCTTTGAATACATCCAGGGGCTGGCCCTTTCCATCCAATCCATAGCCCGATCTGATGTAACCCCCAAAATCGAACCATGTGGAATCCTGGGCCTGGATGGAAGAGAATACTGAGATGAAGAGCAGAAAAAAAGCGACAGAGCAGATCTGTTTTTTCATAAACTTGAATTTCCTTGATCCAAGATATAAAAAAGCCTGTTATTTCCGCCTCCTTACCTTCTGATACGATTTAATAAATAAAATCAATACTCCTTAAGTGTCTCACAAACAGCTTGTAAGAATTTGAGTGGTGAAAAACACAACACCTGCTGAAAAAATACAACAGTCCGTGCAAGGAGTTAAAAATGAGGTAGTTCACACCCTATCTTCCGATTAGGTGTTGAAAAATACAACAGTAACTGAGCTTGTATCAGGGAGGGGTGAATTTATAAGTTACAGTGTATCAGCTGGATAAACTCCTGTGGCATCATCTTTGATTGCGTTTCTGCAAATTAAAACTTTTAAGTGATGAGAACTGGCAAAAAAATGATGATCAACATGGTTGTGTTGTTAATGACAATGTCAGCCATTTATGCGGCACAGGATCAGGGTGTCGCCGAAAAGAAGCCTGGCGTACAATTGTGTTGCCTTGCTGATTTTTCTGATCTGGCCAATGGCCTGGCTGTAGCAATACCGGCAGGAGCATCCTGGAATGAAAATTTTTGTATCCACGGTAAATCCTGCTAATATACAAGAACTAAGCGCTTCCGATGGGCTGGCTCTGGTGGATAAGGCCTGCTTAAATACCCTTCACGGGGAGCAGAAGCTGCAAATGGTGGTGGGACGAGATGTTCTTGTTCCTGTGATGAATAGTAATAATCCCCAGGCTGAGCTAATCTCTCAAAGAGGGATTACTCCACAGCAATTTCGTCTCCATTTACAAGTCAGGTGGTCCCCTAAGTTGGGGGGAATTACTTGGGACGGAAAGTAGTCAGCCAGTGAAGGCCTATATGAGTAATGGTGCTTGTGCAAGCGCCTATCTTGCTGATTTTTTGGGCATTGATTCTGGTGAGATCCTTGCAGAAGTGAGTAAACCCGAAGATATGATTGCCAATGTTAAAGCCGATCCCAACGCCATTGGTTTCTGTACACTTGCCTGCCTGGTAGAACTGGAAAAGAAGGGAGAGAGCCAGGGTATCAGCCTGGTTCCACTTGACAGGGACGGCAGTGGAAGCCTTGATCACTTTGAGAATATTTATGCGAGTTATGCCGATTTGTCCCACGGAATCTTTGTGGGTAAGTACCCCAGAGAATTATATTCTAAGCTTTATGCCATCAGCAAGCAGCTTTCCGTTAACAGAGGTTGAAACAGCCTTTCTTGAATGGATGATTTTGGGGGGGCAAGAGACTTTAGCTTCTGCAGGAATCCTGAACATTGATTATGGAGAAAGAGCAAGCGGCTTGCGTCAGCTTTTTCCTGAAAGTACAATTGTGGCTGATGTTTCGCCTAAGGCCAGTTCAGGCAGAATACTGCCGCTGGTTCTGACCGTCTTTGTGCTTCTGTCTTTTCTTTCATGGGTGCTCATTGGTCGTTTTGGCCCGAAAGGGCAGACAGGAGGGGGTGGCCATTCAGATACTGCATCCCCCCGAGCAGATAAAGCTGCCTTTCCAGCCGGGCTCTTTTTTGATCGTTCTCATACATGGACCTTTATGGAGAAGAATGGTGATGTCAGGATTGGAGTAGACGATTTTGTACAGCGCGTGTGCGGTTCTGTATCACGGGTACTAATTAAATCGCCCGGTGATCAGGTAAAAAAGGGGGAGGCCCTTTTTACGCTTGTTCAGCAAGGAAAAAAACTGGTGATCCATTCCCCCGTTTCGGGTGTGGTGGTGGAGCACAACGAAGAACTGTTTGAGGATGCTTCTCTGCTGAATAAGGATCCCTATGCCAGGGGTTGGATATATATGGTGAAGCCGGCTAAATGGGGCAGCGAAATGAAATCTTATTTCATGGGTGAACCCTATGGTGACTGGTTGAAGGCAGAGTTTATGCGGCTGAAGGACTTTTTTACAGCTCTGTCTGGTGATAAAAAATCACTTGAGCTGCTTCCTGTATTGCAGGACGGTGGTGAGATTCGGGATGGTGCCCTCGAGGAAATGGGACCAGAGGTCTGGGAGGAGTTCCAGACTCGTTTTATCAATTGCAAGTAGTGATCTGAATTCATTAATAATCAATCAAAGCATAATAATATGGGAATTAACAGAAGAAATTTCTTCAGGGCACTGGGCGTGACAGGTGTTGCCCTGGGTGCAGGTAAAGAGCTGAATGCCGTACCTGAAAACCTTGAGGATACGGAGTTTTATGGCATCCTGTATGATTCTACACGTTGTGTGGGCTGCCAGAGTTGTGAGGTGGCCTGTGCGCTGGCTCATGATTTACCCGAGCCCGATCCGGAAGATTATCCCATTCCCGGAACCATTCGTATGACAAATGAGAACAGGCGGACAGTGGTGAATGCCTTTGAGCACGAAGAGCTGGGGGAAATATATGTGAAGAGCCAGTGCATGCATTGCAATCAACCAGCCTGCGCATCTGCCTGTCTGACCCAGGCCATGCATAAAACCGAAACAGGGCCTGTGATCTGGCGTGACAAAAAATGCATGGGCTGTCGCTACTGCATGGTGTCCTGTCCCTTTGACGTTCCCAAATTTGAATACCACAGTGCCAACCCAGATATCGTGAAGTGCGATATGTGCTTCGACCGCCTGAAGGAGGGGGAATTGCCTGCATGCGTATCTGATTGTCCGGCCGAGGCCCTCGTATTCGGCACACGTCGTGAATTAATCAAAGAGGCACGCAGGCGGATCATGGAGAATCCTGATACTTATTACGATGGAATCTATGGGGAGGATGTTGCAGGTGGTACCGGCTACCTCTATCTGTCACCCGTGCCCTTCGAGGAGCTGGGTTTTAATACCAAACTTCAGAAGAAGTCCTATCCGGAGCTGACCAAAGGTTTCCTCTACAGTGTTCCTTCGGTCTTTATTCTGTGGCCAGCCATACTGCTGGGAATTCATAACGCTACCAAGAAAAACACTAAATCCTCTGACGATCATGAGTAAGACAATAACAAGCCCCAAAGACAATGACGGACAGCCGATTTTTAAATTCTGGCTGAGCACCCTGAAGCCCCACGGGAAAATATTCACTCCTTTCAATATGATTTCTGTTCCCATTATAATGGTGGGGATTGTACTCATTGTGATTCGTTTCGTGAAGGGGATCGGGGCAGTTACCAACCTGAGCCAGGAAGTGCCCTGGGGATTGTGGATCGGATTTGATGTGGTCACCGGCGTGGCCTTTGCCGGGGGCGCCTATGTGGTAACATTTATGGTATACATCCTGAATATAGAAAAGTACAAACCCATCGTGCGGGTAACAGTGCTGAACGGATTCCTGGCCTATGTGTTTTATGCCGGGGCACTTTTGCTTGACCTGGGTAAACCCTGGAATGTGATCAATCCCATCATCGGGAACAGCTTCGGTGTAAGCTCTGTTCTTTTCCTGGTGGCCTGGCACTTTCTCTTATATATGATTGCCCAGCTGATTGAATTTTCCCCTGCTATTGCTGAATGGATCGGTGCAAAAAAAGCCCGGAAGATTTTGTCCGGAATGACTGTTGGGGCCGTGATCTTTGGGATCACTCTCTCCACCCTTCACCAGTCGGGACTTGGAGCTCTCTACCTCATGGCCAAAGAAAAGATACACCCCCTGTGGTATTCGGAATTCATTCCCATCCTCTTTTTTGTGAGCAGTATTTTTGCCGGTCTGTCCATGGTCATTTTCGAAGGTTCAATTTCTCAGAAGGTCTTTTTCGACCAAATCAATGAAAAGAATCATAAAGCGCACGATGGGATACTTCATGGACTGTCAAAAATCTGTGCATTCACCATGCTGGTTTATTTTTTCCTCCAAATTGTTGTATTTGTACATGGGAAACACTGGATGTACCTGGGCTCGAGAATGGGAGCCTGGTACCTGGTTGAGATGATCGGATTTGTTTTAGTTCCCATGATCCTCTGGTTCTTCGCATACAGGAAAAGGAATATCAGCCTGATTAAGGTAACTGCGGTGCTAACCATGATAGGGATTATTATTAACCGGCTTAATATCACCGTAATCGGTTTTAAATGGGATGCAGTGAATCACTACGTACCATCCTGGATGGAGATTATGGTAACCCTCACTGTACTTGCCATAGAGATATGGATTTTCCGCTGGATTGTCAGGCGCATGCCCGTCCTCCGCGAATCCCCCTCATGGGTCCCCACCGATCACTAATTCACTTTTTGACTTTACAAACTAGAATCATGGAACCATTTACATATTCAAACATATTCGATACCAAGGGAATTGAGTATATCGTCGTGATCTTCTTTCTTTTGTTAATCATTCCCGTTTGGCGTTTGCTAAACAGGCCGGTGAAAAAAACTGCAAGTATTGGAGATGCCCTTCAGGCGCTAACGTTTAAGGCCCTGAGAATTCCACAGGGACTTATGTTTAATAAAAATCATACCTGGAGTTTTCTTGAAAAATCGGGCGTGGCCAGTGTGGGCATGGATGATCTGTTGCTGCATCTGACCGGCGGGGTGGAACTTAAATACCTGAAGGAGCAAGAGGAGAGGGTGAAGCGTGGCGAAGCCATTGCAAAGATCACCCAGGAAGGGAAGGAGCTTGTGATTACTTCGCCCATTTCAGGTGAAATCCAAAAGGTGCACACTTCACTTGAAGATGATACGGAAGCCATTATCATTGATCCTTATGCTTCATGGTTATATCAAATCAGGCCTGAAAACTGGCAGGAGGAGACCAGTCAGGCCTACCTGGCCAAGCGTGCTTCTGTCTGGGCTGACAAGGAGCTGACCCGTTTCAAGGATTTTATGGCTAAAGCTGCCGGTGAGTCATCTGAAGTCGGGATGGTCCTGCAGGAAGGTGGCGAAATGATCCCTTACCCGCTGAAGGAGATGGGGCCTGAGGTCTGGCAAGGATTTCAGGAGAAGTTTCTGGACATGGAGGACTAAAAATCCGCCCCTTTTTTGTAATTTAAGGCTTTCTTGTGCATTGCTCCAGAAAGCTTCTTATACCCCCAACAGATGAGCAGTCAAACTGAAAAGGAAAGCAGCAATACGGTTGTCCGGAACTTTGTCCGTTTCAGATCGTCCATTTATGGGAGGGTGGTCTTTATAATAAGCGGATCGCTGGTCATCCTTTTTGTCTTGTTCAATATCCTTTTCCGTTCGGTTTACCTGGATTTCTACAACCGGATTATCAGTCAGAACGGGGATAACATCAGCTCCATCATCGAAGGATCCCTTTATTACTCCATGCTGGAAAATGACAAGGCCATGCTCCAGCGCACCATGGACATGATCAGTACCATGTCGGGGATCGATGAGGTGAACCTCTATAATGAACAGGATCAGCTGGCCTATTCATCAGTTCACAGGCAGGAGGATTGTCACTGCGATCCAAACTGCATCTCCTGTCATACCGACATGGAAACTTACTTTTCCAGGACAGAAAAATCCTACGCGGTGGTGGGTGACGTTCCGGAATGTGGCATACACAAGCACGTGACAGGCATCAGGCATCTCCTGATCATGGAGCCCATCCTTAATGAACCCTCCTGTTATACTGCGGCCTGCCATGCGCACCCGGAAAGCGAAAGGGTCCTGGGTTCCCTGATGGTATCCATGCCATTGGATGACCTGGATGCCTTTTCAGTGGAGTCTTCCACCGACTTTATGCTTCTGGCTTTACTAATCATCATACTTTTGGTAACCTTCCTGGTTATTTTTACCCGAAGAAGGATTAAGGATCCTCTGAATTCCATTATAGAAGCAAGTGAGGCTGTGTCGTCCGGCGATAGCAAAATCCGACTGGAGATCAAACCAAATTTGCTGGATGACATGCGACTGGTGTCAGTGGCATTCAACAATATGCTTGATAAGGTGGATGATGCCACCAGGGAACTTCAGAACTGGTCTCAACAACTGGAATATAAGGTGCAGAAAAAGTCAGAGGAGCTGTCGGAGGCGCAGAACGAACTCATTCATGTGGAACGGATAGCCTCACTTGGTAAGCTCTCTTCCTCGGTTGCCCACGAGATTAACAATCCGCTTTCAGGCATACTGGTTTACAATAAACTTATCCAGAAACAGCTTGGCAGTGGAGAGTTTTATCATCCCAAGAAGGAGTCCATCCTGAAAAACCTGAAGCTTATTGAGTCGGAAACCAAGCGCTGCGGGGATATTGTAAAGGGACTGCTGGATTTTTCCAGGAAGGACCGGGAAGGCTTCGAACCGGTTCATCTTCATACCCTGCTCGATGAAACCTACCGTCTGATGACCCACTCCATCAAGATGGCCGATTGCAGCTTTAAGACGGAGTATACCGCAGGTTCAGATAAGGTGATTTGTAGTCCGAATCAGATTAAGCAGGCCTGTGTAGCACTTGTGGTTAATGCAACTGAGGCTGTCCAGGAGCAGGGCGAAATTGTAATGAGGACCTCCAATCCGGAACCCGGTCTGATTTGCCTGTCCATTTCGGATAACGGCTCGGGGATATCAAAAGAAGATATGGCACATATTTTTGAACCCTTCTTTTCCACCAAGCACAATGCCAGCGGCATTGGCCTGGGGCTTTCCATCGTACATGGTATCGTGGAGAACCACAAAGGGAAGATAGAAGTTGAATCGGAGCCCAACCAGGGCACAAAAATTACAATCACGCTTCCGCTTCAGGAAGTATAAAACATAAGATTATGCCCAAGCAAATTTCCATTTTGATTGTGGATGACGAGGATTCCGTGAGGGATTCTCTGTACAGCTGGTTCATTGATGATGGCTATCGTGTGGAGTGCGCAGAGAATGCCAAGAAAGCACTTTTGCTAATGAATGAGAATGACTATGACATTGTCCTGGCCGACATAAAAATGCCGGGTATGGACGGGATGGAGATGCACCGGCGGATTAAGGCACTTCCCAGGGTGCCGATTGTGATCATTATGACTGCCTTTGCCGCTGTAGATACGGCCGTTCAGGCGCTGAAAGAAGGTGCTTTTGATTATGTGACCAAACCCTTCGATCCCGATGACCTTTCACACCTGATCCGGAATGCAGCCACCCAGGTGGCTTTGAAGGCCGAAAACGAAAACCTCAGGGAGAAGATTACCACCCTGGTGGATGTGGAAGATATTGTTGGGGAGAGCGAGCCACTGAAAAAGGTGCTGAAGGAGGTGGAGAAGGTAGCTCCTTCTGATTCGTCTGTGATCATTACCGGTGAGAGCGGAACCGGGAAGGAGCTGGTGGCTCGCGCCATTCATTCCAATTCACCCAGGAAGTATTTCCCATTGATCAGCGTTCATTGTGGAGCATTATCGGAAAGCCTTTTGGAAAGCGAGCTTTTTGGTCATGAAAAGGGAGCTTTTACCGGGGCTGCATTCAACCGGAAAGGCCGCTTTGAAATGGCCGACGGCGGCACCATTTTCCTGGATGAGATCGGGACGATTTCGGCAAAAATGCAGGTGGAATTGCTGCGGATTCTGGAGTCAAAAAGTTTTGTTCGGGTGGGGGGAAACAAGGAAATCTCTTCCGACTTCAGGGTAATCTGCGCCACCAACCGCGATCTGCAGGAGATGGTGAAAAGTGGCACTTTCAGGGAGGACCTTTACTACCGCCTCAATGTAGTGAATATCAGGATTCCTCCTTTGAGGGAGCGACCCGGAGATATACCCATGCTGGTAAATCATTTCATTAAAAAATATTGTACTTCCATGAGCCGGGATATGATCACCATTGACAATTCAGCCATGAAACACCTGGAGAGCTTTGAATACCCGGGCAATGTAAGGGAACTGGAGAATATGATCGAGCGCTCCATTGTGGTGGGAAATGGAAAGGTGATTTCTTTGAAGGACCTGCCCATGGGAAGGGAAGTGATCAGCTCTTCCATCGAAAGCCTGGATGACCTGGAAAAGAAGCATATTTTTAAGATTCTGGAGAAATACAGCTGGAATATTTCCAGGGCTTCCAGGGCTCTGAACGTGGATCGTGCCACACTCTACAATAAGATCAGGAAATATAAACTCGAAAAAGAGTAGCCGTTTGAAGGGGCGGTCCATTATATTAATTTCATGTGGCCTTTTCGAGAAGAAACTGACAGGAAAAGTCACTGAGGATGTATCCAGGGAGTTCTCCCATCCGGTGGAACTGAGGGAATGCAACCTTGATATCAGTCACTTTTATAATCCTGGCCGGCGGCAATACGATGCCAATATGTTGCTTCACGCCATTTCTGAGCAGGCTCCTGTGGATGAGGTGAAGGTGATGGGAATGGTAAGGGTGGATCTCTATATACCCATTCTGACCTATATATTCGGACAGGCAAAGCTGAATGGATATACCGGCCTTGCTTCCCTGTATCGCTTGCGCAATGAGCATTATGGACTGGAAGCCGATTACGATCTTCTCATCGATCGTTTTAGCAAGGTCATCATCCACGAGCTGGGTCATACATTTGGATTGATCCACTGCAGTAATCCGGTGTGCGTGATGCGTTCCAGTACCTATGTGGAGGACCTTGATCAGAAGGAGAAAAAGTTCTGTTTTCGCTGCCGGACCGAGCTGAACCGGGTCCGGGAGTATGAGTAGTTAAATATATTCCCAAATAAAGGTATTTGTCCGGATTAGTCAATTTAGACTCATTCTAGCATCCCTTTTGCTACCTGCCAAGCCCTGACGGATTAACTTTTTCGCACCTTTACATGTAATACGCATGGATTTTTATGAACAGGTCCTCGTGCGGCTTGTTAATATGCTGATACTACTTTAATATTTTTTATAAATGACCACCCGATTAAATAATATCCAGGAGATCCTTGGGAAACCCTATAAGGATCTGGAATTCCTTCTGGAATGCTTTTCTGAAGTACTTGTTGAGAATAATGAGCCTGAACTGGCAGCACAAATTCCATGGATATCTGAGGCAGAACCTGTTTTTGACAACAATATGCTGAATGAGCAGTTGCATCTCTATTCCATTTGCTTTCAGCTTCTGAACCTCTGTGAGGTAAACGGAGCGGTCCAGAACCGAAGGCGCAAACAGGAAAGCGAGGGCTGGCTTCTGTGAACGGGCTTTGGGCAAATGTACTGCAGAGCCTTAAAAGATGATGGTTTTGATGAGAAAATGATTCTGGAGCAATTCCAGAATGTGGAGGTGGAGCCTGTGCTTACGGCTCATCCCACCGAGGCAAAGAGACCCGTTGTACTTGGCCTCTATCGTCAACTTTACCTGCTCATGGTAAAGCTGGAGAACTCTATGTACAATAGCTATGAACGTGAAGAAGTAAAGCACGACATCAAAAGGATTTTGCACAAACTCTGGTTTATTGGTGAGATCTTTATTGAAAAGCCTGCCATTGAATCGGAACTGGAAAATGCCCTGCACTATTTCTACAAGGTATTCCCGGAAGTTTTGCCCTTTCTTGATTTCAGATTGAAGCAAGCCTGGAAGGAATCAGGTTTTGATCCTGCACTTGTGGAGGATAGCACATCTTTTCCTTCGGTCACTTTTGGAAACTGGGTAGGAGGAGATCGGGATGGACACCCCCTGGTAACTGCCGAGGTAACTGAGCGGACACTTAAGGCTTTCCGCTTACATGCCTTCAGGCTTGTGATTGCTCAACTGGATGACCTTGCCGAGAAGATGAGTATTTATTGCCAGAATGATGAGCTCATCCCCGAATTCAGAGAACGCCTGGTTTTATTACAGTCTGAAAGCGGTGCCGCCGGCACCAATGAGCCCTTCAAACTCTTTGTGGGTCTTTTGAAAGGAAAACTTCCACTGGAAGAGCGCTCGAGTGGAGGAATCCTGCTTCGCGACAGCGAACATTCCTACAGAAGTTCGGGAGAGCTGACCGACGATTTGAATCTTCTGAAAAAGGCACTCATTGAATTCGGAGCCTGGTCCCTGGCCGGCTATGATGTGCAGAAAGTCCTCAGGCACCTGGATATCTTTGGCTTTCACCTGGCCAGGCTTGACATCAGACAGAACAGTCAGTATTACGAGGAAGCATTGCAGGATATAGTCAAAGTAAGCATGCCCACAACTTATAAAAGACTGAAGGATAGCCCGGAGGATTACCGGCAATTTATTCTGGATGAGCTTTCTCATAACCGTCCTTTTATTACCCGGCCCGATCTGCTTGAATCGGAGATGGCCCGGGAGGCGGTGGATACCTACCATGTTTTAACCAATCATATCCGGAACTATTCGGAACGGGCACTGGGTAACCTGATTGTCAGCATGACCAGAAATCCCTGGGACCTGTTTATTGTTTATCTCTTTATGAGAGAGGCTGGTTTGTCGGTGCATACAGAAAAGGGAATGGTTTGCCCCCTTCCTGTGGTTCCTCTTTTTGAGACCATTGAGGACCTGCGTAAGTCTCCTGAGATTCTGGATGCCTTCCTTTCTCATACGGTGACAAAAAACAACCTGGAGTATCTGAGGGTGAGTAGAAATCGCACACTTCCGGCCCAGGATGTGATGATTGGATATTCCGACAGTAATAAGGACGGGGGTATTCTGGCCTCTACATGGTATCTCTACGATGCCCAGGTTAAACTGGTTGAAGTGGGGAGGAAGCATGGTGTGGATATCCGCTTCTTTCATGGCAAAGGGGGTACCATCAGCCGAGGAGCCGGGCCAACTCACTGGTTCCTTAAATCGTTGCCCGATACTTCACAGAATGGATTGATCCGGGTCACCGAACAGGGGGAAACCATCGAAAGAAAATATGCCAATAAGGGGAATGCCGCCTATAACCTTGAACTCCTTCTTGCAGGTACCACCCAGCGTGCAGTGACAACAAAAAACAACCCAAAGACCATCGATTCCGGTCTGGAGGCCCTCTTCACTTATATGGCCGAGGAAAGTTACCGTGCTTTCAAAAATCTGACTACGCACCCATCCTTCATCCGCTTCTACGAGCAGGCCACACCCATCGATGTTATTGAATCCAGTAAAATCGGATCACGCCCATCGCGCCGCAGGGGTAAAAGAAGTCTGGAGGATTTGAGGGCAATTCCATGGGTATTTAGCTGGACCCAATCCCGCATGCACATATCCAGCTGGTATGGAGTGGGCTCTACCCTGGAAAAAATGAAGAAGGAGCATCCTGATATGTATGCTCATCTGAAAGAACTGGCCAGGAAAGAGGACTTTGTGCGCTATGTACTTACCAATGTGGATACCAGTCTGGCTGCCACCGATGAAGAGGTGATGCAAATGTATGCAAGCCTGGTGGAGGACCAGAAAGTGAAAGACGACATTCTGAATATACTTCTGGATGAGCTGGCATTAACCCGTGTCATGATGCTCGACCTGCTGGGGAGCCCCATTGCGCAGCGCAGGTTGAACCATCACTATTCCACCCGCTTAAGGGCCGAGGCCCTGCTTCCCCTTCATAAGGAACAGGTGCTACTCCTGGGCAACTGGAGAAAACTGCTTAAGCAAGGGAAGACCAGTGAGGCCGAAAAGGTGCTTCAAAATTTGCTTCGCAGTGTGAACGCCATTGCTAATGCCATGGGAACCACAGGATGAAAAATTTCTTCTCAAGCAGTTAGAACTGGGCCGCACTGGCCTGCAGGTGGGAAGGCTGGGAATATCATCCTCTTATGGTGCCCCGGCAGCGGCCTTTGAAGAAGCCTTTGAAAGGGGCTGTAATTACTTTGTGATGGGCAGCTTTATGAAGGGGCGGTCCAAAGAGATGATCAAGGCCATTCAAAACATTGTCAGAAAGGGTGAGCGCGATAAGCTGGTGGTGTGCCAGATGGAGTACACCCATTCCTATCTTCTGGGCAAGCCGCATTTTTACAAGGGCTTAAAAAAGCTGGGACTGGAATATGTGGATGTGCTGATGCTTGGCTATTATTCCTCTGCTCCACCCAAGCGTATGATGGCCCTGGGACAGGACCTGAAGGAAAAAGGGGTGGTGCGCCACCTGGGTATGTCGGGTCACAACAGGAAGGTATTTCCCAAACTGACTGGACAGTGAGATTGATGTGATGCAGGTAAGGTACAATGCGGCAAACAGCGGGGCAGAGAAGGATGTATTTCCCTTCTGTGGCGGAGAGAACAGACCCGGTATGATTTCCTTTACAGCCACACGCTGGGGACAATTACTTAAAGGAAAGTAAAATGCCCCCGGGTGAGGCTCCACTGAGTGCAAGGGATTGCTATCGCTTTGTGCTGAGCAATCCGGCCGTGGATGTCTGCATGACCGGTGCCCGCACCCATGCCATGATGAAGGAAAACCTGGGGACCCTGGAGTCAGGGCCCCTTAATGGGCAGGAGATGGAACGGATCCGGCGGATCGGTGACCACGTTTACGGGAAGCCACGCTCATAAGCTCTTAGCTCAGGTGCTTATGCGTTGATACTTGATACTTTTGCCATCCAGGGTCTGGTAAGTCTTCATCAGGTTGGCAGTCATGCAGGAATGAACCGGCAAAATAAGCAAGTGAATCACCAATCTGGGTCTTTTCAAAGATGGTTCCACATTGTTCCAGTACTCCATGCTCCTGGGAGAGGCTGGTGAGATAGTTTTCCTCACCGGGGATTTCCCAGCCCTTTTCTGAAGCTGATACCACCCTGCCAAAAACAGGTGCGCCACTCCACTTGAAGTGACTCTTTGGAGAAGTGAATACCACCCCCGTGGATCAGAAGCTGTTTTCTGTCTGGATATTTCCCGCTTACAGGGCAGCGCATGGCCACCGCCACATCTTCCAGGGAACAGGAACCCAGCATCACCTGGGTGAGGTCATAAAAAATAAAATTACCCGGGGTGATCTCGTCGATCCCGGTAAAATCGTCCCGGGTGCTGCATGTGGGAGTATCTCCGTAAAGGACAATGGGATCATAAGCTGCAAAGTGTTTTTTCAGGGAGCCCAGGTCTGAAATGGCTTTATCATAAATGGCTGATTTTTGTGCCGGGATCACTGCTTTTATATGAATGTCCGGCATGACAGTAAAATCCTTTGAACTGGAGTTTTGGATTTGCCGAGGCGGCTGAAAGCAAGGCTTCAATCAGCCTCTGTTTTCTCTGCTTTGATCCCGCTGCGGCCATAGCCTGTATCAATATCTACATAGAAGGGAGTGTGATTTTCCAGAGATTTAAGTGAGGCTAAGGGTTTCGGGATTATCCAGCAGGATGGATATCCTGGCTGTTTTTGAAAGTGCATTAAGCTCCCGGATATCCTGTGGGATGAAGGGGAAGGCAACAAGGATGTCGGCCCAGCCCGATTCGACAAAGTAGCGTGCCAAACGAAAAGACGAAACGGTAATGGATAACACTCCAAAGTCCCTGAACCAGTTCCCGATTTCGGCCGATTGGTGGGTCTTGAAATGGGGGCGGAATGAAATCCGGTTTGACATGGCTTTCCGTGCCATTCGCTCAATATTTTTCAGGCATTTTTCCTGATCCAGCAGAAGGGTGGGCATCATTTTAACTTATAAAAGGTTTGTCTTATAGTTCATCATTCACTTCTTTTCCCTGCAGCAGGGCAATCATGTTTTCGGAGGCCCTGGTGTGGATTTTTTGCATGGCGTAATCGGAATACCATGCCACATGTGGTGTGGATACCACATGGGGGTGATTCAGGAGCTCCGACTGGGCTTCTCCAGTGGGTTCATTCTCAAAAACATCCAGTCCTGCACTGTGTATTGCTCCGGAATTTAATGCCGCCAGCAGTGCTTTTTCATGGATCACAGCACCGCGTGCGGTATTGATAATTACGGGTTTCCGACCCAGCCTGGCCAGGCTTGATTCATCGATCATGTACCTGGTTTCGCTGCTCAGGTTGCAATGCAGGCTGATCACATGGCTGTCCCGGAGCAGGCTGTCGAGATCGGTCTTTTTTACATGCAGTTCATCCATATAAGCCCCGGATTTGTATGGGTCATAGGCGATGATATTTTTCAAAAAGCGGAGCTGCTTTGAGCGCGAGCTGGCTGCCTATTCTGCCGAGGCCTATAATCCCCAGGGTTTTATCGTGCAATTCAAATATTTCTTCCCTGCAGGGTTTCCCGAAGGATCCGCTCCGGTCGCCCTGCAAATTTCTTGTGCAGGCAAACATCAGGGCCAGGGCATGATCCGATACGGAATGATTGGCGTAACCCTGGACATTGGCGATGCGGATACCTCTTTTTTTTGCTTCTTTCAGATCAATATTGTCATAACCCACTCCATAGCGTACGATGGCTTTCAATTCGGGCATTTGATCCAGTTCAGCAGCTCCCACCGGGGTATCCCTTACCAGGATGCCATGTGCATCCCGGGCCAATTCAAAGGGAAGGGGTCCGCGTTCATTTTTACCTTTTCCAACGATCAGCTCATAATCATGTCGGGCAAAAAGTTCCTGCTCATAAAAATAGGAGCTGTATCCGGGATCTATGATGGTGATTTTTTTCATTTTGTTTTCCAGGTCAGGATTTCAGAAAGTACCAGGCTGGAAACCACGAAGCTCAGGAAGAGATAGAATCCTCCCAGCAATTTTGTGCCGTTGGTGGTAAATACTTCCACCGAATCGGCAGTGCGGCTCAGCATGTCCATCTGGTTGCCCACAATGCCATTAAAACCGATATAGGCCATGAAGATGGCGACCACCATCACATCGGCCATGGACCATTTACCCGATTTAATCACAAAGAAGCGAATGATCTTATTTTGGTTCAGGCGCTCATTGCCCAGTGACCATGCCAGGGAAGAGATCAGCTTGAGGGTGGGGAAAATAATGGAAAAAGTGAAAACCAAGATTCCCACCAGGATCATTTCAAAGGAACCTTCTTTGATCAGGATCTCAACCAGGTCGGAGATGCTTTTGCTTTGAAAGAAAATGATATTGTCTGTAAAGCTTACTTCCTCACCTATGAGCCGGAACCGGAGCAGATCAATCATCGCCTCCAGGTCGATCATGGGTGTGGTAACACCTCCGATGAGCAGGCAAAGTGATGCTGACATAAGCATCAGGGCTTTTGGCCAGCCTTTGGAATAGGGGGTCAGGGTATTTAAGAGGAAGATGAGCAGAACTGCCCCCAGGATCATCAGGACTTTCTGATGGATGGCCTTATTTCTTTCTGCGATTTCAATTTCCAGGAAGTCCCTGCAGGTTTCTTTGAACTCTTTGTCGTATTTGGCCAGGATCTCCATGAAAGGTTTCATGCTGTCGAGACTGTAGGTTTCCATGGAGAGATCGCCCAGCTTATCGGATAAATAGTTTTGTATCCCTTTTTTTGTTTCGGGTTTATTAAGCTCATCCAGTACCTTTCCGGCGTAGGACGGGACCGAGTCTCTCAGCTGGCCTACATCAAGGACCATGGAGGCAATCATACGCTTCATGGCGGAAAACTCACCCGAGGTCCGTTCTTTGATGATAATGTCCAGGTCGTCCAGCAGATTGTACATGATGATCTCCAGGCTGTGCTGAAGCTCTGCCCGGTTTTCAGGCGCGAGATCCATTTCTACAATTTTCTTTCCCAGGATCACCGAAACCTGCTCCTTCCATTCATCGGCGTTCATTAGCCCGTAGCGGACATGGTTTATTTCGGCAAGGTCGGTTTTTAGCTCCTGGTTTTCTTTGGCCATTATGATCATCTGGGTGGTAAGGGTAGTGGCAACTCCCAGCAGCCCCAGGCTGATTAGTATAATGAGATATTTCATCTTTTTATATATCGATTATTCTTTGTGGGCCGCATAAGTTAGTAAAAACATGATTTATCTATTAAATTTGGGGCTTTATAAATTTTTAGAACCCCGACAAAATGAAGATCTCCTCCTTGCTGCTTGTGGCTTGCAGCCTGCTTTTACCCTTTTCTTTAAACGCGCAGACCGATCCGGTATTGCAAAAAATTGTTGAAATCGGCCAGACTGATAACCGCAGTATGGATCATCTGGATGTGCTCTGCAATCGCTTTGGCGGACGACTGATTGGTTCTGATGCCTATGAAAATGCTGCCATCTGGGCTGCAAGCAAGTTTGATGAATGGGGCATGGAAGTAATCATGGATGAGGTGGGAGAACTGCCGGTGGGTTTTAACCGGGGTCCCTGGTTTGGTAAGCTTCTGGCGGAAGAGGGCATGAGCCTTCACTTTGCCACGCCTTCCTATACCTCTGGTACAAAGGGAGTGCAGCGTGGACATGTGTTGATTGAGCCCAAAACACAGGCAGAATTTGAAAGAATGAAGGGTGCACTGAAAGGTGCATGGGTACTGATCGCCGGCCAAAATAAAGGTTGGCCCATCGATTTTTCTGCAGCTGCCGATTCCCTGAGGGATTCACTCAAAATAGTTAATGAAGAAATCGGGGAGAAGAACAATCAGATCAGGAGGCAAAACTGGAGCAACAGGCATAACAACGAGCCCGATAAGGAGCTGCTGCCCATGAGTGATGAACCTGCTCTGTTCTACAGGGAGATGGTTGAGGCCGGGATCCTGGGCATCATCCAGTCGTCTTCCACACCCATCCGGGTTTTGTACGACAAGAAGAACTACAGATCCATGACTTTTGATAATCTGCCCGCAGTACCTGATATTAAGCTGGATGAGCATCAGTATGATAAGATATACCAGATGGCAGAAGAGCGGCGTTACTTTCAGCTGGAGTTTGATATCCGGAACCACTGGAAAATGGGCCCGGTGAAGTACCACAATGTGATCGGGGTGATTCCCGGGACTGAATTTCCCGATGAATATGTGATCATGAGCGGCCACCTGGATGCCTTTGATGTGGCCACAGGTGGTGTTGACGACGGATCGGGGGTAACACCCACTATGGAAGCTGCCCGCCTCATTATGGAAGCAGGAGGGAAGCCCAAAAGAACCATCCTGGCCATTCTGTGGGCAGGTGAGGAATTTGGACTTCTGGGTTCCGAAAGCTGGATAGAACGGCATGCGGAGGATCTGGATAATATATCCAATATGGTGAACCGTGATGGCGGACCGGAGGTTCCTGTGGCCATTTCTGTCTCAGCAGCACAGAAGGAAGATCTGAAGGAGATTGTTGAGGTGATCAACACAATTAATCCTGATTTCCCGTTGGAGCTGAAAGAGCGTAAACCCAGACCAAAACCGGAAAGGGCCTGGGGTACCGACAGCGGACCTTTTGCTGTGAAAGGGGTTCCCACCCTTGGTTTTGACCTTGCTGATCCAAAGGGATATAATTTCTCCTATGGTGAAATCTGGCATACAGAGCGCGATCTTTACAACAAGAGTATCCCTGAATACCAGGAGCAGGCCGCCGTTGCCACCGCAGTGCTGGTTTACGGTATTGCCAACCTGGATCACAAGCTGTCCAGGGAGGGATATTACACAGAGACAGACTGAGGAGAAGAAAGCAGATTAGAAATGAAAAGAGATACCGGCCACCGGACCATTGAGCCTGATCTCGAGAAGTAATTCCTCATCAGCAAGATTTTTGCTTCCGCCCACGGCAGTCATAGTCCAGCCCAGTTCCATGGATATCCTTGGGCCGAAGCGGTACCTTGCCTGGCTTTTGAACCACCAGTTGGAAAATGTGCTTATCCCTCTGAATCCCAGGTCAAAGCTACTTCCAAGACTGAGTTTGTATATATCGTAGTTAAGGCCGATTCCCAAAAAAGGATCAATCCATGTATTGTGAGCATGGATGGCTTCAAGGGGTTCAGGCAGGGTGGCATCCAGTGCACCATAAGAAAGCTGAAAGCCAGCAACAGCATTGGATCTGATTCTGCCTGCTTTTTCATTCCTGAAGGGAAAATCAATGAAGGTATATCCCACCTGGGCACGACCAATGATCAGCTCTATTTTGGTGCCAAGAAGTGCCTGGTCGTTATAGAGAAATGTTACTGAATTATCAATTTTCCCACCGTAAATATCTGCATCAATGAAGAGCCTGTCCCAGCGATATTTAATTCTTCCCACCATGAAATAATCCAGTTTTGTTTCTGAATTAAATAAGCCTTTGATAAAGCCGTCCCTGTCTTCACCACCGCTTCCTCCAATTTCAATACTTATATCCCCATAGGCCAATGCTCCCCTGAGGCCGGGGATCCAGAGTAGGTATTTCTACCATCCAGTGGGCGGTGTCATCCATGTAGTGGAGCTGGTCGGAAGGGGGTATGCTGAGAGACTGTTGCCAGGGTATGAGCTTCAGATTGGCCAAGGCATACCTGAGAGGCAGTCAAAAGAAATAAAAAGGCCAGTATAATCCTGACGGAAAATTGTATCATTTGCTGGAGTCAATAGTGATACAAAAACGGGCTATTTTTTTACGGGTGATACGGGGAAGCGTCTCATGATTTTCTCCACCTTTGCGGGTGTTGACATATCCCGCTTTTTATAATCTTTCTCCACCGCGCTTTCACCAATTACCTGCCAGATCTGATTATTGGTCCCGTCGTAAATATTTAAAATTACGTTCCCCTTCAATTTAGAGCGCTGTTTATAGTTGTTGCTTGATCCGTAGGCACCACCATAGGCGCCTCCATAACCATAACCATAGCCGTAGCCTCCACCGTAATGATAGTAGGAGCCCGACCTTCCAACATAGTCATTATATCCCGAGTAGGCAGTCTGATCACTGGTAACCACATAAATGGAAACCTGCATGTCGCCGGTGGTATTTACCCGCTTAAAGCCCCTGCGTTCGAACTCCCTGACAAATGCATCTTCCAGGCGTTTCTTATCGTCAGGGCCAAACATCTCGTCGTCGAGATCCTGCCAGCTTAGAAAGCTGAATGTTTCGTATTTGGTGAAATCCGGTTTTTTCTCGTTATCCACGATTACCTTTACAGAAGCGCAGGAGGCCATTGCGAGAAAGATCGCCAGGATTGAGATTGATTTTATAATGTTCATTTCTTTTGTTATGATTTAAGGGTATGGAACAATCTTTCCAACACTGATTTGGAGCTGTGCAAGATAAGCATATTTCTTAGCTCTTCAGCTGCAAATTAGTATTCGGTATATTAGGTGAGCCTTTGCATTTCACCTGATCCATCCAGCTTTAGTTTAAACAGATCAATCAGCAAATTCTATTTCAGGGGGCCAATGAGCTCAATGATGGTGCCATCGGGATCCTGGATCAGAACAAAATGGTTTTCACGCAGAGGGATGGGGGTGTCGCCCAGCAGTTTCACATTGTGTTTTTTAATGCGCTTCAAAAAGGGATCCAGGCTACTCACATTAATGGTAATATATTGCATACCATTGTCATCCTGTATATATGTTGGCATGGGGTGGGTGGCTTCTTTCTCAAAGCTCATGAGTTTCCATACGTTTGCATCGGGACTGTCCTCCAGCTTCAGCACATCCACATGGAAAGGAACTCCGTTGGAAAGGCCTGAAGATTTTGCGAACCCGGCCTCCACATCAAACTCACTGACTTTTCTCATTCCTATAACATTGAGGTAGAAAAACAGCGAGGAGTCAATGTCTTTTACGACTACACCGACTCCGATAAGATTGCTTGAAAATTCGCTTTGTGCCATAAGATTAGAACTTAGTAATAAGGCCAGGGCCAGGGTTAGAATTGCTGTTTTTTTCATTGGAGATCTTATTGGATTAAAATTTAATGGAATCGTATACCTGAACTTTTTTCCAAAGCGCCGAGGCATTTTCGATGAAGTCTTTATGCAGCTGATGCTCCTGGTAGAGGTCCTGTTCCTTCTTTGATTCAAAAGAAAGGATCAGGCTGTAGCTCCAGGAGGAGTCAATAACTTCCCTGTTGGTACCTGCAGGTCTTCCGACATGTTTAGTTTTAATTAAATCCACGTTATCGATAAACTTCCGAAGCTCCATAAGGAACTTTTCACTGGTCTCTTCTTCATCATCCACAAGCCAGAAAAAGACCACATGCATAAAACTTCCTTCCTTTTCTTTGACCGCGTTTGCCCGGGCCTTTCCTGTTGAACCAAGGGCAAGCACTGCTGCCAGTCCTCCTGCTTTTTTGATAAATTGTCGTCTCTGTTTCATGATTATTCTTTCTTCTGTTTTGCGTTTAACGGACCAATACCTTCAGCTGCCTCTTCAGTAATTAATAAGAGTAAAAAATCACTACCCCAGCCTTCAGACCATGGTTTAAACTCTTGTGAGATATTTGTTTCAAAATCATCAATATAGGAAATCTTTCCGCTTCTTGGATTAAACCAGAAAGCCTTAACAATTTCAGCATTTATTTTCGACAAATCAACTTTGATCGCTTTTCCTGTAGGTGTATAGGCAACAATAAAGTCCTCCTTGCCACCCACGGCGCTCACAATGTATGATTCATTTTCAGGGTTTTCATTTAAAATTGCGGACTGATTGAAGTTCATTTCCTGCCAGGGTAAAAGCTCAAAAAAAGCTTTCATGTATTTCATATGAGTGGACCCGGTCAAATGCAGAGCCGCAGACCAGTCGGTCCTGGCTTGAATATTAGGATGCTCTGGCATAATCATACATTTGCCAGATATCATTGCAGCCATAGGTATATCCCGCGGCGCCTGCTATCAGGCTCCAGTAGGCAGAGACCCTGACATCGGCAGCGTCAAGCCAGCCGTAGTACTTATCTTCCCAGAATCGGTCCGGAATATTCTCATACCGTGCTTCTCCGTTTATGACGGGCCGGACTGACTTTGATTTTTTGCTTTCAAGTACATAAGTATACTCTTTTGCAGTTCTGCTATGTCCACTCTGATACATATCAAGATCGAGCCAGGCATCCTGAAAAAAATCTGTTGCTTTTTTTGCCCCGACCGGGTGGTAGCTAATTAAGTGTCGCTTGTCGATTTTTGCGGATACCCTTTGCCATGGCGCGAATGATGGCATAGTGATTTTCATTTTCCGGAATCCTGTCTCCTCCAAGAATCCAGATAATGTTATTATGGCCCAGATACCTTCTTGCCAGCAGCTCTCCATAGTCCCTGGAATTTTCAGGATTAAATATTTCAGGTCCGGCCCCCCATCTTACATTAAATTTGTCTCCCCAGGTGGGAAGAAGTCCAATGTATAAACCCAGTTCACCGGCCCTGTTAATCACATAATCCACAAGCTGAAAATAATCCTCATTTAATGCAGTGGGATCATTATTGTGTAAGGGTTTGTGCCCATAAGCATTGGGCGCATTTAATCCGTCCAACTCAGCCAGAATGACAGTCTGAATGACAGTAAAACCTTTTTCTGCCCTGTCGGTCAGGTATAAATCAATTTCGGCGCTGTCCAGGCGGTGTATCAGCTCCCAGGCCGTTCCTCCCAGCCAGAAGAAGGGTTCATTATTTTCAGTTATTAGATAAGATTTGTCCCTGCTGATTTTTAAGAGCGGCAAATCCTGGGCGTAATTTACCTGGGAAAAGAGGATAAATATTATTAAAAGAGGTCGGACACTCATGTTTGTCATAGTATTAATAATCGTTAAAATAATCAGGTTTTACAATGATCTCATTCAGATAATCAGACAAGGCTTCATCTTTACCACTTCTTTGTTGCAGAAAGTGCTGATCTGATACGGAATCAGAGTAGACCCATCGGCATCCGGCTTCAGGATCAAATTCCAGGTAGCCAGGGTCCATTTTATCGAAATAGGGTTCATGGCCTTCCACGGTATACAAAACAGTGACAAGGTCCCAGCTGGGCCGTTGGTCAGCCAGTGTTTTCTTTTCAAAATTCCACAGCCAGCTTTCATAAGCAGTCCTTACGATATTTTCCTCGGGAGTTTGTTCCAGCGAAGCTCCTGTCATCACCGTTCTCCCTCCATCCACAAAGTAGATTGGTCCTGGAAAATGCTCCACAAGGTATTGGGTATACTCAGCAGTTTCATTGAAAAAGAAATTCCAATCCTTCCTTAATTGGCCTCCATCATTTGCAGCTCCCAGTGCCCCAAGCGCCACCCATCTTTTTATTTTCCGTCGCACAAGCTCCTCACCTGAAAGGGCTGATACATCATCGGGTGGAGATTTTAGCAACTCGTAAAGTCCCCTGGTGTGCCCAATGGTCACATAGCTTATACTTAGGTCATCGGCACTGGCAAGGAGACGACGGTTTAAGACCGTTTGCTCTGGTGCATCGGTGTTGTGAATGATCCTGTTTCGGAATTTTACGGTGTCACTTGCCAGCTTTTTTGCCTGCATCTTATCCACTGGGTCTCCGAAGCCCTCATCGTAACAGGCACCAATGGGAATGTCTTCCCGGCCATAGTAGCGGTTGATGGCATCCACAATTCCGGCTCCGTATGGAACAGCTCCTGAGCTGTATATAATTCCAAGGATCTCAGCCTGGCCTGCATCAGCATAATGGTGGAGCAAGGCCAGGGCACCCACGTCATCACAATCGGATCCCATGTCTGTATCCAGGATTATTTTCTCAGCAGCTTGTCCGGATATTCCTGCTTGAATTTTTTCCATATCAGAACTGTGAGCGGTCTCCACATAGTTGAAGCCAAACCCGTCCCGGTCCTGTACCGTTCTTGAAAAGTCAACTGTGGCCTGAACCGCTGTAAAATCAAGAACCTGTGGAAGGGCTGTTATGCAGACTGTCAGAAACATTACATAAAAAACACCTCTTTTTAGTATTTTCATACCTGGATTATTAAGAAATCAAAATTTACTTAAAAAATATGGAATTGGATTATTCCTTATATTAGATTTATGAAAGCACTTGTACTTGAAGCATATAATAAGTTGGTTTATAGGGATTTTCCGGACCCGGAAGTGGGGAATGATGAGGTTCTGGTCAAGGTTGAAGCGGTGGGAATCTGCGGCTCGGATGTGCATGGTATGGATGGAAGTACCGGTCGGCGTCAACCTCCTGTAGTAATGGGGCATGAAGCTGCCGGGATGATTACTTCCCTGGGCAAGGAGGTTAGGGGATGGTCAGTGGGAGACAGGGTTACCTTTGATTCCACCATTTATAAGCTGGATGACTGGTATACGCGAAAGGGACTTTATAACCTGAGCGATGATCGCATGGTTCTGGGTGTTTCTCCTGAAGAATACACAAGGCATGGTGCTTTTGCTGAGTATGTGAATGTACCCCAGCATATTTTATATAAAATTCCCGATGGTGTAAGTTTTACCCAGGCCTCCATGGTGGAACCTGTGGCGGTGGCTGCCCATGCAGTTGAGCTGACTCCTGTGCACCTGAATGATACTGCTGTTGTGGTGGGAAGTGGAATGATTGGCTTATTTGTGATTCAGGTGCTCAGAGCCCGTGGCTGCGGAAAAATAATTGCAGTCGATCTGGATGACGATAAGTTAGTACTCGCCAAAAAATTGGGTGCCGATGTGGGGCTGAATCCCCAAAGGTATGATATCAGGAAAGAGGTGGAGGCCCTGACCGGTGGAAGAGGGGCCGATGTGGCTTTCGAAGTGGTAGGGATCTCTGAGACTGTGAAAACAGCCATTACATCAGTTCGAAAAGGAGCAACTGTGACTCTGGTTGGTAACCTGAGTCCGGCAGTGGAGCTTCCCCTTCAGGCAGTGGTTACCCGGCAAATAAGATTGCAGGGAAGTTGTGCAATCTGCGGTGAATATCCCATGGTACTGGATATGATCGCGCGAAAGGCAGTTGATGTGGATGCAATCCTGAGTGCGGAAGCACCGCTATCCGAAGGTGCCGAATGGTTTAAGCGTCTGTATGATAAGGAGCCGGGATTGATCAAGGTCGTCCTTAAGCCGCACGAGTCGTAAAGTCGAAAGTCTGTAAAGTCCGTAAAGTCGAAAAAGTCGAAAGATATGAGTGAGAAATTGAAAACTGCAATTGTGGGAGTGGGGAAGGTTACAGACCTTCATGCTGCTGCCCTGGTAAACCTGCCCGAATCCGATTTCACAGCGGTATGCGGAAGAAGCAGGGAGAAAACAGAAAACTATGCATCGAGGTATGGCATCAAAGCATACACTGATGTAAGGGAAATGGTTTCCAGGGAGAAGATTGATGTGGTGATCATCTGCACCCCTCATCCTAACCACCGGGTGCCCACCATTGCAGCACTTGAAGCCGGAGCCAATGTGTTGATTGAAAAACCCCTGGCCTCTTCTCTCGAAGATTGCGATGCCATGATTGAGGCTTCCCATCGATGTGGAAAACAAATTGGCCTCATTTGTCAGCGCAGATGGCTCCTCCCTGCTCAAAGGGTGAAGAAAGCCATTGATAACGGTAAGATCGGGAAGCCTGTGTTTGCAACAGTGAATATGTTGGGATGGAGGGATAAGGATTATTATGACAGCGACGAGTGGCGCGGGACCTGGGAAGCCGAAGGAGGCGGGGTGCTGGTAAACCAGGCTCCGCATCAGCTGGATCTGCTGCAATGGTATATGGGAGAGATCGATGAGTGTTACGGCCTGTGGTCGAATCTGAACCACCCCTATATTGAAGTGGAAGATACGGCCAATGCCATTTTAAAGTTCAAAAATGGAGGTGTAGCCAACATCATCGTTTCTAATTCGCAAAAACCAGGGATTTACTGCAAAGTGCATGTGCATGGCGAGAATGGTGCATCGGTGGGAGTTCAGACCGACGGGGGGGCCATGTTTGTGGCCGGGATGTCCACCATCCTGGAACCACCAGTAATTGATATCTGGACCGTTCCGGGTGAGGAAGATATGATGGCAAAGTGGGTTCAGGAGGAATCTGACTTTTTCAACGGACTTCCCAACCAGATGGAATATTTCCATGAGCGCAACATTGAGGATTTTCTTCAGGCTATTATTGAGGGCCGCAAACCGATGATAACGGGTGAGGAAGGCCGCGTGACTGTGGAGATTTTTACGGCCATCTACCGTTCCACCCGTGACGGTAAGCCTGTGAAATGGCCCCTGCATCCTGAGGATGGAAAGGATTATGACGGAAGACTTAGCTAAATATGTCTAAATACCATTATTAATTTCAGTCCATGAACACTTCAGGCTCTTTTTTTCTTTTTATAGCAAGTGCCCTCCTGCTCTTTTCATGCACTTCAAAGAATGGCCAATCGGAAGGTTCTGCTACTAAACCAAACATCCTCATTTTCTTTTCTGATGAATTGCAATTTGAGGATCTGGGCTTTGCCGGGGGTTCCATTCCCACCCCGAACATGGACAAACTGGCTTCCGAAGGTCTCTATTTTGAAAATACCTTTACCCCCGCCCCCATGTGTACCCCGAGCAGGTATTCTGTGCTTTCGGGAAGGTACCCGGGCAGGTGCAGTGATGCAGCCTTTTTGGAGAGTTTTCCCGTTTCGGCCCCATATAATATCGGGTGGAATACCTTTCTGGATTCTACGGTGCAGACCATTCCCAGGATACTTTCGGCCCATGGCTACTACACCGGTATGGCCGGGAAATGGCATGTGAGTGGAGAGGGTGGCAGTTTTAGTCAGGACTTACTTCATCTGGATGATTCTCCTGAGGATCCGGGAGTCAATGAAAATTTAGCGGAACATCAGATTTTGGTCTCCAGACGGGTCAGAGATGATGCAGGTTTTGATGTGGCAAATTCTGTGATGTTTGGTAATTTCGATGCTTTCCCTGTGAAGGCACTCAGAGTTCATAATTTCCCCTGGATTTACAAGGGGTGCTATTGACTTTATTGAGGAAAGTGCTGAACGCGAATTGCCCTTCTTCCTTTATCTGGCGGCCACTTCCCTGCACGGGCCTCACCATGCCGAAGGCCTGGTAAGGAATTACAGTTATACTCCTGAAGGCATGATGGAAGGACTGGAAGCCTACACTCCTGATCTCCGGAAGTTAAGTGCCGAAATTGCTGAGATGGACTCTCCACAGAGCCATCGCTATACGGGTATGGCCTTCCTGGACCATCAGGTGGGTCTTGTTATGAAAAAACTTGAGGAACTTGGCCTGGAAGAAAACACCATTGTAATATTCCTTCCCGATCATAACACTGAACCTGCCAAGGCCACCTGTTATGAGAAGGGAATACGGATTCCCATGATTATCAAATGGCCTGGAAAGATTGAAGCTGGAGGCAAGACTGAGGCAAGAGCCCAGACCATGGATATTTTACCTACGGTTCTTGAAATGGCCGGGGTCCCCCTGCCAGAAGACTACCAGATCGATGGTAAGAGTCTTTTGCCTGTATTGGAGGATCCTGATCAGGCTTTCAGGAAATATATATTTGCAGAGTCGGGATATACACGTTCGGTGAGTGACGGGATTTCAAATATATTGCCTTCAGATATCCTGAAACTATCCTTGAGCTTATGAAAAATGATGATCTGGACTATGCTCCCAATTATGTAAATGCCAGAAGAAACGGGCAGTCCATTATATCCATCCAGTTTTATCCTTCCTATTTCGATGCTGATCAGTTATTCGATCTTAAAAATGATCCCTATGAGCAGGCAAATCTGGCATACGATCCTGCATATGCCGATAAAGTGGCAGAATTACAGGAGGTGCTGAAACAGCATCTGTCCTCATTTGCACATCCCTTTGATTTATATGTGGATCCTTTTATGAGATCGGATCAATACTGGTCGCTGGTAACTGAGACCAAGAAATTAAGCGTCTATGACATTCCCTGGTACGAAAGGGACTGGGGTGAAATTATCTGGCCGCCCGTTCAAAAATGATAAACCATGATGAAACACAGTATTCTTTTGCCCCTTGTATTGGTGTTTTTGCTTCTCTGTTCATGCGTGCAGAGGGAAAGTCTGAAGCAGCCCAATATTCTTTTTATCCTGGCTGATGATCTGGGTTACCACGATCTGAGTATTACCGGAAGTGACTACTATGAAACACCAAATATTGACCGCATTGCCCTGGAGGGCATGGAATTTACAAATGGCTATGCCACATGCCAGGTTTGCAGTCCATCCAGGGCCAGCATCATGTCGGGTAAATTTCCGGCCAGGCATGGAATTACAGACTGGATCGGGGCGCGAACCGGAGAGGAATGGAGAAAGGCTGGAAGATTTAACAGGCTCCTTCCACCGGAATATGAGCATCAGCTGCCCCACCGATATGTGACCCTGCCCGAAGCCCTGAAAGAGGCTGGATATAAGACTTTTTTTGCGGGTAAATGGCACCTGGGAAGAGAAGGGTCATGGCCCGAGGATCATGGTTTTGATATCAATAAAGGTGGATACCATGCCGGCAGTCCCCAGGGTGGCTATTTCTCACCCTGGACAAATCCAAACCTGGAAAACCATGAGGCCGGTGAGAACCTTTCCATGCGACTGGCCAAAGAAACAGTTCAGTTTATGAGGGATCACAAGGACAGTGTTTTTTTCGCCTACCTGTCATTCTATGCGGTCCATGGTCCCATCCAAACCACCGAAGAGAAGTGGTCCAAATACAGGCAAAAGGCCGCTGATATGGGGATTGCCGAAACCGGCTTTGAGATGGGACATTTTCTTCCCATCCGGCAGATCCAGGATAATCCCATCTATGGAGGCCTTGTGGAGGCCATGGATGATGCAGTGGGCCTTGTACTGGATGCCCTTCAGGAACTTGGACTGGAGGAGAATACCATTGTTATTTTCACATCTGACAATGGTGGTGTGGCCGCCGGCGATAATTTTTCCACATCCAACCTGCCCCTTAGAGCCGGGAAGGGCTACCAGTTTGAGGGTGGAATCAGAGAGCCTTTTTTTATTAAGGTTCCATGGATGGAAGGGGGACGGAAGAACCATGAGCCGGTTACGGGCACAGATTTCTATCCAACCCTTTTGGAATTGGCCGGGCTCGATCTGAAACCGGAAGAACATCAGGATGGAGTAAGTCTTGTCCCGCTTTTGAGGGGGGAAAGTATAGCGGAGCGGCCCTTAATATGGCATTACCCGCATTATGGAAACCAGGGGGGAGAGCCCTCCTCGATCATAAGGCTTGGTAAGTGGAAGCTGATTCATTATTATGAGGACGGAAGGGATGAGCTTTTTGATCTGGGAATTGACCTTTCCGAGGAAAACAATCTTTCAGGTCAGAACCCGGATAAGGTAGAGGAGTTGAAAAATGAGCTTTTCGATTACCTGGATGGAGTTGGAGCCAGGTATCCCCGGGCAGATCCGGAATACAGTGAGCAGCTGGAGCAGCAGCACCTTGATAAAATCAGGAATGAGCTATGGCCAAGGCTTGAAGCGCAGAGACTGCTTTACCTGTCCGAAGATTTTGACCCCGGGAATAAGTGGTGGGGCAGCATGGAGTGACAGAAAGATGGAATTTTATAACTTGTAGGAATAAAATATCTCTATTATGACAAAAAAGGTTCGATCAGGACACATTGGAATTCTTACTTCCGGAGGTGATACGCCAGGATTAAATGCAGCAATTCGGGGGATTGGAAAGACCGCCTCAGGCTGCGGGGGCATGCAGGTTATTGGTTTTAAGGATGGCTTCAGGGGACTGATGGAAAACCGGTCAGTACGGCTTGATAATAATATGTTGTCAGGAATTCTTACGCTGGGGGGCACCATTCTGGGGACCAGCCGTGACAAACCACACAAAATGCCCATGGGTGGAAAAATCGTCGATATGACCGATGTGATCGTGGAAAACTATCACAAGAATCACCTGGATGTGCTGGTTTGCCTGGGGGGCGGAGGAACCCTGAAAAATGCCTACCGGCTTTCGCAGGCAGGTTGTAATATCATAACCCTTCCTAAAACCATAGATAATGATATCATGGGGACTGATGTTACTTTTGGTTTTGATACTGCACTGGGTATTGCCGTGGAAGCCATTGACCGGCTGCATAGCACGGCTTCCAGTCATCACCGGGTAATCATTGTGGAGATCATGGGACATAAGGTGGGGTGGCTGGCCCTGGGAGCCGGGATGGCGGGTGGTGCAGATGCCATCTTAATACCTGAAATTCCCTATACTATCGACAAGCTGGCAGACAGCATTCTGGAACGGGTTAGCCGTGGGAAACGCTTCAGCATAGTGGCGGTTGCCGAGGGAGCCATCACAGTGGAGGGCGCCAAAAGGATTAAGGCTGTGGAGAAAAAGCTGGATGGAGCTGATGGAGAGGAGCGGGCAAAACTGAAAGATCAATTGACAGCACTCGACAAACAATACAGGGGATCAACCATGGAGATGGCGGAGGAGCTGCAGATGATTACCGGACTGGAAACCCGTGTGACCATACTTGGCCATCTGCAACGGGGAGGAACCCCTTCAGCCCTTGATCGCAACCTGGCTACCCGCCTGGGAACATCCGCCATTGATTACATTAAATCCGATCAGTTTGGAATCATGGTGGCAGTGGACGGTGGGCAAACCAAGGCAGTTCCATTGCAGGATGTGGCCGGGAAGATCAATTATGTACCCCCCGATCACCCCTGGGTTCTTGCAGCAAGGAACCTGGCCACCAGTTTCGGAGATTAAAAAAAGATCGGCACCTAGTTTTGCTCCGGCTTATAGCTAGGATGTCTGGGTCCCTGTCCAAGGTAGGGTACTGCATCAAAATCAAAGTCTTCTATGCTTTCTGATCGCGGATCGGCTGTGAGCTCAAGTTGTTCCAGAAGTTGAGCGGCAAGTTCCTCTTTGATTTCCATATATGCAGGATTGGCAGCCAGGTTCACAAGCTGTTCCGGGATCTTTATTGCAGTCGTACAATTCCTCTGAGGGTCGCTTCCCAAAAGAGAGTTCCCAGAGTCTGGTATGATGCCCATCCTTATCCTTATTTTCGACCATATAGCTTTTTGTGGGTCCGTTGTCACAATCTCCCAGCCAGCAATAGGGGATGGCGGCCTTCAGGTAGTCGGGTGTGCCACTGGGCCAGCGTTCTGGCTCAAAATTGCGAATATAAAGGAAGTCATGGTTGCGAATCGCCCGGACGGGATAGCCCCCCATATTTTCCTCCTGACCCGGAACATGCCGCTCCTTTCCATGAAGCACAAAGCTTCTGTTTTCCCGGTCCACCAAACCTTCCTCTGAACTTTCCAGCAGAGAGGCAAAACTTCTTCCGCTCATCACTGCAGGAACTTTTACACCTGCCAGTTGAAGAAAGGTGGGGGCAAAATCAGTGAAACTGATAAAATCATCAAGAATCCTTCCCGGGTGACTGATCCCAGATCCCCATCTCACTGCCAGGGGCATCCTGACCCCGGAATCGTAGTTGTTGGCCTTACACCTGGGGAAGGGCATACCATTGTCGCCGGTTATCACGATAATTGTGTTTTCCAGTTCCCCGTATTCTTCAAGGATGGCGATGGCATTTGCCACCAGGGTATCGAAACGCTGAACTTCATAGTAATAATCTGCCACATCGCTTCTGACGATTTCATTATCAGGGAAGCATTCAAACAGCCGGATTTTTTCCAGGTCCATCCCGCTCAGAGCCCCCGTACCCTTTTCATAGGTCCGGTGGGGATCCCAGGCGCCCAGCCAGAAACAAAAAGGCTGATCATCTGTTCTTTCGGCCATAAAGCTTGCAAAGCCGCTCTCGGTATAATTTGGGCCGGCCGGATGACGCTCCCAATTGGAGATATCACCGGGTCCCCAGCTCTTCCTGTAATACCCGATCTTATACCCGGCATCTTCCAGCAGTAAAGGGTAAACAGGTATGGCAGGATCCAGTGTACTCCAAAGGTTTGCACCAGGTCCAAGCCTCCAGTGATACTGACCAGTCAGGATGGCATTCCGCGAAGGGGTGCATGAGGGGGAGGATACATAGGCATGGTTAAAAAGGATCCCTTCACGGGCCACCCTGTCAAAGGCCGGAGTTTGCACCACCGGGTCACCATAGACCCCTGCGTGGGGCCAGCCCCAGTCATCGGCTATGGCAAAAAGGATGTTGGGTTTTTGATGACGCTCCCTGTTGCAGCTTTTGAGGATCAGACCCGAAAGGATGATGCTTAGTACAATAAGTGAACTCGATCTCAGGATATGTTTCATGGCGTATAGAATGAATATTTCTTAAGTTGACCTGACTTTAACCTCATATTTAAGCATGAAAATAGTTTAATCCAGGGTGAAGAGGGTAGGCTAAATTTAACTTTAATTCTGCTATTTCATGAAAAGCTACTTAATTCTGTTGATTTCCGGGCTGCATATAACGCTTACAGCCTGTCTTCATAGGGCTATGGCTACCTGGAGGCTATACAAAAAGTCTTCAGGAGCCCACTTTAGCTTCCCATTTTACAGTTCCCTGGGTTCCATATCTGCTGCAGCTTTATTAAGTTCCAGTACAAGAACCCTTGCAGCATCATCGCTTTGTTCGGAGGGTAGCTGAAGGCTGATTTCTTCCTTATCCCGCTTTACCTTCACTTTGGCTTTGTCGCCCAGAAAATATGCTTTCTTTACCTTGATTTCCTCTTCCAGGCTAAAATTCAGTTTATCTCCAGGCTCCTCCAGGAGGAAGAGGATAGATCTTTTTGTCCTTGTGGGTGCTGACCATGTGGTCTGTGGGCAGGAAGGGCCCTCCGCGACTTCCGTATATGGCTTCCTGGTTTGTGGAAACCCACTGTCCCATTTCCTTAAGTCGATCAAGCTGCCTTTGTTCAATACGCCCGTCGGGCATGGGTCCCACATTAAATAAGAGATTCCCATCTCCCCCGATGGTCCGGGCCAGGGTATGGATGCATTCTTTTGTGGATTTTAATTTGTCATCGGGTTTCCATGCCCACTGTTCGCCCATGGTCATGCAGGTTTCCCAGGCAAATTTATTGTCGAAGGCACCAACCTCCTGCTCCGGGGTGGCAAAATCACCGGCATATATTGGGTTTCTTTCCTTATCCTGCATACCCTGCCTGCCCTTGTCAACCCTGTTATTGATCAGGAGCTCAGGGTTAAGTTGCCTCAGGTAGGCGTAGGTCTTCATACCCAATTCATGGGTCCATGCCCATTCCCATTCACCATCAAACCAGATAATGGAGGAATTGTACTCATTGATGAGTTCCTGCAGCTGGTTGATCATGAAGCCTTTGTATTCATTAAACTTTGCCTGAGTGGTGGAATCCATACCTTCTTCAGGTTCGGTATTGTAGTTCGGATCGGGATAGACTACCGGGTAGTCGTCCCGGTACCAGTCGCAGATAGAGTAGTAAGTTCCGAACAGGATGCCCTGTTTCTCACACTCATCGGCCAGGGCCCTGAGAACCCCTTTGCCGTAGGGTGTCGAGCCCATGTCATAGTCGGTATAGGGGCTGTCCCAAAGGCTGAAGCCGTCATGATGCCGGGTGGTGATGATCAGGTATTTCATTCCGGCCATTTTTGCAGCGCCCACCCACTCGGCCGCGTTGAAGAGTTCCGGATTAAACTCCTTATAGAGTTCGTCATACTCGGGGATGGGGATTTCCCTGCCCCGGGACCAGGAGATCTCTTCCCCACGAAGCGAAACCGGCCCCCAGTGAATAAACATGCCAAAGCGCATATCCATGAAAATTTTCCAGGGATTCCTGGTTGGTTTTCAGGTCGGGGTTGGCCTCGCCACCGCCGGAATATTGTCCGTTTAAAAGGCAGGCAGAAAGCAAGTACAGCGTAAGCAGGGTGAGTTTTTTCATAACATTCTCTTAGGTTTCATGATTTATTGATCCAGCCACTCTTTAAATGCCGAGAGTCTCTCCCGGCTGATATAGACCTGGTCATCGTCCGAGTGAAGCAGGCGAACCTTTAGCTTGCTTCCGGAAAGGCTGATCAGCTCTGCGATGGCCCTGTGACTGGTAATGTACTGCCGGTTGATGCGCGTAAAAATATCGGGATTGAGAAGTTCGCTCAATTTATCAAGGGTATAGTCAATGGCATAATTCCGATTGTCGGCCGTATGAAGGAAGGTTCCTTTTTGCTGACTGAAGAAATAAAGAATGTCCTCCACATCCACCGACTTTATGTGATCCCCCACCTTGATCATAAAGCGCGATTTATAAGGCTTACTGATCATCTCCCTGATACTCCGGATCAATTCTGTTCCGATAGCAGGAGCACTTCCTTCATGTTTGAAGTAAAGCCGGTATTTTTCCAGTGCGTAGCGGAGGTTTTCCTCTGATACGGGTTTCAGCAGGTAATCCACACTGTTCACCTTGAAGGCCCTGATGGCATATTCCTGGAAGGCCGTGATAAAAATGACCGGGGCTTCGATTTTTACCTGGTCAAAAATATCAAAGGAAAGTCCGTCTGCCAGCTGTATATCCATAAGCACCAGGTCGGGTTTTTCCTCGCGACCGAACCACTCACATGCCCTTTTTACGGTATCTATGCTGGCTATAACTTCAATGCCAGGATCGATCCTGCCAAGGAGGTCTTTAATCCTCTGGGCAATCAGGTGTTCATCTTCTATGATTACAACTTTCATGCTTCCCTGGTTTATGTTGAGAATGTTGGAATCTTTACTGAGAAAGAGCCATTTTTCTCCTGAACAAGCAGGGCCTCATCGGAAAAGAAGGCAATCTGCTTTTTCAGGTTCTCCAGTCCCATGCCCAGTGAAGCTTCCGAAACCTCCTTTTTCTGAAGTTTGTTTTTCACTACGATCTCTTTGTTCTCTGTAGAGAAAATTTCAATGAGCAGAGGGTGTTCTTCTGAAATTTCATTGTGTTTGACTGCATTCTCTACCAGCATCTGCAGTGAAAGGGGGATGATCATTCTGTTCAGATCCATATCCAGTTTTATTTCCACCTCCAGCCTTTCCCCAAAACGGATCTTCTGCATGAACATATAATCCTCCAGAAATTTAAGCTCTTCCTTTACACTGTACCAGTTCATTGTCGCGTTTTTCCAGAACATAGCGGTATACATCCGACAGTTTATGTACAAAGAGGGTGGCCTTATCTGCATCGGTATTAATCAGAGTGGCAAGTGAACTCAGACTATTGAAAAGGAAGTGGGGCCTGACCTGGTCCTTAAGGGACTGGTACTGCAGGGCCAGATGTGCTCTCTTCAACTCCTCCTGCTGAACGGCTGCCTTCTTCCAGTTCACAAAAAACACAATTGTATTTGCCAAAAGCAGGGACAGAAATGTGAATGTGTAGACCACCTTAAGGATGGGAAGAGTTGCTTTGAATAAGTCCGCAAAAGAGACTTTCTGGTTAAAGTAATTCCAGATCAGAATTCCGAGTATTATGATGAAGCCGGATAAAAGTGTAAGCCCCACAAGCTGGTATATCAATCTTTTTATGGGCGATTTAAGCCAGGGGATTCGCCTGTCCAGCATTTCAGTAAACCACCTCATTGATTTGTAGGCAGGGAAGCCAATGGCTATTGACATGAGGCTGTTTGATAAAACGATCTTAAGTGACCACACATCCCCGGGAATTGTAAAAAGGTTCAGGACATTGCCCAGGGCTGCAATGAAGAGCAACTCTCCCAGCAGCTTAAGGATGGTTTTGGATTTCTTATTCGGTTTCATTGTTCCCTGGTTCAATGCTTAACAAGATACTTAATTGATTTCAATTAGACAGTTTTGCAAGTTCATCGCGGGTGGCCTCTTCTCCCCAGGAGGGCCAAAGCGGATCCGGTGTGGAAAATGATTTATAGAGGACAAGTGCCTCCTCCAGGATGGGACGAGCAACTTCGGCTCCTCCGCCCATTTCAGCAGGGGTGTTCAACCTGTAGCTCCCTTCAAGGAAAAAGGATCTGGGATTTTCGGGGTTCAGCTTTTTGGCAGATTCAAGAGATGCAAACATCTTTTCGAAATATACTCCTCCTCTTGCCATGGGATCCACCATGATTCTTGAAGGATAGATGAAGGCCTGCAGCACCTGTAATTCTGATTCAGCTGCTTTATTGGGTTTCAGGTTCAGGGCCTGATCAAGTAGCTCCTGGGCTCGGTCCAGAACCTGGTCCCGCTGCTCTCCGCTGTTTTCCTGGAAACTCATTAATGTCAAACAGTGAGAAGCATAATAATAAGGTATCCATTTGTTTTTTTCCGCTGTGGCGATGCGTTCGAAAGACATGGCACAATCAAGGTATTGCTCAGAGTCCGCTGCCTGATCCATTTGCATGAGCGCACTATTCATGGCAGAGGTGTAGGAATTCTCCTGTCCGCATACAGAGATACTGAACAGGGCAATGGCGATAAAAAATAGCTTGGTTTTCATGATATTTGTTTTTAAAGTGAAATCATAAATAATAACATGGCCTGTGTCCCCGTAGTGGGCACAATGGCCTGTGATGGAAATAAGCCGCTTTCGTCCGGGGTCGCTGCATAGCGGTAGCCGAAGACATTGTCAAAGCCCACCAGGTTGGTGATGCTCAGGTGGATAATACATTCTTTTCCGAGAAGTCCGCATATGTAAGTAAGGCTCAGACTGATGTCATTGTAGGACTTTGTCCTTCCATCCATGAAGCCCGGTGAGTTCAAATCATCGTAAGGCCTGCCGCTTGCAAATGAATATGTGGCTCCCACAAAGGTTTTAAGGCGGGCGAGGAAACGTTTGTAAACCACCGAGAGGTTGTGGGCAGATGCAAAGGCGGGTATGGCACTTTCCGGAAAATCTTGGTAGTTCCTGCTTGTATTCAGGTAGCTGTAGGATATCCAGTAATCGGTGTTTAGCATGCTCTCACTGTCACGCCAGAAAATATCCAGGCCGCGGGCTGTTCCATAACCCTGGTTATTGTATTCAGCTGCATTTGTGTTGTACCATGAGCTGTATTTTACGAGCTGATTGTAGTCTTTCAGGTAGGCTTCAGCCCTGAAGGTTCTGCGCTGCTTCCGGTACTGGTAATTTAAGATATAATGGTCGGCTTTTTCATGTGAAAGCTGAGGTGCGAACTGCAAAAACTCATTTTCGGGTTTCTGACGATATTTCCCCCAGGCCATGGAAATCTGGCTGAAAGTTCCGGTTTTGTATGCTGCGGAAATCCTGGGCAAAAGGGCCGGCTCTCCCAGGAGGGTGGTATATTCTGCCCGGAGTCCGGCCCGGAGAGCCAGGTTCCTGGAAATCTTCAAATCGGTCTCCACAAAAAGAGAGGGGGAAAGGTCCTTCAGTTGTAGGGTGTGGTATCCTTCTGTTTTTACCTGGAAATTATAGCTGCCCAGGTTTATGTCTGTGCCGAATCTTGTTTTTAGCTTATCAGATGTAAGGTGAGTAAGCGCCATTTTAAAGGAGGCCGCTGTATTGATTGTGTTCATGGGAATTCCATTGTAGTCCGTGTTTTCCTCATCCCGGCTGTATGCAAGCCCGGTACGGATCAACCACTTCTCTGCCAGTTGATCGGAGTAGCTTGTATTTGCATAAAGGTTGAGCGTATTCATTTTTATGGGATCCATGCTTCCGGCTTCGAAATTGTCATAATTCATGGCCATATTCATGGAATTGAAGGAGCAAAAGGATTTCAGCATTCCACTCTCTCCGATTTGCTGTCTGAACATAATCATGCCATCACCCATTACGGGATCTTTGGTCCAGTCCACATTCTGCTTATAGAGCTTGTGGTGAAGGGCGTTATTGGCATAAAGCCCTGAAGCTGCCACTGAGCTTTTTTCCCATCGTTTAGCAAGCGATGCATTGGCCCCAACGGTCATGATGCCTACACTGGCCTTATCCCCGGGCTCAAGCCCATTGGTGGTGAGGTCCACTATGGAGGAAAGGGCATGGCCGTATTCGGCCGAGTAGCCACCGGTACTGAAAAGGGTTTCTGAGAAAAGCAGGGGCGAAAAGCGCCCCCGGGTGGGAATATCAGGCATGCTCGAGAAATAGGGCGACTGAACCATCATACCATCCATATAAGTTTTAGTCTCATAAGCCTCACCACCCCGAACGAAGAGTTTTCCCTCTTCACCCACCTTCTGAGATCCTGGCATGGTGGCATAGGCACCATAGATATCACCCAGGGCACTTGCCGTTGTGGCAATGTCGAAGGAAGTGAGGGTGGCCGATTTTTTTTTGTCACTGGCGCTGAAAAGCCCTGCTGTAATGGATACTTCATTAATCTCGCTCACCTTTTCATTAAGGACCACTTTCAGGGTGGTATCCTTTCCATTAAGATGGAGGAGACGGGAATACTTCTCATAGCCTATGAAACTGGCGGTGAATATCTGGCTTCCGGAAAGATTTGTGGAGAGTTCAAAATGGCCCCCGGCATCAGAGATACATCCCTCATAGGAACCTTCAAAATAGATGTTGGCGTTGATAACCGGATTCCCTTTTTTGTCTGTTATGCTTCCCGAAATGTTTTGCTGTGCACCAAGCCTTGCTGCGATTATCAGAATAAGTATGATGGCGACCTGTTTCATCTTGCAGGATATTGTATGATGTAAAATTAGGGTGAGGAAAGCGGGTAGGTAAAACAAATATTACCCAGACGGCAAATCTTAAGGATGAATGGTTAAATCGGGCCGATAAACCGGAAAACTGTATCCTGTCAGTTTCATTTTATTATTCAGGGCCAGGTAGGCTCAATGACTGTATGGGGATGGGCTTATTCTTTATTAATAATCAGATTGTCAGCATATTTTACCTTCCACTCATCAACTTCACTGTTGTCGAGATAGTCTCTTAAAACACCGGCAAATTTCTCCATTGCCTCGGGATTATCTACCTTTTGCCAATTGATGGATTCAAAGAATCTGCTGATGCTGGAGAATCCTATAGTTTCTCCAAGTTCATACCAGAATGAACATGCCTGATTAAAGCTCTGTAAATCCGGATTGTCTGTTTCCAGTCTCTTCAGGAAAAACTCCAATCCTGCATACTGCCTGTAATCATGTGGCTCAGGCCAAAAATCAATCCCGATGGTCTCGTAAAGGCTGTCGATAATTGTATTGGCAAAATAATCAGCCCACGACTCCCGGTAGTCATACGACATCCAGCTATTTCGATTGTGATTGGTATTATACATACATAAATGGCCTATTTCATGACACAGCCCGTAGACATTATTCTTCCTGCTCTGATCGGGAGGCAGGAAATCATTCTTTGTTTTATACTCCCAGGTAATTTCCCTGAGATTCTTCCGATTAAAGTATAGTGCATTTCTTTCAGATGAGACAATGGTGAAATTAATCTGCTCTGGAAGATAGAAACCATTATTTGTAGCCATACTCCAGGCTTCTTCAAGGACTTTCAGACTGGCCAGTGCATATTCTTCTGTTTCAGTATTAAAACTTGCTTTGAAGTGATCGGTTTTGGTCTTTTGTGTCTGTGCAAAAGTCCAATAGAAAACAAACAGCAGAATAATAAAGCAGAGAAACTTCTTCATTTTTCTGTGGCTCAGAGCCCCTTCTTTTGCAGTAGAATCTGAACAGGTTCGATGGTAACCAGGCAGCCCTTGGGCATGTCATATAAATCCTGTTTTATGCCTTCCCAGAAGGCAAGAATCATGTCGGTTTTGTCGATCAGTTCAATTACAACCGGCAGTTTTTCGGTCAGTTCCCAGAAGTGGGAAGAGCTGATTTTACTGCTGGCCCCGTAGCCCATGATTCCCCTGTAGACGGTTGCACCGGCAATCCCTGTTTCCCGTGCGAGTTCGGTAATGTACTGGTAAAGCTGCTTGGAGCCGATTGAATCGGTTGAGCTTGCCTTGATCCTTAGTTTGCTGTGCTCAGTTTGCTTCATAGCCTGAAGGATTAGTTTAATAATCGGGTGGACATGTATCCAAGATAAACCGCCGTAAAACCCAGCAAAATGCTGAGCCCGGTGTAAAGAAACAGAGGCAGAAACTGGCCGTTTCGCATGAGCATCAGGTTCTCCCCGGTAAAGGAAGAAAAGGTGGTGAATCCGCCGCAAAGCCCCACCATCAGGAACATGCGCATTTCCAGGGTCATCACTGTGCTTTTTTCTGCTATGCCAATTAGAAAGCCTATCAGGAGACTACCCAGGACATTCACAAGCAGGGTTCCCACGGGTATGGAAAGCCACTCCACCTGTGTGTTCAGCCTTGAGACCAGATAACGGGCCACACTCCCCAAAAATCCACCTGCTCCGATTAATAGAAGGTTTTTAATCATAGGCCTACTCCATTAGCCATTTATCAAGCCAGTTTTTAAATTCTCTTTGCCAGAGGATCCCGTTCTGTGGTTTCAGAACCCAGTGGGTTTCCGAATGAAAGAATAACATGCGACTTGGGATTCCCATCATCTGGGCGGTGTTAAAGGCTGCCATTCCCTGGGTATAAGGGATGCGATAATCGTGTTCCCCCTGGATCACCATGATGGGCGTATCCCAGTTTTTCACAAAATTGTGTGGCGAGCCTGCATAGGATTTTTTGGCCACGGGATTATCAGTCTCCCAGGGTGCACCTCCTTTTTCCCAGTGGTCGAAGAACATTTCATCGGTAGTGACATACATCATCTCGGAGTTGAATACCCCGCAGTGAGAAATGAAGGTTTTGAAACGTTTTTCATGGTTTCCGGCCAGCCAGTAGACAGAGAAGCCCCCGAAACTGGCACCAATTGCACCCAGCCTCTCCTCATCAATAAAGGGCTCCTTTTTCATTACATCAATTCCCCTGAGCAGGTCCTGCATGGCCTGACCGGCATTGTCCTTTGAGATTGCATCGGTCCACTCCTGGCCATGGGTAAGTACCCCGCGGCGGTTAGGTGCCACGATAATGTAACCGTTGGAGGCCATCTGGCTGAAGTTCCAGCGATAGCTCCAGAACTGACTGAGGGGTGATTGTGGTCCCCCTTCACAGTAAAGTATTGCCGGGTATTTTTTCGACTTGTCAAAATGAGGCGGGTAGATGACCCAGGTAAGCATTTGTTTGTTGTCGGTGGTGGTGATCCATCGCTTCTCCACTGTGGGCATGGTCAGCTGATCGAGCAGGTGCTTATTCTCGAAGGAAAGTTCCGTGGCCTCGCCGGTAGCGGGATCCACACTGTAGATCTCCTGGGGTTTGGTCATGTCAACCCGGGTGGCGATCAGTTGATCTCCTGCCACTGCCACCGAGTGGTAATCGTGGTCGCCCGAAGTGATGGCTTTGATATTTCTGAGGGCCACATCCATTTTAAAGAGCTGGTAGGTGGATTCGACACCTGCCACAAAAAGCAGGGTTTTGCCATCATCGGCCCATACCGGTCCGGATGGACTGTAGTCGAAATTTTCGGTCAGATATCTTTTCTGTTTACTGGCCAGATCCATTTCAAAAAGCCGCTCCTTGTCTGCTTCGAAGGTGGCCCGTCTCATACTCAGCCAGTAAATCTTAGATCCCTCGGGTGAGAAGAAGGGAGCCTTATCGTAACCGGGCATACCCTCGGTCAGGTTTTTGGTAGCTCCAGTCTCCAGATCGTAGAGGTAAATATCAGAATCTGTACTGAAGGTGTAATCCAGTCCTGAAAGTTTCTTACAGGTATAGGCAATTTTTTTTCCGTCTGGTGCCCAGGCCAGTTCCTCCATTCCCCCGAAAGGCATGAGTGGTGAATCAAAGGCTTCACCGGGCATGATATCTTTCCCGGCACCGAATGAGTCTTCCTCAAAGTCAGCCACAAAAATATGGCTGTAGGCCCCGTCTTCCCATGTGTCCCAGTGCCGGAACATCAGGTCGTTGATAACCCGGCCATCGCTTTGCTGCAAGATCGGGGTGCAGATCCTGGGTAGTAGGATCGATTTGAACATCCTGGGTGTATAAAACCCGGTCACCTGACGGAGAAAAGATTAATCCATTGATTCCTCCTTCAATATCAGAAATCTTTTGTTTCCCGGTACCGTCGGCATTCATAAGCCAGGCCTGCACCTCGCCCGAGGCTGAGGATAGGTAGACAATCTTTTCACCGTCGGGATGCCAGATGGCATTAAATTCGCTTTCCCTGCTCTCAGTAAGCTGGATCTTCCCGGAACCATCGCTGTTCATGACAAAAAGCTCCCGGTTGCTTTTATTTTGCTCGATGCTGTAATAGGAAACCCCGTATAGAATCTTTTCTCCGGAAGGGGAGACCTGAACATCACCCAGTCGTCCGAAAGCCCACAATACTTCGGGAGTCATGACATCGGAGCTTAGCTCCATCTGGTTTTTGGTGATCAGGGTGTCTTCGCTTGATTCCTCAGTGGCGGGATTACAGGAGAAAAGCAGAAGGGAAAACAGGGGAAGAATCAGGTACTTTTTCATGGAAGTATTTTTTGTTTGTGTCAAAATTAGGAAATAATTGCGGGGGACAGGCAGATATCTTACAGGTTTTGAAGCAGCTTCATCCAGGTATCCACATCCTGTCCAAACTGTTCCATCATTTGATGCTCGACCGCAGACCTCATTTCTTCGGGAAAAACATCCTTTCCATGAATGGCTCCCAGGATGGCCCCCATAACCTGGGCGTAAGAGTCTGTATCGTGTCCAAACTCCATAATGATCTGCATGCATGCCAGTGGATGGTAATCGGCAAGTTCGGCCACTGCGAAAACCACCACAATGGGCACCCAGGCTTCCCACCAGTAGGTGGTCTGAAGCTCCTGCTCCATTATCGTATAAAGTCTGGCTACATTCCCCTCTGATCTTTGTGCAAAGCTGTGTGCAAGATCCAGCCACTTTGTTAACTCCCTGCTTACATAGAGGGTTTGATTATATCTGTAGGGATCGACCTCCCTCATGGCTTCCTCCATGTTTTCCCAGGAACCATCGCTTTGCAGGGCCCGGGCCAGTCCTGCCACCAGTGCCGAGTTAATGTCTTTTGCCACCCCTATGTCGAAGTAGCCCAGTTCATAGCATTTTCGATAGCACCATTCAGGATCTTCCGGGTGCATCGCTGCAATAGGAAGGAAGGGCATCTGACCCTCCATGGTGGGGATTCCTCCCCAGATTCGTTCTACCGGATAGGCATTTTCCTTTTCTCCAAGCGCCCAGCGGGTGGCATATTCGATCTCCGGAATCCACTCATCATAATTGTCCTGGTACTTTTCCGGAAGTACATCCCTGAATTCCAGCACCGACCTGGCGAATGTTTCCTGGCTAAGTTCTCCCGGATAGTTAAGCAGGGTGTTGAAAAAAATCATCTTGAAGCGGGTATCATCCGTAATGGTTCCCGCCGGGGCATAGTCTTCCCACTGGGCAAAAGGTTCAGCTTCCTTTGGATAAGGCTTTAGCCGGAAGAGGGCAGCCAGTCCTTCTTTTGCTTCTGGCGAGATGGCTTCATCCGTGTTGGTCCACTTGCTGCGAAGGGGCGGATGACAAATTCCACCGGTCCGCCAGCAGCATCTCCAATGGCAGAGCCAATGAGCATCCCTTCAATTTTGTCTTTTTCTAGATATTTCCTGGGCATGGAGGCTTAATGCGATGGAAAACAATAGAAAAGCATGGATGATTGTGGTTTTTCTCATGCAATTATGTGTTACTTACTGTACTTTGACTTAAATTGAACCAAGATATGAGAATAGATGTTTAAGATATGGATGTTTTAACTTAAATTTACCTTGGTTGAAGTAAAACCCCAATTAAAAGGAATATTAACAATACTTAAATTTAATAGTAATGAAGAAATTATTTTTATTCGCTGCTGTGGCAGTTTTTATGCTTTCCTGTAGCTCTTTGAAAGTTAGCTCTGATCTTGACAGTACAGTGGATTTTAGCAAGTTCAAAACTTATGAGTATTATGGATGGGCAGATAAATCGGACAAGATTCTTACTGATTTACAGAAGGATCGCATTGAGAAAGCTTTCGGTGCAGAATTTGCGAAGCGAGGCATGAACTTTGTGGAAAGCGGAGGTGACGCTATTGTAACCCTTCATATTGTTACTCAGGATAAGACCCAGATCACAGCAAATACAACTTCTACAGGTATGTATGGTGGATATGGTGGATATTATGGCTATGGTCCCGGTTATGGCTGGGGAGGCGGAAGCTCCATGACCACTGTGAATGAGTACGATTATACCGTGGGAACCCTGCTGGTGTCAATGTATGATGCCGCAGAAAAGAAGTTAATATGGGAAGCTGTTGGTCAGGATGAACTGGATGACAATCCCAAAAATCAAGATGAGAGGGTGGCAAAAAAAGTTGGCTACATCATGAAGGAATACCCTGTTGCTCCTATGAAGTAAACCCCTGGGATAGTTTTAAATAGTTAATTAAACCGGCCGTATCGGAATGCATTCCGCTGCGGCCGGTTTTTTTATATCTTTAATCGCTAAACCAAACCAACTAAACACTCTGCCATGAAAAGATTCTTCATGTTTTTGCTGTCTGCAAGCTTATGCCTTACACTATCAGCCCAGGAGACAATCGATATTCTTTCACTCTCCGGAAGATACGGTCTTCCTGGAGAATATAAGGATGAAGCTTACACCGGGAAGGCCACTGAATGGGGATCCATAAATTCCTTTACGGCTGGCTTTAAAGTGGGTAAGCGTTCCATGATCCCCATCAATGTGAACCACTTTTATTTCAATGTGCAAAATAATCCGGGTCCTGAATTCCCGGGCGATTATATCAATCATATAGTTATCAATGGTTTTATCCTCAGAACCGGTCTGATCCAGGATCTTGGTGAAGGAAGAAGCCTTCAATTACTGGTCGCTCCAAGACTTATGTCCGATTTAGCCAATATGGACGGCAGGAGCTTCCAGATGGGGGCTGTTGCATCCTATAAAAAGAAATTCAGGGATGAATTTACCATTGGGGGTGGATTGATTTACAATGGAGAATTGTTTGGGCCCTACTTTGTCCCCATCCTGGATATTAACTGGCAATTTGCTAACAAATGGCGTCTGAAAGGTATGATCCCGGTAACGGCCAGGATCGAGTATACAGTGAATGATAACCTGATGCTGGGATTTAACCATTTTGGATTGATTACTACCTATGCCCTGGGTAAGGAGCCCTATTCGGGAGATTATTTGGAACGACAGAGCATAGATCTTTCACTTTTTGCCAGGCAGCGCCTTTTTGGAAACATCTTCGTTGAAGGGATGATTGGACGCACCATGGGCCGGAAATACCGCCAGTATGAAGGGGACCAGAAAGTTGACTTTGCCATTCCCCTGGTAACCTTTGGTGACGAGCGGGTGATTAAAAATGAGTATGCTGAGTTCAAAGACGGGATGATTTTCACCCTGAAGCTCATTCTCAGTATTCCCATGCCTGAATAGAGACCTATATAAATCGAGATTGAATTCCAATGAACTTGCCGTATTTGAAAGGTTTAAGAATCCTGACGATTCTTCTGGCAATGTCACTTGGCATTGTATCTTTTGCCGGGGCCTTTTTACCGGATACTTATGCTCGTGACAGTGCTTCCATGGCTGCGCAGGGGATGGGGCAGGACCTGGTCAATTTATTCCTGGGTGTGCCGCTGCTTCTGCTTACTTTCTTTTTTTCGGTCAGGGGAAAGCGCATTGCACAACTGCTTTATGCTGGCATTGTATTCTACATTATGTACTCCTTTATCATCTACTGCTTCGGCGTACATTTTAACCGTTTTTTCCTGCTCTATTGCTTAACACTGGCCCTTTCTCTTTACGCCTTTATTCTAATAATGTCAGGTTTTGGAAAGGAGGATGTGGCCGGATGGTTTAATCATGCTTCTGCCAGAGCTGTTTCCATTTATATTTTTATTGTTGCACTTGTGTTTTATGGATTGTGGCTCAAATCACTTGTTCCGGATATTATTGCTGATACAGTACCCGTCGATGTGACAGATAATGATTTCCTTGTGAATCCCGTTCATGTGATTGATCTGGCATTTGCCCTGCCAGGCTTGATCCTGGGATCTGTATTGTTATGGCGTAGGCAGGCAATGGGTTATGTGATTGCTTCCATTTCCATGGTATTTATGGTTTTTCTGTGCATCGCCCTGGCGGCCATGGTAGTGATGCTCTTAGTAAGGGATATCAGTGAAGATTATACTGTCGCTGTGGTTTTTGGTATCCTGTCGGTTCTAAGCCTGTTTTTCAGTATTATATTGTTTCGAAAGATTAAATGAGGTTTACGGTCTGCCTTTCTGGCTTGTTTTCTATTTCTTCCCCTTTCCGGAAAGGGAAAATGGGAACGTCTTAATGCGAAGTTTGAAAAGCATTTTGACCGCCCGGACTATGAAGCAGCTCTTGAGGATGCCTTTAATCTTCTCGAATATGCAAGGGTAAATTTCGACTCCACAGATCAAAGTTTTGCTCTTTCCAATTACTGTGTTGCCAGAGCCTGGGAAGCTATGGGAGATGCCAACAAAGCCCTGCCCTACATTAAAAAGGCCTATGCCTTATTAATGCCCGACCTGGCCTATGAAAAAAACATGATTCAGGTATCCCGACTTTACGGGAAAATTGAAACCGGGCTTGGCTATCATAAATCTGCACGCGTTCTTTTATCCTATGCACTGGAAGGCAGCCTGGAACTTTTTGGGCAGGAAAGCGGGCCCTATTTGCAAAGCCTCTATGCAATGGCCGATCTTGAGATGGCCATGGCTCACTGGGAGTCATTTATCAGCATGATTACGGATGCCCTTCAGATACATGAGCGGAATTTACCCCTGGATCAGGACTACGCCACTTATGCCAACTATATGGGGCTGCTATTTATGAACAGTGAACTTATACAGGAAGCAATCCTCTATTTTAATAAGGCGCTTTCCGCTTATCATCGCAGGGGTCTGAAGGTGGATCTGACCTGTGCCAATGTGCACAATAACCTGGGCCTGATTTATTATTACCGGTCAGAATTTGAGGATGCAGAGCTGCATTTCGAAAAAGCGGCTTCTATTTATCCGAAGCTTACGAAGTCATATTCGGAAAACTATCTGATGCTTCTGAGTAACCGGGCATCGCTATACCTTAGCTGGGAGAAGTTAAGTGAAGCGAAGGCATCCTATGGGGAACTAAGGGATTACCTGGACGCATTTAACGGGAGTACGGATCTGCCCTATATCCAGGGCCTGGAGAATATGGCCAACTTTTATGCGGAAAGCGGGAGCTTCGAAGCGTCTGAAGCCTTCTATCTGAGAGCCATCAAGGCAAGGAAAAGCATGGATCCGCTTGATAGGGAAGGATTAATAAGATGTATAAACTCACTGGTGTCGGTCTGTGAGGAGTTTAAGCAGAGTGAAAAGGCCGGCTACTACCGGGAGTTGGACCTGGAGTAACTGAAAATGGGCTCGGTATTCATGGCCCTTTCTTTCAGCACTGCGATCTCCTCATCCTTAATGGGGCGAAAATCCTTGGCCATTTGGAGGGCCATGGAGAATAATTTTTCCTCTCCCGGAGGAATGGCGGCTGTAAGCGGGAGAGAAAGGGTGAATCTCAATCCCAGTTCAGCTTCTTCCCTGCTGTGAGCGGGTTTGTACCAGGTCTTACTATTATGAGGCTCTTCGCCTTCTTTCCAGGGACGCCAGGCCATGGCTTTTAATGCCATGATGCCCATTCCTTTCTCTTTTGCCCGCGCAAGTACCTGGGGCCCGAAGTCTCCAGCATACCAGGTGGCAAAGTTGAATGGGAAAAGAATACTGTCGAAATTGAAGCCATCCATAAGGGCCAGGGCAGCTTCCACTGAATGGGCCGAAAACCCGATGAAGCGGATTTTTCCCTCTTCACGTGCCTCCAGGAAAGTTTCCAGGGCTCCCCCGGGACCAAGAATAGTTTCCACTTCCTCAAGGGTGAGAACTTCGTGAAACTGGTAGAGATCAAAGTGATCGGTCTCCAGCTTAAGAAGGGATTGTTCCAGTTGCTTACGTGCTCCCTCCTTTTTTCTCTCTTTGGTTTTGCAGGCCAGGAATACATCTTTGCGATAGGGCTTAAGAGCCGGCCCCAGCATTTCTTCTGCATTCCCGTATAAAGGGGAAACGTCAAAATAGTTCACACCATGGTCGATGGCTTCCTTTACCCTTAAGGCTGCTTCTTCTGTGGTGGCCCTATCCACCACGATTCCCCCGAATCCGATTATGGATAACTTTTCCCCGGTCTTTCCAAGGCTGCGTTTTTCAATTTTTTCTATCATATTCTATTCAAAGGTTGCATAAAAATCTTCTATGATCAGATCACGGTCGAAATTTTCCCAGACCAGGATCTTTCTGGGATTTTCGGCTTGCTCCACCCACTGATTGTTTACATAGGCCGGACAGGGAATTTCTGTGGCTGTGGCCCAGCTTGGATCTTTTACAATGGCTACTGCTGCCATGTCGAAGAGCGATCTTGTTTTGCTTTCATCATAATAATCGATGTGTTTGAAAAGACTCAACCGAGTAGTCCCCAAAATTCGTGAAGCTTCCCCCGTGTCTTCCAATAACTGCCTCTTCTGCTAAGGGGCCGAGGCCAGGCATTTTTTCATTCACCTCAGCCTGGGTGACTGCCACAGCAGCCGTGCCGGTTGAGGTACCGTAGCGGACGGTAACCATTTCAAAGGGTACTCCGCTTTCAAGTACATAAGCCATGGAGGGGATGTCATTGTCCAGATTGTATTCGCCCGGATCGGGATAGTTGGCACCCAGCCACACCACCCTCACACGATCGGCAATGGCCGGTTCCTGCTCCAGGGCCAGGGCGATGTTGGTGAGTTTGCCAACCGGAAGCAGAACCAGTTTTTCTTTGCGCTTCTTCATGGCTTCTTTGATGATGAAGTCGACTGCTTCCTGGCCGTCGAATCCATCTTCCTTCACATGGGGCCATATCTCTTCGAAATTCCCATTGGCTCCTGCATACAGGGGGATTTCTCCATCCTTATTGCAAAGTTTCAGCACCCGCTCGTGCCTCTTTCACATGTGCCTGGATTTCTCCACCGTTACGGGTGGCATTAACCGTGACCCCAATGGTGTTGAATTTTTCATCATTGAGCAGGAGGTAGGCCAGGGCATGCTGGTCGTCCAGCTCATTGTTGGCATCGGTATCAAAAATCACGGGAATGGGACCTGAAGTATCACAGCCCTGAAGAATAATTACGGCGCTGAGGATCAGGAGAAAAATGCGGATGATTTTCATGCTAAGCTTCTTGGTTTAATCGCTTCGTTTTATGAAGCGGAAGTAAAGGATGAAAATAAGCAAAAAATGGATGATAGTTGCAATCAAAAGAAAGAACCAGAAATGTTGGGCATTTTCGGACAGAAAGGCCCGCCCTGTCCAGAACATGGGGCTGAAGGCGCCCAGCCATTTCAGGTGTCCGGGTAGTATATAGTCCAGAACCGGCCCCAGAAGCAGGATGCCAAAGCCCTTGGATATGGCCAGTCCCATGATCTTGTTGTCTGCGAAGGCCCCCAGAACCAGGAGGATGAAGAGGCACTGACTGGCAATCAGGGCCGAAAGGAGGAAAATTTCAGGCAAACTCTTTGAGCCCTGTAGTTGAAGAAGGTAGACGAAGAGGATAATAAAAATGAAACTCAGCATTATGGGGATGCCCAGCCTGGTTTTTAGATAGCCTGGTTTCCCGGCCGGAGTTACCGAGATGGCCGTAATAATTCCTTCGTCTCTTTCATCCACCAGTATAAAGCCATAAACCATCCCGGTCATCATGGGGATAAGCAGCATGAAGAAATAGGCCGTTTGCCTGTACCATTGTCCGATATCGTAGGAAAATTTGATCCAGGACCATCCCTGTCAATTAAAGGGAAAATAAAGTACATGAGCGCCCAGAGAATGAAGGGTACCATGATGCTGAGGATCAGCATAGGATCTCCCCTGAGCAGTTTAAAGTCATATCTGATGCTACGCCAGCTCATGTCTTACTGTCTTCATATACCAGGTATTTATTCACGCGCCTTCGGCAAAACCAGAAGGAAACAGTTCCCCAGGACAGAAGCATTGTCAGGTCAAGGACAAGCCGCCAGGCAGGGATGGGTTCAAGGATCCCCAGCATCAGGTCCAGGGAAGCAATGTAAGGCAGAAGAAGCAGGGCCGGGTGTTGATCCAGCAGAAAGTAGATTACTACGGGAAGCCCGATAAACATGGATGCTCCCATTAATGAGCCAAAATAGTCATTAATTCCGCTTAACCTGGCTGCAACACCCAGTCCCAGAAAGGCGAAGGTAAGTGCTGTCAGCACTGTGGTCAGTAAGAGCATCAGGGTATATCCTGAAAATTGAGCCACAGGCAGGTATATCAGGATGCTCATGGTGATGGCTATAAGGGAAAGGGAAAGGGCCTTGGACCAGATGTAGGCAGCAGGTTTCAGAGGCGTCACAAAAAAGGCATGGATCACATTTTGCTGCTTTTCGAGCAGAACCAGGGCACCAATAAATATGACCCCCAGCATGGTGGTGTCGGTGAGGATCATAATCAGGGAGACCAGGATCCTGTTTTCCTTAGGAAGGTTAAGCAGGATGATCACATAGATCATACTGATAATGAAATAGACCAGCCAGAAGCCCTGTCTCCATTGAAGGAGGATCTCTTTTCTCAGCAAATCTTTCACAACTTAGCTTATTTTAAGTTTTCAATTGTTGTCCGGTTACCTTGATAAAGATCTCCTCCAGCGAGGCTTCCTGGGTGTGAATGGTCAGGATCTTTCCCCCGCTCAGGAGGGCCTGGAACTCCTGGTTTCTGGCAAGTCCGACGATGTCAAAATCGCTGCTTTCCTGGCCATTTTTGCTCTGGTGGATCACCCGAACCACCTTACGTCCGTGTTCAAGTTTGAGGTTTTCTGTGGAGTCTATGACGGGCAAACGTCCTTTTACCATGAAGGCAATGCGGCTGCACAGTTCGTCGGCATCGGCCATGTGATGTGTTGTCAGGAATACGGTAACACCACTGTCACGCAGCCCCAGGATAATGTCCTTCATAATTCGGGCATTACCAGGATCAAGCCCGGCGGTGGGTTCATCCAGGAAGAGAATTTCAGGATTATTCAGCAGGGCACGTATGAAATTGAGTCGCATTTTCATTCCCTTGGAGAAGGCTTCTACCCTGGTATCTCTGTCCCCCTCCAGTCCGACCATGGCCAGTAATTCTTCAGGATTCCGGGTGGGGGAGGAGAAAAATGAAGCGAAAAGCTCCAGGTTTTCCAGGGCGCTCAGTTTCAGGTAAAGGTTTGGAAACTCGAAGGCCACCCCGATTTTTTCATAGAAGGAGCGGGCTGTATTTCCAGGGTTTACCCCGTTTACTTCAACCCTTCCTTCAAATTCCCTGAGCAGTCCGTTTAATACCTTCTGGGTTGTGCTTTTCCCGGCTCCTGAAGGGCCAAGAAAACCAAAGATTTCACCCTTGCCTACCCGAAAACTGATGTTTTTAAGAACTGCTTCTTCCATCCCCGGATAGGAATAGGTGAGATTGTCGACCTGGATCATTCCCTTTTGGCTAGTGTTGGTGAAAAGCGTCGGAGACAAAGGAAAGCACCTCGGGCAATGACTCCCGCCAGTAGGTCCAGGTGTGTTCACCATCCCTGATCCGAAACTCATGCGGAATTTCCTTTTGGCGCATGGCAATATGAATGAGGGAATTTCCTTCGTAAAGAAAGTCATCATCCCCGCAATCGATGTACCAGCGGACCTGGTTTTTCTGCTCATCGGGCATATTTTTGACCAGCTCCAGGGCAGAGTGCTGCTTGTAATAAAGCTCCAGCTCTTCCTCGCTTCCCACTTCCTGGCCCTTTCTTTTCAAACTTTCTTCCATTTCCTCCAGACTCAGGGGGCCACAACTGGCACTTAAGGGACAGGCCGAGGAGAAAAGTTCGGGATGGTGCAGGGCATACATGAAAGTTCCTCCGCCTCCCATGGACAGACCTGCTACCGCGCGGTAGCTTTTTTCTCCCTTAATCCGGTACATGGATTCCACAGCAGGCATAAACTCTTCAAAGAAAAAATCCTCATAACGCCAATCATTTTCAGGATCATTGAAATAGCCTTTTTGACCACTGCTGGCATCGGGCATTACAATGATCATGGGCGTGGCTTTCCCCTCCCTGATGGCTTTATCGGTGATATGCAGTACCTCTCCAAACTGTACCCAGCCGGTCTGATCATCTCCGCCACCATGCAGCAGGTAAAGAACCGGGTAGCTGCGCTCGGAAGATTCATAGTCGGGGGGAAGGTAAATGGCATAATGTCTTTCCATTTTCAGTATTTCACTGTGCATGGTCAGATTGTCGTATACTTTGCCGTACTGGGCTTTAAGGGAAAGGGCTGAGATACTCAGAAGCAGAAATCCCGTGAGGATTAGTGTTGTTGATTTTTGCATGGGATGAAAGTTTGGGGTTCATTCTTGTCCCATAAAGATAAAATAAAAGGGGATGCCTCAAAAAAGACATCCCCCTTATAAAAAGTGATTTTGAGATGATCCTACTCTGCTGGTGTATCTGTTGACATCACCAGTTCCCAGTATTCGGCAGAGATTGTTGTCCTGCTGCCCATGACCTTTTTACCGGCCTCCCCGAAGTCTCCATCGGGAAAGACATCCTTAAAAATCTCATCAATGTGCATGGAATTCTTCCAATCCCCGTATTCTGCAAACAGGTTTACAGCTATATACTGGAATTTCCTGTCACTGGGATCCTTCTTCCACACGCTCCAGCCTGCATTGTAACCCCGTTTGACTACCTCGTCATAAACTGGTTTCACTAGCTCCTTACGTATTTTTTCAAATTCGCCAGCGTTTTCCACCGAATAACGTGTAAATCGAAGGTACTTGTATGGTGTTCCTCCATCTGCAAAGGTAACCCGGTCGTAGTATTCTCTTTTTACGATATCCCTGGATGCGGAAGCTTTTTCCATGAAATCAGACTGTTCCTCTTTTGTGTAATGTTCATCAAGCAAATCCTGAGGCCAGGCATTTTGCGTCTTTCTGAAATCATCGTTCAGAGTTACTAGGATGTGAGTGTAGGGTTCATCCTTTGCATTGTATAATTTTCTGTAAAGTGCCCAGCGGGTAATAATACCTTTTTCAACCCTGGTCATATGAAATTCCCTGGCTGATTTTTCAAGCTCCATATAGCTTTGCCATTGTCCGGGTTTAATTTTTACATACTCAAGGGTAGCCCCGGCATACTGGGCAGAGAGGGTAAAAGAAAAGGCGAGGGCAACAATTGTCAGGAGTGCTCTGTTGATTGCTTTCATCATTTAAATTTTGGTTAGGTAAACGGATTAACGTTTATTTAACAAGAGAAAGACAATCTAAGTTCCTATAAAACAGTAATTTGTGACAAAATTAACATATGCTATTTCCAGTCGTAGGGGGTAAGCTGGTACACATAGTAGTTGAGCCAGTTGGAAAAAAGCAGGCTGGCATGAGCCCTCCACCTGATAATTGGCTCCGCAGTGGGATCGTCATTTGGGAAGTAGTTTTGAGGAACGGCTGTGTCCAGCCCCTTCGCATGATCCCTTTCATATTCATCCTTCAGGGTGAGGGGATTGTACTCCAGGTGTCCTGAAATAAATATCTGATTGTGCTTTTTCGACAGAACGATGTTTGAGCCTACCTGGGGTGACCAGGCAAGGGGGATCAGGTCTGGATGTTTTTTAATATCCTCAAGCCTGTTTTCTGTGTACCTTGAATGAGGCGCCGGGAAAAGATCATCGAAGCCCCGGACCAGGTGGTGGTTTCGGTCTGTAATATGATGGTCAAAAATACCAAAAGCTTTGGTGGGCAGGGGGTACTTTTTAATGCCATAATGATAATACAAACCGGCCTGGGCTCCCCAGCAGATGTGGAGGGTGCTGCTCACCATCGTTTTGCTCCATTCCATAACCTCACAAAGGGCTTCCCAGTAATCGACCTCCTCAAACTCCAGATGTTCCACCGGAGCTCCTGTAATGATAAGCCCGTCATAACGCTGGTGTTTGATCTGCTCAAAGGTTTTGTAAAAAACCTCCATATGTTCCCTGGGGGTGTTTTTTGAAACATGCTGCTCCATATGAAAAAGGTCAAGTTCCACCTGCAGAGGGGTGTTGGCAAGGGACCTGAGCAGGTCTGTTTCTGTAACTATCTTTACCGGCATTAGATTCAGAAGGGCTATTCGAAGCGGTCGGATATCCTGCTTCTGGGCCTGGCTCTCCTCCATGATGAATATATTCTCCTTCTTCAGCTCATTTACGGCTGGTAGTTTGCTCGGTACATTGATTGGCATAAGAGATAATTTCCTTTTATAACTACAAAGGAGGGGGAATTGTTTGAAATATCATTATTTTTCATGCAGGAAGCTTTACAAATCTGTCTATTATGAAACGCATCCCAGGTTTTTTCAGGAAAAGTTGGATTTACCTGCCTGGAGCAGCAACACTCGGTAAGATTTTAAAGTTCCTTGTATTCCCCGGAATCATCACATTATTGTGTCAGTGTAGCACACAGCCGGAACCCTGGGCCTTCCACTATCCCGGTGATTCATTTACAGATGAAGCGCTACTTGATCTGCGCTTTTTAAACGAAGCCTATGCCGGTGAGCATGGCTTTATCGGGCTTTCAGAAGATGGGGAGTCCTTTGTGAGGGGTGATGGAAAGGCAATTCGCTTCTGGCCAGTGAACGGTGGAGGATCTACCCGACAGATGAGTGATGAGGAACTGGCCTGGCATGCCCGCTTTTTGGCAAAACAGGGCGTGAACATGAATCGCTGGCATGGATCCATCAATCCTTCGGGGAAGGGCAGGGATATTTTTGAACTGGATACTGCCGAGGTGGATGCAATCTGGAGATGGGTGGCTGCCATGAAAAAGGAGGGAATATACTCCACCATATCTCCCTTTTGGGCTCATAACGGGCATATGGGAGGATGGGTGCCCGAGGAGTGGAAACTTGACGGATATGCTGGAAAAGATGAACTCTGGGGGCTAATGTATTTCAATGAAAGGCTTAAACAGGCCTACAAATCATGGGTGTCTTACCTTTATACTGAAGTTAATCCCTATACCGGAATAGCGCTGAAGGATGATCCGGCAGTGGGCCTGATTCAGATTAAAAATGAAGATGGCATATTCTGGTGGACCATATCCATGGGAAAACCCCAGTTGAAAGCACTGATGAGCAAGCGCTTTGCTTCCTGGCTCAGTCAGAAATATGGTTCCCCTTACAGGGCAGTACGGGCCTGGAAGGGTGTTTCTCTTGAGGGGGATGATCCCGCCGGTTTTTCCATGGACCTATATACGATCTGGGAGCTTACCCAGCCCCAGGAAGGAGCCAAAGCACTGAGAATGGCCGACCAGACCCAGTTTATGGCTACAGAACAATTTGAGTTTTACAGGGAGATTCATGATTTCTACCGGGAAAAGCTGGGCTGCAGGCAGCTGATTAACGCCAATAACTGGAAGACAGCAGATCCCTCCCGCCTGAATGACCTTGAGCGCTGGACCTATACCGCCTGTGAGGTTCCTGCTTTGAACCGTTATTATGCCCCGGGTCACGCCGGTAGCAATAATGGATGGAGGATAGATCCCGGACATTATTACCAGGGTAAATCGGCCCTGAAAAATCCGGATAAAATCCCAGTGAATGTGAAACAGGTGGCCGGATATCCCATGCTGATTACAGAGAGTGGCTGGAACCTACCCCATATCTACCAGTCGGAGGCGCCGGCCCTTGTGGCAGCCTACCAGTCCCTCTCCGGGTTTGATGCATTCTATTGGTTTTATATTACCTCGAAGGATTACATGGAGTTCCCTTATTTTGAATTCACAAAGGACAGTGCCGGCATGTATGCCATGAATCGCTGGACCTGCTCCACTCCGGGTGGGATTTCCCAATTTCCTGTCTATGCCCTGATCTACAGAATGGGCTACCTGAGGGAAGGGGAGACCCTTGTGCATGAAAAACGAAGCATGGAAAGTCTCTGGAATCGTGATATTGCCATGATTTCCGAGGAGGTGAGTTTTGATCCCAATCGTGACCAGATCGATGGGATTCAAACCAGAGCCAGCGATGGAGGACTTTCTCCCCTTACCTTCCTTGCCGGTCCGGTGAAGGTGACTTATGATGGTGATCCGGCGCTAAGTTTTGTGAGCGAAAAACTGGATGTTTTGATTGATGAGGAAAAGGGAAGTGTACAAAGCATTACGGGGGAAATTGATCTGAACTACAGGCGTGGCATCCTGACATTCTCTTCGGATAAGGCTGCCTGTGTGAGCGGTTTTGTGAAGCCAGGAGTTTCATATGAGCTGGGGGTGGTAAGTGTGGAATCAGAAAATGAATACATCACGGTGGGCCTGAGTCCCCTGGATGATGAAGTGCTGTCGGAAAGCAGCAGCATCCTGATACAGACGGGGACCACTTATCGCCCCTCAGGATGGAAGGAGGAGGAAGCATCCTTCGTTCTCCGTGGAGATAGTGTTCGTGGTTTTCGTATTCTTGATACAGGCAGCATGCCATGGATGGCAGCGCCCACCCTTTCCCGGATATCCATAGTCAATCCATTCATAAACAGGGCTTTTCTGCTGGATGCCGCTGGCTATAAGAAAAGCGAAATCCCCTTAAAACGCAAGGGCGACAAGGTGGAGCTTGAACTTCCTGCGGAAGCACTTTACGTGGTGCTGTTGTCTGAAGAAGAATAGCCAGAGGTGCATGCATCCCATGACTATTGGTGCATGCAGCCCATGCCTATGGGAGAACCAGGTGGCAGTTGGGGTAAATGATCCAGGTGCACGACTTTCTTTCCTTCAATTTGTTTAATCAGGGCAGAACGGTAAGCCTTGACTGAGCCTTTGGTTTCCTCTTTGGCAAGGGTTTCTTTCAGCTTGCTTAGTTCTTGTTCCACAATGGCTTTTACCTGGGGATAGGATTCCGGATCTGATGCAAGGCCAAGCAGATGATCAATCACTATAAAGCTGACCGTCTGCCTTAGCTCTGTCCTGTAGTCCATCTTGTCCGGAGCAGGAAAAATGGTGCTGTTTATCAACGCTTCGAGAAGCTCTGGTAAACCGGGAAGTTTATCATTGAGACTGTGTTGAAGTACCAGTCTGTTGGCACGTTGCGGATGAAGCAGAAACTCAAGGGTGAGGTTTGCGGCTGCAGCCGGAGGTGCCAGGAAATCAAAAGTGATGCCGGTTTTGCTGTCGAAGGACTCCCTGGTTCTGTCATATCCCGGGGGCCTGGGTGGAAAAAGCCTGATGATTTCCCCGGGTATCATAAGCACCTCGGGAGACAGGGTGTAAATCGCCTTTTTTATGGCCTCCCGCTGGAGATTCCCATCCAGGGCTTTTTGACCCGCCGATCCATCACCTTTAACTGCGTAGGTGTATTCCACACCTCCCACCAGTTTAGTTACTGCCTCTACCTGGTATCTGTGAAAGAAGTAAAGGGGGACAAAAACATCCTCTAAAGTGGCATAGCTTTCACCTGTTTTGATATTGTCGATGCTGAAATTTCTAATGGCTGTAGATCTGACTTCCAGTACATTATCCAGTTCTTCCGTGGCCGACTTACCATTATCCCATAAGTGAGCGTAAGGATGGGCGCCACCGGCTGCCCTTGCGTCATCGTCAGAAATAAACCTGAGTCCCCTTTCCCTGGCACCCGCCAGTATGTCTTCCAGGCCTTTGCTTTCATCTCCTGAAAACTCTGAATATGCATATGCCACTGTCACCTTATCCCATTCGCCAATACCCTCATCATAGGCACGGTCAAATTTCACTTCACCATCTTCTGCATAAACCAGGGGATGGGGATAATCCATTACTGAAGACCGGGCGTTTGTGCTGGCTGCAAAGTTATGGGTGAATCCGAGTGTATGTCCAATCTCGTGGGCCGACAGCTGCCTGATTCTTGCCAGTGCCAGTTCCATCATGGCTTCTTCGTTTTTTTCATCTGAGGCATAGGGTTTGTTTACCAGTGCCTGGGCAATCATAAAATCCTGCCTGATCCGGAGGCTTCCCAGGCTCACATGGCCCTTGATAATTTCTCCGGTCCGGGGATCTGTAACTGCATTGCCATAGCTCCAGCCACGGGTGGAACGGTGTACCCACTGTATCACATTGTAGCGCACATCCAGGGGGTCGGCATCCTCGGGCAGGATTTCTACGCGGAAGGCATTTTCCAACCCAATGGAGCTGAAAGCTTCTTCCCACCATCGGCCACCTTCCAGCAGGGCAGATCTTATGGGTTCCGGTGTTCCGTTATCCAGGTAGTAAATAATGGGTTTATCCGGGGAGAGCCTGTGCCGAAGGATGAACCTTTTTGTAATGGATTCATTTACCGGGGTGGCATAATCCATGTACGACATAGAGATGCATCCGCTCTGGGGGTGGAAGACCCTGGGCTGAAAGTTGTTGTCTGGTAGTTTTACAAAGGAGTGGTGCTGCTGAATGGTGAGGTGACGGGGATCAGGGGTCACTTCCCAAAGCTCCCTTCCTTCGGGCTTTCCTGATAGGGTCAGCAGGGTTTCAAACTCAACATTCTCAGGGAAAGCCCTGGTACGGTCCAGGTCAATGGCTGAACGGGAGGCATCCACAGTATAAGTACCCTGCTTCAGGCGTGATAGCCTCTCTGCCACTCCATGTGTGTCTGATAATAGCAGAGGTGAAAGGTCAATCAGGTATAAACCCTCTTTCTGGTCGAGAATCTCAAAACCATGAAGGACGGATTTGGCAAAGGCCTCTTTAACGGCTCTTTTCTCGCCCTCACTTCCGGATTCGGCACGGTACATCAGATTGGGCTGAATGAGGAGAAGTTTGTTCCCTGCTTTCTTAAAATAGACTAAATCGGCAGGTGCAATTTGTCCCCTGTCCAGTCCCAGGTCATTGCTTCCCACTCCCGAACTCAGTGAGTGCACATATAAAAACTCCTGATCAAGATGCTCAACCACCAGGCAAATCTTGTCTTTTGCTTCATTGTAGTAGAAATCAAACAAGCCTTCATACTTTGTCATGTCCTCAAGCTCATCAAAGCTCTGTGCTTGCAGACCCAGGGCCATAAGGCCGGCTAAAATCATTAGGCTTAATCTCTTCATATCTGTGTAAGGTTTAATAAGAAGATAACTGACAGGCCGGGAAATGGTTCAGGCCTGTGGGAAAATCAGTTGAATTGTACTGCCTTTTCCCTCCAGTGAGCTTGCGTGAATGCGTCCGCCATGCAAGCGCATGATGTGCTGGGCAAAGCTGAGGCCCACCCCGCTGCCTTCCTCTTTTGTGGAATAAAAGGGCATGAAGATATGTTCCAGCTGATCGGCCGGGATTCCCGGTCCGTTATCCGCCACTTCCAGGATGCTTACACCCTTTTCCTGCCTGGCAGAAAAACGTATTGTCGGATTCTCAGAACCCGCGATTGCCTCCATGGCATTCTTTACCAGGTTCATCATCACCTGTTCCATTAGTTGCGGATCCAGGCGGATGAGTCCCCCGTCCTCCTTGAAGGAGATGCTTATTTGAATACCCCTGGTCTCAAATTCCTCTTTGTATTGTTGGGCGATTCTCTGGAGCAGTTTCCCGGGAGTACATTCCTTTAGCTGCAGTTCCGGGACCCTGTAAAGGTTGGAGTAGGCCTCCAAAAAAAGGGAGAGTCCGCTGGCCCTGCGGTGAATGGTCTCCAGCCCAGCCTTCATATCGCGGACCTCTTCCTCGTTCATATCCCCGCTTAAGGTTCCCGAAATACTTCCGGCCAGCAACTTGATGGGGCTTACCGAGTTGAGAATCTCATGGCGCAAAACCCGCATCAGTTTTTGCCAGGCTTCCAGTTCGTTCCGGTCAATTTCCCGGCTGATATCCCGGACTGATACCAGGGTAAGATCCCGGCCAAGTATCTTCATCTTTGAAGCCAGAAAAATCAAATGCAGGGGTCTTCCTTTTACCTGGAACTTTTTGAGAGATTCCGTTCCATGCTCAAGACCACTCAGCCATTGTGCCATTCCGGGGGCAACACTATCCAGCTCAGACAGGCTGCCGAGTCTCTCCAGGTCAAATAGCTGCAGGAAGGAGAGATTGTGCATCTCAACCTGACCCTCTTCCCGGAAGGCTATAATTCCAAACTGAATGTGGTTAATGGTGGCCTCAAAGAACTTTTGTTCAGCCTCCCGGTCGAGCCTGACCAGTTTGAAGTTGGAGATGATTTCATTAAACCCCTTGTGAATGGCATTAAAATAAGGATCCTTACCTTCTTTCGAGAAGCGAAGGGTGGGGTCTTCATTCTTAAGAGCCAGAACCAGCTTGAGCAGGTCTCGCCGAATCCGGGTCACGTACCAGATTAGTAATAGGGTCTCCAGGATCAGAAGGACTGCCAGCCATGAAATCGTTATGGGATACCCTGGATGATGGATGTAGTATCCCAGGAATACAGCCGTTGCAGTAATGGCAAGGATTCCTCCGATTGTGGACCATATGAAGCGACTAAAGACCATATTTCTTCATCTTCTGGTAAAGTGTAGAGCGATTGATGCCCAGTTTCCTGGCAGCTGAGGCTATATTTCCGCTTTCTGCGCGTAGTGCTTTTTCTATGATGTGTTTTTCGTTCTCCTCCAGGTTCAGGGAGTCGGACATAAGCTGCTTAATCTTGCCTGCGCTTCCTGGAAACAAATTTTCGCTGCCCACCTCACTTTTATCAGAAAGAATAACGCCCTTTTCTATGGTATGCTCCAGTTCACGGATATTACCGGGCCATGTGTGTTGTGTAAGGCTTTTGAGGGCTTTGGCAGAGAACTGAAGCCCGGTCTTGTTGTATTGTCCCCTGTATTTTCTGAGAAAAAAATCTGAGAGAACAGGGATGTCTTCCTTTCTTTCCCTGAGTGAGGGGATATGCAGCTGGATGGCATTAATGCGATAGTAAAGATCCTCGCGGAATTTTTGCTGACTGATCATTTCCTCCAGATTAAGATTGGTGGCGCTAAGAATCCTTACATCAATGGGAGTTGGCCTGGATGCCCCCACGGGAAAAACCTCCTTATTCTGAATAACAGAAAGCAATTTGCTCTGAAGTGAGAGGGGAAGATTACCAAGTTCATCCAGAAAGAGCGTTCCACCTGATGCAATCACAAAGCGTCCATCGCGTTCTTCTTTTGCATCGGTAAAGGCGCCCTTAGTATGTCCGAATAGCTCACTTTCGAATAGGGTCTCAGGAATGGCGCCCAGATCCACCTTGACGAATATTTCATCCTTTCGGGCCGACTGGCGGTGAATTTCCCTTGCCACAAGCTCCTTGCCTGTACCGTTTTCTCCAAGAATGAGAACACTTGCATCGGAGCTGGCTATCTTCCCAACCATTTCATTGATTTCCTCCATGGCTTTTGACCGGCAATGGCATACCGAAAACTGAGACCTGATTTCACCTGAGAGGTGGGCCTGTTTTTTTTTGAGCAGGGAGACCTCCATTTTACTCTTGCCAAGTTCATAGGCAGCATGCAGTGTGGACAGGATTTTTTGTTCATCCCAGGATTTCATGATGAAATCCACAGCTCCTTCTTTCATGGACTTCACTGCCAGCTCCACATCGCCATAGGCTGTGATAAAAACCACAGTGGCCATGGGATCCTTCTTCAGAATCTGGTGTAACCAGAAGATCCCCTCATTTCCGGTAGCAATACCCGCATTAAAATTCATGTCCAGCAGGATGACATCATAAGCCTGCTTGTCGAGGCTTGAAAGTATCAGGTTGGGATTCTTCAGGGTGTCAATCCGTTCAAACTGCCTGGAAAGAAAAAGCTTCAGTGCAATCAGCAGATCACTGTTGTCGTCAATAATCAGAATGGAGCCTTCTTTCCTTGGCATCGGAACCTTGTTTTGGCTAAATTTACGTTATTGTGGGAATAAACCACAGTATGTGTCGGAATTTCCAACACAATAAGAGATCGCTTAAAATTCTAAAGACCACAAAATAAGTGTGATACATTTCATGGCATGGTATTGTATATATAAGGGCTAAAAGTAAAAAATGATTCGCAACTACTTCATTATCGCCCTTCGCTCACTCTGGAGAAACAAATTGATTACCGGCATCAACCTGGTGGGAATGGCCATAGGCTTTGGCATATTCATAACATTGTGGGCTTGGGTCCAATATGACCTGAAGTTCGATAAGTTCCATGAGGATATCGACCAGATGTACCTCCTGAATGTGACCATAAGCATGAATGGTACTGAATATACCTCCCAGCGCACCGGCGGGATTTATTCTGAACTGTTGGCTCAGGAATTCCCGCAAGTATTGAGTGCTTGCCGGGTCAGTGAGGCACAGGAATTTGAACTTGGTGTTGAAAGAAGTGATGGAGGGGATGAACTTGTGATGAGGTACTTTGATGAAGATGAAATTCTGGCTGTGGACAGCAGTTTTTTGGATTTTTTCTCTTTCCCCTTGCTTCATGGAAACAGGGAATTGATCTTTAGTGAACGAGACCACATTGTTATTACTGAAAGCCTGGCAAAGAAACTTTTCAATACTGAGGATGCCCTGGATAAAACTGTTAGGGTAGGGGAAGGTGCGTACTTTAAGGTTGTTGGAATTGTGGAAGACCCCCCTGAGGAGTCTTCCTACCAGTTCCAGGCCCTTATGGGTTTCCATATTATGGAAGAGCAGGGTTATCCAACTAATGGATATGGAGGCACCATGTACTTCAATAATTTTAAACTCAATCCTCAGGCCGATCTGATTTCGCTCAGCAAAGCTATTGATGATCTGGTGCTTGAAAACTTTGATTCTGATCTGGAAGCCAGGTATTTTCTCGATTCATTTGCTCGCTTGCATCTTCATGGTGAAGACAAGGGTATTCTGGGGTTTTATCTGAATCTGATCATGTCCCTGGTCATACTTTCCATTGCCTGCATAAATTTTATTAACCTCACCACCGCCTATTCTGCCGGGCGAATTAAGGAGATATTCATTCGCAAGAGCGCAGGCGCCAGTAAAACCCAGCTGATTTCCCAGTTTATGGGAGAGACCTATCTTCTTCTCCTTTTCTCCTTTTATCTGGGCCTTTTTATTGCTGAGCATCTGCTCCCTGAGGTAACGAGATCTTTTGGTGTCACGCTTCAAAGTGGTATGACCGGAATTAAATTCTGGTGGCAATTTGGGCTGGTCTTTCTTATTACAGGATTATTGGCTGGACTGTATCCTGCTGTTAAGATAGTAGGCTCGTGTGCCGGAGCTTTTTCAGGTTCAAATTCAGGGAACAGGCTTCAGGGAAAAAGCAGGTCGAGAAAAGTTCTGATCGTACTTCAGTTCACTTTCTCCTTGATTTTTATCGTTTTCTCCATTTTTGTAATCAGGCAGTATACCTTCCTGAAGGAGGCGGACCTTGGGTTTAACAGGGAAGATGTTATTTATATCCGTACCAAGGGTAAAGCCTGGGAACTTTATCCGCTCATTAAGCGTGATCTTGAGTCCCTGCATTTTGTGAAAACAGTCAGCTCGGGATCCGCTGTTCCAGTTATGGTGGACCATGGCGAAATTGACTGGGGCGAACGTGATGGCGATCACAATAAGCTTGCCCGTATCCTTTGGACTGATCCCGGATTCCTGGAAACTTTCGATATCGACCTTCTTGAAGGAGCTTTTTTCTCTGAAGAAAGCGACACGCTTAATTATGATTACGTTATTGTAAACCAGTCTCTTGTGGATTTAATGGAATGGGAGGATCCTGTGGGCCATACTTTTTATATGTGGGGTCAGGATCTCCAGATCCTGGGAGTGACTCAAAATATAAATTTCTTCCCCTTCAACCTGGATGTATTTGGAAGTGAAGCTTTGATTTACAGGTACGATCCGGTGAGAGAATATATCTTCACAAGGGTGCAGGCTGGTACTTCGCCGGAGCAGGTTGCCAGGATCGTAGAGGTATTTCAAAAACACAATCCTGGTTATGAAGTGGATTATGATTTTGTCAGTGATTTTAAATTTGAAATGCAGGAGAGTTCAGATGGCGTCAAGTTAATGTTCAAAGTGTTCTCGGGCCTGGCGATTTTCATTGCAGTTATGGGCCTGATCGGATTGTCGGTCTTTAACAATACCCGGCGAACCAAGGAGGTGGGCATTCGTAAATCCATGGGAGCCAATACGGGAATTATCATGAAGTTGTTGCTCTTTGAATTCCTCAGGCTGGTTATTATTTCAAACCTGATTGCCATGCCAATTGCCTATTTCCTGTTGCTTAAAGGCTTCCAGATGTTTAGCTATAGCGTGGAGCTTAAGATTCCTACTTTCCTTCTTGTATTTTTCTTATCCCTTCTTTTTTCACTCCTGGTGGTTTCATTTCATGCCCTTCGTACGGCCCGCTCCAATCCGGTGGACAGCCTGCGTTATGAATGATCAGTAAGCGGGTGCTCTTTTGATTTATGCCTCAAACTTAAATGAAAGTTTCACCTTGGTGCGATAAAATTCGATTTCACCTTTTTTGATATGCATATCCATTGCAGTAACTTCTGCAATCCTCAGATCACGCAGTGTTTTTGATGCTTTTTTAATGGCATTTTTGGCGGCATCTTCCCAGGATTCGGTGCTGGTTCCAACCAGCTCGATGATTTTATAAACGCTGTCTGACATGGTGATAAATTTTTTGGTTCGATGTAAGTTACAAAACCGGAAGGACATTGTCAAGGGCCTTTTTCATCCAGTCCTTTTCTGCCTTAAAAATAATCCCTATATTCGCCTCAAATAACACTATTGTTTAAAATAGTAACACGATGTCGGTAGTCCGTTTTGGCGTATCATTTGAGAAAGAAGTGCTGGATGCACTGGATGAATATGTGCAGGAGAATCAGTTCTCCAACCGTTCCCAGGCGCTCAGGCAGCTGGTGAACAGACATATTGTTGAGAAGAAATGGCAGTGTAATAATCGCGTTGCCGGAGCAGTTACCCTGGTGTATGATCACAATAAGCGGGATATTGCAAACCACCTGGCCGAAATACAGCTGGAGTACCGGGATGAAATACTTGCCGTCCAGCGTTTTACCCTAAACGAAAATCACAGCATGGAAGTCATATCCCTGAATGGGATATCATCCAGGCTTACTGAATTGTCAGACAGGCTGATATCAGAAAAGGGAATCCAGCATGGCAGGTTAACCATGACCAGGTTCGATTAAAGTCTGTCGAAAAGCTAAAAGCTAAAAGCTCAAAGCTTAAGGGAAAAGTTTAAAGTGAAAAGTTGAATGTGAGAGAAGAAAAGATATGGAAAATTTAAAGAAAGAAACAAAAGATAAGCTGTATTTACTTGAGGAGTGGTTCAGGGACCGTTCAGGATCAATCATTGCTTTTTCGGGAGGGATTGACTCCTCTCTCTTGCTCTTCCTTGCCCGGAAATGGCAGGGAAAGGAGAGAGCCATTGGGGTAATCTCCAAATCTGAGAGTCTGAAAACAAAGGATTTTGAACTTGCCCTTTCCTTCAGCAAGCTCTTTGATATTCATATGGAGGTGATCGAGACAAAAGAGCTGGAAGATGAGCGTTATAACACAAACCCCATCGATCGTTGTTTCTTTTGCAAGGATCATCTCTACGGAGATCTTCAGGTGATACGGGATCGTTATCCTGGCTTTGAGGTCCTGAATGGAACCAATACGGATGACTACACCGACTACCGTCCCGGGATGAAGGCGGCCGACAAGTATGATGTATTTTCACCTCTGGCCCAGTGCAAGGTGACCAAGGAGGAAATCAGGGAGATTGCAAAGTATTTTGAATTACCCAACTGGGACAAACCGGCGAGTCCCTGTCTTAGTTCACGCATTCCCTATACCCATGCCATCACTAAAAAGAAGCTGGTGGAAGTTGAGCGTGCAGAGAACTTGCTCAATGATTTTGGTTTCAACGATGTGCGGGTTAGGCATTACGGAGACCATGGAAGGGTAGAGGTGCCCGCTGAGGATGTGGCCAGGTTGATGGAAATGAAGGATAAGGTAATTATGGAGATCAAGGAGGCCGGCTTCCAGGATGTGGTGATTGATGAGGAAGGATTGGTTAGCGGAAAACTGAATAGAGTCATAAAGCATAAAGCATAAAGTCATAAAGTCGAATTGTAAAGTTAAAAGGTGAAGAAGATATTATACTATGATTGTTTTGCCGGGATCAGCGGTGATATGAACCTGGGAGCCCTGGTGGACCTGGGAGTTGATGCTAAATTCCTGGAGAAGGAGCTGGAGAAACTGAATATCGAAGGGTTTCATCTGGATGTGGAACCAGGTATGAGAAAGGGAATCAGCGGGACAAAAGTGACCGTCGTGATTGAAAATCAGGAAAATGAAAAGCACCGGCATCTGAGGCATATCGAAGAGCTGATCAATAGCAGCAGTCTTTCAGAAAGGATTAAAAGTAAGTCACTGGCCATATTTGAGCAGGTGGCTGTGGCGGAAGCCAAGGTTCATAACATTTCCAAGGAGAAGGTGCATTTCCATGAGGTGGGGGCCCTGGATTCCATTGCCGATATAGTGGGTGCTGCCATTTGCCAGGAGGCCCTGGAGGTGGATGAGATTCATTCTTCACCGGTTCAGCTTGGAGGTGGCTTTGTGAAGTGTGCACATGGTATGATGCCGGTTCCGGCACCGGCCACTGCTGAGATTATTAAGGATATGCCTGTGAAAGCCGGCCTGGTGGATTATGAGGCAACAACGCCCACGGGGCTGCCATTCTTGCTGCCACAGTAGATCATTTTATGACTTCCATGGAGCTGAAGGTTCTGAAGACCGGATATGGAATCGGGCAAAAGGACGGAGATATTCCCAATGTGCTTCGGGTATACCTGGCTGAGTCCGACCAGGAGGAAGTGGAAGATGTGACAACTGAAGATGCAGTGATGCTTGAGTGTAATATTGATGACATGAAAGCAGAGTGGTTCACCCATGTGCAGGCCTTACTTTTTGATGCCGGTGCAGCGGATGTCTATATGACGCCTATCGTAATGAAAAAATCCAGACCTGCCCATATGCTGAGTGTATTATGTAATTCGGGAAAGGCTGCTCAGATCAGGAGAATCATACTTACTGAAACATCCACCATCGGCCTGACGGGAATACCTTGTCCACAAGCATATTCTGCGTAGGGAAGTCAAAGTCGTAAATACTTCCTACGGGGATGTTGAGGTGAAATGCAGCTACTTTGAAGGTCGAGTGGTCAATGAGAAGCCGGAATTTGAGCAGTGCCGCAGGCTGGCCCTGGAGCATAAAGTTAGCCTGGAAGAAATTCAGAAAGAGGTTTATAAAAATTTGTAATGGAGAAGAAGGATATATTGAAAGTCTTGGAATCGCTTGAAAGAGGTGAATCCAGTCAGGAAGAGGTGGCTGAAATACTCAGCAGTCCCGGTATGGATTCACTGGGCTATGCGGTTATTGATACGGATCGCAGTGGCAGAACAGGCATACCGGAGGTAATCTATTCAGCTGGTAAAACGCCACTTCAGGTGGCCGAAATCTCTGAGCGCATGAATGAAAGGGGCATACCAGTCCTGGCCACAAGGGCAGAGCCCGAGATGTATGAAGCGGTGAAAAAGAAGATTCCCGGAGCGATCTATTATGAAATGGCAAAGGCCATCGTATATCAACCCCAAAAGCCCGAAGTTTCTGAGGGCTACATTGCAGTGGTTTCGGCAGGTACATCGGATATGCCGGTTTCCGAAGAAGCGGCAATCACTGCCGAGTTCCTGGGAAACCGGGTAGAACGTATCTATGATGTGGGTGTGGCAGGTATTCACCGCCTTTTTCACAGGATTGACCTGATCAGGGGCGCTAGTGTGGTCATCGTGGCGGCTGGAATGGAAGGAGCCCTGGCCAGTGTCGTTGGAGGAATGGTGGATAAGCCGGTAATTGGAATACCCTGCAGTACGGGTTATGGAGCAAACTTCGGTGGGGTGTCAGCCCTTCTTTCCATGCTCAATAGTTGTGCCGCAGGGGTCAGTGTGGTGAATATCGACAATGGATTTGGTGCAGCCTGCCAGGCCCACCTAATAAATAAGTCGTAAAGTCTTAAAGTCAAAAGTCAAAAGTCTGAGTTATGGATGAGATGAGTGTTTTGGTGTTGTCGGCAGCTACCCTGGGGATGGTTCATACCCTGCTGGGTCCTGATCATTATTTGCCCTTTATTGTATTGGGAAAGGCCCGCAACTGGTCAAGGCCTAAAACCATGAGGATTACGTTTATCGCCGGGCTGGGGCATGTGAGTGGCTCGGTCATCCTGGGTGTAATTGGTATTGCCATGGGTATAAGCCTGAGTAAACTTGAGGCTTTTGAAGCCAACCGGGGGAGTCTTGTGGGTTGGATGCTTATTGCCTTCGGACTTCTTTATACTGCTTATGGAATTTACAAATATGTGAAGAAGGGTGCCCATTGGCACCTTCCTGCCTTTCTCAAACCGAAGTCCCTCCGGGATAAGCATATGCATCTGGATATCCAGGAGCTGGAAGAGGAGGATACGGCAGGGAAACTCACTCCATGGATCCTGTTTCTGATTTTTGTGTTCGGACCCTGCGAAGTGCTGATTCCCATGTTAATCTTTCCTGCAGCCAATCACAGTGCCATGGGCGTTTTCCTGGTGGCCCTGGTATTTGGAATCGCTACCATAGGAACCATGATGACTGTGGTCTTTCTTGGATACAAGGGATTTTCTCTGCTGAATCTTAAAGGCAGGGAATACCAGTTTCACCTGTTGGCCGGATTGGTCATTCTTGTGGCAGGAGCCGGCATGCAGTTTATGGGCTGGTAATTTATGTACTGACCCACTCAGGGTTTTTGATCCCAGGGATATCCGATTTTATACAGATATTTATTGGTTCGAATGAATATGGCTCCTCCTGTGATGGCCGGGGTGGCCCATATTTCACCTTCAAGTTTGTTTTCAGAAAGCAGCTCCATCTCCCTTCCTTCTTTTACCACATAGGTGTAGCCTCTGGTGGAAGAGAAGTAAATGTGGCCATCTGCGTAAACCGGTGAAGCGTGAAATTTCCCCTTCATTCCCTCGGACCAAATCGCTGAGCCATCGGAAGCGTCAAGGCACCACATATCGCCCCTGGAATCGATGGTATAGAGCAGTCCATCCTTTACCAGGGGTGTGAGCAGTTGGAGAATGGGAGTTTCTATGCTCCAGACTACATTGGTCTCCTCGATTTCGCCTTCACCATCGGGGTCAACAGCCATTAGTTTGCTAATTCGTTCGCCGGCGGTATCAGTTTCAAATCCAACGTAATAGTATACAATGCCTTCACTTTCTGTGGGCATGGCAATGGTGGAATCCTCCCCATAAACAATCCTCCATACTTCTTTGCCCGTTTCGGGATCATAGGCAATGCAGGCCGCTGATCCGTTACTGATCATCAGGTCGCGGCCATCTGCATTTACGATTATGGGGGTGATGTAGGCTTTTTTACCGATGTATTCAAGCTGATCGTAAAGCTCTTTCGGGCGATCTGTTTTCCAGAGTGTTCTTCCTGTTTTTTTATCCAGTGCTACAATGTACTGAATATCGGAACCTTCCATGTGGACAATCAGTTTATCCTTATAGATGAGAAGGGATGAAGCCGGACCCTGGATATGCTCCACGATCATATCTTTTCTTTCCCAGAGGGTTTTCCCGGTTTCTGTATCGAGGCAGGCGGTTCCGTAACGGCCAAAGTGCAGGTATACCCTTCCCTCTTCAATAGCTCCTGTGGGGGTGGCATAGGAGTTAATGGCATGGATGCGGTTCAGACTGTCGGGATTAAAGATAATCCGGTTGTGGATGATCTCCCCGCTTTTAAAGTCCAGGCAAAGTGCCCTCATTTCCTTCCCTCCGCCGGTGGCTGTGGTAAGCCAGACCTGCTCCCCGAAGATGATAGGTGATGACCACCCCTTTCCGTCAATGGCTGTTTTCCAGGCAACATTTGTGGAGTCGTCCCAATCTACCGGAATGCCTTTTTCCTTTGAAATAGCGTTCAGATGATCTCCCCGGAAATGGGTCCAGGATGGGGTATTCTGTGCCGAAAGGGTACAAAAGATAAATGGTAGCGCAAGCATTAAAATAAGCGCAGTCCGGATTCTGTGCATGGGGATGTGGATTTTAAGTTTAGATTTTAATCTTCAAAGGCATCATCAAAATTAATAGCTGAAGGCGGGAAATCAATCATCCTCACAAAATCGGCTGCTTCTTCAGCTCCATGCTCCCGATCCATTCCACTGTCCTCCCACTCCACCGATAGTGGACCCTTATAGCCGATGCGGTTCAGTGCGCGTATGATTTCTTCAAAGTCGATCTTGCCCCTGCCCAGAGACCGGAAATCCCAGAAACGGCCCGGGGAACCAAATTCTGTATGACCACCAAAAACCCCTGCCTGGGTGGGCACATCCGACCACCAGACATCTTTCATGTGTGCGTGGAAAATTTTATCACTGAAGGTCTCAATAAATGCGATATAATCCACACCCTGATAACCAAAATGAGAGGGATCATAGTTGAAGCCAAAGGCAGGATGATGATCAAGGGCTTCAAGCGTCATTTTTGCTGAGGCAATATCGAAGGCAATCTCCGTTGGGTGAACCTCCAGGGCATATCTGACGCCCATCTTTTCATAGGCATCCAGGATGGGTTTCCACTGCGAAGCAAACTTTTTATATCCGTCCTCAATCATTGCAGCAGGTGTGGGAGGGAAGCTGTAGAGCATATGCCAGATGGGGCTGCCCGTAAAACCATTTACAACGGAGAGTCCCATGCGGGCAGCTGCCTCACCTGTTTTTATTATTTCTTCGGCGGCTCTTTGATTCACAGCATCGGGATCGCCATCACCCCAGATATAGTCTGGCAGAATGCTCTTATGCCGCATATCGATCCTGTCCGACACAGCCTGTCCCACCAGGTGAGTGGAAATAGAATAGACTTTTAAGCCATATTTACCAAGCAGAGCGAGTTTTTCATTGCAATAGTGTTCATCTGCCTTATCCACTTCAAAATGATCACCCCAGCAGGCCAGTTCGAGGCCATCATAACCAAAGTTTTTTGCTTTCTGACAGAGTGTTTCGAGGGGCAGGTCGGCCCACTGGCCGGTAAACAGAGTAACAGGACGTGACATGATTTAAAAGTTAGCAGGTTAATAAGTTAATAGGTTAGGGGTTAGGGGTTAGGGGTTAGGGGTTAGAGGTTAGGGGTTAGGGGTTAGAGGTTAGGGGTTAGAGGTTAGGGGTTAGGGGTTAGGGGTTAGGGGTTAGGGGTTAGAGGTTAGGGGTTAGGGGTTAGGGGTTAGGGGTTAGGGGTTAGGGGTTAGGGGTTAATGGGTTAGTGACTCTTTCGACTTTTAACTTTACGACTAAAGTTCCCGGACCCAGATGTTGCGGTAGGATACGGGGTTGCCATGATCCTGCAGGGTAAGAGGAAGTTTAGCGGGATGTGCCTTATAAGGATGTACTCCGATAAACTCGGTTGGGCCTGTGGGAGCCACATGGTTCTGGATCAGTACACCATTATGAAGTACGGTTACATAGGCCGGGCTTTCCAGGGTACCATCTTCCATGAATACAGGAGCAGTGAAAATAATGTCATATGATTGCCATACTCCCGGAGGACGGCTGGCATTAACCAGTGGAATGTGTTGCTTATAAATGCTGCCGGCCTGTCCGTTATAATAGGTCTCATTATTATAAGAGTCCAGCACCTGGACTTCATACAGGCCCATGAGAAAGACTCCGCTGTTTCCGCGGCCCTGTCCGTTCCCCACAACCTCCATGGGAGTTCTCCATTCTATGTGAAGTTGCATATCTCCAAAGGCCTGTTTTGTTTGAATGTATCCTGCTTTCGGCACTGTGGTGAGATATTCATCTGCAATCCAGTTGGAGGGAGAACCATCTTTACCCTCCCAGTTTTCAATATCTCCAGCACCGGCATATAGTACTATGGCATCCGATGGGGGAAGGGTTCCCTTACCCGGGGTGACTATTTCAGGTTTCCTTGACCAGTCTTCGGTCTCTTCAGGTTTCTGGGCGCTGAGTGTGATAAACACAGAACTTAGGAGCAGCAGACTAATGGTTTTTTTCATGTCTGAATGATTCAGTTAATAAATGCTGACGTGCAATTTAAAAAAGATTGGCAACTATCTTCAATGATTAAGCATGGGATTTCTTATTATATTTGAAAAGCTTACTGTCTATTGTGAGCTCTGAATTCAATTGTTGGTATATGATAAAAAGGAAAATTCCTCTCAAAGCCCCGATGATACTTTCCGGATTATTATTCCTTACGGCCTTTGTTCTGGAGGCCCAATGGGAGGCGGGGGCCTGGTCGCCGGGTATAGAAGACAGCCTGGAGGTGTATGAAGACCTGTTTGGTAGGGAAGAGCCTCTGAACCTGACCCTTAAGTCTGACTTTCGTGCCTTCAAAAAAGAACGCTTCGATGATAAATATATCCCGGCCAGCATGACTTGCCAGGTAAGTGACTCCTTTGTTGTGACACATCCCGTGAGGATAAAGGCCAGGGGGATTTATCGCAGAGAGAAGTGCGGCCTGCCTCCCATGTGGTTGAACATTCGAAATTCTGGAATTGATATCAATGAACTGTCGGAGACCCGTCGTATAAAAATGGTTAGCGTATGCAGAACCTCGGATCATCATGTGGATTATCTGCTCAGAGAGTACCTCCTTTACAAGATATTTAACCTGGTGACGCCCTACAGTTTCAGGGTGCGGCTTATTAACCTGACCCTGGTGGATACGGGAAAGGATAACAAAGAGACACATAGCTGGGCCTTTCTGATCGAACCCACGGATTTAATGGCATACCGGCTTGGTGCGGAGGTGATCAAAAGCGATGAGCTCTCCATGAGGACAGTTAATCCTCAGGCCATGGATATCCTGGCCATGTTCCAGTATATGATTGCGAATCCGGATTATTCGGTAACAGGTCGGCACAACCTGAAAATTCTGGCTTCCCGTTCTTATGGTCCCAATGGTTTTATTCCGGTTCCCTATGACTTTGATTTTACAGGTTTTGTGAACGCCAATTACGCCACACCAAATCCCCATGTGGAGATACATTCCCTGAGGGAACGCTATTTTGTGGGCCCCTGCAGAGACAGGCTAAGTTACGAGAATGCCATTGCCGCATTGCAGGCAGTAAGGGATGAGATCGAATCGACAATCTGGGCCTTCGACTACCTGGATGAGGAAAACCGCTTTGATCTGATCGGATATATTGAGAGCTTTTTTAATACCGCGGAAAACGACCGCTTTATTGACAGGCAAATCTCAACAACCTGTAAATGATCAGGCTATATGAACTAAAGGCCTCTCTGGTTGGTTATCTTAAAGCAAGGCTTTTTCTTGTAGTCAGACAAGGATATGGCCTGCTTTTTGTAATTATAAGCATATGAAGAAGAATCAAATAAAAGGGGGAGTATGGGTAGCCTTGGGAGTATTACTATTGGGGCTTGGTGTGCAGGCACAATCAGATGATAAAACGACTGAAGTAAAACGGCCTAAGAATGTAATATTATTGATCGGGGACGGCATGGGGCTGTCGCAGGTATCATCTCCTTATTATTTTAGCGAGGACCCCCCGGCATTTAACCGCTTCAGGCATATTGGTTTATCCAGAACCTCATCCGCAGATGCTCCCGTCACCCAGTCCCCGGCTGCCTCCACAGCCATGGCAACAGGCTATAAAACCTACAATTTTGCAGTGGGAGTTGACAAGGATACCATTCCACGGGAGAATATAGTTGAGCGTTTGTCAAAAAAAGGATATATGACCGGAGTTATAGCCACATCTTCCATTACGGATGCCACGCCGGCAGGCTTTTATGCCCACCAGCCTGACCGCTATTATCATTGGGATATCGCCCAGGACCTGGTGCATTCAGAAATCGATTTTTTTGCGGGTGGTGGGATTAAATATTTTGTGGATACCACGGGTGTCAATCATTTTGAGACAAATAATATTGAAATTAATTTCTCCAGACTTAAGAAGATCAAAAATCCGGAACCAGGGAGAAGATATGGATTTCTACTGGGCAATGACAGAATGCGAACCATGCGGGAAGGAAGGAAAACTTTTTTAAGGGATGCCACTGACATAGGCACCGAGTTTCTCTCCTCAGGGGAAAATGGCTACTTCCTGATGGTGGAAGGATCGCAGATCGACTGGGCTGGTCATGGAAACCAGGTTGAGTATATGATTGCCGAAATGAACGATTTTAACCAGTTGATTAACTGGGTGCTTGATATGGCTGAACGGGATAAAGAAACCCTTGTTATTGTTACGGCCGATCACGAAACAGGTGGCTTTACCCTGGGTGCTGCAGGTTCAAATGGATATGATGCAGACTATTCGGTGATCACGCCGACCTTTGCATCAACTAACCATTCGGCTGCCCTGGTACCTGTTTTTGCATTTGGACCGGGGGCGGAAAATTTTGCAGGAGTATATGAGAATACAGAGATTTTTCACAAATTAGTATCGTTATTAGATACTGAATAATGGAAAAATCAGACCGCGAACTCATTATCGGGATGTTAAGCGAAGCATTCAGGCAGAATCCGCGCGCCATGGCTATGATGAAAAAGAAGAATCCTGCCAGAAGCTTAAGGATCATGACTGAATATGCCTATAATCTGGTGGATAAGTTTGATGGCATCTACCTTTCAAAGGATAAATCCACGGTTTTGTTTTATTATCTGAAGAGCCAGTATCACCGCAATTTTGTGGATTATCTTCGTTACGGAAAGATGTTTATGCAGGCCATCAGGCCTTCCCAGCTCCTTCCCACCTTAAGGCGGGAAAAGTATATTGCCAGCCTGAGACCCGACTATGAGGATTATATTTATGTATGGGTTCTTGGGAGCAAGACCGATGAAACCAGTATGAGGGGTCTGGCTGATATACGGGATCACCTCTTCGGACTGTCAGAAAAGCTTCAACTGCCCATTCTCATTGAGACCACCATTGAGAAACTGCTCAGGTTTTACAAATATGTGGGTTTCGAGATTTACCACCAATGGCATGACGAGGAGGTAGATTTGAATGTCTGGTTCCTCCAGCGCGAGCTGGATAAGGCAAATGCAGTGCGAGAGGCCAAAAAGGCCAAGACGGCCAGGAAGATCAATGGAGCTGTTGCAACCAAAGGTGCTGAAGCAGCTGATTAGAGCTTAGATATTTGCAGCTAGCCAGTCGCCTACCTCAGAAGTTTTATAAGCCTTAGCTTCGGAAATGTCCTCGGTAACGATGCCTTCTTCCATGGATTTGGTGACTGCGTCTCTGATGGCCTGGGCTTCGTCCAAGAGGTCCAGGGACAGCTCGAGCAACATGGCGGCGGAAAGAACGGTTGCCACCGGATTGGCGATGTCTTTTCCTGCGGCCTGGGGATAGGAACCGTGAATGGGCTCAAAAACCGAGGTGTGTACACCAACTGAAGCTGAAGGTAGCAAACCCAGGGAACCGGTGATTACGCTGGCCTCGTCCGAAAGGATATCGCCGAACATATTCTCGGTAACCATAACGTCAAATTTCTTGGGCCATTGAATGATCTGCATGGCAGCATTGTCCACAAACATATAGTCAACTTCAATATCCGAGTGTTTGGGTTCCATCTCCTGGGCAATTTCTCTCCATAACCTGGAGGTTGCCAGTACATTGGCCTTGTCCACCACGGTAAGGCGCTTGTCCCTCTTGGCAGCATATTCAAAGCCCAGCTCCAGGATGCGTTCCACTTCAGGCCTGGTATAAACACAGTTGTCGAAGGCCATGTTCAGGTCCTCGGAACGGCCCTTTTCACCAAAGTATATTCCCCCGGTGAGTTCACGGATCACCACAAAATCGGCACCTTCCACCAGGTCACGGCGCAGGGGTGACTTATGAATAAGGGAAGGAAAGGTGGTGACAGGGCGAATGTTTGCATAAAGCCCGAGCTTCTTACGCATGGCCAGAAGTCCCTGCTCGGGCCTTACCTTGGCTTTGGGATCGTTGTCGTATTTGGGATCACCAATGGCTCCAAAAAGAACAGCATCGGAGTTCATGCAGAGTTGATGGGTTTCTTCAGGATAGGGATCACCCACCTGGTCGATGGCGCTGGCACCGGTAATTGCCTCGGTGAACTGGAAGTTGTGATTAAATTTTTCACCAACAGCCTTTAAAACTTTGATGGCCTGATCGACAATCTCGGGACCAATTCCGTCCCCCTTCAATACTGCAATTTTATAATCCATAACTCTAAACTTTTGACTTTACGATGACTTTACGACGACTTTTGACGACTTTTAGTTGAAAGTCTCAATAATGTTTAACATTCTGCGTGTACACTCAATGGCTGCCACAGTCTGGTCGGAATCCAGTGCACGGGTTTTTATAAGATTTCCATCCAAATCCCAGGTAATCATACATTCCACAAGGGCATCGGTTTTTCCGCCAGGGGGGATGGTGACCACATAGTCGGCCAGGGTGGGTAGCTTCTTATTCAGCCGTCCGTAAATTTTCCGGATGGCCATCATGAAGGCATCATACTGTCCGTCTCCCGAAGCAGTTTCCTCGTGAACAAAACAGTCTATTTCAATGGCCACAGTGGCTACCGATTTTAATCCCCGTGCCACTGAGAGCTGAAAATTCTTGATGCGGATGGTTTCGTGAACCTTCTGGCTGCGAAGCACGTCGGAAATGATGTAGGGGAGATCTTCCTTGGTAATAATCTCCTTCTTATCACCAAGGGCTATGACCCGCTCAGTGATAAGCTTCATATCCTCTTTGGAAAGTTCGATGCCCAGCTCTTCCAGGTTTTTCTGTATGCTGGCCTTACCTGACATTTTGCCCAGGGCATAGGTTCTTTTCCTTCCAAAACGCTCGGGAAGCAGGTCGTTAAAGTAAAGATCATCCTTGGAATCTCCGTCGGCGTGAATACCGCTGGTCTGGGTAAAGACGTTTTCGCCAATAAGGGGCTTATTCAGGGGAATCCTGATTCCGGAGAATGATTCAATCATTTTACTGGCATGGTAGAGACGGTCCTCCCTCACATTCATGGTGTACTTAAAATGATCATTCACAACCCCGATGACACTGGAAAGGGGAACGTTTCCGGCTCTTTCACCCAGTCCGTTTACCGTGGTGTGAATCCCTGTGATTCCGGCTTTGATGGCCGAAAAGGTATTGGCAGTGGCCAGGTCATAGTCGTTGTGGGCGTGAAAATCAAACTTCAGCCCGGGGTAACGGGTTTTCATGTCCAGGCAAAAATCGTATGTCTCCTGCTGGTTCAGTATGCCCAGTGTGTCAGGCAGCATGAAGCGCTCGATGCTTTCGTCTTTAAGGGCATCCAGAACCTGGTACATATATTCGGGTGAGTTTCGCATGCCATTGGACCAGTCTTCGAAATAGATATTCATTCGAATGTCCATCTCCCTGGCAATGGCCAGTACATTTTTCACATCCGCGATATGCTGCTCAGGGGTTTTCCTTAACTGAGTTTCACAGTGTTTCAGGGACCCCTTCATCAGCAGGTTATTTACCATCCCGCCTGCCTCTTTGATCCACTTAAGGGAAATGTCTCCGTCAATAAAGCCAAGGACCTCCACCTTTTCAATGTGGCCGTTTTTCCTGGCCCAGTCAAAGATTTTTTTAGCGCCCTGATATTCGCCCTCTGATACCCTGGCGGAAGCCACTTCAATGCGATCCACCTTCAGGTCGGTGAGCAGAAGTTTGGCAATATTTAACTTTTCGGTTGCGGTAAAGGTTACACCAGAGGTTTGTTCGCCATCCCTCAGGGTGGTATCCATTATGGTAATATGCATGAGCTTTCAGATTTAGCTTTGAGATTGCTCGAACTCGGCAATTTTATCCTTGATATTCAAAAGGAAATCAATGTCATCATACCCGTTTAACAGGCACTCTTTTTTATAGGGATTAATATCGAAGGATTCCTTTTCACCTGTAGCCTCAATGCTAATCTCCTGCTGTTCAAGGTCAACCTTGAGTTTGGTGGATGGATCACTTTCGATGGCGCTGAATATTTTTACCAGGAAAGCTGGGGATACCTGGACAGGCAGCAGTCCGTTGTTCAGGGTGTTGGCCTTAAAAATATCAGCAAAGAAGCTGGAAACAACTACCTTAAAACCGTAGTCGAGAATGGCCCAGGCAGCATGTTCGCGGCTTGATCCGCTGCCGAAATTCATGCCTCCCACAAGGATGCTTCCACTATACATTTTATTATTCAGTACGAAATCTTCTTTGGGCTGGCCTGACTTGTCATAGCGCCAGTCCCGGAAAAGGTTTTCACCGAAACCATCCCTGGTGGTTGCCTTTAGAAAGCGGGCGGGGATAATCTGATCAGTATCCACATTTTCGATGGGAAGTGGTACTGCACTTGATACTATGGTGGTAAATTTATCGATGGACATTTTATCAGTCTTTTTGTTTTTAATAAGTGCTTACTTAAAGCATGGTTCGGGGGTCGGTAACCTGACCCGAAACTGCGGCTGCAGCTGCTGAAAGGGGACTGGCAAGCATGGTTCGTGATCCGGGACCCTGACGGCCTTCGAAGTTCCTGTTGGAGGTGGACACAGCCAGTTTTCCTTCGGGTACCTTGTCGTCATTCATGGCAAGGCAGGCTGAACATCCGGGTTGCCTGAGCTTAAATCCGGCTTCTTCCAGAATTCCGGTAAGACCTTCTTCCTGAGCCTGCTTCTCCACCTGCTTTGATCCGGGAACAATCCATGCGGTCACATGTTCAGATTTTTGCTTGCCCTTCACAAATTCAGCTACCTCACGCAAATCCTCAATTCTTCCATTGGTGCAGCTTCCTACAAAAACATAATCCACCTTACTGCCGGCTATGGCCGATCCTGCCTCAAATCCCATATAAGCCAGTGATTTGATGTAGGAGTCCTGCGTGCTTTTCTCGATCTGGTCGACCGTGGGAATGTGGCTGTTGATTTTTGCACCCATACCCGGATTGGTTCCGTAGGTAATCATGGGTTCAATATCCGCTGCATCGAAGGTCAGTTCCTTATCAAATTTTGCATCCTCATCGCTTTTTAATGCCTTCCATTGTTCGACCTTGTGGTCGAAGTCTGCTCCTTTGGGGGCAAACTCCCTGCCTCGTCATATACTCAAAGGTGGTCTCGTCGGGGGCAATCAGTCCGCCCCGGGCTCCGCTTTCAATACTCATATTGCATACCGTCATCCTTCCCTCCATGGAAAGACCCCTGATGGCTGAACCTGCAAATTCAATGAAGTAACCTGTTCCACCGCTGGCGGATATTTGTGCGATGATGTAGAGCACAATATCTTTTGCTGTGACGCCTTTTTCCAATTCACCTTCCACATTGATTCGCATTTTTTTAGGCTTAGGCTGGAGGATGCACTGGGTGGCAAGCACCATCTCAACCTCTGAGGTGCCGATACCAAAGGCAACGCTTCCGAATGCTCCATGGGTGGAAGTGTGACTGTCGCCACATACCATGGTCATACCCGGCTGGGTGATTCCCAGTTCAGGTCCGATCACGTGGACGATTCCCTGGTAGGGGTGGTTCAGCCCGTAAAGGGTGATTCCATGCTTATTGCAATTTTCTGTGAGCTTATCCACCTGGAAACGTGACAGTTCATCCTTGATGGCCAGGTGCTGATCAACAGTGGGTACATTGTGATCGGGTGTGGCAACCGTATTTTGTGGACGAAAGACCTTAATTCCCCTTTTATCGATCCCGGCAAATGCCTGGGGACTTGTCACTTCGTGAATTAAATGTTTATCAATATAGAGTACCGAGGGACCGCCTTTGATCTCATCAACCACATGGGCATCCCAAATCTTGTCAAATAGTGTTTTTCCAGCCAAAACGTAGAGTATTAAAATGAATCCGCAAAGGTAACAAAATACTACAACACTTTGATCAAAAAAAGGTTCTCAAACACAGCGATTGTTAGTGATTTGCGTTAGTCAGATAACAATTGGAAATGATCTGCCCATGTCAACTGGATAATTTCGTATATTTGAATAAACCAAGCCTGAATATCATGAAACGAATACTTTTTCCTTTGTTTCTAATGCTTTTCAGCTCCTTATTTCTCTCCGCCCAGGATGTACGTGAGCCCAATGAATTTCAGGATACCATCTATACGGAAGTTGATATTTTCGAAGAGACGGCCCCCCTGGATTTTACCCTAAGCTTCGATATGAAGGAAAAGCAGCGGAAAAAGAATGCGGATGAATATATTCCGGCAGAACTTACGGTGCATTTAAACGACAGTAGCGAGGTAATCAGGAATGTCAGGATTAAGGCCAGGGGAAATTTCCGAAAAGAGACCTGTAGTTACGCTCCCTTCTGGCTCAATATCAATAAAGCTGAGATAGAAAATGAGTACCTGCAGGATGTGAAAAAAATGAAGGTAGTGACCAGATGCAAGGCTGGTGATGATTACAATGACTATGTTTTACTTGAATACCTTGCTTATAAAATCTACGAGATACTTACGCCGGTCAGTTTCAGGGTCCGGCTGATTTCATATGAAGTACGTGGATACGGGTCGGAAAAATAAACTCTCAGAGAGCTGGGCCTTTTTAATTGAGCCTGAAGATATGCTGGCTGAACGCTTTGATGGTTTGGCCATAAAGAATGATAATCTGGCCATGGCCTTAATGCGGAAAGATGAAATGATGCTGGTTGCCATGTACCAGTATATGATCGGAAATTGTGATTATTCGATTACGGGCAGGCAAAATATGAAAATACTGGGGCTGCCAGGCTTTGGAACCAAAGGATATACCCCGGTACCCTATGATTTTGACTATTCAGGCCTTGTGAATGCCTCCTATGCCATACCCGGAGAGAACCTGGGGCTTACCTCAGTAACCCAGCGCTATTATCTGGGCCGATGTGGGTCGGAAGCTGAATACCAGGCAGCCATACAGAAACTGGTTGATCACCGGGAGGAGATCCTGGAGCTGATTCAGAATTTCCCCTACCTGAGTGAAAAATTCCGGGGGAATGCTATCGGCTATATAGAAAGCTTTTTCTCTGAGGCTTCCGGTGCGAAGTTTCTGGAAAGAAAAATTTCCGCTACCTGTCGCTAAATCTTATTGATTCTTGCGAACTGCCTTTTTTCGTTTTCTCAGGCTTTTCTCTGTTCTCTCGGGGTAGGGACAGTCACCTCCCTTTGGCAGAAAGGAGTAGGATGCCTCCTGAAGTCTTTCTTTTTTATTCCGGGGACAGCCCAGCATAAGATTGATGCCCAGCCTGAGATTCAGTGTACGGGTGTCGAAGGGGAAGAAGAAACCCAGGAGATTGTCTGTTACGGCATGGAATTGAATCCCTTTTCCATGCCAGGCTATTCCCGTTCCTATGTTTAACAGGCTGTTGTTCAGGTAGGACCAGGAAAGAGATCCCGTAAAGGATCCTGCCAGTTCTGCCTGAGCCGAAAGCGTGAAGGAGGAATGAATTTTGCTGCGGTAGATCACATTCCGGTTCACAAAGCCAAAGGAGATTTTTTCGCTGTAGCGGTAGGATGCAGCCAGGAAAACCTGGGGAGGCAGAACATAGGTGTAAGGATTTAAGGATGTGCTCACATTCATGGAAGAAATAAGCGAATCAAGTATTTCATTGACAAGGGAGCCGGAAGTAATTGGCTGGCTAAGGTCGGTACCTGCATAATCAAAACTTCCTTCTCCGTGTAACATTGTTCAGATCTGTTTTCCACCTCAGGAGACCAAGGTCCAGTATACTGGCTGAAAGGGTAAGGTCTTCGCTATACCTGTAAATCAAACCAAAGTCGAGTCCGAAACCCACATTTCCCCGGTTCATCATATAGTCCACCGGGTCGATATCGTGCACTATCGATATCGCTAATGTTGCCTTCCGAATCCTCCTCGATGGTCATGGGAAAAGAGGCATTCAGGGTATAGTCTCCCTCCAGATGAAGGGCAAAATTATCTTCCTCTGTTCTTACTCTCAGGTGGGAGGGGCCCGCGCTCACATTGGCCTTTCCGAAAAAAAGCTTTGCCCTGATACCGGCTGTAAGGTAGGGACCGATGACCTTTGAGATGCCCAGGGAGTAGTCTCTGATGTGGAAGCCTCCTGGCCTGAGTCCATCAAAGCGGGCTGCCTTATCCAGGTAGGGCCAGTTCCCGTTCACTCCCATCTGAACCAATTTACCCGGGATGGTCTGGTAAGCCCGAATTCTTTCGCTCACGTTAAAAGTGAAGTAAAGGGACTTGTGCCTGTAACCAAACCCGAGGAGGTTTATGCGGGCCTCTCCGGTGTAAAGGTCCCGGCGGTGCATCTGCTTACTGACTCCTTCAATGTTCAGGGTGCTGGTGGAGGCAAGGTCATTGTATGTGAATGCTGTATTGGAGTAGTTCAGGTGAATGGAAGTAAGGATTGGGATTCCCACATAATATTTGCATGCGATTTGCACAGCCGGATTGAGCAGGTTGGATTGGGGCACGGCATGCATCAGGTAAAGGGTATTGGCCTGCTGGGCATGCAGATCCGGGCCTCCCCGGAGAAAAGCAAATATTCCCATAAGCAGGATAGTATGGAGAGGCCAGCTCCTCACAGGCTAAAAGTCAAATCTGCCATTATTCCTATTTCCATTTCCAATGAATAGTTGGGATAATAGGGAAATAGTATAGTGTCCAGTCCCTCGATTGGTAATATAGCCCGGAAGAGAATCTCCCTGGCCTCTTCCAGGGCAATAATTCGCTCCCTGCTGAAAATGGCATCCTTTCCTACATGGGAGGGATTTATTTTGGCCCCCTCATCTATGGGGCTGCCTCCCGGCAAGAAAAGAGGCCCTTCTGAAAACATGGAATCAATGGCATCGTTTGAAGCATTCAAAAAATAAGCCTGGGCATGGGCGTCATCCGGAAAGCCATTTCTGATATTCAGACGAAACAGGATCTGATTGGCAGAGTCGAGGTATCCGTCCATGGCAGAAAGGTCAAAGTCCACGCTGCCTTCCATGACAATCTGCACCTCGTTTACCCATAGTGGCAGGCCGGTGAGGGTATCCAGCTCAAACAGGGTAGTGTCAAAACCACTTTCAGCATTCATTCCCAGGCTATCCATGCCTACGGGGAAGGCCAGTTCGGGATTCCATACCAGGTTCTCAGGGAAGGATTCGGGTTTATCCTTCATACAGGCGCTGAATATGGCTAAAGTGAGTGAAAGACTGATCAGGAAAAATATCCTCATTGCTTATAAACGTTACAATAATTGGATTATTTTTGTTGGATTACAATAAAACAAGGAATACATGCTTTCAGTTCATAAGATAGGTGGAACATCGATGTCGAAATTCGGGGATGTCTTAAATAATATTATTGTCAGACAGGCAGACGGAGACAATCCCTACAATCGGATTTTTGTGGTTTCAGCTTATTCCAATGTAACCAACTGGCTTCTTGAGCACAAAAAAAGTGGAGAACCCGGAGTTTATGACCTCTTTGAGAAGAGCCAGGATTATGGGGCAGCCCTGGACCAGGTGCTGGCAAAGCTGATTGCCATTAACCAGGGGCTTGAAGAGATTGGACTGGATATTGATCAGGCGGATCGCTTTATTACGGATCGGATTCAGCAGTCCAGGGTCTATCTGCAGAGTCTGGATGAAGTACTGGCCTCAGGTTATGTGAGTAAGTCGAGTATATTGCTGGCTGCCAGGGAGATATTAGCCTCCCTTGGTGAGGCGCACTCGGCATGGAATTCAGTAAACATCATACGTAACAGGGGATATAAGTCCACTTTTGTGGATCTGTGCGGATTTAATGATACAGAATATCTGACCATAGATGAGCGGATTAGTAAGGCTTTTGCAAATATTGATTGTTCAGGAACCATCCCCGTGGTAACCGGATATACAAAAGGTACAGAGGGGATTATGAGGGAGTTTGACCGGGGCTATTCTGAAGTGACCTTTAGTAAAATAGCGGTTGAGGTGAAGGCAAACGAGGCTGTTATTCACAAGGAGTATCACCTTTCCAGTGCTGATCCGGCCATCGTGGGTGTGGAGTGGTCAAGACCGGTTGGAAATACAAATTTTAATGTGGCCGATCAGTTGGCCGATATTGGTATGGAGGCCATTCATCCCAAAGCTTCAAAGCCGGTTGAGGTGGCAGGGATCAATATTCGCATTAAAAACACCTTTGAACCGGATCATCCCGGTACGCTTATCTCCCGTGATTACAAGGGAGAGGAATCAAGGGTGGAAATCATATCTGGCACGGATAAGGTTAAGGCCATTGAGGTTCATGATCCCTTTATGGTGGGGCAGGTTGGATATGACCTGAACCTGATGAAGGTGATACAAAGACATGGCATATCATACATTCTGAAGGCGACCAATGCCAATAGTATTACCATGGTATTCTGGGATAAGGATGTGACGGATGCATTGTTAATGGAATTAATGGGGCTTTACCATGAAGTGGTACACCGGGAAGTGGCCCTGGTTTGTGCACTGGGGACAAATATTGCCCGGCCGGGCTCCCTGTCAAAAGCCACTACAGCCCTGTGGGAAAATGGCATTAATGTGATGGCAGTTTCTCAATCCCTCAGGCAGGTTAATATGCAGTTCGTTATCGAAAGGAAAGAATATAAAAAGGCAATTGTGGCCCTGAACATGGCCCTCTGCGTGAACGGCTGAGCCCTGGCACATTAGCGCCCGGCTGCGATTACATTGCCCGCTCCGCTGATGTCGCTGGTGATATCCGGACTGCCCTTATAAAAGATGTTTCCAACTTCTGAAATGCTTTTCTGAATTGAGGCGTAATTTTTTTTCTAACTTGGCGTTTTAATCCCCCATTTCTATGAAATCAAGATCGATAATTTTTTTCCTTGCGAGTGTTTTTTTGAGCATCAGCTTTACCGGATGTAAGAACTCGGGTAAGTTTGATAAAGCCGATTCTTCCGCTTCAGAAATATCCGCTGAAGCCAAATCCTCCCCGGTCGCACAGAAAGCCGAATCTTCGCCCGAACTGGTGAGCCAGCTGCATCAGGCGGCCCTGGATGGCGATCTGAAGGCGGTGGAGCTGGCCCTGGAATCCGGGGCTGATGTAAATGGCATGGAGGAAGAGGGACGAACCGCCCTTATGTTTGCTGCTTTTAATGGTCATTCCGAAATTGTGCTGACCCTGTTGGAGGAGGGTGCCGGGATCGACCGCAGGGACCAGATGGGGAGGACCTCCCTTTTATATGCTGCCACTGGCCCTTTCCCTGAAACAGTGAAAATCTTGCTGGATAAGGGGGCTGAACCCAATGTGGTTGACTCAGACGAGCATTTTTCGCCCCTGATGCATGCAGCAGCTGAGGGAAACCTGGATGTGGTAAAGATCCTGCTTGAGGCCGGTTCAAATCCTGCACTGACGGATGTGGATGGCGACAATGCCGCCTCCTTTGCAAGGCAGGCAGGCCATCTGGAAGTGGCCACCTACCTTGAATCCCTTCCTAATGATTCGTTTTAACAAATCTGAAGGAGTGTGCTCCTGAGGGTGTTTCCAGAACCAGGATGTAGACTGCCTCAGGCAGGGCTGATATGTCCAGCTGTCCCCTGAATTCTCCTCCCCAAACCGATTTTTGCTCGCTCAGAACGCTCCTCCCGGTGAGGTCATAAATGTGGATGTCAATCCGGCCATCCAGATCACCATCCGGACTGCTGATATTGATATTCAGCAAGTCACGGGCAGGATTCGGGTAGAGCAGCAGCTCGAGGGTCTGATGGGGCTGAACGGATAATACGATTGCCTCTTCATTTTTTTCGCCGGGGGTGAATGAAAGATCCATCCAGCTACCGTTTCCGTCGGGGAAATGTCCCGTTGATACGTTGGCATATTGTTTCTGGAAGGAAAGGGAGTCAAGCCATACTACAGTGTTTCCGGAAAGGTAACTCAGTCCTATTGACTCTCCATTACTATCCAGCTTAAAATCCAGATGTCGGGGACCGAGTACAGGATCCTGATCTGCAAAGAAAACCAGGTAGTCATTGGCATCAATTGAGGTTTCTGAGGGTGAGCCGGACGGGATTCTCCATTTTGTGGGATTATTCAGATTGTCGGTCAGGTAGAGGCCGGCCATGTCAACCGTACTTTCGCCCCTGTTGTATATCTCTATCCAGTCGCTGTCATTTCCATATTCATCCAATACTGCCCCGATGTTGGAAGCCATGATCTCGTTGATCTTCAAATCAATATCCAGCTCCTCCTCCACGGCAAAGGCCTGGATGCTGATGTCGGATCCGGGACTGAGGAGGAGGGGGTTCTCCGTATATTGCTTTACCGATGTTTCTTCAACAATCGTTGCCTTCATCTCAAGATCAAACTTCAAATCGGAGCTTGTGAGGCTGGTCTGGTGGATCTCAACAGCTATGGTATTGATTCCTGTAGTAAAAGGTCCTTTATCCAGGGGGAAAGTGAAATAGGTGACTTCATCCTCCTGGCCTACAAAGGTGCTTGAAACGGTTTCATGGTCAATGCTTCCTTCCGGCATGTTATCACGAAGAACTTCTGTTCCATTGATGTAAACCACGGCTCCATCGTCCCTCATTAGCCCGATTTCGATGGACTCATAAAGAGAGATGTCGGAGAGATCAATATTTTTTCTGAAATAGTAGGTGATGGTTTTGTTGGCGGGATCGGGACCATAATCAAGGATGGTGGATTCATTGCCATCTCCGTATCCCAGTATTCCGGGTCCGGAAGACCAGGAGCTGTCATCATAGCCTGAGTCCATCCACCCGGCTCCCGGCCAGTTACCCGAATCATTGTATTTCCAGTCAGAACCCTTTTCCACCAGGGTGCTTGTGGAGCTGGTCCCTGCATCAACCACCCAGTGGCTGAATCGGTAACCCGGACTTGCTGCAAAGCTGAGATTCATTTCAGTTCCTGAGGCATACTTTCCCGTCATTCCCTTTGAAGGCACATCAAGCGAATTGATATTCACTGTGCCGGTCCCTCCTGTACCATTTACATTCAAATTTATAATGGAGCCAAGTGAGAAGTGTTTTCTCATATTATTCCATACATGGTCGGGCCTCTCTCTTGCCCATCTTCTTAATTCTTCCACGCGTCCTTCCCAGCCTTCCATGGAAAGGTGTCTCCAGCGCGCCAGATGATCAGGATAAGCATCGTAAATCTGATTTTGCATGGAATCTATGATGCCAATGACCCTGTCGGTGGCAAAGGTGGTGTTGAGGTGCATCATGTATTTGGCCAGGAATTCATCCCGGAAACCTTTGTTCTCCAGGAGTCGCCGGATAATGAGGGTTGCTTCGGCAGGATTGGGCCACTCTGTTCCGTCAGGTAAGGTGGCGAATTCGAACATGTTAATTGAAGGGTCAAAAGTGTAGAGGCCGTAGGAAAACTCCAGGTCGAAGAGGATGAATCTCCACTTGCTTTCAGTCACATTATCCCGGTAGTATTTTTGATTATTTCCCGGCCAGTCGCGATTGGCTATGAATAGCTGGGTGATCAGGTAGTCCTGGTAGGAAGAGATGTCCAGCTGGCTCTCCACGATGCTGTAAGGAGCTTCCATTACCAGATGGTTATTCTGCATATAAAGCATGAGCTCATCCCAGGCATCCCGGGTCCCGGAAAATACCTCCCAGTTATTTTTCAGGAAGTCCAGATTCTCAGCCGGAATCCCGTAATTGGAGGTAACCCAGTGCTCGTTTACCTTTTCCCTGAGGTTGTGTATCCCCCAGTATTCGCCATTCAGATAGACATGAACGGGCTCATAGGCCTGATGGTCTAAATCCATTACCGGATGTACGGTGGCCTGTTCCACGGCATCCCTGATGAAGGAATACTGGAAATCATTTCCGCCGTTGCGAAGGATCAGTCCTTTAAATTCGTCCAGGTCCTTTTCCCTGAAAAAGGGATATTTCATCAGGTTGTTTCCATATTCACTCCGGGCAAATATTCCCAGTGATTTCATAGGATTACCCCGGCTGCATCCGCCGTGAATTTTCATGCCTCCATTGATTTGCAGGCCCAGATGTCCTTCCGCATCAAAGTATTCCATGCTCATGGCCCTTTCCCAGGGCTGGTTCCAGTTCCTTGGAACATCACTGCAGTTTCCTGTGAGTCCGTTTGTACCGGTCACGTATATTCCATCCTCATCGCTCCACAGTCCTTCGGGATCGCTGGCCAGGGATATGACAGGCAGGGTAAAGTCTTCGTGGATGATGTAGCTGGCTGTGCAGACATCACCCGGTTCGGCACCTTCGGAAAAGAGGCGGGCCCTGATTGCTGTACTTTCTTCGAGGATTAAAGCTCCCCTGAATTCCGGGTCATCCGGACCGGGTTCTGATCCATCCAGGGTATAACGTATTACTCCGCTTGAGCCTGGCTCAGGACGCATCTGAACTGAGCGGGCCCCGGGATAAATCCCGGGAGGGAGGTCAAAAACCACCTTGCCCGATACCTGAAACTCCTGGGCATACTGGTTTCTAGCACCTGGAGTGGGTGCGCCGAAGAACATATATTCCTGGCTTTCATTCAAACCGTAGGAGACATCCACATACATCCTGGGAAAGGTAATGGAGTCCACAAATTCCCTGTTTGCCGAAAAGAGCACCAGAGATTCCCCGGCCACATCCAGTTTAAAGTTTGCATGCAAACCATTGAGCGTATCTCCTGTTCCATCGGTCCACACCAGAACATAGCCATCAGCGGGAATGCTGGTATTTTCAGGAAAAATCCACATAAAGGGAGCCTCCGGCCTGTCGGAAAGGTAGTAGTGCGAGATATCCACGGCTTCGGATCCGCTGTTGTAAATTTCAATCCAATCGCCCGGCTCTCCGCTAAGTGGATTCACCAGTCCTCCATTGTTAACAGCAATTACTTCATTGAATCTGAGCTGGCCTTTAAGGCCGGAATGGAGGCATAATAATGCCAGGAGAATAAGAGTGAGGGTTCTGCGCATGAAAGCTTTCTGATAAAATTTAGAGTCGCAAATATATAAATTTCGGGATGAATCGTTCAAAAGCATAACTTTGCAAGCTTAAAAACAGTTGCATGTCCCAGCCAGAATCAAACCATCCCCTGCAAGACTTTTATGCAGATATTCATCCCACCTATGACCTGGTGAACCGGATTTTTACTTTCGGAAGGGATAGCTCATGGCGGAACAGGGCGGTGAAAGCCTGCTTGCAGAATAATCCGGATACTGTGCTTGATGTATGTACAGGGACAGGTGATTTTATACTTGAAGTAGCCGGACTTTGTGATTCAGGGACCTCCCTTACCGGCTATGATTTTAGTGCTGATATGCTGAGTGAGGCCCGCAGAAAGCAGGAAGCGCTTTCCGGGAGGGGTTTTCCCCTGGTGGATTTTCTTGAGGGCGATGTGGGGCAGATGCCCTTCGGGGACGGAAGTTTCGAAGCCATGGGCATTACCTTTGGCATTCGTAACCTGGTGTATGAAAACTCTAATGCAGACAGGCATCTGAGTGAACTTTACAGGGTACTCAAAGTTGGTGGGCGGTTTGTGGTCCTTGAGAGTTGCAAACCTTCCAACAGGGTCTGGAGAGTGTTCAATAACATCTACCTGCAATTCATCCTTCCCTACCTTGGAGGTCTTATCTCAGGTAACCTGAAGGCTTATCGTTACCTGGCGAAATCTTCTCGCAACTATTACACTATCAGTGAGATGAGTCGTATCCTTGAGGGTGCCGGATTTAAAGTTGTGAGTGGAGAGTCACTTTTCCTTGGTTCTGTGATGCTGGTGGTGGCCAAAAAATAAGCCACCGAATGTTTATATTTGAATCTGAAAGCAAACACTATGACCATTGACGAGATTAATAAACTTTGCCAGGGGACCTTTATTGATCTGCTGAAAATTGAATTCACGGGCCTTTCCGAAAGCCATGTGGAGGCGGTCATGCAAATTACTCCCGAGCATTATCAACCCGCGGGTTCGGTCCATGGCGGAGCATTGATTTCCCTGGCTGAAACTGTGGGAAGTGCAGGTTCTTTTCTTTTGGTGGATCCTTCAAAATTCCAGGTCTATGGATCGGTGGTGAACAGCCAGCATCTTCATCCCGCCAGGGAGGGATTCCTGCATGCCAGGGCCCGGATTGTGGCAAAGGCTGATTTTAAACATATCTGGGATGTGGAAATAAAGGACGATGAGGGAAAACTTATTTCCATCAGCCGTGTTACCAATAGTGTTAAACCAAAACCTGAAAAGGCGGATCAGCCAGGCTAATACCATGATTGAAGGTCTACACCACATCCATCACCTCTGTCTTTCAAAAAATTTGTCTTTTGTAACTTTCAGATTACCTCAGCAGGATCATTCCACCAGCTATATTCAAAGCAAAGAGACAAGGCTCAAGGGGAATGGCATGAAGGATCTTTCAAGCGAGACCGGTTTCATTATGGCTCCTTTTGACACCCGGAACGGCCATCCCTATCATTTAATACGTCCCGATCTGGTGGTGGAAAGCAATCAGATCAACAGGTCTGTGATGCGACAGGTTGAAGAAATGAAAGCCGGGCCATCGGTTTCATGGAATGATCCGGATCCACATGTGATCGGTAAGGAAAGATATATGGAGCAGGTTAAGGAAATCAAATCTTCCATATCCAATGGTGCCTTTCAAAAAGCGGTGCTTTCACGGATCCGTGTAATCGAAGGGTCCTGCTTTCCCATCCTGTCCAAATTATTTCAGGCCTTATGCCGAAAGCATCCCAATGCCTTTGTCTATCTTTTTAAGAGCGGTGATGAATGCTGGATGGGAGCGTCGCCCGAACCCCTGCTCAGGCTGAGGGAGAACAGGGTATCCACAGTCTCGCTGGCCGGGACCAGACCCCTTGCCGAACGGCATATGAACATTGATAAATGGACCGTTAAGGAGGTGCTTGAGCAGGAATATGTAACCCGCTATATTCACGATGTGCTCCACTCCTTTGGAATCAGGGACTACAGGGTTTCCTCGCCCTATGTAAAAAAGGCGGGAAACCTGGTGCACCTTAGGACCGATTTCTCCCTGGATTATAAGCGGATTAATGGTAAACTATGGGAGCTTGTGGAAGCACTTCACCCCACGCCCGCAGTGGCCGGTCAGCCCAAGGATGACGCCATTCGCTTCATTAAGGAGCTGGAACCTCACGACCGGGAGTATTATACCGGTTTCCTGGGGCCTGTTTCCGGGGACAGTAAGATCGACCTCTTTGTGAACCTTAGGTGCATGAAGATTACACCCGACTATCTTTCGCTTTTTGTGGGAGGGGGCATCACCCTGGACTCGGATCCGGCCGACGAATGGGATGAAACCCGCCTGAAGGCAGAATCCCTGCTTAAGATACTGAGGACCTATATAAAGAACATCGAAGCCAAGCGATGAGACGACATCAACATCTCGCTGACCTGGGTCCCCTTCTAAGGAGTTGGGTCAGATCATGTAATCATCTGTCCGGGAAGCAGGTCTGCCCCGCTTAATCCAGCTATTCACCTCCCGGGAATGATTTTCAGTCTTACAGTATTGTGGATGAACGTTCGGCTGGTTTTGTGGCCCTGGGAATGGTCCGTCAGCTGCAGGAGCCTGTGGTGGTGCTCACCACATCGGGGACAGCCGTTCTGAATCTTGCTCCTGCATTGGCAGAAGCTTTCCATCAGCAGCTTCCCCTGATCATTATTACAGCCGACCGCCCTTCGGAAAAATTTGCACAATTTAACAACCAGATCATCGATCAGCAGGCCCCTTTTTATAATTATTCCAAGGGTTTTTTCCAGGTACCATGCCCTGTGAGCCATGAGGAAAGTTATGCGCAGGTGATGAAGGGAATGGAACGCCTTTTTGCTTCGGCACTTTCTTTTCCGCCTGGTCCGGTTCACATTAATATTCTCCTTGATGAGCCCCTCTATGAACCCCTGCCAGATTCTGCTAAGCCCGGAGTTCTTTCTTCTTTAATACAGTCAGGACAGCCCCCTGTTCCGGAGTTTGATGGCCTGGACGGGGAGAGCAGGATCATGGTGCTGGCGGGAATGGGGCCCTGTAATGCCGAAATTTTACAAGTGCTGGAAGACCTGCATGCCGGTGGTCGGGTGCTTATTATTGCTGAAAATATAGCCAATCTTCCCGGGGATGGTTTTATCGCTCAGCCCGAACTATTGCTGGCCGGACTCGGTGAGAAACAAAAGGCGGCACTGATCCCCGACCTTTTGATCTCCTTCGGTGGACAGGTGGTTTCCAAGCGACTGAAGTTATTGCTGCAGGCTGCACCTGATATCAGGCATGTGGAGATTGACGGAAATGTAGTCGCCTCCCTTGGCTTATTGAAGGAGCTGTTGAATGAGGAAGTACAGCACGGCGGAAGCTTTCAGGAGCTATGGACGAAGGCTGCTAAGCGTGCCAGGACTTATGCAGAAGCCAGAGTGGAGAGCCTGGAATATGGATCCCTGATGGTCATCCATAAGATCATCTCAGCTGCCCCCGGGGGGGCAGTGATTCACCTGGGTAACAGCACCAGTATACGTTATTCTCAGCTTCTGCCCCTGAGGAAAGATCTTGAATATTATTCCAACCGGGGCACTTCAGGCATTGATGGTTGTGTCTCAGCGGCAGTCGGAGCAGCCATGGTGTCGGAGAAACTGCACATCCTGCTGGTGGGGGATCTGAGTTTTGTTTATGATTCAAATGCCCTGTGGAACAAGGACTTTCCTGCCAACCTGAAGATTGTGATTCTGAATGACCGGGGTGGCGGGATTTTCCGCCTCCTGAAGGGACCCTCTGATATGGACTTTTTTGAAGCCTTTTCTGTGACCCATCATCCCGTCTCACCTGCCTTGCTTTCAGGGTCTTTTGGCAGGGAGTCCAGCTTAGTGCAAAATGAAGAAGAATTTGAGGGACTTATCACTGAGTTATATTCACCAGTCAGCAGCCTTTCTGTGCTGGATGTGGATACTTCCAGGGAGGATAATTCTCGTATATTTAAGGCGTTTTTAGATTTTAAGATTTAATAGCATATGGCAAAGAGAGCATGGAAAAGCCTCAGGGATTTTGAGGAGATAAAACTGGATTATTTCGAAGGTGTGGCAAAAATCACCATAAACAGACCCAGGTATTACAATGCCTTTACACCGGATACCACCAGGGAGATGAGTGAAGCGCTTGTGGTGTGTCGGGAAAAACCCGAAGTCAGGGTTGTTGTGCTTACCGGTGAGGGAGACAAGGCTTTTTGCAGCGGGGGAGACCAGAATGTGAAGAGTTTTGCCGGCTACGTGGGAAAGGACGGTGTGCCCAGGCTGAATGTGCTGGATGTACAACGCCAGATTCGTTCCCTGCCCAAGCCTGTGATTGCCATGGTTAATGGTTATGCCATTGGCGGGGGACATGTGCTTCACGTGGTATGTGACCTTAGCATTGCTTCGGATAATGCTCGTTTCGGGCAAACCGGACCAAAGGTGGGTAGTTTTGATGCCGGCTTTGGGTCTTCCTTTCTGGCCAGACATGTGGGACAGAAAAAGGCCAGGGAAATATGGTTCCTGTGTGAGCAATATACAGCCACTGAGGCCCTGGAAATGGGATTGGTGAACAAGGTTGTTCCCCTGGAAGATCTGGAGGATACTACCATGGAGTGGTGTCAGAAAATTATGCAGCATTCACCCATTGCCCTCAGGATGATTAAGGCAGGCCTTAATGCTGAACTGGACGGACAGGCAGGGATCCAGGAGCTGGCAGGGAATGCCACCATGCTTTACTACATGACCGAAGAGGCGCAGGAGGGTAAAAATGCCTTCCTGGAGAAGCGCAAGCCCGATTGGGATCAGTTCCCGAAGCTTCCCTGAGTTTATAACAAAAGAAAATCGTAATTTTGCCCCATGGCCACCACATCCATCTGGATTAAAGCTTTTCGACTGCGCACCCTGCCCCTGGCTCTTTCCGCCACCATCCTGGGATCCTTTCTGGGTTTTGCAGAGGGGAAATTCAAGTGGGCTGTTTTTCTTTTCGGAACACTCACCACCCTTTTTCTTCAGATACTTTCCAACCTGGCCAATGACTACGGGGATGCGGTGAAAGGTACAGACAATGATGAGCGCCTGGGACCACAAAGGGTTACCCAGTCGGGCCTGGTAAGCCGGCAGCAAATGCGATGGATGATCGGTGTTTTTGTTTTCCTGAGTCTTTTATCGGGCTCCCTGCTGATCTGGTTCGGACTCCGGGGAGGGGATATGCTGGGATATGCCATCTTTTTTCTCATGGGATTTTCGGCCATTTTTGCCGCCATTAAATATACCATAGGCAAGCGACCCTACGGTTATGTGGGTTTTGGCGACATTATGGTTTTTATTTATTTCGGCATCCTTGGGGTTGCCGGAACCTACTTTCTGCACACCGGAACTTTTCACGCGGCCATTCTTTTACCCGCCTCTTCTGTGGGTCTATTAAGTGTGGGTGTGCTGAACCTGAATAATCTGCGGGATCATAAAAACGATGCCGAGAATGGCAAATATACCCTGGTGGTACGTATGGGTGTTCCCTGGGCCAAGGTTTACCATGTTATTCTCCTGGCGACAGCCTTTTTGCTTGCCCTTGCCTATACCCTGATCCGCTTCGAATCCTATCTTCAGCTGCTTTTGCTGATCCCTGTGCCTCTCTTGATTTCCGACATGAAAAAAGTGATTGAAAACACGGTGCCCCTTGAGCTAAATGCCGAGTTAAAAAAACTGGCCGTGGCCACCCTGCTCTTTTCGCTCTCATTCGGACTAGGACTTGTGCTTTAGATGGTACAGGCGCATTATATCTCACGCCCCCTTCATTTTATCCGCCCTGCGGGCACATCCCGGGGTTTCCTTTATTGAGAAACCCTGCTGGTATATCATACTGAGAAATGAGGCTGGTCTCCGGGGTATTGGAGAGGTATCATTCATACCCGGCCTGAGTGTTGAGGATCCCATGGAAATGGACATTAAACTGGATCACATTTGTAAGTTGATTGTCAGGGGGGAGATGAATCCTGAGCAGTACCTGCCCTCACTACCCGGAGTACAATTTGCACTGGAGACTGCACTGAGGGACCTGGAGGGCGGGGGCCAAAGAATTCTTTTTTCGTCCGGATTCACAAAGGGGCTCTCTGGTATTCCTACCAATGGCCTGATCTGGATGGGCGACCCAGGTTTTATGAGGGAACAGCTTGCGGAGAAAGTTAAGGCCGGGTTCCGCGTCCTCAAGATGAAGGTGGGTGCGCTGGATTTTGAGCTTGAACGAGGGCTTCTTGAAGGGATCAGATCTGATTACGGAAGCGAAGAGCTGGAGATTCGTCTGGATGCCAACGGGGCCTGGGGCCCACTTGAGGCGCGCTCAAAGATGCAAAAGCTTTCAGCCTATGGGATTCATTCCATTGAACAACCCATAGCTGCCGGTCAGCATGAAGAGATGGCCGGACTCTGTGAGAATCCTTCCATCCCTGTGGCCCTGGATGAGGAATTGATCGGGATTAATGGTGCTGAGGCCCGGGAAAGCCTTCTGGAGCAAATTAAGCCGGACTATATTATTCTGAAGCCTGGCTTGCTGGGAGGATTATCTGTGGCTGAGGAGTGGGCCCGCCTTGCTGAGAAAAATAAGGCTGGATGGTGGGTCACTTCTGCCCTGGAATCGAACATCGGGCTCTCTGCCATTGCCCAGTGGACTGCCAGCCTGGGGGTGAGCAAACCCCAGGGTCTGGGTACGGGATCCCTTTATAAGAATAACCTTCCCTCTCCCCTGGAAATGGAAGGCGACTCACTCTGGTACCGGCCCGTGAAAGACTGGGATCTCAAAGATTTAAAACCGGGCCTGTGACAAAATCTGCTCATAGCCATCCCTATTGCATTAATGGCAAAAAGTACTCCCGTGAGGCGCTTCTGGCACATTGTCACATGATGGTTCATGATTGTAAAAATCCCGATTGGCTTCGGAAGATATTCCAGTTTATTGAACACTATCTTGATTCTGCTTCCGGCCCCATCCATCAGGCCAGCAGTGGAACCACGGGCGATCCAAAAAGATTTGAACTGCGACGGGAAGCCATGAAGGCCAGTGCCATAAAGACCCTATGGTTTTTTAAGCTGGGTCCCGGGGACAGGGTTCTGCTCGCCCTGCCGGTGGATTACATTGCCGGTAAGATGATGGTGGTTCGGGCCCTTGTGGGGGGACTGGACCTGGTGCTCTGTGAACCGTCCTCAAGACCTCTTAAGTCGGTCCAGGGGGTATTTCGCTTCGTGCCCCTGGTGCCCCTTCAGGTATTTGAATCCCTGGAGGCCGGGGATGATCTGTCCCGCTGTGGCACCCTTCTGATTGGAGGAGGCGAGCTGGCCGCTTCCCTGAGAGCTCGCTTAAGGGCTTCAGACCTTCCTGAAGTATACGAGTCCTTTGGTATGAGTGAAACTTATACCCACTTCGGCTTAAAACGAATCAATGGCCGTGATCCGGATCCCTGCTTCCGTACTGTGAGCGGGACAAAGATCTCAGTGGATTCCAGGGGCTGCCTGGTGGTGGACCTGCCCGGCGTAAGCGAAGGTGCCGTTTTTACTAACGACCTGGTTGAGATCGGGGAGGAAGAAGGATGTTTTACCTGGTTGGGGCGCTACGATAATGTGATCAATAGTGGAGGCATTAAGGTGATTCCGGAGATTCTGGAGGAGAGAATCGGACACTTGCTGGGCACTTCCGTTCTTTTATTATCTCAGAAGGATACAAAACTGGGCGAAAAAATGGTGCTGCTGGTGGAGTGGGATGAAAGTAATAATCGAGCCACAAAGAATGAGCTCCTTGAGCAATGGATGCTCAAGCTGGCCGGGATACTCTCTGCACATGAGCTTCCTAAAAAATTAATTTCCATTAATAAGCTCCCCAGGAACGCCTCTTTTAAACCCGATCGGAGAGCTGCAAAGGCGCTTCTTTTATAAGTGGGTACTTTTTTAATAAAAATCATAAAACAATCATTATGAGTACTTAATGATTGTGTTTTCAGGCTGGTATACAATCTCTTTCCTTCGGTTAATACTTTATTAATTGATTTTTAAGTGTCCAGGGCTTTTTTTGTCATAATAGATATTATTAAAGCTATACTTTGATGCGACTCAGAAGCCCTCTTTTTATTGCAACGGCTGTAGCCCTGGTTATTTTTGCCTGTGGTGGACCCATCCTTCAAAACAGGAATGATTCCAGGCTTACGGAATATGTTGATCCATTTATCGGGACTGCCTTTCACGGGCACACCTTTCCCGGAGCAACGCTTCCCTTTGGCATGGTTCAATTAAGCCCTGATACGCGACTCATCGGTTGGGATGCCTGTGCAGGTTATCACTATGCTGACGAATCCATCATAGGCTTCTCTCACACTCACCTGAGTGGAACCGGGATTGGAGATTACGGGGATATCCTTTTCATGCCCTTCACCGGAGATGTGCCCCTGGATTCGGGGGCTTATGATAATCCCGACTCGGGTTACAGATCGAGGTTCAGTCATGAAACCGAACACGCCGAACCAGGATATTATAGTGTAGAACTGAGCGATTATAATGTGAATGTGGAACTGACTGCCACCACCCGGACCGGATTACACCGTTATACTTATCCTAAGGCAGAGGATGCCGGAATTCTTATTGACCTGGTCCCCACCATTCACGGACATCAGAATCCGCTTCACGAGATCCGTATCCTTAATAAGCAGGAGATTCAGGGTCTGAAGGTCACCTCGGGCTGGGCTAAGAATCACTATGTGTATTTCACGGCCAAGTTTTCCAAGCCCTTTGAAGCTGAGCTTTACATGGACAATGTAAGGCAGGAAGGGGTCAGTGAGATCTCTGGTCAGAATGCCAAAGTAAAGCTGAATTTCCCCACATCAAATGGTGAGGAGGTTCTTGTAAAGGTTGGAATCAGTGCCACTGGCTATGAAGGATCGGCCAAAAACCTGAACCAGGAAGTTTCCGGTTGGGATTTTGATGGCCTCCGTCAAAAGGCCTCTGAGGCCTGGGAAGAGGAGCTTTCAAAAGTGCGTGTGGAAAGTGATGATCTTGCAGAGAAGCGAACCTTTTATACCGCCCTTTACCATAGCATGATTTATCCAGGAATGTACTCAGATGTGGATGGTACCTATCGCGGAATGGATCAGGAGATCCATCACTCCAACAGCCCGAATTATACCGTTTTCTCATTGTGGGATACACACCGTAGCCTGCACCCCCTGTTTACCATACTGAAACCTGACTACAACCAGGAATTAATCAGGGCCCTCCTGAGGAAGTATGACGAGGGTGGTATATTGCCTATGTGGGAACTGGCTTCCAATTATACCGGTACAATGATCGGATCTCATGCGGTTTCTGTGATTGTGGATGCCTATATGAAGGGGCAGAGAGACTTTGATACGGAGAAGGCCCTGGAGGCCATTGTGCATTCGGTTGCCTATGATACAGTAAAAGAGATTTCCTATCCTTCCGAACAGGCCTGGGGAAACCTGATGCCGAAGGCCAAATTATACGAGGATATTTATGGCTTTGTACCCTGTGACCTGGAAAAGGCATCGGTAGCCAAGGCGTTGGAATTTGCTTACAACTACTGGGCAATTGCCAGAATGGCCCAGGATATGGGAGAGACTGAGATTGCGGATGAGTTTTTCGAGAAGTCGAAGCGCTATCAGACCTATTTCGATGCAGAAGTTGGATTTATGCGTGGTAAGAGGCTTGACGGGAGCTGGGATGAGCCCTTCCATCCCCGTTATTCAGCCCATTGGAATTCACCCTATGTGGAAGGCAACGCCTGGCAGTGGACCTGGTATGTACCCCATGATGTGGACGGTTTGGTTGAACTGATGGGCGGGCAGGAGGCCTTTACTGTGAAACTTGATTCCCTCTTTACTACCTCATCAGAGGTGCTGGGAGAAGAAGCTTCGGCGGATATTACGGGATTGATTGGTCAGTATGCCCATGGAAATGAGCCAAGCCATCATATCGCCTATCTTTTTAACTATGTTGAAGCACCCTGGAGAACCCAGGAAGTTGTTTCAGAGATCCTGGATGAGTTTTATACCGATAAACCCGACGGACTTTGCGGGAATGAGGATTGCGGTCAGATGTCTGCCTGGTACATTCTCAGCTCCATGGGAATTTACCCCGTATGTCCCGGTGATGTCCGATATTCCATCGGAAGGCCTTCCTTTGATAAAGTTGAAATTGAGATGGAGGGAGGAAAAGTTTTTACGGTTACTGCAGAGAACAGGTCAGCTGACAATCCCTATGTTCAGGAAGTCCGCCTGAATGGTGAAAAGCTTACGAACCCTTTTATTGTACATGCCGATATTGAAGCAGGGTCAAGCCTCAGTTTTGTAATGGGTCCGGAGAAAACTGTTTTCTGGAAATAAAAAATTGGCGTAATAGTAGTTCTGATTAGTAATAGTTAGTTAGTAGTTTACCGGGTTAGTGATTCACTGACCCGGTTTTTTTTATGGCTGCGTCTGGTAGTGTGCCAATCCTATTCCGGGAGGTGCTTATCGCCAATAACCTGGTTAAAGCTCAGGCCATAATCTTCGTCGTATAGTAGCCTGTATTCCTTGGTGAATTTGGAGTAGGAATTTCTGGCGAGGCTGTGTTTTCCCTGCTTAATCAGTAAGCTGCACTGAACCTTAAGTGCTTCTTCGCTGACTGCATCAAAAAGAAAGATACAGTTCGTAAGGTGGAGCAGGAATTCAGGATCATCATTTGAGGTGCTGATGTAAGTCACAAAAGTGTCGATTATCTCGTTGGATACCTCCGATTTGAAGCTGTCCAGCCAATCGGCCTGGGTGTTATTAAGGAAGGTTTTGTTTTCAATGGAAGAAAGCAGGTCAACAATATCCTTTTTTTTCAGTTCAGATGTTTGCTGGACAATCTGAAGGTAATCATAGTAGTCGATTCTGATCTTGGTGGGATCAAAATCAAACTTCCAGTAACCCGTGTCTTTTGAAATGCTTGCCGAATCGAGGTGGTCGAGCAGCGATTTGAGTTTTACAATATTCACAGCCCGGTTATTTCGTGCACTTTCCACCGATTTATCAAACCAGAAGGTCTCGTACAATACTGCTGAAGAGACCCCTTTGTTGTTTCTCAGGGAGTGCAGCAGTATAAAGAGGAATAATTTTTTTGGCAGGGGTGTGAACTGTCCGGTTATGTCATTCCCGTTTCTGTCAAATACCTGGAAGCCACCAAAAAGAATGATGGTGTTTTTCTTCTTTTTAGGGCTTGAATTTTCCCTGTTTGATTCAGGCCTCCGCCTGGGTACAGCACTTTTCTTTTTCCTGTTGAAGTATATTAATATGCCGGTAATCAACAAAATAATTCCGGCAACAATAAATGGAAGTAAGCGGGTCTTTGATTTATCGCTTTCAATTTCCGTAACCGTAAATTTTTGTGGAGGGAAGGCAATGGAGTGAATCGCTATATCAGTCTGATTATCTGTTGTGTAAGTTGAAACTGCGACCAAAGAATTGCCAGTCTTGCTATAATAAAGTTCTGCGTGTGCCTTGATATCCCAAAAACGGTAATCAACCGGATCTCCAAGTTCAATAATCTCAGGCCTATCCAGAGGAGTTTTTATTAATTGAAGCTTATTTCCATCTTCCTTGGGGAAATAAAGGGCATACATGTTCTTGTTTTCATCAAATACAACTGAACTTGCAAAGCAAAAGCCAGCCTGTGTATTCTGGAATTCATGCACCCTTGTAAATGTCTTATCTTCGAAGGAGAATCTGAGTAGTTCATAGTAGTAGTTGGGACGCTCGGTTTGGTTCCCACTCTCACTTCCATAACCTCCGATGATGTAATAGAAATTGTCCAAAGGATTGTAACCACCTCCAGCCAGGTACCTGGGAAGAAAATCACCTTCGTATTTAAGGCTGTCAAAACGCTTTGCTTCAGGATTCCATTTAAATACAGAGTTATTATACTTAAAGTGGCCATACCCACCAAAAGTGATGATGGACCCATCGGGTGGAATAATGTGGTTGTGGTGCCAGTATTCTGTCTCCACCTCATTCCCGGCATCATAAGCCGACCACAAACCCGTCTCGGGATTAAAAGTGCTGATAAAGTTGTTATCAAGAGAATATATTGTCAGGCCAGAGCCATTTGGATTGAAGATCAGGCTATTTGTAGTCTCCACAAAGGAAGGGTTATTATGGGCTATGCTTCTCATAGCCTTATTTCCCAAATCAAAAATGTGGACCGAATCTTTTGAAAGAAGATAGAGATCATCATCTTCAGGATCAAAAGCTACCTTGACTCCACCCGTAAGATTTATGTTTAGAATGTTTTCCCAGGTGTTATGGCGCTTGAGCAGTCCCATCCAGATCGGGTTGCTTGCTACTCCATTATTTCCCCTGGGATCTGAGTGGGCAATATTCCCTTCCGTTTCATTTAAGGGCCATTTGTATTTATCCTTGTCATCGGAAAGTACTTCCACATCCCTGAGGATCATGGGCGGCAAATCGGTTGATGAGAAACTACCAACGTCATGATCTCCAAACACCAGTATGATCCCTTTTTTTTCATCAAATCCCGGTAGATCATCCTCAAGCATAATGTCCTTAACCTTACAGCGAATTTTTTCGTTCTTGAAATCAAGTTCGAACCTGAATTTGGTCCACTCCTGCATTAAAACTTCATGGGGAATATTAAAGACAATTTTACTGGTTGTATCGTTAATGACCAGCTCAAGGTTATTGGGATTCTCCTCGACAATGCTATGGACTAAATCAATATTCTGATCCCCGATAATCATTCGGAAAACATAGCCAAAGTAGGAGGAATGGTCAGGGTCGAAACGCAGATAAAACTGAAGATCCAGTTTTTCTTTGACCTTAATGGGGCCGTCAGGAGTTAAATTCAGGCCTGATCTATCTTCCGGGTCATAGTCATGGGCCGCAAACTGCATTCCATAGTATTGCCCGGAAGCAGCAGTTCCTGCAATAAAAATGATGAGAGAGATCATAAAAAGAACTCTCCCCACAAATACCCTCTTTCTTACTGTAATAAAGGTCACTTAAGAATTCGGTTTAGAAGTACAGGTTAAGCTTTTCAACTGCGCAAATATAATGGGAATTTGTGAAAGTCTGCAAGATTTACCCCATAGCTGCTATACAATATTCCTTTAGTCCGGATTTTAAGAATTAATTAATGATTTTTTTTAATCGATGCACTATATTACGCAATACTTAAAACTAAACGAAAATTCAGACCGCTATGACAAAAAATGCCTATCTAAAATCGACCCCTATTTTCCTGGCTTTCCTGGTTATGGGATTTGGCGATGTTTCCGGACCACTGACCAGCCAGCTGCAGTCCGATTTCAGCCTGAATAATTTCCAGGCCGGTCTGGTAACTTTCATGGCCTTCATTATGTTTGGCCTTTTGTCAGTACCCATGGGGCTTTACCAGGACCGCAAGGGTCGGAAGCATGTGCTCATGCTGGGACTACTTGCAGCCCTGATCGGGATGGTCCTTCCCATGATTGGCTCCTATGAGTCCTTTCCCCTGATTCTGGGTGGACTACTCTTCCTGGGTACAGGAGCCACTCTTCTGCAGGTTGCAGGGAATCCCATAATGAGAGATGTGTCGCCTGAGGGGAAATACTCCCGGAACCTTTCTTTTGGTCAGTTTGTGAAGGCCATAGGTTCACTTTCAGGTTCCCTGATTCCGCTGCTAGCTGCCAGGTACTGGGGTCTGGACTGGAAAATTCTCTTTCCCATCTACGGGGGAGTAATGTTGCTTGTGGTGCTCATCCTCCTTGTAACAAAAATTGAGGAACATGCTGAAAAAGAAAAGCCTGCGACACTAAAATCCTGTTTCGGATTATTGAAAAATCCCTATGTTCTCCTGATGGTTATTGGTATTTTCGTCTATGTGGGATCCGAAGTGAGCATGAGTGCCAAACTCCCCAATTTCCTGGAGGCAAAGTTCGATTACGACATTAAGGAAAAAGGTCTGTTCGGAACCCTCTTCTTTTTTATCTCATTGATGACGGGACGCTTTCTTGGTGGTGTGATTCTGAACTGGCTCTCACCGAAAAAATTCCTGGTGATTACCAGCATTCTTTCCATCATAGGAATTGCCGGTCTCTATATTGCTTCTTCTCAGGTTCTGGCATTTATATTTATTTTCATCATTGGCCTGGGTTTTGCCAATATCTTCCCACTCATATTCTCCATGACAGTGGATGAACTCCCTGAAAGAAGTAATGAGATATCGGGACTGATGGTAACAGCCATTATTGGGGGTGCCTTTGTACCCATTGTCTTTGGTGTGGTGGCCGATATGGCCGGTCTGATGGCTGGTTTCCTTGTGCCTGGACTCTGCATGGTTTACATACTGTACATTGCCTCAAGAACCTCAAAAGCTTAAGACATGGATATTTTTAAAGACGATAGGGTTGTTCTGACACTGGATGCTGGTGGGACTAATTTTGAGTTTAATGCATTTAAGAGTGGCAAAGCCATATTGGACGGGATCCGGAAAGACGCCAATGCAGACAACCTGGAGCGCTGTCTGGCCACCATGAAGGAAGGCTTTCATGAAACGATGAAGGCAATTGAAGAAACACCTGTAGCCATAAGTTTTGCTTTCCCGGGACCGGCCGACTATCTGAAGGGCATCATTGGTGATTTAAATAATCTCCCAGCCTTTCGTGGGGGTGTTCCCCTGAAAAGCATCCTGGAAGAGGAATTCGGACTTCCGGTTTTTATTAACAACGACGGTGATCTTTTTGCCTATGGTGAGGCGCTGGGAGGAATCTTACCCGGTATTAATGCCAAACTTGAAGCATCGGGAAGTCCTAAAAGATACCGCAACCTGGTGGGCTTTACCCTGGGGACCGGCTTTGGAGGAGGCTTTGTGTCCGATGGCCGGCTGATCATCGGGGATAACTCAACAGCAGCAGAAGTATGGCTTTTTAGTAATATGTACTGTCCGGGCGTAAATGCAGAAGATGCAGTGAGTACCCGTTCGGTTCAAAGGGTCTATGCAAGGGAGGCCGGACTGGACTATCCAAATGAACTCATGCCCTTTGATATCTACCAGATTGCAAAGGGAGAGAAAGACTGGAAATCAGGAGGCTGCTTTGTTAGCCTATGAGGAAACAGGTCGTGCCCTGGGTGATACCATTGCCAATCTGCTGACCTTTACCGATGGAATTGCTGTTATAGGTGGTGGAATTACCGGGGCAAGTGAGCTTTATATGCCTGCAGTTATGAAGGAGTTGAGCTCCAATTTCCATCCTTCAAATACGGATGAGCTACCCAGGTTGGTGCAGCGGGTATTTAATCTGGATGATGAGACTGAGAGTGAAGCTTTTTTTAAGGACTATTCAAAAACCATAGCTATTCCTGGTTCGGATAAAAAAATCTCTTACGATCCCATACCCAGGTTAGCCATCGCCACCAGTCAGATAGGAGCCAGCAAGTCAATTTCTCTTGGCGCTTACGCTTTTGCCCTGCAACAGATCAACCTCAGCTAGCTGATGATACCTACCCGCCTGATTATTTTTGTGTCGGTTTTGGCGTGCCTTTTTTCATGCAATGCGCAAGAGCAGGATGCTTCTTTTTATTATGATGAGGAGGGAATATGACTTTTCAGCAGCCCTTATGAAAATAGTGAATTAAAAAGATGGATTCTGTTGAAAACTCAGCCAGGAGAATACCGGATTACTGTCGCAAACAATTAATACAAAAAAGGATGATATTACGAATTAACAAATGGCTGCTTATTCTGCTGCTTCTCCTGGCAGTTTCATGTAATCTTAGCAGGGACGAAGCTTTTACATTTGTACAGATGTGTGATCCTCAATTGGGAATGGGGGGCTACGAACATGATCTGGGAACTCTCAGGCAGGCTGTTGCGCAAATCAATGCGCTGGACTGTGATTTTGTGGTCATTTGCGGAGACCTGGTTCATCACGCCAGCGATAGCAGCTATGCAGACTTTTTGAATATCACGGAAGGGTTTCTAATGCCTGTCTACCTGGTCGCAGGGAACCATGATGTTGGGAACATTCCAAACGACACTAAACTGAAGTACTACCGTGAAAAGATCGGGAAGGATTATTATGCCTTTGAACACAAGGGCTATGGATTTATTATTGCGAACACCCAATTATGGAAAAACCATGTGGGTGATGAGTCAGATCTGCATGATGGATGGTTTAAGAATATACTTGATGAAATGGGAAAGGAGCAGCTTCCGGTTTTTGTTGCAGGACATCATCCCTTCTTTATTAAAGATGTGGAGGAAGATGAGGAATATTCCAACCTGCCGCTTAAGATAAGGCAGGAACTGCTTGAACTCTTTGTAAGTAATAATGTGGTGGCCTACCTGTCAGGTCACAGGCACGAGACCCTGCTGAATAGTTATGAGAATATTCAGCTGATAAGCGGTGAAACCACCTCCAAAAACTTTGACGGGCGAGCCCTGGGATTCAGACAATGGGATGTTTCTGGCGACAGTATAGTACAACACTATATTCGCCTGGAATCTAATTAATGTTTAATTAAAGTTTCTTTAAGCCCTATATGCTATTATTGTGGAAATGCTTTGATATCATCCTGACAAATTTCGAAAATCCGAATCCGGTGATCACAAATCGAACCCCTGAACTACGGTGATAGCTGGGATGCTAAGGAGACTTATGGCTGGTGTTACCCGCAAAGTGGACGGATATACTGGTATAAGTGTCTGATGGAGGATAGTCACTATAAGAATAAGACATATTGCAGGTGGACAGAGCACAGGGAAAACATTTACAGCGACGAAAGCGTGATGGCTATATTTGACAGTTGTGTATCTTACCTGGGGGAGGCAGCTGATCGCAATTTTGTAAGGTTCCCAACCCTGGGGAACTACGTATGGCCGGCCATAGAGCCTTATCCAGGCACATATGAGGGGGAAATTGATAAACTGAAAACCTGGTTACTTGGGCGCCTGGCATGGATGGACAGTCAATGGCTGGATAAGGGAAATTGCAATATCCAGGCCGCGACGGATATCAGCCTTTCCAATAACACAATTCCAGAGGATGAGGCCAGCGGAACGATCGTAGGTATTTTGAACACCACCGATGCTGACAGCGAATCCTTTAATTATACGCTGGTTTCGGGAGAGGTAGATGATGACAATGGAAAATTCGCCATTACAAATAGTTTCCTGATGAGCTATGCGGTTTTCGATTTTGAGACCCAGAGTAGCTTCTCCATAAGAATTTCCAGTACTGATGATACTTTTGAGAGCTTTGAAAAAGAATTTGAGATCCTGGTTACCTCTAAGGTTTCTGCTGAAAGTAATATGACAGTTGCTTCAAGCTTTGTCTTATATCCAAATCCGGGTTCAGATCATGTTCAGCTTGCTTCTACGGATCTTGGCAATCACTCTCTTAAGGTTCACTTCATTGATATGTCAGGGAAGGTACTGAGTAGCTATGAAGGTAAGCTGCAGGAAATTAATGCTGCTCTTTCTGAAAGCTCTGGCATATTAGCCAAAAGGGTGTATTTTGTAAGAATTGATGTGAAGGGGCAAAGCATCACTAAAAATTTCGTTAAACTTCAAGCTAATATGAAAAAATATCTAATTGCTTCATTCTTAATGTTTTGTACATCAATTGGTTTCAATTTTATGGTCCAGGGGCAGGACCTGAAACTGATGACCTATAATCTGAAGTTTGCCAGTCCCACCTTCGAGCCTTCCTGGGAGGTGAGGCGTGTTATGCAAGTCGATTTGATCCGGCAATATGATCCTGACATCATCGGAACCCAGGAGGGCTTAAAGGAGCAGATCGACTATTTAGCGGCTCAGCTGCCCGAATATGTGGTGGTTGGTGAAGGCAGGCAGGGAGGAGATGATGATGAGCACATGGCCATATTTTATAAGCGGGACAAGTTTCGTCTCAGGGAACTGCAAAGTTTTCAGCTTTCGGAAACACCTGAGATCATTGGCAGTGGTCCGGCCGTGAATCCCAGGATGGTCACCTGGGCACGTTTTGCCCTGATTGACATAAAGGCGGAGGGAAAGGAGGGTCCTTATCCTTCAGACTACCGTGGGCACTGGGAAGATACCCAGGAGTTTTATGTGTTTAACACCCATTATTTTAATGGACGGATTGATACCCTGGCCAGGTTGAATGCATCCAAACTCATTAAGGAAAGGATTTCTCAGTTGAATCGCTTTGGCGCCTGGACCCCTGAACGCCCTATATTTCTCATGGGTGATTTTAATTGCCGCCCCGGGAGTCCGCCCTACAGGGTGCTGGTGGGCGATAAAAACGCGGATGATCCGGATTTACTTAAAAACTCTTATGTGGATGAGAAAAAAATCGACTGGATACTATATAAGGGGCCTGTGAAGGTGCTTAACTGCGAGGACGTGGATTACAATGTTGAGGGTGCCTATCCTTCAGACCATAAGCCCATCTATGTGGAATTTGAGATTTTGCATAAATAGAGATTGTAAAATGAGAATCGATAAAATGCCTGCCCAAGCCCCGTTGATTATGTGGATCCCCTGATTGGATCCGGAGGACACGGTCATGTATTTGTGGGTGCAAATGTTCCCTTCGGGGCAGTGCAGGTGGGGCCAAATAACATATATAAGGGATGGGACTGGTGTTCAGGTTATCACTATTCGGATAGCCTGATTATTGGTTTTTCAAATCTTCGTCCTTGAATCCGAATCTGAGGAAGTACTGGTTGATCTGACCGGGCTTATCGGGCAATATGCTCATGGAAATGAGCCCAGCCATCACATTGCCTATCTCTACGCGGAAGTAGGGCAGCCATGGAAAACGGCCGAAAAGGTCAGGTATATTATGGAGGAATTTTACAAGGATGATCCGGATGGCGTCATTGGGAATGAGGATGCCGGTCAGATGTCGGCCTGGTATGTTTTACCTTCTGTCCTTGAATGTTGTAAAGTTCTATATCCGGTGTTTCTCCATCAAGTTTACGGAGGTAGACAGGTTCTGTATTTGAGCCATCATTGGATAGCGCATAAAATTTGTATTCCTGAGAATACGCCAGAGGGATAATTGCTATGATAAATAGCGCGATAAATAGCTTTCGGATCATGCTTCTTTGCTTAAGAAAGCAATATAATCTTTCCCAATTAATACCCTGTTAATTTGTTATTAAATGGACTCTGTTACATTGGGGCTTATTACAGAAATCCGGAATTGTTCAGCTAAGTGTATATGAAGAAATATTTTATTGCCGGCATCATAGCTTTTTCTTGTTTGTTTACTTTGCAAACGGCCTTATCCCAGGAGGGGAGCAGGAAGAATCTACTGTTTATTGTTACAGATCAGCAACGCTTCGATGCACTGGGGTTTGCTGGCAATACCGTGATTAAAACCCCCAACCTTGATCGCCTTGCCGGGCAGGGGGCTTATTTCAGAAATGCCTACACAGCATGTGCAGTTTGCGGACCGGCCCGTTCATCCATGCTCACGGGTTCGACCGTTGAAAGTACGGGTGTATATTCTAACGACCAGACCTATTACTATGATGGAGAGGGTGTCATGGATATGCCCACCTTTGATGAGATTCTGGCAGAAAATGGATACCACTGCGAATATTATGGCAAATGGCATGCGCTGTCTTCGCATGCTGAAGTCTATGAAAATCCAATTCAGTATGCGGAAAACGGGAACTGGGTTTTTGGTCCCGGGGGACAAAGTCATATCTGGCGGGATGAACTGGAAGAGCTGGGACAGCCACCTGCTCCGGGTGAAGGAGAATTTATAGACGGAATGTCCAAATGGCCTTACCTGGCCAATCCCCTGGATCGTTTTTATGGAAAAACCTGGCAGGATTTGCAAAATCAGAATTTGAAACATTCCCAGCCTGATCAGCATGGTGAACTTCTTATGGAAAAGGACTATACCATGACTGCTTTTCAGGCGAAACAAACCCTTGAGGCCATTGAGAGACTTAAGGATACAGTCTTTAGTATTACCTGTTCCTTTCATTTTCCCCATTCTCCAATGCTTACCCCGGTGCCCTACTACGGGATGTACCCGGTGGAGGATATGATCCCGCCGGTGAGTATCCATGATCCCATGTCTAACTCACCCTATATAAAATCCAACAGCAGACAGAGCCGGACCGAATATGCCGATCCGGAAAAAATCAAATATATGATTTCGGAATATTATGGAATCATTACTGAAATAGACGAGTGGACAGGAGAGATTTTGGATATGCTGGATTCCCTGGGTCTTGCCGATGAAACCCTGATCATCTTTACAAGTGACCATGGCGAAATGCTGGGAGCCCACGGTATGCGCGAAAAGAATATTTTTTACGAGGAGTCGGCGCACATTCCCCTGCTTATTCGCTTTCCCGGAGAGGTGCAGGCTGAGACTACTGTGGATGGATATGTATCCCTTGTGGATCTCTTCCCTACCATCCTGGATTATCTGGAAGTACCCGAAGCTGTATCAGAAGGAAAGAGCCTTCGTGGATTAATTGAGGGTAGCGATACGATTCATGGCCAGTATGTGGTGACTGAATGGGACCGGGATAACATTTCCAATTACATGGTGATAAAAGATGGCTGGAAGCTGATCATTCCATATACCATACAATCAACGGTTATTAATGCCATGTATGATCTGAACAGCGATCCCTATGAAATGACCAACCTGCTGGGCAACAATCCGGATCGCGCACTTTACCAGGATAAGGCAGAAGAACTTCGGGCCTGTTTGCTGGAATGGCTGGCGGAAAAGAATTCCGTGCATTATTACAGTGTTTCCCAGCGGGATTTATTGAATGGAGGAAAAGCAACGGGTAATAGTGCTGTTTTTGTTTCACAGGACGTCCCTGAATTAACAGCTGGTGATTCGATTACTGTGAGCATTACCATGAAGAATTCAGGTAACACGACATGGACAGAAAGCGGGCAGTTTAAGCTGGGCAGTGTGAGTCCTGCTGATAATGAATACTGGGGGATAAATCGAGTGGCCTTAAATGAAGGTGACAGCATCGCTCCTGGTTCTGAGCATAGCTTTAACTTTAAAGTTACTGTGCCCGAAAGCGATGGAATTTTTGTTTTTCAATGGCAAATGATTCAGGAGGGGGAGGAATGGTTTGGTGCCAGAACGGATCCCATTCAGATAATCTCCGGCAACCCAGGTGGCTACCTGGATGCCTGTGATGAGCTTACAGATTGGAAATCTTCCGCAGGGCTAAGTCTGAATACCACTGATCAGAAACAGGGGACAGGCTGTCTCGAATTTTCCGCAGCCAGCACCGATGAATTTAAAAAGGTATTTTCAAAACCCTATAACTCGAGGGGCTCCGTGGAAAATGCAGAATTGAAATTCTGGTATTACGTATCCGATGTCTCTCAGTTGGAATCCTCCAACCAGGTTGAAATAGGAAGTGCTGGCAGGGCTGATCAGGATGAGTTTAACTGGAATCTGAGTGGCTTGCAAAATGGTTGGAATCTTATCAGTTTAAAAACCAGCGAGGCAAGCGTAATGGGAAATCCTGACTTAACTGCCATTAACTGGTTTAGAATTTACCGAAGAAAAACGGGTGCTGTAACAAGCCGGGTGGATGGAATTCAGCTTATTGATCCCAGTGTGGGGCCCGTATATACCCTGATTGTAAATAGTGGATCGGGAGGGGGGAACTATTTTGAAGAAGAGGAGCTAAGCATAACAGCCAATCCGGGTTTTAATGGTTTGGTATTTGATAATTGGGTGATTGAGTCGGGGAGCCCAATCATTGCTGACTCCAGTGAAAGAAGTACAACTTTAATTATGGGTGCTGGTCCGGCCATTGTTTCGGCGACTTACAAAGAGGCAGTTTCAGTCGAAGGCATTAAAAGCCGAACAGCTGCTGTGAATGTATATCCCAATCCTGCCAGCGAAAAGTTTTTTATTGCTTTGAGCCTGGAGGAAGACGCAGAGGTCAGTATTTCGCTCGTGGATCTGAGTGGGAGGGAAGTGGGTAAGCGCATCAGGGGGATTCGCCTGAACCCTGGTATCCACGAGTTGATCTTCCCTGTTTCAGGAATAAAGCCGGGTGTATATATCATAAAATCTCTTGTTGCCGACCACCTTTACACCCGATTCGTAAGTATTCAGTAAAACAACAGTGGCTCTGTTCTTTTTCATTTTTTTTCTTCTTTCAGCTAGCCTGTTAATCAAACTTTAAGCGTTTATTATTCCTGTACTTTTAAATTTACAGGAGAATGTGATTGATTTCTCAGAATCCCCATAAATCCATTTTATCATGACACGCAATAAGCAAGAGATAGCGGAAATATTTAAAATGGCGATAATTGCCATTGTCCTGATGACTACTTCCTGTATACGAACCCCCGATCAGGAGGACCTTGTTTTTTATATCGATCCCACCATTGGAAATGTATCGCGATTCCTGGTACCTACCTATCCAACCATACATCTGCCAAATCAAATGCTGAGGATGGTTCCGGATAAGAAGGATTATTTATCAGATGAGCTTAAGGCTTTCCCTCTCCAGATTGCGGGTCACAGAAATAAAGGTCTTTTCCCTATGAAGGTTTATGCCGGGAATCAAACAGAAGGATCCTTTAAGGGAGGAATGTACATCGATCATGACCTTGAAGTTGTGCATCCCTGGTTATATTCCACTTACCTGATAGAAGAAAACATTCGGGTAAGTTTTACCCCGGGGTCTAAAAGTGCGATCTATAAGCTTGAGTTTCCTGAGAATAGCGGAGGAGGCCTGTTGATTCAGGGCACAGGACAATTTTCTGCCCACCCGGAAGAGGAGGGGGTTTTTACCCTGGAAGACAAGATTATTTATAAAACCAGGGGCATATTTTCTGAAACCAGGGAGATGACGGTATTTGCTTATGGAAAGATTTGCAATGTCAAGGGCGGTGCAATTCCCCTGGCTGAATTCTCTGCAGATAAGGAGAAGCTCTTCATCAAGCTGGCGGGGGATGCTCCTTCAGTGGTTTTGCTCAAGTACGCCATTTCCTATATCAGCTATGATCAGGCAAAGATCTCTTATGCAAAAGAGGTGGAACAGGCGGATTTTGGAAGCCTGGCTTCTGCCGGGAAGTCCCTATGGGAAGAAACCATTGGTCAGATTAGGCTCGAGGGTGGAACAACAGCACAAAAAAGAACTTTCTATACCTCCCTGTACCGCAACTATGAGCGGATGGTGGATATTAACGAGTATGGACAATATTACAGTGGGTACGACGGCCAGGTGCATCAAAGTGAACGTCCTTTTTATGTGGACGACTGGATCTGGGATACTTACCTGGCAGCTCATCCCCTGAGGACCATTCTGGATCCTGAAATGGAAAATGACATGCTGAATTCCTATACCCTGATGTATGAGCAAAGCGGCTGGATGCCTACCTTTCCCCAGGTCCACGGAAACCATATGTGTATGAATGCCTATCATTCATCAGCGATATTTATTGATGCCTACAGGAAGGGGCTGAGGGACTATGATGTTGAGACAGCTTATGAAGGGATCCGGAAAAACCTGATGGAGGGTAGCTTTATACCCTGGAGACAGGGTACTCCGAGAAGGCCCATCGATGATTTTTATCACCAGCATGGATATTTCCCGTCGCTGAGACCGGGTGAAGAGGAAAGCGAAGCCCAGATGGACGGATTTGAGAAGAGGCAGCCAGTAGCTGTATCACTGGGGATCAATTATGACTTCTGGGCTTTATCGGAACTCGCGGGTGAACTGGGAAAAAATGACGAGCAGGAGGAATTTGCACTAAAGGCCAAAGACTACAAAAAGTTGTGGCATCCGGATAAGAGACTTTTTATGCCCAAAGATGAGAATGGAGAATGGGTCGACATCAATCCAAAATCAGATGGCGGACCGGGGTACCGGGAATACTATGATGAAAACAATGGATGGACATATGCCTGGGATGTGAAACACGATGTTGAAGGTCTGATTGAACTCCTCGGTGGGAGGGAAGCTGCAGAAGCCCGGCTGGATCAATTATTCAGGGAACCCCTGGGAATGAGTAAGCGGGATTTTTATGTCCATGGTTCCAATTCGACCGGCATGGTTGGCCAGTTTTCCATGGGTAATGAGCCCTCTTTCCACATACCCTACCTCTACAATTATTTTGGTGCACCATGGAAAACCCAGCAAAAAACCCGCTTCCTGCTGGACGTGTGGTTCAAGGATAATATTTTTGGCATTCCGGGAGATGAGGATGGCGGAGGAATGACAGCTTTTGTGGTCCTGTCTTCCATGGGTATCTATCCGGTAACACCAGGAATCCCCATGTACAGCATCACCAGTCCGGTTTTCGAAAAAGTAAGTGTCCAGCTGGACAATGGCAAAAAATTCACCGTTCTGGCAGAGGGTGCCAGCAGGACCAATAAGTACATACAGCGGGCATATATAAACGGGGAGGAGATTTTCACCCCCTTTATAAGCCACGAACAAATCATGTCGGGCGCCACCCTGGAACTGGAGCTTTCGGAGTTACCCAATAAGCAGTGGGGGAGGTAAACCGGAGGTAAAATTAAACCATGTCAGCATTTAAAAAGAAATTTGCAAAAGCCCTGGCCCTGATTCTACCCGGTATTTTTCTGCTGGGTTTTAACATTGGTACGGGAAGTGTAACCGCCATGGCCAAGGCCGGAGCCACATATGGCATGTCGCTACTCTGGACGATTCTGGCATCCTGCTTTACAACCTACTTCCTGATCAACCTCTATGGGAAGTATACCCTTGCCACGGGAGAAACAGCCTTACAGGCTTTTCGCAAACATATACATCCCGCAGTGGGTATCTTCTTCATCGTCGCACTCACGGCAGGTGTATCGGGCAGCGTGATGGGTGTGATGGGGATTGTAGCTGACATCTGTTACGAGTGGTCACTTACCGTGATCGACGGGGGCATCCAAGCAGTTTACTTTGCGGCATTCTTTATAACGATAGTTTACTTTATTTTCTGGAATGGCAAAACCCAGTTTTTTGAAAGGTCCCTGGCCGTCATCGTGGCCATCATGGCTGCCTGTTTTTTACTGAACTTTTTCATCATGATGCCACCACCCATGGACATATTGAAAGGTATGCTTCCGAACCTGCCCCAGGTCCCGGCCGATGAGGGGAAGGGACCCTTTCTGGTCATTGCCTCCATGGTAGGGACCACCGTTTTTTCCGGCCTTTTTATTATTCGGACCACCCTTGTTAAAGAAGCGGGCTGGACCATCAATGATCTGAAAAAACAGCGAAACGATGCCATTGTTTCGGTGACTTTAATGTTTGTCATCAGCGCTGCTATTATGGCTTCTGCAGCCGGTACTTTATTTAAAGAGGGACTGGGTCTCACAAATGCCTCGCAGATGATTACCCTGCTGGAACCCCTGGCTGGTAAGCTGGCCACCTCGATTTTTGCCTTTGGAATTGTTGCCGCGGGCGTTTCTTCCCAATTCCCGAATGTCCTGATGCTGCCCTGGCTCTTATGTGACTACAATCAATCGGAACGGGAAATGACCCTGCCCAAATATCGTATTATGGTTTTGATCATATCTCTGCTTGGCCTGGTTGTTCCGATTTTTGACGCACGTCCCGTCTTTGTGATGATCATTTCCCAGGCTTTCAACTCAATTATCCTTCCTGTAACTGTGGGCTGCATCCTCTATCTTGGCAATCGAAGGGATCTGATGGGGGAGCACAAAAATTCCATGGGCTCAAATATATTTTTAACAGCCGTTCTTATCTTTTCCATCTTTACATCCACGATGGGGATCAAAGGTGTCTGGCAACTAATCGCGGGCTAATAGATATGGATATCCCAGCAATCTTATTTTTAGAATCCAACCGCGTTTGGAGAACCTATCCGGGCGGTAAAAAGCTCGACCAGATGGAAGGTCTGGATAATCCCTCGGACACTCACTTTCCCGAAGATTGGATAGGCTCAGGCACCAGAGCGATAAACAAGGGCCGTGAGCACTATACTGAGGAAGGATTATCGAAAGTTAAACTTGGTGGTGAAACAATGACCCTTAAGTCGCTCTGCGAAAAAGAGCCGGGTTTCATGCTTGGATCACGACATATGGAAAAATATGGGGCCAACACCCAGTTTTTGCTCAAATTCCTCGATTCCTCGATTCGCCTGCACATTCAGTGCCACCCAACGATCTCCTTTGCAAAAGAACACCTTAATTCCGATGCTGGTAAAACGGAGGCCTATATTATCCTGGGTATTCGCGAAGAGGTGCAGGATCCCTACATCTACATGGGCTTCCAACACCCTCCTGCCAGGGAGGATTTCAGGCGTATGATTGAAGAACAGGATACAGAAGCCATACTGGCCTGCTTTGAAAAGATTTCCATAAAGCCGGGTGATGTTTTTTTTGTTCCCGGAGGTATGCCACATGCTATAGGGGAAGGTGTTTTTATGATAGAAGTTATGGAACCCACTGACTTTGCAGTTCGAATTGAATTTGAACGCGGCGGATATTTATTACCTGAAGAGTCGCGTTTTATGAACCGGGGAATCGACTTTGCCCTCTCCATGTTCAATTTTAATCCAAGTCCGGTTGATGCCATCAGGGAAAAGTATTTCTGTGAACCACGGCTATTAAATATTCAAAATCGAAGTAGCGAATATGTATTGATTGATTCACTACAAACCCCCTGTTTCGGAGTGAACCGTATGGATGTCAGGGATCGCTATGTAAAAGAATCTGAGACCTTTTATATTGGCATCGTTTCAAAGGGATCCGGTACAATCAATATTGGCGGGCAAAGCTACTTGCTTAACAAGGGATCAAAGTTTTTTGTGCCCTTCCACACGGGAGATGTCGCATTTGAATCGGAAAGCGCAATGGAAATTATCGCAAGCTTTCCACCCGAATAGTTGGTAATAGTTATTTGACCTTACCCTTGCTGGAAGTAGGCTAAGCATTAAGCTAAATAAGATAAAAAGGATAGATTATGAAGAAGTTTAAAAGAGGAATTTTCAAAACATCTGCATTACTCAGTGCACTATTCATTTGCTTTTCTCTTATGTCTTTTTCTCAGGCCGGAGAGAATCCCAATATCCTGCTGATTATGACAGACCAGCAGGCCTGGGATGCGGTGGGGTATGCAGGAAATAAGCAAATTATTACACCTAACCTGGACAGGCTTGCCGCTGAGGGTATAAATTTCAGTCATGCAGTAACTCCCTGTCCGGTGTGTGTGCCGGCGCGGACTTCCATACTCACAGGTCGCTTAACAGAGACTACAACCATTCGGTCTAACGGGGATGCTAAAACGGGTGATTGTTATTATCCCACCTTTGATGAGATCCTGGTGAAAAGGGGCTATAAATCTGAGTATTGTGGCAAATTTCATGCGCCGGAACATATGGCCAGGGTATATATGAATCCCCCTGTAAAAGGAATGACCGGTACCGAGCCCATTATAAAGTGGGAACCATTGTATGTGCAGTATGTGAAAAACACTGTGGAAAAGAGACCCCTGGAAAAGGGTGAATTATTTGAAACCACTTTTTATGGTGGTTCAGTAGCTTACAAACTGGATCCCCCGGACCGCTTCTATCAGTATATGGATAAGGGCGAAATTCCTGAAAAAGAAAGTGAAAAACCCTTAAGTCAGGCCGATATTCATGGCGTACTTGATTTGCCTGCCGAATACACCATTACTGCTGTTCAGGGAAAACAGACCCTGGACGCATTGGAGCGCTTGAAAGACGAACAGTTCATCCTTACCTGTTCATTTCATTGTCCCCATGTCCCCATTACCCCTTCCGAGCCCTTTGCCTCCATGTATAAGGCGAAGGATATGCGCACTCACGCTTCGCTTGAAGATGCCCGGGAAAATTCTCCCTATCGTCCGGGTGAAATCATTTCGCCCTACAATGAAAAGGAAAAGGTGCAATTTATGGTTGCCAATTATTATGCCTTCGTTACAGAAATTGACCATTGGGTGGGGAAGATCCTTGAGACACTGGACACCCTGAATTTATCGGATAATACACTGGTGATCTTTGTTTCTGATCATGGTGAGATGCTGGGAGCCCATGGGATGAGGGGCAAATTTAATTTTTATGAAGAATCGGTGCGAGTACCCTTTTTAGTTCGCTTCCCGGGTAAAATAGAAAAGGCTCAAACCATCAGTACACCGGTTTCCATCCTCAATATTTTCCCCACGATTCTTGATTATGCGGGCCTGTCAGATATTCCAACAGATGGTTACTCCCTTAGAGGACTCATGGAAAAAAGTGCTGAGGCAAAATATGATTTTGCTGTGTCTGAATGGACCTGGAAAAATGCCAGTGTTCCTTCCATAATGATTCGAACTGAGAACTGGAAACTGATGACTACCCACCGAAGTGGTGGAAAAAATGTGGAGGTACTGTACGATTTAAAGAAGGATCCTCAGGAAATGAATAATTTGCTGGGTTCAAATCCGGAACGATTTGAGTACAGGGAAAAAGCGGAAGACTTGCGCAGCGATTTAGTCGAATATTTGCGGGATGTAAATTCTCCTTTGGCTGATGGGGTGGAATCCCGTATTTTAGTGCGAGATTAATCTTAATGAAACCTATTATTAGCATATTATTTGCCGTCTTTTTTTTAAGTACTCAAGCGCAAACATCTGTCTCACCCGAGCAGCTAAAATTTGTCAGGCAGGGGGTAAAGAGAATGATATTTGATGAAGATCAGTCCATTCCCCTTGCCAGCCTGGTTCCGGGAAAGATCATTGGCCTGACTGCAATGCATCCCATAAGTCAATACTCAGATACACATTCAGAAATTTCGGTCAGCAAAAACAAACTGCTCATTCAATCGGAGGGGGAAAGCCAAACAGGTATCTGGTTTGGTGGCTTTAATCCTTTTGCCACCTATACAATTGATCTGGCTTCCAGCGTGGGGCAAGGTGAATTTGGTTTTGAGTTTTCCGATGCAGAAAGAAAGGATCAGTTTTTTGTCACCCTGGGTTTTAATGACGACATTCTGACAGGCGTAAAGCTCAGAGTCCTCCGGGATATGGAGCTTATAGCCGATGAATCTATTTCTGTAAACCTGAAGGGGGACGAAAAAATCTCAGGTAAAATTTTTCTCCAAATGCTGGGCAGCGGATTGGTATTGTATATGCAGGATCAGGGCTTGCCAGAGGTGATAGGTCAAAGTGATTTTTCTGCTTATATGGATTTACGAAGGAAGGATAAAATTCATTCTTTCCAATCAAAGCTCTTCCTGAGCCTGAAGGATGCTCAGCTTGAAATTTCTAAAGTTGAAATGGCGCTTACCACGGGGGTTGGCCAGGCCGATATCCGGGCTATTACTTATGAGAATGGAGAGCCTTTGCTTGACCAGGGAAGATTATGGTATACCATGTCTATTCGCGGACGCGCCCTGCCTCATCATATCCAGGGGGTATTTAGTATGGATCCGGCTGTTTTTGACCTCAGGCTTGAAGGAATCATTTTGTTTGACCGGGATGATGGCTTACTCAGGAATGAGATAGCCTCACATGTTTTTTATGACAGGAAGGACAAAATATGGAGAGGTTTAACTACAGGTTTCAGCGCATATGCCAATCCAGAAGAGAAAAAACAGCTGCTTGCCATTGAGAGTAAGAGAGATCCACGCTTTGGTTTTTCCATTATGAAGGCTGTTCCTTTTGGTATGGTGGGAGATATTGAGGATCCTCATATCCTGTACGATTCAGATGCCGGGAAATGGAGGATGCTTACCTGTGAAAACATGAAGGGCTATAAAGCTGTTGTCCTGGAATCGGAGCATTGGAATAAGGGTTATGAAAGGATCGCCGGTCCTGTGGATCATAATTCCACCGGAACATCCATTCAAAAAATAGGCGATCAGCGCTTTTGTTTTTCGGGAAGTAAAGAACGGGAAATATTCATCTATACTTATCCGGATCTTAAAGAAGTGGGGGTGCTTGACATGGACCTTCCTCCCTGGAATGAAGCTTCAGGAACCCGTGTGTGGCCCAATGTAGTGCAGTTGCCAGAGGGCTACCCTTTTCGCTATGTGTCCCTGATGATGGACCGATTTAATTACCCGGGCATGCAAGGTCCACACTGGTCTTATGGTGCGCTCTACCTTTACCGCGCCACTGAAAATTAGTTGCGCTTTTTCTATTCATCATCATAGTTTTTTCCTTAGCACAAAATGGTCGTCAAATTCCTTTTCTACTTTAAAACCGAATTTTTCATACATACTCAAATGCCCGTGATAATTTTTTTCGCAGGAATGTTTGTCTTTTCTGGGATAGGCCTCAATAGATTCGTAGCCTGTTGAGGTATATTCATCAATGACGGCTTCAAGGAGTTTTTGTGCAATTCCCTGTCTCCTGTAAGCTGGAGAGATTAAAAAACAGACAATGGCGCATTTGTGTGATTCTGAATGCTCCACTCCCGTCAGAGATTGAAAATTTGACTTCCTGTTGGCATTGCACCAACCGACAGCTTTATGATTATCAAAGGCTAAAAATCCCTTCATTTCTTCCCTGGATATGAGCTCAATCACAGCTGATCGATTTTTCTCCCTTGTCCAATCCTCCTTTGCTCCTGTGAAGTGGTAGGAATAACAATAACATTTGGACCAATGCGGATTCTCCGAAAAGGCCATACCATCAAAAAAGAGGAGATAATCATCGATTAAAGATGGAGATAAGGGCTTAATTATAAGATGCTTATTTATTCCCATTTCAAAAATTTCTCTTCCTGGATTTTAAGTAAGCGGGGTTTGTTTTCATTCAGAAATTCCCCATTGATTACTTTCTCGTATTTTTTCAGGTATTTCTGAGTCATTTTTTTACTGTTAAATTCATCCCGGGCATATTCATGACACTTCTGTCGGGAATATGATTCAGAATTTAATACAGCGCTTACAAGCTCGTCTTCCTTATTTGAAAGATATCCAAAATCTTCAGTGATTAGCTCGGGTAATGAGCCATAAGGGGTTCCGAAAACCGGACATCCATAAAACAAACTTTCCGTGATGGCTATGCCAAAGGGCTCACTCCATCTCACAGGGAAGAGCAGACCTTTGGATCCATTGATCAGCCTGTCTTTTTCAGGGCCACCAATCATTCCCCTGAAGTGTACTTTAGGTGTAAAGGTGAACCTCATGCCCATTTTAAAATTAAATCTCACACCCCCCAACACTTCGAGTTTTTCGCTTTTTGTCTTTTTTATCACATTGATGGCACCCTGTACATTTTTGACCTTCCATGCAGCTTTTGCTAAAAAGTGGAAGTGATTTCTTTCCCTATTCAAGTCCGGAGGAGTGTACTCATCCCAATCGATACCGTTATGGATATAGGAGGAGGATGCAAATCTTTGGGCGTGATTTTTTGATACAAAAATTGTGTTCCTGTCCAACTCAGTGTAATTATTTAAATTACCCTGTAAGGTTATAACGTAGGGTAAGGACACGCGGTCTACATCCTCCGGCCTGATGAAAAAATGTACCACATCAAAGTCCGGTGGGATCTGGTCACCTATGGATTGATTCTCATCTATGTACAGAACTTTTGCGTAATCACAGTAAGAACCCTTCTTAACCAGATAAACAAGCTCATGTCCCAGTCTGCTTAGTTCTTTGCCCAGGGACCATATCATGCGTTCCGTACCCCCATACAATTGAACCGGAATTACATTTGAGTGAACAATTAATATCCTCATCTTTCAATCTTTCCTGCAAAACTACTTGTTTATTTAATTCCGTTTAACTTTTAATTAATTATCTGTTAAGTCTTCAATCCTATTTTCGATAAATAGACAGCCTGACATATGAAGCTATTCTCCAGAGTAATTAAGTATTGTCCAAGTACAGGCCGCCCTGTTAAGGCCCTTAAGAAGTGGATTGTTCCACTATTCAGTATCATTTCACTGATATGGGTTTTGATTCGGGTGATCCCCAAACCCCAGCGTGCAGCCTATCCATGTATGAAAGTGGCCATTCCCTTTGCCTCATCTTTACTGATCTATCTCTCGGGACTGCTGGCTTCTGTTGTGATTTTTAAAAAGGCATTCAAAAAGATGGCTCAGTCGAAGTATGCTTTGGCATTTTTGCTTTTACTATTGGGCGTGGGCTTCACTCTAAGTACACTTATGATCAATGAAAAGGAGCTGTTTGCAGCTGCTCCCGATCCTATCCCGGCTGACTATGAGGATCCCCTTGGACCAAATGTACCCATTGGCGAAGCAAAGGGTATTATTCCGGGCAGGGTGGCATGGATACATAATCCGGATGCCACCAATGAGAATTGTATTCCCTGGGAATATGGCGATGGCTATTTTATGGACAAAAATGCCGATCAGGATGTGATTGATGAGATGTTGCAGCACCGCCATGCTGGATGTGACCGGAGCCGAACATCAGAGGAAGAGGCCTGGTCTGCGTGTATTTAAATATTTTAATGCGAACCATGGCAAGGGTGAAATCGGATATACTGAAGGAGAAAAGATTTTTATCAAGATCAATGCAGTCCATGCCTGGAATACCAACGAGGACCTTTCCATTCGGGATGACGATGCTTATGGAAATGTGGATACTTCCCCACAGGTGATCCTGGCTGTTTTAAGGCAACTGATTAATAAAGCGGGGGTACCCGAAGATGCCATCTATATTGGCGATCCCTATACAAACGTTTTTAAGCACCTCTATGAGAAGCTCAGTGCGGATTTTCCTGGTGTTCATTATATGTCAAGGGGAAATCATGAGCTGAGGGACAAGATGAATGCTTAGCAATGAAACGAAACTTAAGTATTCTGACAAGGGAGCTGTGCTTACAGCGGAAGACGACCAGTTTTACGATTGCCATATTAATGCTGACTATTTATTGAACATTCCTGCCATGAAAGGTCACAGGGGAGGTGGGGTTACCTTCTTTGCCAAAAATCATTTTGGATCCAATACCGGGGATGGAGCAGCTCATCTTCACAACGGACTTTTAATGGCCAACACGCCCGTAAGAGGTGAATATAAATCCTACCGGGTGATGGTCGACCTCATGGCCTATGAGCATCTGGGTGGAAAAACCCTGATTTATATTGGGGACCTTCTCTGGGGGACTTCCATGGAACACGATCCACCTGTAAAGTTCCTCTCGGCACCTTTCAATAATGACTGGTCCTCCTCAATCCTTGTGTCGCCTGGATCCTGTGGCTATAGCATCGGTTGCACTGGATATTTATCAGGAAGAGTTCCAGGAATGGGATGATACCGTCTATACCACCCCGATACACCTATGTGCGGGTCAGCGCTGTGGACGACTATTTGCACCAGGCAGCATCCAGCGATTGGTGGCCCGAGGGGTATACCTATGATCCTGAAGGAGACGGAAGCCCCATACCCAGTCTTGGAGTTCATGAGCACTGGAACAATGCTACTGACAGACAGTACTCGAGAAACCTGGGAAGCGGCGAAGGCATCTACTTGAATTACGTTTATACCAGTACCACAAATGTAAGGGGAAGTAAGATCGAGGAAATTCAGATCGCAGCACCCAATCCATTCTCACACACATGTCGTTTTAGTAAACCTGAAGAGCTTTCAGGGTCTTCGTCTCTGGAGATTTATGCACTTAATGGGAAGCTTGTTGGCTCTTACAGTTTTGCCGGACAGGACCAGATTATTTGGGATGGCACGGATGCAGGCAGCAATCCAGTGCCCGACGGGCTTTATCTCTATCCATCAATGATCAGGAGAAACGGACAAGGTTTAGTGGCAAAGTAGTATTAAAGAAATAAAATGGCAGCTATGAAAGCAGTTTTTCTCTTACTATTATTCTTTGTTATGTTTTCGGCTTCAGCAGCCGGACAGGACCCTGTAAGAATCGGGATTGCAGGTCTGTCTCATTCGCATGTGATTCCCCTGCTCAGGGATATGGATCGGGATAATCTTCAAATTGTTGGAATTGCTGAAAGTAATACTGATCTGTCGCAACGATATGCCAAAGAATTCGGTATCGACCAGGACCTATTATTCGAATCTCTGGATGAGATGTTGGAGCAAAGCAAGCCTGATGGTGTCATTACCTTCACCTCGATTTTTGATCATCTGGGCGTTGTGGAAGCCTGTGCGCCAAGAGGCATTCACGTTATGGTTGAAAAACCTCTGGCAGTATCCATGGATCATGCAAGAAGCATTTCGAAGCTTGCCGAAAAGTACGGGATTATGGTATTGACCAATTATGAAACGTCGTGGTATCCATCAAATTATCATGGTTATGATATGATTGCCAATGGAGAACTGGGTTCATTGAGAAAAATCATTGTTTATGATGGGCACAAAGGCCCAAAGGAAATCAGGGTAAATCCTGAATTTTTAGAGTGGCTCACTGATCCGGTATTAAATGGGGGTGGGGCTGTGACGGATTTTGGCTGTTATGGAGCTGACCTGATTACCTGGATTTTGAAAGGTGAAAAGCCCCTGAGCGTTTTTGCCGAGCTAAAGCAATATAAACCGGATGTATACCCCAATGTGGATGATGATGCAACCATAATTCTGAGCTATCCTGCTATGGAAGGGGTAATTCATGCTTCCTGGAACTGGCCATTTAACCGAAAGGACATGCATGTATACGGGAATAAGGGCTACATCTTTATTGATGATGCCGAAACCATAAGGTATCGACTGGATGAGCAGGCAAAGGAGGATGTTAAAAAGATCGCTCTGTCGGAAGCCCCTTTTATTGATCCCTTTACATTTTTTGCCGAGGCCATTAAAGGCGAAGTTCTTGTGGCGCCCACAGATCTGGCGGCCCTTGAGCTAAACCTCACAGTTGTGGAAATCCTGGAAGCGGCAAGTAAAAGCAGCCGTACAGGAAAGAAAGTTGTACTTAGCAAGTAGACAAAAAATTCTGAAATGAAGCGATCTTTCATACTGCTCTTCTTTTCAGCTTTAATGCTCTCTCAAATGAGCGGGCAAAAAAGCAGTCTTATCATTCTGGGTGATATGCACTATGATCTGCTTGAAGATCATGACATGGAATGGCTCAGCACCAAACCTGGCGATTTGCGACAGGTAACGAAGGAATATACCGTGTACACCAGAGAGAACTGGGTTGATTTTATGTCCGTTCTCAAGAGCAGAGCGGAATTGGAAAGTCCGACCGTAAAAGCTGTGGTACAACTGGGAGATTTATCGGAAGGACTTGCAGGTTCGGAAGAGAAGGCCCGGCAGATGGCCTCAAATACCATGAAGGCAATTGAAGAAGCAGGGATAAGTGCTCCCTGGATTCTAACCAAAGGGAATCATGATATAACAGGACCCGGGGCCAAAGAAGCCTTCCAGGAGTTTTATGTTCCCATGATTCAAAAGCAAAGCGGCAATTTTGAGATAGCCAATGCGAGCTACTCTTACTCTTTTAACAATGTTCAGATATGCTGCCTTGATCCCTGGGACAGAGAGACTGATATGGTCGCCTTCCTGGAGAGTGAACTTGGTAAATCGGATGCAAAGTACAAGTTTGTGGCCATCCATGAGCCCGTCATTCCGGTGACGGAAAGGTGCTGGCATGTTTTGAGAAAGGATCAGGAAGAGCGGGAAAAGCTGCTCAGTGTAATTGCCAGTCACAAGGCCATTGTTTTATGTGGCCACCTCCATCGCTATTCTGTGGTTCGGCGTTCGACGCCTTATGGGCCCATTGTGCAGGTAATGGCCATAAGTGTGGTAAAGGACAGATCTTATCAAATCCCATCGAAGGTGCTTACTGAATACGGACCATCTCTAGCTGAGAATTTCCCCGACTGGCAGCCGGAGACCCTTGATGTACGCATGGCCACACTGAAGGAGGAGGCAAAGTATGTGGACTTCTATAAACAATGTGATTTGCCCGGATATGCATTGATTAAGATTGATGAAGAAAAGGAGAGCATAAAGCTGGAATACTACGCGGCTTTCGCCGAGAATCCTTACGATATAATTGATTTGACAGAATTGTTGATCCCATAATATGAGATATTTTCAAAAACAGATAGCCATGCTTTTAAAACGTAGCTTAATTTTTGCACTAATGTTTGTATTCTCTTTGAATCAGTTGGCAGCTTCTGAACTTAAGAGTATCAGGCAGTTTGATGTCAAACCTGAGAACAGTCCGGCCCTGAATAAGATTAATCTTCAAAAGGCCATTGACTGGGCTTCAGCCAGCGGTGCAGCTTTATTTGTTGAGCCCTCTGAAGAACCCTACCCGCTTGACGGGGGCATCATTCTCAGGAAGAATGTTTCCCTGGTCGGGGTGCATGGTCCCACCCCCAGAGGAACGACCCATCCGGATAAGAAACAGCCTGTGGGCAGCGTGTTTTCGATAAGAGATAAGGAGAATGTCTTTATTACAGTTGAAACCGGGACCCAGATCAAAGGCATCCAATTCTGGTATCCGGAACAAACCATCAAAAATCCAAGTGCCATTATTCCTTATAAGGCTACAATCAGTGTTTCGAAGACCAGCAGGACACAGGGAGTTTACCTTTCCTGCCTCACTTTTTATGGAGAATACCTGGCATTTGACTTCAATGCCAGTCGTCAGAATGCCTGTGAATTAATGACTTTTGAGCATTGTTATGGTTATCCCCTCAGTGGTGAATTTATACGGATAGACTATTGCTACGATGTTCCCCGAATATTGCATTGTCATGTGAACCCGGCAGGACAGAGGTATATAGGTGGGCAGTACAGCCGGGAAGTGGTGGATGCTGTCATTGCAAAAAAGACTTTTGCCTTTACCATCAATCATACCGACAATGCGCAGATCATTGATCTCTTCACCTTTGGGACCTATGGAGGAATTCTCCTGGATCAGGAATCCTACGGGCAACTGACCAATTTTAATTTTGATTGTGTGGCCATTGGCATTTTGAAACGAGGTAGCAATACCAAGAACCGCAACTGGCAGATCGCCCAGGGTTCAATTATCGCCAACACCGGTGAAGAGGTCGAAGATATCCATCCCATTATTATCGAAGGCCAGGGACATACTTCCCTGAGTAATGTGGAAGCATTTTCCGGTGGAAATGGAGCACTTACTACCGTTCCTGAGAATATGTCCTGGGACTTCTTGCTGGTAAGGGGAGATCAAAAGTTAACGGTTTCCATCTGGGGAAGCCGGATGCGGAATTATGTGTCTGATGATCCCATCACTATAGAGAATGAGCTGGCCCTGATTCAGATAGCCGGGAGCTATGATAAAGATGAAAAAATATACAACAAAATATATGACAATGAATAAGAATAGAAAGTATAGATTCGCTGTTTTAGTGCTCGCCGCTCTTCTGGCAGTAGGCTGTACTGCACAGGAAGATAAGGGTGGAAGCACAGATTTGGAACCAGTGGATTATGTAAACCCCTACATGGGAAATATCAGCCATCTTCTGGTACCCACATTCCCAACCGTTCATCTGCCTAACTCCATGTTGCGCATTATTCCTGCGCGACGGGATTTCACGGAAATCCGGGTAAAGGGTCTGCCAGTGGTACTTACCAGTCATCGTGGTGCCACAGCTTTTAACCTGAGCCCCTTCCAGGGTAAGGAAAGTGATCTCAAACCTGTTCTTGAATACGCTTATGATCAGGAAAAACTGACTCCCTATTCCTATTCTGTCTACCTTGATGAACAGCAGATAGATGTTGATTTTGGCCTGTCGCATCAGTCCGCAGCCTATGAGCTGAATTTTGAAAAGGATGAACCGGTCTACCTGGTCATTAATTCTTCCAATGGCGAGATAAAGTGGGATGGAGAAGCCATCAGTGGATACCAGGAGCTGGGAAATGACACCCGGGTTTATTTGTATCTTCTAACAGGTGAAATACCTGAAGGAGTTTCAAGTCTGAAGGGAGGCCAGCTTGTCGTAGCGGATGCTGCTTCAGGTAAAAATGCCTGCCTAGTTTTAAAATATAAACCGGGAAGCAGAAACCTTGATGTTAAATACGGAATTTCTTTTCTGGATGAAGCACAGGCACGGAAAAACATGGAGCGCGAGGTGGCCGGAAAAACGGTTAAGCAGCTACAGTTTGCCGGTCGTGATATCTGGAATGAAGCACTTGGCAAAATCAAGGTTAGTGGAGGAACTTCTGATCAAAAAAGTGTTTTTTACACCTCCCTCTACCGTACTTATGAGCGACAGGTTGCCATTTCAGAAGATGGCCGTTACTGGAGCGCCTTTGATAAAACAATCCATGACGATATGGGGCGGACCTTTTATACCGACGACTGGATCTGGGATTCATACCGGGCACACCACCCCCTTCGCATTCTGATTGATGCGGAAATGGAGGAAGATATTCTGAACTCATTTGTATTGATGGCCGATCAGAGTGAAAATCCCTGGATGCCAACATTCCCGACGATCTCCGGCGATCGCCACGCGATGAACTCCAATCACGGAGTAGCAACCGTACTGGATGCCCACCGAAAAGGTCTCAGTAATTTTGATCTGGAGAAAGCTTACGAGGCCTCCAAAGGAGCAATTACGGAAAAAACACTGGCTCCATGGTCAGGCATGCCGGCAGGAGAACTTGATGAATTTTATGTAGAGCACGGCTATTTTCCTGCCCTTAGGGAAGGACAGGAGGAAACTGTTCCTGAGGTGCATGCATTTGAGCGCCGCCAGCCCATCGCCGTTACCCTCGGTACATCCTATGATCAGTGGTGTCTGTCTCAGATAGCTGAAGAGTTGGGAGAAACTGCTGATGCTGAATATTTTGCGAATGCATCCTTTAACTACCGAAATGTTTTTCACCCTGAAACACATTTTTTTCATCCAAAAGACGATCGTGGAGAATTCATAGATCCCTTTGACTATATTTTTGGAGGTGGAATGGGCGCAAGGGCCTATTATGATGAGAACAATGGATGGGTATACCGCTGGGATGTTCAACACAACATTCCCGACCTGATAAATCTGATGGGTGGCAATGAGGCCTTTGTGGAAAACCTGGATGCCATGTTTACCGAACCCCTCGGGCGCAGTAAGTATTCATTTTATGCACAATTACCCGATCATACGGGTAATGTGGGTCAGTTTTCCATGGCCAATGAACCCTCACTGCACATACCCTATCTTTACAATTATGCCGGTCAGCCCTGGAAGACCCAGAAACGCCTTCGCAAGCTGCTGGATGAGTGGTTCCGCAATGACCTGATGGGCGTTCCCGGAGATGAAGATGGAGGTGGAATGTCTGCCTTTGTGGTTTTCTCGGCCATGGGTTTTTACCCGGTTACACCCGGTGATCCGGTTTACTCCATCGGAAGTCCCATGTTTGAGCATGTGTCCGTTGCGCTGAGCAACGGGAATACTTTTGAAATTGAAGCGCACAATGCTTCAGCGGAGAATAAATACATACAGTCGGCTACTCTGAATGGAGAGCCACTGGTTATTGCCTGGATCAGTCACGAGGCTGTGGCAGATGGAGGTAAACTGGTTTTTGAAATGGGGCCAAGGGCCAATAAAGACTGGGGTTTTGAATAAGAGCTTCCAGGCCCTGGGATTTTTGGGCTTGCTTTTTCTGGTCTCATGTGGACAAAAAGCAGAGTCGCCAGACTGCTCTGATGATGTCGTGGAGAAAGTAAAAACAGCCATGCTTTGTATGCAACGCTATCTCATGGGAACAGGGTACAGCCATGCAGGGCATGCTGGAGATCGGGGACACAAGCAGCCTGATTATCATGGCCCGGGAGTCGGTCCAGAGAAAATCGGCTGACGGACGTTTATCCATGGTGGGTTCTGATTTTAACATTGCCGATCCGGGCGTAAACGGTCCCGGAGTTCTGGCAGCATATAGAATTACAGGGGAGGAAAAATACCTGCAGGCTGCACAGGCATTGTATCAATACCTGATAAGACCTGAATCGAAAAATAGCTTTCGGTGTGATTTATCATAATAATAAATCAGAAGTAATTTTCAGCGACAACATGTTTATGGTGGCTCCTTTTCTGGCTCAGATGGGCGACTATGATGAGGCCATGGCGCAGATTGAAGGCATAAGGGCTGTGCTCTGGAACGAGGAAAAAAAGCTATTTCATCATATTCGAATTCAGGAAACCGGCGAGTTTAAGGATCCATCTTTCTGGGGTGGAGGTAATGGATGGTGTGCGGCAGCCATGGCACAGGTGATCGATATCCTTCCCGAAGAAAGGGGAGAGGATAAACAAAAACTGGTTAAATATTGCGCAGACTTACTGGATGGCTGCATTTCGAATCAACTGCCAAGTGGACTAATGTATGATAAAATTACAGAAGCCAATTTCGAGGAGACCACACTGCCGGCCATGCTGGCTTACACCATTTATACCTCAATAAAAGCAGGCTGGCTTGATCCCTCTTACAAAGGTCCTGCAGACAGAATGAGGGCTGCCGTAAATGCCAATGTGGATGAGTTTGGACTACTACAGAATGCAAGTAAGGCACCCCGTTTTAATTCACCGGGCACCTCACCCGAAGGTCAGGCATTTTTCCTGATGATGGAAGGGGCCTACCGAAAATTAAATCTATGAAACGAAGAGATTTCTCAAGAGTAGTTGGCCTGAGTGCACTGGCTATACAAAGCTTTCCCGGCAGGGTGTCTGCAATGATTTTTTCCGGAGGATCATTCATGGGCACAAGTGTTCCATTGGGGCTATGCAATCACTCATTAAGGGGTATGAAACCCAGTGCCCGGCAACTGATCGAATATGCCATTGAGCAAAAGCTGGACTCGGTTTTAATGAACACATTCCAGCCCTTTGAAAGTTTTGAAGAGTCTTATCTGGCGGAACTGAAGGAAATGGGCCGGGAGAATGAGGTGAGCATATACCTTGGAGTGGGAAGTATCAGCGAAGGTTCTTCACAATTTTCGGGTCGGTATGGAAATGCGGAGGCCTTATTAAATGAGGGTATACGAGTGGCTTCGGCAGTGGGTTCACCCATTGTGGGCTGCAGGATAGGCAGTATAGACGATCGCTATACTCCTGGTGGGATCAGGGCACATAAAGAAGCTGTAATTAAGGTGATGAAAAGTGCGGCCGGACAAGCCAGGGATGCAGGAATAAAATTTGCCTTTGAAAACCACATGGGGGACCTTCGTTCGGAGGAATTGTTGGCGCTTATTCATGAAACAGGCAGTGATGTCTGCGGGGCATTATTTGACCCTGCCAATGCGCTGTGGGCCATGGAAGATCCAATAAAGGCTTTGCAGGTACTTGGGTCGGAGATTATTTGCACCAGTGTACGCGATGTGGCCATCTGGGGGGTGGAAGATGGAGCCATGTTCCAGGGCATGGCTATCGGGCAGGGTTTTTTGGATTATCAGCTCTACTCAAAGACCCTGGGAAGCCTGTGTCCGGGCGTGCCTTTGCATCTGGAAATAATCTCCAACACAGCACGATCGATTCCCTATTTGACACCTTATTTCTGGGAAGGTTTTCCAGATTTACCCGCCTCTGAAATTTTAGATTTCCTGAGGCTTGTGAGGCAGGGCCATCCCAAGGAGATCAAAAATCCTCCTGAGGGGATGTCTAAAAAAGAATTTGATATAGAACTTCAGCAGTCGGAGCTTTTAAGTAGCATTGACTTCCTACGTAAATATTGTAATGCAGGTTTAAAAAACTGATGCAAAAAGAAGTACAAGAATGATATCAGAAAGCTCAGTGAAGATTGAGTTGGTAAAAGAGAAATTAAAGAATTAGATTTGTTCATGAATATCCTGGGAATTTCAGCCTTTTACCACGATTCAGCCGCTGCATTGATTGTTGATGGAGAGATTGTTGCTGCTGCACAGGAGGAACGCTTCACAAGAAAAAAGCACGATCCGGGCTTCCCAATACTTGCCATCAAATATTGCCTGGAAGAAGAAGGCGTCAATCTGGATGGACTCGACGCTGTGGTATTTTATGATAAACCCTTCCTTAAGTTCGAACGCCTGCTTGAAACCTATTATGGTTTTGCCCCCAGGGGACTGGCTTCTTTTGCAACATCAATGCCGGTCTGGATTAAGGAGAAAGTGTTTCTGAAAAAACTCATACTTGACGGACTTAAAGAGGTCCAGGACTTCGACAAAAAAGGATTGAAGCTTCTATTCCCGGAACACCACCTGTCTCATGCGGCCAGTGCTTTTTATCCATCCCCTTTCGAAAAGGCAGCCATCATAACCCTGGATGGGGTGGGGGAATGGGCCACTGCATCCATCTGCCTGGGAGAGGGTGCTAGCATTAAGACCCTTAAGGAATTACACTTTCCTCATTCGGTGGGTCTGCTCTATTCTGCCTTTACTTACTATTTAGGGTTTCGGGTAAATTCCGGGGAATATAAGCTCATGGGACTGGCCCCTTATGGTGAACCCGATTCTGCCCAGGTGAAGGATTTTATTCAAACCATAAAGTCAGAATTGGTGGAGATTATGGATGATGGTTCGATCTGGCTAAACCAGAAGTACTTCAATTATGCTACCGGTCTTCGAATGGTGAAAGATAAAAAGTGGGCAAAACTCTTTGGCTTTCAGCGAAGAAATTCTGAGGCAAAGATTGAGCAATACCATTCTAATGGCCTACGCTATTCAGCAGGTAACCGAGGAAATTGTTTTGAAAATTGCCATGCAAGCCAAAGCGCTTACCCAGGCAGATTCCTTATGCCTTGCAGGAGGAGTTGCCTTAAATTGTGTGGCCAATGGTAAGTTGTTGGAATCAGGCATTTTTAAAGAACTATTCATTCAGCCTGCAGCGGGTGATGCAGGCGGGGCTATTGGTGCTGCACTTGCAGCCTATCATATAAAATTCGGTCGGGATCGTATCATTCACAGCGATGATGCTATGAAGGGAGCCTTCCTGGGACCGGAATATACGGATAAGGAAATCAAACAGGCAGCAAGGAAATATCAGGCCCACCTGGATTATTTTGAGGACTTCGACAAGCTTGCCCACAGGGCAGCTGAGCTCATTTCAAATGAAAAGGTTGTGGGTTGGTTTCAGGGTCGCATGGAATTTGGACCCCGTGCCCTTGGGAACAGAAGTATACTGGGCGATGCCAGATCTAAGGAGATGCAGAAAAAACTGAATTTGAAAATTAAATACAGGGAGAGTTTCAGACCTTTTGCCCCTGCTGTACTGAGTGAGGATGCAAGCTCTTATTTCTCACTGAAGTTCTCTTCGCCTTACATGTTGCTGGTTGCGCCTGTAGCCCCGAAACACCTGAAGGATATTCCGGAGGATTATTACCAGTTGCCTTTAATGGAGAGACTGTATATAGAGCGTTCAAACATCCCCGCCATTACCCATATTGACTTCTCCGCAAGAATTCAAACTGTCCATAAAAAAACCAATAAGCGCTATCACCGTTTAATCGAATCCTTTAAGGAAAAAACAGGAATGGGTGTGATTGTGAATACCAGTTTTAATGTCAGAGGGGAGCCCATAGTCTGTACTCCGGATGACGCGTATCGTTGCTTTATGAGAACGGAAATGGATTACCTGGTGATGGGGAATTTCCTCTTCGAAAAGAAGATGCAGCCCGCCTGGTCTGATAGTGAAAAATGGAAAGAAGAATTCAAATTGGACTAATAAACAGAGAGATGATGGATTTTTTCAGGGACTTTTTTTCTTACCTCAAGGAGCGGAAAAAGTGGTGGTTGTTACCGGTGATTGTTGTGCTGTTGTTGTTTGGGCTTATCATTGTTCTAAGCAGCGGGAGTGCCATTGCCCCCTTTATCTATACCCTGTTTTAAGAGCTATGAAAAAAGCCAAGATTTATGAAGCTCTACTGGTGCTTTCAACAGCCTTCGTGGCTCTCTATTTGTATGGAATATTAAAGCACGGGGAGTCAAATGAGGTATATATTTACCTTGCCTGTTGCATTGGAATAACGGGAATTTTCGTTAAACCTATTGGGAAGCTAATTGCGATGGCCTGGTATAAGTTAGCCGATCTTTTGGGCTTTGTGATGTCGAAATTGCTCATGGCATTGGTTTATCTTGTAGTTCTGGTTCCAATGGCTTTGTTGTATCAACTGACAAAAAAAGACAAACTTCAACTCAGAAGGAATTCAAAGTCAAAGTGGATAAACAGAGATCATTCCTATTCGGCCGACGATTTGAAGAACATCTGGTAAAAAATGATAGGTGATAAACAAAATTTAGTATCTGGATGATCTTGCTTCAGAGGATTAATTAAGTATTAATTTATTCTTAGACGGAAATGTGTAGATGGAATGAGCTTCAAGAACAAAAAAAAAGCCAGTATATCTTCACTCGTAACAAGTCTCAGTAAATCAGGTCAGTTAATGTCTTAATCGCCTTTCCCCGAACTCCTGATTTGTTCCATTAATAAAGGATTAATAAGCTGTTAAGATTTTTTTAACGCCGTGTACATACATTGCGCAAATTGAATGCAAGTAAACCGAAACTCGTTTTTTCGACTTATATAAAAGATAAAAATGAAAAGAATTTTACTCTTTGCCCTGATTGTTGTTTTTGGAGTTCAGGCCAATCTTGAAGTTTTTGCCCAGGGAAGTGGCAATGCCAGAATTGAAGGAACAATTACGGATGCCCTGACGGGAGAAGTGCTTATCGGAACCAACATTGCCATCGAAGGAAGCAGTCTTGGAACCTCGACCGATTTGAACGGGGAGTATATGATTTCCAATATTCCTGCCGGAACACATACTGTTGTATTCAGATACATTGGATATAAGCAAATCTCCCTGCCGGATACCAAATTAGAGGACGGCCAGGTTCTTGAGCTGAATATGGAAATGTCTCCTGAGGCCATTATGGGAGAAGAGGTTGTGATTACCATTCAGGCTAAGGGTCAGCGTGCTGCCATCAACCAGCAACTGGCCTCCGATGCAATCACAAACATTGTGTCCTCTGATAAGATCAGGGACGTTCCCGATGTGAATGCTGCTGAGTCCATTGGTCGACTGCCGGGTGTATCCCTGCTTCGCTCAGGTGGAGAAGGCGATAAGGTGGTAATACGTGGTCTCTCTCCAAAATTCTCTATTATTCAGGTGGATGGAGTCAGGATGGAAGGAGCCTCCGGGGACAGGTCTGTAGGTTTGAGTACGGTTTCTTCTGAAATGCTTGATGGAATTGAATTATCAAAAAGTCTCACTGCCGATAAAGATGCAGATGCAATCGGGGGTGTGGTTAATCTGCGGACCCGTGTGGCTGCTGAAGGTTTTCATTTTAATGTCCTCGGAAGCGGTGGATATAACAACCTGCATAACAGCTTTAATAATTACAAGTTCTCGGGAAGTGTTGGAAACCGTTTTTTTGATAACAAGTTTGGTGTACTTCTCAGTGGCGGTATAGAACAAGTGGACAGATCTGCTGATCAGTTTTCTGCGGGTTATCAATCAAATCCCACTGAAGAGCAGGATCAACTCCTGACCGATAATGCGGAACTCAGGGAAGTAATACGCATGCGTGAACGGGCCAACGGAAGTCTTGTGCTGGATTATAAGAATGATTTCATGAAACTGAAGTTTAACAATATCTACAGTACGAGAAAGGACAATACAGAAATCAGAGCTTCCCGCTACATTTTCTCCAACAGTAATTATGAATATAATATCAGCGATGAATATCCCGAGGAAACATTTCAGTTACATTCACTGGGTGCTGAGTTTAAAATAGGAAGTTCAGTACTTGATGTTGATTATTCATACAGCAAATCGGGGTCAACCCGGGACAGAGACCTCTATCACTTTGAAGATAATGAGTCGCTTCAATCGGCTCCCATTGGTGCCCAGCAAAGGGTTTTTGCCCAGCCTGCTGATCTGATCAATGAATTTTATAACGAGGCTGTCAGAATAGAAAAGTCGGTTGTAAGGTGGAACGAAAAGGAAAATGAAATTCGGGAGGATATTTCGAATACCGTGAATGCCAACTGGAAGGTTCCCTATCGTTTTGGAGGCGTATCCGGCTACCTGAAAGTTGGTGGACGGTATAAGAAGAAAAAACGAAGCAGTGACCGTACAACCACCTGGACTTATTTTCACGGTGGCATAGGTGATGGCAGAATGGATATGTTCTACAATAATGTTTATCCCGACTTTATCAGACCCGTAGATGTGGGAAGTACAAATGGGAACGGACTCGCCGCAGTAAACTTCGAGGACCCGAATTATGATTATGGTGACTTCCTTGATGGTCGTTATAATTTTCAGTGGACTCCCGACCTGGCCTATTTAAAGGAGGTATTTGGTAACACTTATGACTATGTAATAAATGATCCTGATTTGAATATTGAGGATTTTCATCAGGTCAGGGGGCCCCAGTCCTACAGTGCTGATTATGAAACCGAGGAACAACTCATGGCCGGCTATGCCATGGTCCAGATCAACATTGGGAAACTGATGTTATTGCCCGGTATTCGCTATGAAAACATGCAGACCATATATTCCAGTAATTTCGTTCAGGAAAATTACTTCGATAATAAAGGACTTGATTCCGGATATCCTGTGCCCGTTACTGCAGAGCGTAATAATTCAAACTGGTTCCCCAGTATAAATCTGAAATACGATGTGACTGAATGGATGGATGTTCGTGGTGCTTATTATAAAAGTGCTTCACGTCCCGATTTTGCCCTGCTTTCGCCTTCACTGGTACGGGATCAGGATTTCCTGACGATCAGTTCTTACAATCCTTACCTGTGGCCTGCCCTGGCTCAAAACTTTGACCTGGGGGTTTCTTTCTATGCTAACAAATTGGGACTGTTTACCATCAATGGTTTTTATAAGGCCATCGATGATCTGGTTTATCGCATTCCGGAATACAAACCATCCTATCTTGCGCAACTTGAAGAATCCGGAGCTCCGGAATCACTGGTTACCTCATTAAGAGCCCCGGAAAGCTTGTATGATTCCACGCTGTACACTTCCAATACCGTCAACAACAACAAGCCTGTAAATAATCCCAACCAGTCCAAATATTACGGACTTGAGCTAAGCTGGCAGAGTAATTTCTGGTACCTGCCAGGGCTCCTGAGTGGCCTGGTGCTTGATCTGAATTATGCATTGATCTATTCCACCACAGAACTTCCCTATGTGGCTTTTGCAGAGTATGTGGATAGCAGTGGATTCTTCCCCATTACCAAGTTTAAGGCAGTTTATGATTCCAGGGAATCTCGTATGCTCGACCAGCCTTCCCATTTATTTAATGCCAGGATAGGTTGGGACTACAAAGGTTTCTCCACACGACTTTCGTTCCGTTACCAGGCTTCCACCATCACCAGGGTTGATCCCATCCACAGCCTGCTGGATGAAGTAAATCAATCCATGTTCCGCATGGACCTTAATGTAAGACAAAATATTACCCCGAGACTGAGTGTATCCCTGGATATTGCCAACCTGAATAACTACATCGATGACAGGGTGGTGGATGCCCTGGGGCAAATATTTCCCAGGAATTCGGAGTATTATGGCATGAATGTGATACTGGGTGTCCGATACGACTTTTAATCATTTATTAATATATCATCTATTGTTTAACTAAAAATTCAATTATTATGAGAAGATTTACTAGATTTTTTTCATGTGCTGTTGCCATGATGTTGCTTGGTGTTGTTGCTGCCTTTGGCCAGATCCCCCCGGATCAGGCTGTGGTTGTGATTGAGCCGGCATCGCAGGCAGGTATTATTGAGGCTACCATCAACGGGGATACCCTGGCTGGTGGTGTACGTGCAAATCCAAACCGGATTTATCAATTGAAAGCCGGTCAGCTTTACACAATGACCTCTCCCATCCTTTTTGGTTCTTCAAAGGACTCCACTTCAACCCTTACCATTGTAGGTGAAGAAGGTGGGAAAAAGGCCTTTGTGCTGACCACTCCCAAGGATGGTGGTGATATGTTCACCAACCAGATTACCGGTTCACTTAAACTGAAGAATCTTTATTGGCCAACCATGGCAACTAACGGAACCGGAAATGTTCTGTTCAGATTGGCAGGTACAGACCGTAGACTGGAAATTATGGATTTCGTTCATGAGAACCAGGTGAAGGGTGATGTTGTTTCTCTGGGGGGCGTTAAAGGAGAGATGGATATCTTCCTGAAGAACTGCTACTTCCGTGATATGACTCAATTCAAGAATCCCTGGAACTACGCGATTTTCACACGTGGAGATGGAAATGCCATCGATACACTCTGGATGGAGAACGTAACGGTTGCCAACGGCGGACTCCTGGTTATGAACAAATATTGCCCGGTTAATTTTGCCTTCTTTAATCACAACACCATTCAGAATATTCCAAGATACTGGAATTTCATGGAGCAGTGGAAAGAGGCCTATTTCACAAACAATGTATTTATCAATTGCCTGTGGATGGGTGAAATGCAGGAGACTATGCTGAGCCAGCTTCAAAGCCAGACTGAGTACGGTCCTGTTGAGGTAGGTCTTGTGAACCTGATGCATCCTGACAAGGATGTTTGGGAGCTTGCTTTCCCCGGAAAGGCTGCACCAACCATTGCTGATGTAAAATTTATGGCTTCAAACAACCTGAATTATACCAGTGAGTACCTGGATAATTACTATGCCGGTGGTTTGAATGACACGACTGATTTCCCGATTTCCAAAGTAGACTGGGGATTCTCTGCAGCTGCAGGTTTGCCACTTCCTCCACATCAGGTTGTGAATATTCCTGCAAGGTTTACCAGCAACATGACTGATACAATCGCTGAAAAGTATGACAATGTAAAGATCATGAACAACCATATTCAGGTTGATCCTGAGATGAATACTGAGATGATTGAGAGCCAGGCTGAAGGTGATCTTTATGGCACATGGGCAAGGGCTAACTTCAACCTTGGAGAAACTGTTCCTGACAGGCTGAATTTCACCATTGGTGACTATGATCCTACAACGATCCCCGGACCCGAAGGTGAGAATGGTTCAGGTATGGCCACTGTAATGGATCTTCCCGAAGATTTCACTTACAATGCAGCTGTTACTTCCGCCATCGACGGAATGAAACTGGGTGCACAGGAGTGGTATGGTGACATTTCAGACTGGGACAGTATGGATCAGCTTGCAAAGGTTAAGGCCTATTATGCCAATCCTTCTGTAGGTATCGAAGATGCAAAAACTATTGAAGCTGGTGCTATCTCTCTTTATCCTAATCCTACCAACAGTGTGCTGAACATTAACAGTGAATTTGCACTGAACAGTGTTAAATTCTATGATGTAACCGGTAGAATGGTTAAGCAGTACGAACTCAGTGGCGACTTTAACAGGGCCATGGATGTTGCTGACCTGAATAATGGAATTTATATTCTTCAGGTTGAAATGCTTGACGGAGGTTCTACTTCTTCCAAGTTTATCAAAAAGTAATTTTTTTTCATAGTTATTGATTGAAGAGAGTGTCTTTTAAAGGCACTCTCTTTTTTTCTATCTTTCGGTATGGCAAAAGTTTCGAAAAGCTCAGGTGGGAAGAACAGGCGCGAGCTCTATTTCAAAATCGTGTCACTTTTGTTTTCTGTCCTTTTGATTTTTATGCTGGAGGGAGCCCTTCGCCTCTTCCATTATGGAAACAGCATGCGCCTTGTGGTCTCTCATAGCTCCCAGGATTACAAGGATTATTATATGATCAATCCCCATGTGGGGAAGAAGTATTTCTCCCTCCTGGAGGCCACATCAACCAACAATGATATTTTTTTAAAAGAAAAACCTGAAAACGGATTCAGGATTTTTGTAATGGGGAGTTCCACGGTCTATGGTTATCCCTATGACAATAACCTGATGGCAAGCCGCATCCTTCACCAGCGACTTGAGGATGCTTACCCTGACAGGCATGTGGAAGTGGTCAATACGGCTCTGACGGCCATCAACAGCATTACCCTGAAGGATTTTATTCCCCAGGTATTAAAGTATGAGCCTGATGCCATCCTTATTTATGCGGGCCACAATGAGTTTTATGGTGCCTTTGGCATCGGGTCAAATGAAACCATGAGTAAGAGTGCCTTTTTAAGATCATTGAACTTCAGCATTATGAATCTCAGGATTGCCCAGCTGGTAAAGTCGGGCATCGGGGGAGTCTCTAAGCAGTTGAATAAGGGTGCCTCTGGCGATGAGGCAAAGGGAACCCTGATGAAGCGCATTGTTCAGGATGAGGACATTGTTTATGGCAGTGAAGAATACCGGATTGGGATCAATCAATTCAGGGACAACATGAGCTACATACTTGAGCGGGCCGGAAAAAAGAATGTCCCCGTATTTTTTAGCGATCTTGTCTCCAATGTCAGGGATTTGCCACCCTTTGGCGCTTCTGAAGGGGAGGGGATGGAGGCTCATTCAGCCTATCAGGATGCCATACAAAAACTTGCTGCCGGAGATATTTCCGGGGCAAGGGCAGGATTTTACCAGGCCAAGGACCTCGACCCTGTGCGCTTTCGTGCAAGCGAAGAGGTCAATCAGATTATTGACAGCCTGGCCAGGCAGAATGGAGTGTTTAGCATCCCCACGCTCAGGCATTTTTCGGAAGCTTCCAATGGCGGTCTGATTGGGAATAGGCTGCTTACCGAACATGTCCATCCAAACATTGAGGGCCAGTTTTTGCTGGCCGATGCCTTTTTCAAAGCGATCGTGGAATCTGCATTAATCCGGGCAGCCCCGGATCCCTTTAGCGCCAAACCGGGGGAGTACTATCGGCGCAACTGGGGCTACACAAAGCTGGACAGCCTGGTGGGAGCCTTTAAAATTCAGCAGCTTAAATCACACTGGCCTTTTACATCTCTGGATGTGGAGCTTACTTTCAGGGATACCTTCAAAGTCACTGGTTTAATTGATTCCCTGGCCTTTACGGTACTTACAGATCCAACAGCAAACCTGAGTGCGCTGCATGATTTTTTAGGTGGCTACTATGAGAATAAGCAGCAGCTTCAACTGGCCTGCAGGGAATATGAAGCCCTGGTTAAAATTAATCCTTACCGCTCTTCTTATTATAATAAGGCTGCCAATTGTCTCCTGAAGTTAAACGACTTAAATGCTGCTGAGATTTATCTTCGAAAGTCAATAGAATATGTGGAGTCTTTTTACGCCTACACCATGCTGGCCGATATTGAAACGATCAAGCATAATTATCCGGGTGCCATAGAAGCCTATACTTCAGCCCTGAATTTTGTGGATGAGGATATGGCCAGGGAGGAGGAAGACATCCGCATGAAGCTGGAGAAAGTAAAGCAAAAAGCAAAGGACAAACCTGGCTCAACTTTCGAGTATGCCCTTTATGTGCCTGCTGACATTCTCCCCCTTTATAATAAGGCACTGTTTCTCTTGGAGACAGATGCAGATTCGTCTCTCTACTATCTTACACTTTGCCTGGAGATCAATGACTGTCCGCTGGTAAACTGGCAGATGGGTAATATCCTGATGAAAATGCAGGATAAAAGGGTGCTTTATTTCTATGCCAAAGCCCATGCGGGATTCAGTAAAGATCCCCAGTTTCTGGTTAATTTGTTTGTTGCTAATCTTGTGAACGAAAACAAGAGCGGGGCAAAGAAAGCCCTTGATGAGTTAGTTGCTCTTGATCCCGGGCACAGCAGCATCCCAGGACTCCAGGCAGCTTTAAAGTAAGATTCACCATGCTAAAAACCTGCATTTTTCTTATCCAGGCTCTGCTCTTTCTAAATGCCTGCGACAGGGTAAAGGAAGTGGCCGACCTTCCAAACATCATCATTATCCTTGCCGATGATCTGGGATACGGTGATCTTGCATGTTATGGACATCCCGAACATTTGAGCCCCAACCTGGATAAGATGGCCACAGAGGGGATTTTGTTTACTGATTTTCATTCCAACGGGGCAGTTTGCAGTCCCACACGGGCCGCCCTCTTATCGGGCCAATATCAGCAGAAGGTGGGTATTGAAGCAGTGGTACATGCCACAAAATTCCGTCATACCGGATTAAATCCAGGGACCTTTACCATAGCCAGCTATTTAAAATCATTGGGTTATGATACAGGTATTTCAGGTAAGTGGCATCTGGGTTATGATACGGCTTATTCGCCCCTGAACTATGGCTTTGATTACTTTAAAGGTTACGTGAGTGGAAATGTTGACTATCACTCCCACATTGATGGTGCAGGAAATTATGACTGGTGGTCACAGAAGGATACCATAGAGGAGATTGGATATTCCACCGATCTGATCACCTCCTATGCCCTTTCCTTCATTGAGGAACATAAAAACGGCCCCTTTTTCCTTTATGTGGCTCATGAAGCCCCTCATTTTCCATATCAGGGCAGGGGGGATCCTCCGGAGAGAAGCCTGAGCGGGTCTTTTAATATGAACGGAAGCCCTGATAACCTGCAGCTTACATACAGGGAGATGATTTCCGTTATGGATGAGGGAATTGGAGAAATCTTCAAAACGCTTGATGAAAATGCCATTCTGGAAAATACCCTGGTATTTTTCCTTTCTGACAATGGTGCCAACAAGGAAGGATCCAATGCTCCACTAAGGGGTTATAAGGGCAGCCTCTGGGAAGGAGCTCACAGGGTTCCTGCCATTGGCTACTGGAAAGACAGGATCGCACCAGCCACCTGTAATGAGCTTTTGATGGGTATGGATCTGTTTCCCACAATTGCAGCACTTACAGGGAATACCCTACCTGATCATTTTAAATCTGACGGGATCGATTTTTCCCGGGTTTTGCTTGAAGGGAAATCCATGGAGGAGCGAGCAGTTTTCTGGAGATACAATGGTTTAAGGTCGGTCCGCTCAGGTCCCTGGAAATTTCTGGTTCAGGAAGATAGCAGCTATCTTTTCAGGCTTTCTGATGATCCTGCCGAAGAGAGAAACCTGATTCTGGAAAAACCCGGGAAAGCTGACAGTCTTCGCAATCTCTTAATCGACTGGGAAGCTGAAGTGAATACCTACACCCTTTCTGCCTACTAAGATTTAATTAAGCATTTCTTAATCCAGTTTGCTTAAATTGCCATTTTATGAGAGAAATTTTCCCTAATACAAAACCATGAAAAGAAAAAGATTGCATCAAAGAATGACCGTTTTTATCGTGCTTTTGTTAACAGCTTACTCGGCTTATTGTCAGGAAAGGCCCAACATTATTTTTATTCTTGCCGATGATTTTGGTTATACCAGCCTGAATTGTTACGGAGCTGAAAAAAGCCTGGTTCGGACGCCAAATGTGGACAGGATAGCGGAAAAGGGTATGAGTTTTAGCTCTGCCTATACAGCTGCTTCGGTTTGTACACCCACCCGTTACAGTTTCATCATGGGACGCTATCCCTGGCGCTCTGAGCTCAAATATGGTACCTGGGGTGTGGAAGGTCGCATGTTGCCTGATCCGGACAGGTTTACCATTGCCGATTTGCTTAAAGAAGAAGGATATAATACGGCTGCAATTGGTAAATGGCACCTGGGATACGGGACGACCGGAACACTGGAAGAGTACACAGGTAAGTTGAAACCCAGTCCCCTCGACCTGGGATTTGACTATCATTTCGGAGTCCCGCAGAATCATGGGGATAAAATGGGTGTGTACATAGAAAATGACCATATTTATGGCATCCGGAGCGATAAAATACAGGCTTATTCCAGGACTTTTTATGGTCCGCAATATTATGGTTTTGATGCACCGCAACGAAAGAATATCGAATGTATGGAGATGCTGACCGAAAAAACGGTGGACTGGTTGTCCAAACAAAGCAGTGATGAACCTTTCTTCCTTTACTTCGCCCCGGTTGCTGTTCATCATCCCATTACCCCTTCCAATTACATGCGTGGGAAAAGCGACTGCGGACCCTATGGTGATTTTATCCAGGATCTGGACTGGAGTGTGGGGCAAATCATTCAAACCCTGGAATACAAGGGCTTGTTGGATAATTCGATCATTATATTTACCAGCGATAATGGAGGGGAGATCCCGGGGAACAGGCCTGAAGCTCCGGAAATTCAGGCCATACAGGCAGGTCTTAAAATTAACGGAGACCTTCGGGGTGACAAACATACCATATGGGAAGGAGGAACACGTGTTCCCTTCATTGTTTCCTGGCCTGGAAAGGTTGAGCAAGGAAGCAAGTCTGAAGATATCATCGCTGTGATGGATGTATTTGGAACCATTGCCGCGATTATTGGCAAAAACCTGCCGGAAGATGAGGATGTGGCCCCTGACAGCCGTAGTTTTTTATCAGCCCTTTTGGGACAGGGGGGGGATCCGGCAAGAACCTCAGTGGTAACCGCTGATATGCATGGCATGCAGGCCATACGGATGGGTGACTGGAAATACATTGATAATGTTCTTCCCGATGAGTTACCCGAGGGCAGAAGGAAGAACATCAAAATGCCTCTTGAGCCACAGTTATACAATTTGTCAGATGATCCGGAAGAAAGTATAAATTTGTATGGGGAAAATCCGAAGATGGTGAAAAAACTCACCGATGAATTAAAACGGATTCGTGAAGCTTCAGAGACACTTTAAATTGCCCGTTAAATCGCAAAATCAGGATAAAAATGAAAAAAATTATGAAAAAACTCAGTCAAATCACTCTAATCGGAATATTTGTTATTCTTGCCACATCATGTACTGATACAAAGGAATATTTGTTTAACGGAGAGAATCTGGATGGCTGGAGAATCTTTGTAAGTGATTCCAGCGTAAGTCCGGAAAACTTCTTTTACGTTAAGGACGGAGTGATTGAAACAATCGGCGTTCCAAACGGCTACTTACGGACCGAAAAAGAGTATTCAAATTATAAGCTGCATGTTGAATGGCGCTATACTGAAGAGCCGACAAACAGCGGGATTTTTTTACATACTGTTGGTCCTGACATATGGGTGGTAAACCATTTTCAAGGACAGCTTAAGCATGGAAATGCCGGGGATTTTATTGTGAATGGAGTAGGTATCAGTGCAAGGGTGCGCGATACCCTTTATACCTCCACGGATTCCGTCAAACCCATTCTGCCTAAATTACATCCTTCAAATGAAAAGCCGGCAGGACAGTGGAACTCTTATGACATTAGCTGCAAGGGAAGTACGATTGAATTAAGCGTAAATGGATTGTTGCAGAATGTGGCAACAGATTGTTCCCATAGTAAGGGAAATATTGCCTTGCAGGCCGAAGGTTCAAAAATCCAGTTCAGGAATGTGTGGATTGAGAGATTGGACTGATCATTACAAAGCTGAATGCCCATTTATGTTTAATTAAGCATTTCTTAATGGTGGATTCATAAATTAAGGGCATTCAATCTTAAAAATGCCCTTATGAATTCAATTTTCACTTTTCTTCCTGGGTCAGCAAATCGAAAATTAGTCCGAATTTTTTCTGGCATTTCTTTTAGCCTGCTCTTGCTATGTCAGGGGTTAGCGCTTGCTCAGAACACCAACATTCTGCTGATCACCGCCGATGATATGAACTGGAATTCGGTGGGCGTTTATAACAGCACCCTGGCGCGTACCACGCCTAACATCGACAAGCTGGCTTCTGAAGGTATGAGGTTTGATTATGCCTATGTTCAAATGGCCATGTGTACGCCTTCCCGGCAGGTGATGCTTTCGGGTAATCACAGCCACCAGACCAAAACCCGTGGTTTTACTGAAATAGAAAGATTGGGACCGGCCTTGCCCGATATTCTGAAAGCAAATGGCTACTTCATAGCCAATCTCAACAAAGAACAGGATTTTTATGAGTGGGACAGAGCTGTCACCGAAACCAGTACCGGCATGGGACGTGATATACCTTACCAGGGACAGGTGATTTCCGAGCTCATTTCCGAAGCGGGACAAAAGCCCTGGTTCATCATGATGAATTTTAATGATCCCCACAGGCCTTTTTTTACTGAGAACTATGATGAGCTCAATGATAAGTACAAAAAATTATATGATGAGGGAAAACTGAGTAGACCCAGCAAAGTATACACCTCTGATGAAGTAACTGTTCCGGGCTTCTTGCCTGAGCTTCCCCAGATCAGGGAGGAGATGGCAGAGTATTATTCTTCAGTAAGGCGTGCCGATGATGGGGTGGGTGCTGTTTTAAAGGCACTGAAGGAATCGGGTCAGGAGGGGAACACCATCGTGGTTTTCATGTCGGATCATGGAATCTCTATGCCCTACTCCAAATTGAATTGTTATCAAACCAGTGTGCGGGTTCCCTTGATTATCAAACATCCAGGCAAAATTCAGGAAGGTTACAGGGATGCTGAGCACATTGTGAGCGCAGTGGACCTGACACCTACTTTCCTGGATATGCTTGGTATGGATGTTCCGGAATATATGGCAGGAAGATCATTTAAACCCCTGATCTTCGGTAAGCCTCAAAACGGACGCGATTATACAGTGGCTTATTATTACCGGAATCTTCGCCAGGATAATATGTTCCCCGAGTTTGCCATCCACATGCGCGACTGGGTTTATATTTATAATCCCTGGGTGGAGAATGGAAGAAAAGAGGTGCATAACTCCGACTATACCTTCAGCAAAACCCTTGCTGCCATATGGGCCGCGGCCGACACTGTTCCATCCATTAAGCAGCGTAGTGATTTCCATAAGTATCGCATCACCGAGGAACTTTACAATGTGAGGCAGGATCCGCATTCCTACATCAACCTTGCTTACGATGAGGAATTTAAGGGGCGGGTGGAAGATATGAGGCAGCTTTTGGTAGACTGGATGGAAGAGACCGATCATCCGGCCCTGGCCCTGATGAAGGATCCCTATAATAAGAAAAAGATAAAGAAATACATGGATTGGGAGCAGGAAAATGCCAGAAAGCAGATTGACGAGATTATGGAATTGAAGAAACATGCAAAGAAATGAGACAGAAGTTTTATATTACTACATCCGTGTCACCCAGAAGAACAAGGAACTTGCCTGGTCGAGTCCCATATGGGTGGAAAAGGTTTAGAAATTAACTCAACTACACTAAAAGACAAACTATGAAACGTCGAAACTTTATCAAGAATGTGGGTGCCAGCAGCCTGGCATTTACCGTGGTTCCCAGCTTTGCAGTCTCCGGTCTTGGACATACCGCCCCAAGCGATAAGCTGAACATTGCCGGAATAGGTATTGGTGGCAAAGGCAAGGTGAATCTGAAAAATATGGTGGATCAAAACATTGTCGCCCTGTGTGATTGCGATTATGACTATGCCGACCCGGTATTTAAGACCTATCCCAAAGCGAAAAAGTACAAGGATTTCCGTAAGATGCTTGATAAGCAAAAGGACATTGATGCGGTGATGATTGCCACCCCGGATCATACCCATGCGCTGAGTGCAGCTGCTGCCATGGAGATGGGAAAACATGTTTACGTTCAAAAACCCCTGACCCATTCCATATGGGAATCCCGTTATCTTACAAAACTGGCTAAAAAGACGGGTGTGGTCACCCAGATGGGAAATGAGGGTCACTCAAGCGATACGGTTTATGAGGTTGCTGAGATAGTGCAGAGTGGTTGCCTGGGGACCATCCGGGAAGCCCATGTGTGGACCAACAGACCCATATGGAGGCAGGGAATGCCCGCACCTTTGAAGGAAGTGGCCGTACCCAAAACCCTGGACTGGGATTTATTTATCGGACCTGCCAAAATGCGTGCCTACAGTCCGGAATACCATCCATGGATATGGCGGGGCTGGTGGGATTATGGGACCGGGGCCCTGGGAGACATGGGCTGCCATCTGCTGGATGTCCCCAACTATGCCTTAAAGCTCGGTCAGCCTAATGCTTTCCAGGCCAGTTCATCATTGGTCAACACAGAGAGTGCACCCGTTGCATCACAGGTAAGTTATAAATTCCCGGCCAGGGAAAATCTTCCGCTATGCGCTTTACCTGAGCTGGATCTGACCTGGTATGATGGAGGTTTTATGCCGGCCCGTCCATGGGACCTTCCAGTTGATGCCCCCATGAATCCGGGTGGTGGCTTTATGTTTGTGGGGTCA
>CAVQMZ010000003.1:0-301300 GCA_963713725.1 uncultured Bacteroidota bacterium
TCGAACGGCCGTTCCCGGTCGCCATCTCGAAGATGACCAACCCCAGTGCATAGATGTCCGAACGTTCGTCGAGAGGCTCGAGGGCGATCTGTTCGGGCGACGAGTAGTGCGGGGTGCCGACGAAGACTCCGTGCTGGGTCAGGCCCTTTCCCCGATCAGGCGAGCGAGGCCGAAATCGGCGAGGTAGGGCTCGCCCTCACCGTCCATCAGGATGTTGCCGGGTTTGACGTCGCGATGGAGGATGTTCTGGGCGTGGGCGGACGCCAGCGCCGACGCGAGTTTGGTGGCGATGGTCAGGACCTCTGAGGTGGGGAGGGCTTCGCGCTGGGAGAGTTTGTCAGCGAGGGTGCCGCCCTTGATCCACGCATGGTGATGTAGGTGGCGCCTTCGTACGAGGCCAGGTGGTAGACCCTGAGGATGTTGGGGTGAGCGATGTCCCGCGACAGGAGGATCTCCTGCCGCACCCGGTCGAGGGCGCTGTCATTTGCGGTGTACTCCGGTTTCAGGAGCTTGACGGCGACCCAGGTGTCGAGGAGCGTGTCGCGGGCCTTGAACACGCTGCCGGTGGCGCCGGCGCCGATCTCCTCGTGCAGGGTGTAGCGGCCATCGATGGTCCGCACCGAAATCGTGGGTCCTCGTCCCTCGGTGCCGGGTCGCGTCGCGGGCGCCTCCGGTGTTCGCCATGTCTTCGAGCCAGCGGCGGAGGAAAAAGCTCGGCAGAACATAGTTCCGCTTTTCGTCTCGACCGATGAACCCGAGATTCTCGAGCTCTTCAGGGCGTCGTCACGATCGGCGGTGTCGGTCTTCATCACCGCGTGGATCGAGTCGTCGGTGGCCGTTCCCTGATCCGCGATCAACCGCAGAACCGACCTCTCGGTTGCCGACAGCATCTCGAAGTCGACCGAAAAGAAGTAGTTGATCATGCGATCGCTGGCCACCTGGCGGCAGGCTTCCTCGAGATCCCGGTCTCCAAGAACCGCTTGCAGACCAGCTGGACGAGATAGGGATGGCGTCGCAACGGCGCAGATCTCGGCCGCATCGGCGTCGTCGATCTCCGGTCGCGATCCGGATGGCGACTGCTCCTGGCGAACGAGCGAGAGGGTCTCATCGCTGGAGAGACCGCTGATGTAGAGCGGCGGGCTGAAACCGTGGAGGAAGGGCGAGGTGTCGTCACCTGCTCGGCCAGCGCGCACAGGCGAACCGAGGAGGTGAGCACCGAGCGAACGCCGTCCTGCGACTGCATGGCTCGCCGGAGTTTGCGCAGCAGGGCCGGATCCTGGCGATGGAGAAGGAGCTCCTCGACCTCGTCGCACACAGGAGCAATGATCGCCCTGACTGCGGAGCCCCCGGCGGAGCTGCCATCGAGGCGAAGAGGTCTTCCCTCGAATCCGGAGAGCTCGATGCCGATGGCCTCGAGCCGATCCTCGGCATCGAGCAGGGCGTCTGAAAAGTAGGCGAGCTCCCCCGGGCATCGGCACCTTGAAAATCCCAAAAATCGGGACGTAGGCGTGCTCTGCGGCCGCGGTCAGGTGCTCGAGCTGCTTGAGCAAAGAGGTCTTGCCGATACCGCGGGTGCCGAGCAGCCAGAGCGAGTTCCGGGGGCCGTCGAGGATCTCCTCGATCAGGCTCGACCCGTCCGTAGAATCGCTTGCCGCGGACCCATTGACCGACGACGAACGGATTGGTCCTGGTCGGTCACGCGGACCGGCGACAGCGTCAACGTCGGCGATCGTGATCTGCCGCCGCCCCTCCTCGTACATGCGGTTCACCAGGGCGATGCACATTCGCTGAACGTGGTACGGCTTGCGATCGGTGAGTTCGATGATCCGGTCGACCACCGGCTCGTCGATCTTGAAGACGCCGCCGATCGGTTTGGTGATCAGTTCCACCACATCGTCACGCCCGATCGGAGTGACCTCGATCTCCTCGAAGAAGTTGTACCAGGGGCTGCCTTCCTTGTCCCACTGCTTGCGGATCTCGACCCCAGACACAACGGCCACCAGGTTCTCGGCGAAGCTCTTCATGAAGAGGCTCCGTAGCCGCTGGTTGACCCTCGGGTCGTAGGCGTTGAGTTCGTCGACCTCATCGATCAACAGCACCAGCTTGATCTGTTTGAACTTCCTTCTCGAGGGTCTTGAGGACCCGACGCAGGTCGGCTACCAGCTCGCGATAGCCGTAGGCCGCTCCTGGATCGAGCCCGTCTCCCGGCCGCATTCCGTCCAGAAGTGGCGCGAGCTCATGGAAGACGTCTTCGGCAAGGGTGGCAAAGAACTGCGACTGGGGGTTCCCTGGAGATCGACGTAGACCGGGTAGAACTGATAGTCCGGGTCGTCGAGCTGCTGCAGCCGCCGCCTGATGTGGTGCTGGAGCGAGGTCTTCCCGATCCTCCGCTCGCCATAAAGGAGAAGGCTGTTGTTGTGAATGGTCTGCAGAATGCGTTCGATGAGCTGCTCGCGGCCGAAGAACATCTCGGTGTCGAGCACCGGGGCGCCGGCGATGTAAGGGTTGAAACGCCGCTTCAAGAGCTGCCGCCGTCGCCGTGCGCGATGCATCCAGACCCCGATGAGGACGGCAACTGGAATCAAGACGAGGGTGAGTTGGAACCAGCGTGATCGGTAGAAGGGCGCGGCGTAGACGACGGCGTACTCGGCGCTCGTGCTCAGCCCTGCATTGTCGGTCGCCACCAGCTGATAGGTCGAGGTGCCGTCGACCAGCGAATCGTCGACGGCGAACTCGGTGATGTAGATCTCTCCCATGGGTTGGCTGGTGCTGCTGCCCTCGATCTCACGTTCTTCAGGGCCCCGGAAACGAACTTCAACCGGCGAGAGTGTCGATGATGACGCCGCTCAATCGAAAATCAGGGCTGCGAACGAGCTGGGCGCGGGTTCCGTCGGGGACGGTCGCTCCTGAAGTCTGCAAAGCGGATGGCCGGCGGCAGGTTTTCGACGGTCCGCGAGCCGAGGAGACGGCGGCTGATCTGCGCGTAGGATTTTCGGATCGTATCCAGAGCTGTCGGGGTTTCCCGGGTCGAGCGCGAGGGCGAAGTTGGCCGCCGAGATCGCGCGTTCGAAGCGCCCTGACTCGAACTCGGCGGCTGACTCGGCCAGCGCTCGAGCGAGTGAGTCCTCGTCCGCGGAGGCCTGTTGCACCTGCGAGAATCCGCCGCTGGAGAGCCAGGGCGTCCCGGTTTTCGGGATCGGCGGCGAGGACCGGTGCAGGCGATCCAGGCTCGGCAGAATCGTCGGCCGGATTCCAGTTCGCGGGCCTGGTTAAGACCGGAGGCGATCGCCGCCTCCCGGGCCTCTGCGTCCTGTTCGGCCTGCATCTCGGCCAGGAGCCCGGTCCGGGCCCGATCGAAGAGCTGTTGCGCTTCGGGGCTCGGGCGAATATCGAGAGCCTGGCCGCAGCAGACTCGAGGCCTCTGCGTAGTTCCTCTGAGAAAGGAGGGACCTGCCTCGGTTGACGAAGTCCGTTGCCCGGGTCGCGTCGAGTCCGTTCGCGCTGCAACCGAACGACCTCGGTCCGCAACCCTTCCATCTTGGCTACCGCGTCCGGGTTATCGGGATCGACGGCGAGACCCTCACCGAGCGCCTCCATGGCCTCGGACAGCCGCCCCTGTTGTTCGAGGATCTCGGCGTCCCGGAGGCTCTCACGCACGATCTGGTTGATGCGGGCGCCCTCGGCCCTGGCGCTTCGCAACGCGCGCCTCGAGGGCCAGCCCGCGATATCGCTCGAGCTCCGCGAGATCAGACGCCGAGCTCTGAACGGCCCCACTGTTTTCTCTGGGTTCTAAGCTTAATCAAGAACGACGGAGCTGATTCTCACAAAAGTAATCTCCGTTTTTATGGCTGCAATGCTTCTTACTTCATGTGGATCCAGGGAACCTCTGGGGCACCCCTCGGCAGATGAACTTTTTCTTAGCTGGGAATTTAAGGGCAACCATCCGGCTGAGGGTTTTTCAAGCGCCGTTTTTTTACTTAAAAATGCCGGGGAACTCAGCCTTGGAGATTCTGACTGGACCCTCTATTTCAGCCAGATGGGTATGGGGGTGATGGATGAGTCTGTGACCGGGGGTGTGGAGATCAGGCACTTGAACGGCGACTTGCTTTGTATCTCTCCAAAGGAAGGCTTCCGCCTGGATCCTGGACAGGAAGTGACCATTGCTTACAATAAGCCAGGAAGTTTAATCAAGGAGGTGGAAGCCCCTTCAGGCTTCTATATTGTTTTTACCGATCCTGACAGCGAGCTTGAAGAGCTTGCGGCATTTAATAATATTCAAATAAAAGATTTTCCTTCTCTGGAAAAAATTTTCCCCCCGGAAGGGGGAATTCCTGTGCCTGATGCTGAGTGGATTTTTCAGCAGAATGCCGGACTGGAAAAAATGGATGTTTCCACCATATCTAAGGTGATCCCCACACCCGTGTCAGTTGAAAACTCCCCGGGAACTGAAGTGCTGATGACCGGCTTGGTTATTCGTTATCAGAAGGGGCTTGAGAATGAAGCAAACTACCTGGCTGAGATGCTGGAAAAAGTCATGGGCACTAAACCCGGAATGGTAGCAGGGCATGGAGCCGGGACAAACCTGGTTAACCTGTTTTTGTCCAACTCTGGAAAGAGTGAAGCTTATCACTTGAAAGTGCTCAGTGGAGCAGGAATACATATCGAGGGAGGGGATGATGCAGGCGTTTTTTACGGAATCCAGAGCTTACTGGCAATCATTCCTGTTGAAGCCTGGGATAAGCCTCAAAGAAAACTTGAAATATCGTGTGTAAGTATCACTGATTCACCTGCTTTTGCTTATCGTGGCATCATGCTGGACGTAAGCCGGAATTATCATCAGCCGGAATCCGTGCGGAAGCTGATTGCTGCCATGGCATTTTACAAATTGAATAAGCTTCATTTTTCAATCACCAATGACGAAGCGTGGAGACTGGAGATTCCAGGATTACCTGAACTTACCGAAGTTGGAGGATTCAGGGGTCATACCCTTTCCAGCAAGGACCATTTGATTCCGGCCTACGGTTCGGGCGGATTTCCTGATCCCGATCTTGGTGTGGGCAGTGGATTTATGAGTCGTGAAGATTTTGTGAATCTCTTGAAATATGCTGCAGCCCATCATGTGGAGGTAATACCGGAGATTAACTTTCCCGGGCACGCCAGGGCAGCCATTTTTGCCATGGAGACCCGATATGACAGACTGAAGGCCGAGGGGAGAATTGAGGAGGCAGAGCTTTACCGGCTTATTGATCCCGAGGATGGATCGGTCTACAATTCAGCGCAGAATTACAATGATAATGTCACCTGTGTATGCAAGGAAGCCCCCTTCCTGTTCTTTGAAAAGATTGTTGATGAGCTCACTCTGATGTATAGTGATGCAGGGCTTGAGCTCAAGGCAGTTCATACGGGAGGGGACGAGGTGCCGGCCAATTCATGGACTGAATCGCCCATCTGTAGTGATTTTCTTAAAGCACACCCCGATCTTGGGGCCGCTTCAAACTTGCAGCCCTATTTTGAGGGCCGACTCCTGGAAATTCTGTCTGAAAAAGGCCTGGTCATGGCCGGTTGGGAGGAGATTGGCTTGTTAAAGGATGAAAAAGGGCAATGGGTTCCCAATCCTGAATTTGCGGGAAGCGGAATGCTTCCCTATGTATGGAACAGCCTTGGAAACTCATTGGATCTTGGAAACCGAATGGCCAATGCAGGTTATCCGGTTGTTTTGTGCAACGTGGATAATTTCTACATGGATCTTGCCTATAATCATCATCCGGCTGAACCTGGGCATTACTGGGGAGGTTTTGTGAATACCCGGCGGGCTTTTACTTTTGCCCCCTTTAATGTATTTGCAACGACCCTCACAGACCGTTTTCGCAGGCCGCTAAATCCGGCCAGGTTTGAGGGGATGGAAGCGCTTAAGCCTGAAGCAAGGCAGCGAATTACTGGTCTTGAAGGACCCATCTGGAGTGAAACGATCAAGGGAAATGAAATGCTGGAATACTATTATTTGCCAAAAATGCTGGGACTGGCTGAACGGGCCTGGTCCGGGCAGGCTGAATGGGCGGATATAGCTGACCGGGAGAAGCGAATTGAGGCCATCAACAAGGACTGGAGTGCTTTTGCCCATACCATTGGCTATCGGGAGATGCCCAGGCTGGATCACCTCTTTGGCGGTTATAATTACCGCCTGCCTGCGCCCGGGGCTATTGTACAGGAAGGCCTGGTTCTGGCCAATGTGGATTTCCCCGGCCTGGAGATTCGCTATACCACTGATGGATCAGATCCGGATAAGGATTCCCCCAGGTGCGAAGGGCCCCTGGAAGCATCTGGGATAGTATCTCTTCGCAGCTTCGATACACGCGGCAGGGGGAGCCTGACTACTCAGGTGGATTGTAAAGCTCATTAACTGCCAGTACAAGGAACATAAAATTGGTGGCTCCACCACCCATTACGTATTCGGTTTGCTGCCAGAAAAAAGGCCAGGTTTTCAGTTCGGGAAAGTCGGGCCGGATCAGTGCCGTGCCCGAAACCACCCCACCGGGAATAAAGGACCAGTCGGCCCGGTTTACCCCATAGGCCACCTTGATTGAATTTGCTCCGACTCCCGAGGCAAAGGAAGCATTGTTGGGTCCCGGGTGGACCCCAAGGATGAAATTCAGAGCATGTTCATAGAATTCGGTTGGGACCAGCTCGGGCCATCCCTTATGATAAAAGTACTGTGTAACACCAAAGCGCTGGATGTTCCATCCTGCTCCCCATATATTTGGTTTGTAGGGAACGCCATAGGGTGAATCAATCTCCTGCTCTTTTTTCAGCTTTTCCTGATAAGTTTTAACTGCCGCATGTAGATCAGACTTGAATTCAGCATCATCAATATATTCAATTACAGTTCCAATTGCCCAGCCGCAACGGTCTATAGATTTCAGGATGTCCTCCTTCATCTCCACAAGCATAGTGAGGTAGGCCTTATCTCCGGTTGAGAGTATCAGCTCCGTAAGGGCGATCACTTTTTGGGATGCGAGTGCTGGATCCTCGGGTATACTTTCCCAGAGGGCGATGGCAGTTTCGAGAGCTTCCTTTGCAAGTTCGGGATTGGCTTCTTTCAGGACCCGGGATGCTGCAGCAAGGCCCTGAACTACCTGTAACTCACGACGGGGATTTTGTTCCGTGAAGACCCAGCGGTCATCATCATTTCCCGGAATGTTGTCGGTCATGGATGTGGCATCTCCCAGCATCACATATTGCCGGGGATCCCTGCATATAATTCCCCGATAGAGCCTGCCCAGGGATCGATAGCCACCCAGGATGGTGGCGAGCCCGTGTTCGATCTGCTGAATGACATCGGATATGCCATCAGGCTCATGGATTTCCACCAGGTGCTTATCAAAATCGATCATGGTGGCGTCATGGTCAAGCTCAAATTCCTCGATCATTTTAGCCAGCAGCCAGACTGTTCCGGACTGGGATTCCACCCTCAGGTCGTAGTCACCCGCATCGTGCCAGCCACCCTGGTCCAGTCCGCTTACCTGATCTCCTGCTTCAAAGTCTGTATGGTTTTCTTCTCCCTGTTTGTAGCCATCAAAGTGAAAGGGTATATGAGGAGCCATCTGTGCATCATCCATATGACAGAGGTCATGCCAGACCCTGTACTTTTCATTGATGCGCATGTGGCACATCTGCACGGGCAGGTAGTACTCAAGAGTAGCTTGCCAGGTTCCTTTATCGTAGATATCCTCAGCAATTCGAAAGGCATGAGAGAGCTTTTCACCATAACTCACCTGGTAAATACCCGCTTCCTGTATGGAAGAAAAATCGAGGCTTGCATATTTATACCTGAGGAATTCCCCCCAGAATTCAGTCTCCTTTTCAAGCACCAGCTCTGGCCCCTCATTCCCCATTTTAAATACCTTGAAAGAGCTCAATGGGGCTAGCCCTTGCATCAAGTTCTACAATGGCTTTTTTCTCCTGCGCCGGGTGGTAGCCAAGCTGCGAGACCTGGATCACCGGATCGTAAATCCACCCTTCGATTGTATTTACTTTTATATTCCATTGAATGGCCCCTTTAGAGGCACCCTTTGGAACAGTGCTTCTTACGATATACCAGCCATTATTGTGGTTTGTCCGCCCGTCCCATAATTCCAGCGGCTCTGTTTCGGATTGGATCACAATTCTCTGGAGCTCTGCTTCAGGAGCAATGACCAGGGATTTTCCACTGGCAAGGGGGCCTGAAAGGAGTTCCCCGTAAAAGTCCTCCACGGGACCAAGGGGCTGATCCATAAATATCCCCGAGCTCTCATCCATCAGGTAGGTTTTGCCAAAGAGATCACCCGGAAAGAGCTCCAGGTTAAAACCGGCTCTGTCGCACCATTCATCAGGCAGGGGCTCATCCAGGTCAACTGTTACTGTGATGCTGCCGTTTTCTTCGGCTTTAATATGTATCTGGTAAAAGAAATTCAGGTCCGGATAAATCACCGGATTAAATCCTCTGCGGTTCTTGGTCGAATCGGGATACCAGAGTTCCTGGGTGATGCTCTGATTTTCCTCGTTCACAGTTCTGCTGCCCCATTTGGGAACAGGCGACCATTGTCCCGGAGAAGGTTCAAGACGCAGATCGCCATTGGCAGCAACCCTTACTCCGTGCTGGATGATGGTTACCCCTGACTGGTGCCCTTCAGGATAATAGTCACTGAAAAAAGTCACATCAAGCCCTTGTCGGTGGAAATATTCCTTTTCGTTTAGTTTCAGGGGCTCCTGTGCGCTAATCTGGACAGCTACTGCCAGCAGTAAGGTAATTGTTAGTCTTTTCATATGGGGAAATTAGTTAAAAAAAGTATGATGCTCACTTTTTGAATCGATATATGTTTCGATGGAATTATTCATATTTAAGTGCTTCGGCCGGGTTTTTTCCTGCAGCTCGCAAAGTTTGTATGCTAACTGCTGCAAGGGCTATCACCAGGGCAAGAATCCCGGTGTAAAGAAATACCCACCAATGCATGCTAAGCCTGTAGGGAAATCCCTCCAGCCATTTGCTGATTAAAAGCCAGGTGATGGGACTGGCAATGAGTATGGATATCAGGATTAAAAGCAGGTAGTCTTTTGAAATCAGTTTCAGAATCCTGCCCGGACTGGCCCCATTCACCTTCCTGATCCCGATCTCTTTGGTACGTTGCAGGGTGGTGTAGGAAGAAAGCCCGAAAAGTCCGAGTGCAGCAATGAGAATGGCAACCAGGGCAAAAAAGCCCACAGCCGTATTTAACTGTTTTTCAATTACCTTGTTTCGGGAGGCCTGTCGGAAAAATGCCTGGATGTAGTTGGGGATGAACTTAAGCATGGCGTGCTTATTTTGAACACAAATTACGAAATCTTATGTAAGGACGGTTTGTTCATGTATAAGTTAGAATGCTTTCCCTACTTGTGGATGATGTATTTTCTCAAATCGGATACCAGGATGCGATTAAGCCCGCCCTCATTTCCCGGACTTGTTTCAGCAAAAAGAAAACCAAACACGGAATATTTTTCCACATCCATCTTTCTTATGAGCAATGGTTTTTCAAAATCTTCCGCCAGAAGGTCATAGTCAAAATTTGCGATTTTCGCAGGCGTGATACCGGAGTTGTTATTCAGGACAATGATGCTGAATTTCTGCTCCTCTTTGCCTTTAAATATTTTGTCCCAGTCGGGCTTCTCATTCTTTAGAAAATATTCATAGGGATTATATCCAATGGCCACACCAAGCAGATCTGCTGTGGTGCACCAGCCCCCAAAGCGAACCGGATTGATTTCGATGGGGATAATTCTTCCCAGGGAATCTATTCTCACCTCCACATGTGCCGGGAAGTTTGTAATATTCCATCTTCCGGCCAATGGAAAAAAGGAAATCCTCCATCCTTCTTTTAAGTGTGAGTACGATATCCTTTGAAGTGCTGTAAACCCGGTCGCTGGTGTCGCTACCGGAAGAAAATATGTGGTGCAGTATATTTAGGATTACCACATCACCTTGTTTGTCAAAATAGCAGTCGATGGCATATTCTTCTCCCTGGATATACTCTTCAATGATAAATGTGGAGGTATTTAATACCTCGGGAGGATAAATGGTTTTTAGCTTGTTGTAATTGAGCTCCTTTCTGGCAAGTTCCCAATCCTCAGGATTTTTTACCACATGCACCCCTATACTGAAGAAGCCAACGGAGGGTTTAATCACAAAGGGAAAGCTAAATGCTTCCGGATCCAGACCCTGGATTTCTTCCAGCAGCACAGTTTTATAGCTGAAGTCGGGGTATAGTTCTTTTATCAAATCCCTGAAACGGGCTTTGTCCTTAAAGAGTTGTGCGTGGGCTGCCAGTTCCGAAAACTTCAGGTTTTCGGCAATCCAGCCAAGCGCATTTTCAGAATTGGAATAGAGTGGAGTTTCAGGTCGCTCTGTAAGTTTTCTTGCAGCTTCTTCCTCTGAAATCCAATTTAGTGTTTCATCCTTTAATAATTCCCGGGCAGACCCGGTTGAAATCAATTCAAAATGGTTTTTTTTAATGGTGTCGGCCAGAAATTCTGAAACGTAGGGATAATCTAAGAGGATCATGTTACATAGATTGTGGTAAGAATTCGTAGGGCAACCAGTCAGCGATACGGTCCATGGACATTTGTCCGAACCATAGGATTCCCTCAGGTTCAAAATAGCCATCTCTGGCAAAATATACCCCCGGATCCCTGAAAGCGGCTGTTGATTGGAATTGTCCGAAATAGATTTTGAGGTTCTCGTTGTATGAAAAATATTTCTTTCCCTGAACATCCATTACGATATCATGGAAAGTCACCGGCTTCATACCCTTCGCTTCTTCGAGGTAGAATCCTTCGGCTTCAATCGTGTTATCCCAGAGTGCGCGGAAGAAATGCATGCAGGAACCCATATAGGCTTTTTCCCGTCTTTTTTCATAACCTGCTCTTTCCCTCGAATTTGTTGCCAGATCTATATTGTATATTATGTTTCCCTTGAAGACGCATATATTTTTTCTTTTGTCGTATTCAAATTTGTCCAGATAATAAGTAATCTGGTAGCCCAGAGCTTTATTCAGAATGTGCAGGGGCTTGCGTGCGCTTGCAATGAGGGTGTCTCTGGAGGAGTGGTAATTAAAAGTGATGTCTTCTTCATTCAGGATATAACAGTCTTCTGCGTTCTGGGAACGCCCAATAAATTCATTTTTAAAAATCCGCATGTATGCCTTCCTTTTTCGGGCCAGGGATTTGGACTCAACGATTAGCTCAGGGATTTGATGCAAGTCTCTTTCCAATAGAACTTCGTAAAAATCACTACCCCTCAAGCCATTCAGGGAGTTTGTTTTATATCCCATGGCACTTATTTGCAGGGTACGATTCGCGTAGGGAGTGATGTCCAGCTCAAACTCACCATTTTCATCTGTGGTGCAACCAAGGAAGGTTCCGTTAAAAAATACAGATGCAATATCAATGGGTGCTCCGGTTTCGAAGTCAAGGACCCTGCCACCAATCACCTGTGCGCAGATACTATGCGACAATATACTAAAGTAAAAGAGTAGATAAGCTAGTTTCATTATATGAATACCAGGTAGTTAAATATAAAACCAACGATTAATATTCCCAGGGCGACCACCCCCACAAAAATTCCGATCAACTGCCATTTTAAGACCTTCTTCAGAATGATGAGCTCCGGCAGGGATAAGCCGATGACAGACATCATAAAGGCAAGGGCCGTACCCAGGCTCACGCCCTTTTCGATAAGAACGCTTACAATAGGAATGATGCCGGCGGCATTGGAATACAGTGGGATGCCCACAAGGATGGCCAGCGGTATGGAATACCAGTTTTGGTTTCCCAGTGCTCCGGCCAGGTATTCATCAGGAACAAATCCGTGAGCCCCGGCACCCACAGCAATGCCCAGGATGATGTAGATCCAGATTTTCCCCACAATCTCTTTCACAACTTCCCCTCCTGCTGAAATTCGCTGGCTAAAGTTCATGGACTCTTCTTCCTCAAGAAGCTGTTTTGCATGGGTTTTATAAACCCAATCGGCCACAAACCTGGTAAGATTTAGTTTTTCCAGAATGAAACCGGCCATAACGGCAATGCTTAATCCAGTGAATACATAAATCAGAGCCACCTTCCATCCAAACATACCAATGAGTAAAACCAGGGCAACTTCATTGATCATGGGAGCAGCGATCAGAAAGGAAAATGTTACCCCTAAAGGAATACCTGCTTCCACAAATCCAAGAAAGAGAGGAATGGCAGAACAGGAACAAAAAGGGGTGACTATCCCCAGGAAGGAGGCCATGACATTTCCTGCAAAAAGAGATTTCCCCTCCAGGGCCTTCCTTGTTTTTTCAGGAGAAAAATAGGTCCTGATCAAGCCCACCACAAAGATGATCAGTACCAGCAACAACATGACCTTTGGGACCTCAAAAATAAAGAAGCGCACCGCCTCGGTAAGATGTTTTTCAGGTGGCATCTGGAAGAGGCGAAACACAATAAAATCTGAGATCTCCTGCAAATACTTGTAGATAATGATCCAGACAGGGACCAGGAGAAGCAGGATGATTCTTTTATTCTTTTTCAAAACCAGACCGTAATTATATAATAAATTCCAATGCCAATAAATACCAGGGCAACTAACTTTCTGAACCAGAATTCGAAGGCTTTAATTTTCTTGTAAAGGCTCCCGATACCGGAAATGGTATAGGCTATTAACCAGGCAAAGAGGATCACCGGTAAACCTGTTGCAATGGCAAATACTACGGGTAAATGAAGACCCGAACTTGAAATGGTGAGTGGTATCAGCATTCCAAAATAGAGCACCCCGCTGTAGGGGCAAAAAGCAAGGGCAAAGACTACACCCAGAAGAAACACATCCAGGTAAGAAAATTTCTTTCGCTTTGCGAAACCTTCTGTAATCCGGTTGAAGGCCGGGAAATTAATTTTGATGATTCCCAGCATGAATATTCCTATGATCAGCAGTAAGGGTCCTATAATCTTTGCCCCATAGAGTTGAAAAGCTCCGGAGATTTTCAGCTGGTCAGCACCCAGATAGATGATGATTGCCAGGGCAGTATATGCAAAGGTTCTGCCCAGGGTATATATCAGACCATTAAAGAAGATCCTGTTTTTATCTTCAATATCCTTCCCGATGAAGCCGATGGCCGTTATGTTTGTAGCCATGGGACAGGGACTGATGGCAGTCAGCAATCCGAGAACCAGGGCAGATACAAAGGGAGCAGATGTATTTGCGTACAGATTATTCAGAAACTCCTCCATCCACTACAGGAGATTATCGATTTGTGTTTTCAGGATTTCGTGAAATTTTTCAGGATTCGTTCGGGCATTCATAAATCCTTCGTTGGTCAGGTTCACCTGGGTTTCACCCCTTACGAGCAAAAGAGTCTGGCCTGATACATGAAGTGCTTCAGCCATATTTTTCCCCTCATCTTCTTCCAGGTTGAGGGAAATGAAACCGACCGTTCCAGCCTCCAGTTTTTCTTTATAGAACATGTCTAAAGCCACCTGGGTTTCATCTTCAACAGCATTGCAGGTAGCACATCTTGTTGTGTTGTGGAAATAGTATATCTGGACATCCTCAGATAATACAGCTTCGCTTTTAGGTTTTTCTTTGCTATCAGAGCTTTCTTTGCTTTGGGTATTACATGCAACAATTGATAGTGCTGCAAACAGGATTAGAATTGAGGATTTGAGGGTGCTCATGGTTTTATAAATTATTGTTTAGTAATTCTTTCAGTTCTGAAATCTTTGGGAGTTGTCCTGACAATACTACTTTTTCGTTGATCACCAGTGCAGGGGTTCGCATCACGGCATATTCCATAATTTTCTGAATATCTTCCACCTTCTCCACAGAGGCATCCAGCTTTAATTCTTCTACTGCTTTCCTGGTCACTTTTTCCAGCGACTTACATTTTGCACATCCGGTGCCTAAAACTTTGATTTCCATTTGATTTGTTTTTAAGTGTTCAGGAACTTTGAAAAAAGATTACGGGCCAGTTTCCAATTCTCCTGATTCAGACAATATTTAATTTTTGGGGCTTCTGTTTCACCCTGGATCAGCCCTGCATCTTTGAGCTCCTTCAGGTGTTGCGAGAGTGTCGATTTAGCGATAGGCAGCACATCGGTGAGATCACCACTATAGCAGCAGCTTTGTCTTGAAAGCAAGTCAAGAACATACATTCTTATGGGATGACCCATTGCTTTTGCAAAGCGGGCCATGGTTTTTTGATCATCCGATATTGCCTCTTCTTTCATCTTGTTCGTTAATTACCGAACAAAGATAACTTATCTTTTTATCCGGAACAAGGATGGCATTTCAGAACTTATTATTGACTATTTTTATACCCGCATACAGATAAATAAAAGGCTTTTATCATGGAAATAGCTTCAATACCAACCCTGTATATTCAGTTCGGGTTTACTGGTCTTGGAATCGTAATGTTTTTTATCGGAAATTCTTTGATCAGGAAGATCGTTAAAAAGCGATCTCATAAGATTAAATCGGAAGAAAAAAGGATTATTTACACCATTAAATTTTTCAAGTTCTGTTGGGGTCTTATTATTCTGACAATCATATCTTTAATATGGGATATTTCATTTAAAGGATTATCCTTATATTTTGCCTCCTTATTTACGATAATTGGTGTTGCGTTTTTTGCTCAATGGTCCATGATCAGCAATGTAACCGCCTCTGTGATACTATTTTTTTCGTACTCTTATAAAATTGGAAACCGGATCAAGGTTCTTGATGGTGATAATTCAATAATTGGCAAGATCATCGATATAAAGCCTTTCTTTTTTCAAATCCAAATTGATTCGGGTGAAATCGTGAACTACCCAAATAATCTGATTCTTCAAAAACCCATCATTCAGCTTCATAAAGCAGAACGCTCTGCTGAGGATCTTGTAAGCAATACTGAGAAGTAATTTATTCGCTGCCAGAGGTGATCATAAAGTGAATCGGGATGGTGAATAAAACATTCATATAGTTTCCATCTTCCTTTCCGGGTTTCCAAAGGGGAGACAGGGATAAAACTCTGAGAACTTCCAGATCAAAGTCCTCGTTCAGGCCTTCTACAATACGGGCATTGATTAATTGTCCAGTTTTGTCGATTACAAATTGACAGACAACTACTCCTTCCATATTGTTAATCAAAGAGAAGGGTGGATAGATTGCCTTGTCCTGAATAAAACTCAAAAATTCCTTCATTCCCCTTTTACCGAATTTAGGAGCCTTCTTTGCCTGAAGGACAAAATCCTCACCAATGTCTATGTCTCCAAAATTTTTCAGGAACTGAATCGCAGCGGAATAGTTCACAGATGCCACAACCTGACCTTCTTCATCAAAAAAACTCCATACACGGAAAGGAATGTTATTGTTATAGTACCCACTGGCATAGGGCTTTCCTTTTGGGGTGTAGAAGGTATAATTCCCGGTTCTGACCAGGGGCTCCAGGGCCGTAACTCTGCCGGAAAGATAAGCATTATTCTTGCCCACATCGAGAATGCTATATTGAAAACTTGCATCATCGTTGGCAGTAATATACAGGGTGTTTTCCCCATAGATATGGTCAGGGGATATGACCACTTCCTTTGTACTCATTTCCTCCGCCTGTGCAAAAGCTAATAATGGAAGAAACAATAAGAGGATGGAGGTCGAATATTTCATTTGATTGAATTTATGGATCACAAAACTAGTGTTTTGGCTAAGGAATCTACCTTCTTCTTGGACTATATTCCATTTTTACCTGGTATTCTTCAGGAGGGGTTGCCTGCATCAGATTTTCCACAAAATAATCCCAACGTCTGCGCATGATGTAAAAGCTATCCATGCCGTAACCATGCTGTGCGTTGGGCAGTATTATTAAATCAAAATCTTTGTTTGCTTTAATCAGTGCGTCAACAACCAGATAGGTGTTATATGGTGGTACATTATCATCCATTCCACCATGAATGAGTAAAAGGTTACCCTTGAGATCTTTTGCATAAACCTGGTTGGCCTGATGTTCATAATTGGAATTGCCATCGCTGTCTATGCTTTCCAGCCCAATATATCTTTCTCCCCAATCGTCTTCGTAATTCCTGTTTTCGTGGTTCCCTGATTCAGAGATTCCCACCTTAAAGAAGTCGGGGTATTTAAACATGGCTGCTGCGGTGGCATAACCACCCCCTGAGTGGCCCCAGATTCCAACACGATCCAGATCCATGAATTTATATTTTTCAGCAAGCTGTTTGAGCCCGGAAATCTGATCCGGCAGGGTATTTTCACCCATATCGCCATAGCAGGCATCATGAAATGATTTTGACCGGTTGGGATTGCAACTACCCTCCAGTTGTACTACCACAAATCCCAGCTCCGCAAGGGCCTGGTTATCTCTTCGGACTGCCTGGAAGTTCCATGACCCTACACTTCCCCCCTGTGGTCCAGGATAGATGTATACGATCACCGGATATTTGGCTTCGGGATCCATGGTCGTGGGTGTGTACATGAGTCCGTACAGGTCCCACTGGTCATGTGCCGATCTCACAGTATAAGGTATGGGTGCTTTCCATCCACTGGCTTCCAACCGCGAAATATCTGTTTTTTCCAGGGTAGCTACCAGTTTGCCCTTAATGTTACGGACCTCATGTAAAGGTGGCACATCAGCCTGTGAATACGAGTCATACAGGTACTTCCCGGAGGGTGACAATTTCACTGAATGGTCAGCTTCTGCCGGGGTCAATAATTTAAGATTCTTTCCGTCGAAATCCACGCGGTAGAGGTAATTATAATATGGATTCCCGATCCCTTTGTAATGGCTGCCCGTAAAAAAAATCATGCGCTTTATCTGATCAACCTTTAAAACCTTTCTCACCAGGTAATCTCCTGAGGTAATCGGGTTTTTCATGGCTCCTGATTCTACATCATACAAATAGAGATGCCCCCAGTCGCTTCTCTCAGAGTACCAGATGATTTCATTGCTGGCAGAAAGGTAGCTCCAGTTTATAGTACCTCTTCCGGATTCATATTGGGTATCCACAATCTCCTCGAAAATATCACTTACCTCGCCACTTTCACAATCGGCCATTCGCACATGTGCCTGCTTGTGGTCACGGCTAGTGGAGACAAAAACGAGTTGCTGGGAATCATCGCTCCAGGATATATCGTCAAAGCCGCCTTCACAGGAAATGTCATCACATAAGGTTCCGCGTCGGGCATCTGCATCCATTTTTAGTCTGACCACTTTTGGTTTTTCACTGATGTCAATGATGACCCTGTGAATCCTGATGATGTCTTCATCTCCGGGCAGGGGATATTTCCATTCCATAAGCTCAGGTGCACCTACAGTTGTTTTGACCAGGTACATATCATTTACGTGCCTCTGATCCTGCTGAAAAGTGGCAATTTTTCTGGAATCCGGAGACCAGCTCAGAATGGGTCTGTCGCTGTGTTTCCACCCTGCGTTGTCTGTTGCATAGCCAAAGTCTTTTACTCCATCGGTGGTGAGTTCTATTTCAGTACCTGTTTCCACTTCCCTGATCCAGAGATTCCAGTCCCTGATAAAGGCCACATACCTGCCATCGGGCGAGCTCAGCTTATACCTTGAAGCCCGCTCAATTTCATCCGTGACGGCTCCATTTTCAAATAATAAATCCTGAGAATCGGCAACCAGGAACTTGCCATTTTCAGGATCAAATAGTTTGTATTCTACCTTGCCTCCAGCTTCGGATCTGTACCAGAGCCTGTCATCGCTTAGCCATTGGGGGCGAATGTCATTATCGATGAGCTTGTTCACATTCAGCATAGCTACGGCCCGGTCATAATCGGCATCGGTAAAGATTTTTCCTTTTTGACCCAGGGCCACATTGGCAAGTAATACAAGCATTATAAGGGAAAGGGGGCTGCGACTCATTTTCATCGTATTTTTTATGTATTTAGTTAGGGTTAAATATTATTGCAGGAGGTTCCCAGCTTATACTGTCTCCGCGAAAACCACGCTTGACACTACTAACTTCCATCCATATTGGGGAAACCTTTATTAATAAATAGTTTTCTTTCTGGTTTGGATAAAAGGCCACCCACTGGTCTTTCCAGTGCTTTTCTTTTTCCCTTTTATCATCTATCAGCTGAGCCGTTCCGTGAATCATTACATATCCGGAAGCATCACCATCCAGATAATACAAGCTTACCCGGGGATCATTTTTTATTTGATTTACTTTCCTGCTTTCTGAGTTGGTACCAAACCAAATTGTAAAATCATCTTCAGGAGCGAAGGGATCCATGGCTCTTACCCTGGGCCGACCTTCATCATCCAATGTAATAAGGGCACATGAACTGGCTGAGGAGATAATTTCTCTTGCCGCACTGATTAATTCAGCATTTACAGCATCATCTGCTGTATTATGCTGAGCTGTACCCGGGAAGGAATAAAGGATAAGAAGCAGAGAGAATACAAAAAGATGTTTTTTCAAGGCTTTCATGGCGCATTAAATTTAGTTAGAATCAAATAATGTACGAATTTAGTTACAACATTTCCTAATCGGGCCTGGGTAGAAAGTTCCGGGATAGGGTCCTTGAGTGGCCCCGAATCTCAGCTCCATTTACATAATCCTGTCTCGGTTTTTTCTACAGTCGTTCTAATCTTCTTCTTCAGTGTTTTCACTTTATTTCAGCTTCCTTAAGTATTCGTTTTTCTGAACCTTTCCTTGTTTCTATACCACCATGTTATGGGATATTATGCTATTTGTTTTTGTGTTGTGTTAGGGTTTAGATGAGATTCTCTTGGAGAGATGATGTATCAACCATCTTTCTTGTGAATCTGTATTTGTTCTGAACACCTCATCTGAGATCACAATTATACCGCGAAGGTAAATTTTGGTTTACCTGTATGTAACCATATATTCGACTTTGGTAAGCATTTTGATGCCCTTCTCTAGTTTTCTGTATTATAAATTACAGGCATTTCCCCCTTCCATTCATTCCACAAATCATTTTCTACGATTAGCCTAGCCATAAAATTGCCAACATTTATGCGGCTGGTTTTGCCCGGATTAAAAAGGGCGCTTCTTGTGGGTGAAGCATATAGCTCGTATTCGCTTACCATGTCCTCGTTTATTAAGCTGTCTGGCCGTACCGCCACCCATTCGATATATTTGTTATTTTGCCCAATGTTTGCGCTCAAAAAATTTGCTGCTTTTTCATTGTCTGGTTGCGGCGGTACAAGTAAGCGAATCAGGCTCATAACCAGTTTTTCTCCAGGTGAAATGGATTCATTTAAATTCTTGTTCCTGTTACCTGTTGTGTTCATCAAAACAAACCTGATTGGTTGATCGGATGAATTCTTTTGAATTGCCTTACAGAGCAATTCAACGCAATCAGAAACCAGTTTTCTGGGGTTTCCAAAAATACCTTTCAAAGTCAGATTATGACCAAGACAAGACACTACCGACTGACAATCATTTAAAGCCTTTGCCATTTCGTCCAGGCTTATGTCTGAAATACTGGCTTTAATTATTGTTATGTGCTCATTATCCTTCCAGCTGTCTGGTATATTTCCAGCCGGACGAACAATTACCTTAACATTTTGGCCCATATTCAACAATTGTTCTACCAGCTGTTTACCTGTTGCACCGCTTGCACCAACTACCAATGTTTTCATCTATTTAAAATTTTGTAATTTATTAATAACAAAGTAATTACAAAATTTACAAATAGATGTAACCACTTCGTTCTCACATGAACTTATTTTAACCATCTTCTTTGTGAGCTTTTGATTAAAAAAGTTCATGTTCGTTTCCTGTTGTTATTTTGCTAAATAAAGTGAGTTTTTCAATTGCCCGGAACACACAGTGCAAACCATGTGGGGTAATGTCTTTTTTTAGCATATGCACGCCTGGTTTAATTATAAGATTTTCATTTTCTCAAAAAAGTGCCTTGCCAAATAAAGGATATATGGCAGATCAAAGCCCCGTGATTCCTAAAACAGGGATAAGGGAAAAATGTGGTTCAAATGGCTCATAAAGTTGTTGGGTTTATGGGCTTAATAAAGCTAGGGATAATAAAAAGATATATAAGCACAAGTGTTTAACAAGGAAAAGGTTCACCTTTGTGATCCATGCTGTCTTTTTATAATACCATTTCGCAGCCCAACTGTAAAGCCTTTATCGCTTCGCGATGTGAAATATAAAAAGCCCTTACCCGTTGGGCAAAGGCTTTACTTGTTGTAGCTCCAACAGGACTCGAACCTGTATCTACGGTTTAGGAAACCGCTATTCTATCCCTTGAACTATGGAGCCGTTTTAGCGGGGACAAATTTAGCTTAAATCTGATTTACTGCCAAATGTCATCACGAATTGAATGGAAAACAGTAATTTCAGGACTGAATCCCAAATATCCAGCATGATGAGTTTTTACTTTATGGCCAGCATTTCCATTAAGGATGAAGATGAATATAAAAAGTACCTGGAAGGGGCGGATGAGGTCTTTGCAAAATATCGTGGCACCTACCTGGCGGTGGATGATCATCCCCAGCTATTGGAAGGAAGGTGGGGGTCTGAGAGGGCTGTTCTGATCAGGTTTGATACAAAGAAGATTTTAAAGCCTGGTATCAATCAGAAGAATATCAGAAAATTTTGAAACATCGCTTAAGTGCTGCTGAGTGCAACACCATCCTTTTTGAAGGGAAGGATTAGGAGATCATTGGAATATTAAAACTTTATTCATGGAATGTCAAAAGCATCTTTTTCAGATTCCTGATGGGATTCACTACCTGAACTGTGCCTACATGTCTCCTCTTCTCAGATCGGTTGAGGAGAAAGGGATTGAGGGAATACGAATGAAACGGAATCCAGTTGCCATAAAGCCCGGAGACTTTTTTACGGGCCTGGTGGGGGTCCGGGAGAAGTTTGGACAGATGGTAACTTGTGCTCCGGCGCAGGTGGCCTTCATGCCCTCTGTTTCCTATGGAATGAATAGTGTGATCAGGAATATTCCTATATGAGAAAGGGCAGCATGCGCTTACCATATCAGAAGAATTTCCCAGTTGTTATTATACAGCTCAGCGCTGGTGTGATACACATGGAGCTGAATTAAAGGTGGTGGCTCGGAAGGAGGATGTTCCGGAAAAGGCAAAGGATTGGAATGAAAGAATTCTTGAGGCCATTGGAAGTGATACGGCCTTTGTGGTGATGGCCTCGGTGCATTGGATGAACGGAACCAAATTTGATCTGGAGCAAATCGGAACCAGGTGTAAGCAGGTGGGAGCAAAGCTCATTGTGGATGGATCACAATCTGTTGGGGCTTTGCCCATAGATGTGAAAAAGTACAATATCTCCGCTCTGGTATGTGCAGCCTACAAGTGGTTGATGGGTCCCTATTCAACTGCCCTGGCATATATGCATGAAGATTTTAATCAGGGGATTCCCCTTGAAGAGTCATGGATGACAAGACCCAACTCGGAGCGCTTCGACAGGCTTACTCACTATGAACAGGGCTACAAGCCCGGAGCTGTACGTTTTGATGTGGGACAGAGCAGCAATTTTATCCTGGTTCCCATGCTTGATGAAGCACTGGGTCAGTTGCTCGCCTGGGGAATTGAGAATATACAGGAGTACGGCAGAAGGCTCTCAGAGCCGCTTATCAATTATTTTCTTGAAAAGGGTGCACATGTTGAAAATGAAGCCCACAGGGCCCATCACCTCATGGGCCTGGCTTTGCCACCGGGAACCGATGGGGAAAGCCTGGTGGGAGCGCTGCAGTCCCGATCTGTTTATGTCTCCCTTCGGGGAAGCAATATCCGGATATCTGTGAATGTATTCAACACAGAGGAAGACATCCGGGAGCTTATGGCTGCCCTTTAAGTGGCTTCCAGGATACGTTCAGGGGTCATGGGCATCTGGTAAACCCTGGCACCACAGGCATCAAAAATCGCATTGGCCAGTGCACCTCCCATACAGATAATGGCAGGTTCACCCCCTCCCTGGGGTGGCTGGTCCTGCCGGTCAAGGATTACAGTCTCAATGGTAAGTGGCACCCATGAAAACAGGGGTAGCTGATAGGTATCAAAGTTGGTGGTGATCACATCTCCGCCTTTGAACTGCACATCCTCAGAAAGGGCATAGCCCATGCCCATGGTAACACAGCCTTCTGCCTGAATATAACTCCCCTGTGGATTTACACACAGACCCATGTCCTGTGAGCATACTGCCCTAATAGGTTGAACCTTACCTGTATTTTCATCAACATCTACTTCAATCATTACTGCAACCCAGGTTCCCGCATCGGTTCCGCAGGCCATGCCTATTCCTCGTCCGCTTGGCCCGGGCTCTGGTGTATATCCGAATTTCTCGGCAAGAGCCTCAATAACAGCAATCATTTTTTCATCAGCCAGGTTGTCCAATCGGAACTGAACCGGATCGATTCCGGCCTTTGCAGCAAGGATATCCACCTGGGACTCTCTGGCAAAGGTATTGGTGTTGTTGGCCGGGGCTCTCCAGGCTCCGGTGGGAAAAGGATGAACCGGAGTTCCCCGTTTTTCCCTGACCCCTGTTGTTAGAGCATGGGGTACATCATAAATGGTATCGGAGCCACGGTTGCCCGCAAAATATTGTTTGTAATCCCAGAGCTTTATTTTCCCGTCAGAGCTGATGCCTGATTTGATTTGAACCACGGCAGCAGGCCTGAAATAGTCCATGAAGAACTCCTCTTCCCGGGTGTAGGTAAGCATCACTGGTTTCTGGGCCAGTTTGGCAATCCTCGCAGCCTCAATACCCTGGGGATGATAAATTTTTCCTCCGAAACCTCCTCCCACGAAAGGTGAAATTACCCTGACATCCTCCAGCTCCATTTCCAGGGTTCTGGCAATCTCATCCTGCAGGCCGAAGGGTGATTGAGCAGAGGCCCAAACAGTTACCTTCGCACCCTCCCAATTTGCCAGGGCAGCATGGGGTTCAATGGGGGAATGGGCCACATATCCATCATGGAATTCGCTTTCTATGATATCCTCAGATTGAGCCTCACCATCCTGAAGATTTCCTGAGCTACGCACTTCATTGCTATCGGAGGGTGCATTTTTCAGATATTCAAAGATCGAATGGTGGTCCACATCCAGCTCATCGGGGCTGTATTCAGCCCTGATCAGGCCCAGGGCCTCCTCCGCCTTATCCGGTAATTCGTGCAGCACGGCCACCAGCTGGTCGTCCCTGACCACATTGACACCCTCCATTTTTTCTGCTTCGGAATAATCCACAGAAAGCAATTTAGAGAGGTGAGAGGGAGGACGTAAAACCTTGGCGTAGACCATGCCCGGCAATTTCAGGTCAGCCGTATATTCGGCCTGGCCGGTTACCTTCAGTACCCCATCGGCATGAAGAAAAGATTGGCCCACATAGTGAAACTGAGTATGGTCCTTAACATCGGGTTTTTCATCCATAAATCTTTCTATCCGCTGGCCTTTGGCAAGCTCTCCATAACTCACCTTTTTCTTTGGATCGGACTGATCACTGATGATGCCTTTTTTCACCTGGAGATTTTCCACCGGAACCTCGAGTTGTTCAGAAGCAAGTTGTAGCAAAACCGCTCTTGCTTCGGCTCCTGCAGCACGCATGTAATGACTGAATTCCCGGGTGGTGAGAGATCCCCATGTCCCGGCATCATAAGGGCACAATAAGGTGTCGCCCATTAGCATCTTAACCGATTCGAGAGCTACATCAAGCTCATCGGCAATTTGCTGGGGCAAGGAGGTTATGGGGCCCTGTCCCATCTCAATTTTGCCCGTATGGCAATGGACCGTCCCGTCTTCATCTATCCTCAGGAAGGCGTTATAATCCTTGCTTATCTCCCGGCGTTGGGCTATGGGCATTGCCAGGAGCTCTTTTGGATTACCGGTACCAAAATATACCATTATTCCTCCACCCAGCAGGGTGAAAAAATCTCTTCTTTTGATTTCCAGCTTATCTTTTGTGGTGGCTAACCTCCTTGTTTTTTGCTTTCTTTTCATGGCTATTTTCCTCCCTTCATTTCACGACCTGCAGCCTGAATGGCTTCAATAATTCTGATGTGGGCTCCACATCGGCAGAGGTTATCCTCCATGCCCTCCACCACCTCCTGCCTGGTGGGTTCCGGGTTATTAATCAGGAGGCCGTATGCATTCATGATCATTCCCGGGGTACAGAATCCACACTGAAGTGCATCGTTTTCCACAAAGGCCTGTTGAATCGGGTGCAGTTGCCCCTTTTTACTGAGCCCCTCAATGGTAATGATTTCACTCCCCTGGACCTCGCTGATCTTCATGGTGCAGGAACGAACTGCTTCTTCATTCATGATGATAGTGCAGGCTCCGCAAAAACCGGTACCACATCCGTATTTGGTTCCGGTCAGTCCAAATTGATCCCTCAGAACCCAGAGCAGGGTAAGGCTCGGGTCAATGCTAATTTCCGTTTTTTTACCGTTCAGGGTAAAGCTGATTTTTTCTTCCTTCATATCAGATTGTTTTTTTTGCATTCGAATAATCTTCAGGTGTATCGATGTCCATCAGTATGCCTGCATCGTCCACTTCCACCTCAAGGACATCTTCGGGGAAATGGTGCATCAGGGCCCTGAGTCCCTTTTCCAGATCGAGCCTGCCTATTTCTCTTTTATACTTAAAATCAACCAGCAGGGGGTGACCTCTCCGGTGATTGGAAATGGGAATGACGATCCCGTGAAGGGATTGATTATAGGCTTCTATAACCCGGTCGGTGACCTTTGGTGAGATTCCTGGCTGGTCACCCAGGAAGACCAGTGCAGTTCCGGTATCATCGGGGAGGGCATTAAATCCACAGACAACCGATGAAAGCATTCCTGAAAGATGGTTTTTATTAATGCATACCTCCACGGGCATAGGCTGAATGACTTCATGAATTTCATCCTGGTTTGCTCCCAGAACCACCAGAATGCTGTCCACCGACGAAAGTAGAATGTTCTGGATTACAGTTTCCAGGATGGTGCTGTTCCCGAAAGGAAGCAACATCTTTTGGGATCCCATCCTTGTTGATGAGCCGGCTGCAAGTATGATTGCCCGGTTTTTAAGCGTCATTGTTTATAATTTTTGCCCTTTCAAGGACCAGCTCTGCTGCTATGCTTATTGCTATTTCCTCTACGCTTACTGAAGCGATTTGGATGCCAATGGGAGTGTGGATTTTTGCCCACTCTTCCTCGGTGGCAAAGCCACCCTCTATAAAGCGTTTTTTTATAATGGCTACCTTTTGCCTGCTGCCAATCATTCCCACATAGGCTGCATTTGATCTTATGCAAGGTTTAAGGGCCTCAGCATCGTTTTTGTGGTCACGGGTGACGATGACAATGTAGGTTTGGGGATCAAATTTTAATTCTGCCATTGCCAGTCCAATTTCTCCTACAATGAAGTGATCGGCATCAGGGATGTTATCAGGGCAGGCGTATTCCCTGCGGTCATCCACAATGGTAATTTCAAAATCCAGAAGGCTGGCCATATGGGCCAGGGCCCTGCCCACGTGTCCGGCTCCGGCAATAATGAGTTTTGGTAAGGGTTTGACAGATTCTCTAAGGAGCCAGGTTTTTTCTTCATCAGAAGGCTGTTCCTTTCCGCTGATCCATTTCCGGCTGATGTCTGCATCCTGAACCGTTTCATTGGAAATCCGGGTACACATATATCCTTCTTTTCCCCGGGAAAGATCAAGCTCCATTTCTTCCAGAATGCTTTTATGCTTTTCGGGACTTGCATCGAGAAGTACCTCGCATTCTCCTCCACAAATGGCTCCTGGGCTGTCCGGATCCGAATTGAGGTTGAAGTGGAACAAACCTGAGGTTCCGGAAATCAGAGCATGCCGGGCAAGCGATTCCACCTCTCCTTCCAGCTGACCACCACCAATGGTTCCAAGAATAAGCCCCTTTTCTCCAAACAAGGCTGAACTGCCCGGCTTCTGAGGTGTTGATCCAGAGGCTTTCACAACTGTTGCCAGTACAATCCGATCTCCTGATTGTATGTGATCAAATAACTGCCGGTGGATATTCTTCATACTCCTTTTAACAAATTTTTGTCAGTATAAATATAAACTATTAATTGACAAAGGGCCAAGCTTGTCGTAACTTGGGAGTACTTGAAATCAAATCTTAGATTTATGGAAAATTATTATCTGTGCCCCTTCTGCAGGGGACATTTACGTGTGGGTGAGAGTATTGTTTTCAAGGTCAGGAATACGATGCGGGAGAAGGGTTTACTATTACTGCATCCTGAGAATGGGAATTACTCAAGTATCATACATCCAAAATTTCATGTGGAGGGTGGTGACAGAATTGATTTTTTCTGCCCCCTGTGCATGAGTTCGCTGGATGCTTCACTTAATGAGAACCTTGTTCATGTGATCATGGTCGATCCAAAAGGGCAGGAACATGAAGTGTATTTTTCCAGGATAGCGGGTGAGAAAATAACCTATAAAATATCATCTAAAGAAGTTCAGGTGACCGGGGCCCATTCTTACCGGTATACCCACTTTAAGATTTCTGACAAACAATCTCCACATTTGCAGAATTAGCCAGGGATATTCCCTGTTTTTCTAACAAATTGAGCGCAGCCTTGTTATTTCCTAAAAAGAAAGGCAATGAAAATGGACAATAGCGTAGTGAAGGCTGTGAAAGCCCTTGGATTTCCCTGGGAAACACAGGATCCTTTTCTGTTTTGTGTTTATCACGCTGATGATTACCCAGCCGGGAATGAGGACTTGGGTCCTGTTTCCGGTCTGGAGGGAAGGAATATTGGTAACGACTTTGTGATAAAGGACGGATACCGAATGTATCATGGGGCCAGTGTTCCGGGTTTCCCGGTTCATCCTCACAGGGGATTTGAAACAGTTACCGTGGTACGTAAAGGCCTGGTGGATCATTCCGACTCCCTGGGTGGTGCAGGCAGATATGGTCACGGGGATGTACAATGGATGACTGCCGGAAAGGGGGTTCAGCATTCTGAAATGTTTCCCCTTCTGGACAGGGAAAAACGAAACCCGCTGGAGCTCTTTCAAATCTGGCTCAATCTCCCAAAGGCTGATAAAATGGTGGAGCCTCACTACACGATGCTTTGGGGTGAACAGATCCCTATCCTGCATATTGCGCCTGATGGTGGGCCACGTACCACCATTGAGCTGGTTGCAGGTAGCGTTGAAGGGGTCCTGTCTGAAAACCCGGCTCCCAATTCCTGGGCAGCCAACAGAGATCATGAGGTGGGCATCTGGGTTGTGGAAATGGAAGCAGGGGCAAAGTGGAGTCTCCCTCCTGCCAGTGAGGGGGTGAACCGGAGCCTCTATTTCTTTGAAGGATCCAGTCTGTCCCTGAATGAAAACGCTTTTGAAAAGCATTGTGCGCTCGAGCTGCATGCACATATGGAGACAGCCCTGGAGAATGGACCTGATAAGGGCCGCTTCCTGCTTCTCCAGGGAGTCCCGATTAAGGAACCTGTGGTGAGCTACGGGCCTTTCGTGATGAACAGCCGTGAAGAGATTCAACAAACCTACCAGGATTACCAGGAAACCCGTTTTGGGGGCTGGCCCTGGTCCAGGGATGACATGGTTCATGGCCGTGAAAAGGGAAGGTTTGCAAAGTATGTCAATGGAAAGGAAGAATTTCCTCCTTCAGCGGGCTAGATCTCCTCAAATAAAAGGAAGGTTTCGGGATCGAGCGTGATTGTTGTGGGTTTTTTTCCAGCAGGGATGGTAAAAGTCTCTTTTTCCTGGGATACATTCACCTTCTGATCCATAAAACTTCCGTCTTTAAATTCAAGCCTGACTTCCAGGGGGAAGGAGAACAGCCCTTGCTTCTGCACCTGTTGGATGTTTAGCTTTAGCTGCTTTCTTTTATATTTCCAGGATTTTGTGAGTACCGGGTGACCGGCGGTATAAAACCATTGCCTGAAAAAGTCTTCAAAGTCGCGTCCTGATAAATATTCCACCACCTGCAGGAAATCTTCTGTGAGGGCATTGTCATATTTAAAATCGTTGTAAAAACTGCGCACACAACACTGGAAAAGCTCATCACCAAGCTCATGGCGCAGCATGTGAAGGACCCATCCTGCCTTTTCATAGCTGTTCTTATTCAGAAGCTCTACAGACACAGACAGCGTAGTGTCTACAATGGGAGCAAGCCTTTGTCTGGCAAAATCCAGCACCTGTCTTTTTTCATCAAGCATGGAGGCCAGGAAGTCCTCACGACCATATTTATTTTCGATATACAGGTCAGTCAGATAGGTGGCAAATCCCTCGCTGATCCATATGTGGTGCCAGTCCAGCTCGGAAACTGCATCGCCATACCACTGGTGAGCAATTTCATGGGCAAACAATGACTCCCGGTCCTGCTTCCCGCTTACCGTTCTTTCAGAATAAAAGATACAGCTGGCATTCTCCATCCCCCCATACCTGGTTTTCGACTGAACATTGGCAAGTTTGGTATATGGGAAGGGGGCAATATATTCTTCAAAAAAATCAATGGGCCCGAGGGCGATGCTGTAATCATAAAAGCCGGCATCGCGGTTCTGGGGGTAGACCCAGGATGAGACCGGGATTCCCGAAGCACTCTCGAGGAAATCTACCTCGAAGGGGCTTACCCCGATGACCATCAGTTTGGTGGAAAGGGGAGTCCTCATTTCCCAGTGGGTGGTGTAAAGGTCATTTTCCCAGAACTCACTGGTTTTTGAGCCAATAGAAACAATCCCATAATGAGATGGAGCCTCCACGATGAATTCCACAGTGGCTTTATCTGAAGGGTGATCCACCACAGGGAGCCAGTGATGTGCCCTGTCGGGCCAGTTGTCTCCAAAAAAGGTGCGGTCTCCGAATTTATTTTCCGAGATGATCAAACCGTCGGCCGGGATACCATGATAATTAATCACAAGGTTTTTACTTTCTCCGGCTTGTATGCCTGAGCCGAAAAAGTTCAGAAGATTATTTTCATGGACAAAGACCACCGGATTCCCATTTTCCGTTACGTCATCAACCTCCATTCCGAGCCCCTGGGGTGAAAGGTTTGCCAGATCAAGATTGAAGCTATGAGCCTCAGATTTAAAGAAAATCTCAATTTCAGCCCTGCATTCAATAATATCAGTGCTGTCATTGAGCTTGATTTCGAAGCGGTAATGCTGAATGTCCATGGTGTTCCACCGCTCCTGATTTTGCTGGGCAATCAGGGGGAGTGCGGCTATCAATCCGGTAAAAAGGAGGATAAGCTGGCGGGCAAAGATCTTTTTCATGTAGAATAAAACTGAAACACAAATTTAATATATTCCGCAGATGATGTATCTTTTGAAGATTTAGGGTATGGAACACAGTTCCTTGTTTTCAAGCTTGCCAATTAAGATTAATCACTATTTTTATAGGCTTAAATAAAATTGATGAAAATTCTGGTAACCGGAGGAGGTGGATTTATTGGAATGGCCCTGATCAAAAGATTGATCGCCGAGGGCCATAGGGTAACTTCGTACTCCAGAAGGGAATATCCCCTGCATTGGGCACTTGGAATCAGCAGTATTCAGGCTGATATAGCTGACCTGGAAACGCTTGAAAAGGCGTGCAAGGGTAAGGATGTGGTTTTTCATCTGGCTGCCAGGATTGGCATCTGGGGGGAATATGACGAATATTATGCTGCCAATGTTACCGGAACCTTCAATGTAATTAAAGCCTGTCGGAAGCAAAAAGTGGGTCGGATTATCTTCACCAGTTCATCGGGAGTGGTGTTTGATGGATCAGATCTGGAAGGTATTGATGAATCTCATCCTTATCCTGAGAATCACGATTCCCATTATGCTACCACCAAAACCATGGCAGAGCGACTGATCCTGGAGGCAAATTCTGATGAGCTGAAAACCATTGCACTTCGTCCCCATCTGGTTTGGGGACCCTATGATGCTCACCTGATACCCGGAATACTGAAAAGGGTCGGAAGCGGGAAAATGAGGCGCATTGGCGATCAGGAACACTTCATAGATACCACCTATATCGATAATATGGTGGATGCTCTCATACTGGCTGCTGATGCACTGGATTCAAATCCAGAGGCGGCAGGCAGGGCTCTTTTTATTACAAACGGAGAACCGGCCAGGGTCTGGGATTTTATCAATTCAATCATACAGATTGCAGGCCACCCGCCTGTTAAGAAGAAAATTCCTGAGCGTTTTGCACTCTTCGCTGCAGGAATCTCAGAATGGTTCCATAAGATTTTCAAAATAAAGTCGGAACCTTTCATGACCCGTTATGCCATCAGGGAGCTGATTACCAATCACTGGTTCGACATTTCCGCGGCCCGTGAGATCCTTGGTTACGAGCCTGGAGTCAGTTATGCCGAAGGCTTTAAAAGGCTGAAGGACTACCTCAAAATTGGGAAAAGATAGTTTCGAACTTATTCATCAGGGTTTTAAGGCATATTTGAGCAGGGTGGCAAGGGTGGGTTTTTGCCCCTGGATAGTATGGCTGTCCTGAATACCCGCGCTCCCATCCATACAGTGAACCAGGTAAAGAGGATCACTCCAATAAGACCCACGATGGGTTGCCACATGGGAATGGTTACCGTTGTGGCCATTCGGACCACCATCAGGCTTGGCGTGAATATGGGAATCAGTGACATGGTGGTGGCAAAGGTTCCTCCGGGATCCTGGATGACAGGCATCATCAGAAACATGGGAATAATTGCCGGAAGAATGCCTGGGAAAGTAAGAGACTGGGCATCCTTATTGTCATTACACGTGGCTCCCAGTGCAGCCATACCAGAGCCCACCATCAGGAGGAAGAGGATGGCAAATATGAAGAACCAGGGAAGCACATCGTAGGGAATCAGGGCCGGCATGCCCGTGTAGGATGAGTGTAAAAATGGCCGCTGCCACATATATGGCCGCAGTTGTGAGGGCTACACCGATTCCGCCCAGTACCTTCCCCATCATAAACTGGAAGGGAGTGATGGACCCCAGTAAAACTTCGGCTATTTTCTCATTTTTTTCTTCCATTACAGCGGTTAGCTGGGGGATGGCCCCCATCATTACCAGCATGAACATCAGGATCATCACCACATAGGGTACCACGAAGGACTGTAGCTCATTTGATTTTTCAGCCTCCTGCTGCTCGCCTGTCTTTTTGTCAACCGATGCCAGTCCCATGCCCTCTATCCAGATCCAATTTGTAAGGTGCCTGGTTGTTTCTTCATCCAGGTTCAGTTCTGCTGCCCTTAGCAGCTGGGCCTTTGAATTTAGCTTATTATTGAACCAGCCCCTGAAGGGATCATTAAACGAATGCTCGGAATAGTAGCGTATGTAAGCGCCGGATTCTTCCCCATATCCATGGATGAAGCCGGGTCCGATTTCGATATAAGCATATAATTCGGCCGATTTCACCTTGTTTGAAAGTTCAAGTTGCTGGCCGATTGAATCCTGGTAATAAAATTCAGCAAAATCAACAACAAAAGCCGGATCAGTTTGCTCTCCGGATCTTTCGTGGATGATATCATTGTTGTTTCGCTTTTCTACTTCTTCCTCCAGGTAGTCCTTTAGCTCACCTGTACGGTCGATTACCGTAAAGTGTTTATCCTCGGTATCAACCTTGTTCTCCATGATGATGACCGCTGCAAAACCACCTCCCATCATGATGGGAACCAGAAGGAGACTGATGATGAAACTCTTGGTTCTCACCGCAGCCTGGTACTCGCGCTTGAAAAGGGTAAATATCTTATGCATGGTTGGCCTCCTTTCTCTCCGGGGATGCAATCCGGATAAAAATATCATTCAATGAAGGTTTGGTGATCTCGAATCTGTTGATGCGGGTAAGTTTTAATAAGTCGGCCAGTATAATCTGGGGATCTGTTCCGGAGCTCACACGCACCTCCTGAAGTTTCCCGAAATTATTTACACTCTCGATCCCCTTCATTCCCTCCAGGGCTCCTGCTCCCATATCAGACTGGATCCGGATGGTATCATTTCCGTACTGATCCTGGATTTCCGTCAGGGTTCCGTCCAGTACTTTCTTTCCCTTATAAATCATAAATATATAGTCACACATCCTCTCCGCCACACTCATGTCATGGGTGCTGAAGATGATGGTGGCTCCCTTATTTTGAAGCTCAAGGATAACATCCTTCATCAGATCTGCGTTCACAGGATCCAGTCCGCCGAAAGGTTCATCGAGGATGATAATTTCCGGCTGGTGCAGTATGGTGGCAATAAATTGTAGTTTTTGCCGCATCCCCTTACTGAGCGTCTCAACTTTTTTTTCTTTATAGGCTTTCAGGTCGAGCCTGTCCAGCCAGTAGTCGATCCTGTTTTTAAGATCGTTTCCATCGTTCAGCTCTCCGTGGAAGAGTAAGAGCTCTCCAAGTTTCATCTTTTTATAAAGCCCCCGGTCTTCGGGCAGATAGCCTACGTTTCTAAGTCGTTTGGAACCATGTTCCTTTCCATTTATGAGAATGCTGCCCCTATCGGGATACATGATCTTCATGATCATGCGGATGGTGGTGGTTTTACCTGAACCATTGGGACCAATGAAGCCATAAATGCTCCCCTTGGGTACTGAAAGCTGGAGATCATTTACTGCTTTTACCGATCCGAAAGTTTTGGTAACACCGTCTAATTCGATGATATTCATAGGTCAGTTTAACTTGTGAGGAGCACCAAGTTAGCTATTTCGAAAAATATTCCTGCCGGAAATTGTAAATTTTTAGAGCTTATTCTTCCAGAGTACTAAGATCACCCTCTTCCTGGCCAAGTGCCCTTGCTTTTAGTACCCGTCGCATGATCTTGCCACTCCTGGTTTTGGGCAGGGAATCGGCAAAGACCACAAAAGCCGGTTTGGCAATGGGTCCGATTTCGTTGGCCACATGTTGTTTCAGTTCGTTTGCCAGCTCATCCGAGGCTGTTACCCCGCCCACCAGAATAACGGTGGAATGGATAATATTACCCTTGAGCTTGTCGGGCAGACCAATGGCTGCGGCTTCTGTGACAGCAGGGTGACTCACCAGGGCACTTTCAATTTCGGCCGAGCCCAGGCGGTAGCCGCTTACCTTTAGCACATCGTCGTTTCGACCAATGATCCACACATAACCGTCATCATCGATCTTGGCTGAATCGCCCGTTAAATACCAGCCCTGTTTTTCATACTGTTTCCAGTATTTCTCAATGAAACGATCCGGATCTCCCATGATGGTGCGGGCCATGCCCGGCCAGGGATTCTTTATGACCAGATTCCCTTCGGTATTAGCTGCCACATCCTTTCCTTTTTCATCCACCACGGCGATTTCATTCCCAAAGAATGGCCTTGTGGCCGATCCGGGTTTCAGGGGGGTTATAGGCAGGGGGGTGATCATAAAACCACCGGTCTCGGTTTGCCACCAGGTATCCATGATGGGGCACTGTGCCCTTACCGATTACATCATGGTACCACTTCCAGGCTTCAGGATTGATGGGTTCGCCAACTGAACCGAGCAGACGAAGGGTACTCAGGTCGTGTTTATCTGCCCAGGAGGCTCCATAACGCATCAGTCCCCTTATGGCCGTTGGGGAGGTGTAAAACAAGGTCACCCCGTACTTTTCTATCATTTGCCACCAGCGGTTTGGATAGGGGTGATTGGGTGCTCCTTCATAAAGCAGGGTGGTGGCTCCGTTCATAAGGGGCCCGTAAACAATGTAGGAATGGCCGGTAATCCAACCAGGATCGGCTGCACACCACCACCTGTCAATCGGCTGAATGTCAAAAACATATTTAAAGGTACTTGAAGCATAGACTGAATATCCCCCATGGGTGTGGACCAGTCCTTTGGGTTTGCCGGTAGTTCCGCTGGTGTAAAGGATGAAAAGGGGATCCTCTGCATCGGTTTTTTCGGTTTCGCATTGGGGAGAGGCAATGGGCATCCCCATTAATTCGTGCCACCAGAAGTCCCTGTCGTTTTCCATATAACATTCCTTGCCAGTTCGCTTTACAGCGATACAGACATCGATGGTCGGCGACCGGCGCATGGCTTCATCAGCAATGGCTTTTAGCTCGGTGGGCTGACCCCTTCTGAAGCCGCCATCAGCTGTGATCAGGATGCGGCTGTGGGCATCAGCGATGCGTTCGGCAAGGGCTTCCACACTGAATCCCCCATATACCACCGAGTGAGCCGCGCCTATTTTTGCACAGGCAAGCATGGCTATAATGATTTCCGGAATCTGGGGCATATAGATGGTAATGATATCGCCTTTCCGTGCGCCCATTGCTTTTAATACGTTGGCAAATTTCGACACTTCCCTGTTCAGTGCGAAATAGGAGTAAGTTCTTACATCACCTGGTTCTCCCTCCCAGATGAGTGCCAGTTTATTTTTTGTTTCCGATGTAAGATGCCTGTCAATGGCATTGGCTACGATATTGGTTTTTCCCCCGGTGAACCATTTGTAAAAGGGTTTATTGGAAGCATCCAGAACCTGATCCCAGGGCTTGTACCAGGAGAGTGATTTTGCCTCTTTGGACCAGAATGCTTCCCGGTCATGAATCGATTCGGAATAAATTTTTTCGTAACTCTTGATGCGTGCCTGCTTCACCACTGCCTTAGAGGGGTGATAGAAGGTTTCATTTGCGTCTGAGGTGGCTTTCTTGCTCATAGTCTTTAAATTAGATTGAATAAAAATAAGAAATTACAGCATGATTTGCAACTGGAGCTGTTTACCCCCTTGATTATATGATCTTACTCAAAAAAGTTTTGATAAATGACTGATATAGTATAACTTGGATATTCAACCAGCTTCCAAACCATGTCTTCAAAGCTACCACGTCGTGATTTTCTGAAAAAGACCTCAGCTGCCTGCATGGGCTCTTGCTTTTTGCTTTCAGGAAAAGATATTTCTGCCTTTACATTTCAGGGTGAAAATAACATTGATCCGGAAAGACTTTGCTATTGTAGTTACTCCTGTCCGGGGGATTGTTCTTTTCTGACAGCTTCCCTGAAGAATGATGCCCGACTAAAAAAGGCTGCATTTAAGGAATGGGGTCTGGCAGAACGCTATGGGATGGTCTTTGATGCAGAAAAGGTTTTCTGTTTTAAATGCAAACCCGGAGATAAGCCGGAAGGTCCGGTCCTGACTCATTGTACTGTGCGCAGCTGTGTTATTGAAAAGGGCTACCGGGCCTGTATTGAATGCGGTCAGCTTACCTGTTGTGACAAGGATTTATGGAAGCGTTTCCCACAGTTTCATGAGCAAGTGATTAAAATGCAGGATCAATTCTGGGCTTAACAATCCGGATGCCCGTTAAAGAAGATCAGGAACGGGTTCGGGCCATTATGGGCCAGGAATGTTTTTGGGCGATTTTGAGTAGTTTTTTATCCGGATCCACCGCAATGGGCTTACCCACGGCTTTCATGACATGTTCATCTGTGAATGAATCGCCGTAATAATAGGCATCACTTTGACTGTAACCAAGCCTGGTGCAATACTCGTTCAGGCTGTTTTCCTTTTCCTTTGCGTAGACAAGTTTACCCTCTGTTTTCCCGGTAAGGATTCCATCCACAGATTCAAGTTTTGAGCAAATCATGTCATCCATCTTCAGGTGGCCAACCACCTGCCTGCAGATGGGTTCAGTGGCAGATGAGAGCAATACCACTCCTCCGTTTTTTGATCGGTGCGTCTCTATGGTTTCCAGTATTTCGGGGCGTATCTCATTTATCATATGCTCTGAAAATACCTCCACACAAAGCTGATCAATATCACTTTTTTTTAATCCTCTCAGCCAGGAAAGCATTCGGATAATCATTTTTGTGGAATCTCCGATTTGCAACTTATAAAGAATGGAGAGCCAGACAGCATGACGAAAACGTTGTCCGCTCATAATTCCCCTTTTCCTTGCCTCATGAACCAGGTGGGTGGCGCTGTTGCCCTCCAGGATGGTATGATCAAGGTCATAAAATGCAATGTAGTCGAACTTTCCCCCCCTTTTCATTTCTTGCTTAATTCGAAGAAGTGCCTTCCTTTGGGATTAAAAATAATATTTACTGCTGAAGGTAGCACTTTCACATCGAAATTTGTATCAAAAAAGAGTTCCCCATCCACGTGGTAAGGGACCTTTTGTTTGAAGCTCACCTGCAGTTTTTCAGTCTGGTAGTAGTTGACTTTAGGATCATTCACATGGGTGCCCCCGGGGACCATGGTGAGTATTTTTAAGCGTTGCAGGAGCTTCAGTTTACTGATCATGCAAACATCCAGCAGGCCATCATTTGCAATGGCGTCAGGGGTGAGAAAGAAGGAGCCTGCAAAGCGCCGGCCCACTGCAATGGTGTTGATGAAACAATCGGTATCGGTAGTGGTGTCGCCTGATTTTATGCTTACCTCATGTTCCCGATAGAAAAGAAGAGTCTTAAGAATGTGCCAGATGTATTTGCTTTTCCCCGTTCCTTTGGCCAGTTCACCCGGCTCCACGTAATTTTCAGCTGCAACCTGCGCATCGAATCCAAGCCCCATGCCATTCAGAAAGTGCCTTCCGTTGACTACTCCGACGTCCATTCTGATGGAGTTCAGCTGGAAAAACTGTTCCCAGTGCTCATCCGAAAAGCGGTCGGGAAATCCAAGAATCTGAATGAAGTCATTTCCTGTTCCGGCCGGAATCAGTCCCAGTGTTACATTTGAAGATCCGATAAGAGGCCCGGCCACCTCATTCATGGTTCCATCTCCCCCAACTGCTATAAAATGGGTATAAGCCTTTTTCAGGTAATGGGCGGTTATTTCGGAAGCATGGCCATGATATTCGGTCCGGACAAGATCCGCATCGATGCCCCGGGCTTCAATCCGCCTTCTCAATTCAGGCTCAAGTTTCTCTCCATCTCCTCCACCGGATGTTGGATTTAATATGAATACCCATTTTTCCTTTTTACGCATTGTCTTCCTGGAATTTGTTTGCTGATTCGATCACACTCATAACCTGGTTCATGATTTCATCATCGCTTGCTGTGGCCAGGGATTCTCCCTTAATGGGTGGGTGAATTATAACTCCGAGTCTTGATCCGAAATTAATATAGAACCTGTTTTTGGGTTTCAGTTTGTAGAAGCCGTTGAGGGTTACGGGAAGGATGTCGTGCTCTGTAGCTCTTAGCACGTGGATAAAGCCCCGATAGAAGGAATTTAACTTTCCATCCAGGGTTCTGGTACCCTCGGGAAAGATGGCAACCGTATTGTTCCTGAGCCTTTTCTTCCAATGAAATCAGCATCTTTTTAGTATTACTTATATTGCTTATTTTCATTGGTATATATTCAGTCATTAATAGCATTTGTTTAACGAGCGGAATCTTTAGCAGGCGTTCATGGCCAAACCAGGAAACTTCAGGGTAAAATGCCATGATGGCTATGATGTCGAACATGCTGGCATGGTTGGCTAGCAGAATATACTTCTGCTTCCTGTCAAAGGTATTTTTACCCTCAATGTGCAGTCTTTTACCCATCAGGGGAAACACGGTCTTTGCCCAGAAACTCAAGAGCAAACATATGGCCCGTTTCCATTTCAGATAGGCAAAGATAAGGGTCAGAAATACGATTACGGCGGTATAAGCATAGAGATAGATGAATACAGGGAAGGAGACTATTCTATATATCAGGCGCCTGATCATGGTGGAAAATATACGACATTATTTTGAGCTGAAAAGATCAGGGTGCTTTTCGAGCCATTCAAGGCTTCGCTGGTCGGGGCCGCTTACGAAAAAATCGTAGCCTGTGAAAGATTCCAGCGAGTCCACAGAGATGGCATAGTGGAATAAATCTTTGTCCGATCCCTTATTGGGAAGCAGGAAGGCGATCATTCCGTGCCCGGGAGGTGAAAGGTCCACCACTACTTTGTAATAATACAGGGGGATGCCTACCTGGTTTTCTCCAATGGAGCTTTTAATGTCTGAAAGTACAGGGCCGCTTACAATCAAAAGGCTGTCCTTTTCTATGGCCCATTGCCTCACCTGCTCTTCCAGCTCTTTCCAGATTCCCCTGTTAAAGGAAGGCTCTTGTGGGCTCATATTGGAAAGAAGGAAGGATTGACTCATGGCTTCCCTGTCCCATTTCATATCTCCCGCAGGAGCCAGATGACCCCTGTCATAACCCGAGCCCCTGTAATCGGCCAGGCTTGCAGATCCTGTGGATATGGATTTGTCGGACCTGAAATTATCGCTTCTGCCCACCCTGCCTTCTTCCACTTCAGCCCGGGTGAGAACGTATATCACCCAGGAGGCCTGTTCGTTAGCTTCGTTATATCCCAGATCAAAGCCCTTATATGAACGAATTGTATCGTCAAGCCCTGTTTCCGGATAAGCACTTGAAAGGGTCTCCCAACTAATTAGAATGGGAGCCGGCGGGGCTTCCAGAGTGGAGGTTTCAGCTGAAACAGTGTGCTTTTTCCAGGGTTCAATGGTAACTACAATGGCCAGAATAATCAGGATGAAAAAGGTGATCAGGCCAAATCTATGTTGCTTGGACATTGTCATGGATCAAAAATAATATTTAATTTTCCACGGCTTTTAGATGATATGAAGAATTACTGGATCATTGGAGATATTCATGGTGAGCTGGCATTGCTGGATCAGTTGCTTGACAATATTGCACTTTTTGATCCCGAGCTGATTGTTTTTGTGGGTGACTTCATCGACAGGGGCCCCCGTGTAAAGGAGGTTGTGGACAGGATCATGAATTTGGATACCCGGACGGTAAGCCTTATGGGCAACCACGAATTGATGATGCTTAATGCCATGGACGATATGGGTTATGGAGGAAGTCCTATTGAACTATGGTACTATAATGGGGGTGAAGCCACCATGCATTCCTTTGGATTTACCAGTTTTTTCACCTTTCAGTCCCAGATGGAGGAGAAATATCTGGATTTTTTTCAGAATCTGGGGATGGCCTTTAGTTTTGAGCCCCTGGATGGCATGAAGATTCTTGTTACCCATGCCGGAATTTCGCCAGAGATTCCCGTAAAGGATCAGCTGAGTATGAATAATTACATGGACCTGAACCACTACCTGCTGGAAAAACACATTGAGCCTACGGGCTCTTTTCTCTGGACAAGGGAGGATTTTTTCAGGAGTGACCCGGATCAGTGGGATGAGCATATTGTCATACACGGGCATACTCCGGTGCTAAAATTGAAGCGCTTTATTGCCTCAAGCGGCCTGAATAGTTTTAGCTTCGTGGAAAATGATCTTTGCATCCGGAGAAGCAAAAAGGGCGGTGGGATTGCCTCTATAAATATTGATTCAGGTTCCACCCTGAGCGGACGCTTAAGCGCATTGGGCCTCTTTGTTGAGGAAGAAAACGGCCAGGGTCAGGAGCTGCGGATGCGCAGTATTACCGTAAGCCGCGAGGATATTTTCCCGCGGGATCTGGGTTATATAAACAGGGAAATATGATCGGGAATGGAAAGATAGAGGTGATCGGTTTTGATGCTGATGATACCCTCTGGGTGAATGAACCTTACTATCGGGAAGCTGAGGAAAAGTTTGTAAAACTGATTGCAGCATATGGGGTAGGTGGTGATATCGCAGGGGAGTTATTTAAAATGGAGATGGCAAACCTTGAACTCTATGGCTATGGAATTAAAGCCTTCATGCTTTCCCTTGTGGAGTGTGCCATAAAGCTAACATCCGGATCTGTTTCTTCCTCGACCATTGCTGAGATCATTGGCATCGGAAAGGAGATGTTGAGACGCCCCATTGAATTATTGGATGATGTAAAAATGGTCCTTGAAAGCCTGGCCCCTCACTATAAATTAATTGTGGCCACCAAGGGCGATCTGCTGGACCAGGAAGGCAAAATGAAGCGCTCAGGAATCGCTTCCTGTTTTCATCACATTGAGGTAATGAGTGATAAAAAGGAAGCGCACTATGAGCTCTTGCTGAGTCACCTGGAGATAGAACCCTCTGGTTTCCTGATGATCGGCAATTCCATGAAATCGGATATCCTGCCTCCCCTGAACCTTGGAGCCAGGGCCATCCATATTCCATTTCATACCACCTGGGCCCATGAAGAGGTGGATGAAGATCCTGAAACTGAAAGGTTTCTCCGGGTGAAAGGGATCGGGGAGATTCCGGATCTAATTAACCATTGAAGGTTCGGATTCGCTCAATTCGCATGGCAAAAGGCACATTGTCGTGGGAAAACTCATATTCCACAGCATGGGATCCCTCACTCCTGGTGAGCGCGTTCAGATCATGAATCTGAAGCTGGGCATCCAGTTCGGCACTGTATTCTTTCTCCACCACCATTTTTATGGTTCCGTAGTAAAGTTCTGTAATCATATATACCCGGCGAATATGACCATCATAGTCACTCCACCTTGTGGCTTTCATCTCCTCCAGGTAATGATCGATGCGAATGCGGATCAGGTCGCTCATTTCCCTGACCATGATGTTCCTGAAGGTGAACTTACTGAGCCTTTCCGATATGTAATCACCGCTGATCTTTCCCACTTTCGGATGTTGGAAATCACTCACGAACTCCACATCCACGTCCACTGTTCGTGAGGCCATATGGGCCTCAATGAAGGGCGCCTGTTTGCTCTCCTCACCAAGGACCTCCCATTCATTTTCGCTCAGCAGTCCGGCATCCAGAAATGCAGTAAATATGGAGTTGGGCATCCCCTTTTTTGAGAATACAGGAGCGCCGATAATGGGGTCCCAGACGAGGATTCCGTTAAATAATCCCGCATGCGAGGCAGGTATAAGCTCAAGGCCATAGGCCTTTCTGAATTTTCTAATCTCCATGGTACTAATAAAGGTCAACTTTTTTTTGATTCAACGCAAACAAAAACATTGCCGGATTTCCAAAGAAATCCGTTAATTTGTGGCGCATTAGGCCCTTTGAATGAATATACTGGATATTATATTTCTTATTCCCTTACTTTTTGCTCTTTACAGAGGATTTAAGAAGGGGATGGTTCATATGATTGCATCATTGGCCGCCCTTGTTCTGGGAATTATCGGGGCCATGAAGTTCAGGCCTCTTTTTGCCTCTCTGCTGGATTCGATCTTTACCATTGATCCTGCGCATATGAATGTGATTGCCTTTGCAGTGGCCTTTGTATTTATTATAATTGTCGTGCACCTGATTGCTTTTTTTGCGGAGAAGCTGATCAAGGCAGTGGCCCTGAACTTTATAAACCGCCTGCTGGGGATGTTTTTTGGGGTGCTTGTTACGGTTTTTATTATCTCCATGATCCTCTGGCCCATTAACCAGGTAAATGCCGAGAGGCAGATTATAAAACCAGAAGCGCATCGAGGGATCATTATTGTATAAACCGCTGTCTTCTTTTGCTCCGGCCATTTTTCCCTACCTGAAGAAACAGGACTTGAAGGAATATGTGCCCGGAAAGAAAGATAAGAAGAGACCGTTAACGGCAGAAATTTAATAGATTTATAAAAGTGAAATTGGATAAAGAACTGGTAGAGGAGCTAAGGTGGAGGGGGATGATTCATGATATCATGCCAGGCACTGAGGAGCTGCTGGGAAAGGAGCAGGTAACGGCCTACGTGGGAATTGACCCCACAGCTGATTCCCTGCATATTGGTCACCTTGTGGGTGTGATGATGTTGAAGCGCCTGCAGCATGCAGGACACCGTCCCATTGCACTTGTGGGAGGAGCAACCGGCATGATTGGGGATCCCAGTGGCAAGTCACAGGAGCGGAATCTTCTGGATGAGACAACCTTAAGAGCAAATCAGGAGGCCTTAAAGAAGCAGATTGCCCTTTTCCTGGATTTTGAAACTGAGGAATCAAACAGGGCTCTGATGGTGAATAACTACGATTGGATGAAGGAATTTTCCTTTCTGGATTTTATCCGTGATATAGGAAAGCACATTACGGTCAACTATATGATGGCCAAGGATTCGGTGAAGAAAAGGCTGGGTAGTGACAGCAAATCGGGCATGTCATTTACCGAATTCACCTACCAGCTTGTCCAGGGTCACGATTTCCAGGTGCTTTACCGGGATCACGACTGCAAACTGCAGATGGGTGGATCCGACCAGTGGGGGAATATCGTTACCGGAACCGAATTGATCCGGCGCATCGAGACGGGGAGAGGCCTTTTCTCTTACCTGGCCCCTGATCACCAAAGCTGATGGAGGTAAATTTGGAAAAACCGAGGAGGGAAATGTTTGGCTGGATCCGGCAAGAACTTCTCCTTACAAATTTTACCAGTTCTGGCTTAATGTATCGGATGAGGATGCTGAAAAGTATCTCAAGATTTTCACCATGCTTACAAGGGAAGAGATTGAGGCTCTTATGGAGGAGCACAAAACGGCCCCTCATTTCAGGGTGATGCAGAAAAAACTTGCCGAGGAACTGACCTCCATGGTCCATTCCAGGGAAGAGTATGAGATGGCCCTTGAGGCCTCCGGAATCCTTTTTGGAAAGGGAACCACTGAGTCGCTTAAGGCCATTCCTGAAGATGTTTTTCTTTCTGTTTTTGAAGGTGTCCCTCAATTTGAGCTTTCTCCATCGGAGCTTGGGAAGGATGTACTTGAGCTTCTGGCGGTGGATACCCAGGTTTTTGCTTCCAAGGGTGAAGCAAGAAGGCTGATCACAAGTGGTGGGGTGAGTATCAATAAGGAAAAAATTTCCAGTATTGACCGCCTGCTTACTCGGGACGATTTCATCAAGCAAAAATACCTGGTGGTACAGAAGGGTAAAAAGAATTACTACCTGATTAAAATCAAGTCATAATTAATATTGTCATGGAAAACAAAGAGCAAAAAGGTTACAATTTTAATTCAGTGGATCTGCTGATCTACATTTGGAACAAAAGGGTCGTTCTGATGATCGTGGGCTTAGTGGCTGCAGTAGCTTCAATGGTGATTTCGCTCACCATCACCCCCATGTTCAGCTCGTCTGTCATTATGTTTCCGGCTTCCAACGCCTCAGTGGCAAGGGGCCTGCTGGCCATGAATTACAGTGGAAACCAGAGTGTCTACGGATTTGGAGAGGAAGACCAGGCGGAACAACTGCTCCAGGTTCTGCATTCGGAACCCATACGGACCCGTATTATTGAAAAATATAATCTGATGGAGCATTATGAGATCGATCCCGAAGGGAAATATCCCCTTACCGAGCTCTATGATATGTTCAGGACCAATATCAAGTTCAGTCTGACCGAATATCAGTCGGTGGAAATATCGGTTATGGACAGCGATCCTGAAATTTCTGCAGCGATAGCCAATGATATCTCCAACCTGGTTGACACGGTTTTCAATTCCATGAAAAAGAAACGTGCCCTCAGCGCCCTTGAGCTGGTGGAGGAGCAGTACATTGAGGCCGAAAGCCAGCTGATTGCCATGCAGGATTCTCTGTACAAGATCTCTTACGATTTGGCAAATAATATAAACCCAAGAGGTGATGCGGCTGATAAAATGATCGGTGCCTTTGCCGAATACGGGGTTTCCTACATGTACATGATGCACCAGATGAGGTATGAGGTTGGGATGGCCAATAACATGCGAATCAGGTTTCAGGAAGCCAAAATGGAAGCGCAGCAGAACCTGCCCTATAAATTTGTTGTGGAGAAGGCTGTTCCGCCGGAAAAGAAAGCCTATCCCAATAAGTCTCTGATTGTGATCGTATCCACCTTTGCATCCTTACTTTTTGCCCTGATTATCCTTATCGTGATCGATAATGTAAAGACCAGGGTCGCTGTAATTAAGGAAAAATGATACTGGAATCCAGGGAGAAATACCCCAGGAAACTCCTGTGGGGAATTCTGATTGCTTTCGTGGCATTGAATACGCTTATGATCGCCTTGGAAATCTTCTATGTCCCCCTGATTCCTGCTGTCCTTTTATTTGTCGTCCTGGCCATAGTATCGGTCGATAAATATCTTCTGGTCATTGTATTTTTTGTACCCCTTTCCATTCCCCTCAGCTATCTCACCACAGGCTTATCCTTTGACATGTACCTGCCCACCGAACCTCTCCTGGCGGGCTTGCTTTTACTGTACATGATAAAGTACCTCATGGGTGACAGGATTGATATTAAAGTCCTCAGACATCCGGTTACCATAGCGATTTATTTCCACCTGGCCTGGATGTTACTCACCAGCCTGACCAGCACTGATTTGCTGGTCTCCTTCAAGGCTTTTGCCACCCGGCTCTGGTTTATTGTGAGCTTCTACCTGATTGCCTCCCAGCTCTTCAGGAAGGAGAAAAACATGCAAACCTATCTCTGGGTTTTTATCGTGGCGCTTACCGGGGTAATTATTTATACCCTGATACACCATGCTCAATATGGTTTTGACAACCAGGTGATGGCTCACAATGTCTGCCGACCCTTTTACAAGGATCATACTTCCTATGGAGCCACACTGGGATTAATACTTCCCATGCTTCTGGCCCTGTTTCTGCTTATTAGGAGGGGGGATATTAATACCCGCTTCCTGATGATTATCTTAATCGGACTTGTGGTTTTTGCCACCGTGGTCTCCTATACCCGTGCCACCTGGCTGAGTATCATTGGTGCGGCAGGAGTATTTCTTCTGATCAAGCTTAAAATTCGCTTTGAATTGATTCTTGTGGGTGCTGCCATCCTTATAGGTCTTTTCTTTTCGGTGCGTACCCAGGTGATGATTCAGCTGGAACAAAACCGGGTGGAGTCTTCCGGAGAGCTGGCCGAGCATGTACAGTCCATGTCGAATATCTCCACCGATCAGTCCAACCTGGAACGAATCAACCGTTGGAGTTGTGCAGTAAGAATGTGGAAGGACCGTCCGGTATTTGGTTTTGGACCGGGAACCTATCAGTTTGAATACGGCCGTTACCAGCGTTCCTTTGAAAAAACCAGGATCAGTACGGACTTTGGTACCCGTGGAAATGCCCACAGTGAGTATCTGGGACCGCTGGCCGAATCGGGGGTATTCGGCCTGCTGAGCCTGCTAATTATTATTGGGGTCAGTATTTATACTGGGCTTCGGGTGTATTACACAGCACAAAGAAGGAGTATCCGGATTCTTTCAGTGGCTGCCCTGGTTGGCCTGGTGTCCTATTACCTGCATGGTCTGCTGAATAATTTCCTGGACACGGATAAGATATCCGTTTTGTTCTGGGGCTATACGGCCATGCTTGTGGCCATGGATGTTTATCACAGGCAGAGTGCAGAAGACGAGACGACGGAAGCTGATTAAAATCCCTTTTTTCCCGGAAACTCGGCACCAATAATGGAGATGTCATCAAAAATGGCTGCTGATCCTTCCATAATTTTCTGGTTCTCAATGATGGTGGCAATGTTATCCTCTAGGGAGTGTGGATTGCAAAGTTCTTTTTCCAGGTCCTCTGTTCCGAATTCTATCCCTGAATCCTGAATTACCTCCACCAGTCCGTCGGTGTAGCAAAAAAGTTTGGCCGGTTCATCCAGGATCAGGCTGGCTTCATTGACAAAGGGAAGCTCGTCAAGCATTCCCATACCCACGCATCCACTGTCCAGCTCTATCAGTTTTTTGGATCCTGCCTCATAAAGAAAGGGGGGATTGTGCCCCGCATTAACATAGGTCAGTTCCCGGGTAAGAAAGTTGTACCTGGCAATGAACAGGGTGATAAATTTTTCACCTTTGGCACTGTTCATCACGCTCTGGTTGAGCCTTGTAAGGGTGTCGGTCAGGCTCTGATCTGCGGTATAAAGTGCCCTCAGGTTTGCCTGGAAGTTTGACATCAGGATGGCTGCAGAAATACCCTTTCCTGATACATCTGCAATGCAGAAGCCCACCTCGTTTTTGTTAAGCTGGATCACATCATAGTAGTCGCCACCCACCTCAAAGTGCGGGTGGTAGAAAGCCTGCATCCTGATGGACTCATGGGATGGAAGCTTCTCGCTGGTGGGAATCAGCATGGATTGCATTTTGCTGGCAAGCTCCATCTCCTTTTTCAGGGCTTCCTGCCTGAGCGACTCCTGGAAAAGTCGCTTGTTCTCAATGGCTACCGTAATGATGTTGGAAAGTGTCTGGATGAAGCGCAGGTGCTTGATAATGGGGCTGACCCCTTCTCCTTCCTCCTCAATATCCCCGATCAGTACATAGGCTATGGCCTTGTCCTTATGGGTAACCGGTATTACAATGTCCACAAGCTCAGGGAAATGCTGGGGTTCCGAGGTTATAAAGGAGATTTCATCGTAAATATCCAGATCCCTCTCCACATCCACCTTCCCAAAAAAGTCGTTTCCGAAACCCGAGTTCAGGAGGCATTCCCATCTGTCGGAAAATTTAAGCACAATCACCTTCCCGATATCCAGATCATCGGTAAGCATTTTTTCATACCTGCGGATGAGCTCAGTGATGGATACATTGTCGTTGATGGCCAGGGTTATATCCAGCAGGGCATTCAATTTGAATGTAGAGATTTTCAGGCGGTTGTCGGAAAATTTACCCATGGGCAATTAAATCTGAGTTACGGATTATTTTTTAACCCTTTCAGAATAGGATCTGTCCCGGGTATCAACCTTAATCATTTCACCCGTATTGATGAAAAGGGGGACCATGATTTTGGCACCGGTCTCCAGTTCGGCAGGTTTCTGGGCTGAAGTGGAAGCGGTGTTTCCCTTTTCACCGGGCTCGGTGTAGGTAACCTCCAGCTCAACAAAGGGAGGAAGGTCAACAGTAAGCGGGGTTTCAGTGTCAGCGTGAACCACAATTTCCACTGCCTGTCCTTCCTTCATCAGGTCAGCATTTTCCAGTAATGTCGGTTCAATCATGATCTGCTCGAAGGTTTCCAGGTGCATGAAATTGGCTCCCATATCATCTGAATAGAGGAATTGATAGGGCCTTCTTTCCACCCTGGCTGTATTAACCTTAACTCCTGCAGTAAAGGTGTTTTCGATCACCTTACCGGTGGTCAGGCTCTTCATTTTGGTCCTCACAAAAGCAGGGCCTTTACCTGGTTTTACATGTTGAAATTGTACAATGGTAAAGAGGTCATTGTTAAATTCGAGGCATAAGCCGTTTCTGAAATCTCCTGTTGTTGCCATATTCTGATTTTAATGCAAAGATATAATTTTGTTCAAGAGCCTCCGCTCAGAGTATCTTTTTCCTCGGTGTGGTTGCTACGAAATCTTTCAGGTAAAAGGGTTCAAAGTAAGCTACATCTTCGAATTCAGAGCGAAGAAATTTGCCGAGAACCGGTTTGATCATAGCTTCCGAGGAGGGATTCAGGCCATCCATAAAATGGGCATTCCTGTGGATGATTACCTCCCTGCACTTTTCCGCCCCGTTTCCAAAAAAACAAAGCTGGTGCTTATCCAGGAGCTCAGCAAAGCTGCTTTCATCAATGATTTCAGCCTTAACTTCCCTGACCATTTCCAGGTCTGGGAGTGAAAAAGGCAGTATATACCTCCATCCTGCGCGCATCCAGCATGGGACTCAGCAGGAGCTGACCCACATATTTCTCAAGCAGTTTTTGAAGCTCCTGCCTCTGTAAGGCCGAGTGAGCCATACTTTCGATTGTACCACAGGAGAGAAGGGGCTTATTTAAAGCATAGGCCAGTCCTTTTGCAGTGGAAACTCCGATTCGTAGTCCGGTATAGGATCCTGGCCCCTTGCTGACAGCAATGGCATCCAGCTGTTTTAATTCCATTCCTGCCGCGCTGGCTGCTTCCCGGATAAAGCGGTTCAAAAGCGTGGCGTGTGATCGTTCCGCACCACTTTCAACCAGGGCAAGCACATCTTCCCCCCGGGAAAGAGCTACCGAACAAATATCGGTTGCAGTTTCAATGTGAAGGATCAGCGGCTCAGTCATGTATGATTATTTCTTCTTTTTGTCGCCACTGAAGAGGTCTTCTTCTGAAACTACTTCCACATTCATATCATTCTTCAACTGCCTGGAGATGGCGCTGTAGGGAGCCACTACTATTTCGGCATCCTCCTCTATCCCTTCGGTGATTTCAATGTAGGTATTGTCCTGAATCCCTGTTTTGACCTCCTTGAGCCAGGCCTTCCCTTCAGATACCACAAAAACGACCACAATGGGTTCTTCGTTGGTGGGCTCAGAGGGCTTGTTTATGGTTTCAGATGACATGGATCCATCTGAACTCACACTGGCAATGTTTTCTTTTTCTCCGTCACCCTTGGCCCTGCCAGCCGTATCCAGCCTGGTGGTAACGGCCTGTATGGGTATGGAGAATATGCCTGTCTTGCGATCGGTCTGGATATCGGCAGTTGCTGACATTCCGGGTCTCAGGGGAAAGGGATTGGATGCAGAGGCCTTGTCGGCATAGGATTCGGGCAAAAGGAGGATCTTAACCATAAAATTTGTAACCTGGTCGGTGGTCACCCCGGTGGTATTGGCTGAAACCGGTATTTCAGATACAACTCCTGTAAACCGGGTATCGGGGTAGGCATCCACCTCGATCAGGGCCGTATCATGAAGGGATACCCTTACAATGTCGTTTTCATTTACCTCCACCTCTACTTCCATCCGGTTGAGATCGGCAATACGGAGCATTTCGGTTCCCGACATCATGGAGGTTCCCACCACCCGTTCTCCCAGTTCAACACGGAGGCTGGAGATGGTGCCCGACATGGGGGCATAGATGGATGTTTTGGTCAGGCTCTCATCGGCTTCATCCAGGGTTGCCTCTGCACTCTGAACGGAAAACTCTGCCGCCTCTTTTTCTGCCAGTGCAGTGCTATAATTGGTCTCTGCCTGCTGAAATTCTGACTCAGATATGGCTTTTTCCTTATAGAGGCTGCTGCTTCTTTTGTACTCCAGGCTTGCCATTTCCAGCCTGGCTTCAGACTGCTTCTGCCTGGCCTTGGAATTATTCAGGGAAGCTTCGGCCCGGTTCCTGGCCATCTGGTAGGCTTCGGGTTTGATTTTCAGGAGGTACTGCCCTTTTTCAACCTTGTCGCCTTCTTTTACCACAAGTTCCACAATTTCGCCCGATACATCAGGTGAAATGGCAACTTCGGTTTCAGGCTGAATTTTCCCGTTGGCTGTTATGATTTCAACGATCTCCCTGGAGACCCCTTTGTCCACTGAGACTTTCAGGAAGCCTTCATTGCCAAACCAGCCCTGTTTTTTTCCAAGGGCGAGAACGATGATCAGAACAATGGCTGAGATTCCTATGATGAAAAGTAATCTTTTTGATTTCATGATTGTTGCTTAAAGTGTAATGGGTTCGCCCCTGTAAAAATTAAGAATCTTAACCCTGAAGATAAAATCATATTTTGCCTGGAGCAAATCCGACTGGGTGGAAGTCAATTGATTTTTTGAGGTGTTATAATCCACTGTATTGACCAGTCCAACTTCAAACTTTTTTTCTGTGTACTTGAAGGATTCTTCCATGGAAACCAGGGCCTGTTCAGTGGCCCTGAATTTCTTCAATGCTGCAAAGGCATCTGCATGAGCCTGCTGAACGGATGCATAGAGGGTCAGTTTCCTGCTCTGAAGTTCAAGCTGTGAGCTCTCAAGAGCGATGCGGGAGTTGGCAATGCTTGTATTCACCTGCCAGCCATTGAAGATGGGAATGGATAGTCCCAGTCCAACACCTGCAGCCCGGTTATCGGCGATCTGGTTAAAAAAGGGATAGGCACCGGTGAGAATCTCTTCTGTGGGGTAGGAGTTTACATTTACCCCGTCGTCGGTCACCCCGATTGGAAAAGACCGGGGATCTCCATAGCCTGTAAATTGCTCGCGAATATCAGAATATCCGGTATTAAAATTTCCCCGAATGTATAACTGGGGAGACCGGCCGCCTTTGGCCACACTTAACTGTTTTTCAGTGCTTTCCAGCTCATACTGTGCTCCTTTGATCTGGGGCATTTCCTGCTCAGCGATGCTGTAGATTTCACCTGCACTCATCACAATGGGGTTTTCATCCGGATTCTCAAGTACAGGTATAAACACGTCAAATGCGGTATCCACAGGAAGGTCGAGGGTTTGCTGAAGATTCAGCAGGGATATGTATAACTGGTTTTCGGCATTCACAAGGTTTAGTTCCTCGGCTGCATATTGCGCCTGAATTTCAAGGAAACTGCCTTCGGCCAGTTTTCCTGCGTCGACCATTTTCCGGGTACGGTTTACCTGTTGCTCGGTAATTAAAAGCTGGCTCTGGGTGACGGCCAGAAGCTCCTTGTTAAACAGAATGGTAAGATAGGCGGCAGCAATATTCAGGGAAATATCATTCTTTACCTTATCAACATCTGCATAGCTGGCCAGCAGGTCCAATTCATTCTGCTGAATGGTATTCCTGACCTTTAGCCCGTTAAAAAGATTTGCAGATGTGGTGATACCGGCATTGATGGAGTTGATCTGGCTGTTATCCGTATAGCGGTAGGTGGTCTCGTCCAGAGCCCGGCCCCAGGAATAATTATAACCCAGTGTTCCGTTCAGATTGGGTATCTGCCCCAGTTTCGATTGTTTTAGAAGGTTCTCCCGATACTGAGTATTCAGAATTGTTTGTTTGATCTGAATATTATTCTCCATGGCATAAGAGATGCAATCTTCAAGCGACCATAAACCATTTGTTGTTTGTTGGGCTGATGCAAAAAAGGAAAAACTAAGTGCCAGAAAAGCCAGAAAGATGGATTTTCGCATTTTATTTGTTTTTTTATAAAGCCTAAAGTTATGTATAAGCATTTAAATCTGAATGATTAAAAGCGAAAATATTGTACAATATCCCGATCTGGGTGAAGTAAGGTATGTCAGAAATCGTCGCGCCAGGAATCTGGCCATCCGAATTGGCCGGAACGGCTCCGTTAGGGTTACTGTTCCTGGCTACCTGAGCATGAAAAGGGCCGAATCCTTTGTTTTTTCCAAGGAAGGATGGATTCTGGAAAAGATCAGTCAGCAAAAGAAGCAGGATAAGGGAGCCCTGGCGATCCGTGAAGGTGATGATATATGGGTAAGGGGCCGGCAGATCAGGGTAAAGCTCATGGCAGGAGAGACGGGTGTTGAAGAGGCAATCTGGCGCATCCTCCTGAAGGAGGCTTCTGACTATCTACCGGGCCGGGTCGAGGAACTGGCCAGGCAGCATGGCCTTGACTTTACGGGTGTGAAGGTTCGAAAGATGAAATCCAGGTGGGGAAGTTGTACGGCAAAGAATGGTATAAACCTGAACAGCTGGTTACTTATGTTACCCGATTACCTCTCCGATTATGTGATCCTGCACGAACTGGCACACACCAGGTATCATGATCACGGGAAGAAATTCTGGGGCTTACTGGACAGCCTCACTGAGGGTAAATCCAGGGCACTGAGGAAAGAATTGCGGACCATGCAAATTATGTCAATAGACACCAAATAATATTTCAGCCGTAAGCGTGATGGAGTTGAAAGGGCGATCGGCCCTGATATCCATATTATAATGAAGGATATAAATTCAGGTAGGTATTTCTGTCCAGCTGCCTTTGCCAGCCCACACCAATCCCCAGGTTTGTCTTCATGCGCGAATCAATATCAGATCCGGTAAATACCAGATCTCCATACTCCTGGTTTGATGCTGTCTGATGCAGGGAGAAAAGTAACTCCAGGCTGCCGGTGACCAGCATGGCATTATCGCCCGACTCCCAGGGCCTGAAAAAGATGGCCAGGGGTAGGCCCAAACATTGCTCGGTGAAGTCTATATTGATTTTATCATTGGGCCCGTAATCCGTGTCGCCATAAATGTCAGGATATTCATAAGAGGAAGAAGATTTATGAGTGTAGTTGATTCCTGACTTGAGGAACCAGTATTCGTATTCCCAGTATACTAAACTGAATCCCCCTCCGAACCCGGACTTATAGGATTTTTGCTCACTTCTGATCCAGGAGTAGTTGCCCTGCAGGTTTCCCCCCAGGAAAATATTAATCTGAGCCCCTGCGGTGGAGGCCAAAAGCAGAAACCCAAGAATATAAATCGCCCTTTTCACTCTCATAGTTAAGCCCTTTATACAAAAATAGTACATTAAGCTAAGGTTTGTTTAGGAACTTATCAAACGGACAATCCGGGAAGAGAAATCCCAGAATAATGTCTCATGCCAAAATATTCTGTGAATAAAAATTTATTTAAGAAGCAACTATTGAAGGTAAATTGCCGTAAAAGCTGTAAGCCTTAGAAAGGCAGAAGCATTTTTATATTCACCCCAAACCCTCAACAATGAAAACCCTTAATTTTCATGGGACTATTTTAGTCCTGCTCTCAGTTTTTCTTTTTATTTCCTGCGAGAAGAATCAGGCACCACAAGTACAGATCATTAAACCAGCGGATGGATACACTGTCACAAAAGGTGATATCATTGCCATCTCAGTCAGCGCAGCTGATGAGGATGGAGCCGTTAGCGAAGTCAGGCTTTTCCTGGACGAAATTGGCTTAGCGGCACTCGAATTCCCTTATAATTATGATTTGAACACCGATGCCTATAGTTCAGGCGAGATGATTTTAAAAGTTACAGCGAGAGACAATGAAGGGCTTGAATCAAGCGATGAAATTAAAATTATCATTGATGCTTCATTTTCAACGGTTAGCACCTCCGAAGTAAGTTCCATCACCTATAACTCTGCCATGGTCGGTGGATCTGTTAGCGATGACGGTGGTGGAGAAATTACCGAAACAGGTGTTTACTGGGATACACTGGCAAGTCCTGAAACCGATGGCAAAATGGTATCTCTGGGCGTCGGACCTGGTGAATTCTCCGGCATTATTACAGAATTGCCACACGGTAAAAAAATCTATTATAAGGCCTATTCCGTCAATAGCGCCGGAGTGGCTTTTGGTGAGGAGCGTTTTTTCTTAACCAATACCATCCCCACCGTGCAAAGCTCAGGTGCATCTAACATTGATATCTCCTCGGCTGTGGTCGGCGGGGAGCTTACCGCAGACGGAGGTGAATCAGTCACAGAACTTGGGGTTTACTGGAGCTCGGAGCCCATGGCAGAGCTAAGCGGAGTCCGGATTGTAATTGAAAGTAGCGAGAGTTCATTTTCCACCACCCTGGAAGGCTTGTCGGCATTTACCACTTACTATTTCAAAGCATTTGCAAAAAATGCAGCAGGTGAATCATTGGGGCAGGAAGAAAGCTTCACTACATTCGGATTAGCCACGGTAAACACCACGGTTGTTGAAGGCAATATCTATAAGCAGGTGTTTGTTGGTGGAGAAGTGACCGATAATGGGGGATATCCGGTAAGCGAAACCGGGGTATACTGGGGAATCAACCCTAACCCTATAAGTTCAGGAACCCGGTTTTCCCTTGGATCACAAATGGGTAGTTTCTCAGGAGAAATGGTGGACCTTAATATCGGGAGCACCTACTATGCCGTGGCATTTGCTGTTACCACTGCAGGTGAATCTGTGGGAGAAGAGCGCTCTTATAAAGTACCCGAACCTGTTTTAGGAAGTATCACCGATGCAAGAGATCAGGAAGTTTATGGGACTGTAATCATAGGTGAACAGGTTTGGATGTCAGAGAATCTCAGGGCCTCCAAATACACCGATGGTACTCCTATTCCTTATATAGCTGATGCAGCCGGTTGGGTTGCAAATAGCGGGGCTGGCTATGCCTGGTATAACAATGATCCGGAGGAGGCCGAAAAGGGTGCATTTTATAACTGGTATGTAACTGAAAATGAAAATATTTGTCCAGTCGGGTGGCATGTACCGATCGAGAAGGAATGGCTGGAGCTGGAAACATATCTGGGAATGGATACAGCGGTAGCATTAACGGATGGATTTCGGGGCGCAAATGTAGGAGGAATGCTTAAAACAACTACACTTTGGGATAGCCCAAATACCGGAGCCACCAACGAGGTGGGCTTTTCATCCAAGCCTACCGGTCGAATAGGACAGGATGGCACTTTTCTTTATCAGAAAGAAGTTGGCTATTATTGGGGCTCTGATGATAATGGTCCCGGGAATCTGCCGATAAGAAGACTTTTGTATAATATTGAAGGCGGAGTTTCAAGATCTACCGTATTAAAGGAGTTCGGTCTTTCAATCAGATGTGTTAAGGACTGATTGTGCTCAGGAATCTTTAGCTCTCATAAAATTAAAATGCCTCGTCTTATTGAAAGACGAGGCATTTCATTTTCAGCCTGTTGACCCGCCAGGGCTCGAACCTGGACTCTTCTGAACCAAAATCAGACGTGTTGCCAATTACACCACGGGTCAAAGTGGTTGCGAAAACCGGGTGCAAATATACAAAATAATCAAATTATTCTGCAAGTAATTCCAGCCCTTCTTCGGTCATAATCCAGGTTTTTCCAGCCATATTCCAGTCTGAAAGGTGATTCACATTGCGAATTCCATCCAGATAGTTCCTGGTTTCACGATCCAGAACAACCACTTTTCCCTCAGGTATTTTAAGGGTGGTCTCCACCCTGGGAAACCTCCATTTATTCTCTAATCCCACTGAATAATAAGGATCCAGTATCAGTTTATTTCCTTTTATATGAAATGCATAATCGATGTTTCCGGCATTTTCCCTGGCCCGATCCCAGTTTTTGCCCTTCGACTCTTTTTCTATCTCAAGGATGAAATTGTCGCCACTTGTATACTCAAGATCGATGTTAATTTTCCCGTAAAAGGCCTCGGCATCCTCCAGCAGGAACCATCTGTCCAATTCGATGATGGACTCATCTTCCAGGTATTCTTCCTGATCGGAATTGATCTTCAGGTACAGTGTATCTGATCCGACCTGGATTTCCTGGGAGATATTTTCGCGCCCGAAATCCGAATAGTTACTGCTTTCGAAAGCAACAATTCCCACGATGGAAAAGAGGCAGACCAGCCAGAGGACCAGGGCTCCGACACCCAGGCCTCTGTTGCGGGTCTTGATATTGAATATCAACCTGATCAGGGCATAGATCATGGCGCCAATGGGAATCAGGATGAGCAGGCTTACTGCTATGGTCAGAAGCGTTACCGACACGGGGTCGGTGAAAGGAATAAGTATATCACCAAGGGAAAAATTATAAGATTCGAAGGGGAAAAGGTGTACTCCCGCAAAAGGGAGGGTGATAAGTCCGATCAGAATCCCGATACCTGCAAGAACCAGGCTGGTGCCGATAATGATCAGGATGACCTTGACGAACACCAGGATAATTTTTCCCAGGACCTCAAAAAAATCTGAGGCTCCGTTCTTTGCTTTTTTATAAGTATCTGAGCTTGTGGCCCTGGAAACATTCTCTTTTACATTTTCCTTTACATAATCATATTCTTCACGAATTTTTTTTTCCAGGTTGGAAACGTTGACCTTTTCACCACGCATCTCCAGTTTTTGTGCAGCAGTTTCAGCTTTGGGCAGCACGATCCACAGGATCACATATACCAGGATGGATGCTCCGCCTGCAAAGAAGAAAATGACAAAAAGAAGCCGGAAAATGACCGGATCCATATTGAAATAAGCTCCAAGGCCTCCGGAAACACCTGCTATCACGGAGTTTTCACTGTCCCGATAAAGCTTTTTACTGCTGCTATAAGTATCGTGGAAGGACCTTTGATCCTCTCCTGCCTCCCCCGTATCGGCTATGTCCTCAGGGTTACCCATAATGTCGATAACCTCATTTACAATAAGCAGTGTGATTACCTGGTTCTCAGCCGAAACCTTCTCCTGGAAAAGCTCGGCAATCCGGGCTTCGATATCATCAATAATTTCCTTGCTCTCCTGCTTGTTGGAAAAGTACCGGCTGATGGTATCCAGGTAGGATTTTAGTTTTTCGTAGGCATCATCATCTATATTGAAGATGATCCCATTCAAATTGATTTTGATCGTTTTCTTCATGGCATATGGCTATTTGTAATTCTTTATGGATTCAACCGATTTAATCAGAGTACTCCAGGATGTGTCAAGCTCCTTCAGATATGCCTTCCCGATTTCGGTGAGGGCATAATATTTTCTTGGCGGACCCTGGGTGCTTTCCTCCCAGCGGTATTGCAACAGGCCTGCATTCTTTTGCCTGGTAAGCAGGGGGTATAATGTTCCTTCGACCACAATCAGGTCGTTCTCTTTCAAGGCTTTGATGATATCAGAGGTATACAGGTCCCGTTTGTTTAATATGGAAAGAATGCAATATTCTAGTATACCCTTCCGCATCTGTGCTTTTGCGTTCTCTATATTCATTTGTCAGAATTTTAATGCGGTGAAGTGAATAATAAAATGTATGGGATTTAAATTTTTGATAAACAGGGGAAGAAATCCCGGCTTAAGCATATAAACAGCTTTTAAGCTTTTTCTCCTGAGTGCTGGTGAATATCCCTCATTATACAATGATCCTGAAACTATCTTCTTCTCGGCTTCCTTTGAGGGAGCGATGCTGTCATAGAGTAGCAGGGAATCGGGGGTAACACAGGTGTCAACCATGGCCTGGGGGTGATTATTCTCATGGGCAGAAGGCAGAAGATCAATGCTCGGTTTCTGCGCCGCTGTTTTCAGAGTTGTTGCTCCCAGGATTAAAATTGTATATACTACTATGTATCTCACACTATATGTTTATGCAAACTATATTTCATTACAAAGATATGTAAAAAAAACAATACCATGCAATACATAGTAGTAAAAAAATAAAAATTATTTTGAAATGAGTATCTTAGTTCTCATGGAAATAAGCGGAAATATCAGGAAAATGGAGGTTTCCCAGGCCGAAGTCGTAGAATACCAACTTTGCCTGGGGAGTGAAAAAATATCGATGAATCAGCTTTTAGGAAGCCGGATTAGCATGAAGTTCCATGGAGTTATACACTGCATTCGCTGTGGAAATGAGACGCGCAAATCTTTTGCCCAGGGTTATTGTTACCCCTGTTTTTCTACTGCACCGGAAACCGAGGAGTGCGTATTGAGGCCAGAACTCTGCCGGGCACATGAGGGTGTTGCACGTGATATGGAGTATGCCAGGAAAAATTGCCTGAGTGAGCAGGTAGTTTATCTTTCTCTTACCAGTGGCCTGAAGGTTGGGGTTACCCGTGTCTCCCAGGTTCCGGTCCGCTGGATAGACCAGGGAGCGATCAGGGCCATAGAACTGGCAAGGGTTCCCAACCGTTATACTGCAGGTATTATGGAAGTAGCGCTTAAGGCGAACATGAGTGATAAAACCAACTGGAGAAAGATGCTGACCGGCGAGGTGGACGAAAATCTTAGCCTTACGGAAGAAAAGAAGCGGGTCTCTCTATTACTTCCAGACTCATTAAAAGATTATGTAAGCGATAGCTCTGAGGTTTTTGAATTCGTCTATCCTGTTTTAAAATACCCCGAAAAGATCAGAAGTCTCAATTTTGATAAGGATCCCGAAGTAAGTGGACTACTATCCGGAATAAAGGGACAGTACCTGCTCTTCGAAGATATGCGCGTAATTAATATGCGAAAATTCGGGGGCTACCAGATCAGCTTTGGGGTGGATTGAGCCTAGGCCTCCAGTGTTTTGATTTCTCTGCGCAATATCTCCCAGCTTGATTCGTCCATCTTCGCACCAATCATTTCAATGACACGACCCGAGAGTATGGCTCCAATCTTACCACAATTTTCCATGGATAGTCCATTCATGTGACCGTAAATAAAACCTGCGGCATACAGATCGCCGGCTCCGGTCGTATCGATGGGTTTTGAGGGCCTTACTCCCACACGGATCATTTCTCCACCCGAGTAACAAAAGGATCCTTCTCCACCCATTTTGATAACTGCCAGCTCCACCATGCTGCCAAGTTCGCGGGCACCTTCTTCCGGTGATTTTCCATTAAGTGACTTTATCTCCTCTTCATTGGCAAAGAGAATATCCACATATTTAGCTATCAGTTCCTTGAAAAACTCCTTGTTGGAATCAACTATATTATAGCTGGCCAGATCCAGACATACCTTTAAACTGGCCTGCGAAGCCAGCCTCATGGCCTTTTCTATCATTTCTCTGTTCTGAACCAGGTAGCCTTCAATATAGAAATAGTCATAGCCTTCAAATATATCATGGGTAATATCTTCAGTCGATAATTCAACTGCTGCACCAAGGTAGGTTGCAAAAGTCCTTTCGGAATCGGGGGATATCAGTGCCATGGCACGGCCGGTTTCGTTCATGGTCCTGAACAGGATGGGGGTAATCTGGTTTACCTGCAAATCCTTTTTAAAAAATTTACCCATTTCGTCATTTCCCACCGTACCTACAAATCCGCATTCCACACCCAGGTGGGCAAGTCCATGGATGGTATTGGCAGCAGAACCTCCGGAGGCTTTGGACTTGGGCATACCAGCTGTTTCAGCATATATAAAATTTGAAGTATCCAGATCGACCAGGGTCATGCTCCCCCTGGGCAAACCAAATTCTCCCAGCATCGCGTCATCATTTAATTGAGTGATAATGTCCACAAGCGCATTTCCCATTCCAAGTACCTTGGCCATAGTTTCAGATTTTAGATTTTGCAGCTGCAAATATATAGTTAATCACATATATATCTAAACATATAGCTGCATTGAAAAAGGTTTTTTGTGAAAGGTGTTGTATTATTGGCGAAAAGCGTTTATTTTTGCACCGCTTAACAGGCACCGGTTTTATAAGAACCGGCATCTTCCTCAGTAGCTCAGTTGGTTAGAGCGGCGGACTGTTAATCCGTAGGTCGTAGGTTCAAGTCCTACCTGAGGAGCTTCATAAAAGGCTGGCGATTCGCCGGCCTTTTTTATTGGCTTCCACCGAGTGTTTTTGTGGCAAAGGAATCAGCCGAGCACTTTCAGGACGCCTCTTACATAACCCACTGATTCGGCCAGACCGGGAAGGGGATTTTTGCCATCCTTTTCATATTCAAAACTGACAATCTTAGCGTATTTCTTTTTCAGAAGTACCTTCAGGAAGGCGGGAATGTCAATAACGCCCCGACCTATTTCACAGGTTTTCCCGGTTTCATCTGCCTTATCCACATCCTTGATATGAATGTCATGCAGGCGGTCCATGAATCTGGCTGCATCCCTGGCTGGATCCTCTCCAATACGCACCGTATGGCCAATATCCATGCAGAGACCCATTCCGGGATCCAGATCTTTGATCAGCTCATAGGCACTTTCCGGTGAAGGATACTTTTCATCGCCCGGTCCGTGATTGTGAATGGCCAGATTAATGCCCGTTTCTTTCACCTTCTTACTGCAATACTCAAGCTGGTCGTGCTCCGGAACGCCCACGATAACTTTCATTCCCGCATAGCCCGCATAGGCAAAGGCCTGATCCACTTCCTCAATGCTTTTCATATAGATTACTCCGCCACCGTAGAGATCGATTCCGGCTTTGCTGACCTTCGCAGCTTCTGATTTGATTTCATCCGGACCCAGATCCAGGGGCAGGTGCATGCTCTTAAGACATAACTTTGAGATTCCAAGGCCCGAGGTCATGCTAATGGTTTCTTCCAGGCTGAATTCCCGGGTCGTATAGGAAGCTATGCCAAGTTGAAAGGGAATATCGGCGCCTGGAAGGTTTTTGTTTCCGTACATATTACCGGCAAAAACCGATGGTGCCTGGGTGGCAAGTAATCCTGCTCCCGAAAGTCTAAGGAATTTTCTTCTGCTTGTTCTCATTGCTGATTTCTTTAGTGCTGGTGAAATGGTGCCTTAAATTAGTATAAAATCTGCTTAATGACATCACATCTTTGCCCAAAATCACGCTTCATTGTAGCTCAGTTATATGCAAATTGTGTAATTTCATAGTCCTTATAAAAAGGAACAGAAGGTAATTAAAACCATAAAAGAAATGATGAATCGATTTAAATCAATCTTAACGGCCTTCATGCTGGCATTGATCAGCCAGTTTTCCATGGCCCAGATGGATCCAACAGCGCCTCTGCCCAATGATGAAACGGTCCGTTACGGAGTGCTCGATAATGGAATGACCTATTACATCAAGGCCAACCAGGAGCCCAAGGAAAGGGCTTCCTTTTATATTATCCAGAATGTGGGAGCCCTGCTTGAGGAAGACAGCCAGAATGGGCTGGCACACTTTCTTGAGCACATGGCCTTTAACGGTACCAAGCACTTTCCTGACAAGGGAATTATCAATACACTGGAGAAGCATGGCGTAGCTTTCGGAGCAGATATCAATGCCGGAACAGGACAGGATCAAACGATATATATGTTGAAGGATGTGCCTGCAACTGAGTCTGAATTCCTGGATACATGTCTCTTGATTCTGAATGACTGGTCCAACTACCTCCTTCTCACTGAGGAGGAGATCGATAACGAGCGTGGGGTAATCAAGGAGGAGTGGAGAACCCGTCGTAATGCACAATGGAGGTTGCAGCAGGGTTCCATGCCCTATATATTTCCCAACTCAAAATACGCTGAGCGGGATGTGATCGGCAGCCTGGATGTGCTCGAGAATTTCGAGTATGATGAACTAAGAAATTTTTACCATAAATGGTACCGCACCGATCTCCAGGCCATCGCCATGGTAGGTGATTTCGATGCAGATGAGATGGAAAATAAGGTGAAGGAGCTCTTTTCAAAGATTCCTGCAGTAGAAAATCCTGCAGAGCGGCCTTTGTATGAGATACCCGACCAGGAAGAACCCCTGTTTGGCCTGGTCACTGATAAGGAGGCTTCACAGACCATCATTCAGTATTTAATTCGTCATAAGAAAGAGAAGATGACTCCTGAATCCGCTTTGGATCTCAGGGAGTCTTATATCCAGAATCTTTTTGGCAATATGATGAGTCAAAGGATTAATGAACTTCTTCAAAAAGGAGAGCCTCCCTTTGTTTTTGGAGCTATGGGTTATAGTGATTTTGTGAGGGGATATGAAATATTCAGCCTGTACCTTTCACCAAAGCCCAATGAAGAAGCATTGGGATTAAGTAGTCTTCTGACCGAGTTGGAAAGGGCAAAACGCTATGGATTTACGCAAGCAGAACTTGAGAGAGCCAAGGCTGAAATCCTTAGTAGGTGGGAAAAGAAGTACAATGAGAGGGATAAGATCAGCAATGATGAATACATCCAGGATTATATCGGAAATTATCTTTATAAAGACGCTTTTCTTTCAGCAGATCAGGGATATATGCTTGTGCAGGCCTTGTTGCCCACCATTACGATTGAGGACTTCAACGAACGGATGTCTACCTGGCTTTCGGGCCCGAACAGGTCACTTGTGATTACCGGGCCGGAGGGCGACGAACACCAGCACCTGGATGAAGCAGAAGCACTGGCTATTTTCCAGCAGGTTGCTACAGCCGAAATAGAAGCCTACGAAGAGGAGGAGCTGGCGGAGTCTCTGGTGACTGAAGAACTAACTCCTGTGGCCATCACATCCACCAGAAAACTGGATCAGTTTGATGCTGTGGAATGGACCCTTGAAAATGGTGCCCGGGTTATTTTCAGGCATGCCGATTATGAAAAGGATCAGGTTCAGATTCGCGGATACAGTATAGGGGGCAGCTCGCTCTATGATAACGAGTACGTTCCTTCTGTGGATATGATGACCAGCCTTACCAGTTTTTATGGTTTGGGTGATTTTGATGCCACGATGCTGCAGAAAATGCTCACCGGTAAGAATGTGAGCTTTGACCTGCAGCTGAGCGATCTTAATGAAGGAATCAGTGGTTCAACAACACCAAAGGATCTGGAAACCATGATGCAGCTATTATACCTCTCATTTAATAAACCAAGGTTTGACCCCTCTGCCCATGAAGCCATTATGGCCAGGTACAAAGGGCTGGTTGAAAATATGGGTAATAATCCCCAGAAAATCATGGGTGATTCATTGAATCTTATTCTCACGGCATACAATCCAAGGACCCGCGTTCTGGACATGGAATACCTGGCTGAGATAAAGTTAGACATGATTGAAGAGGTGTATCTGGATCGTTTTGCCGATGCCAGTGATTTCTTTTTTGTCATTACCGGGAATGTAGAGGAAGAGCAGCTGAAGCCCCTTGTGCAGAAATACATAGGTGCCATCCCGGATCTGGATCGCACTGAAACCTGGGTAGACCGAAAGGTAAGGGAACCCCAGGGAGTGGTTGAGAAGGAGATTGAACTTGCCCTGGAGACCCCCAAGGCCAATGTGAATATTGTAATCAATCAGCCCATGGAATATAATCCCTATAACCGCCAGGTCATGAGTGTTATTGAGGGAATTCTGGATTTACGTTTTACGGAATCGATTCGTGAAGAAGAGGGGGGAACCTATGGAGTAGGTGTCCGGACCAACCTGAGGCGGTTGCCTTCAGGAAAGGCCAATATGCAGATCATGTTCGATTGTGACCCCGATCGGGCAGAGGATTTAAAAGCGAAAGTTTTTGTGGAGCTTGAAAAACTGGCCAAGGAAGGGCCTTCTGCTGAAGATCTTTCCAAGACTATTGAGAACATGCTGAAAACCAGGGAACAGAGCAAGGAGCACAATAGCTACTACCTGGGAGCCATCTATGGTTTTTATGTGCATGGTATTAACTTTGACGACCCGGCAAACTATGAGGATATCCTGAAGGAGCTGAGCACAAAGGATGTAAAGAAGGTTATGAAGAAATTTTACAAGAAACCCAATATGGTGGATGTAGTCTTCAAACCCCTTGCCGTAGAAGAGTAAAGTCCCCGGGACTGGCTAATTTTTATACAATGACACCGCGGCTTAACAGTCGCGGTGTTTTATTATTTTCACTTTTATCAGCTTTCCAGAGAAGTTATGTTTGACGACGCTGCCTATAAAGAGCCGAAGGCGCTTAGGTTAAGAGAGGAGTACAATATAAAATTATAGGTGTTAAAAGAGCCCGTGAATGTTTGCGTCGATTTTATCAATAATGGAAGCCAGGTCCTCGGGCTTGTCACGGAAGTTGTGATTATCAACATCCACGATGAGCATTTTCCCAAGGTTGTAAGTTTCCACCCAGGCTTCATATCGCTCGTTGAGGTGCTTCAGATAGTCAAGCCTGATATTATTTTCATATTTTCGTCCACGCTGCTGGATTTGCTCCACCAGAACAGGTATGGAGGCCCTGAGGTAGATCAGCAGATCGGGAGGCTCGATGAGGGAACTCATCAGGTTGAAGAGGGCAAAATAATTTTCAAAGTCACGGGTACTCATTAATCCCATGCTGTGAAGGTTGGGTGCAAAGATGTATGCATCTTCATAGATGGTCCGGTCCTGGATGATCTTATTGCCCGATTGACGGATACTGACGATCTGACTGAAGCGGCTGTTCAGAAAATAGATCTGGAGGTTGAAGGACCAGCGCTGCATGTCCTGATAAAAGTCGTTTAGGTAGGGATTATCGTCCACATCTTCATACTGGGCTTCCCAACCATAATGTTTTGCCAGCAGGCTGGTTAGGGTGGTCTTTCCTGACCCGATATTACCGGCTACGGCTATATGCATATTTAATGATTTAAATGGTCAATGGGACTCTAAGATAATAACTTTTATCCGCATAGAATGTCCTCGAGCTCATCTAAATATTTTCGATTGTTGGCAAGGCGGGGAATTTTGTTTTGACCACCCAGTTTCCCACGCTTTTGCATCCATTTATAGAATGTTCCTGGCTCCACCGATAAAAGCTGTGGCTCCATGAGGGTCAGGTTTTTGTGTCGTTTAGCCTCATAGTCAGAATTCAAATCCTGAAGGGCTTTGTCAAGAATCTTTGTGAATTTCTCAAGGCTGTCGGGGGCCGACTCGAACTCAATAATCCATTCATGTGCGCCCTTGGTTTTTGTACTCATGTAAACGGGCCCGGCAGTATACTCCCTGATCCTGGCCCCGGTCTCCCTGCATGCTGTCATCAGTGCATTTTCAGCGTTGTCCTCAATTACTTCTTCACCGAAGGCGTTGATATAATATTTGGTCCTTCCCGAGATCTTAATCCTGTGGGGATAGAGGGAGGTAAATATAACCGTATCTCCGATCATGTAGCGCCAAAGACCACCATTGGTTGAGATCACTATGGCATAATTGACTCCCAGCTCAACATCTCCTATGCTTAGGGCAGGAGGATTATCCTTGTGAAGTTGGTCCATGGGAATAAATTCATAAAAGATTCCGAGGTCCAGCATCAGCAGCATGTCATCCCGATCAAGTTCATCCTGAATCCCAAAGAAACCCTCCGAAGCATTGTAGGTTTCCATGTAGTTCATTGAATCAGAGGGAAACAACTCTCTGAATTGCTCCCGGTAAGGTGTAAAGCTGATTCCACCATGGGTAAAAAGTTCCAGCTTGGGCCACACCTCGAGGATGTTACTTTTACCTGTAAAATCAAGGACCGCTTTCAGAAGCACCAGGTTCCAGGAGGGGACCCCGGCAATGCTGGTCACGTTTTCGTCTACGGTATGTCTGACGATTTTTTCAATTTTCTCCTCAAAGTCCGGAATCAGTGCAATTTCAGCTGCAGGCGTTCTTATAAATTGAGCCCAGAAAGGGAGATTTTCTATCAGGACAGCGGACAGATCTCCATAAAAGGATGCATTACTAAACTGGTTAACCTCAGCACTGCCCCCAAGGGTGAGAGTCTTTCCTTTAAGCACACCGCTTTCCGGGCGCTCATTGGTGTAAAAGGCAATCACATCCTTTCCTCCCCGGAAATGACAATCCTCCAGTGATTCATTACTCACCGGGATGTATTTACTTTTATCGGAGGTGGTCCCTGATGACTTTGCAAACCATTTGATCTCGCTGGGCCATAGCAGATTTTGCTCCCCTTCCCGGAGCCTGTTGATGTAAGGCTTTACATCATCATAGGTGCTTATGGGCACCTGCTCCTGAAAATCCTTAATGGAGTATATGGAATTGTATCCGTACTGTATTCCCCAGGTTGTTTTTGCAGCCTGAGAGACCAGTGCACTAAACACCTCTTGTTGAACATCAAACGGGTACTTTTTAAAAAGATCAATCTGGTGAAGTCTCTTTACATTTACCCAGGAAATGATGGAGTTTATAAGAGGCATATGCGGGATTTACAGGATCAGCATGGCGTCTCCGTAAGTTCCAAATTTATATCCCATTTTTATCGCCTGCTTGTATGCATCCATCAGATAATTATATCCTGCAAATGCAGAAACCATCATCAGGAGGGTCGAGTAGGGCAGGTGAAAATTGGATACCATTTTGTTTGAAACGCTGAACTCATAGGGAGGGAAGATGAATTTATTTGTCCATCCGTCGAACTCCTTAAGATAGCCATCGGTGGATACCGAACTCTCCAGAGTCCGCATCACTGTTGTACCCACGGCACATACATTTCTCTTTTTTTCTTTCGCTGAATTAACCAGCCTGACTGCATCCTCGCTAATGTTGATCCTTTCGGAATCCATTTTATGCTTGGTCAGGTCTTCCACATCAACGGAACGGAAGTTACCCAGGCCCACATGCAATGTAATATATGCAAAATCAACCCCTTTAATCTCCAGGCGTTTCAGCAGTTCACGGCTGAAGTGCATGCCGGCAGTAGGCGCGGCCACGGCACCTTCATGCTTGGCGTAGACAGTCTGATAGCGTTCCTTATCTTCAGGTTCTACCTTACGTTCGATAAATTTGGGAAGTGGGGTTTCGCCTAGTTCAAACAGCGTTTTCTTAAAATCGTCATATTCTCCGTCATAAAGGAAACGAAGCGTTCTTCCCCGGGAGGTGGTATTGTCAATGACCTCGGCTACCAGTAAATCATCTTCTCCAAAGTAGAGCTTGTTTCCGATCCTGATTTTTCTTGCCGGGTCCACCAGCACATCCCATAGTCTTTGTTCCCTGTTAAGTTCCCTGAGCAGAAAGACTTCAATTTCTGCACCGGTCTTTTCCTTGTTACCGTAAAGCCTGGCCGGAAATACCTTTGTATCGTTGAAAACCATCACATCCTGATCATCGAAATATTCAATGATGTCCTTGAAGGTTTTGTGTTCAATTTTTTGCGTCTTACGATCCAGAACCATAAGTCGGGATTCGTCCCTGTTTTTGGCTGGAAATTTGGCAACTAAATCGGTGGGTAAATCAAATTTGTACTGGGATAATTTCATATTCAAGGGTTGATTATTAATTATTTGCGAGCCTCGTTATACGTAAGAAACACAAAATAGTTACAAAAGTTTAATTTTTTCCATAAAGTTCTCGAGAGTAATGGCATCAGAAACCTTATACGGACCAATTCTTGTCCGCCTCAAAGCGGTCAAATGCCCGCCTGAATCCAGCTCCTCACCCAGGTCCCGGGCCAGGGAACGGATATAGGTTCCCTTACTGCACTCCACGTGAACAGAGAGATTCGGAAGGTCAATGTTTTCAAGTTCCAGGCTGTGGATGGTAACGGGCTGCTTTTTAAGTTCTACAGTTTTACCCTTACGTGCCATAACATAGGCTCTTTTACCGTCCACACTTTTTGCAGAAAACATGGGCGGCATCTGTTCCTGGGGTCCGGTAAGTCTTTTAAGCGCCTGCTTAAGTTTCTCTTCTGTAATATGCTCCCATGGGTATGTTTGATCCACCTCGGTTTCCAGGTCGAAGGAAGGGGTTGTGGCACCCAGTCTGATTTTTGCATCGTAGGCTTTCTCCAGGTCCTGGTACTGGGTAATTTGCTTGGTAGCCCTGCCGGTACAGACGATAACCAGACCAGAGGCCAGTGGATCGAGGGTTCCGGCGTGTCCGACCTTAATTTTTTTGATACCAAAAGTGGTCTTCAATAACCAGCGGATTTTATTGACCACATCGAAGGAAGTCCAGTTCAGGGCTTTGTCTATAAAGAGAACGCTACCTTCAAGGTAGGCCTCAGGTTTATTGAAATCCATTCAATCAGGAAAATATTATTGCAACAAGTCCTACGACAGCGCAGTATATTGCAAACCAGTACAGGTTGCCTTTTTTTACCAGGCGGATCATCCAGGTGCATGCCAAAAATCCGGAAATATAGGCGGCTAAAAAGCCAACGATAAGAGGCACGGCAGAGATGGAAGCTTGCCCCGTAGAAGAAGAGAGTGAGAGGACATCAATCAGAGCGGCTCCGATAATGGGAATCAGCACCATCAGGAAAGAGAAGCGGGCCACCTCACTGCGGTCATTTTTAAGTAACAATCCGGCAGAAATAGTTGCCCCCGATCTTGAAATCCCCGGTATTACCGCAATGGCCTGGGCAAAACCCATGATCAATGCATCCGGAAATGGAATTTTCTTTGTTCCGGCTTTTACCAGCTGGGTGGAAACGAGCAGCAGGGCTGTTACCAGCAGGGCTCCTCCCACCAGGTGCAGATTTCCGGAGAAAAGTGATTCTACCTCATCTTTAAAAAGGATGCCCACAATCATTACAGGAATCATGGAAAGCAAAATCTTGCTTACATATTTTGTCTCGCTGTTCCACTTAAAGGCAAATAGACCCCGGGTCAGTTCCTTGATCTCCCCGAAAAAAACCGTTATGGTGCTCAGGACCGTAGCAAAGTGGACAATTACTGTAAAGGTGAGATCCTCCTTGACTTCCACATTTAAAAGGACCTTCCCGATTTCAAGGTGACCACTGCTACTGACAGGTAAAAACTCTGTCAGCCCCTGAATTAAACCAAGAATCAGCGCCTCAATCCACGTCATTTTCTGATACTTTGGGCTTTTTCATGATGGCCCATATTTCGAAAATGAATCCAGCCAGAACCACCATAGGGGCCAGGGTAATGCGACGGAAGGAGAAGATTTCCTCCTCATTGAATACATTTGGATCCGTTGATTTTCCACCTATCATCAGGATGAAACCAAGGACAATAATGGCAAATCCAATCACCAGGAGCTTGTAATTTTCCTTAGCCAGTGCAAAACTCTCTTTGCCTTTAACTTGCTTACTCATATCGTGGCTTATTTAATATAGCTTATCGGTCTTTATATTCAGGTACTTGTTGACTGCAAAAAAGGTGGACACCCAGTTAATTAGTATTCCAATGAGGATCACCCCCAATGCAAGTATGGCCAGTAAATCATAATCTTTCAGAGAGATGACCCCTTCGAATTCCTCCTGCAGGAGGAAAACCAGGCCAAAAAGGAGGACGAGGGAAATCAGACTTGCTGTAAAACCGCTGGCTGCCCCCCTGAACAGAAAGGGCCTGCGAATAAATCCCCTTGTGGCACCCACCAGCTGCATGGTGTTGATGATGAACCTTTTTGAATAAATGGACAGCCGGATGGTATTGTTGATCAGAGTCACCGAGATCAGTGTAAGAAGTATGGAAAATCCCAGAATCACCAGGGAAATTTGCCTGATATTCTCATTGATGGCATATAGCAGTGTTTTTTTGTAATAAACCTCCTCGATAGAGTCGTATTGCAGAAGGTCTTGTTCGATGATCATAACCGAGTCAGGGTTGGTCCAGGGCTGGTGCAGCCGAACCCTGATGGAAGGGGGCAGGGGGTTATAACCCAGGAAGTGAGATGAAATCTTCACCCAGTACCTGCTCTGTCTCCAGCGCTGCTTCTTCTTTTGTAATGTACTCGGTGGAAAGAATGTAGGCCCTGGCATCCAGGATCTTCTGAAGCTGGTAGATATCTGCTTCCTTGATGTTTTCCTTGAGGATTACATTAAATCCAATACTCTCCATTACCTGTTGACGTATGTTCCGCCCGTTTACCAGTAAAAGACCCATCAGGCCAATTAGCAGTAATACAAGGGAAATGCTTATCATAGAGGTAATCGCCGAGCTTCGGATCCTCCGGGAATATGTCCTGTTTTCTTTCTTTGACATAGCCTAAAAAATGGCAGTGACAAAGATAGGAATTTAATCAAGAATTTTAGTCCATCCGTAGGGATCTTCCAGATCACCGGTCTGAATCCCCACAAGGGTTTCATAAAGCCTGCTGGTTACCGGGCCCGGATTATCTGCATCTCCGTAAGTATAAGTGACATTTTTTTCCGGGTCTGCGATGGTGTGAATGGGCGTGATTACAGCTGCAGTACCACAGGCGCCTGTTTCTTCAAAATCGGCCAGTTCCTCCAGCGCCACGGGTCGAACTTCAACTTTCATTCCAAAGCTTTTGGCCAGGGTCTGAAGGCTTTTATTGGTTATAGAGGGAAGGATGGAGTCGGATTTGGGGGTTACATAGGTATTGTTCCTGATGCCAAAGAAGTTGGCCGGACCACACTCATCGATATATTTTCTTTCCCTGGAATCGAGGTACATGGCTGTTGCATAGCCTTTCTCATGGGCATCCTGGATGGAACTCATGCTTGCAGCATAGTTACCACCCACTTTGAGCTGTCCGGTACCCATGGGTGCAGCGCGGTCATGGTCCCTGCAGATCATGATATCAACCGGCTTAAAGCCGGTTTTAAAATAAGGGCCCACTGGCATTACAAAGATCAGGAAGGTATATTCTGTTGCAGGTCTTACACCCACTTCAGGGCCTGTACCAATCAACAAAGGTCGGATATAGAGTGAGGCTCCCGAACCATGGGGCGGAATAAATCTCTTGTTAAGCATCACAACCTTTTCCACTGCCTCCATGAATAATTCAACCGGCACTTCGGCCATTAAAATTCCCCGGGCAGATTGAATCATTCTTTTGGCATTTTCATCGTGCCTGAAGAGCCTGATTTTTCCATCCGCCCCGGTGTATGCCTTGAGCCCTTCAAAGGATTCCTGACCGTAATGCAGGCAGGTGGCACCAATGTGCATGGGGAAGGTGTCCTCTGAGAAGACTTCCAGTTCCCCCCACTTTCCGTCGCGGTATACGCAACGTACATTATAATCCGTCTTCGATATATTAAATCCGAGGTTTTTCCAGTCAAGATCCATGATGTTCCCTTTTTGAGTAAACAGGATTCAAAAGTAAACAATCAAACGCTGAGCACCAATTCAGAAATCATGTTATTAAAAGATGTTTTATATCCATCTTTCCTGCTCAAGGGAGCTTTGTTGTGCTTCTCCGGAGACCTCTCTGAGCCGCCTGGCAGCGACTGTAAAATAATCGAAGGTGTATAAAAGCTCCAGTTGTTGTTTTTTGAATTGCTGACCATTCAGGTTTATTCCGTTTTCAACCATTTCCCGGTGAAGCTCTTTGATCCTGACCGGATAATCTGGCTTTCCGATGTATTCCATTTTAGAGTCAATGAGGATTTTCTCCAGCTGGTTATTGGGTTGGAAGGGTAGTTTGGTGGACATGATCAGGTTACAGATTTTGTCGATCTGTGATTCGGAATATTGAAATTCAGGAAGGATATCACGGGCTATCACTGAGGATCTGTTCTCGTAGTTTGTGTAGGCCTGGGTTAAACCGGTATAAAGCATCAGGGCTGCAGTTCTTACAATCAGGCGGTCCTGCTGCTCCACCTCCTCGGCCCGAACCAAAAGAAAAGTCTGGTTGTAAACCTTTCGTGCATATTCAAGATCATGAAAATGGAGCTTTTCGGGTAAGTTTTTAAGGATGTTTTCAAAAACGCGATCCTCCAGGTCATTCAGCCTCAGAATCTGCAGTTTGGTAAAAAATCTTTTATTGGGGATGCCCTTCAGGTCAACAGCCAGTTCAGGCCGCAGACCGGTTACAAAGTACATATCAATCTTACCCTTATACTTTACAGGAAGTTTGCCCCTGTATTCACACAGGAAGTAGTCCTTTACCATTCCATAAGTGATCCCGGATATATTTACCTTTCCCGGAATCCCTGATGATTCCATTCTTGATGCCGTATTTACTGTGTCGCCCCAGATATCGTAAGATACTTTTTTATGTCCCACCACGCCGGCAATCACAGGGCCGGTGTGAACACCTATCCTTAAATCCCAGATGTCGGCTTTTGTGGATTTCAGTCTTTGCATGTAGGCCTGCATCTCAAGGGCCGCAAGGACCACTTCCACAGGATTTGTACTGTTTTTTTCAGGAATACCACCCGCTGCCATATAGGCATCTCCAATGGTTTTAATCTTCTCGATATTATATTTTTCTACCACTGAATCGAAATGGAAAAAAAACTGGTCGAGTTCATCGATCAGTGCCTCGGGATTCATTTCCTCGGCAATCTTGGTGAAACCCTGAATGTCAGAGAAAAGCACGGTTGCCCTTTCGTACTTATCCCATTTTGCTTTCCCCCCCAGGCGCATTTGCTGGGCCGTTCGGTCTGGCAGGATGTCCGCCACAATTTTGTCCGATTTTTCTTTTTCACTGGTCAGATCATCCAGTTTGCGTTGCATACGCTGACTCACCCTGGACTCTGCAAGCCGGTAACTCAGGAGGCGTAGTTTACGGATCAGAAAGAGACCAGCGAAGAGGACAAAAGCATAAAAAACATAGGCAAACCAGGATCTGTAAATGGGTGATTTTATACTGAATTGTATCTCTGCCGGCTCTGATATTCTGCCGAAAAGATCCATGGATTGAGCATACAGGGTATAAGAACCGGGGTTTAATCGACTGAAATGCAAGATATTGGATTGACTCCATCCCGACCAGCCTTCATTATCCGGGTCAAAACTGAACCTGAATTCAGGTTCCGGCGTGCTTTGAAAATACAGGCCCGTAAGCTGAATATGGGCTGAGCCCTTGGCAAAAGCACTTTTTCGCTCATCATTTATTATCCTGATCACCGGGGGCTTTCCTCCCAAACCATTCTTTAGTGTCTTGAGGTTGAGAAGGGCTATTTTGTTGTTGCAGGTCAGATAAATCATACTGTCCCTGCAACTTATTTCCAGGATCTCTCCGATAGTCTCAAGAATAGGGTAGAGCCTGTCCTCTGAACCTCTACTTTCACCGTTGACTCTTTGTATGACCTTTGACCTGTAGTGTCCGAGGTGTTGAACCAGCCATAGCCCGCTTATTTTGTCGAAAAGGATAAGGTCTGAAGAGGATAATAAGCCGGCCTCTTCATCATTTTCAAGGGGCAGAAAGTTTTCTTCACTCTTTTCGTAGCGGTAAACCCCTATGTCGCTGATCAGGTAAAGGATATTTCTGACCCGAATCAGTTTATGAAGGAGTTCTTCCCTGTGGAAAGGAATTACCTTGCCTGTTCCGGTAGCTTTGTTTAAGCTGTATATCTCATTATTACAAATCATAAAAACCTGCTCTTCGAAACTTTGGAATGAAAAGGCGTTTTTTTGCTCCGCTTTAATGGTTTTTTTAATCCACCCTTTCGGACTACTCTCAAAGTGTAGCAATCCATTCTGGCCGGAAGCCACAAGCTCCTCTCCGCTAAGGGCCAGGATTCCTGTAAAGTTCCCGGCGGAAACATCTTCAGGCATTTCATTTCGAACGGCGATCAGCTGCCCTGATCCTGCAGCAAATATGGTATTCTCAGCATGAGATAAAAGGCGAAAGCTCTCGGATTTATTGCCTGCGATATGCCTGATCTTCCATGGCCCTTCCTCTTGCAAGAGGGGTTCAGCAAGGAAAAGACCCTTACTTGTTCCAAGGAACATCCCTTTACCCACCCTGCTTGATGTATAAATCTGTCCTATGTCCTCCCGGGAAAGATCCAGAATATTCAGGGTGGCCGGGTGATTCAACTTATGGAGCGAATGGCTCCCGAGTATCCAGATTTCCCCTGAGCTTTTGACGTATATTTGTCTGATATCCTGGTCAGGTAATCCGGAGTTTTTCCCTGGTGCAGTGCTGACCATTCCATCCTTATCCAGAATTACCATTCCATATTCAGCGGAAAGTCCAAGGGCTTCACGATTTGAAATGTAATCAATAAAAGCTAAGCTATCCAGATTTTCAATCACAGCCGGAAAGCTTAGCGGCACATTCTGAGTAATCTCCGCATTGGTCAATTTTTGAAATTTCTCTCCCTGCCAGATATAAATCTCCTCCTGGCTCATTCTGAGAAAAAGCTCGTCCCTGACTCTCAGAAGTCTTCCTTCATTATCGGGGAAGGGATGGTATTTTACGCGCCCCTTTGTATTCTGGTATACGCCTCTGTTGGTATTTACAAAAGCACTGCCATTCAAACAAATCAGCCGCCTGGGAATGAAGTTTCTTGTGGCCCGGGTGATGCGATCCCTTTGAGAGCGAATGGTATAGCTGTCGGATTTATCTCTCAGCAGGAAACCCATGTCGTTCTCACAGGCGTAGAAGACGGTATCCGATGCGTTGCCTGAGACATATACCGGTCCAGGCATGTGCAGGTGGTAAAAACCCTCCTCGCTGATTACACTAAGGCCGTTATCTTTTCCAAGGAAAAGGGTACCGCTTTCATCCAGATAGAAGGATGAGTTGGGAATGTCAGCATAAATTTCAGGTAGATTTATCTCCTGTATCCAGGGCCGGGGAAAGAGGCTTTCATCCTGAGCAATTCCACGGTTGAAGCTGGATTCACAAGTAATGAGGATGAAAAAAATCAAGTAGTTTCTATATGACTTGAAAAATAAATTCATAACTTGGGAACTGAGCATTTTCCGCGGAAAATAGATATAATCAAAAATATAAAAATATATTTACCCGTCACTGATAACTAAACCTTAGGATATTTATGGAAAAGTTAGAAAGGCCGATTATCGTTCCGTGGGACTTCTCCCAGGTAGCTGAAAATGCTTTTCAGCACGCAGTATATATTTCCAAATCTCTGAACAGGGACATTCTCCTTCTTCACATTGTTCAGGACACAAAGGACATCGTAGTCAAGAAGAGCAAGCTGGAGGCTGAGGCTGAAAAGCTGGGAAAGGAATTTGGGACTAAACCCCATGCCGGGGTGGTGGAGGGAAGCATATTCCATGCCATCGGGAATACCGCCAAGGAGCTTAAAGCTGAAATGATTATTATGGGAACTCATGGAATGCAGGGGGCTCAAAAGCTTTTTGGGAGCAGGGCATTGAAGGTGGTGGTATCTTCGCGTATTCCCTTTGTGATTGTTCAGGATAAGCCCGTAAAGGAGAAAATTGATACCATACTATTGCCAATTGACTTTAAAACCGAGAACAAGGAAAAGGCCAACTGGATCTACTACCTGGCCCGGAATTTTGGTGCTAAATTTGTTATCCTGAAGTCAAAATCCAGGGATAAGGGCTTCCGTAAAAAAACCCTTTCCAATATCCGGTACATTGAATCCTTCCTGAAGGGCCACGATGTGGCCTATGAGATTGTAACCACCGAAGGGACACAATCTTTTAAAAAGGAGATTGTCAGCTATGCCAAGTCGCATGATGCCGACCTGATTCTGGTGATGGCCACCCGGGACATCAATTGGGCTGATTATTTTGTGGGGGCTCCTGAGCAGTACATCATTGCAAATCCGGAGGGTTTACCCGTCATGTGTATGAATCCCAAACCTGCCAAAATTGCAGGTGGATTCAGAGCAGCGGGGGGCGCATAGGGCCTGGTATTTTTTAGTCTTTCAAGGCCATTTTTAATGGCCTTTTTTTATGGTTCGCCCGTTTGGGCGTTTACACTAATTTGGATGATGAAGATTGTATTTGCAACCAATAATCAGCACAAACTGGAAGAAATCAGTGAAATGCTCACTGACAAATTTAAAGTGCTGGGACTGAGGGAACTGGGTATTTCTGAGGAGATTCCTGAGGACCACGATACCCTGGAAGAAAATGCTTCTCAAAAGGCCTGGTACATTTACCGGAAAACCGGTCGCTCCTGCTTTGCCGATGATACCGGCCTGGAGGTGGACGCGCTGGGAGGTGCTCCCGGAGTATATTCGGCCAGGTATTCCCGCATGGGATCCCCGGTCTTTCCTGAACTGCCACCGGCAGAAGGGAACATTAAGAAAGTTGCTTCTGGAAATGAAGGGAGTGGAAAAGCGCAGAGCCAGATTCCGGACCGTCATTGCCCTGATACTGGATGGAACCGAACATCGCTTTGAAGGGGTTTGTGAAGGGCGCATCAGCGAGCATCCCTCAGGCATGGAAGGTTTCGGTTATGATCCGGTCTTTATACCTGATTCCTACTCGAAATCTTTTGCTGAAATGGATCTGGCAGAAAAAAACCAGATCAGTCACCGGGCAAAGGCCGTTCAGGCGCTTGTACAATTTTTAAAAAGGATGTAATATGTTTAGGGATTTTCCGTATTTATAGAAAGCATGCCTTTATGAGAAAGCACCTTAGCCTTTTATTTTTTAGTCTTGTCTTTGTCTTTTCTACTTCATTAATGGCTCAGACCAAGCTGGGTCAGTGGCGAACGCACCTTCCCTATAATTACTGCAACCTGGTTGAAGCTACCAGTGAAAAGGTTTTTGGATCTTCCACGGGGGGCCTGTTTTCATATAATCTGATTGATAATTCGGTGGAGTTACTTTCAAAGATTGATGGTCTTTCTGATAATGGGATTTCAGCCATGCGCTGGAGCGACGAACTGGAAACCATGATCCTTGCATACCAGAGTTCCAACATTGACATCATAAGGGATGGTTTGATTGTGAATTTGCCTGACATCATGAACAAGCAAATACCCGGGGATAAATCCATAAACGACATTTTCTATTATGGAACAGACGCCTATCTTTCCACCGGCTTTGGCATTGTGGTTATTAATCTTGAGAAGGATGAGATCCGGGACACCTATTTGATTGGCGACAATGGAGAAACGCTGAAAGTGAACCAGGTCACCATTGATGGCACCTATATCTATGCGGCTACTGAACAGGGTGTTAGACGGGGTGAACTTGATGATCCTTTTTTGATTGATTTTAATTCCTGGGAGCTCCTGACAGATATTCCCAATTCAGGAGGAGCCTTTTCTGCAATTGCCCATTACTCCGACGCAATTTTCACTTCCTACCTGGATCCTTCAGGCCTGCAGGATAAGGTTTATTATAATACGGGAAATGGCTGGACTTCTTATCCCTACTTCAGTGCAAAAAAATGCATGGAAATTCTCAACCAGGGCGAGGTGCTGAGTCTTGTTGATGAGTTTCGTGTCAATCTCATCAGTAATGATTACCTGGTTGTCAGGCAATTACGCACATCATCTCCACGGTCTGCCTCAGTGGATAATGAGGGTAATATCTGGGCGGCAGACTACGGAAACGGACTGGTCACCCAGGAGAGTGGGGAAATGATTTCCATTGTTCCAAATGGTCCGTACTCAACAAGTGTTTATTCCATGGCTGCCTCAGGAAATATTCTTTACGCTGCCCTTGGTGGTGTGACCGGATCCTGGAATGGTCAGTTTAACTATGCTACGCTGGAGATATTCAGGGAGAATAAATGGGACTATATTCAAGATAAGAGTAGCCGGGACATGCTCAATATTGCTGTGGACCCGGCTGATCCGCAGCATGTCTTTGTTGGCTCGTGGGGATACGGGGTTCACGAGTACCGGGATAGTGTGGAAGTGGAGGTTCACAACGCCTCAAACAGCTCCCTGCAGAGTATCATTCCGGATGCCAATTATATCAGGATTGGCGGACTGAGCTTTGATCAGTCGGGTAACCTCTGGGTATGCAATTCCAATGTTACTGAGCCCATTTCTGTGCGGAAAAGCGATGGATCATGGAAGAGTTTCGAAGCGGATAATAAACTCACCGATTTCAGCGTGCTGGGAACCATCATTGTCACCCAAACTAACGATAAGTGGGGAATCATACCCAAGTCCAACGGACTTTTTGCCATGCGGGATAATAACACCATTGACGACACATCAGACGACATATATGAACGTGTCAGTGTGGTAGATAAATATGGAAAAGTAATTACAAACGATATCAGGTCGCTTGCCGAAGACCAAAATGGTAATCTCTGGCTGGGAACCAACCAGGGTATTCTTGTGATATACAGCCCCTATCGGCTTTTTACCGATGGAGCCGTTTATGCCCAGCCCATAATTGTTCCCCGTGACGAACCACCCGGAGAGGATGGAACCATTCCGGGCGATGTACTGCTGGGAGAACAGGTGGTTACTGCCATAGAGGTGGACGGAGCAAACCGGAAGTGGCTTGGTACCTCAGCTGGAGGTGCCTATCTGGTATCCGAGGATGGTCTTGAACAGGTTCTGCAATTCAACGAATTAAACAGTCCCCTGCTCTCGGATAATATCATTGACATCTGTGTGGACGGGGTTTCCGGTGAAGTGTATTTTGGCACTGACAAGGGCATCATTTCCTATAAGGGGGATGCCATGGCAGGGTCTTCGGCCTATAGCAATGTGGTGGTCTATCCAAACCCGGTAAGGGAAACTTATACCGGCCCAATAGCCATTAAGGGTCTTTTGGAGGAAACCACGGTGAAGATTCAGGACATGGGTGGGAACCTGGTTTTTGAAACGGAATCGCTTGGTGGACAGGCCATCTGGGATGGCCGGAATTTCAGGGGCGACAGGGTGGCTACCGGGGTATATATGATTTTTCTCTCCAGTGCAGACGGCTCCATGACCCATGTGACCAAACTGCTTTTCATCCATTAGGCATGATCCGGAAAACCAGGGGCATTGTTCTGCATACCACACGGTATGGTGAATCGAGCCTGGTGGTGCACTGTTATACGGAACAATTCGGAAGACAGACCTACATGGCCAAGGGGGTCAGAAAGTCACGCCGGAACAATCGCTCAAACCTGTTTCAGTCCCTCTTCATTCTTGACTTTGAAATTTACTATAAGGAATCAAGCAGTATGCATCTGGTGAAGGAGGTTAACCGGGCCATTCCTATCAACTCCATCCCCTATGATATTACCAAAAGTACCCAGGCTATATTCATGGCCGAAGTGCTTTACCGTGTGGTCCGGGAAGAGGAACCTAATCCTGTGCTTGCAAATTTTCTGATTTCTTCCGTTAGCTACCTTGATGCCCTGGAGGATCCCATACCCGATTTTCACATCATTTTTTTGTTCCATTTATCACGTCATCTTGGTTTTTTTCCACAAAACAATTTTGATGTTTCCATCCCTTATTTTGACCTGGAGAGTGGTCGTTTTAAATCGGCTTTCAGCGATGCGGAAACCCAATTGGATGAAACTCTGAGTTTATTGTGGAGCAGGTACTTAGGCTGTGATTATAAGGATGCTGATACCCTGGGTTTCAACAGCAGTCAGCGAAAAATGGTGCTGGACCAGCTGATAAAGTATTACCGGAATCATGTGGAAGGCCTGGGAGAGATCCGTTCACTGGATGTACTTCATGCCTTTTTTCACAATCCGTGAATCGCTAAAACCGTTTAAAATAGCTAGATTCGGGAAACATACACCATTAATATGCGTATAAGCAACGAAACTCATAGGTATTGAGTCTTAAAAGCTGAATGTAACACATACCCTATCCGGGTACCATGTGGTGTCTGGATTTAATTTTTTATAGCAGGTGGTTAACACCAATAAAGGGAATCAAAATACCAAGCTCAAAGCCCCGTCAGCCCCCACTGGCCCGGGAAAGCTATACCCGGACCAAAGCCCTTCCAGCAGCCGATTCCCCAGTCTTTTTATTCTAACAATCCTCCTTGCCCTTTTGTTCGTACCTGAGGTCACTGTTAAGGGCCAGTGCCCAGTAGGTTATACTCCCACTACCATTGACGGGAGCGGCGCTGTTGTGACTTATCAAACTGGCTTGTTCTTCCCTGAACGGATACTGGGAGATCCTGATGGCAGTGGGGCTGATTTCTATGAAGGCAGTGATACCCTTGATCTTGATCTTCTCTATACCCTGGATGCCGGGGAGCAATATTCCATCCATTGGAAGCAGCGGACTGGGGCTGGTGGAGACTCTAGGTTGAGTTTTTATGAGTCCCTGGATGGGACAAACTGGACCGAGCACCCCCTCTCCGCCAGCGAGTTCTTTACAACTACCAATGAATCTTCTTTTGAAACGGAATTAATCACTGCCAGTATTAATACCAGATATATCAGATTTTTTAAGAAATCTGGTCATCCTGATTATGAGGTCGATGCAGTTACTTATACTGCCGATGTTTGTTTGGTGAATCCTTCCTGCAGCAGTGGATCTGTGGAAAATCTGATATCGGGATATGCAATTTCAGTCTATGACGAATACAATGATCCCAGTGGGGCCGCCTTGTTGGCCACAAATGCGCTCGGAGTACCAGATGGGGAGGGAGCCCGCATCGATGATGGCCTGGATTGGATTGTGATTCAGCTGGATGATATCATTCCTGCCGGTCAGGAGTATACGGTTATTTATAAAAGAAGAAATGGCACCAATCAACCCGCCAGACTCTTTTTTGATGAGTCCATAGATGCCTCAGGCTGGAATGAGCATTCTCATTCGGGGGCACCCGTTACTGAGACCAGCGACAATGATTATTATGTATCTCATACTGTAATTGCAGAGACTAATACCTATTATCTTAGATTCAGACATTTTGGTGATGCATCATTTGGCGATTACTGGGTGGATGCAATCGTATTTAATGCGTACGAATGTCTTCCAACCACCAGTATTTTGCCTGATCCGGCCTCAGTTTGTGTAAGTCGTAACCTGATTCTTGACGGGAACCCTTCAGGGGGTACCGGCAGCTATACCCATGAATGGTCCGGTCCGGCATCTTCATCACTATCGGCCACCAATGTACAGACCCCAACTTTTTCAAATGCAGTTTCAGGATCCTACGATTTAGTTTACAAGGTAACCGATAGCGATGGCTACTCTGCAACAGACAACATTACGGTTACCGTTGAACTTGACGATCCACCCATCGCAGTCTGTAATGATACTACAATATATCTGGATGCTGCCGGAACAGCTACCGTTGATGCTGCAGGAATAGACGATGGCTCCTATGACGTTTGTGGTGAGGTTTCCCTGTCGATCGACATTACTTCTTTTGACTGTGATGATATTGGCCCCAATATAGTAACCCTCACAGTTACAGACGATAATTCTCAAACTGACAACTGTACGGCTACTGTTACGGTTTCAGATAACACAGCTCCAGGTATTGTCACCGCCGCTGCCGCATTGGATGCTACCCTTGAGTGTGATAATGCAGCAGGCTTAGCCGCCGCTCTTGCTTTGTCCCCTACGGCCACTGATAACTGCACCGCTGCCCCAACGCTTAACCTTGTCTCTGATGTAACGACAGCAGATGCGTTATGTGCAAATGCTTATGTCAGGGTGCGTACCTGGAACTTTGATGATGGCTGTGGCAATGTCAGTGCCAACTATGTACAGACGATCACCGTAGAGGACAACACAGCTCCGGTTATTGTCACCGCCGCTGCCGCATTGGATGCTACCCTTGAGTGTGATAATGCAGCAGGCTTAGCCGCCGCTCTTGCTTTGTCCCCTACGGCCACTGATAACTGCACCGCTGCCCCAACGCTTAACCTTGTCTCTGATGTAACGACAGAGATGCGTTATGTGCAAATGCTTATGTCAGGGTGCGTACCTGGAACTTTGATGATGGCTGTGGCAATGTCAGTGCCAACTATGTACAGACGATCACCGTAGAGGACAACACAGCTCCGGTTATTGTCACCGCCGCTGCCGCATTGGATGCTACCCTTGAGTGTGATAATGCAGCAGGCTTAGCCGCCGCTCTTGCTTTGTCCCCTACGGCCACTGATAACTGCACTGCGACCCCAACGCTTAACCTTGTCTCTGATGTAACGACAGCAGATGCGTTATGTGCAAATGCTTATGTCAGGGTGCGTACCTGGAACTTTGATGATGGCTGTGGCAATGTCAGTGCCAACTATGTACAGACGATCACCGTAGAGGACAACACAGCTCCGGTTATTGTCACCGCCGCTGCCGCATTGGATGCTACCCTTGAGTGTGATAATGCAGCAGGCTTAGCCGCTGCTCTTGCTTTGTCCCCTACGGCCACTGATAACTGCACTGCGACCCCAACGCTTAACCTTGTCTCTGATGTAACGACAGCAGATGCGTTATGTGCAAATGCTTATGTCAGGGTGCGTACCTGGAACTTTGATGATGGCTGTGGCAATGTCAGTGCCAACTATGTACAGACGATCACCGTAGAGGACAACACAGCTCCGGTTATTGTCACCGCCGCTGCCGCATTGGATGCTACCCTTGAGTGTGATAATGCAGCAGGCTTAGCCGCCGCTCTTGCTTTGTCCCCTACGGCCACTGATAACTGCACCGCTGCCCCAACGCTTAACCTTGTCTCTGATGTAACGACAGCAGATGCGTTATGTGCAAATGCTTATGTCAGGGTGCGTACCTGGAACTTTGATGATGGCTGTGGCAATGTCAGTGCCAACTATGTACAGACGATCACCGTAGAGGACAACACAGCTCCGGTTATTGTCACCGCCGCTGCCGCATTGGATGCTACCCTTGAGTGTGATAATGCAGCAGGCTTAGCCGCCGCTCTTGCTTTGTCCCCTACGGCCACTGATAACTGCACCGCTGCCCCAACGCTTAACCTTGTCTCTGATGTTACCACCGAGCTGTGCGCAAATGCTTATGTCAGGGTGCGTACCTGGAACTTTGATGATGGCTGTGGCAATGTCAGTGCCAACTATGTACAGACGATCACCGTGGAGGACAATACGGCACCTATTGTAATCACTATAGATGCTGTAGTTACATTGGATCCGACTACAGGAGAAGCTATTATTACTCCCGCCTCCATTGATAATGGAACAACTGATAATTGTACCCCCAACGATCAAATAGATCTGTCAATAAGTAAAGCCATTTTCACCTGTGAGGATATTGGCGACAATACCATTTATCTAATTGCAGAGGATGATTGTGGAAATATTGACAGTGCTCAGGCTATAGTGACGGTAACATATTTAATTCCACCTGATCCGGATGTTGATGCACTGGAAACGATTATTTGTAATAATTCTGCAGTTAATATAACCTTGGATAATTCATTCCAGTATATGAATTTCAGGACGATTGCAACACCCTCATCACCTCTGATTAGTGGGTTTACACCAGATGCAGTTTATGGTTATCCTGACGCGTTGCCATTTACAATCCCCGATGTCCTGACAAATACTTCCGATACAGTACAGTGGGTTACTTATACAATTACTCCCTTGGTATTTGGAACCTGTCCATGGCCTGATGAAACGATCACGATCTATGTGAATCCCTCGCCATCAGTTCAGGTAACAGTTACAGAAGATACGATTTGTGATCTAGGTACAACAGTAATTGATGTGGCCAGTCTGACCAGTTTAACATCGGGAGTCGTTAAATATAATTACACCATTGAATCTGTGTCAGGAGATATTTTAGGTCAAACCGAAGGTTTTGGAGAAGATCTTGGAAGTTTCACTCAGACATTGGATAACAGGACAGATAATGTTCAGTGGGTTCAGTACAGGATACATCCATATACTGAAGGTGGCAGTGTTGGAACCGACTGTGATGGTGGAGATATTGGGGACACCCTTATCATTATATATGTGAATCCTACACCAAGGATTGAGGTGGTCGTAGCCAATGATACGATCTGCGATATGGGGACAAGCACAATCACAGTATCAAGTCCTACCTCATTGACATCAGGAGATGTGGTATTTGATTACACTGTTGAAAGCACATCTGGGCCTTTGAGTCAGATTGATGGCTATTCGGAGGCTGACAGTGTCTCTTTAGGAGACTTTTACCAGACCCTGAATAACCATACCGAAACAGTACAATGGGTTGAGTATAGAATTCATCCCCATACTTTAGGTGGAGGTTCTGGAACCAACTGTGATTATGGAGATATTGAGGATACAACATTTATTATTTATGTAAATCCAACTCCCAGAATTGAAGCTTCCACTCTGGATTCAGTTATCTGCAATGATGGTGATGTGCTCATTGAAATCAGCCACCCCAATGGAGTTGTAGCTGGTGAATGGAAGTATAATCTACGAGTGGATTATGGAAGCTTTGTGACAGGGATTAATCCTGGCAATGACTACAATGAATCGCAAAATACAATCGTAGATCAACTTTATAATAGTGATACAGATGTGCATGTGGTTTATTACATTTTCACACCATCAATCGGGCTTGGATCAGGAGGGGATTGTGAAAATGGAGTAGTCGATACAGTGTTCATTTATGTGAATCCCACTCCTGAAATTGATCCCGTTGCTCCGCCATTAGTATGTACTGATGACATAGTTATAATTGATGTTGAAACCCCAAATGATTCAATCATGGGAGACTGGGAATATATATTAAAAGTTGACTATGGAACTTCCGACTCAGTGACCGGTCTATTCCCATTAGAAAGTTATGGCCCAATGTCTCTTTCTGAGATCAGGGATAGTCTGACCAATAATGATACTATTTACCATGATGTCATATACAGGTTCTACCCACGGATCATTCCTTCTGATGGAATGCCATATTGCGAAAATGGTGTGATGGATTCTGTTATTGTTACTGTTGATCCGAAACCGGCTATCAGGGTAGAAGCAAATGATACAATCCTCTGCAACAATGAGATTACATATATTGAAATTGATAATCCACATGTTGAAAGATTTGGAGAATGGGTATATAACCTGGAAACAACTACCGATGCCCCTGGAATCCTTACAGGATTTTCACCTTCGGTAGATAGCACTGATGAAAAGCTTTATAATGATACCCTGGTTAATAACGATACTCGAGCTCACTTTGTAAAATATGTTTTCACTCCCATTTATAAATATGATGAAGGTGAGTTATGTAGCACGGGTAAGGGAGAGAAAGACTCTATTATTATTTGGGTAAATCCAACACCAGAAATTATTGTTAATGAAAGTGACCTCGAAATATGTAGTGGAGAAACGATTACTTTTGAGGTCATTAATCCAAACACTCCCGTGGAAGGAGATGATTGGATCTATGAACTATCGATAGTTCAGAATCCTGATAATGGGATGTTAATGCCAACACCAACACTAATGGGACATGAGTGGGGTGGAGATACTACCTTCAGCTATACCTTTACCAACACAGATCTTGTAGCTCATCAGGTAACCTTCACATTTACTCCAAGAATAGAGTCGAATACTGACGGGGATTTTTGCCCTGGCCCGAATCTACAAAAAAGAACGATAACAATCCATCCAACTCCTGGGATTTTGCCAACGATTCCAGACACACTTATTTGTGATAATAGATATGCAAATATTGTCGTACGAAATCCAAATACAGATTTAATTGGTGGAGAATGGTGGTATTTCCTTAATGTAGATGAACCCTCTGGGTGGATAGAAGGAGAAAGAGGTGATTCGACAATTGTACCAGATAATCCACTTGATGACACGAGTTTTGAGGATCGTCTTGATAATACAGACAATGGTGTTCATGAAGTGATTTATCGCTTTATGCCTTATATACAACCAGCAGATGGTGGGCCGTCTTGTGTAGGTGTGGAAGATAAAATTACAGTCTGGGTGAACCCTACTCCTAGTATTGATGCTACTATACCTGATTACGTTCTCTGTAATTACACAACTGCTGATTTTGAGATTATAGATAACCTGGATAGTGTAATGGGTTATAAGATGTATGAAACCATGGCTAGATATTCTGAGGATTTCATGGATGTTTTTGATCGGCCCAATGAAGATACTGCTTGGAATAGAATTACTGACTGGATAAGTGATTCCTTGGTTAATAATAATAGGGCATTCCAGACTTTATTCTATCAATTCACTCCTGCCATTTATGATAGCCGACCTGGGAAAGAGTGGGAATCATTATGTACTGTTTCTAGTCCTGATACAACGATTAGAATATATGTTAATCCTACTCCAATTATCAATATTGATTTATTTGATCCTATTCTTTGTGATGGGGAGTTGACACAATTTACCGTTTCACATGACCGCATTGTCAAGGAGCCAGAGACATCTTTAGTTTATTATTTGGATGTAGACTATAATTCAGGACCAGTATTTCCTGGTGGGATATCAGCTCCAGGTGATCGTCCACCCAGTGATAATATTCAGGATTTGCTGATAAACAACTCAGATACAGTTCAATTACTTAAGTATAGTTTCACTGCAAGAATAAGGGATAATCGACCTGGTCATGAAGGCAATGATTGTTATTACAATGGTACGAAAGATACCATCCCGATTAGGTTAAATCCCACGCCCAGGTTGTCATTGGATTTTGTGGAGGGACGTGATACACTTTGTTTTGGAGAAGGATTTGAGATTTCCACCATTTCCGAGGTTTATGCTACTCATCCCCTCATTTATAACCTTGCCGTTATTAATGATAATGGGGTTTCAAATGTAAGTGATCCGGCATTGGGGAAAAATGCGGGCGTTGCCTTGGATCAAGCTGAAATTCAAAATGATTCGATGAATGTCGGTATTGTGCAATACGAAATATTACCGATTATTTCGTCTGAGGGGTGTGAAGGTGATACCTGGACTCAAGAGATTAGCTTGAATCCAAATCCACTCATGGATGCCACGAAAAGCGACTGGGCTGTTTGTTATAACGAAGGCTTTGAATTACCCATGAGTACACCAATAGGGTCAACCACAGGGCAAATGCAATATCAATTAAGAACAGATAATTTCACATTTGCAAATATAAGCGGACCGGTTCCTGCTCCGGGCCCCTATTATTATAATACGGTTGATACCCTGGATCAGCCAGTTCAGAATACCGGGGAATTTATCGAGGATATCACATATTTCTTTAGGCCCGTAATCCTGAATGCACGAGAAGATCGGGGAGATGGTGGGCATTGTTGGGGTTTACCAGAAGACTCCATTTTAGTCGAAGTTGCCCCAGAACTGAAAACTGATCCCTGGTGGCCTCAAACATGGTATAGGGGCAAGGCCATTCAGTGTCATGATTCACTTTCCTTACCAATTTATCCGGGTCGTTCAGGTGGATATTACCGGGGTGATTTTGAATTTGTATGGGATATAACAGAGAATTGGTGGAACATATGATTTACTCAATCCTACTGATTCTATGCAGCAGGATTTAGGTCCTGGAGAATACTGGTTCCATGTTGTTGATGACATTGGATGCATGGATACATCGATTAATATACTGGTGGAGGAACCACATCCTATTTTCACCACTAGTGCGATCCTGACGGAGGCTAAATGTGCTGAGCCCCAAGTGCCTGGAAGTATAGAGGTTTCAATGGACGGGGGAACCCCTGGCATTACAAAAGAGTATACCTATATGTGGAGATGGTGGTACAATCCTACTCCAACAGAGGACAGTAGCTTCCATTATGCAGGTGAAGGCAGACATTACTTAACAGTCCTGGATAGCAATCAGTGCCAATTCGATACATCCTACTATATTGACTATGTAAATCCGATTATTGTTGACACTGATACCAGCAATTATTTTGGATATGCTATTTCCTGTAATGGATTAAGTGATGGCTGGATTGAGATTGAGGTAAGAGAGGGTTTTGCCCCCTATGATGTTAAGGTCTATCCATATCTGGGTTTGGGATATGGTGAAGCGGAATATGCCGCTTCAACACCGGTGGCAGAAATTCTTGGGCTTCCGGCTGAGCAGGATACAATCGTTAGGGGACTGCCTGAAGATGAGTACGTAGTTTTTGCTTATGACCAGGAGAATTGTTTTAACGGCTCACCGTGGGAATACAGAGAAAAACTAAGTGATCCCGACTCTATTTCCATCTGGCGTGAGAATGAACCTGTGAACGGAATGTTGGATATCAGCTGTTTTAATAATGATGACGGTGAGATTGAACTGGGCTATAGCGGTGGGCGGACAGGAATGTATTCAAGTATCTTCACATGGACGGGATATGACCCACATCTGGATTTAGTAAACAATGTTAGTATGCAGGATTCTCTTGGACCTGGAACTTACAGTGTAATTGTTGCAGATACTGCGGCTGTACAAATACAGCAGATTTTGAACTATTCCAGCCGACGGAAATCCTCTTGACAGTTGATGCCATGCATTATACCGTCGATTCCCTTTGGAATATAAACTGCAATGGAGGAAATGATGGGGCTATCGATGTATCTCTGACTGGTGGGATAGGAGATTATTCCTACACCTGGGATCTTAATGGAGAATTGTTTGCAGACAATACCACCCAGGATCAGGAAGAATTGGTGGCAGGAACTTATAACCTGCAGGTTATGGATAGTATTAATTGTATTCTCGATACCTCCTTTACCCTGAGACAGCCCAATCCAATTGATATCACTGCGCAAATTCCAATGGATTTAAGCGGTGATTATGCAATTTTCTGTGCCGATTCCAGTACCGGGCAGATTAGCATGTTACTCCAGCGGAGGAGCTGATTCCAGCCGAAATACATATCCATGGGAGACTCCCGGATGGTAGTCGGGTATTGATAGGGTGATTAAGTATCAGCCGGATCTTTCGGCCAGGGACCTATAACCTGACCATTACCGATATTAACGGATGTGATTCTAGCATGGGCTACCATCCTCCATGAACCCGAATCCCATAGAGTGGGATACAATCGTACATGGATTGGGCCAAATGTGCCGGGACACCACTGGCGAACTCTATCTGGATGCTATTTCAGGAGGTGTTCCAGGGTATTCCTACGAGTGGGTTGGAGCAGATTCAACATATTATACTGAAAATCCGGTCGGTGTGTATGCCGGATTATATACACTGACTGTAAGGGATACAAACTCTGTGTGCAATAATTGGATACCATCTACAGTGTTGGAGGCAGATCTCTTTGATGTGAAGATGACCGCGATCATTGATATACAATGGATCCCCAATTTCTTGTGCCGGTTATTCTGATGCTGTCCATTTACATTGAAACCGAAGGAGGACTGGGTCCCTATAGTTTCGAATGGAATACACGGAGCCACTACCCAGGTACTGGAGGGTATTCCTGCCGGGACATATAGTGTAGTAGTGCACGATAGTTTTAATTGTGCAGACAGTACTGATATTGACCATTACCGAACCCCCACAACTTGCCTTTAACATGCAGGCCCAGGGTCCGCTGTGTTACGGGGATTCCACCGGCCGGATCGAGCTCTTGCTGTCAGGAGGGACGGTGAATACACTTAATGATTACCAGGTCTGGGTGAATGATGAACTTAGAGAACCTTATATCTATGATCTTCCCGAGGGCAGCTATAACATCAGGATCAAGGATCTGAATGATTGTTCGCAGGAGACCAATGCTGTATCTAGAACAACCTGAAGCACTGGTGCTGATCTTTGATACTGTGATGCATATTGTCCGGATGCGATGGACGGAGAGCTTCATCTGGATATCTGATGGTGGTACTTATCCTTATTTTATTGAGTGGGACAGGGGATTGGCGGATAACGAACAGGATTTCTACGATGTGCAGTGGGGTGATTATATGGCGACAGTTACCGATGCGAATTTCTGTGTGACCACCGATACGGTTCAGGTGGGTTATACCTACGAGACCTGCCTGGTGATTCCCAATGCCTTCTCACCCAACGGTGATGGCTTTAATGATCTGTGGATAATCGAGAATATTGATTTCTACCCGCAGGTGGATCTGAAGATATTCGACCGCTGGGGTAACCTGGTATATATAACAGGTAATGCTGCTGATGAACCATGGGATGGTATTACAATGGCAGGATCTTGCCCATTGATTCCTATCACTATGTGATTGATCTTAATTTTGAAAATAATAAACCCATAACGGGGAATGTAACCATTGTGCGATAAAAGAGTATTATAGGAACAGTGAAAAGAGTTTTAACATATCTGCTGATTATTCTTCCGCTCCTGCTGGCAGGGGAGCTGAAGGCCCAGCAATTGCCACTCTATTCACAATACCTGATGAATGGCCACATGATCAATCCGGCCATGGCAGGATATGATGGTTATACTGCCTTCAATGTTACTTACCGGCAGCAATGGCTGGGATTCACGGATGCCCCGAGAACCTATTCGGCCTCCTTCCAGTCACGCCTGTTCAGGAAGTCGCATAAGATAGTGTCAAAACCTTTTAGCAAGGGTAATACTCTGATCCCCAGCACAAAGGGGCGAGTGGGGCTTGGAGGCTACATCCTTAATGATATGAATGCCAATGTGGGCCGTACAGGCCTGTCCTTTACTTATGCTTATCACATAATTCTGGACAATCAGCAGCTTTCATTCGGACTTTCTGCAAAGGTATTTCAATACCGGATTAACAGTCAGAAACTGGAGTTTGGGGAAGATGGGGACCCGGTGCTGAACAACGATTTTGTAAATGTGGCCTATGCCCCCGATGCCGATTTCGGGGTATTATTTAATGGAAGGGATTATTTCGTAGGTTTTTCCATCAGCAGCCTCCTGCAGTCATCCTTTACCATTGGTTCTGCAGCCATGGCTGACTTCAAGACCTATCGTCACTACTGGCTTATGGGAGGATATCGCTTTAAAGTAAGCCGGGATATTGAACTGGAGCCCGGCGCCCTGATGAAGACCTCGGAAAACTGGACCCCGCAGGCCGATCTTTCACTTCGCCTTTATTATATCGAGGATTTCTGGGCAGGATTGTCCTACAGGACCAACAACAGTATGATTGCCCTGATCGGAGCGCGATTGGACAATGTCTTTTTTGGATATTCCTTTGACTGGAATTTTTCCGATATCGGGAATTACAGCTATGGATCACATGAGATTGTGATTTCGGTGAAGCTGGGTGACAATTCGCGCATGTCCAAATCAAGGGTCAAGTACTGATGAAAGTACTGCATATAGAGGATCGTTTTCATCCCGGCATGGGATACCAGATCAATTTTTTTGCCAGATACCATCGTCCCGATTATGAGTTCTTTATTCTGAGCTCCGATTCTTCAAGGTTATGGTCCGCTTCGGATGAAAACATTGATCTTTCAAAAGTTGATGAGGAGTTTGAAAGGAATTACAAAGTTTCAATTACCCGCCTGCCGGCTGCACTGGACCGGAAAAGCAGGCAAAATCTCTGGCTGAAGGGACTGATAAGGGCCATTCATGAGATTGATCCGGATATTCTCTATGTCCATACCATTGAATCCTATAGCTCGCTACGGGTACTGCTGAGCCGGAAAACCCTTTCCAGGTACAGGGTGTTTTTCGATACCCATACCCTGCTGAACCAGTTCCAGATCGGGTATGAAATTCAGAATGTATCTCTGGTTTATGAAGAAAGTGGCCAGCAAGCGGATCATAAAATACGATGTCCAGGGTATTTGCCACAGTTCCCGAAAACAGGATGATTCTGGAAAAGGAGTATGGAATTCCGGCTGACAGGATTCTTTATTCTCCCATAGGGACAGACCTGGGCCTTTTTCATAATGATCCTGGAGCAAGGACTCGATTAAGGGGAGAGGAGCAGGTGGAGAAGGAGGGAACGGTACTTCTTTATACAGGAAAGATCAACGGGCGAAAAAATCCCCACCTGATTCTGGAAGCAGTGGCGCTGCTGGAAAAGCAGATCAACTCACCCCTCCATATCATTTTTGTGGGTGCCAGCGATGAGGCTTACTACCAGGAGAATATGAAGAAGGGCTTTAGCAATGAAAACATTTATATTAAGTTTGTTCCGGCAGTTCCGGTATCAGTGCTTTATCAGTGGTATTCCATGGCCGATTTTGCCGTATTTCCCGATGAGAATACCCTGAGCGCCATGGATGCGCAGCTTTGTTCCCTGCCGGTTGTCATGCAGGAGGATATGACCAACAGCGAAAGGCTTGCCCATGGGGGGCTCACCTATAAGAAGGGTGATCTGGAGGATCTGTCGGAGAAAATTCTATGGATGATCAGGAATCCTGAAAAGCGAATGAAGATGGGACGTGATGGTGAGCAATATATTAAGGGCACCTTCGATTACCGGAAGATTGTAGAGAATATGGAGTCGGACCTATTTGATAATTATGAATGATTTACTCACAAAGGCGTTAAGGGGCCGGAAGGTGTTAATCGGGCGGGACTTTTATCAGCTTCGGCAGGTAAGACGAAAGCGCGTGACCTATGGTAATCGCTTTGCTGATTGGACCTTTTGTCCCGATATGCTGGATGAGCATTCGGTGATTTATTCCTTCGGGGTAGGAGAGGATGTTTCATTTGATCTTAAGCTGATAGAGCACTATCAGCTGCATGTTCATGGCTTCGATCCTTCACCCCGGTCCATTGAATGGCTTGCAGGCCAGAATCTCAGCGGGAACTTTCATTTTCACCCTTATGGACTGGCTGCCAGGGATGGAACCATTACTTTCAGCGAACCCGCTGAAGCAAACATTCACTCTTTAAAAATCATTGATTCGACGCGGGAAGGGGAAACAGGGTTGAAAACGCATAAGCTGGAAGTTCATCGTTTGAGCACTGTGATGCAGAAGCTGGGGCACGAGCACATCGATATATTAAAGATGGATATTGAGGGTGCCGAGTATGGAGTTATAGAAGATATTCTCGTGACAGGCTTACCCATCACCCAGATATTGATCGAATTTCATCACAGGTTCAGTGATATTGGGATTGGGAAGACCAGGAAGGCCATATCAAGGCTGAACAATGCCGGCTATAAGATATTTAATGTTTCAGCTTCCGGTGAAGAAATTTCATTCATCAAGGACCCTTCATAAGATGAAAATACTGATCATCGGCAAGCATCCCTCCACAGGCGGAGCAGCCATCGCCTCCTCAAGGCTGATGCAGGCCTTGCAAGCAAAGGATGTGGATGTGAGCATGCTTGTTCAGGAGGGTGAGAAAAAGCAGGAAGGGTTTTTTCCACCACCCATGGGACTTTCAAGCGATGGATGAACCTGTATCGCTTCATCTACGAGCGCATGGTTTTCCTGAGGCACGAAAAGTCCCCGAACATCCGCTTTCTATTCTCCCTTGCCAATACGGGGGAGAGCATCATCCGGAATCCCCTTGTAAGGGAGGCTGATGTGATTCATCTGCACTGGATCAATGCGGGATTTCTTTCCCTTAAATCATTGGAAGAGCTGCTCAATTCAGGGAAGCCGGTGGTCTGGACTTTCCATGATATGTGGCCCTTTACAGGGGGCTGTCACTATGCCCTCGATTGCCAGGAATATACCCGGGAGTGCGGCAATTGCCCCTACCTTAAAAGACCCCGGAAAGGAGATCTTTCCCACCGTTTATGGAAAAAGAAGCAGAAGCTTTTCAGTGATCGCATCGTAAATGTAATTACGCCCAGCGGCTGGCTGCAGGATTGTGTCGAGGCCAGTTCCTCTCTCTCTCACTGGCCTGTTACCACCATCCACAATCCTGTAGACTCAGAGGTTTTCAGGCCCCTGGAACGTGTGGAGGCCTGCCGTAAGCTGGGACTTGATCCTTCGAAGAAATATATCCTGTTTGGAGCTGCCACCATGAAGAATGTGCTGAAGGGATTTAACTATTTTCTTGAGGCCACCAGGATAATTGCAAATGAACAGGGACTTGAAGAGTGATGTGGAGATTTTGCTCTTTGGGAAAACCAGGGGAGATGTGGGGCAGATCTTTCCCTATAAAAACAAGGAATATTGCCTTTGTTCAATCCATTCAGACCATTGTGGAGCTTTACAGTGTGGCTCATCTATTTGTGATCCCTTCCATGCAGGACAACCTTCCCAATACCATCATCGAATCCATGTTATGCGGAACACCGGTGGTGGGATTCCATACGGGTGGTATTCCGGAGATGATTGAGCACAAAGAGAATGGCTACCTGGCAGTATATAAATCATCCGAAGACCTTGCCGCGGGGATGAGCTGGGTCTTGTCTTCGGACTCTTATGAGCAGCTTTCAGGCCGGACAAGGGAACTGGCACTGGAACGTTTTTCTTCAGATGCTTCGGTCGGAGAAACATCTGGAACTCTACAGAAAGCTTGTAAACAATAGGGGGGCTTCAGAATGAGCACTCCGAAAATATCGCTTATCACAGTGGTGTATAATGGTGAGGAACACATTGCCAGGACCATAAACAGTGTCGTTAAACAGACCTATGAGCACATTGAGTATATCATTATTGACGGGAAGTCGACTGATGCTACCCTCCAGGTGATAGCAGGCTTTGAAGGGGTGGATCAGCTGCTTAGCGAGCCTGATACTGGTTTATATGATGCCATGAATAAAGGTCTGATGCTGGCCACCGGTGATTATGTCTGGTTTCTGAATTCCGGAGACCAGATCTATCGTGAGGATACGGTGGAGAAGATGGTTTTGGGACTTATCGAAATGCCTGATATTATTTATGGGGGCACCATGATAATCGATGAGCAGCAGAATGAGATAGGGGACAGGCGCCTGAAACCGCCCGAAAACCTTTCCTGGAAATCTTTCCGGCAGGGCATGGTGGTATGTCATCAGTCCATCATCGTTAAACGGGAGCTTGCGCCGGACTACAACCTGGAATACCGCCTGTCGGCAGATATTGACTGGGCCATCAGGGCCTCAAAAGATGCTGCCGATATCCACAATTCCAAACTGATCCTTTCCCGCTTCCTTGAGGGGGGAATGACCCGGCATAACATTAAGGCAGGATTGAAGGAGCGTTTTCGAATCATGACCAGGTTTTATGGTTTTATCCCAACGGTCCTGAGACATTTTATTTTTGGGATCAGGCTGACCAATTTTTACCTGAAGCACAGAAGGTTTTAGTCCCGGCCAGGCTCCATTTTTTTCTGAATGGCATGGCCTGTGAGGCCCTCCATTCCTTTTTCCTTGCACAGATCAAGAATGCCTGTGTAATGCTTTGTGATCCCCGGAATTTCCCTTTCCTCGAAAAAATGATTGTGCCAGAGCAGGGAAAAAACCCCGTTAAATTTGCATACTTCATCCACCAGATTTTCAATGGCTGTTCGGCTGCCGGCAAGATCAAGTTTGCGGTAGTAAAAGTGGGTCCCCTCCATTACAGTCAGCGGAATTTCCCAGAGGTCCATGATACGGTCGTTGGCAAAATCATATAGCCTGAAAGGCCAGCAGTAGGAGTTCCTGAAACCGTCATGTTCTGCAAATCCCAATGATGCATCATATTTTAACCCGGCTTTTTCCTGGATTTGTCCTGTAGTGCCTGGTTTGAACTTCAGGTAGTGCTGCCTGATCCCTGCTACAGGCTCGGGAGATACCTTTCGCAGGTTCCCGACCGTCCGATCCATTGCGCCCTGATCGATGGCCGATTGAAGTGTACCGTGAATGCCCACTTCGTGTCCGCGACCAGAGAGGTTCCGGAAAAGTTTCACAAATCTTTTCTCATGGAACATATAGCGGGAGTTTTCATTCCTTCCTCCGTCTTTTTCCAGGAAATAATAGCTTCCCCTGAAAGATCTTTCCTCCTCCCATTTCATGAGGGTTTCAAAGGTCCAGTAAGGATCTTTCCTGGAGAAGGGATTCAGAAAATGGAAGAGTGAGATACATGCATCTTTAAAAGTCTCCTTTCGGCTCATGGTAGATTCTGCAAGTCCGAGTAGCTGTTTAAACCTGAACCCGGTTTCAAAAAAGCCATAACCATGGGTACGGTCGATATCATGACTGACCATGAGTACGGGTTTTTTTAATGCAGGATCCCGGCGAAAGGGAAGACTGTTTTCCCTGGCAAAGTTTTCAAAACCTTCCAGGATTATACTAAAATAGTAATTGACCACCGGCTTGCCTGTGATGCCCAGCTTGAAGGGCAGGGATTCATTGTAGGGAAATCTTCCATACTGATCCAGAGAACCCTTTCTCAGTTCTTCGTAACCTGACAGGAGGTGAAAGGCCGATTTTAGAAGGTCATGGTGGAAGATCAGCTGTTTATCTCTGAGCGTATAAAAGGATTCAGCCCGTCCCGGGTCCGGATATAAAACAGGGATCTCATCAATCCAAATAATCTGTTCCAGGTCAAGGGGATTATCGAAGGCCGGGAAGTGGATAGAAAGGGATTGAGTCGGGCTTTCTTCACCAAAAGAAAAGCAGGACGAAAGCTCCTTCCCGAGTTGGGCATGATCCGCCAGGTGGTCGAGTACAAACTGTTTTTGTGATGCTGTAAGCCAGCCTTTCATCTTAAATATATAACTTGCGTCCGGTCTAAAAGTTGACTAAAGATAGTCGAAGTGGGAATAATTGAAAAACAAACCATCAAAGGAAGTTTCTTTTCCTACCTGGGGGTAGCACTAGGTTTTGTAACGGTCGGTATTCTATGGCCAAAACTGCTTGACCCTGAGCAGATTGGGCTGATTAATTTTCTGATTGCTATTTCAGCCATTCTTGCACATGTTGCCAGTCTTGGAATTAATACCATTGCTGTCAGGCTTTTCCCATATTTCCGCAACGACCAGAACAAGCACAGCGGCTTTCTCTCCATGGCCCTGATTTTTGTTAGCAGTGGTACGATTCTCGTACTGCTGTACTATTTGATTTTTAAGGAGAAGATTGTCGAGAACAACATGGGCAAGTCAGCCCTGGTGGCTGATTATGTCTGGTTCATTATACCTTTCACAATAGCGACCCTGCTCTATAATTTATTCGATAGCTTACATAAGGTGACCTACAACGGGGTGATCGGGATATTTGTGAAGGACTTTCTTTTCAGGGTGCTGAATTTGGTCCTGATCGGGCTCTATGCATGGTTTGCATTTCGTTTCCGGCTCTTTCTGAATATTTACTTCATCCTTTTTTCCTTTCCTGCCCTGGTGCTGATCATTGCCCTGTACAGGGGACATCAATTCAACCTGAAATTCAACTTCTCATTTCTTACCAAAGACATGGGAAGAACCCTTGCCGATGTGAGCTTTTTCGGGATTCTCGGGGGGATGGGGCACATAGCCATCTCGAACATTGATAAGATCATGATTAATCGTTTCATTGATCTCGAGGCAACGGGTATCTATTCCATTGCTTTTCTGTTCGGCTCTATCATTACCATACCCTCAAGGCCCCTTAGTAAGATAGCAACCACCATTATCTCCGAGTCATGGAAAAAGAATGATACCGAAACCATTAAATCCATTTACTCCAAAAGTTGTCTGAACCAGTTTATATTCGGTGGATTGGTATTCCTGCTGGTTTGGATGAATCTCGATGTGGTATTCATGCTCATTCCCCCTGAATATGAAGCGGGACGATTCGTGATTCTTTTTGTCGCCCTGACAGGGGTGGTGGAAATGGCCACAGGCCTGAACGGTATCATAATTGCCTCTTCAAAGTATTACCGTTACCAGTCCGTGTTTACCTTTTTCCTCCTGCTCCTGGTAGTCTTAACAAACCTGATTTTCATCCCAAGATTCGGGATTACAGGTGCGGCTCTTGCCTCCCTTTTATCTGCAATAATATACAATTCGGTAAGGGCCGGCTTCCTTTTTCTGAAATTCAGGCTACAGCCATTCAACTACAGGTTCCTGATTATCCTGGGTGTTATGCTTCTTACTCTGCTCGCCGGTCTGTTGGTGAAATCTGTGGAGCACTGGTTAATCCGAACCTTGCTTAATGCCTGCTGGTCCTCATGCTTTTCCTGGGCCCCATCCTGTACTTCAGGATTTCAGACGATATCAATAATTCATTGTCCAACAACGCGAATCATTTCCTGAAAAGGTTCAGGAATAAATTCGGAAAATGATGGGCTAAAGCTATTGAGAATCAGGTTTTAGCTGAATGAAAACCGCCTGGGATTCTTTTATAATTTTCGAAGTCAGGAATCCCGCATCCTTTGTTAATACACCCAGGTTCTTCAGCGTAAAATCTTTGTAATCCAGCTCCCAAAAATGGGTGATGGTCTTGATTTTACGTCTTTTAGTTTTAAATACAAAGGAAAAGCTTCGAATGTATGTGATAACCAGGTCAATGGAAAACCATACTTTATAGTTCCGGGGCAGGCTAAGAAAGAGGTTCTTCCTGGCCGATTTTCTTAGTTTGGGTAATACCTCGGTAAACTTGTCATAGGGAATGTGTTCAAAAACCTCGAAAGCAATGATGTGATCATATTGGTCAGGAAAAGCGTATTCGACAATATTACATTGAATATCCGGTGACTTCTGCTCATCAATATCCAGGGTAGTGACCTGGTATCCTTTTGAGCGAAGGTAATTGCTTAAGAAGCCTGTTCCGGGCCCTATTTCAAGAAGGGTATCTCCCTCCTTCAACTCTTTCAGAACCAGATTAATTTGTTCCCAATATAAGCTCCAATGCTCCTTACTTTCGAATTTATTGATCCAATCGCTATAGTATGTATACTCGACACCGTCAAGAACTTGTGATTTACCGTCAGAAAAATTGCTCATTTATTATTGATTATGATACTTAAGCCCTGATATTTTAATTTTCGCGGGGCAATTTACTCATTTTTTGAATAGGCCTTGATCCAGGTCTATCAGGTCTTATTTTCCTCTGAATATTCTTATTATCCAGTAGAGAAACAAGATAACTGTTGGCTTCAGATCATCCAGGTGAAGGTCGGTATAGGACCTGGGGATATCCCGGATCACCCGGAACAGGTCCCTGGGACGGTTCAGAAACCTGTATAATTCCCCTTCTTTGGCAAAGATCCACACAAAACTCTTCTTTTTATAAGTGAACTCGGGTTCCAGGTCTCCCTTATCCATCTCTAAGAGGTATTGCGGGAAATGCATGCCTGCGAGGATGTGTAATTCGAGTGCGGTCCAGAATTTGGGGTTGATCTCTATGAGGGAATATGTTCCGTCTTCGGCCCTTTTATACTCAGCCATACCCACACCGTGCCAGTTTAACTTATCAAAGACATTTTTACCCAGGTCAAACATGATATCATCATCGATTGTTTCTGCGGATGTGGCATGACCACCTGTAAATGGATATTCCCTGATCCTTCTTTGACAGATAGCCCGTTTTATTTCTCCGTTCTGGTACAGGCAGAAAAATCCATAGGGCTCTCCTGTGACACGCTCCTGGATAACCAGGTCTTTAAATTCCAGGCTGGGATGTGTTTGTTGAAGAAGCTCCAGTTCATGGTCCAGCTCTTCGCGATTATTTACGTACTTAACCGGAATAAAGCCCTGCCTTTCTCCTGCACTTTTTATAATCGCCGGAAATTTCACATCAGCCAAATCCCGATAAGTCCTGGGATGTAATATGCCTTGCTCCTCACAGAACTTATAGGTTTCTGTTTTATTGATGGCTATTTTAAAACTTTCATAGGGAGCTATTTCAATTCTTACATAGGCAGAAAGCTCGGAATAGTATTTGGAACAGACATGTGACGATAATACGCCCACAGGCATCAGGATATCGTAGGTATTCTTCTGAACGTGCTTATAAAGGAATTCAAAATACTCTTCCTGATCATTGACATTAGGACAGATGATGAGTTTATTGCAAAACCTGGAATAAGCCGGTGCCGATTTTTTATGATGTAAAAGATCAATCTCATGCTCTTTCAAATGCCTCATTATGGCCAGGGCATTCATGTGTGAACCGTCTGTCAAAAGTATTCTCATATCGTAATATCCACTATGTTGCTACCGATTTTTAGTGTCAAACTAATTGAAAATCAGAAAGATAAATTGGGCTCTCTTAAGGAAGAATATGTTTAAAGAACTAAAGTTAATCATTTATTAGTAGTAAAAAAGGACTTAATCCTTAGTCGATGCTTAAAGCAATCAAGAATATTTTAAGGCAAACATTGAGGGGGTAAAATTTTAATACTACTTTTGAAATCGCCCAAAAGTTGCAGGGCTTTAAAAGAATCAAATGAATCCAATTAGATTTAATTTCATTAAACAAAATGTGTCAGGTGATTTATCTGATAAAGCAGTTTTAGAAGTTGGCTCAAGAATTGTTAGCGGCTCTATCAGGGGATATTTCGAGTCTTTAAATCCAAAAGAATATGTTGGCGTTGATATTGTTGCGGGCGAAGGAGTTGATCAGATCCTCAATATCCATGATTTAGCAAGTCATTTTGGGAATAATGTATTTGATATTATCATATGTTCAGATACACTTGAGCATATAGAAGACTATCAATCGGCAAGCTTAAATATGCATGCTGTTTTGAAAATTGGGGGCATCCTTATTGTCTCAGTTCCAACAATGCAATCGCATTATCACGGATTTCCTCATGATTACTGGCGATATACCCTGGATGATTTAAGGCATATTTATAAGGGAATGAAAGTTTTAGCTGCAGATGATACAGAAGGAGCCATTATCATTTTGGAGAAGCAATCTGAGGATTATTATTTTGAACCAGACTATCCCATATATTCCATACTCAGAGGTAAGCCAATTATTAAGCATAGCCTCATTGATAAAAAACTATTAAGCTTATACAGGATAAATATTTTAGCCTTAAGAAGGTTTTTTGTCAGGTATACTCCACCGGCAATAAAAAGGATGATCACGAATAATTTTACCATCCCGCCAGTCAACTAAAACTTTGGCCTTTTCTTTGATTTATTCAGGTTTCCTGATCAACTTTTTGTAGGCTCCAAATCCCAGGCCACCGAGTAAAAGCAACAATACAAGGATTGAACCCGCGAGAGAAACTTTTTCACCCAGCTCAAATGGTCTGAAGGTAAATTTGAATTCAACGGTATGAGTTCCCTTTTCCACAGGCAGTGCCCTCAGAATATAATTGGCCCTGAGGTGGGGTACGGGCTCACCGTCAATGTAGGCCTGCCAGCTTTCACCATAGTAGACCTCGGAAAATACCGCCAGTGCTTTCTGATTGCTGCTAACCTCGTAGGTCATATGGTTTGGCTTATAGGAGCTAAGTACGACAGCTCCGGTGATGGCAGGGCTTCTCATGTCCTGACTGATCAGGTCTGCAAAGGTCTTTTCAACCACCGCCACGTTCCTGAGATCAGTGGCCGCCAGTGACAGGTATTCCTCATCTGGCGTTTTCTGCCAGTTTAATGTCCTTTACCAGCCAACCATGGCCCATGGCAGCCCTGTTTCGCAGTGGCTGGGAGGCGGGATTGAGAATCATATACCTGGTATTGAGCATATTAAGCACCTGCTGGGCGAGCAGGACTGAATCAAGCTGCTGAGTTGTGGGGCGCGAGTTGAGTACAGTAATGACATTCTGCAGTTCAGGAGAAAGGTAGCGTTCAATCAAATCCTGGTACCTGCGAAGCTTGATACCATGATATCCGCCAATGGATTTATGGTGATAGGATGTGGTTCCATCGGCCCATGGATTTACGGTGAGGTTCACGACCCTGAAATGAATGTCGGGATCTTGCAGGATAAGGGCATCAGCCTGTGAGGGATTTCTCATGGTATTTTCCTGGTCGCGCTTGCTTACAAAGTTGTCCTTATTCAGATAACGACGGTCGACCATCCACATTTCAGCGGTAATCAGCAGGGCAAGACCTGCCAGGAACCAGACAAGTTTAAGTTTTTTATTGGCATAGAACCAGGTCAGGGCAAAGGCCAGAGAAATCAGTAAAAAGCTGCGCATGGCATCGTGCCTGAAAATGGAAATCCTTGCCGTTTCCAGCTCATTCATGAACTGCCTGAACTGGGAGGCATACTGGGGATCAGCGGTAGCTAGTTGCTGAGAAAAGACCTGCTGCTCCTGGGCGGAGAAGAATGAGAATATGGAGGGAAAAAGGAAAAATAAAAGAGAAAGTCCACCGGTAAGTCCGAAAGCGATCAGGACCTGCTTCTTTTCCTTTATAAAGAGGTCGGGTTCTTTAAGGATGCGATCTACCATCACAAAGGCCAGCAGGGGAATGTTAAGGCAGATAATCACCAGTGTCATCTCCACCGTTCGGAACTTATTATAGAAGGGAACGTGGTCCAGGAAAAAATGTGAAAGGGCCGGGAAGTTATTACCCCAGGCCAGCATAATGGATAGCATGCTGCTGATGATAATCCACCAGCGCATGGGTCCCTTGATCAAGAGTAGCCCTAGGACAAAAAAGAAAACCACGATGGCGCCGGAATAATTATCGCCGGCAGTGGATGCTTTGGCTCCCCAGTACTGGTTCTGGTTGGCAATGGTTTCCCTGAGCTGTGGACTTACCTTCTCCATAGCCTTTTCATTATTCCCGATGGCAGCTGTTTTCCCCCCTGTCATATAAGGGATCATCAATGAGAAGGTTTCAACCTTGCCATAGGAGTAGCTCAGGGCATAATCCCTGTCCAGGCCGGAAGTCTGGTTTTCCTTGTTCAGGGTAAGTACAGGTTCACCCCGCATACTCTGCTTGGAAATTTCATAATTGGTCCACAGGCTGGAGAAGTTAGGCAGAACGGCCAGGATGGCTGCGGCTACCAGCACGCCCGAAGCAATCATAAATTTCCTGAAATGCTTTTCGCGGAGGGCATATACTCCATGGCTTGCCACAATAATCAGGGAAGTGAGCAGAAGGTAGTAGGTGATCTGGATATGATTCGAATATAACTCAAGCCCCAGGCCAAACATAAAAAGGATGCCTCCGGCAAGGTATTTACCCCTGTAGGTCAGCAGGATCCCTGCGATTACGACTGCCATATATGCAATTGCATAAGCTTTGGCGATGTGTCCGGGCTGTAGAATAATCAGGTTATAGGAGGACAGGGCAAAGGCAATAGCACCTATGGCACTTACCCATGGAGAGATTCTCATGGTGATCAGGAGTACATAGAAGCAAATCAGGTAAACAAAAAGAATTGCCACAGGATTCCTCATGGCGATTCCCAGGCGCAAAAACCTTGAAGCCTCCCTGAAAACAGTTGTCTTGCCCCCAACAGGAGCCACATGAAAGGCGGGCATCCCACTGAAAAGGGAATTGGTCCATTGAGAGTATTCCCCGGTTTCATCATGGAATTTTGTCAACTCCTGTTTCATTCCATCATACTGGGTCATGTCGTGTTGTGACAAAACCTTGCCGTCCAGAACCGGACTCATGTAAGCAAGTCCAAGGGCCAGAAAGGCAAGTATAATAATCAAATGGGTCCTGGAAAACGAAGCCAGGGAAACAATCAGGGCATTTTTCATAATATGCAGTTTATTCAGTAATATCTTCAAACAGGGTGCGCATGCTCACTTTCGCACCGATGATTTCGTTTAGTTTGGTCCAGTGGAGCCTCTCCTGCTCCATGGTATCCCTGTAACGGATGGTGACGCTGTCATCCTCCAGGGTCTGATGATCTATGGTGATACAGAAGGGTGTACCAATGGCATCCTGCCTCCTGTAACGTTTCCCTATGGAATCTTTTTCCTCATACTGACAGTTAAAGTTAAACTTTAACTGGTTCATTATCGTCCTTGCTTTTTCGGGCAATCCGTCCTTTTTAGTCAGCGGAAATACAGCCAGCTTTACCGGTGCCAGCACGGGGGGTAGCTTCAGCACCACCCTTGTGTCGGTAGAGCCATCCTCCTTGGTTAGGGTTTCCTCCTGGTAGGCTGCAGAAATAATCTGAAGGAACATGCGGTCCACCCCGATGGAGGTTTCCACTACGAAGGGAACATAGTTTTTGTTGAGATCCGGATCAAAGTATTGCAGCTTCTTCCCGGAGTATTCCTGGTGAGAAGCCAGATCGAAATCGGTTCGTGAATGGATGCCCTCCACTTCTTTGAAACCAAAGGGGAACTCAAATTCGATATCGGTTGCCGCATTGGCATAGTGGGCCAGCTTATCATGATCGTGGAACCTGTATTTTTCATCCCCGAATCCGAGGGCACGGTGCCATTTCATTCTTGTCTCCTTCCAGGAGTCAAACCATTCCAGCTCGCTTCCGGGAGGTACAAAAAATTGCATTTCCATTTGCTCAAATTCCCGCATACGGAAAATAAACTGCCTGGCCACAATTTCGTTCCTGAAGGCTTTCCCAATCTGTGCAATTCCAAAAGGAATCTTCATACGTCCCGATTTCTGGACATTCAGATAGTTCACAAAGATTCCCTGGGCAGTTTCGGGCCTCAGGTAAATCTTACTTGCACTTTCAGAGGTGGACCCCATTTCGGTGGAAAACATCAGGTTGAATTGCCTCACATCGGTCCATTCCCTGGATCCTGAAATGGGACATACGATTTCCTCGTCAATGATGATTTGTTTCAGCTCAAGCAGGTCCGAATCATTCAAGGCCTTTACAAAGCGGCCGTGAAGTGTATCCAGTTTTTCCTGGTTAGCCAGTACCCGGGGATTTGTGCTTTTGAACTGGGCCTCGTCAAAGGAGTCTCCAAAGCGTTTGCTGGCCTTTTCCACTTCCTTCTTGATTTTTCCTTCGTACCTGGCCATCTGTTCCTCTATGAGGACATCGGCACGATATCTCTTTTTTGAATCCTTATTGTCAATAAGGGGGTCGTTAAAGGCATCCACATGACCCGATGCTTTCCAGATGGTGGGGTGCATGAAAATGGCCGAATCGAGTCCCACTACATTTTCATGTAGCAGCACCATGGAGTCCCACCAGTATTTCTTAATGTTGTTTTTTAATTCGACACCGTATTGGCCGTAATCATAAACAGCAGATAATCCGTCGTATATCTCACTGGATTGGAAAACATATCCGTATTCTTTACAATGTGCTACAAGTTTTTTAAAGAGATCTTCCTGGGCCATATTTATTTTTATTAAATGCTTTGTGAACTATTTCTTTTTTGAACTCACAAAAGTAACTCAATTTTATAAGATTAGTACCAAATTGGGGGACTAGTACCAGTGTACGCTGGTGAGAATCTCTAATATCCGGTGGGCTGCCTTTCCATCCCCGAAAATGGGTGGGTAAGCATTGGGTGGAGTATCCAGGTATTTTTGAGTGGCAGATATGATTTTTTCCGGGTCAGGACCGGTGAGGACGCCATTTCCGGCTTCTATAATTTCAATCCATTCGGTTTCCTCCCGTAGCACCACCACAGGTTTTTCCATAAACCAGGCTTCTTTCTGAACACCGCCTGAATCGGTTAACAGTACGCTGGCTCCGGATTCCAGTCTGATCATATCCAGAAAGGATACTGCCGGAATGAGCCGGAGAAGATCGTTTGCTTGAATCAGGTCCATGCTTTTGGCAGATTCCTCACGCTTGAGAATTGCCAGGGTGCGAGGGTGTAGAGGAAGAATGATTTCAATGTTTTTATCCTTCGAAATCAGGTCCAGTGCCCTAAGGATTCCTTCCAGATTCTCCGACTGATCCGTATTGGAAGGTCGGTGTATGGTAGCCAGGATATAGGCTTTGTTTTCAATCCCAAGATCCTTCAGAATGGGCGAATTTGCCAGGGCAAGCTCTTTGAAGAACAGGGTATTGTCATACATCACATCCCCGTTATGATAAACACCCTGAAGGTCGAAGCTCAGCTTTTGATTTTCGTGGTGAACGATTCCTTCCTTCTCCAGGTTCTCTATTCCGGTCAGGGTGGGAGAGAAGAGCAGTGTACTCACATGATCACAGGCAATACGGTTAACTTCCTCGGGCATCTGCTTGTTAAAGGAGCGTAATCCGGCTTCAATGTGGATCACCGGAATGTGCAGCTTGGCAGCAGCCAGGGCACCTGCCAGGGTGGAATTGGTGTCTCCGTATACCACCACTCCATCGGGCTTTTCCTTAAGGATCACTTCTTCTATCCCTGCTATCATCTGGCCCGTTTGGGAACCGTGACTTCCCGAGCCGATCTGAAGGTTGTAGTCCGGCTGTGGTATCTGCATTTCCCTGAAGAATACCTCCGACATGGAATCGTCATAATGTTGTCCGGTATGAAGAATTACCTCCTTCACTTCCTGTTTAAATCCCCTGTCTATTGCCCTGCTTAAAGCAGCAGCCTTGATAATCTGGGGCCGGGCCCCAATAATGGTAAGCAATTTGATCATAAATTCAAAAATAACGGATTTATCTCATTCTCTGCAGCTTTTTCTATATTTGTATTTATTGCCGCTCGCACCTCACCCGAAGTTTAAGCTCGGCCTGGGCAAGCACAAAAATTTCACAACGGATAGAAGACCCTCTCAGCATTGCCGGGAGGAGCACCAATTTTGAAGGGACCCGGGTAATGGAAAAGAGTTATGATTTTCTGGTAATTGGATCTGGTCTCGGTGGTTTGAGCTACGCGCTTAAGGTCGCTGAAAAGGGATCGGTTTGCCTGATTACCAAATCGCAGCTGGAGGAAACCAATACCCGCTATGCCCAGGGGGGTATTGCTGCTGTCACCTATGAGCCAGATAGTTACGAGAAGCACGTGGAGGATACCCTGATCGCGGGCGACCATATCTGTAACGAGGAGGTGGTTAAGATGGTTGTCAAGGAAGCTCCTGCCCAGGTTCAGGAACTGATTCAGTGGGGTACCAAATTTGATAAATCATCTTCTGGAAAATATGACCTTGCCAGGGAAGGAGGGCATTCCGAGCACAGGATTCTTCACCATAAGGACAATACGGGTGAGGAGATCCAGAGAGCCCTTTCGCAACAGGTACGCAAGCATCCCAACATCGACCTTTATGAAAGCCATTTTGCGGTGGACCTGATCACCCAGCACCATATGGGCAAGCTGGTGAAGCGTCATATGAACGACATCAAATGTTACGGGGCCTATGTGCTGAACCTGGAGTCGGGTAAGGTAATCAGGATTCTTTCAAAAACGACCCTTCTGGCTTCCGGCGGGGCGGGTCATCTTTATACCACGACCACCAATCCTCCCATTGCCACCGGCGATGGTGTTGCCATGGTTTACCGGGCCAAGGGGATTATTGAAAACATGGAGTTTGTTCAGTTTCATCCCACCTCCCTCTATAATCCGGGTGAGACCCCATCTTTTCTGATTACTGAAGCCATGAGGGGTTACGGAGGAATCCTGAAGAACCAGATGGGTGAAGACTTTATGAGAAAGTATGATGAGCGTGGAAGTCTCGCTCCCCGTGATATCGTGGCCCGTGCTATCGACAATGAGATGAAGCTTCACGGTCATGAATTTGTCTACCTGGATGTAAGGCATAAGGAAGAAGATGAACTTAAAAAACATTTTCCAAATATCACCGAGAAATGTCTCTCTCTGGGTATTGATATATCCAGAGATCTGATTCCTGTGGTTCCGGCCGCTCACTATATGTGTGGAGGAATTAAGGTGGATATGGATGGTCAGACAGGGATCCGGGGACTCTATGCCATCGGCGAAGTTTCATCCACGGGCCTTCATGGTGCAAACAGGTTGGCGTCCAATTCCCTGATTGAGGCTATTGTATATGCCGACAGGGCATCCAGACATGCTTTTTCCCAGCTTAAGGAGCTCAATATTGCCGAAGGGGTTCCGGATTGGGACGACAGTGGAACCACACATCCCGAGGAAATGATTCTGATCACCCAGAACCTGAAGGAAGTAAGGCAGATCATGTCCAACTATGTGGGGATAGTCCGGTCCGATCTGCGCCTGGAAAGGGCGGTAGTCAGGCTGGAAATTATTTACAGGGAGACTGAAGAGCTCTATAAAAAATCAAATGTCTCCCTCCGCATCTGTCAGCTGCGGAACCTGATCAATGTGGGTTACCTGGTAATAAAAATGGCCCAGGCCAGAAAGGAAAGCAGGGGGCTGCATTATAATATGGATTACCCCAAAAGCCTGGAGCTTTCCTAATCCCAGAAGGAACCTGATGCATCGGGCCTTGATTCGCCATACTTTTCCCTGATTTCCTCAAGCAGGCTGAATATCTCATCCACTTCCAGTGTGGTCAGCAGTTTTAATCTCATTTCCTTAAAGTGTGGCAGGCCTTTAAAATAGTTGGAAAAGTGCCTGCGCATCTCGTAGATGCCTACAGGTTCGGCCTTTAGCTCAAGGGACTTTTCAAACTGAAGTTTTGCCATATCCACCTTTTCAGAAACCGTGGGGTCTGGAAGTAGCTCACCTGTTTTCATATAATGTTTGGTATGACCGAATAACCAGGGTTTTCCAACCGCTGCCCGGCCAATCATTATGGCGTCCACCCCAAAACGCTTAAAGGCTTCTTTGGCTTCAATGGGTGTGCTTATGTCGCCATTCCCGATAATTGGAATCTTCATTCTGGGATTGTTCTTTACCTCACCAATCAGGGTCCAGTCGGCTGATCCCTTGTACATCTGGGCGCGGGTCCGACCGTGAATGGTAAGGGCACTGATCCCCAGGTCCTGGAGCTGTTCGGCCACATCCACGATAATTTTACTCGATTCATCCCAGCCAAGCCTGGTTTTTACGGTCACCGGAAGGGGAGAGGCTTCCACTATTGCCCTGGTCATTTCCATCATCAGCGGAATATTGTTCAACATTCCGGCACCGGCACCGCGGTTGGCGATCTTGCGAACCGGACAACCGTAATTGATATCGATGAGTTCGGGTTTTGCTGCTACAGCCATGTGTGTTGCCTCCACCATGGATTCGATCAGGTGGCCGTAAAGCTGTATCCCCATGGGGCGTTCGTAATCGAAAATATCCAGCTTCTTAAGGCTTTTTGCTCCATCGCGGATAAGTCCGTCGGAAGAAATGAACTCGGTGTACATCAGGTCAGCACCCGATTTCTTACACAGATAGCGAAATGACGGATCGGTAATGTCCTCCATGGGAGCCAGGAAAAGAGGGTGGTTCGCCCAGTTCAACATTGCCGATTTGCATAGTGGATAATCTTTGTAGGTTTTAAGAATTCAAATTGCTTTCTTTGTGCACGAATCTGCTGCAAAAGTACAAAATTATGCAGGCAGATATAAAGCCAAATGGACAATCTGAATTATCCTTCATCAAAGCATGCTATGCTTGCCGGGCTGAAGCCGGGAGAGAAATTCCTGTTCTCGGTGGTCATTTTATTTATTCTGGCCCTCCTTTTCCAGTTTTTCGGGGCCTTCCTTGCCAGTATCATATATGGCTATGCAGTATCCGATATACTTTCCCTGAGTGCATTTGAGAATCCGGAATATGTGGCAGCCTCTAAATTGATTCAGATCATCGGGTCAATAGGAACCTTCATTGTTCCGGCCCTGTTATTCTCTTATCTTTTTCAAGGAGATTTGTTTTCCCTGTACCGCTTCAGGAATCCCATTAATTGGGTGGCTGTATTACTGACTATCGCAATGATGGCTGCAGTAATTCCTCTGATCAATTATCTGGCTGAGCTAAATTTGAGAATGGACTTCCCCATTCCTTCCATAGACCGGATGATGAGGACCCTCGAAGCCGATGCCGAGACCATAATGAAGGCATTTATGGCCACCAAAACTTTCTGGGGTTTGATTGTGAATCTTTTAATGATCGGTGTACTTGCAGCTATTGGTGAGGAGCTAATCTTCAGGGGACTTTTTCAGCGCCTGCTTAGCGATATGTTTAAAAATACACATATTGCCATTCTGGTTACGGCTTTACTGTTCAGCGCCTTCCACTTCCAGTTTTTTTCCTTCCTTCCCCGCTTTATTCTTGGAATCATTCTTGGATACCTGATGTACCTGGGCCGCTCAATCTGGTTTCCCATTATCGCTCATTTTGTGAACAATGCAATGGGTGTAATTTACTATTACTTTTATTCCAGGGGAAGTACGGATGATGTGCTTGAAGAGATCGGGACCAGTAGCCTGTTCCCCATAACTGCCCTGATCAGTCTGCTGATTTTTGCAGCCTTTTTTATTGCCTGGTATTACCAGGTGAGGGTGATCTCTAGCCGGTCTCCCCGATACGAGGAGACTGGAACAGATTCGCAGTGATTAATTCGTTTTTTCTGAATACGTAGACCAGCCCATACTCAGAAGCTTTTTCTCTGCGTATCTCCTCAGGAAGGTCATTAAAGGTATCTTCAACCTCGTTCCATATCTGTTGAATCAGGCTGTCAACCTGGGTACGCTGAATATTCAATTGATCCTGGGCACGCTGACTCCGGTTTTTCAGGCTTTTCTGGTAATTATGGTATTCCAGGAATTTGTCGTAATGAACCTTTAAAACAGCTATGGTTGGATTTGTAACAGGACTCAGCCCAATGCTTCTCCTCTTCTTTTCCCCCTCAATCAATTGCTCGCCCCACTTGATGATCTCTTCATCTGAATGTAGGGATGGGATCTTTTTCTCATCTTCAAGGCCGAAATAATCCCTGGTTTCCGCCACCATGTCCCCCCTCAAAATGGCCATGCTTACCACCTGCACGAAATGAGAAATATAAAGTCTCGCCTTTTTTAACCTTTTCTGATATTCCTTGTTTTTTTCCGCCTGGATATTCAGAGCGTTCCTGTGCTCGTAAATGGCATTTTCGAAGCCAGGGAGCACCGATTGAATCTTCCTGAAGGATGTTGCGGTGAAGGCAAGTTTAAATGGCGGGGTGTCCTTTCCCTTTTCATTCGCGGAATTCAGCGACTTGAGGCGGGCAGAGTCGGTGTTGGGGAGGCGGCGATAGGGCATGTTGGTAAAAATGTTAATAAAAAGTTGAAAAGGATACGTCAGTGTGCGAATATAGGAAATTATTCCTATTCAAACAATACTATTCGCAATTTTTTACGCCATGAGAATGAAAAGGTTACACTAGTCTCCATTCATCCCTTCCATAAATCTGTTTTTTTGCCTGTAGTGATGTAGAACATAGGTTCTCTTGCATTTTGTTTAACCCTTACATCTTCCCTTTGTCAAAATTTGAAGTACTTTTAAATTCATTAAAATTGAAAGCATATGTTTCCGAAGAAAGTTTACTCCCAGAGAAGAAAGCGCTTACGTGCATTGGTGGGTGATGGATTGATCCTGATCGCTGGTAATGAGGAAAGCGCAATGAACTACAAAGCCAATACATATCATTTCCGGCAGGACAGTAGTTTCCTTTATTATTTCGGCATCAATAAGCCTGGATTTTATGGAACTTGTGATGTGGATTCAGGGGTCGACACTTTATTTGGAAACGACTTCGATATGGATGATATTATCTGGATGGGTGAGCAGCCACTTGTAAGTGAACTGGCCTCCTCTGTTGCTGCTGAGACTTCAGCCTCAATGAACGAACTGTCCACTGTTGTGAAGGCGGCCATTTCATCGGGGCGAAAGATACATATCCTGCCCCCTTATCGGGGCGACCACCTGGTAAAGCTTTCAAAGCTATTTGATGTGAGCCTGGAAGGGGTAAAGAAATTCGTTTCCGAGGAGCTTATACGCGCGGTAGTAAAAATGCGTTCGGTGAAAGAAAGCTTTGAGATTGATGAAATTGAGAAGGCGGTTGAAGTGGCCGGCCTGATGCATACCACTGCCATGAAAATGGCCTTTCCCGGGAATTTTGAACGTGAACTGGCAGGAGCAGTAGAAGGCATTGCCCTTTCCCACGGCGGACCCGTTTCCTTTCCGGTTATTCTGAGTATGGATGGACAAACCCTGCATAATCACCATCACGGTAACGAGCTGGTGGAAGGCAGAATGGTGGTTTGCGATGCCGGCACCGAATCGGAGTTGTGTTATGCAAGCGATATTACCCGGACCTTTCCGGTTGGAGGCAAATTCTCTGCTCAGCAGAAAGACATCTATAATGTTGTGCTGAAAGCCAATGTGGAAACCATTAAGGCTTCTTTACCGGGAACAAGCTACAGGGAAGTTCATCTGCAGGCCGCAGGTATAATTGCTTCCGGCTTAAAAGAATTGGGAATCATGAAAGGTGATGTTGATGAGGCTGTTGCTGCCGGCGCACATGCCCTCTTCTTCCCCCATGGACTGGGTCATATGCTTGGCCTTGATGTTCACGACATGGAAGGTCTGGGAGAGAACCTGGTGGGTTATTCCGATACCATTAAAAGATCCGATCAGTTCGGCCTTGCTTATCTCAGAATGGGACGTGAACTGGAACCGGGCTTTGTCATTACCAACGAACCCGGGTGCTACTTTATCCCTGCACTGATTGATCAGTGGAAGGCGGAAAAGAAACTGGAGCAATTCATCAACTATAAGGAAGTTGAGTCATACAGGAATTTTGGAGGTGTTCGCATTGAGGATGATGTGCTGATCACCGAAACCGGAAGCCGGGTCCTGGGAACCCCTATCCCCAAAACCGTTGAGGAGGTTGAAGCCACGGCATCGGGAAATTAAATCTCGTCGCTGTACCGTATGCTTCGCATCCGCTAAGGCTTCCTCGCTTAATTTCCCTCCCCGAGGAAGGCTTTGAAATCGGATATATTAGCTTAGACTTTTGCTACGTAATATTCCCGGTTAAGCCTGGCTATATTGCTCAGGGTGATTCCCTTGGGGCATTCGGCCTCACAGGCTCCGGTGTTGGTGCAATTTCCAAAGCCCAGTTCGTCCATTTTGGCTACCATCTGTAAAACCCTTTCCTTTGCCTCTATCTTGCCCTGGGGAAGCAAGGTAAGATGGGATATCTTGGCTCCAACGAAAAGCATGGCAGAAGCATTTTTGCATGCAGCCACACATGCCCCGCATCCAATGCAGGCAGCTGCATCCATGGCCAGGTCAGCCTTTTCTTTCTTTACAGGGATACTGTTGGCCTCCGGGGCACTTCCTGTATTCACTGAAACATAGCCCGACTCCTGGATCAGCTTGTCAAATGCCGACCTGTCTACCATGAGGTCTTTGATCACCGGGAAGGCCCTTGCCCGCCAGGGCTCAATTACAATGGTATCCCCGTTTTTGAACTTTCTCATATGAAGCTGGCAGACTGTAATCAGTGAGTCGGGACCATGTGGCCGGCCGTTAATATACATTCCGCAGGCTCCGCAAATACCTTCCCTGCAGTCGTGGTCGAAGACTACAGGCTCCTCGTTGCGCTCCACGAGTTCCTCGTTCAGCACATCGAGCATCTCCAGAAATGAACTGTCCGGAGAGACATTCTTTAATTTGTAATTCACAAACTTCCCCCTGCTTTGGGAATCCTTCTGACGCCAGATTTTCAATTTCAGGTCCATACTCTAATGCTTAGTCCTTGTTACTTATAATTTCTTTGCTTCAACTCAATATTTTCGAACTTCAGGGGCTCCTTATGGAGTGCCGGTTCCTTATTATCGCCTTTGTATTCCCAGGCGGCTACATAGGCAAAGTCTTTGTCGTTTCTCAGTGCTTCACCTTCGCCGGTTTGGTATTCTTCCCTGAAATGCCCACCGCATGATTCTTCCCTGTGCATGGCATCTCTGGCCATCAGCTCACCCAGCTCCAGGAAATCGGCCAGCCGAATGGCCTTCTGAAGTTCAGGATTCAGATCATTCATCTCTCCAGGAATCTTCACATTATTCCAAAAATCTTCCTTCAGGTTCTGAATTTCTTCAATGGCAAGTTCCAGGCCGTCTTTATTCCTGGCCATGCCCACATAATCCCACATGATTCTACCCAGGCGCTTATGGATTGTATCCACTGTCTCGTTGCCTTTTATGGCCATCAGCTCTTCAAGGCGCTGCTTAACCTCATTTTCTGCATCCTCAAACTCCTTTATGTCGGTTGAGAACCTGGGGGTGTTGATTTCATGCGCCAGGTAATTCTGTATGGTATAGGGTAGAACAAAATAGCCGTCAGCCAGACCCTGCATCAGTGCCGATGCTCCCAGACGGTTGGCCCCATGGTCCGAGAAATTAGACTCACCTGTGGCAAATAGTCCGGGAATACTTGTCTGCAATTCGTAGTCCACCCAAATGCCACCCATGGAGTAGTGTATGGCCGGGTAAATCATCATGGGAACCTCGTATGGATTGTCATCGGTGATCTTCTCATACATCTGGAAGAGGTTACCGTATTTTGCTTCAATCACATTTTTACCCAATCGGGCAATGGCATCTTTAAAATCGAGGAATACTGCCAATCCTGTTGAATTGACCCCGTATCCGGCATCGCACCTCTCCTTGGCGGCCCGTGAGGCCACATCCCGGGGTACCAGGTTCCCAAAAGCGGGGTAACGCCTCTCCAGGTAATAATCCCTGTCCTCTTCTGGAATCTCACTTCCGGTGAGCTCACCCTTTTGTAATTTTTCGGCATCCTCCTTATTCTTCGGAACCCAGATGCGTCCGTCATTTCTAAGGCTTTCACTCATCAATGTGAGTTTCGACTGGTATTCACCATGAACCGGAATGCAGGTGGGATGAATCTGAACATAACAGGGGTTTCCAAATAAAGCTCCCTTTTTGTAGGACTGCCAGGCTGCGCTTACGTTGGATCCCATGGCCATGGTAGAGAGAAAGAAAACATTACCGTATCCACCGGTGGCCAGAACCACTGCATGGGCACTGAAGCGTTCAAGCTTTCCGGTGATTACATCCCTGCATATGATTCCCCGGGCCTTCCCGTCCACCATCACCAGGTTTTGCATCTCCATCCGGGGAAACATTTCCACATTGCCCTGCTTAACCTGTCGGCTCAGCGACTGGTATGCACCCAGCAGAAGCTGTTGTCCGGTTTGTCCCCTTGCATAAAAAGTCCTTGATACAAGCGCTCCTCCAAATGAACGATTGTCCAGTGTGCCACCATACTCCCGGGCAAAGGGCACACCCTGTGCCACGCACTGATCAATAATCTGATTACTTACCTCTGCAAGCCTGTATACATTACCTTCCCTCGACCGGTAATCTCCTCCCTTGATTGTGTCGAAAAAGAGCCTGAAGACACTGTCCCCGTCATTCTGGTAATTTTTGGCAGCATTAATACCTCCCTGAGCTGCAATACTGTGGGCCCTTCGGGGGCTGTCCTGATAGCAGAACGATTTGACCTTGAAGCCCATTTCTGCCAGGGAAGCAGCTGCAGCTCCTCCGGCCAGGCCGGTTCCAACCACGATAATATCCAGCTTACGTTTGTTGGCCGGGTTGACCAGGTTCTGATTGGATTTAAAGTGCGACCACTTTTCTGCCAGTGGTCCTTCGGGTATGTTGGATTTCAGTTTGTGCATAGTGAAAATATTATTTTTACGAGAAGTAGATCATAAGTGGGATCATGGTGTAGCCGCCTACAATAACTACTGAATATACGATTGCAAGAGCCTGGATCACCGGTGTGAAACTTTTATTGTCGATACCATAGGTTTTGAAGGCAGACTGAAAACCATGTACCAGGTGAAAGCCCAGGAATATGAAGGCAGCGATATAGAACACAACAAAGGGGAGCATGTTAAACTTATCTATAATTTCGGCGGCAAGATCGTGATAAAGTACCCCGTCGACCACGATGGTATCCGCATGACCAAATTTTGCTTTGAAATAGAAATCTGCAAAATGAATGGCAAGGAAGACCAGGGTGATGATCGCTGTATGGATCATAAATTTTGAAAAGAAGGAGGTATTGGAATAATTGGTTTTATTATACCTCTTTGGTCGTGCTATCCAATTCTGAATCTGAAGGATCAGGGCATAGATTATATGCAAAAGGATGCCGCCCATCAATACGATCTCAAAAATTTTGATCAGTATATTGGTACTCATAAAATGAGCCGCCTTGTTGTAAACCATGGGGTCATCATAAATGATAATGAGCAGGTTGATTCCCATGTGAACCAGCAGGAAAACCAGGAGGAAAAGCCCTGCCAGAGACATCATTAACTTCTTTCCGATGGATGAGGTGAAAATTGTTGACATACAGGTACAATTAAAATAAGTTACTTAAATTGCGTGGGGTGCTAACAAATATAACATTTCTGTATTGTCAATACAGAATCTAAAACATTTCTTACAACATTTTTGACAATGAGATCTGATCCCATCTCGTCTGGCCTTTTTATCCGAAACCGCTCAAAATTCAGAAAACTGCTATCAGTGAGTGCTTTAGCAGTGGTCTGTTCCAATACACGGAAGTCCAGGAATGGTGATCAATTTTATCCTTACAGGCAGCATTCAGATTTTTTCTATTTAAGCGGAATTTCCCAGGAGGAGAGTCTGCTGATCATTTCCCAGCGGGTGGAAATCCTTTTTATTAAAAAGCCGGACCCAAAAACACTTCTTTGGTCGGGCTCCATGCTTAGCCTGGAAGAGGCAGCAAGCTTGTCCGGAATTGGGGAGGTCAAATGGCTGGATGAAGTGGATGCGACCCTGGAAAAAGAGCTTCAGGAAAAAAATATCTTGCTCCAAAGCCAGGTAAAGGATGTTCAGGTTTATGAGAGACTTGCTTCTCTTTATCCCTTCATCGAGCGAGCAAGCCTTGAGCCCATAATGACAGAGCTGAGAATGATCAAGGAGCCGGAGGAGATTGAAGAAATCAGGAAAGCATGTGCCATCACCCGTTCGGCATTCTTCAGGGTAGTGGGGATGCTTAAACCCGGCCTCAAGGAGTATGAAGTGGAGGCTGAACTCATTGCTGAATTCATCAGGAAAGGCGCCACCGGGCACGCTTTTGAACCCATAGTCGCTTCCGGCTCAAATGCCCTGGTTCTGCACTATGTGGAAAATGACCATGTCCTTTGCGAAGGGGACCTGGTGCTCATGGATTTCGGCGCCGAAATCAACCACTATGCTGCCGACTGCTCCCGCACCCTGCCGGTGGGTGGTAGATTTTCTGCAAGACAAAAAGCGCTTTATTCTTCCACTTACCGGGTATTTTTAAAGGCAAGAGAAATGATGGTACCCGGTATCAGGATGGCCGACTTCCACCGGCAGGTTGGTGAATTGTGGGAGGAAGAGCACATTGCCCTCGGACTCTATTCACTGAAAGAAGCCCGGGAGCCGATCAGTGGATGATCCACTGTGGAAGAAATATTTCATGCATGGAACATCCCATTCTCTGGGTATGGATGTTCACGATCCTTTTGAGCGCTCAGCATCCTTTGCTCCCGGCATGGTCCTTACCTGTGAACCAGGAATCTACATCCGGGACGAGGGTGTGGGAATCAGGCTGGAAAATGACATCCTGATCACTGAGCATGGTCCGGTCGACCTGATGACCGACATACCCATGGAAGCAGAGGAAATCGAAGATCTGATGCGCACAAAGCAAACGAAATAATGAGAAAGCAAATTCAATATAAGGGGATTGATATTTCATACTCGGACGAGGGATCAGGAGCATGTCTGTTTCTGCTCCACGGTTACCTGGAAACTGCAGATATATGGGAGGGATTTGTACCACGCCTGAGCCCTCAGTTCAGGGTAATTTCCATGGATATTCCAGGTCACGGGAGCTCGGGATGCTGGGGCAGGGAGCACTCTATGCCTGAGCTGGCAGCTTCGGTAAAATCAATCATGGATGAAGAAGGCATCCAAAAGATAGTCCTGCTCGGGCATTCCATGGGAGGCTATATATGCATGGAGTTTGCCGCCCGTTACCCCGAAAGGCTTTATGCTTATGTCCTTTTTCACTCCACCTGTTTTGCAGACACTGAAGAGAAGAAGTTAAATCGTGACCGGGAAATCAGTCTGGTTCTATGTGGCAGAAAAAAGCAGATTGTAAATGTGAATATTCCCAAAGCTTTTGCAGATTCAAATGTGGAAAGGCTGGAAAAAGAGATCAGGCGTTGCCAGGATCTGGCTCTGGAAAACGAAGACGAGGGAGTTGTGGCACTGTTGAACGGAATGAAAAACCGGGCTGACCACAGTGAAACCCTTTCCGATGATTCACTTCCACTTTTACTGATTGGAGGGGAGAAGGATAACTATATCCCCATCGAGGTATTTGAAAAACTCAGAATAATGGCCCCGCATGCCTCTGTGCTCCGGCTGAGGGAGAGCGGTCATATGGGATTTATTGAGGAGGCTGAACTTTCGGCAGAAGCCCTTCTTACTTTTGCCCTCAGTCATGCTGAATTTAAATAATCAGGCCTCTTTGTGAATCTATTAGTATTCACAAAAAGGCCTGTCTGATCTGCGGCGCAAAAATACTGCTCCTATAGTTTTGAGGGCTGATGGTAAACCCGGGGATTCATCCGGGCTCCTTTTGCTCGCCCCATTTCCCCTGCATGTCTCCGTTTTTGATCCAGGAGCATCTGCTGCTCATCGGTGAGAATTTCCCTGAAGGCCAGGGTATGTTTCACCTGACTTTTCTGCATCTTACTCATGAGAACGGTTTGCTGATCAATCACCTTGTTCACAGCTTTTACATCGACGACATCCTGCGACATCAGGTTTTTCTTTTTGGCTTTCAACTCACCCATTTCGGCTTTAAAGGGTTTCATGGCTTTGTAATGTTCCAGTTTGAGTGTTTTAATCTGCTCCTGCTGCTGCTCGGTCAGATTAAGCATTTGTTTCATGTGAGCACCGTCGCCCTGTCCCTTTGGCCCCATTCCTCTTCCATTTGGATTCTGGGCCTGGATACTTGTACCCATGAAGATTGCTACTGCAATCAGCATAGTTGTTGCTATTCTTGTATTTTTCATATCTGTTGGTTTTTATTAATAAACGATTCACCCCTTTGATGAAGAGAAGGGGGAAAGGTTTAAAATAAGCCTGAGAATATAAAAACTCTAAAGTGATGAAATGGTATCGATGGCTATGGAAAGGGTATTGTCGATGTCAGCGATGATGGGATAGAAGCCTTCGTTATCGATTATGTTTCGGGCGATATAAGCCTTGACGGTCTTAAGAAGAACCTCGCGTGAGGTGTTGATGTCTGTTGCGTTTGGCTCCAGCCCCTTTTCCTTTGCATATTCCACAAAGGTGGGAAGGAGGTTTTGCTTATCCAGGAAGCTTTCTATCTCATCAGCCGTTTCCAGGGGCTCAAGCAGAGCGCGTTTCTGGTCGGTATAGTGGAAGGCAAAGCGGTACATTAATCCCATGCTGCGAACCCGGTTATAGTATTCGGAAACACCGGAAGTGTCGATGGGGACAAAAATATCAGGCATGATGCCTCCACCGCCATAAACAACCTTCCCTCCAGGGGTTACAAATTTTCGGGAATCATCAAATTTGATGCTGTCGGAGGATTCCAGTTCTCCATTCATAATCCGGTCGTGGAAGTCGGTGTAATAATCCTCGGTTCCATTTTCGTAGGGACGCTGTATGCTTCTTCCGGTAGGGGTGTAATACCTGGCTACGGTCAGCCTCAGTGCAGAACCATCCTGGAAGCGCATCTCTTCCTGAACAAGACCTTTCCCAAAGGACCTTCGCCCGATGATCAGTCCCCGGTCATTATCCTGAAGTGCGCCGGCAAGAATTTCACTGGCAGAGGCGCTGGATTCATCGATGAGAATAACCACTTTATCATCCTTTAAAATACCCCGTGAAGTTGCATAGTCATTTTCCCGTGGACGGCTGCGTCCCTCGGTATAGACAATAAGCTGACCCTCCTGCAGAAACTGATCTGCAATCATCGTGGCGGCATCCATGATGCCTCCGCCATTGTGCCTCAGGTCAATAATCAGCTTGTCCACACCCTGGGATTTCAGCTTTTCAATGGCCTCCATAAATTCCCTGTAGGTGGTTTGCGCAAACTGGTTGATCTTGATATATCCGGTATTATCGTTCAACCTTGTAGGCTACATCAATACTGTAAAGGGGAATATTATCCCGTGTGATTTCGAATTCAATAGGCTTTTCAGTTCCCCTCCGGTAGACAGTAACTTTAACCTCCGTATTCCTGGGTCCCTTTAGCATTTTAACAATATCATCGCTTGGCATTTTTACCCCCGCAACAAGGGAGTCATCCACCATGATGATGCGGTCACCTGCCATCACACCCACCCGCATGGAAGGCCCGTTGGGAATGGTACTAATAATGGCAACAGTGTCGTCGGTCATATTGAAGGAAACGCCAATGCCGCTGAAATTCCCAACCAGCGGTTCCGATACACGTTGGAAATCCCGGGCCGGAATATAGACGGAATGCGGATCAAGTTGTTCCACCAGGGAAGGCATGACCTCATCGGTAAGTTCGTTAAGGTCTACCGTGTCCACATATTCATTTACTATATACTGGAGGGCTGAAGAAATTTTATTTGCCTTTGGGGTGAGTGAAAATCCCGACCCTGAATTGGCTCCCGGCCTGATGGAAAAGTTTTGTCTGGAAACTTCATTTGTTACGATGCTGCGAATCCGGATGGTGCTTATCCAGTTACCCAGTAAAATCCCAAGCAAAATCGCCAGGCTGATAATAACCGGCAGAAAGATGATTATTTTTTCTCTTTTGATCTTCATTGTTTCCTTCTCCTCAGATCCTTTAAGAGGATCTCCTCAAATTTCTTCAATATGAATCAGTTCGATCTTCGAGCGTTCCAATAGTTCGAGACCATCAGTGATCCTGTATTTTTCCTCGTAAACTACCCTGATGATTCCAGCCTGAATAATCAGCTTGGAGCATTCGATGCAGGGCGATGTAGTGATATACAGAGTAGAGCCATCGCTGCTGTTATTAGATTTGGCAACTTTGGTGATGGCGTTGGCTTCGGCATGCAACACGTAAGCCTTGGTCAGATCATTCTCGTCTTCACAGTCGTTTTCAAAGCCCGATGGTGTCCCATTGTAACCATCCGAGATGATCATTTTATCCTTTACAAGAAGTGCTCCAACCTGTCGTCGTTTGCAGTAGGAGTTGGAAGCCCATATCCTGGCCATACGCAGGTAGCGTTTATCTATGGCTGTTTGTTTGTCTTCAGCGTTGGATTTATCTGCCATTCGGAAGCGAATTGTGCCCAGAGCCGGGATCGAACCGGCACGATATTGCTATCACTGGTGTTTGAGACCAGCGCGTCTACCAATTCCGCCATCTGGGCAATGTAGCACTTTGTGCAAAGTACTTATTGTTTCATTATTCATTGTTTTATAAGAACTCTTGCCTCTTTTTTGGTAGTCAGTACATGCACAGGGTACTCCTTTCCGAGGCGCAGCGAAGTTAATGCTTTTCGGCAAATCTGACAAGCTTCTTAATCCAGGCTTTTATGCATGTTCTAAAATATCTTTTATGAAGTAATGCATTGTTAATTTTGTGGTACAAGTCTCACATTAAATATTTTTTCATGGAACGCAAATTCGAGGAAAGAGTGATCGGAACCCTGGGTCGCCTGGGTATTAAGGAAGTTAATCCGGGAGCAACAACAGGGCTCACCTGGCTGGAAACCTTAGGTGATCTGACCGAATCGGTATCTCCCATTGACGGAGAGGTGATTGCAAAGGTTAGCAATGCCACAACAGAGGATTATGAAAAAGTCATGAAGAAGGCGGGTGAGGCTTTTTCCACCTGGAAATCAGTTCCTGCCCCCATAAGAGGTGAGGTGGTCAGGCAAATCGGTCTTGCCCTGAGAGAGTCCAAGGATGATCTGGGTTTTCTGGTCAGTTTAGAAATGGGCAAAATCTACCAGGAGGGCCTGGGAGAAGTGCAGGAGATGATTGATATTTGTGATTTTGCCGTGGGACAATCCAGGCAGTTATATGGTTTTACCATGCAGTCGGAGAGGCCTCAGCACCGCATGTATGATCAGTACCACCCCCTGGGCATAGTGGGCCTGGTTACCGCATTTAACTTTCCCGTTGCCGTTTGGGCATGGAACGCCATGATCGCTGCAATTGCAGGTGATGTGGTGGTGTGGAAACCAAGTTCCAAAACCCCTCTTACCGCCATTGCCATTCAGAATATAATTCAAAAAGTACTGAAGACAAATGATGTTCCTGAAGGCGTATTTAACCTGGTGGTAGCCAGATCATCGGTGATGGGGGATAATTTTGCAGCTGATCAAAGAATTCCGCTTTTTTCTGTCACCGGTTCTACGGCAGTGGGTAAGCACATATCAGGCATTGTTGGAAAACGACTGGGATCTTCAATTATGGAGCTGGGTGGCAATAATGCACTGATTATCTCCAAAGAGGCCGACCTGGACATGTCAATCCCTGCCATCGTATTTGGTGCGGTTGGTACTGCCGGACAGCGTTGTACCAGTACCAGAAGGGTTATAGTCCATCATGAAGTTTATGAGGAAGTGAAAGCCAGGCTGGTAAAAGCCTACCAGCAGATAAGCGGCCGGATTGGTAACCCACTTGATGAGAATACACTTGTGGGACCTCTGGTTGATAAGGGGGCCGTAAGGCTCTTTTCTGATGCCATTGAAAAGGTAAAGAAGGAGGGAGGAAAGATTTTGTTTGGTGGGGATCAGTTGAAAGGCTCAGCTTACGAAGCCGGAACCTATGTGGTTCCCGCTCTTGCTGAGGTCGAGAATCATTATCAGATAGTCCAGGATGAAACCTTTGCCCCGCTGCTCTATCTGATCAAATATAAGGATATTGATGAGGCCATTAAGCTGAATAATGATGTGCCCCAGGGTCTGTCCTCTGCCATTTTTACCCTGAATCTTCGTGAGGCAGAACTCTTCCTTTCAGGAGTGGGTTCCGATTGCGGGATTGCCAATGTGAATATCGGCACTTCAGGGGCAGAAATTGGTGGTGCTTTTGGAGGTGAGAAGGAAACCGGTGGAGGTCGTGAATCGGGTTCAGATGCCTGGAAAGCTTACATGCGAAGGCAAACCAACACCATCAACTACGGAAAAACCCTTCCCCTGGCCCAGGGTATCAAATTCGACATCTAATTTGTTACACTTATAATGTATTCTCGCTTAACCGTATACTTCGTATCCGCTAAGGCTTCAAATACATTATAAGTGTAAGAAAATGACGAACAGGATTTCCTGCTTACACGGCTTTGGTAAGAATCTTAGTACGAACCATGCTCTTTGCTGCTGCTACAATTCCGGCTGTGTCGTATCCACATTCCCGGTAGAGCTCTTCCTGTGTGCCATGTTCCACAAAGCGGTCGGGGATGCCCAGGCGGAGGACTTTTGCCTTGTAGTTATTATCGTTCATATATTCGATTACAGCCTGAACCCAGACCACCCACAATGGAAGCATCTTCAAGCGTGATAACCTTATCAAATTTAGAAAATACTTTATCCAGCAATTGTGATCGAGGGGCTTCAGAAAGCGCATGTCAAAATGAGCTGCGCTGATTTGTTCCAATTCAAGGATGGAAAGGGCTTCAGTGACCAGGTTTCCAATGGGGCCCAGAGACAAGATGGCCAGGTCTGTGCCTCCTCTGAGTTGTTGCCCCTTTCCTGACTCAAGTTCAATGAAGGCCTGTTTCCAATCTGTTTTAACTCCCCGGCCTCTCGGGTAGCGTATCACATATGGTCCTGCCGGTCGCAGCTGGGCAGTGTACATCATATTCCTCAGTTCCACCTCATTAAGGGGGGAGGCAATGGTCATCCCGGGTATGCAGCGGAAGAAAGCAAGGTCATAGGCCCCATGATGGGTTGCACCGTCTGAACCCACCAATCCGGCGCGGTCGAGACATAAAACAACCGGTAGATTCTGAATGGCCACATCGTGAATAACCTGGTCGTAGGCCCTTTGCATGAAGGAAGAATATATATTGCAGAAGGGCACCATTCCTGTGGCAGCCAGACCCGCAGAGAATGTGACTGCATGTTGTTCGGCTATGCCCACATCGTAGGTGCGGTCAGGCATTTCATCCATCATAATTTTTAAGGATGAACCTGTGGGCATGGCAGGCGTAATTCCCACAATTTTTTTGTTAGATCGGGCAAGCTCGAGAATGGTTTCGCCAAAGACATCCTGGTAGAGCGGGGGTTGAGGCTTGTCGAAGGATTTTCGGATAATTTCCCCGGTATGCATATTAAACTTCCCGGGCGAGTGATAGGTAGTTTGATCTTCCTCGGCCCTGGCAAAACCCTTCCCTTTCTGAGTGATCACATGCAAAAGCTTTGGTCCGGGAATATTTTTCATATCCCAGAGTACATCGGTCAGGTGCAGCACATCGTGACCGTCGACCGGACCGAAATAGCGAAAATTCAGGGATTCGAAGAGGTTACTTTGCTTGAGAAGAATTGATTTGATGGCGTTTTCAATCTTCTGGGCATAATTTCTGGCATTGGGAGCAATTTTATTCATGAAGCCCAGGAGGTTCCATACTTCATCCTTGACTTGGTTATACCTCTTGGACGTGGCAATATCCAACAGGTAGTCTTTCATGGCTCCAACACTTGGATCGATGGAGATGTTATTGTCATTCAGGATTACAAGCAGGTTTTTGCCTGCATGCCCTGCATTGTTAAGCGCCTCGTAAGCCATTCCACCGGAAAGTGAGCCATCACCTATGACCGCAATAACCTGCCTGTCATTTTCATCCTGATATTCGTTTCCGGCGGCCATTCCAAGGGCGGCTGAAATGGAAGTGGAGGAGTGGCCGACGCCAAAGGCATCAAATTCACTCTCTGAAGGTTTTGGAAATCCGCTGATGCCTCCATATTTCCTGTTGGTATGAAAAATATCTCTACGGCCAGTAAGGATTTTATGACCGTAGGCCTGGTGGCCCACATCCCACACAATCTGGTCATGCGGAGCATCAAATATGTGGTGCAGGGCCACAGTAAGTTCGACCACACCCAGACTTGCGCCAAAGTGTCCCGGATTAGATGAAACGACCTCTATAATAAACTGCCTCAGCTCATTACTGAGTTGAAGCAGCTGCTCCGGCTTCAAGCCTTTCATGTCGGCCGGACTATTGATCGTATCCAGAAGTTTGTATTCTCCCCGGGTCTTGCTCATCACTTTCTCTTTCTGCTGCAAAGGTAAGAAAAATCGCTTTGTTAATATCTTAAAAGGGCCTTGTGAAAAATCACAATATATTGAGGGTCTATTTTATGTAATTTGGAACGATAAATCCGTTGTATTAAGAGTATTCACTGGTTTTAATGAGAGATGCAATGAAGAAGATTATATATATATTGATTGGGGCTGCCGTTCTGGGGTCCTGTGTACCCACAAAGGAGTTTACTCAATTGTCCGACAAGACCAATCACCTGCAGGAAGAACGGGACGAGCTCCTGAAGGAGAACGAATATCTGACGGTTGAGAACCGGGAGATGAATGGCAGGATTGAGAAGGTTGAAAGTCAGCAGGAACGGCTGGTCAGGGATAGTATCCGTATCTACAATAAGTTAGCTGAAGTGGAGGCAGAAAAACTGGCTCTTGAAAGGAAATACATTGATCTGGAGTCTGCTCATGACGCCCTCTTACGAGGAAACGAAAGGGAGACCCGCCGATTGCTGAATGAATTACAGAATTCCCAGGAGGACCTGGTCAAGCAAGCAGCAACTGCTTAAGGAACTAGAATCAAATGTTAATCTGCAGAAGCAGGACTTGACCCGCTTGCAGGCTGAACTGGAAGCAAGGAATGCCCGCTTGATGGAGATGGAAGAAATGCTGAACGAAAAAGACAGGGTTCTGGATGATCTTCGGACAAAGGTGGCAAATGCGCTCATGGGCTTTGAGGGTCAGGGACTGACTGTTACCAGGAAAGACGGGAAGGTTTATGTTTCACTGGATGAAAAATTGCTATTCAAATCCGGAAGTACTGTGGTTGACCCCAATGGGGTAAAAGCGCTTCAGCAGTTGGCTGTGGTGCTGGGAAACAATCCTGACATCAATATCATGATTGAGGGCCATACGGATGATGTTCCCTTCCGGAAGGGTTCTTCAGTTAAAGACAATTGGGATCTGAGTGTATTGAGGGCCACATCAATTGTTCGCATCCTGATGGAGAATGCCAATATAAGGCCTACCAATATTACAGTTGCGGGTCGGGGTGAATATCTGCCAGTTGATCCGGCTAAAACTCCTGAAGCCCGAAGGAAGAACAGGCGTACCGAAATTATTCTCTCGCCCGATTTCTCCGAGATATTCAGAATTCTGGATATGTAGTAAGCTTTTGGTTTCAGGGATCAGATCGTCATGATCTCGGCTTCCTTGGATTCGACGATTTTCTCCACTTTTTCGGTGAATTCATCGGTCAGCTTCTGGATTCGATCTTCGGCAATCTTGGTTTCATCCTCGCTCAGCCCGTCCTTTTGCATCTGCTTGTATTCTTCATTGGCATCCCTTCGGCTATTCCGCATACTTACTCTTGCGTTTTCACCTTCATTTTTCACCTGCTTGAAGAGATCCTTTCTGCGTTCCTCAGTAAGGGGTGGGATCGAAAGCCGAATTGCTTCACCATTGTTCGATGGAGTGATTCCAACATTTGAATTCATCAGGGCCTTTTCGATGGGATCGATCATTGATTTCTCCCAGGGTTGAACCAGAATGGTTTTTGCATCGGGTGTACTGATATTTGAGACCTGGTTCAGTGGTGTTTCAGACCCATAATAATCCACCATAACCCCGTCCAGAATGTGCACATTTGCCTTACCTGCCCTGATTCTAAGCAGTTCATTGTCAAGGTGCTCCAGGGCTTTCTCCATGCGCTCCTTGGTCATTTCGTAAACAAGTTGAACTTCTTCATTCATGGTCTCATAGATTGTGTTTTGCGTGCCTAATTTATTTATTTTTTAACTAAAGTGCCAATTTTTTCTCCGCTAAGAAGTTTTTTAAGATTTCCCTTCTCGTTCATATTGAATACAATAATGGGTAATTCATTCTCTTTACACATGGTGAAAGCAGTTTGGTCAAGGATGCGTAACTCCTTTTTAAGGGCCTCATCAAAGCTAATCTCATCATACTTTTCTGCTTCGGGATCTTTTTCGGGGTCAGCTGTATACACTCCGTCAACCCGGGTGCCCTTCAGCATCACATCTGCCTCCATTTCAACAGCCCGGAGCGTAGATGCTGTATCGGTGGTGAAAAAGGGATTTCCGGTGCCTCCCGAGAAAATCACTATCTCGTTGTTTTCTAAGGCTTCAATCACCTTTGGCTTGTAGTAAAACTCAGCGACAGGTTCCATCCTTATGGCGGTGAAAAGCCTTGCCTTTTTTCCCTTTGATTCAAATGCAGATGCGAGAGCAAGACCGTTAATCACAGTGGCAAGCATACCCATATAGTCACCCTTTACCCGGTCGAATCCTTCCTCAACGCCAGATATACCACGGAATATATTGCCTCCGCCAATGACAATCGCCACCTGGACCCCCATGGAAGATACTTCAATAATCTCCTTTATGTAGTTTTCCAGTCTTTCCGGATCAATTCCGTGAGAACGCCCGGCCATTAATGCCTCACCGCTTAGCTTTAATAAAATTCGTTTGTATGCCATTTAAGTTTTTTATTTAAAAATAGGAATTTAATCCTTCCCATTATCGTTAGCGCAGAAAAGGGCAAAAAAAAACCGCTCTGCTTTTGCAGAACGGTTTCAGAATCGTTATAAATTTTCAATCTACTTAACAGCAAATCTTACGAAACTTGTTACGGTAAGGTCTTTATCCGATCCCTGAATGTATTCGCGAACCGACTTCTTTGAATCTTTGGTAAACTCCTGGTTTAGCAAAGTTGCTTCCTTGAGAAATTTCTTAACCATTCCATCGGCAATACGATCAACAATAGCTTCAGGTTTACCTTCCTGGAGTGCTTTCTCACGACCAATCCTTCTTTCCTGCTCGATAATATCTGCAGATACATCAGACTCATCAACAGCAACAGGCGACATCGCTGCAATCTGCATGGCCACATCTTTTGCTACCTGCTCATTTACTTCAGGTTTGTTAAATCCTACCAGTGTGGCCAGATTATTACCAGGGTGGTTATAGGCCTGAACTTTTTCTGCAGTCACTGACCCATAAAAGCCCAGTTCCAGCTTCTCGCCAATGGTTCCGGTTTCGTCAATAATGGTTTCTGCAACTGTCTTACCAGCCAAATTCAAAGCAAGTAAGGCTTCAAGATCGGCAGGTTTTTCAGCGATGGCAAGGTCCAGAATCGAAGCAGCGAATTTCACAAAGTTTTCATTCTTTGCTACAAAATCAGTTTCGCAGTTCAGGGAAACAATGGCTCCGAAGTTTCCTTCAACCTTTGCCAGTACACTACCTTCACTGGCTTCGCGATCGGCACGCTTATTTGCAATTGCCTGACCCTTTTTACGAATCACTTCAATCGCTTTATCAAAATCTCCTTCAGTTTCCTGCCAGGGCTTTTTTGCAGTCCATCATTCCAGCGCCTGTGACTTTTCTCAGTTTTGCAACATCTGCAGCTTTAATATCAGCCATATCTTAATATTTCTTTAATGCGTTTTTTTTGAATCAGGCCTCTTTCTTAGGCTCTTCCTTGGCTTCGGCTTTTACTTCCTCAGCTTTTGTTTCGGGCTTAACATCCTCCGCTTTTGGCTCAGGCTTAGCTTCTTCCGCTTTTGGCTCTGACTTAGCCTTTTCAGCTTTTGGTTCTTCGGCTTTTGCCTCTGGCTTCTTTTCCTTCGGTTGTGCCTCAGCTCCTTTGCTTGCTACCTTCACATCAGCCTTAGGGTCTTTTACCCGCTCTCTTTTACCTTTGGTTTCTTTGGGCTCTTTAGCCTCCTTTTGCCTGCTTATTGTCTTTAGCTATTTTGTCATCCTTCTCTTTTTCCATCTTACGCTCACTGAGGCCTTCAGCAATGGCTTCGGTAATAAAATTGATAATCAGGGAGATGGATTTTGAAGCATCGTCATTGGCAGGAATAGGATAGTCAATGTCGCGGGGATCTGAATTGGTATCCACCATGGCAAATACGGGAATGTTCAGCCTGTTTGCTTCGCGAACAGCGATATACTCTTTGTGTACATCTACAATAAACATGGCAGCAGGAAGACGGGTCAGGTCGGAAATAGAACCGAGGTTCCTCTCAAGTTTAGCACGCTGACGTGCAATCTGAAGTCTCTCGCGCTTTGAAAGGGTCTCAAAAGTTCCGTCAGTACCCATTTTATCAATGGTACCCATTTTCTTCACCGCTTTCCGGATTGTGGGGAAATTGGTTAGCATTCCACCTGGCCAACGTTCTGTAACGTAAGGCATATTAATTTCCTTAACCTTTTCAGCGACGATGTCTTTGGCTTGCTTTTTAGTGGCTACGAAAAGAATTTTTCTTCCACTCTTGGCAATCTGCTTCATTGCAGCAGCTGCATCTATAAGTTTCGCCTCTGTTTTGTTGAGGTCGATAATGTGGATTCCGTTTTTCTCCATAAAAATATAGGGAGACATTGCGGGATTCCATTTTCTTTTCAGGTGACCGAAATGTACACCTGCATCCAATAATTCCTTAAAACTTGTTTGTGGCATTGTTTAAATGTTTGCTGGTCAATCGACTGGTAGCCCCTTAAGGGAGTCCGGCCAATTTCGCAATATTTATAAATTGAAATCTTATTCTAGCGCTTGCTAAACTGGAATCTCTTTCTGGCTTTTGGCTGGCCTGGCTTCTTACGTTCCACAACCCGAGGATCCCTGGTCACAAAACCTTCAGCTCTCAAAGCGGGTTTGTAATCAGGATTTATCTTGATCAGTGCCCTTGAAATACCCAGACGCAGTGCTTCTGCCTGTCCTGACATGCCACCGCCATCGAGATTAACTTTGATATCATAGTTTCCCATTAAATCGAGAAGTACGAGAGGTTGTTCTACTATATAATGCAATTGCTTGTCGGGGAAATAGTCTTTAAAATCCCTGTCATTTACGGTAATCTGACCTTTGCCTTCAGACATATATACCCTGGCAATGGCTGCTTTCCTTCTTCCGATCGTGTTGATCACTTCCATGGTCCTATTTAATTTTGTTTAAGTCCAGATTCTTGGGTTGCTGTGCCTGGTGTGTGTGGTTCTCACCCACGACAACAAACAGGTTTCTGAAAAGCTCACTTCCCAGACGGCTCTTGGGGAGCATGCCTCTAACTGCTTTTTCCACAACTGCTTCAGGCTTCTTGGCCAAAAGATCCTCAGGAGATTCAGAGCGCTGTCCACCAGGGTAACCCGAGTGACGCACATACTGCTTATCAGTCATTTTATTACCAGTGAGCTTCACCTTTTCGGCATTGATCACAATGACATTATCACCGCAGTCCACATGGGGAGTGAAACTTGGCTTATGTTTTCCTCTGAGTACAATGGCAACTTTTGAAGCAAGCCTTCCCAGTACTTCATCCTTAGCATCAACAACAAACCATTCCTTCTGGACGGTCTCCTTATTGGCCGAAACTGTTTTGTAACTTAACGTATTCACTTGTATCCGTTTTGGTCCTAAATTTTATGGATCGCAAAAATACAACAAAATTCTTTAAAACAAGAAGATATGAACAATAAATTTCCTGCTTTCACAAGTGGCAGAATATCAGCCTTGTAGAATTGCTTGTTCTTTCCGAAATTGAGGCTCAGGATTTTTCAATCTGGAAGCAGTTTGCAAAACTATAATAAATTATTATATATGTGTGCAGGTTCACACAATAGAAGGGGGACTGTGCAGTTATTATTACTAGGAATGCTGTTCATTCATGAAACTAACCCGACAACAAATTCATGAGCAGGCCTATTTCTATGGTCTGATCCTACTGGCAATATCTCTGCCCTTATCCATCTTTGCTGTAACCATATCGCAGACCTTATTGCTGACAAACTGGCTTGTGGAAGGCCGATTCCGTGAAAAATGGTTGCGATTCAGACAGAACCCTGCCATCGGCGTCCTTTTATCTCTCTACATACTACATGCTCTTGGCCTGCTCTGGTCGAACGACCCTGCGTTCGGATATGTAGATATGAGGGTGAAAGTATCCCTGTTTGTCCTTCCAATGATCATCGGTACTTCGGCTCCCCTGAAACAAAAGCAGGTAGATCGAATACTTCTTTTCTTTAGCATGGGTGTTTTTGTAGCTACCATGGCCTCAGTGATGGCATTGCTTGGCTGGTTGTCTGTTCAGGTTGAAGGCTACCGCGACCTGTCACTTTTTATGAGCCACATCCGATTCTCACTTATGGTTGTGCTCTCAATACTCATTGTGGTCTGGTATCTTTTTTTACATCAGGGCCCCCTTTCCCGCTTCGAGAAAATATCTTACCTGGTGGGATTGATCTGGTTCCCCGTGTTTTTAATTTTATTGAAGTCACTCTCAGGGATCGTAATTATGGGTTTTCTGGGATTCTTTCTGCTGGTAAGATGGGTGTTTGAAATTCGTGATCCTGCCATTCGTTTCATGGTATTTATGCCGGTAATCATGATCCCTCTTTTCTGCATTATATACCTGGGGCAGGTCATTAATAAATACTACACCTTTGATGAGATTCATTTTGATGAGATCGACTCATACACTGTATTAGGAAATCCCTATAAGAACCATCCCAACCTTCGGGAGGTGGAGAATGGACATTATGTCTGGCTTCATATCTGTGATATTGAGATGGAAGAGGAATGGAATAAGGTAAGTGAGGTGGATTTTAATGGAAAAACACTCAATGGAAATACAATCAGGGGTACCCTGATCCGCTTCCTCACTTCCAAGGGTTTGCGGAAGGATGCAGCAGGGGTAAGGCAGCTGTCTAAGGCCGAAATCAAAGCTGTGGAAATGGGTGTTGCCAATTATATCTATCTGCAGCGATTCAGGCTTTACCCCAGAATATATGAGGTTATCTGGGAAATTGACCGCTACAGGCTGGGTTACAGCCCCAATGAAAAATCCGTGGTTCAAAGATACCTTTACCTTGAAGCGGGGTGGAGTATAGCTCGCGAGAATCTTCTCTATGGCGTTGGGAACGGTGATGTTAGAGCAGCCTTTGAAGAGTATTATGAAAGGGTGAATTCGCCTCTCTCGGAAAAATGGAGAAGGAGGGCACATAATCAGTATCTTACTTTTTTGCTTTCCTTTGGAATTTTAGGCTTTCTGGTTACCATGGTTGCGCTTATTGCACCGATATTTCTGATGAAAAGAAATCGCTCCTTTTTGGCAGTAGGCTTTCTTATTTTGATGCTGCTCTCCATGGTAAGTGAAGATACCCTTGAAACCGCTGCAGGATCAGCTTTCATAGGATTTTTCTATTCACTGTTTGTTTTTGGCCCTGACTTTCCATGGCTGAGAAAAAGATTATTCAGGAGAAATGCAGGGAAGACTTGACCGGGATTTTTTTCGCCGCGATGTGCTTGAGGTGGCCCCTGATCTCCTTGGGAAACAACTTGTAATGATGGATGGAAAAAAGGGTAAATCGGTTTACACCATTACGGAAACTGAAGCATACAGGGGAGGCGAGGACCTGGCCTGCCATGCCAGCAAAGGCCGTACAGCACGTACTGAGGTAATGTTCGGCGATGGTGGACTTGTCTATATGTACCTGATTTATGGGATACACTGGATGCTGAATGTGGTAAGCTCTCATGTAGATGATCCCCAGGCCGTTTTGATCAGGGGACTTCGCGAGGCAAATGGTCCGGGAAGGCTTACGCGTTTACTCGGGCTTGATAAGCAATTTAACGGCGAGGATCTTGTTCAATCCAAACGCATCATGATTGAAGATAGCCTGATTGTTCCCTCATATACCACAGGTCCCCGGGTAGGCATTGACTACGCAGGTGAACCATGGAGAAGCATTCCCTGGAGATTTGTTATGAAACTTTAACCTTTGTGCTCTAAGAGCCAATGGCCTCAAACATATAATTATTATATATTTGCATACATTTTAATCACCACATACCCTGAATGAATGGAAAATTTCCGACGCTATAACCTCATATTTGGATGGGGCGTATTTCTGATTTCGCTGATCGTTTACCTTTTGACCATGGAGCCCACAGCCAGTTTCTGGGATTGTGGTGAATTTATTGCAACAGCATATAAGATGGAAGTAGGGCATCCTCCGGGAGCTCCCTTTTTTATGATTCTCGGACGCTTCTTTACCCTTTTTGCAGGGGGCAATGTGGCCAATATAGCCGTGACCATGAATATCCTTTCTGCCACGGCAAGCGCCTTTACCATTCTGTTTCTGTTCTGGACCATTACCCACCTGGTCAGAAAATTTTATTCATCAGAAGATAGCAAGAGCCCGGTGGCCATGATTACCATTTTTGGAGCTGCCCTGGTGGGCTCACTGGCTTATACCTTTTCAGATTCTTTCTGGTTTTCAGCGGTGGAGGCAGAGGTCTATTCAACCTCATCACTCTTTACAGCTGTGGTTTTCTGGGCCATCCTCAAATGGGAGAATGATGCAGATGAACCCGGCTCAAACAAGTGGCTGATCTTCATTGCCTACCTCATGGGCTTATCTATTGGTGTTCACCTTCTGAACCTGCTGGCTATTCCGGCCATTATCATGGTTTATTACTTCAGGAAGTATAGCCCGACTGTTAAAGGGGTGATTGGAGCCATGGCCGTTTCCGTTGGAATTCTGGGTGTAGTAAATTATATGCTGATACCCGGCCTAACCAGTCTTGCCGGTACCTTCGAGCTCATTTTTGTGAATGGTATTGGCCTTCCATTTAATACTGGAGTGGTGATCTATGCTATCCTGCTTTTCGGAGCAATGATATTCGGAATATATTATACTCATAATAAAGGGAAGGTCCTTTGGAATACAGTGATTCTGGCTCTCTTTGTGGTTGTGATCGGATATTCTTCCTATGCGATTATCGTTATTCGTTCAGCAGCCAATACCCCACTGGATGAAAGTAATCCCGACACGGTATTCTCTTTACTGAGCTATCTGAACCGGGAGCAATATGGTGATAATCCACTGGTGTACGGAGCATTCTTTAATTCACGCCCCACGGCTGTGGAGAACGGGAAGCCCAGCTATTATAAGGGAGAAGACAAGTACTACAAGGTTGATAAAAACAGGGAGTACAAATATAACAGCGACTCCAAGGGTGTCTTCCCGCGGATGTGGAGCAACCAGGACAGGCATGCCAATGAATATATGTACTGGGCTAAAATGAATGAAGCGGATCTTTATGATATTCGCCGCGATCAGCAGGGCAATCCCGTGCAAAGTCGCACAGGAGGATACAGCTACGATCGCAACCGTCCAATTTCCATTCCCACTTTCGGACAAAATATGCGCTTTTTCTTCCGATATCAGGTCGGCTACATGTACATGCGCTATTTTATGTGGAACTTTGCCGGCAGGCAAAACGACATACAGGGTCATGGCGAGTTGACAAAAGGGAACTGGATCAGCGGAATCAAATTCATTGATCAGGCAAGATTAGGTCCTCAGAATAATTTGCCGGACTCTATTAAGAATAATAAAGCCCACAACAAGTATTACATGCTGCCTCTGCTACTGGGGCTTGTGGGTGCTTTTTTCCATTACAAAAAGCATCAGAAGGATTTCTGGGTGGTTGGGCTTCTTTTTGTCCTGACCGGGCTGGCCATCCTGGTCTATCTAAATCAGTATCCGCTACAGCCCAGGGAACGTGATTATGCCTATTCGGGCTCCTTCTACGCCTTTGCCATCTGGATCGGGATTGGTGTGGCGGGACTCATAGAGTTTGTTTTGAAGCAAAAGAAGAGTGTCATTACAACAGGAGCCATTGTGGCTGCCTCTCTCTTCCTGGTGCCTGGAATTATGGCCAAAGAGAACTGGGATGATCACGATCGTTCGGACCGTTACACCGCTCCTGCTTTTGCTAAGAACTTCCTGAATTCCTGCCTGCCTGGCGGAATTATGTTTACCAACGGCGATAACGATACCTTCCCACTCTGGTATGTGCAGGAGGTTGAAGGCTTCCGCACGGATGTAAGGATTGTGAACCTGAGCTACCTGACAGCCGACTGGTATATTGAGCAAATGAAGACGACTTTTTATGATTCTCCTGCTCTGCCTATCAGTATGACCAAAGATCAGTTCCAGCAAGGTAAGCGAGATTATGCCTACCTGGTTGATAATGCCGGTGTCCTGATAAAGGAAAAATACGATGTGAACAAAGAAAAATATGAAAGTGAAGTGATGGACATCTATGCCAGCACCCATGATATTCTTGAAGCCTCACTGCTTCCCCGGAATCACGCCAATGATTACAATGCCATTCTGGCCCTGGAGGAGAACATGGATCCGCTTAAATTTTATGGTTATCTGCGGACTTTTAATACCGCTGAGATTGCCCAGCGCATTCAATTGGATGAGGCAGCCATTAAGGCAGAAACCGGCCGGATGGAGCGACTAATGGCTACCATTGATACAGATTTTGCCCCGCTTAAGGAGGCCTTCGCTTTTATGCTGACTGAAGATCCGCGTTTCAGGGATGGACAATACTTCATTCCTGCTAAGAAGTTTATGATTCCTGCTAATGAAGCTACCCTGCCCGACTGGGTGGTTCCTGAGGAATTTAAAGACAACCAGGTAGATGATGTTAGATTCTCTCTTACTGAAACGGTACTCTATAAGAACCTGCTTACGGTAATGGACATGCTGGCTAATAATGACTGGGAACGTCCCATGTACTTTTCTACCACCGTATCCTCTGAGAATTATTTGAACCTTGAGAACCATTTTATCAGGGAGGGACTGGCTTTAAGGGTTAGCCCCATCAGCTCACCCAATTCCAACTACCTGGGTGCTATAAGTACTGATGATATGTATCAGAAGTTAATGCATGAGTTTGACTGGGGTGGACTTGATACCCCCGGCATCTATATGGATGAAAATAACCTGAGGATGACCATTCATTACCGCTATGCCTTTGCTGTCCTTGCCGGAGCCCTTGTGGATGAAGGTAAACATGATAGTGCAAAAGTGGTTCTGGATGAATGCATGCAACATATGCCTCCGGAAACTGTCCCTTATAATGCTGGTATCACTCCGATGATTCAGGGTTACTTCAGCACGGGCGATACTGCCACAGCAAATGCCATGGTGGAAAAATATGAGGCCCAGCTGGTCACTGAACTGGAATATATAAAGTCACTGGCAGGAAAGGGAAATCGGAGATTTGTCAAAAATGGTAACGACTTCCTGGGAGCTGTGAGGGATATCAACGCATTGAGAAGCATGTGTCTTGGATATGGAGAGACAGATGCGGCAAGGAGGCTGGAAGAAAAACTTTCGGTTTACGGCGCGGATTATGAACGCCTGTTCCGGTAATATATAGGTATGCTTATTGTAAGGCCACCTTCTTTATTAACACGTGCGCTTAGCAGGATGACATGGGATTTCCATGGAGATCACCAGGATGTCTATCTTACCTTTGATGATGGCCCGACTCCGGAAGTGACACCCTGGGTGCTGGACAGACTTAAAGAGGCCGGGGCCAAGGCTACCTTTTTCTGCCTGGGTCGTAACGTGGACAAACACCCGGAGCTACTTAACCAGATCCTGGAGTCAGGTCATAGCATTGGGAATCACTCCTATAGCCACCTGAAGGGATTTCGAACCAGTGTTAAACGTTACATGGATGATATTGAACTGGCTTCAAACCTCATCGATTCGAAACTCTTCCGCCCGCCCTACGGAAGGATTCTGCCCGGACAGGTGAAGGCAGTGCTTGAACATTACGACCTTATCATGTGGGACGTGCTCAGCATCGATTACAATTCCTCCCTGAAGGGAGAACGCGTGCTGAAGAATGTGATAAGAAATGTAAGGCCCGGATCCATCATTGTCTTCCACGATTCTGAAAAGGCCAGTGAAAACCTCTATTATGCCCTGCCCCGAACCCTGGAATTCCTCAGCGAAAATGGCTACAACATGAAGGCCATTCCCTCCAACGGACTACACAAACCGAACTCTGCTTTAAACTAAGCGTCTTGAAATATTTTTTTGACCTGAATCACCCGGCAGATTTTCATTTCTTCAAAAATCTGTTCGCCTATATGGAGGAAAAAGGCTATTCATATCGTGTGATGGCCAGAAATAAAGAATGTTTGCATGAGCTATTAAGGGCAGAAGGCATTTCGTTTATTAGCAGGGGTAAGGGAAGCCATTTTTTATTGGGTAAGTATTTCTATGCAGCTTATATCCTCTTGCTCTCTTTTATCCAATTAATCATTTACAGACCAGTGCTTACCCTCAGTCTTTCATCACCTTACCTAATCACTGTTTCAAGATTCCTGCACATCCCCACCCTGACTTATGATGACACCGATTATAATCCCCGCCTGCTTCCGCATATAAGGAAGGCCGATTACATATTTTCTCCCGTTAATTACCCTCATACATTTCATGAGAATCACTTCCATATCCACACCTATAAAGAGCTGGCCTATTTAACTCCGCCTAAATCAGGTGAAGAAAATTTGGGAGATGCTGTATTTTTTCGAACCACCCGCACCGATTCGGTTCATCATTCGTCAGACAGGAAGATAGATCCCGCAAAGATTTTGAAGGAGATAAATCTGATAAGCGCGGATCACACAAGCTACCTGTCTTCTGAAACTGGTAAGGTTGAAGGAATATCCACCGGGGTTTTATTTCCGGACAAAGTGAACATCCATCGGGATCTGAAGAATTGCCAGGTATTCTGGGGGAATAGTGCTACAATGGCTGTAGAAGCCGTAATACTGGGTTTGCCTTCCATTTTTATTGGGGATGAAAAATTTGCATATCTGAGAGAGCTGGAAGATAGTGGACTTCTTTACTGTTTCAGACCGGATCAGATTGAATCCTCATTTAAAAAGTTAAGCGAGCTTCTGCAAGATCCCTATTGTGCGAAGCGACTTGATGCAGCGAGAATCAGGCTCTTCGAAAAGAAGATAAACATTATTGGATTAATCATTTGGTTCATTGAGAATTTAGCCTGATAGCGCAAGGGAATTGAAGGAGAATGAGGATATTCAATTTCGATTCAGAGCTCATGCCATCCATTGAACAAAAACCAGCAGCCCCACAAGAATCCACATGATCAGTTCATGCGTCCATGGATTTTGTTTTCTGTGCAGGTAATTTGAGAGGATGTATGATACAGGAATTGCGATGTATACGAGTGATGTGGGGTCGAACCGACTGATAAGTGAGAAGAAAAGGGCACCAGCGATAAACATGTAAAAAAGGACCTGGTAAATATTCTGCACCACGGTCTTACGGGTCTGGAAACGGCTTATCATGTATACACTTGCGGCTATGACCAGAAGGAGTATAAATCCATAGTAGATAAGGGCGCTGAAGTGATTGTTTTGTTTCAATTGGCCAAGGCTGCCATTAATTGCCAGATTTTTCCTGAGTAATTCTGTGAAAAGGGATCCTTCATCCCTGATTCCCCAGTACCATGTAAATAGGAATAAGCCTAAAAGCAGGAAGGCAATGACCGGATAGAGTAATTCTCTCCAAGTGACGCTTCTCAGAGAGGCCAGGGATATCCAGATTAATGGGAGAAACCATATCAGTTTCAGGTAGAACATGCTCCCCAAAGCCAGAACGATTGCCGCATTGAATATGGAAAAGGTATCCGGGGGTTTGTCATTTACATCGAAGAGTATGGCAAAACACAAAAGATAAAAAACCGATCCCACCAGGGCCGGACTTAGCTGCCGGGTCTCCGGCAGAGCTGCTGCAATCAGGGCAAAAAAGAGAGCCGGCATCAGCGATCGGATGGACAGGAGAACGTACCTTCCTCCAATGCGAACCAGCATGTATCCCAGGAGCACCATGAGGGCCAGTGCGATGATCCGGTCAAGTACAGGGCTATTCTGAATCCCGCCAAAAATCAGCCCATAGAAGGGCATCCCAGTGAAGGCCGTAAGCGCTTCGGCCCGAATCATGGAAATGATAAACAGGGTGAGGGTAAGGATGAAAATCCCCACCATCCCTGCGAGACGGTCGTTTTTGAAGAGTTTTAACAACATTATTTTAAATCAAATCCAATATCCCGGCGGTAATACTTGCCTTCGAATTTGATTTTTTCGGCATTGGCGTAGGAGAGTTCAAGAGCCTCTTTCATATCACCCCCAAAGGAGCTGATCGCCAGAACACGTCCCCCATCTGTAAGCACTTTCCCATCTTTGCTCTTTGTTCCCGCATGGAAAACAATACTCCCGTCTACCTTATCCAGCCCTGAAATTTCCTTCCCTTTTTCATAGCTTCCAGGGTAGCCTCCTGACACCATCATTACGGTGGTAACGGTCCTTTCATCAAACTCAATTTCTAGATCCTTCAGGCGGTTTTCTCCAGTGGCCTTTAAAATTTCAACAAAGTCGGTTTTGATACGGGGTAAAACCACCTCCGATTCAGGATCCCCCATGCGAACATTATATTCAATGACATAGGGATCACCATCCTTATTCATTAATCCAATAAAAATAAATCCTTTGAAGTCGATTCCTTCAGCCTTCAGTCCACTTATGGTTGGTTTCACTACCCGTTCTTCAACCTTTTTCAGAAAGGCCTCATCGGCAAAGGGTACTGGAGAGATGGCTCCCATGCCGCCTGTATTCAGGCCCGTATCTCCCTCTCCGATTCGCTTGTAGTCCTTAGCCTCCGGGAAGATCACATACCCTTCACCATCGGTCAGAACAAAAACCGATAAGTTCAATACCGGCAAGATGCTCTTCAATCACAACCCGTGTCGGAAGCTTCCCCAAATTTACCCTGCAGCATACTTTGAAGCTCCTGTTTTGCCTCCTCCAGATCATCGATAATCAAAACCCCTTTTCCGGCAGCCAGTCCATCGGCTTTTAATACATAGGGTGGTTTCATCTGGGATAGAAAATAGTAACCTTCAGCAAGGGTATAATCGATAAAGGTTCTGAATTCGCCTGTTGGGATATCATGATCCTTCATAAATACCTTGGCAAAATCTTTACTGCCTTCCAGTTCAGCACCTGCCTTTGAGGGCCCGATAACCGAAACATCCTTCAGCTGGGGATCGGCTTTAAAATAATCAACAACCCCGGCGACCAGGGGTACCTCTGGTCCCACCAATACCATATCGATATCCTCATCCAGGACCAGCTTTTTCATTGACTCGAAGTCCTCCACCCCAATGGCTACATTGGTCCCTAATTCGGCAGTTCCCGCATTACCGGGAGCAATAAAGAGTTTTTCAAGTTGAGGGCTTTTTGCAATGGCCCATGCCATGGCATGTTCGCGGCCCCCTCCTCCAATTATCAGGATTTTCATTCTATTCAGCGTTAGTTTAGGTATGTGGTACATACTACTGACTCCAACTAAGTCGAAAGTCGAAAGTCAAAAGTAAAGGTACTGATTTGTGTGAAATGAAAAAGCCCCGCAGCGATGCAGGGCTTAGTACATTTTAATCTTCTTTTAGTCCTAATTGACCACAATGGCCGACTTCAAGGTCTGCCCGTTCACCCTCAGCATATACATGCCCTTTGCCAAATCAGAAACATCCACAGTCTCCCTCAGTTCACCACCACTCGTAAAGGCCTGCTTCCGCAATACAATCTGCCCGGTCAGACTCACTACCTCAATGTACACTTCAGAAGCATCAAGTTGCATCTCAACTGTGACCATCTCAGTTGCCGGGTTGGGGAATATCGTAAATACTCTTCCGTCAATATCGTTAATAGCTGTAAGATAACGGATCATAATGGTATCAGTCTGAACAGGACCACACAATTTTCCATCATTCATCTCTACAACATAGGCCCCCTGATCACCGGGAGAAAAAATAAAGGTTCCATAGCCCTGCGGTTCACCATCGGGCAGCAGGGTATATGTATATGGCGATGTGCCACCCTGTGCTCCAATAACGATTAATCCGTCTGAATTCAGCGTAATATCCGCTTTGCTGATTACTTCAATCACAAGCGGATCGGGTTCCAGAATTTGCACCGTGGGACCAGTAATCTTGCACATTTCCTGGTCCATTACAGCCACCTGGTATTCACCCTCAGGCAGATCGGAAATGCTTGAATTTCTGTAAGGAAATTCAGCCCCCGCATCGATGGAATAAGAATAAGGCGCCCCAAATCCTCCCGAGGCAAAAACCTGAATCGATCCGGTAGAATCACCCGGACAAGTTTCCACATCCTCCGGCACTCACATAATCAATTGACAGGATTTTGCATCCCATTATCCCCAGTGTAATGTGGAATTTGTTATTTGGAGAAGTAAGAATGTCGTCCCCAATTTCAGGTAAGTAGAATTTGAGTATATGAATCCGTAAGCCATGATCGTCAGAAGTATAGAAGGTTCCTTTGGATTCTTCATGACTGTTTCCTGTACCTGTGAGCGTCTTAATGTATTTATATACTCCATCGGGGTCCATATAGCCCATGAATAGATCCTTATCAGCTGCTCCCTTAGTTGTCACAGTATAATCACCCCAGTGAAGGCTATCTGAATAATAACCCGAGACAATGATTTGTTCTCCATAAAGCTCGGATTCCGAAATGCTCTCATCTCCTTTTCCTCCTGTAGTTTGCAGCCAATCTAATTGTCCGTCAGAAGTGTACCTGGACATAAACAGGTCTAAACCACCCTTGTTGCTCGGCGTGAATAGAGAATCGGGTGTGTCGTAATCCGTTTTTAAAAAGGGACTTGCATAGTGACCGGAAACAAAGATGTGATCATTTTCATCAATAAGAAGAGAGTGCGCCTCATCATCCAATGTACCGCTAATGAAATTTACCCAGTTTACCTTGCCGGAGCTGCCAGAACTAATGATGAAAGCATCTTTGGATTTCTCATTTGAGATGATTGTGTCGTTCTCAATCACTATTGAGTCTGCAAAAGACCCAATCAGGATGATTTGGTCCATTGAAGAGGAACTTTTGGTAAAATATACTCCTTCTTTGCCATGCAACGATTCAATCGATTTCCACCAGTTTAAGGCCCCACCCGGGGTGGAGAAAGAGCTATAGAAACCGTGGAAATTTTGATTATCCCTTGCAGGGGCTATCTCATCATTGAAAAGGGTACTATCCTTATACTGCCCAACCAGGATCAGATTGTCATCACTATCAATGGATAAATGAGTCGCTCTTTGTAAATTCCTGCCTTTCAGAACACTTTTCATCCCTATTTCGTCCCCCTCCCGGGAATATCCGGACAGGAAAATGTCATAGCCACCCATACTGACAAGGGTGTCTTCAGTTTCTGTAAAAATGGTATCTGAAAATCCACCTGCAAGCAGGATCTCCTGATCCTGATTTAGCGTCATGCCCCCAGTCAGATCTTCATCGCCTCGCCCCCCGATGGCTTTAATCCAAAGGGGATCTCCATCGCTGTTAAACTTGCATAGGAAGTAGTCCCGGCCTCCATTTGAGCTGGCTTCTAATCTGCCAGCACTGATTTCACCGGAAAAGGATCCGAAAACAAAAATGTTTTGATCCAGGTCGATTTGTGACTGAATGTAGGTGATATCATTCGGACTGCTCAATCGTGTAGAGGCAACCCATCCTTGCGTGAATGCGGTACTCATGGTAAGAAGCAATATGGCAGCTGCTAATAATCGTCTCATCTATTTCGCTTCTCTTTAAAAAGTATTATCCTTCATGAAAACCCCCGGGGAAACCCGGGGGTATAAAATTACATTCAATTACAGAAACCTAAAAAAGATTTCAGGTATATCTCCATTATTGAAGTACGATGGCTGATCTTAGCATCTTTCCATCCACACGTAACATGTACATGCCCTTTGCAAGATCTCCAAGGTGAAGGGTCTCTTTTAATTGTCCCCCGCTGGGATAAACCATCGTGCTAATCAGCACCTGTCCTGTCATACTCATTACTTCAAGAGTATTCTGGGATGCTTCAGTGGACATTTCAATGGTTATTTCTCCATTGGAAGGATTGGGGAATACACTGGCCTCAGCATACTTGTAATTCGTAATACCCGTACGTCACTAATCGTAATTGGATCTGTGAATCCGGACCACAATTCCAATCGTCATTTACCTTTACAGTATAAGTTCCTCTGTATTGTATAGCAAATGTGCCATTATCATCTGCATCAGTAGCCCAGGGGTCAGAGTATAGGTATATGGTGAAGATCCCCCTGATGCTGAAACGACTATGCTGCCATCTATCAGATGCCGTAATATCGGAAGTGCTATAAATGATCTATGGTCAGAGGGCATCAGCTTCGAGAATAGTCGTCTTCAGGACATTTGGCTGTACAGTCTTCTGAGTACTGCAACTACAATCTGGTAATCCCCTGCCGATAGATCCTATAAATATGGATTCTGCCTGGAAAGTTACACCACCGTCAATAGAATATTGCCAGGGATCACCGTGAACCTCCGGAAACAGAGATCTGAATGGAGCCGGTACTTAACTCCAGAGCAGGTTCCAATTGTATTCACACTGTCAATTGAAATGGGTTCACATATGATTTCCATAATATCTCAATAGTGTCAGTAGCCATCGGGCCACAACCCTTTGCATCCTTCACCTCAACAACATAAGATCCTGAATCGCTAATTGCAAAGTTGCCAAAGCCCTGAAGCGTTAGTCAGGCAGAAGCATGTAGGTATAAGGGATTGTTCCCCCCGATGCTTCGACTTCAATGTGACCATCCGAGCTTGGGGTGATGTCGGCTGTACTCACCACATTAATCAGAAGCTCTTCTGGTTGGGTGATGGTTAATACTGGCCCATCCTGTGGGCAACCTTTTGAGTCATATACTTTCACCTGATATTCTCCGGCAGGCAAATCCGGGAATAAGGTTAAATCTTCTCTGGTAGGTTTCCCCATCGTCGATGGAATACCTCCATGGGGCCCCAAATCCACCTGAGGCAGATACCTGAATAGAGCCTGTACTATCACCATAACAGGTCGTTACATCTGTAGGAATTGCATTATCGATTGAAATGGGATAACAACCAATCACCCCAAGAACCATATGAAAGGAAGTGCCATCAGAAATATAAATACTATCCCCAATGATCTAATTGATCAGAATTCGTTCTCATCAGAGTATATAATTCATCCCCATTTTTAAATATGCCTCTACCCTGGTCATTGCTCTCATTTCTGCCGGAATAACTATTGGCATCATTGAAATTCCCATGCAGAATCAATTGAGCACCAGTAAACATGTCAACATCTGAAGGCCATGGGAAATAAGTGGAATCCCCACCCCATTTCAAGGTATCTGCGAAATAGCCTGAGATCCAGACTTTATCATCGAAGTAGGCCATGTTGAAGGTTTTCTCCTCGTATTTTCCGCCTGCTGTTCTAACCCACTCTAAATCACCTGATGAATTGTATTTAATGATGATCAGGTCAAATCCACCATTATTCCCAATGTGGGTATAAATTTCGGTATCCGAGGATTCTATGTACACTGTATCACTGTTATAGTAGCCGGAAACATAGATGTTACCATTGTCGTCTTCAAGTACAGAATATGAAAACTCTCCACCGATTCCGCCAATGGTCCTGATCCAGTTGATAGTCCCGTCAAGATCTGCAGAAAGCAAATGAACATCAGTTAGATTGCTGTAGGGAACGATCGTATCAGTTTCAAAACCAATTGAATCATAAAATGTACCTGTTAGCAGGTACGAGCTTTGCTTTGCGAAGATATTGTCAAAGCGACCACCCAGATCGCTAAAGGTATTGGCATGTTTGATCCATTGAATATCTCCATTTGCAGACTCAAATTTTGCATAAAAGTAGTCCGGACTTGAATTGCTTGAATAGAGGCTAAATTGATTGTAAATATTGATGCTATCCAAAAAAATTCCAGCAAGCACCAGGTCCCCACTTTGGTCAATGGAAAGGGCTGTTGAGGATTGAAGTCTTACTCCTGTTCCTGCATTCCTGCCCCAAATTGGAGTCCCGAATTCATCCAGCTTGATGATAAACATATCATAAGCCCCAGTGCTAATTAAGGAGTCATTATCAGTATATTTCAAAGTTCCCGTAAATCCACCGGAAATGATAATGTCGTTATTGCCATCCACCGCCATCCCTCCGCTCAAAAAATCAGTTGTCGTACTTCCGAAATTTTTCATCCAATCAACCTGGCCATTTGTAGAAATTTGATCAGATAATAATCCCGGCCACCTAAAGATGTTATGGATTTCCCTCCCGCAGAAGAGAGGGTCCCTGTAAAATAACCATATGTGAGAACCTCCCCATTATTATTTATTTTTGAAGCAATGGTAATGAAGGTTCCTGTGGAGGAAATTTGATTTGAAGATATCCAATCTTGCCCGAATCCAAGTTGAAAGCCGGCAAAAACAAGGAATGCGGTAAATAAAGCTTTTTTCATAATCTGTATTATCTTTAATCATTTATTGGGAGCCATCATAGAAACTCCTTCGGGAATCCAGGATTTTTCCGCCCAAAGTCTGATTAAATTTCAGGCTCTTCAACTCAGGTCTCTTCCAGGTTTTCTTTAGTGATTTCTTATTTTTCATTCCTATGTCTGATTTCAGTAAATGCTGTTGATTGCTGTGGCAGGCACCAGGCATGTGCATAAAATCCTTCTTCGAGACTTACGCCTAAAGAAATGGGTATATCAACACCTAATCTCTTCATATAATTTTTGATCACAAGGCTCTCAACAATGCATTTAATTTTCCATGGAAGCTTAATCCCGAGTTTTTTAATAAGACCCAATTCTCTATTATACGGTTGCAGCTTGCCAATGTTTCTATATTCAATATTTTCCAGGTAAAATTTGTAATAATACCTTAAGGGTACTAATTCCACAATCATACTAAACTTAAAATATAAGAATATTATCCTTAGGATTTCAAGCTTTTGTTGCCAGCTCCTTTTCAGCAAAAAATTAATAATTGATCTTGCTTTAGTCATTAATAATTTCAATGATTCCCTTTTCAAGTGTTTGTTCCAAAAAGATTCTTGTTTCATGTTTCACAGGTTTCATAAGGAACATCATATGTATCCTGTAAACGAGTCACTAAATCTTTAAATGAACAAGCTTCCTTTAATTCCAGCCAGATATCAGTACTTACCTCATTCAGGTTATAATATTCTCCATTTTGAATGCTAAGCATCACCACTTCACCATCCACCTCACTAAATACCATATCAGGATTCCTCCTGAGGGAGGTATTATCTGTAATACCAAAACTTCCTTTCTTAGCCATAATCAACTGAAGTTTAGGCAAAATTATAAAATATCCTCCACTTATGGTGGATCTCAGATAATTTCTTCAAGATAACCAAATTCACGCATAATGTTTTCGTGCTTACGAACAATTTCATCAACATCGGCCTGAGTGAGGTGTGATTTCCAATCATTTACAATTCCTTTTCTGAAGAAAGACTTTGCCTTAGTTCCTTTTCCCTGAAGCCGTGCAATTTTTCCTGTTCTTGGAGGGTTTCAAAAGAACTGTGAATATGGCCCTTTTAACCTTTGTTTGATCATATTCCAACCCTATAAACTTCAAACAATTGATAAATTCTTTCAAGGTATTGTCTATAAGGTCCTCATATCGTACAACATGAATCGGCAATCCTGAGATTCTTGTCCAGGAGATAACATGATGCGACCAATCATTTAAGGCCTGATGTATTTGATTATATAACCTGTCTGGTTTGTTACACAGGCCAAAATCGGCTCTGTTAAGGTTGTTGATTGAATTTGAGATGGAGATATCTCCGTGATGGGCGAATGAAACTGCGATATCCAGTGGATTTCGAATAAAATATATAACACCTTTTGTCACATCTGCAGGAAAAATCGGATCTCCCTGGTCATTTATTTGCCAGGCATCATGAGTTTTAACAAAAGCAATATCTTCTGTATTTTCAGACAGCTTTCTGTAAACCTCAGGTCTCTAAAGATCAATTTCCTTGAAAGTAAGATCAGAGGTATTGATGCCTAAATATCGGTCAAATAGTAACCTGTTGCTTGAGATGATGGAAGAATCTAGCTTATTGATATCAATCGGAGAATCAGAATCGGACAGGAGGTTATTTAGGAAAACCCTGAACCAGGTATTCCCGGATTTGGGATAAGAAGCCAACCAGATAATCCTTTTGTACGGAAGGCATCAGTGCTTGATTATTTTTTGTTCAATAAAATCAGCCAATTCATGAATCTGCAAAGGATACGCAGGACGTTCTACCCTAAAACGTTAGTACTATTTGCGAGCTTTGAAAGGTTTTTGAATTGGGTTGTGCTTTGGTCAAGGTTTTCAGAATATTGCATTCTGTAAGTATTGTTCCATAATTGGTTGAACCTTTCTGCCCCGCTTAATTGTTCAACATTAAAGCCAGGTGTGTTCTTTACAGACAGAATAATGATACTTTTCAATGCAACAGCATCTGTCAAGAGATGTTTCTTATAGGCTTATAGAATTTTTCAAGTTTAGGACGGACCCTTTTCAATTTATAATCTTCCTTGAAATGTGACAATACATCACTCCAAAGTTTCAGATAAGGGGTTCCAGGGTGGACATATGGTTTTCCTTTTTAAATCGTATCACAGAAATATCATCGGTAAGTATAGAGAATCCTCTTTTTGATAAGGCAGCTGCAAGGGAAGATTTTCCAGCAGAAGAGACCCCTGCGATGATATGGGCTTCTTTTCATTGGTAGCAATCGCACTACCATGAATAGGAAGAATTCCCCTTTGATGCAAAAGTCCTCCAATTGCAGACCCAAGAAGAAAAAGTTGGATTTCTTCTGGAGAAGGCTTTTGTGAGGTTGAACCGTAATTTCTTTTCCATTCGTCACCCTGTATCTTCCCACAGGGTCAAACTTGAACAGAAAATCATTCTCCGAAGATTCATAAAGAATCCCTTTATTTTTTACATCCTCAAGGTGTTCGGGAACCTGTCCAAGCTTGATCAACGTATCTGGGGTAGCGAGTTCGTTTGGATTAATCCAGGCAATTCAATCTCAGATTCAATGATTAATCCAAATATGGCATAATGATATTTTTTCACCTTCATATATTTGGTTAATAAAGTTAGTAAATATCAAGGGAGTGTAATGAGTTTCTGGAAAGCTCTTATTGAGAATTTTCCAACGTTTCTTCTACTTTTGTAAAGATGGACTCAATATTCGCATTCTTCAGGAAAACAGGAAATTCAGATATTGTCTAATATTTTAGGAGATGCGATAAAGGCATTATCGTTCGGGACTTCCGGTAATACTAATAATTTCGTCGGTAACGATTTTGGAATGGCTTTCCTTCAAATGCATGTTCCTTTTTAAAGAAGGAAGAACTGCTTGATCAAGATCATTTAGGCGATCTTATAATAGTCGTTGATTCTAGAATTGACTATAGAATTGATTTAGCAGATCAAATTGGAATTGATAGAGTTGAATTAGAAATGCTATCAGACAGCAGATTAATTTTGCTCGCATTTCGTAAGTGGGGTTACGAATGTCTGAAATACCTATACGGAGATTTTGCTTTTGCTATATGGGACAAGGCAAAAAAAGAACTGTTTTGCGCACGTGACCATTTCGGTTGCAGACCGTTGTTTTATATTGATCACCCCGAATATTTTGCTGTATCTTCTGATATAATAGCATTTCGAATATGCCCGGGTTTAGTTTTCAACTTGATGAAATATATACCGTTGATTCTATTTGTAATATCTATCCTGAAAAAAATAATTCGGGATTTAAAGGAATTTTGCAAAACTTGAACCTGCACATTTTATGATTGCTTCAATCGCAGGACATATAAATCATTTCCGGTATTGGGATTTACTGAGTTAAAGAAGAGTTTGTGGGATTGTCGGAAAAAGAAGCCATATCTGGATTAAAAGAACATTTTATTGAGGCCGTAAATGCAGCGTGTGTCATCAGCCGAACCGATCGGATTAGAATTAAGTGGCGGATTGGATTCATCACGTATTTTGTCCTGCCTTATTAAAAATATAAAGACTAAAAGGGAAATTTATACCTTTTCCCATGTTGGAAGTTCAGTGAAGAAAACAATTTTGGCGTGCAGGATGAAATAACTTTAATAAACCATTTGGATCATCGGGCATACTATATGGATTTTTTATAAATGGAGATCAAGGCCAGGGCTGCTATTCTGCAATTATTAGAGCTTTAAACAACACGCATAAGCCAGTTATTCAAGGGTTTTCTGCAATGTCAGATTTACTGTATGAGAATGTAGCTAAGAATGGTATCAACGTTCTTTTATCTGGTTTTGGTGGAGATGAAGGGGTGACAAACTATGGATCCGGGGTAATTGAAGAGATAGCAAGGAAGAGGAACGCCGGTTGATAAATTATTGGTTTGAAAGGATGATAAGAGGAAAGGGTTGTCAATATTTCGACTTTTGATAAAATATCAAATTTTAATTAGTGCACCATGGGTACTTAAGATTATTAAAAGGAATCGGAGTAATTTGATATCAGTTACTTTGCCGCTAGATAAAGAACTATTCAAAATTTATGATATTAAAAAACGGTATAAGGATCAGCATTCCTATCATGATTTCCCCGATGTAAAACAGCGGCAACGAACCCGGATTAATCATTCATATGTATCCGACAGACTGGAAGATTCATATTTAAATTCCGGCGATGGGGAATAGAATACAGATATCCCTTTTTGGATGTAAAACTCGTCGAATTTTACTTTTCACTTCCATCGATTTATAAATACAAATATGGGATGGGAAGATATACTTTTAGACAAGCTATGGAAGGAATTGTAAGTGACAAGATAAGATTAAGGCAGAATAAATCGGGAGCCACAATCCCGAATATTTTCAACCGCATAAATAAGGATAAAGAAGCATTTATTGAAGTAATCACTGAAGGAAGGAAAAATAATAAATTCCATTATGTGGATTATGATATATTGCTGGAGATGATTGATTTCTTAGAAGGAGATATGAAAGGAAAACAGAAGTTCAGACCACGGGCCTTCTTAAGCGCCATCAGTGTTTTAGTCCTTCAAAAATGGCAGAGAGAAGGATCCATTGATATTGGGATCAAATGTTAAGTAAGTTTTAACTTTTTAAGGATACTCAGTTGAATAAGAGTCTTTTGCATGAATTAGTTAGTGATCCATCCGGACACCAGTATGAGGAGGAGGTTTTTCAGCTGGTATCGAGACACAGGCTCTTTCCCATGGCAAAAGAATTAGTTGATTTCTCTGCATTCAAGGATCGGCAGAAATGGGATAATGCCATCAGTAGGAGTGCCCGGCGGGCTATGCTTTACACGAAGACCCTGATCCAATTCCAGAACGAGTATCGCCGGCATAACATCCAAGCCATTCCTTTTAAAGGACCCGTTTTGGCTTATAGCCTGTATGGGGATATAGGGAAGAGACAATTTGTTGATTTGGATTTGTTAGTTAGACAGGATGACCTGGAACGATGTATTCTGATTGCCGAAGAAATGGGTTTCAGCCTGCTATATCCAAAGGGTGATTTCTCTGAAATTCGCTGGAACTATTATTTTAAATGGAAAAATGACCTTGTATTGTACCATGAGGAAGAGAGGGTATTTGTTGAATTGCATGTAGGGGTCTATTATCATAAACTTTTGCCCAGGCAGCATGATGAGATTTTTTTTCGGGATTTGGTAAAAGAATCCATTGGAGCTATCTCTATGGATTGTCTGAATAGAAACAACACCTTTTTGTATCTGGCTTTTCATGGGGGATTCCATCAGTACTTTAGGTTGTTTTGGCTCAGGGATTTTGCAGAAGCGCTTCAAAAGTGGGACCTTGATCATCGATTGATCCTCAAAAACGCAAAAGAGATAGGTATTGAACGACTTTTGGGTCTTAGCCTTGTCCTGGCAGAGGAATTTTTTAATACTGAGATTCCTCCGGATTATTCATCCTATTTGGAGAAAGAGGCTAAAACAATAGGTAAGCTATCGGGGATGTGTAAGGAACGTATTGTCGGGAAGGAAGAATTAAATCTATACGGAAAGTTTTGTCGCTTCCAATATAATTTAAGTTTAAGACCCGGAATTGCTTATAAATGCTCGGTAGTGAAAGGTATTTTTCATCACTGGTATATCCGCAAAGTATATGGGAGGGCAATAATCAATTAACGCCACCCACTAACCGCTAACTATTAACCCCTAACCTTTTTATTCCATCAAATGACTCATGATGTTCATTGCCTCTCCGGACCTCCCGACCTAAGACTCCGGCAAGGTTTATACTATTCATAAGTGGCGTGCTCGAATGGCAGGTTGATGATTTTCTGGTATTCACGGCCAGCTTCCTGCATATCTTCATCAGAAGCCTGGGATATCCATTTTATAAGGACACCGTGCCCATCCTCTTTGAGCTCCTCCAGGAATAGCATGATATCCAGGATAATTTTCGATGAGGCAGTGTTGAAATAGGAAAATTTAAAGTAAAATCGTGTAAAGGGTTTGGGATGGTTCCTGTATTCCTCCAGCCAGTCAAGCACGGGCTGATAAAACAAAGTCACATCTTCGGGGAGGGATTTTCCCGAAATCTCAAAGCGATTCCCCATCTGGTCCAGGATAATTTCCGGACTTCTGTCTGTTGATTCGATATGTAATGCTTCTATCATTCTATCTCGATATTGTTGAGGTAAATATGAAAAAAGTTGTCTCGTCATCAATATTCACAAAGCTGAAATCAAGAGGATTGCCGGTTCTTCTCCGGATATCTATGAAGCCAAGTCCCGCTCCACCCTTGGGTGAAATGAATCCTTCCCGCAACTGTTTTTTATAAATATCATCAAGGGAATCAGAGTCCATATTGTTTAATTTCTCAAGAAAAAGTGAGATTTCCTCCATATGCGTGGTTTCAATGATATTCCCTGTGCTTACCTGAAAGCGCTCCTCATTTTTTGCCACCAGCACCAGCCCTACGCCAGGGTAGGGGTGGCCTCTGTATTCATATGATTCAGCATGTCTGTTAATGTTCAGAAGGGATTCTACCATCACATGGTACACCCTTCTGAGCACCCTGTCATCTTCAACTTCGTCCAGCTGCTCTTCCATTAGCCCTGTAAGCGCCTTAATAACCTGGTGGGTTATTTGCCCTTCAAAAACCAGGGAGATATCCCTGACGCGAAGGTTGGATAACGCTCATATATGTAGTTGATAAAACCTTTACTTTCTCCTGAAAAGCTCATAATAACTCATAATAACTATAAATATATGGAATAATGATTAATCTGGCCCAATCCCAATGAGCAGCATATCATACACAAGAGGGAGCATATCCAATCTTTCTTTTAATGGTTTTCTGTCAAAACGAAAGGCTAAGCATGCTGCCCAAGGTAAGTATCCTTGGGGTGATTGGTTTTGAGGGGGTGCCTATGCCCCTTATGATCATGACGGCAGTTTATAATAAAAGGGATTCATTTTTCTGAACTTCCTGGTGAATGGTCCAATAATCGATTCATGGACCCCCAGTAGAAGTACCCCTTTATCATTCAGATTATTATAAAACAAATCAAACACCCTGTTCTGGAGTTCGTAATTAAAATAAATGATCACGTTCCGGCATACGATCAAATCGAATTTAGCCAAAAAGAGGTTTGGATCCTTCACCAGATCCAGTTTCTTATAAACTGGTTTTGAGCGCAGAAACTTATTCATCCGAATGGCATCATAAGGCTCATCAACTTCGAAGTATTTACTCCAGGTTTTTTTATGTTTTGGATTTATTTCGCCATTACCACCCAGCAAAACCTGATTGAAATTCTCAAGATAGCTCTGGTTGAAAGAATATTTGTATACTCCCTTACTGGCAGTATCAAGCGCATTTTCACTGAGATCACTTCCGTAAATGTGGGTTTTTTCAAGCATATTAAGATCGTCCAGAACCATCATCATGGAATAGATCTCCTGTCCCGTTGAGCAACCGGAATGCCAGATATGAAGCTCCTTTTTATCCTTCCAGGAAGGAAGTAATTTTTCCCTTAGCTCTTTCCAGACATCGGGGTCCCGAAAAAGCTCGGTGGTATGGACGGTGATTTTTTGTACCGTACTTGTCAAAAACCCGGGGTCCGCCTTCATCTTAGCGGTCAGTTGATCCATATCCATGTCATACTCAAGCAGAATTCTGGTTAATCTGCGCCTGAGCGAAGTGGGAGAATAACCGGTAAAGTCGAATTCGGAGTGATCTCGAATGGTTTTCTGAAAGCTTTGTATGTCCTTTTCAATGACCTCCATTGTCGGGTATCAGCTTGCTGCCTGATGTTCCGGTAAAACTAACGAATTAATAATTAGGTTCAAATTTGTAGGAAACCTCAATCTGGCTATCTTTGGTAAGGATAAGTATAGGAGCAATGACTTTTGGAATCCTTATATTTCCTGGTGCTCATGGGGACCGGGACCTTAGCCGAGTTCTGGAGGAACATTACGGCCGGAAGGTCGTCTCTATAGCTAACAGTGAAAACAGCCTTAAGGGAGTGGATGTTCTGATCATTCCGGGTGGATTTCCCTGCAAGGGCTCATCCTCTTCCTCAAGATGTATAAATGAATCCCCGGTAATTGATGCCATGCTGGAACATGCTGACCGGGGTAAGGTTCTGATCGGGATCGGCAATGGCTTCCGGGTACTTTGCGAGACCGGGCTGATTCCTGGCACGCTCAGAATGAATAAATCGCAACGTTTTATTTGCAGGAACACCTTTATTAAACCAGACAACCATAACACCATACTGACCCGAAAGCTTTCCAGCGACCTGGCCTACCAGATTCCTGTTTCAACAGGATATGGACGCTATGCCGCAAAAGATGAAGTACTGGTGGATATGCGCCTTAATGACCAGATTATTTTCCGTTACTGCGACGAGTTTGCTGTGATATCCGAGGAAAACAATGTGACAGGTTCGATCGATAACATTGCAGGTGTCTGTAACACGAAGAGGAATGTGTTTGGCTTGATCCCCCAGCCTGAAAGGGCTGTGTTTTCCTATGGCCGAAATACGGACGGGCGCGCTATTTTTGATTCCATTATCGAATCACTTTAGTATCCATAGCCTCCTATTCACCGGGCCTTTCCTTTAATCTGAATGCACTCACCCCCTCTTTAATCTCCATCTGAACAACATCGAATCTGACCAGCTTTGTCATCAGGTCAACCAGTTCCTTTCTTTTAAAACCGGTATCCTGTTTCAACTTAGAAAGGCTTGCTCCAGGGTCGTTTTCGAGCGTTGACAGCAGAATTTGCTCCTTACGGGTAAATTCCAGCAAATGATCTCCTGCATGCTCTTTCTCCACATCCCCTTCCCCGGTCCAGATCCTTAGCTGTACAACTCCTGCAAGCATACTTTCATCAGCCACCCGGATGTAGGCCATCCATCGCTTATTTTCGTCTCTTGCGTAAACCGGCTTTTTTTTCACAGCAGGAATATATACTTCAAGAATATTTTTCCCATCAATCTGATGGATCCGACTGGAAAATTTCACCTCCGGCCTGCAGTATAAAGTGGCTGCAGATTCCACCATGTAAAATTCCTCATCAGATTGAATTCCACTGATGCGACCATTGTCCTTTACACCGACAAGTAATCTTCCCCCCTGGGTATTTGAAAAGGCAGAAAGGGTGCGGGCGATCTTCCGGGCATCGGTAATTTCGAATTTGAAGTCGAGCTGCTGGTGCTCGCCCTGGGCAATCAGTGCTCGGATATATTTTTCTCCCTGGCCTTCCATCTAAAGTCAAAAATACAAGTTCCTGCCTGATTCCATGTCCTTTTCGACCTCAAATTGCTATATTAACAGGTCCTAAAATTCCCGACCATGAAAAAATCCACAGCTCTTTTCCTTCTTCTTGTTCCCTTCATTTTTTACTCCTGTAACTCGTCCGGAGAGCGCTCGTCCGGAGCGCTCTCCGGAGAACTCTCCAGGGTGGAAGATCTGCCCAATATTGTTGTGGTTTACTGCGACGATCTGGGTTATGGCGATCTGGCCTGTTTCGGGAATGAGGTAATCCGGACCCCCAATATTGACCGTCTGGCTGCCGAAGGCATTAAATTTACCGAGTTCTATTCTGCCTCGCCGGTTTGCTCCCCTTCCCGGGCAGCCCTGCTTACCGGGCGGATTCCACAACGAATGGGTATTAACTCAGTCTTTTTTCCAAGGTCCTACACAGGAATGCCGGTGGAGGAAATTACCATTGCACAGCTCCTTAAAACCAGGGGCTATTCAACAGGCATAGTGGGTAAATGGCACCTTGGTCACCGGCATGAATTCCTGCCACTTCAGCGGGGCTTCGATGAATATTTTGGCATCCCCTACAGCAACGATATGCACAGTGCAATTTACCTGGAGGGTAACGATGTGGCCGACTTTAATGTCGATCAGCATTTTACAACCAGGACTTATACCGGGAAGGCTGTTGATTTTATTGACAGGCATGCAGGCACACCATTCTATCTTTACCTGGCCCACTCCATGCCCCATGTTCCCATTTATGCCTCCCCCGAGTTTGATGGCCGGTCGGGGAACGGGCTGTATGCCGATGTAATTGAGGAGATAGACTGGAGCGTGGGTGAAGTTCTGGCTTCGCTGGAGGAGCATGGAATTCTGGACAATACCCTGGTGGTATTTTCAAGCGATAATGGTCCCTGGCTGGTCATGCTGGAGATGGGTGGCTCAGCCGGAATGCTACGTGAAGGAAAGCAATACACCTTCGAGGGCGGACAGCGTGTACCCACCCTGGCCATGTGGCCGGATGTGATCCCTCCTGGCTCCGTATATAATGATATGGGTTTAATGATGGACTGGTTTCCCACTTTTGCAGAGATTGCCGGAGCCGAGTTGCCTTCCGACAGGGATTATGACGGGGAGAGCATCCTGCCCATTCTGAAAGGAGAGGTTACCCGGAAGTCCCGTGAGTTTCTTTACTACGATCTGGCCAAACTTGAAGGCTACAGGAATGGCGACTGGAAGGTGAAACTTCCCTTTGAGGGTTTCCATGGCACGCGAGGGAAAATAGGTGTGGCTCCCCATGACATCCTGCTATTTAACCTGAAAAGTGATCCTGGTGAGCTGGTAAATCTGGCCGGGGAGGAGCCTGAAAAATTGGCTGAAATGAAAAAACTTATGGAAGACTTTGTGGCATCAAAAGGAGAATTTCCACCCTCCCTTTCCATTGGCGCTCAGGCCGACCACGACTTCTACAGGATCCTTGAGGAGCGGCATGGCAGTGACTATTATAAAGTGGACTGGTAGCCCTCAGCCTTTTTTATCGCTATTGATTCGTTTGATTACCGAAAGAAAGAGGGGGATTTCATTGGAACCAATGGTGGAGAGTCTCTCCATGATCCGATGGTAGAGGGCTGTGCCCTTCAAGATCCCAATTGCCTCCAGCAGATGTTCTGTCTGGCCTTTCAGCTCACCCCATCCTTCTCCCGTCTTAACCATATCATGACCGGGTTTGGATAGCTCATTGAGAGGGGACAGTTCATAGGCGGTGAGCATAACGGCCTGACCAAGGTTAAGTGAGGGATAGCTGGATTTCATGGCTATGCTCATGGCCAGGTCTGATTTGAGTATCAGAGCGTTTGGCAGACCGCTCTCCTCGGTTCCGAAAAGGATTCCCACCCGATTCAGATGATCTGCTTTTTTTTCTATGAGTCCCCGGATCTCACGGCTGGAATGGTAATCGTGTTTAGCTGTACGCCCCCTGGCCGTGGTGCAAATGACCAGGTCAAGATCCCGAACGGCCTCCTCAAAAGTCTCGTAAACGGTTGCGTTTTCCAGGATATGATTTGATCCGTGGGCGAGCATCCGGGCTTCATTCCCCAGGTGATCACAGGGCTGAATCAGGCGCAGGCTGGAAAAGCCCATGGTGTTCATGGCCCGGGCTGCTGAACCCACATTCCCGGGGACGGCAGGTTTATACAAAATGTAGCAGATTTCCATTTGCTTCTCAGTTTTTACCTTTTAGCTGTTTAATGATGCGCATCCCTCTGGATTTAAATCCCACCGAATTATTTGCCACCTGGTCAGTGATCACAGTAATCAGCTCCTCTTTAAGCTCAGGGTAGATTAAAACATGTTTATAGATAATCTGCATGGCATGCACCTTCACTGCAACCGGATAGAGTTCAGACACCATGTATTTAAAGCAAAGGTCGATAATAGTTCCCTGTTCCTCCTCCCTGATATCATACCTGCAGAGCAAGCGCAGGAGACTTCGAAGGGCTCCTTTTGATTTTATCCCTTCAAGGGCAGGAACAATGTCCTGTATGAAATTTTTGGCCAGGCCGGAGTTTTGTTCATCGCTCCCATCCAGAATCCAGGCAGCCCTCCATGCCAGAGGATCTTTTTCGTATAAAGCCAGCTTCAGAAGGGAGGCAAAAATCTCTTCTGACTTACCCACCGCAGCAATGAAAAATTCCCTGTCTCTTCCTGATGGGAAAGAACTTAACTGTGTACGGAAATCCATTTTGGCTATTGCCCCATGGACATCACGGTATATTCACCGGTGGATATGGTTTTATTGGATTCCAGGTCTATCTCGGTCACCTTCATGGTTCCATGATCGCCACTATCCAAATCTTTGAAGTCATATTCCAGAGCCATCCCATCCATTCCGGCTGCATGCACAAATGCTCCACCGAATATCTGCTGGTTTTTGAACATCTTCTTCTCCACTTCCTTTCCAAGTTTTTCGGACGACCAGACCCGGACCTCTGAATCCTCATCCTTGATCAGGTATTCATCGCATGTATAACCCAGGAGGGTTTTTGTATTGCCTGTCCTGAAACTTTCGTAAGCGAAATCACCCTCATCGTCTGCTTCGTCATTTGCGAAGGCCTCAGGATCAATACCCATGGCAAATCCGGTCTTTTCACCATCATTCTCCACCAGCATTAGCATGGTACTGTTCTTGGTGTCAAATACGATGACTGACCTGGCCCCTTCCGCATCAAAAATCACAGCATAGCTGCTCCCGTCCCGGGTGAGATAGGCATTGTATGTCACCTTTTGATCATCGTTGTCGGAAACCTCCATTTGCATGTAGGTGTCGAACTTATAAACCGGATTATATTTAGCTTCTGTTGCGCCTGCTCCCAGTTGTCCCAGAATATCCTGAAGATCTTGAGAATTAGCATTCTGAGCTGGCAGAACAAAGGCCAGAATTAACAGTGGTAAAAGAATTCGTTTCATGTTTTCCTGGTTTTTATACTTATTTCGTCTATGCAATTTAGAAATAATATAAGCCAAATCAATCAGAAAATCGGATTTTCCGAAGGCTATGTTTACTTTGCATAATATGGAATTTAAAAAGCAACTTATTCCTGGCCGGCTGCTTAAAAGATACAAACGTTTCCTGGCCGATGTACTACTTGATGATGGTACTATGGTGACGGCTCATTGTACCAATTCAGGTTCCATGAAGAGCTGTCTGGAGGAGGGTGCAGAGGTTTACCTTTCGCCGGTGGATGATCCCAGGAGAAAAACCCAATATACATGGGAGATGATCAGGATTAAAGGAGACTGGGTGGGGATCAATACTGCTCTGCCCAATGCCCTGGCCTTTCAATGCTTGCAGGAAGGACTGATACCCGGTTTGGAGGGAATGACCGGACTTGAAACGGGAGGTGAAATGGGAAGACAGTCGCTTTGACCTCTATGGAGAGAAGAGGGGAGAAGCCTGTTTTATTGAAGTAAAAAATGTTTCCCTCAGGGAGGGAAAGAGGGCCCTCTTTCCGGATGCGGTGACCACCCGGGGCAGGAAGCATCTGAATACCCTCATCCGTGTTAAACAGGCAGGCATGCGGGCTGTAATGTTATACGTGGTTCAGCGAATGGATGTCACTTCTTTTTCACCTGCCAGGGAAATCGATCCGGAATATGCAAAAGCCCTGGACGAGGCAATCCGAAGGGGAGTGGAGATATACGTAGCCCAGGCCAGAGTGAGCCCCGAAGGCATTACTTTCCACAAGATGTTACCCTATCAGAGTCGCTAATAATCACAGCCTTGTTCTCCGAGTTATGTACTCAGAGTCTGGTGTTCAGCGCCCGGAACTCAGTACCCAGTTGCTGGTTTCGGGTTTTGTAAGACCCTTGTCTTCGGCATACTGATAGGCCTGGTGCATGAAGGCCTGGAGCCTCAGCTCAATGGAAGCATCCTCCTGTCCGTCATAGGCTATGCTCACATAGGGTATGTTATCCTTGTCCTTGCGCAACTGGTCGGAAACTGAGGCCACGAGCGTTCCCGGCATGCAGGTGAAGGGAAGAATATTGGCAATGCCTGAAATTCCCCTGTCAGCCAGGATGGCAGATGTACCCAGGTTCAGTGCCGGGTCACCATCGTAATGCCGATGCACGTATGGTCCGCAGGCATTCAGCATATCCTTAACGGCCACTTCCTTGTCCTCATCAAACAATCCGTGGAAGGGTTTGATGATTTTGCTGGCGGTTCTTTCCTGGAAGTACTCCTGAAGTCTGGATTTCACTACCCCTTTAAAATCGCCCTTCCATTTACTGTCTCGCGTATAGCGGATGGTGGAGTAGGAGAGCCACTCAGCAAAGGGAGCAATCCAGGTTTCGGCTCCGAATTTCTCCAGCCTTTTCACCATATGGGCGCTGCAGAAGTCATTGTCACGCATAAAGATCTCACCCACTATGGCCACAACGGGTTTACGCTTACCGTTGGACATGGGAATCTGGGTGAAGGAGAAGGCAATCTGGGCCAGGGTCTCGGTAAGATTATCCCCACCGTTTTCCATACAGGCTACCAGGTCGGACAAGGCCTGCTTGTATACCTGTTCGGTGTTCCCGGGCATTAGCTCATAGGGTGAGCGTTCCTGTTTCATTTTCCGGATGATATCCATGGCCACAAATCCTTTCCAGGCATTGAGCCGGAATTTGGAGCCGTGTCCTCCTGATATGGATTCGTAGGAGTCGTCATTACTGGGGGCTATGATTTCCGTTTTGTCATAACCCAGGCGGTCGAAGAGCACCCGCTGGAAACGGTTGTATTGTCCAAAGCGACAGGGCCCGTTATGATCGGGCATAAAGAAACTAACTTTGGCAGGATCGGTTTCCGGCTCCATCAGCTTTTTCAGAAAACTTCCCGTAGTTGCAATCATGGGGAAACACTCCCTGGCTGAGGTGTATTTCCTTGCCAGGTCCAGATCCACCTGGGTTTGCATGGGAAGTGATTCGGCTTTCACACCAAAACTTCTGCATACTCCCGCCATCACATAGGAGGCATCGCTGAGGTAGGGGAAATAAAGCGTTCGGTTCATCAAGGGAGAAGAACTCATTTGACCCGGGACGTATACCTTTTTCTTTTTCGCTTCACCCAGCCTGGAGCCCCTCAGACTATCGAGGAAGGCCTCATAGCGGGTAATCATTCCCGCATCGGCACCATGCTCATCGATCTCAATCTCCATATAGGGCTTCCCGGCCATCTCCTCGTTTACAAAATGGGCGAGGAAGGAGTCGGGTCCACACCTGAAGTTGCCCATGTATATTCCATGGAGGCGCTCGTCACGGGCAATGATCCTTGAGGCAGCCAGAATACGCTGACCGTTGGGCCAGTACATTTTATTATAATCCCTTGTGATATTTTCATCAGCCAGGGGCAGGTAGTCCATAGGTATGGGGAGCACATCCAGATTGATCAGCTTCTCAACCATGCTCAGGTTAAGTGCCGGATCGCCTGTATTGTAGGGTCTTCCAATGATTGCCAGCACTTCTTTGTCCTCGGGCAGGCTGGCCATTACCTCACGACCCCTTGCTCTCACCCTTTCTTCAAAGTGCTCCTGTTTCACGTCGGCCTTTTTCATGGCCTCCGCAATCTTCTTTCTGCTTAGTTTAAATCGCTTTCCAAAGTAGTCGTATAGCTCATTCTCCACTACCTTACCGTAGTACTTGAAATTCAGGGTTGGACTTAAAAGGCGATCCCTTTGCTCTTCCTGTATGGAGGCCTTCACCATGAAGGGAACCGTCTGCACCCATGGGCAGTTGGTATTGGAAGTGGGGTTGTCTTTTGCTCCCCTGGCATTGATGATAAAGGGCGTGAAAATATAATCCACCTTGTCCTCAAGCATCTCGTAGATGTGCCCATGCATCACTTCCACCGGGAAGCAGGTTTCGGCCACAATTTTATTGAGGGCTTTTTTAACGGTCTGACTGCTGGTCTCATCTGAAACCATCACATTAAAGCCAAGTTCTTTAAAGAAGGTGCTCCAGTATGGGAATTGCTGGTAGAAAACCATCAGTCCGCGTGGAATTCCTATGGTCTGTTTTTCCGGATTGTTTTCAGGCTCGAAGCCATCGGTAAGCATGTCCAGCCGCTCTTCAAAGTAATTGGGAATACCCTTCCCTTTGCCTTTCCGGTCATCCATTTCCCACTTCTCACATCTGCCTCCGAAATAAAGCGGCTTTTTTTCTCCTTCAATTTTTATCCTCCTGATCTCACACTGATTGGAGCATGCTTTGCAGGTGAACTTATCAACAGCATAGGGTATTTTGCTGATATCAAAGCCCTTGAAGCGGGTTTCAAGCTTCTCCTTTTTAATGTGGTCACGGGCCAGAATAGCAGCCCCAATGGCACCGGTTACATCAAAATGGGGTGGAATGTGAATCTTCTTACCTGTCACCTTTTCAAAGGCAGCTACAACCGCCTTATTGTTGGTTACGCCGCCCTGAAAGAGAATGTGCTCACCCACCCTCTTTTTCCGGACTACCTTCTGGATGTAGTTATGCACTATGGAGTAGGCAAGTCCACCCACCAGGTTATCCTTCTCTACCCCTTTTTGCTGAAAGGCATTCAGGTCCGATTCCATAAATACAGTACAACGGTCGCCCAGTCCGGCCGGCTGACATGCCCCAAGGGCCATCTCGCCGAATTCCTCAATAATGTTGATGTCCAGTTTTTCTGCCTGTTCCTGGAGGAAAGATCCGGTCCCGGCCGCACAAACTTTGTTCATTTCGAAATCCACTACAACACCATTATCGATGCTGATGTACTTGGAATCCTGTCCGCCAATTTCAAAAATGGTATCTACTTTCGGATCAAAGGCGATGGCTGCTGTTGCCTGGGCAGTAATTTCGTTACGGATCAGATCAGCTCCGATGAAGTCTCCCGTCAGGTAACGACCCGATCCTGTGGTTCCGGCACCCTTAACGACAACACGGTCTCCTATTTCATCATATATCTCAGACATACCCCTGCGTATAGCGTCCAGAGGCTTACTGGCGGTGGGTAAATATCGTCGGGCCACAACACGATTCTCATCGTCAATCAAAACCACATTGGTACTCAGGGATCCTATGTCGAGCCCAAGGTATACCTCATAGGGCTTACTGGATTCGGGAATGGGGTATACGTCCTTTTTTATCTCCGATTGGGGTGGAGTGAGGGGAGCAAATGATTTGCCCCTGGATTTTTCACTCTTGATGTATTTTTCGAGTTCAGCAGAACCCTGGTAACCCTTTTCTTCCTTATTTTCATCAGCCAGCTGGTTGAGCACAGCTCCCATGGCACCCATGGAGGTGTTGTGTTCCGGGATCAGGAGATCACCTTCCTCCGCCTTTAAAAGATCTTTAAAAGCCCTGACCATTCCAATGTTGGAGGAGACTCCTCCCTGAAAGATGACCGGAAAGTTGAGGGTTTTTCCTCTTCCCAGTGATGAAATGAAATTCCGTGCCACAGCAAAACATAAGCCTGCCACGATATCATGAACCGGGGTTGCTATTTGCTGCAGGTGAATCATGTCACTTTTAGCAAATACGCTGCATCTGCCTGCAATTCTGGGAGGATCCTCCGACATCAGAGAGAGTTCTCCAAACTCATTTTCTATGGATATACCAATACGGTTGGCCTGTTGATCAAGAAAAGAGCCGGTTCCGGCAGCACAGAGGGTATTTAATTCAAAATCGGAGAGACGTGAGGCATTTTCGTCCAGCTTGTCCATGAAGATCAGCTTGGAATCCTCTCCCCCCATTTCAATGACGGTTCTTGCCTGGGGATAGAGCCTGGATACTGATGTAGACTGGGCGACAATTTCATTTACATAAGTGCCATTGAGCAATTCGGCAGCCAGTTTCCCTCCTGTACCCGTAAAGCTTAAATGAGCAAACTGGTCCAAAGTATACTCCTTCTCCAGTTCGTCGAGGATTTCTTTTAGTTTATCAAAGGGCTTACCATGGTTGTAGTCATAGCGGTCAGCTAAAATGTTTCCAGCAGAATCCATGACAACAGTGTTTATTGAAATGCTGCCGATATCAAATCCAAAATGAAACTTCTCCATGATGTCCTTTCCTTTCGCTTCAGGGTTTATTATTCTGCAAAACTGCTGTTTAATGAAGCTGTTTTTCAAATAGCTGATATACAGAACAGGGGTACGAGAGGAAAAATATAAAAAATCGGACGGTTTTGGGATTTTTAGCCGCTCTATGTGGATTATATAGATTCATTCTAAAGAAGAAATTTCTGCTCTTCCGGGAGGCTGTTCCCTGCTTACCGAAGCCTGATTTTTTGACTAAAGAGAGGAGAGGAATTCCATTACTTTTGCACTGTCTTCTGCGGCATTCACTTCTGCATCTTTGTAGATCAGCATTCCCTTGCTGTCCAGTACAAAAGTCCACCGTTGTATGGTGGTTCCCCTTGTGAGATCCATGGTTTCACCCTGGATGTCGCGCTGTATGGTGCCCCCCTCCTTCTGAGATACTCCGAACAGAGCTGCGATTTCTCCCGATTCATCTGCAAGCAGTGTGAAATTCAACTGGTGCTCCAGTGCGAAAAGCTCAAGGGTTTCGGGCTTGTCTCCCGAAACGCCAACCACCTGAGCATTTACCCTGGCCATTTCTGCCTGATGATCACGATATGAACAGGCCTGCTTGGTGCATCCTCCGGTAAAAGCGGCGGGGTAGAAATAGACCACCAGATAATCGGAAGATTTCATTTCCTTCTTCAGGACCCATTTTGACCCGTCCTGGTCGGTGGCAGTAAAGTTTGGGACCTTTTCACCCAGGCTTACCTGTGCTTTTGAATTTAAGGCAAAAACAAGGCTCAGGAACAATAAAATAGTAAACTTTTTCATGTTTATATTCTCATCAGGGTTTGTAACAAATAGAAGCCAAAAGTTACATAATTTATTTCAGTCTGTTTGAAGAATAAATCAACTGAACTACCTTGCACTGAATTTTCACTTATGTACAGCCATCTATTCGGACCGGTGCCATCGCGCAGACTGGGTATTTCCCTTGGAGTTGACCTTGTTCCCCATAAGGTTTGTTCCCTCAATTGTATCTACTGTGAATGTGGCAGTACAACCCGGCTTACCCTTGAGCGGGGTGAGTATGTCCCGGAGGAAGAGATTCAAAGGGAGTTGATGGACTATTTTGGAAAAAATCCTGATCCTGATTTTATTACCTTCTCCGGTGCCGGTGAGCCCACTCTTCATTCCGGAATAGGGCAGATTCTGAAACTCATCAAGGAGATGAAGCCAAAAGTAAAGGTGGCCCTGATTACCAATGGAACCCTTTTTTATGATACCTCCCTCAGAAAAGAATTAAGGGATGTGGATGTGGTTCTTCCATCCCTGGATGCTGCCACCGATGCTGCCTTCAGAAAGATTAACAGGCCCCGAAAGGAGCTCAGAGTGGATGATTATATTCAGGGGCTGATAGATTTTAGAAAAGAATGCAGGGGGGAATTCTGGCTGGAAGTGCTTATTTTACCGGGCTACAATGATGATGTGGAAAATATCCTGGCGCTGAAGGAGGCCATTCAGGCCATTGGCCCCGACCGGATCCAGCTGAATACCCTCGACAGGCCCGGTGTAATAGAGGACCTGAGACCGGCCACACGAATGGAGCTGGAAGCCATTGTCAGGCGAATGGGGTTTCCAGAATGTGGAAATTGTGGTTCCGGTGAAGCAGCGGGAGCGAATCTGTTGCCTTTCGCACGATGTGGAAGCTGTCATTCTTGAAACCATTTCCCGCAGGCCCTGTACACTTGATGATATCCAGCAAATCCTGGGCATTCATGTCAATGAAATTAACAAATACCTGGGAACGCTGGAAGAATCGGGCCGGATTGAGGCCAATCGACAGGAACGGGGCGTGTTCTACCAGCTCAGACCATCAGGTGAATAAGCTCCTTCGTCAATTTTAGCATTTCATTAACAACAAGCAGGGGTGTTTTGCTCTTAATTTTAGATTGAGTGGCTTTTCCCCTGTTTTGTGAAGCTTGTCTGCAAGTGATGTTAAAAAGCTGTTAAATACCCACTTCAGCAGGGAACATTATTATAGGTGCTGTGTTAGCCCGTTACCTTTACACATAAATTAACTCCGTCATTTAGAAGAATTTACAACAATCAATATTTTACCCTTACAGAAATGAAAAAGCTTTACCATCGAATACAGATCCTCAGTATTTTTTCCCTTGCATTTATTTTCCTTTTTCCATGGGCCGCTTACGCTCAAAAAGGACCGAATAAGGATAATATCGATATTGTAGTCAACTGCACCGAATATATTGGCGATGGCAAGCTGAAAGCCCATTTCGGCTATGTGAATACCGGCAAGAAATCTGTTGTCGTGGATGAGACGGTAGTGTGCTGATTTACAATCACGGCCAGGCTCAAGAAGTACGGGATCACTACCTTTGAGCCAGGCGTAAAGGAGAAGGCATTCAGCCTGGAATTTGATGTCCAGGATCAGGTACAGTGGATCGTTACCCTTCCCAGCGGGCAGGAGAAAGTAGTTGTATGCTGATATTAATACAGATTTTTGCGGGGAGCCCCCCAGCCTGGCTATCATTCCCGGTTACATTCCTCCCAAGGGAGGGAAACAATACCGATCAAAAATCGGGGCTGAGCTTACTTCCTTGTATAATGCCTATGTGGCAGATCCTGTTGGTTTTGCAGGAGCTACAGATGACATCTTCCAATTGGAAGGGGACAGGGTACTGATTGAGGTGGTTTCCAAGCCCAATGTTTATGTAAACATGAAGGATAGCCTCATTTTATTGGGTTTTGTCCTGGTTACTGAGAACCCAGCGGCCCATCATGCCACCGGTTGGTTCGATATTGCAAATCTGCTGCAACTGAATGATCTGTCCTATCTTCGCTATGCCAGGCCCGTTTACCCCGGGGTAAGCAACTACCTGGTTCCGGCCACCGGTCTGACCAAAAGCCAGGGTGATTTTGCCATGCATTCCGATTTCGTGCGCCTGGGTTATGAGCTCGATGGAAGCGGAGTCAAAATTGGTGTCATCTCCAATAGCTATAATTCAAAAATGACCGCTCATATTGATATTGCCAACGGCGACCTTCCTGGAGCAGGGAATCCCAATGGCTATACAAGTGAAGTGCAGGTTGTCAAAGACCTTATACCCACCAATGGTACCCTGTCTGATGAAGGGAGAGCCATGCTGCAAATCGTTCATGATGTGGCTCCCGGGGCAGAGCTGGCATTCAGGACCGGCTTCCTCGGTGAACAGGATATGGCATTGGGAATCAGGGAGCTCGTCGATGTTGCATGTGATGTGATTGTGGATGATATTTCCTATATCACAGAGCCATTTTTCCGTGATGGAGTGATCGCGCAAACCATTGACCAGGTCGTGGATGAAGGAGTGACCTTTTTCTCCTCTGCCGGAAACTTCGGTCGTGCCTCATATGCGGCACAATTTATAAGTGCGGCGGCTCCTGGATTAATTTTGGGTGAGGCCCACGATTTTAGCGGATCCGGAGATGTATCTTCAGAATGTATTGTTGCCGGAAGGGTCCTATTTGCTTGTTCTACAGTGGGATGACGGCTCGGATCCTGATATGACCACCACCCAGACCGATCTGGACCTCTTCCTGTCCGATGATGCGGGAATTGCTCTTTTGGGATTCAACCGTGAAAATGTAGGGACTTTCCCCATCGAGGTGGTGCCTTTTGCCGTGGAAGGAGACGATGTAAATGTCAATGTGGTAATCGCCAGGGCCAGTGGTCCGGATGTACAGGTTAATTTTAAATACATCCTGTTCAGGGGAGGTACCCAGTTTCAGATGCTTGAATATGGTGACCAGGGGAATTCCACCATTGTGGGGCACCCCAATGCAGAGAAAGCCATTTCCGTGGGTGCCGTTCGTTATGATAAGAATCCCATTTTCAGTCCGGGCGAATATGAAGAGCCGGTCATCATGTCCTTCTCCTCTGTTGGTGGCACACCGGTTGATGGTCTTGTGAGGAACAAGCCCGATATCACAGCTCCCAATGGAGTGAATACAACCATTGACCTGGGTAATGGTGACTGGGTGGATCCAGTGGACCCGGATACCTTATATCCCAATTTCTTTGGAACATCGGCAGCTTCTCCTCATGCTGCGGGAGTTGCAGCCCTGCTAATAGAAGGGAATTTAAAATATGAACCCGGTAATCCGCTTACTCCTGAGGACATTCGTATCCTGATGAAATCAACAGCAATGGATATGGATGATCCGGGTGAGGATCGCGTTTCGGGAGCCGGTTTTTTGCAGGCTCATAAGGCCATGGGAACTTTTGCAAATCCTTCTCCCTTTGTGGAGAATCTGATACTTGCTTCTGAAAGTCCTGAGCCAGGGGATTCCATTGTGCCCATCTCCTTTACAATTTCCGGTGACTTCTTCACCGATTCAACCCAGGTTCTTTTCAGGGGTGAAGTTCTCCAGGAAGGTGTGGTGGTTGTGGATGAATATACCATTAGTGTGGAACATCCCGGTTATATCGGAAATGGTGCATGGCAGGCAGTAAATAATGCCATTTCAGAAAGCGGACTGGATGGAGGTTCCAGTGAGGAGGTCTTTTTTACAGATTCCGTAAGGCAAAGAGTGATCATCAAAGCCAATAATACCACAAAAAAATACGGTGAAGTGATGCCCGCATATTCGGCTTCAATCAGTCTTGTTACCGTGAATGATGATACCCTGACGCTTGAAGATGCAGTCACAGGCGGACATATATTGCCTGTGGAAGCAAGCCGTTTATCGGGACTCCAGTACTGGGTTCCGGCAAGTGATACCTCAGGAGCAGGAGCCTACATTATTGTTCCCTCCCTGAGTCCTGCCTATGATCCGGAGAATCCCATAAGCGAAATAGATTATGCCCTGTCCGAGAAATATATTCTTGAATTTATCAATGGGAATCTGACGGTTGAGAAGCTGGCACTGAAGATCACCCCCAATGATGTGGAAATTACTTACGGAGAGCAGTTGCCACCGTCAGGTATTACTTTCTCTTACGAGATTGAGGATTCAACGCAAAATATTGGTGATATCGGACTCCTGTTAAGTGATGTGCAGAGCGAGCATACCGCAGCACTTACAAATAAAGTCTCCCTGATCAGGGGAGTTGCTGTGGTGAATGGTATTCCATTGATTCGTGGCGTTGCTGTTGTAAATGGGGTTAAATTGATCCGTGGAGTTGCCGTTGTAAATGGTGTGGAGGTGAAAGTTGAAGTGGTGGGAAGTGATACTACAGTTTATGTGGCCGGAGAGCCCGTTGTCAACGGGAGCAAACTGATCCGGGGAGTGGCAGTGGTTAACGGTCTGCCCTTTGTGAATATGACAGAAATTACCCGGGGTGTTGCCGTGGTGAACGGAGATCAGGTCACCTTTGATGAGGGTTATATGACCGAGTTAAATGGTGTGGCTATAGAGAACAAGGTTCCCGGCACCAGGGGTGTTGCCCTGGTCAACAGGAGCGGATATACCCGGGGAGTTGCCGTGGTCAACGGTCAGGAAGTGGTGGTTGAAAATGGAATTACCACCATCGATGGAGTACCTGTGCCCACTGAAGGCATTGTACAGGTGAATGGCATTCCCATAGTACGAGGAGTTGCGGTTGTTAACAGTTCCTTTATTTCCAGGGGTGTTGCAGTTGTAAACGGTGTGGATGTCCCCATCGAGAATGGTCTCCCCTCTGTTCGTGGAATTGCAGTGGTAAATGGTATCCCCATGATCCGTGGAGTAGCCGTTGTAAACAACCTTGAGATCGAAGTGATCGATGGGGAGGTAAGCCAGGTGAAGGAAGATGGTATTATCATAAATGTGGTCAATCCCCGTGGAGTTGCCATCGTAAATGGCGTTGCCATGGTTAATGGCACCCGGTTAACTCGTGGAGTAGCTGTTGTAAATGGTATTGCAGTTGTTAATGATGCCGGGACAGGTAATGATGTGGTCAACCTTGAGAATATGAACTTCCTGGCCAGTGGAACTGCCATTGCCAATGGCAGTGTACCCAATGTAAGAGGAGTGGCGGTTGTAAACGGGATTGAAGGAATAGATGCCGCTTCTTTAAGTATTGCAGCCGGAACTGTGCAGGATGACAGTTCTGTGATTTATGAAGATGTAGTAGTCAACGCAAGGGGAATTGCAGTTGTTAATGGATTGGCTTATGTGAGAGGGATCGCTGTGGTGAATGGAAGTCCGCTCGATAATGGCAATGCCATTGTGAACGGCTCCGCCATAAATAATAGCAGCAATCAGGGAACCATTATGGTATTTGATGCCACCGATGTGGGTGCCCCGGCCGAAGACCTGAGCTTTACTCCCATGAGCTTCATCACCGGAACCGATGCCGGAAAGCACTGGATTGTTCCGGGAACCTATATCTCAAATAACTATGAGATTAGCTATGGGCTTGGAACACTTACCGTTGATCAGGCTTTATTGAATATAGCAGCTGAGGATAAGTCAAAAATTTATGGCGAAGCGGAACCTGAACTGACCTACAGTCATTCACCATTGTTCGACGGTGATACGCTTACTGGCGAGTTAATCAGGGATGAAGGTGAAGATGTGGATGAATATGGCATTCGCCAGGGCAGTGTGACTGCCGGGGAGAATTATGTTGTTTCTTATGACTCAGCAGTCTTTACCATCATTCCGGCGCAACTGCTTATCGAGGTTACAGCCGAAAACAAAGTGTATGACGGGAACAGGGAGGCCATAGTCACGGTTTCTGAAAACAGCCTGGCGGGAGATACCCTGAGTATTTCTTATGCTTCAGCCCTCTTTGAGGATAAGCATGTGGGAGAAAATAAGGAGGTAAGCGTCCTGGGTCTTTCTGTTGGAGGCAGCAAGGCTGCCAATTATACAGCCAATGAAAGTGCTGTGGATTCAGCAGACATTAGCCCCAGGGCTCTTGAGATTGGAATTCTGGCAGATGATAAAACCTATGACGGGAACACCAGTGCCATAACATCGGCATTTGTGGCCGAGGGTCTGGTTGAAGGGGATGAAGTGATTCCTTCCTCAAGCGATGGTTCTTTCAGCAGCAGGAATGCAGGAGTTGACCTGGTAGTTACAGCAAATGTGTCCACAACAGGAGCCGATGCCGGTAACTACCTGGCAAATACCACTGCCACAGACACGGCTACCATATCCCTGAAGTATCTTGAAATAGGCATAGTTGCTGATGATAAGGTTTATGACGGCTCAACAAATGCCACAACTACGGCCTTTATTGCAGGTGGAATTGTTGATGGCGATGACGTTCAGGTTATGTCAGAAGGTGCTTTCTTCAGTTCTGAGAATGTGGGAAGCGGGATCACCGTGACTGCAGATGTTTCCTCTGCCGGACTTGATGCAGATAATTATATTTCAAATCTCGAAGCAAGTGATACAGCAAGTATTACCCCCAGGGCTCTGGAGATTGGAATTAGTGCCGAGAGTAAGGTTTATGACGGAACCACCGAAGCTGTTACCACAGCTTTCCTTGTTGGAGGATTGGTTGAAGGTGACGATGTCACAGCCAGTTCTGCCAATGCTGTATTCAGCAGTAAAAATGTGGGAAGCGGAATTGAGGTGACTGCAGAGCTATCAACCGCAGGCATTGATGCGGCCAACTATGCCGCCAATACAAGCGCAGGCGATACAGCGAGCATCAGTCCAAAATCTCTTGAAATCGGCCTTACTGCCGAGGATAAGATTTACGATGGTACCACTGATGCGGTTACATCGGCCTATATAGCAGGCGGGCTTATTGAGGAAGACGATGTATCCGTCTCATCCAGCGGCGGCATGTTTGCATCCAGTGATGCCGGAAACGACATCGATGTCTTTGCCAGTGTTTCATCGTCAGGAGCTGATGCAGGAAATTACCTGGCCAATGCAAGCAGCGCACCGACTCAGCGGATATTACACCCAGGGCCGTTACTGTAATTCCTGATGAATCCTTTCCTTTACATTAATGAAGGCGATCCCCTGCCGGTGTTTGCTTTCAGCTATTTGGGATGGATTCCCGGAGATGTGGGCAATGAAGCCTATACAGTTCTGAGGAATACGGATCAGGCCCATATGATCCTGCATCATCCGAATCTGCGGGTACCTATACGGTTACGCCCGGAGCCTACCAATGACAATTACATTTTCACCACAGAAACGGGCACCCTGCATGTGAATCCCTATGGACCAGGTACCCGTGCGGTGAAGCCCATACTGAATTGTATCAGGGAAATTGATACGGATTACTACATGGCCAATTTTGAATACAGGAATGACAACGATGTGGCTGTTTATGTTCCCCTTGGTGAAGATAATGTGTTCGCTGGCAGTGGGGTCGACTGGGCAAATTCCGGTGTAGTTCCAAGCATGTTTGAATCTGGTGGAGGATCTTTTGTGGTATTCTTTGATGGTTCTGAGCTTTCATGGGTTGTAAATAGCAGGGACGGAGACCAGAAGGTTCGCAATGCGGCCAATGCCAATTCAAGTTCCACAAAATGTAAGGGCAACTACAAGTCTGCCTCGGTTACCACCGATGTGGAAGAGGAGTTGTTGGTGCATACAGATCAGCTTGTGGCCTATCCGAATCCGGTGGTCGACTGGGTAAGCATCAGCATGGAGGATATCGAGGAGTACAGGATGGTTACCATATTCGACCTGGCTGGCAGATCTTATCCTGTTACATCTATTCAGAAGAGAGCTGACAACCTGGATATTGATATGTCTGACCTGCCCTCGGGACAATATATGATCAGGCTTGTCCTGCAGGAATCTGCAAGAGTTGTACAGGTTATTAAGCATTAGAGATCTCAGGCGAGTCCTGTAAGGTTTTTAAACTAAAACCGGGGAAGGAGGAAGAAATATTGATTCCTCTTTTCCTGGCTACCCTGAGAACTATTCTCTGAAATCATTGTTGTTTAAGGGTAAAGCACCTTCAAGTGAAACATCTTTTACAATACCTGTCAGTTTTTTTCCTCTTCCTGGGAGCAGTCAATTATGCCCAGGAACCCGGGCTTGATAGCCTTAAACAAGTCCTGGAAAATCTGGAGGAGGATACCACAAGGGTGAACACCCTGAATGATATTGCATATATCCTTTACAGGATGTCGCCCGATGAAGCCATTGAATACAGCCAGGAAGCGGAGAGTCTGGCCGAGAAACTTGGTTTTACCGAAGGTCTGGCCCAGGCCTATAAGACTCTGGGGCTGGGAGCATATATGCAGGGCTCCTACGCAGATGCCATCCGGCAGTGGGAATTGGCCCTGGAAATCTATGAGCAATCCGGCAATGATCTGATGGCTGCCAATATTTTAAGCAACCTGGGGTCCACTTATTATACCACTGGAAATAGTGTGGAAGCCATTGAATATTCCATCAGGGCCCTGAAGGTAGCTGAAGAAATGGGAGACAGTGAAAGAATCGCAACATTGCTTAATACCATCGGGCTTGTCTACTCGGAGCAGCCTGCTAACCTGGATGATGCCAGGTCCTACTATCTACGTTCAAAAGAAATTGCGGAGGCCATAGGCTACGATGACCTGGTTGGTGTAAGTTATCTTAACCTGGGGGGTCTATATATGCAAAAGGAAGAATACGATTCTGCACTTTTCTTTTTTCAGGAATCACTGACTGTATTGAGCAGTAATATTGATATTTCCACCTCTCTTACATTTATGGGTAATATTTATTCCCAGAAGGAAGACTACTCAATGGCTCTTCAGTTCTATCAGGATGGCTTTGAACTTGCAAAACTGGAGGATGCAAAGCGTGAGGAGGTTACCAGCTTGCTGGGGATGGCCAGTGTGTACGAAAGTCAGGAAAAATTCATAAAGGCCATAGAATATTTTAAGCAGGCGGAAATCATTGCTGAAGAAATAGGTTTAAATAATGAATTATCCGGTATTTATGAGGGTCTTGCGTCCAACTATGCAGAGATCTCAGATTTTGACAATGCCTACAGGTATTTGTCACTTCAAAACACCATCGATAATACCATATACAGGATTGGATTCCGAGAAACGGGCCAACAGCCTGATCTTTTCCTACCAGATGGAAAAGAAGCAGGATGAAATCGCCATCCTGGAACAGCAGTCTGAGATTGACAGCCTGAAAAGCCGCAGGCAGCGGGCCATAATTATCTCTATCGGTTTATTTGGACTTTTACTACTGGCCATGGCTGTGGGGCTAAATCAGAGGATGAAGTTCATTCGGAAAACCAACGAGCAGATTAACGCACAAAAGGAATTAATCACCGATAGCATCAGCTATGCACAACGTATCCAGTCAGCCATCCTGCCTTCTCCAAGCACGCTCAAGGCCCTGATGCCCCCTGAGCATTTTGTGATCCTCAGGCCCAAGGACATTGTTAGCGGAGATTTCTACTGGGTTAAAGAGGTGCAGGATCACCTGGTGATTGTTGGTGCAGATTGCACCGGCCATGGTGTGCCGGGTGCATTTATGAGCATGCTGGGAATCACCATGCTGAATGATCTGATCAATGATCGCTGTTTTAGCACTCCTGCCGAGATCCTGGGTCAGCTGAGGCAGCAGATAAAGGACATGCTTGTGCAGGATGAGGATAGTGAGGAGCAGAAGGATGGCATGGATATGGCCCTGGCCATTTTAAACAAAAAGACCAGGGAACTGCATTATGCCGGAGCCAACAATCCCCTCTATGTGGTCAGGCATAAGGAGCAGCCTGTGAACGGAGGGCTTGAAAAGTATGGCTCCATTGAAGTGGAGGATTTCAGGCTCATTGAACTCAAGGCAGATAAACAACCCGTAGGTGCACACTGGGAAGAAACCAGGTTTACCACCCATTCTATTTACCTAGAGGAAAAGGATTCTTTTTACCTGTTTTCCGATGGTTTTGTGGATCAGTTTGGCGGGCCAAATCGAAAAAAATACAAAAGTCTCCCTTTCAAAAGGCTTTTGCTTTCACTTCAGCATAAGCCCATGGAAAAGCAGGCTGAGATCATTGAACAGACCTTCATTGACTGGAAAGGGGAGCATGAGCAGATTGATGACATCTCTGTGATTGGGGTCAGGGTTTAGCCCGTGTATTATACCACCTTCCTTACCCCTCCAAATTTAAGATACATACAGAGAAGGATCTGGAGAGCCTTCAGAAAATTGAATTAAAATTGTATTTTAAGGAAAATATTTTTTTAAAAGCAAAATCATGAACAAAAGAACACCTCTCCTGATTGCACTGGCCATATGCTCTTTCAGCTTAATGTCCCAAAGCGTTGGTTCATCCCCGGAATACATAAAAGCCCTCACTGCCCAGTGGGAGGGTGAACGATTTGAGGACGGCCGGCCAAAAGTATCAGACGATCTGCTGGAAAGATTAAAGGCCATCTCCATGGAAGAAGCCTGGGGCGTACTGCGCAATAAAGGCTTCCATAATCAGTACGAAGGCAACTGGCATGTCATGAATCCGGATGAGGCTATGACAGGACGGGTGGTCACTGCCCAGTATATGCCTTCCCGCCCCGATCTGCAAGACTATGTGAAGGATCAGGGGAAAGCTGAAGGAAGGGCCAGACCGGAGGCACCAATTCCTGGCCCATTGATGTACTCACCACCGGAGATGTATATGTGGCGGATGGCTATGGAAAAATTGTGGATGGAACCCTGATAGGCGATAACCTGGGAAATGCGATTTATGCCAATTCCAGGAGGGGTGTTGTTTTTTACGGGTCCGTAAGAGATGAGCAGGGGCTGTCCGAAATAGAAGGTTTTAATGCATGGATGAAAGGTTCCGACCCTTCTTTTATTCAAGGGATGATGCTGACCACCATCAATGCCCCCATTCGTGTGGGCAGGGCTATTGTACTGCCCGGTGATGTGGTCCTTGCCAACAAGTATGGCGTGATTTTTATACCGGCCTATCTCACCGAGGAGCTGGTGCTGACCTCTGAGGTGACCGGTCTGCGTGATGAGTTCGGACACCAGCGCCTGAGGGAAGGGAAGTATCTGCCCGGTGAAATTGACAGCAAGTGGGGCGAGGAGATCAAGGCAGATTTTCTGGACTGGCTGAATAATTATCCCGGTCAGTTGCCCATGACCAAACAGGAACTTGACGATTATATGAGGGAAAGGAATTACTAATTTTTTAAATAAATTACCCAGGATGAAAAGCATAATCAAGCAGATTTCCGAACAGAATAAAATTTTGGATAATGCTGAGAGAGAGGCAAAAAAAGCTGAAATTAACGATCCCGCTACAGGGGCTAATCGCAGGAATTTTCTTAAAAAGGCAGCCCTGGGAGGAGTTGCACTGGGTGGTTTAATGTCTTTATCCGTTGAGGATACCATTGCTCAAACCACTGCCGGTGTGTCCAGAGCATCCTCTCCTTCCGACCTGAAGATAACCGACATGCGTTATGCGGTGACAACAGTCCTGGGACGAACAGCCATCATCCGCATCGAAACCAACCAGGGAGTATATGGCCTGGGTGAGGTAAGGGATGCTGCTGATGTGCGTTATGCCCTGATGCTTAAAAGCCGGATTCTTGGCCTTAATCCCTGCAATGTGGAAATGATTTTTAAAATCATCAAGCAGTTTGGAGGACATGGTCGTCAGGCTGGAGGTGTTTGTGCTGTTGAAATGGCACTCTGGGACATTGTGGGTAAGGTATATGGTGTACCGGCCTGGCAATTGCTTGGAGGCAGGTATCGCAGCAACATCCGATTATATGCTGATACACCCGGGGGTAAAGACAGGGATGAGCAAATCGAAAAAGTTAAGTATCGTATTCAGGATCAGGGCTATACCTGGCTGAAGATGGATCTTTCCATCAATTCCATCAGGCATATACCGGGTGCCCTGGTGAATGCTGAATTATGGAAGGGCGGGCAATACGACACCAGCGATTATACCGGATATGGAAATACGAAGCACCCTTTTACCCAGATTCAGATCACGGACAAGGGGCTTGAGGAGCTGGTCAGAATTGCCGATGAGGCCCGCGAGCTCATCGGTTGGGACATTCCCATTTCCACCGATCACTATGGCCACTTCGATATGAACAATGGAATCAGGCTGGGAAGGGCGGTAGAGAAATACAGGCTGGCCTGGCTTGAAGATATGGTATCATGGGAGTACACTGAACAATGGAAAACGATTACCGATTCCCTGGAAACACCTACCACCACAGGAGAAGATATCTATCTGCTTCAATACTTTAAGCCACTGATTGATATGCATGCCGTGGATATAGTTCATCCCGATCTGGCCACATCAGGCGGACTGCTTGAGACCAAGAAGATTGGTGATTATGCTGAAGAAAATGGCATTGCCATGGCCATGCACCAGGCGGGCACGCCGGTTTCTTTTATGGCCAATGTTCATTGTGCTGCGGCCACCCAGAACTTCCTGGCCCTGGAGCACCATTCTGTGGACCTGCCCTGGTGGGAAGACCTGGTGGTGATGACCGGTGGAAAGCCTATGATCGAAAAGGGCTTTGCACCTGTGCCCGATTCCCCCGGACTGGGGATAGAATTAAATGAAGATGTGCTAAAGGAGCATCTTCATAAGCAGGATAACAGCTTTTTTGCTCCCACCGATGAGTGGAACGAAAAGCGTTCACATGACAGGATCTGGAGTTAAAAGAACCCCGGATTTATTTTGGCTATTTCAACTGCAGCAGTACCACCGACTTGGAGGGAAGGCTGGCCTTCAGTTTACCGTTTTTGACTTTTCCGGCTTCAAATTCCCTGATGCTGACCTTCTCGTCCTGTCCGAAATCATTGTAGTCATTTATCGCTTCTCCGGTGATGATCTGAGCGTTAAAGAGTTTTATATCTCCATCCAGTCCGATTTCCAGGTCCACTGCCTTATTTGGATTTGCATTGGTCAGTGTGATGGAAACCACGCCTTCTTTTTCCGATGCTGAAGCGGTCACTGCCGGAATATCCGAACCTTCGTATTCGTAGTTTTCGCACTCAAGTGAAAGTGGAATCAGAGTAGCGTCCTGGTGCACATTGTACATTTTGAAAACGTGATAGGTTGGGGTCTTTACCATATCGGGCCCATCGGTCAGGATTACCGCCTGCAGCACATTCACAATCTGGGCAATATTGGCCATGGAAATCCTGGAGGCATACCGGTTAAAGATGTTCAGGTTGATCCCGGCCACCAGGGCATCCCGGACAGTATTCTGCTGCTGTAAAAAGCCATCCTTTGAGCCGGGCAGCTTATCATACCAGGTTCCCCACTCGTCCACAATCAGTTTCACGCGGCCTTCCGGATCGTACTTATCCATCACTGCCAGGTGTTGCTTAATGAATCCATCGATCCGCATGGTTCCTTTCAGGGTTTTAAACCACATATCCTCCCCGAAATCAATGGATGAACCCTTGGCACCCCAGTCCCCCGTTGGCAATGTATAATAGTGCAGGGAAAGGCCCTGGGCCAGGTGCAACTTTCCGTCCAGTCCGGCCATGATCTTTTCGGTCCAGTCCACCTGGCTGTCCGAGGGGCCGCAGACAACTCGCTGCAGTCCCCTCCCCTTTACGTAGCAGGCATAGTTACGATAGATATTTACATAATAGTCAGCTGCCATCTCACCACCACAGCCCCAGTTTTCATTCCCTATGCCCCAGTACTTCACATCCCAGGGTTCTTCCCGGCCGTTGGCTTTTCGCAGGTCGGTCATGGGGCTCTGGTTTGAGGAATTGACATATTCCACCCAGCTGGATGCCTCCTGTACTGTTCCTGTTCCCACATTGATGCTCAGGTAGGGCTCGGTGCCGATCAGTTCACAAAAGTCCAGGAACTCGTGGGTCCCAAAGCTGTTGTCCTCCGTTACACCTCCCCAGTGTACATTCACAATGGAAGGGCGATCCTCTTTGGGACCAATGCCATCCATCCAGTGGTAGGTATCGGCAAAGCAGCCTCCGGGCCAGCGTAGCACGGGTACCTGTAATTCCTTGAAGGCCTCCACAACGTCCAGGCGGTAGCCATTGATGTTGGGAATTTCAGAGTCCTCTCCCACAAAGATTCCCCCGTAGATACAGGTTCCCAGGTGCTCGGAAAAATGTCCGTAGATCTCCTTGCTGATTTTTGTCCCGCTCTCATCAGGTTCCAGGTTCAGGGTGTTCTGTGCTGTCAGGTTCAGGACGGACAATGTAACTGCCAGAAGGCTAATCAGTAGCTTTTTCATAGTTTTCAGAATAGTTTATGAGTTAGTTTTTATTTGCCATTTGTATTTGGATTTCAGCAGATTCAAGGCCATTGGAGCTTGCTTTCAAAAAGCTCTCCCCGGCCTCTTTCCCCGCTTTTACGATCACCAGGCATTTGCCGTTGTAGGCCTTTCGGCTTTTGGCCTGGAAGGGTTCATGGCTGGTCTGTTTGCCATTGTCAACCGCCGCAATGCTCATCTTATCTCCGGTCTCGAAAAACACAGGGTTCTCGGCATAGGGTACCAGGTTCCCTTGAGCATCCCGGATATTTACGGTCACAAAACAAAGGTCAGAGCCATCTGCAGTAAGGGTGCTTCTGTCGGGGACCAGTTCAATCTGACTGGCCTCACCCGAAGTATGGATCACCACTTCCTTGCTGGTCCCATCCGTTTTCCGCCCAATGGCTTTTAATTCACCCTTTTCAAAATTCACCCGCCACTGCAGATGCAGGTTTTCTCCTTCTTTGGACTTGCTGCCAAGTGACTGGCCGTTCAGGAAGAGTTCCACTTCGTCGAAGTTGGTATAGGCCCAGACATCCACCTCCTGGTCCGGACTCCAGTTCCAGTGTGGGAAGATATGTAAAACGGGCTCTTCGGTCCACTCGCTCTGGTACATATAGAATGCATCCTTGGGGAAGCCGGCCAGGTCGATGATGCCGAAATAGGATGAGCGTGAAGGCCACTGGTAGGGGGTGGGTTCACCCAGGTAGTCAAAGCCGGTCCATATGAACATACCTGAAAGGTAATCATGTTTTTTGATCAGCTTCCAGCTTTCTGCATGGGTGGATCCCCAGGGGGCGGAACAGTTGTCGTAAGAGGAACAAAGGTTGCCTGGCATTCCATCATAAAAGGGAATATCCCATCGCACCGGCCATCTGCGAATACTGTCTGAAGGCATATCGTATTCGCCCCTGGAGTTCAAAGAGGAGGTGGTCTCGGTGGCAATGAACTTTCCTCCGGGATAAGTTTCCGGGAAAGCCTCGAAGCGCTCGTGCTTATAGTTAAAGCCGATCAGATCAAACTGCCCTGACTGTATCATAAAATTCGATGGTTCGGGATCATTAAAACCACCGGTGATGGGAATGTTCGGGATGTATTTCCTGGCAATGCCCGCCAGCTCCATGGCCAGTGCTGTCCCGGTGCTGTCCCATTGCTCCAGGATTTCGTTCCCGATGCTCCAGGAAAAGATGCTCGGGTGGTTGCGATCCCGCTTCAGATGATCCACCAGGTCCTTTTGGTACCACTCATCGAAGTATAGCGAATAATCGTTTTCCACCTTCTTTTTTCGCCATACATCAAAGGTCTCGTTCATTACAATAAAGCCCATGCGGTCGCAAAGATCGAGCAATTCTGGCTCCGGAGGGTTGTGGCTGGTACGGATGCCGTTGCAGCCCATTTCCTTCAGGATTTCCAGCTGACGCTCGCGGGCCCTCATATTGAATGCGGAGCCAAGGGCCCCCAGGTCATGATGGAGACATACTCCCAGGATCTTGATGGGCTTCCCATTCAGGATGAAGCCCTTTTTATCATCAAATTCAAAAAAGCGTATTCCCAGTGTGGTCTCGTAGTGGTCGATGGCCCTGCCCTGAACTTTAATTTGAGTGACCGCCCTGTAGAGGTAGGGGTCTTCCGTATTCCACAGCCGTGGTTCCGGAACAAGCATTTCCTGAACCTGTACCGTGGTGGCGCTAGTACCCAGCTGCATTGGGGAAGTGGCTTTTGCCACTACTTTCCCTTCTTCATCCAGAAGGCGGGTCTCCAGGCTCACTTCCCTGATCTGTCCGGTGGGATTATTTACGGATAGCTCCAGCCTCACCAGGGCCTTTTCGCTGCTGACCTCCGGAGTTTCCACATAGCTGCCCCACAGGGGAATATGCACCGGGTTTGTTTTGGTCAGCCACACATTCCGGTAGATGCCTGAACCCGAGTACCAGCGTGAGTTGGGCTGGTCCCCGTTGTCCACCCGCACGGCGATCATATTTTTTTTCCCGAATTTCAGCTTAGGTGTAAGCTCATATTGAAAGCTGATATAGCCATTGGGGCGTTTCCCAAGCAGAATGCCGTTTATATAAACTTCACTGTTCTGGTATACGCCATCGAAGGTGATAAAGACTTTCCGGGCAGAATCTTCTGCAGGTATATGAAAGCTTTTTCGATACCACCCTATGCCCCCTGGCAGGGCACCACCCCCCGTTCCGGCGGGATGCTCCTTGCTGAAGCTTCCCTCTATGCTCCAGTCATGGGGCAGGTCCAGGCTGCGCCAGGAAGCATCCGGAAAGGAGGACTCTGAATATGCTGCTGAATCAGAAAGGGAGAACAGCCAGTCCTCATTGAAGCTGGCATGGTAACGTGGCGCCTCGGATCCCCTTTTCTGCTCCGTACCACAGGCAGATAAAAGTAATACAGCCAGAACAATCAATAAATATTGGGCTTTGAACATCCTGCTTTATTTGGTATTAATTAATACAACTGTTTCTTTAAGGCCATCGGCCTGGGCCTTCAGGGTGAGGGTCCCGGCTTCATTCTTTCTGCCTTTTACGATGGCCAGAATCAGTCCGTTGAAGGCATCCCTTTCAGGTGAGGGGAATGCAGTCATACAGTAAGGGTCCCCATTATCGGTGGCCACGATCTCACCCGGGCCTTCAAGGCTGAAGCGCACCCTGTTTTTCGCAGTGGGTACCACCTCTCCGTTCTCATCGCAAAGCCGGACTGTGACAAAGGAAAGATCCCTGCCATCGGCGGCAATCTGGTCCCTGTCGGCTTCGGCCACCAGCATGGCTGTTTCGCCAGTAGTCCTGACAAGTTCTTCGGCCCAGACCAGGCCATCTTTGTATGCCACTGCCCTTAATTCGCCGGGCTCGTATTTTACCTCATCCCAACGCAGGCGGTATTCATATTTTTCCTTCTGCTTACGACCGAGAGATACCCCGTTTAAAAAGAGTTCAACCTCGTCGCCTGAAGTAAACACATGCACGGGAGTAAGATCCCCAATTCGTTCGGGCCAGTTCCAGTGGGGCAGGATGTGGACCATGGGAAAATCCGGCCGCCAGTGAGACTGGTAGAGGTAAAAGCGCTCCTTTTTGAAACCGGCCAGATCGATCACACCATAATAGGAGGATCGGGCCAGGTAAAAGGGTGTGGGTTCGCCCAGATAGTCCCAACCACTCCATACAAAACCTCCGGCCACATAGGGGTGTTTCTCCAGGGAGGCGAAGACCTTGTCAGCTGAAGAGCCAAAAGGTGCTGTATATAGTTCATAGGCGCTTACCTGCATGCTTACCGGATCGCTGCCCGCGCTGTCGCTTACAGGTGCAGATACACCCCTGGCCACGGGGAATATAAATTCGCCACGACTGCTGAGCGCAGCCGCATTTTCGCTGCTGATGATCATCTTGTCAGGGAATTTTTCATGGAAGGCCGGATAAAGAGGTACTGTATTAATCCCCTTCAAATGTTTGTAGGCTGGTGCATTGCGAATCCCCTCACCCTGGTAATTCAGGCTGATTGCATCCATTACAGGAGGCAGGGCCATATGAGGCCTGGCATAATTCATGGAAGCAGCAGTGGGTCTTGTGGGGTCCTCCTCCTTTGCCAGCCTGTGCAGTTTCTGTGCAAGGGCTGCTCCTTCTTCCCCTGTATACTGTTCCCCAACTTCATTCCCAAGGCTCCACATAATGACCGAGGGATGGTTGCGGTCGCGGCGTATAAAAGCCCGGGCATCCTGCTCCCACCAATCCGGGAAGACCAGGTGAAAATCATAGGGAGTTTTTTTCCGCTCCCAGACATCATAGATCTCGTCTATGACAAGGAATCCCATTTTATCACACAGCTCCAGGAGCTCAGGGGCGGGCGGATTATGGGCCATGCGGATGGAATTGCAGCCCATCTCCTGAAGCACTTCCAGCTGACGTTCAGCTGCCCTGGTATTAAATGCTGCCCCAAGGGCCCCCAGGTCGTGGTGCTGATTTGCTCCTTTAAATATAATATGCTCGCCGTTCACGAAAAGTCCATTTTCTGCATCGAAGACCAGGGAGCGAATGCCAAAGTGTGTCCGGTATCTGTCCACCACCTGGCCCTCTATGATCACTTCCGTTTCAGCAAGGTAAAGATTTGCTTCCTGGGTGGGAGCCGGTCCCCAGAGTTTCGGTTTTTTCAGCAGGGTACTGGCCTGGACCTCCTTCATGCCACCGGCTTCGATCACTACTTCCTCCGTGCTGATGCTGGTCACAGCCCGCCCGCTCTTGTTGCCCGATGCATCCAGGTGGAACACGGAGGTTATCAGGTCTGCTGTTAGCTCTGAGGATTTATGGTTTTCAAGCACAAGACTAAGTTCGATAAGGGCTTCCTCCTTACTGACTTCGGGAGTGCGCACATAACTGCCCCACTGAGCCACATGAAGCTGGTGGGTTTTAACGAGCCAGACATTTCGGTAAATGCCACCTCCAGGGTACCAGCGCGACGATTTAGGTGGATTATCAATGCGAATGGCCAGCTGGTTATCGCCCCCGGAATTAATATAAGGCGTAAGGTCTAAACGGAAGGAGTTGTAACCATAGGGCCAGCCTCCTGCCAGGTGTCCGTTAATCCATACCATGGCATAGGACATGGCTCCGTCAATATCCAGGTAAATCTGCCTGCCCTGGTCTTCAGCTGGAATATTCAGCTTTTTTCGGTACCAGGCCACTCCGTGGCTGGCCAGGCGTGCCATGCCTCCACCCACTTCAGCCTCCCATCCCTGCAGAAAGGGTCCTTCTATGCCCCAGTCATGGGGCAGGTCCAGGCTTTCCCACTGGCTGTCATCAAAATCACCCTGGACAAAGGGGAAGTCTGCTCCGGGAGTGGCTCCATCCCTTGCCTCTGGTCGCCCGTGTCGTTTTGCCGGGTCCTTGATAAAAGCATTCCCTGTGGGTAATATCCAGGGTTTCAGGATCTCCCTTTCTGCTTCGACATCAATGGCTTCAGTGGGTCTGGTATCTGCATCCTGGTTATCCTGGTATTCGACCTCTTCTTCGGGTCGCACATCATAGATCAGACCATCTGCCTCTTCCATGGTAGCATATTTAAAGAATTTCCAATCATCGTTGATGGAAATCCGCTCCCTTGGATTTTGGTCCTCTTTGGATGAGCAGGATGAAATTATGAAACATCCTGTAAGAATAAGGGGAAGAAAAATTCGGCTTCGCTTCATGGCTTTTATTTCGGGGTGACGGTAACAATAATACGTTTATAGCTGGTCATGCGGGGCTCTCCCCTGTCTGTTACTTTCAGGATCACATGGACTGTCTCTTCCTTATTCACTTCAGGAGCCGTCCAGTATACTCCATGGGCATTCTCTGCACCACCGATTTTTGTGTCTGCATAAGTCCCGGCCTCGGGGTAAACATACCAGAGGAAGCTGAAGCTGTCCCCATCCGGATCCGTGGTTTCAAAGGCATCAAAACCAGTTCCCTGGCCTGACTTCAGGCTGATTTTTTCCGGATGACTGAGTACGATCTCCGGGGCATGGTTTGCTTCCTCATAGGACTTCGTGCACCAGTCCATGCGGGCTGCAAAGTCGTTCTGAAAATCATCACGCCAGCGCCACAGGCTCACCTTGTTGTCTTCGAAGGTTTCGGACGAGCGTTTAAATGATCTTCCATACTCGCTTTCACCATAGGGAGAAAGCCTGTCCGAGGCATTGGTCCAGATGGGCCTGGTCTCGGGTTCGTTGGGAACACCTGAAGTGCCTTTTTTTCCGGGATCATGCTCCGGTTTATAAAGTTCATAGCGGCCACCCCAGCCTCCCCACTCGGGATGCTCCGGGTTGTTCAGTCCATTGAGGATCAGGTGCAGAAAAGCGGGGGTGTCGCCTTCCATTCCCCAGGCCACATCAGGATAGGCCACACCCAGGGGTCCGTGACCCTGCTGGATGTTTTCTGCCAGCCAGGCATTGCTGATGGTCCTGTTATCTATGCCCCTGACCACCGTATTGATGGCACTCCAGGTGGCTGATGCATAATGGTCACCTGGACTTACAATGTAGAATAAATCAGGGTAGCGGTTCCTGAGCCAGATACCGGCGTCGTCCTGATCTGAAATGGTATAAACCCGGAGCTTTGAGATCATCTTCTTTAAATCCTTATTAGTCATTGTGTTTTCCATTTTGTGCAGTGCCTGGGCCAGGGTATTCACGCCACCCCAGGTTGAAATCCACAGGGGCCGTTCATCATCCTTCTCCAGTTCCTGGATGATCAGATCGGAGCCATCCGTATCCAGACCATCACCTACCCCTTCCATCCCGTATTTAGGGATGCTTGATTTAACGAGGGCAAGCAGGTCTGGTGCAGAAGGGAAATCAGCATCATGGAGAAGCAGGTTTGGATGCACCTGCTCATAGGCACGGATGACTTTGATGATGGATTCGGGGTTAACCTCAGTTTTATGCCAGCAGGAAGTGGTGGCCACAAGTCCCCTGATATCTATTTCGTTGGCGTATAAAAGCAGGCGGACAAGCGACTGGGTGTCGTCCGGGTCAGCTTCAATATCAGTCAGAACAATGACCCTGTGCTTTTGATTATCCAAAGCCGAAAGGCCGGAGAAAGTCAGGGCCATAAACAGTAAAAAAGTTATTGTTCTCATAGTTTAGTAGTTGAAGTTATTGTTATTATTTTGATGCCTGGTCATTAGTCTGCTTTGATCCGGAAGGGACTGGCCGGTAGCCCCTCCCTGTTATAAAGGTTGGCAAAATCGGGATTGTCGGCCCAGGCATAGCGCAGGTATATTGGATCGGAAATCTCTTCACACCAGACCACAACCGTATTTTCCTCTATCACTGCCTTTGCCCAGCGGAAATTTCCGTCCGCACCTGCCAGGGCAAAGTGGGCCAGCTCCTCTCCATTCCCGCTTACCAGTCCGCTGCCCACATTGTCAAAGCTCAGGATAATCCTCTTGCCTTCCTTTCGGTGGGAGCGACAGATAGGGCCAGAGCTTACAAGGGCCGTTTCACCATAGGAGATTTCCATGGCCTGCAGGGCCATTCGTTCACCCACAGGCTTTTTGTCGCCCGGGTGAATGTCATTCCATTCGCCCAGGTCGATATTGATGCCCAGGCCGGTGTTCAAAGTGGTCCGGGCAGTCTGTAGCTGCACTTCCCGCATTTGAGCCCAGTTGCTTTCAGCCGGACTATAGTCCACATCCATATAGTTCGGAAGCTGTGCAATGATAAAAGGCATATCCTCGTGCCGGAATTGAGCTCTCCAGTCCCGGATTAAATTTGGCAGGAGGCGGCTGTAGCCCTCCGGATCGGAAGCATTGCTTTCGCCCTGGTACCATATGGCTCCGCGTATGGCACAGGATGTCAGTGGGGCGATCATCCCGTTATACAGTGCCGCAGGCTGATCCTGGCCCCTGATCGCCTGCTTGTATTTTAGCTTTGGAAAAACCTCACCCACCCGGTAGTGCCAGGTGCCCTTAAGGTCGATGGTGTCAGAACCGGCCAGGAGGTAATAGGGTTTATCGGGTATAAAACCACCTTTGCCCGAATGGTTTACCATGCGGACTACAAAAAGGTTTATTCCTGGTTTCAATACCCCGGCAGGAACAGTGTAGCGTCGCTGAGGGTAGGTGTAAGTGGTTTTCCCAATAAGGTTCCCATTGATATAGAACTCATCCGCATCCGTGATCCTTCCCAGTTTGACCAGGGCCTCAACTCCTGTCATGGATTCCGGCACCTCCACTTCACGCCGGTACCAGACTACCCCGTCCAGATCACGTATACCCTGATCCTCCCAGTATCCCGGAATATTGATGGGCTTCAGTTCCCGGGCAGCATATTCGGGCTCGTACCACTTTGGCTCGCTCAGCAAACCCCTGTCATAAACCTCTTTTGGGGCTTTGGTCTTCCGGTCGGCCGCCGCCTCCCGGTTAACAGTGTTCACATAAGCCGTGTCCCTGTTCTTTTCCATACGCGCCATAAGTTCAGGGAAGTCACTCAGTCCCTCCTCACTGGTCCAGGACTCAATTTTTGTCCCTCCCACGCTGGCTTTGATGATCCCCATGGGTACCTGGTATTCATCGTATAACTTCTTTGCAAAGAAGTAGCCGACCACCGTAAAATCCAGGATGCTTTCAGGGTTTGCAGCCACCCATTTCATGTCTGCATCTGCAGCAGGGCCATCCATAGGATCGTTCTTTGGAACCAGTAATTGCCTGATTTCTGAATTCCCCGAGTTTGCGATTTCTCTTGCGTAACGTTCGGTGTGCCTTCCGAAGTAATGGTCCATATTGGATTGCCCGGCGCAGAGCCAGACATCTCCGATCAGGATGTCCCGGATCAGGATCCTGTTGCTGGCTTCGATCTCCATGGTATGGGGTCCGCCAGCCTTCTGGGGTTTTATTATAATCTCCCACAGGCCTTCTGCACTGGCTGTTGCCCTGTATTTCTTCCCATTAAATTTAAGTGCCAATGCCTCGCCAGGATCTGCCCAGCCCCAGATCTTCAGGTCGGCATTGCGTTGCAGTACCATTCCATCAGAGACCATGGCAGGCAGGCGTACTTCAGCCTTCAGGGTGACAGCCATAAAAAGTAATACCAGGGTGCTAATAAGCTTCATTTCAGTTGATCTTATTGATTAAAAATGCCCGGGACAAAATGGAATTTCAGGTTCTCATAATAATCCAGGTCGTGCTCGGGCTGTTCGTATTCTTCGGGGATTTTCATATTTGAGAATTGTTGGAAATATAGCAACATGGCATCCCTCCACCAGACAGCCTCCCGGGCCTGGATAGCCAGCAGCTGGTTTATCTGATTGAAACGGGCCGGGTCCACATATGGCCTTATGCTGTTCCAGTCGCTTTGCATTTTACCTACCTCCATAACACCGGTGTTATGACGGTATACCAGCTCATCCCAGAGGGTTCGTCCTGAGGCCATTTTAAAATCCCAGGGAACATGGTGAAACCAGAGCAGCAGTTCTTCCGGGCATGATTCCATGCTGTTATATTTTTCCATTACTTCAGGAAAATACTGACTGGTAGCCCTGCTACCACCCGTGGAACGGTCAAAGCCCAGGCCCAGGGAATCGGCCCGGTGATAATATACCGATGTCCAGTCGGGGCGCATGCCATCCACCCATGGCCCGGGGCCCCAGTGATGGTTCGCAGCCATCTGGTGGTGAAGGCCCAGGGGGGTCATGTAGTTTACCATTGCTTCCCTTGATCCCAGCATCATGGCTTTGGCCACATCCAGAAATTCCTCTTTATTGGAAAAGGTCAAACGCAGCCATTCCTCAGCTATTAATTCAGAGGAAAGTCTATGGTCCCAGGCCAGGCGACCGAATGCATACCAGTTGGCCTGAGCGAAAGGATGGCCTGTCCAGTTTATATCATTCCCAATGTTCGAGACCCCGGCCATGCCGGTAAGCTTATGTCCGTACATGCTGCCGTCAATGGCTTTTGAAACCTCCGAGCCCTTGCCCAGGGCATAACTGTCGCTTTCCAGAACCTCTTTGTACATGGGAGCCAGGTACACCAGGTGGGTGGCACAACCTGTGTATTCCTGCGTGATCTGGAATTCCATCATCAGAGGGGTCTTTTTCATGGCGCCGAAAAGAGGGTGGAAGGGCTCACGTGGCTGAAAGTCGATGGGACCGTTTTTTACCTGCACCATCACATTGTCTGAAAAAGCCGTATCCAGCGGCATAAATTCGGTATAGGCCTGTTTGGACCGGTCATCGGGTACTTCGTGGCTGTAAACAAAGGCCCTCCACATAACAATTCCGCCATGCGGACCCACGGCCCGGGCAAGCATGTTGGCCCCTTCAGCATGGCTGCGCTTATAATCCTGGGGCCCGGGTTGACCCTCGGAATTGGCCTTCACCAGGAAGCCGCCGAAGTCAGGGATCAGTTTATAGATCTCATCGGTCTTTTGCTTCCACCACTGCTGCACCGCAGCATCCATGGGATCGGCTGTAGGCAAGCCACCAATCTCCATTGGAGCGGAAAACCGGGCGGTAAGATAAACCTTGATACCATAGGGGCGGAAGACATCTGCCAGGGCTTTGACTTTCTCCATATACTGTGAAGTCAGCACAAGTGCGTTGGCATTTACATTCGTCAGGACTGTGCCATTGATGCCGATGGAGGCATTTGCCCGGGCATAGTCGATATAACGCTGATCAATGTATGCGGGCAGTTTGTGCCAGTCCCATATGGAAAAACCGGCATAACCCCTCTCGACGGTCCGGTCGAGGTTGTCCCAGTGGTTCAACAGGCGATGGCTGGTTTTTGGCACCTCTGAAATATCCAGTTCGCTAAGATCGCTATGGGTCTGAATCAGGCGCAGAAAGTGGAAGGTCGCATACAGGAGGCCCAGATCTGTTGGGGCGGTAAGGATAATTCGCCCACTCCCGGGTTCACTCAGGATCAGGTAACCTTCATCGGGGAGTGCGGAAAGCCCTGAACGGTATTTGCGGGGGAGCAGTTTATCAAGATTCTCCGGTTTAGCAATTACAAGGCTTTGATATTCAGACGTATATGAATCCGGATTGAAGTCTATCTTCAACAGGCCTTCCAGGCCCATCTGCAGTTCGTTCCGAATAATATCCATGGTGGCAGAGCTGCCGCTTATGCCAATTTCCTTCACCTGTTCACGGCAGTTAGCAGCGTAGACTTCATTTTCGATGGGCAGGTAGCGAAGCCATAGCTCATAGCCGCTTTCAGCATGCAAAGCAGGGAAGAGCAGGGAAAATCCCAGAAGCAGGAATAACTTTCTCATCATAGTCAATTTTTTCGTTTTGAGGATGCCCTGATTATGAGTGAAGTTTTTATACGGGTCGTATCCATCCGGGCACCTTTACTCTTTATTGCGACAAGCAGGTTATACATAGCCCTGCGGCCCATTTCCTCACCCGGATAATCTATGGTGGTTAATTGGGGAGATACAATCGTGGAAACCTGATCATTATTAAATCCCACAATAGCGATGTCATCAGGAATCTTTTTTCCCATTCGCTGAAGTTCCAGGATACATCCTGTAGCTACCTGGTCATTTGCTGTAAAAACACCATCATATCCGTTTTCAAAAATCTGAGCGGCTACTGCCCTTCCATTCTCAAGGGTCAGTTCATCTAAATATAGGAGTTCTGCAACAGCATCAGGCTGTTTTTTAATGGCTCGATGAAAACCCCTCGCTCTTTCGCGGTATACACTTATACTGGAAGGCATGGTCAGGTGGAGCAACTTCCTGCAGCCCTGATCCAGAAGGTGTTTACCTGCTGCGTAGGCCATTTCTTCGTTTTCTATTCCAATACAGGCATGGGTACAGGCATCGGGAATCCGGTCAAAAAAAATCACCGGGACCTCCTTATCTTCGAAACACCGAAAGTGGGTCAGGTCATTTTCCTCTTTATTCAGAGATACAAGGAGCCCGTCAACACGCTTATTAAATAGTACCGTGGAATTTTCCTCCTCTTTTTCTCTTGACTCCTGCGACTGGGTAATCAAAATATCATAGCCATTCTCACTGGCCACTTCTTCCATCCCGGCCAGACAGGCTGACATAAAATCGCTGTCCAGACGTGGAACAATCACGCCAATGGTATCGGTCTTCTGCACGCGGAGGTTCCTGGCGAAGGTATTGCTGCGGTAGCCCATACCCCTGGCATATTCATTAACCCTTTTGCGAGTTGCCTCATTGATGAGCGGATTATCCGTTAAAGCCCTGCTCACGGTCGAGGGGCTTAAATTGAGCTCACTGGCGATATCGTAGATGGTTATTTCTTTCATGGTTCAGGCAAGGGTATATCAGTGTGAGGGTAAGATCATCAAGCTGCTACTCTGTTCGTTCTCCTGGTTTCGGACCCGAAGCATATAAAGCCCGGCTTCCAGTTCCAGGTTCAGTATTGCAAGAGAAACAGGAGTCGAAAAGGTTTTATTCAGTACTGACCTTCCGTCCATGGAAACTATTTCAAGCCTTGAGAAGCGCTCTTCCCACTCAACTTTCAACATGCCGGAGCTGGGATTTGGGAAAGCTCTCATCTTAACTTTTCCTTCCCCGGTGAGCGTTCCAAGCACATCCACCACGCAGGAGCTAGCTTCTCCACCACTTCCCTCGGGTCTTATCCCGGTATTTGTAATCAGCAACTTATCCAGCCGGATACCTGGCTCATTTATGCATACAAAGAGGAAATGCCTGCCTTCGGTCAGGTAAAAAGTGACCGCTGAATCATCATTTTCCATGTGTGCATCGTCCCAGTGCCATTTTTTGTCTACTGGGATATTGCCCCAGTTTACCCATTCCGAATTATCCACATTCACCCAGAGGGCGTTTGCTCCTTCTGAAGGTGTTTGCAGCCTTCCCCAGACTTTATATTCACCTTCCTCGCTTATGTCGAATGCTAACCTGATTACGTCGTCCGAATTAATTGAAGAAACATCTTTATTCCGGATACCTTCCGGAGCACTCAGATAAATGTTGTTCGAAGCACTATCATTCGCATAACTGGCCCAGTTGTCACCCACCGCAGGGCATTCGGCCTCATACCACAGCTCGGTTGTTGTCTCAATAAACTTGCATCCTGCAGCATTCCCCCCCTTACCTTCCGGTGTTTTCCCCGCATTTGAAATCAGGATTTTATCCAGCAGGGCTCCATCCTCCCGGTAGGAAATATAAAGGCTGTGTTCACCTTCATTCAGATCAAATAAAACGGGATTGTCATTGTTGAGGGAATGGACATCATCCCAGTGCCAGGTGCTTCCTGACGGAATTTCATTCCAGTTGATCCATTCTGAATCATCCATTTTCACCCAGAAGGAGTCATCACCTGCATTTGGTGTAATCACTCTTCCCCAGACCGTATAAAGGGATTCTTCAACAACCTGGAAGTTTATCCGGATCAGGTCCGTCTCATTCTCGGAGGGCGCATCTAGCTGCTCAACTCCCTGCACTGTATGTAAATAATATTCATTGGAAGCATCCGGGCTCCTGCTTCGTTCCCAGTTTGTTCCCGGATCTGTGCATTCAGGCTCAATCCATCTTTCGGTGGAAAAGGCACTTTTGATACTTACATGGATCCTGTCGATGTTTCGGGCACCATCATTGTCGGTAACGGTAAGTGAGATGTCGTGCTCCCCCACTTCCAGGCTGAGCCCAAAGGTCGGTGTGGAGGCAATTTGCTGTCCATCCAGGGCCCATGAATAATTTGCGATCTCTCCGTCAGGGTCGGAGCTGGCCAGGGCATCCAGAGACACACTTTCCTGCCGGTCACCGTCCAGATCCTCCAGGACCAGGTCCTCTCCGGCCCGGGCCAGGGGAAGCTGGTTATTGAACTTTCCACCTGCATCGGCATTTGTGGTGATTGTTGAAATACTGGATGCTTCCAGGATGATGGTGAAGCTACCGGCAGAGGCATCAATCTTACCTGTATTTTCCAGGGCCCTGCTTTTCGAGGATGTAAATTTCACATACTCGTCAAAAGCGGCATTCTCGATTGAGAAGGTCAATTCCTTGCTTCCACCTGTGGTATTTAAAGCCACGATGGTCATGCTGCTATCGGTCTTAAATGCGTTTGCATAAACCCCTGGAGCAGAGCTTACTTCAGCACTGACCCGCCTTGCTCCCGGTCGAACAAACTTCGAGAAGTGGGTCATTACATAACCTTTTTCGGAAATGTTACCATCGTCCCGTATCAGGCTGTAAAACCTTCGAATATACCACCACAGGTAGGCGTTAAAATTTGCATTCAAACAGTCGTGTATTTCCTTTCCCATGGCAAGTGCCAGGGCCCATGTATTCAGTGCCGGGGAGTCACTTCCTGTCAGGTGCTCCGTCATCCATACCGACTTGCCTTTTTGCCTGGCCAGCGGATAGTCATACAGACCATTCCCGTAAATGTGTCCGCCGATGATATCCACATTTTCAAGAGCTGTTGCATCCTTCAGAATGGGATCGGTGTAAGACCTGTTAAAATTAAAAGACTCGGCAGCGATAAGCCGGCTGTTGATCATATGTCCGTATTCTTTTACGAAACTCAGAATTTCCGGGGCAGTCCAGGAGGTCCATTCTCCAATGTCCGGTTCATTCTGTACTGAAACGGCATAAAGCGGCACACCGGCATTTTCCATCACAGTGATAAAACGGTTCAGATGAGCAGCATAGGCTCCGTAATTTTCTGAAGGAAGTTTTGGTTCGCCCGTTGAGCGATCAATCAGGGCAGCCGGGGGATCCCAGGGCGAGGCTATTACTTTGGCCCCCTGTTTACTGGCATACAGCGCAGTTGGTACAAGCTCCTGAAAGCGATAGGAATTTGGGTCGATATGCACCCGGAGTATGCTTAAGCCCATATTCCAGGCTTGATTTCCAAAAACCTTCTCACGCTGATCCTCATTCAGGTCTTCAACCCATGAGGTATGGATCATGCCTCCAAAACCATCAATGGTCTGGTATTCAGAGGTGGCATCAATTGTAACTATCTGAGCATTAAGTAATACTGTGCCTGCCAGGCTCAAAAACAAGGTTGAAATGGATTTTTGCATCCAGGGAAAAGGATGGATATTTGCTGGAGCATGGAATTTCATCTCAAACAAAGATAGGATAATGCTTTTATTTCTGCAATCGGTTGCAGTAGTTGACAATAACTTCACCGAAACCCAATTGAGGGTAATGCATTTGGGAACATCATCGGTCCTTTCAGGAGCGTAAAGGCGATAAGCAATGGACTTGCCATTGCGGCCTCCGATTTTTTCGTCTCACGGATTTTAAGGTCATAAAACTTTCAAATGCTGTGAGGGCAATTTGCCACAGACTTCATGAAAACATTTTGAAAAGTAGGTTGGACTACTGAAGCCTGTTTGATATGCAATTTCTGAGATATTTGATTTTTGATCATTTAATATATGGAGCGCTTTATTCAACCTGTATTCTTTCAAAAAGACATTTGGAGATTTTCCTACAATCTGCATCATGGTCCGATATAATTTTGATTTGCTGTAGCCCAGGTTCTTGCTGAAATCCATAGCACTGGTAGCAGAATATGACCATACGCTTTCTGTATATTCCATTAAATTAATGACAAATTCCATTTCAGTTTTTGTCAATACTCCAATCCCATCGATATTAGCCGGGTTATTCTGGTTTTCAGTTTCATAAAGATCTTTAACTTCTGGTGATAGCACTATTGCCCCATTTGTTACTTAGCTTAAATAGTCAGCTTTTTTTATGGTATCTTCAAATAGATTTTCTTTGTGGCTTACCGGAAAACCAGCACTGATGCCAATCTTAAATTCCAAATCGGGCGTAATTCGATCATTGTGTAATTCTTGAATGCCAATGGCACTTTTGACAGCATTTGTTGCCCTTGTAAAAGACATTAAGAATGAGTTTGCTTCCTGATTTACAAAACGGCCATTTTTTTCGCTCACAATATTGATGATCGATTTACTATAGCTCCGAATTGCAGCACTTAATGTTTCCAGGTTCTCCGTCCTTAATACTTTGTTTTTTATATGAACAAGCATCAGGATGAGGTGATCCTTCCGCAGGGAGATCAGAGCATAAGCTTCTCCCTCTCTGCCATTGACCCTTCTCAGTCACCTGAGTTTGGTTCTATTACGCGTTATTGGTTGTACTGCCAGGGTCCGATCCCGCCAAAACCCAAAGACTTTGTTCTGCATACAAGCGAGTCCATATGTCTGGAGGACAACATCTTTTTCAGGGGGGGAGTGGCTTAATGAAACAGGGGAGTATCGGGACACCCTTACCTACACCTACTATGCAGATACGATCTTCATACTTGACCTGCAGATGGAAGAATGTGTTTTGATCTGAGTATGTATTCTCTGGATGGGAAATGCCTTCAGGAACAGTGCGGGATTTTCTACCGGACTCCATTAGACTCTAATACACTACATTAAGATTAACAGATCTTTAACACAAATAAAAGATAAAAAGGTCTTTTATTCTGTAGCTTTATGATAAAGCTATTTAAATCGACCGACATGATGAAATTTTTACACTTTTTTACTCTCAAAGGGATATGTATCTCGATAATCATTCTGATCTCAGTGGTTTTATTCCATCCAGATATTCTTGCCCAGGAGCCATGGGAAACAGAGGAATTTGGGTATTCTGAATTTATCGATCCGAATCCGGAATCCTTTAAAGGTACTGGGGGAGTTGATGCAAACTGGTGGTCTGTAAGTTCCTACAATGGTAGTTTATACAGCGACTATTATGTCTATTTCAGATGGTCCGGGCTTTATGGCCTGTGTGATTGTGAAAACAAGCTATACTTCGATTTCAAACTTAACGGGACCAAAAAAAAGGAGTATAACACTACCAGTTTTACCTACGAAAAATATGGAGTAAACTGGGGCTGGGGACCCTCTCAGAGCGGTAAATGGACCTATTATGCTCCAAACACGGGAAAAGAGGATCTGGTGTTTAGTTGTGCGGTCACCTGCTCAGGAGCCTACTGGCAATCCACCGGATCCATAACTGCTTCCACTGCTTCCATCAAGTCCCCGACCAATGTGCAGGCAAGTGATATGGCTTCCGATCAAAGCATTAAAATTACCTGGGACAAACGCACGCACATACCCAATGATAAACATGGATATAAGATTTTCCGCGATGGGGTGGAGATAGCCTCTGTCTACAACGGAAAATTTTCATATATCGACACAGGTCTGGAGCCGGGGAGTACTTACACCTATACTGTTTATACCTATACCACCAGCTGGGGCGGGCATACTTCTTCTGGTACTTCAGATACAGGCAAAACCTTTGATCTGGGTCTTGAAGCCTCCAGTGATGAGGTGGGTAAGGTGATCCTGACATGGAACGATGTGAGCGATCCTTTAACTGTCTGGGGCTCTAATGAATCTACTGTTATACAGAAGTTTAAAGTTGACAGGGTTGATGGAGCGGATGAGCCAATCACCCTGACGGACAACATTGACAAAACCACCACCAATTACCGGGACGAAAGCAATGACCTGATCCCGGGGTATGAATATACTTATATACTTACTCCCTTTGATATTGGTGATTTCGATTCGGATATGGCTACAGGAAAAATGCTTCCCAACGGTAAGATCAAGGGAAAGATTATTGCACCCTCCGGATTTGAAACGGGCATTCCCAATGTAGAAGTGTGTGCCGTGCTTCTGGACTCCCTGCCACAGGACACCACCACCAGATATTGTACTGTAAGTGACCAGGATGGCTATTTTGAGATACCTGAAATATACTATTATGACAAAGCCAAATTCAGGATTATTCCCAGAAAGGGAACCCATGAATTTGAGCCCCCTTATTCAGAGAGAACCCTGGATCTGGATATTCCCTCTGTGGGCAGTTTGAATTTTACAGACATCTCTGCCTTTACGATTTTTGGGAATGTTACCCAGTCTTTCGGGACCGCAGTCTGTAATGTTCCTGGTGTGGAAATACTCCTTGATGGTGTGGCTGAAACCACCACCAATAAAAACGGTGAGTTTACATTATCGGTCGATCTGATCGGAGAGTATACCATTACACCTGTTCTTGAAGGACATTCCTTTGATCCGCCTGAACGAACTTACTATATTGATAATGATACAATTGTGGCCTTATTTGATGATACCACCCGCTTTGTGCTGGATGGCTACCTGAGGGCCAGCTGTGATTATTACATAGGTCAGGCCGACCTGAAAATATCAGCAGTGGATGATCCTGTTTCCTGTTTTGATACGCTTATTACCACCGAAGCAGGTACGGGTTATTTCAGTCTTGAATTACCTGCACGGGAATACAGCATCGAACTGATTAATTTCTATCCGGATGACAGCAATCTGGTGGAAGCTTCCGATGTAATGGAGTATTTTATTACGGAAAGTGTGGATCTGACCATGGGTGATGTTCGACATGATATGATCTACAGGTCCACTCCCACCATCCAGGTGAGTGGTTTTGACAGGTTTGGATGTGGCAATCTTTACGAGGGGGTTCCCATTGTAAGCCAGGGGGAATATTATGATATTCTGTTTGAGGTGCAGGAGGCCTTTGGGGAAAGTACATGTCCGGCCGATACCGGGTATATTGTGATTTACAACAAGCTTCTCACGGATAAAAACCGGGCCGATACCCTTGTGCTGAACAAGGGACAGGCCGTTTATACCCTGGTTCCTGAAGATGTAAATATCATCTCACCCTATCTCAATAAATTTGAGGCACTTGCGGTGGTAGGAGATGAAGAAGTTATTTACAGCCAGGATGTTCTTGTGGAGGGTAATCGTCCCAGGGAACAGACATTTACAACCGTTTCTCCGGAGATTCCCTTTATGATCCTCAGGGATCCTCCCGGTGATGCAAGTTTCAGCTACCTTGAAAACAATTCGATAACCAATACATCATTTCGTTTCCAGGCACTGGCCGGAGGAAGCCTGAAAGTATGGGCGGAAGTGAAAGCTGGAGTGAAATTTGAAGCCGGCATGGGAGTTAGCTATGAAACCGAGATCTGGGGCAAGCTGAAAGGATCCCTGGAGGTGGGTGCTAATATCAGGGGCCAGGAAGAATTTGGTCTTACCATCACCAATGGAGAACGCTTTGAAACCTCCAATAACCAGGATATCACCGGAGAGGAAGGAGATGTCTTTATTGGTTCAGCACTGAATATGATTTATGCACTCACCGATATCGTTAGCTACGATCCTGATAATTGCGGGGTATCCACAAAAGTGGACCTGAGTATGGGGGCTGATGGTTTTGCCACCACCTTTATTTATACGGAGGATCATATCCGAAATGTGCTGGTTCCCCAGCTTAGCTACCTGGGCGATTTGTACAGTGCAGCAGGAAATGATTCATCGAAGATCTACAACGACCAGGTAAATGTGTGGCTACAGACCCTGAAAACTAATCAGGATATTAAAAATGACGCAAATTTCATCGAAAACCGGTCCTTCAGTGCCAATGCAAGCTATGAAGGGTACAATGAGGTAAGCACCACTAAGTCTCGTTCGCTGGAATTTAATATGTATGTGGAAACACAGGTGGCGGTTGAGGCCGGACTGGAGATTGGTGGATCGGGTATCAGCGGCGGGGTGGAAGCTTCTTTCCGGCTGGAGTACGGTGAATCCACTACGCAAACATCGGCAAGTTCGAGGAGAACCGGTTACTACCTGAGCGATGATGATGCCGGCGATGCATTCAGCGTTGACATTCTTGCGGATGAAGTATACGGAACCCCGGTGTTTAAGCTGGTGAGTGGATCAAGCTCTTGTCCCTGGGAACCCGGATCACAACCCAGAGAAGGGGTGCAGCTTATTTCAGATACCTACAATGTACAAATTGAGGATCCTGAGGGAGAAGGAATCTTTACACTTCAGCTTGGTAATACCAGCCAGAGCGATGAGGATGGAAGCTATTATCTGTTCTTTGACCAGGCCAGCAATCCGGATGGTGCCGAAATAAGTATCGGGGGCAGCCCGGTACAGGGTCCGGTTCCCTATTATGTCCCGGCAGGTGATTTTAAAGAAGCGATAGTCTCTGTAAAACGTGGTCCGCTGGCCTTTGATTACAACAACCTGCAGTTCATTTTTGCTTCGGGATGTGATCCTTCCATAGCAGATACCGTCCTGCTGAACGCTCATTTTACCAGCTCATGCAGTGAGATTACATTGACCCGGCCGGGTGACAACTGGATTATCTCCGATGTGGATAACGACCGGTTGAAGATCAGGCTTGAAGATTATAATAAGGAACTGATGGACTTTATTAAGATCCAGGTATCACCTGAAGGAAGGAATACATGGAACACCCTTATGAGCGTTGACAAGGACAATCTTGACCCAAATCAGTCGGATATCACGGTCCTGCTCAATGAGGTAGCTGACGGGAATTATGATCTCAGGGTAGTCCTGGAATGCAGTGAGGGTAAAGTCTATACGGAAGTACTTCGGGGAACTATCGACAGGTCTCCTCCCGAGTTATTCGGACTGCCTGAGCCAGCCGATCTGGTGCTCGATGAGGGGGATGTCATCATGGCTTCATTTACCGAAAACCTGGATTGCTTCGCTTTGTCGAAGGAACTTGTTTCAGTCAACAATATCACCACCGGGCAAGCTGTTGATTTTTCATTGGCCTGTAATGGGAACAACCTGATCATAAATCTTGAGGTGTCCGGAGCGGCCTATGACAATCACACATTCGAGGTTGTGGCAGAAGGTGTTACGGATCAATTCGGTAATATCAGTACTGAATCCTTTGCCTGGAATTTTGAAGTGAAAGGGAATATTGCCATGCAGACTGAAGATGCAGATGCAGATCTGGACGGAATTATCAATAAGGATGATAATTGTCCCTATACCGCTAATCCAAATCAGGTGGATGCCAACAATGACGGTGTCGGTGATGTTTGTCAGGAGATGGCTACCGGGATTGAAGATGCTGAGTTAGCTTATCAGCTGGACAATTATCCGAATCCTTTCAGCGATCAGACTCGCATCCGCTATTCCTTACCCTATCCCAGTCATGTGGTTCTGAAGGTATTTGATCATCTGGGCAGGGAGATAGAAACGCTGGTGGACCGGGAGATGCCCCAGGGTAAGCATGAGGTAAGCTGGCATACAGGGGAGAATGCTACCGGACTATATTTCTATTCCATGTACAGCAAATCCCTGAACTCAAATGATCAGTTCTGGAAAACACGAAAGATGATTCATTCAAATGACTAGTAAACTAAGCGTATCAGGGTTCATTCTGGTACGCTTAGTTTTTTCATTCATAACATTACATTTTTTGTAACGCTATTTCAGTACGAGACAAATATAAAAGTACTTGGAATTGAATACGAAGATTTGGATTACAACAAAGCCCTGGACTTTCTTTTGATGACTGTCAAAGGAATTGACGAACAGAACCAGGGATCCAACATGGAAGATTACCATCGTGACTGAAACTATGGCCGGGTAGTTTTGCTGTGGGAAATTGAATACAGTATTCCTGTTTCCAGTCCTGCAATTTCAGCCAGATTTTTTAATCTTCCGTAGAGCGGATAACCAGGGTAACTATTGATAGAAAAATCGCCGAGTATCCGGGCACCATGGTCAGGTCTGACAGGTATTCCATTGAAGCCGGGATTGTTTTTGTAGCGCTTGATGTTTTCCCTGACAAGGGTAGACATGATATTTGCCATATCAATATCTCCTTCGAAGAATTTTGCCTCGTGGAAATTGAGGTGTTCATCCCGGCTAACGTTTCTGAGATGCGCAAAATTTATTCTATGAGCAAGTTCTTCTGCCATCAGCGGAAGATCATTGCTTTTTGCTGCTCCGAAAGATCCAGTACAGAAAGTAAATCCATTGTTTGGAGAATCATAAGCTTCAATAATCTCCTTAGCATCTTTGAGGGTGCTAAGCGCTTTTGGTAGTCCCATTAAAGGCCAGGGAGGGTCATCCGGGTGAATGGCTAATTGGATTCCCTGCTCTTCTGCAACGGGAACAATACTTCCAATAAAGTGTTTTAGGTTTGCTTTGAATTCAGTGCCTTCGATATGTTTATAATCTCCAATTTTTCTTCTTACCTCTTCCATACTGAAGGTTTCTCCGGAACCAGGCAGTCCGAGTAAAAAAGTGTCACTCAGTCTTTCTTTCTCATGATGGTTCATATTTTCAAACAGGGTACTTGCTTTCTCCAGCATCTTATCAGAATATGAAGTCCTGGCACCCGGCCGTTTCAGAAGAAAGATGTCTATTATCGCAAATGAGAGGTGATTGAAAGAAAGGCTTTCTGTTCCGTCATCAAAAGTAAATTTTAAATCAGTCCTGGACCAGTCCAGTACAGGCATAAAATTGTAGCAAAGTGTTTCTATTCCTGCCTCTCCAAGGTTCCGGATCGTTTGAATATAATTTTCTATATAGTTTTCGAATTTCCCTCTTCGCAATTTAATATCCTCATGGACTGGTACACTTTCAACAACTGTCCAGCGAAGCCCTGCAGATTCAATAATCCGTTTTCGCTTTATTATTTCCTCCGGCTCCCAAACTTCTCCGATGGGAACCTTGTGAAGAGCAGTAACAACAGATTTTGCTCCGGTTTGCTTTACCTGGGGCAATGAAACCGGGTCCTGCTCCCCAAACCATCTCCATGCGTATTGAAGTCTGTCTTTCACCTTTATTTATACGCCGCTATAGAAATTAAATCCACCATCTACCGGAAGAATTGCGCCTGTGACAAAGGATGCGGCATCACCAGCGAGAAACAGAACTGCCCCGACCAGCTCGTTTGCATTTCCGAACCTCCTCATAGGGGTGTTTTTCAAAACCAGTCTTCCCCGATCGGTAGGTGATCCATCCGGATTTGTGAGCAGGGCCCTGTTCTGGTCACCGATAAAGAAGCCTGGCGCTACTGCATTAACCCGGATAGCTCCGCAGTATTTCATTGCCATTTCCATTGCCATCCATTGAGTGAAGTTTGAAATAGCGGCCTTGGCTGCTGAATACCCAACAACCCGTGTAATGGCCCTCATGGCAGCCATGGAAGATATATTGATGATTGATCCGCTCATTTGATGAGCCATTTGTCTTCCAACAACAAGGGTTGGAAGTACTGCAGCTTTGTAGTTCAGGTCGGAAACCTTGTCGAAATCTTCAATATTAATGTCGAAAACAGATTCACCAGGTGCAATTGTGGCACCTTTCATATTCCCTCCGGCCGCATTGATGAGGACGTCAATTCTTTCATATTTATCTACGATTTTTTGACATACTTCTGTAATCTCTGTTTTATTTAAAGCATCCATGACAATTGCTTCTGCTCTGTCGCCACTTTCATCTATCCGCTTTGCATTTGCCAATGTATTCTCCATGCGCCTGCCTGCCAGGATCACTTTTGAACCAGCATCTATGAAACCTTCGGCAATAGCTCCGGCCAGGACACCGCCGCCCCCGGTGATTAAAACGATTTTGTCTTTAAGGTCGAAAAGTTCATCAAGATATTTCATAGATCGGGTTTGGACTAAAGATAACAAATTGATAACAATCAAAGAAGGGGGTCAAGAGGCAGATTTAATCTCTGTGACTTGTGATTTTTATTCTGCCTTACTGTGAAACTGAGCCGCAGCGAAAGCGGTCGTTTCTAGTGAATTCTCGTCTGCGATTAAAATTAGTTGAGTTTCTAAAACCAAACGAAGTTTTCGTATGGTATTTAAAAATTCCAGTTGTTCCGACTCTGCCCGAGTTTTCCCCGCTGCTGCTCGTTGATTTTCAGCCTCTGCAAAAAGCATTGTAACCCTTGCTGTGATTTCTTCGTTTTGAAGCCCAATTTGTTTCAACTGTTCTTTAAGGTACCCAATTGATTCTTTTAGTATATCCAGGGCCTCTTCTTTTACTGTAGTCCCTTTTTCTGTGTCAATAACGGTATCTAGCATACGACTAATAGTCGTTTGTAATTTGGGGAGCAATTCCTTATGAAAAACTGTAGTCTGGGAGATTTTGGATTCATCTGTTTTTATACTAATAAGAGCTTTTTGTTGCGCGACAATTGTTCTTCGCATTTCCACGAAGGCTCTTATAACAAAAACACTTACAGAATCAGCTAGATCTGTGTTAATTAAGTTTGCAATTTGCAAAACCCCATGTTCTGTATATGCATAAGGTAAGTATTATGTGCCCACGCGACCTACTTTTGAGGTAGCGGATTGCGACCTCAATTCATCAAACTCAGCTTTTGTCAATTGAAATATAAAATCTGAGGGAAACTTACCAGGATGACGCTTCGTTCGCTCATTTACAGCTTAGTCGTCACACCATAAATGCGAGCTACATCAGCGGCCAAAATAACACCCTGGCCCCTAATAATCCTTATTGCAGCCTTAGTTTGTTCTACCACAGATTTTTCAGAATTTGAGATCTTATCTATTTTGGCCATTGGAGAATTACCATTTTGATGTCGCAATCTGCGACCTCTATTATCAATATGTCACATTTTGAAACCGTAATCTTTGATATTGATGACACCTTAACCTATTAATGTCTCATATTGATAAATATCGTTGTATGCACTTTAGCTTTTCTGTACTACTTTGGGGATATGAAGTTCTTTGATCCACATAAAGAAGATGCGAAGATGAGAGTAATCGGGCTTGACAACAGCATTCTGGCAAATTTTCCGGCAAATTATTATGCTCTTTAATTTTGCGCCTTTATCGAAAAGAGCACAGCCTGATTTTCAGGTGAACTGCGGTGACTGAACTCTATTGATAAAATATATCAAGTACTGCAGACTTATTTTGATAGTCAACTTGCTTAATTTCGATTTTTTTAACATCCAAACCAGTAATCTCTATGATATCTTTTGTCAGTTCCTCCTTATACTGAGGTTTCAGCAATTCCAATCTATTATAGATAATAGGATGTGTACTAAAATCCTCTTTTTTGATTTCTGCGGGGGGGGGGATTTCTGCCAAACAAAACCTCAAGAATCAATGCCGAAAGAATGATTAAGGTGTTGAATATAAATATCCCCAAAACAGGAAATTCTGCCCACTCCAATGAATTGACAGCAGAAATAGCAATAACAGTAAAGATATATGCCATATCTTTAATGTTCAGGTTTCTTGTTCTGAACCTGAGGATTGTGAAAATAGCAAATAGTCCAATAGCCATTCCTAATTGAGTCATAGCTGAGTTGAATACTATTGGAAGCATCGAGCCTATAATAAAGATTACTATGCCCATCAGGAAAAAGCTGAATACGTAGTCGGGCTTTTTCGAGTACCTGTAATATACGATACGTATTAGCAGGAATAGGAAGATCAGATTTGTTACAAACCTTTCGATGATTGCCCAGAATAAAGGGCTATCCAGATTGAAAAAATCTTCAAACATAGTCTTGATATATTAAGGTTAGAAGCTCTAATTATTATCTATGAATTATCACTTTCTTATACATATCGAAATACCTGGTCACACCCTTATTTTGCTGTTTAAGGTCAAATACTCCTTGACAGATTTACCTTTAAAGGTAAGAGATACTTTTTACATTTTTTGATTTATGGAGAAGTAAAAGCAGTTTGGGAAGGGGAGTGTAGACTGATACCACCAGCTAAATGAAAATATAGTTTCTAAACCATTTTTCTGGCAATATTCCGGGAATTGAGAAAGTAACTAATTTTAGTGCTTTTTTTAACCCATTATTGTCTTCCTGGAAGAACCGTAAGTGTTGACCAACCTTTACCTGTAAAAGAGATAATAGGTAAGCTTCAGAATACCAATGCGTTGCCTATTTATTTGACCATGCTGCAATTGAGTTTATTAATTCATCCATCACATTGCCAAAGTAGTGATCTGTTTCAAAGGCTTTTATATAAACGTTTTCTGCACCCTGTTTCTTGAGTTGCCTGTATACAGGAATAATGTACTCCTCCAATGGAATATTATTATCCTGCCAGCCAGAAAGAAACAATATTTCTCGGTTTTTAAGCTTATCTGCGTTTATTACAAGGTCAAAATTATCTACATCAGGAATGATTTTGTCAAAGTAATTATGTAGATAAGTTGAATCTCCTTTTACGGGTCCTTCTGGGGTGTATAAACTGGCAATCCTTTTTTCAAATATGGTACGATAAGCCGAATTGGAAGCCATTTTATTCAAATAGATCGCTTGATCATTTCCTCCGGCAATGGAAATAATATTTTTAATTTCCGAGTTGTGAACTGCTGCTGTCAGAGCCATAGATCCTCCAAGGCTGTATCCGCAAATAATTATTCTTGATGTGTCAATCGCAAATTCCCTGATAATATCCTCTTGTTTAAGAAAGTCCAAAGCAGTCCTTATGTCGTTCTGACAATTATCGAAATTAAAAAGGCCCTCACTATTAAATGTACCCTGATAATTGAAAACAAAAACGTTAATCTCATTATTGTTGAGCTTTTCAGCTAATCCTAAAGGGTTATCATCGTTTCCTGGAACCCCATGCAATAATATTACCGTTGGTAATGTTTTGCCACTTTCAACAGCGTAAAACTTTGCATCCAATTTATTTCCATTACTAATAAGCCCTATTTCGACAGGAACAGTTTGAGATGTCATGCTCCGTACAAAAAACAATGTCAATATTATAAATAGAGCAGTTTTCACTATAGATTAGTTTATTTTATAATCAGTTCCCCGCCTTTTACAAATAATTCAATTCTTTTTTGAAAACAGGATATACGCGTAAGCCAAAGCAAATAACAGGTAGATTCCTACAACTGCCCAACCGATCTTCATGATGCCGGAAATTGTTCCAAGGAATGAAACAATCACACCAGTGACATAAGTTATCAGAAATGCTAAGATGATGGCATTTTGTGCTTTTGCATCTGTAACATTTCTGCCGAACAAAGCGATTAAACCAATTACTAAGGACCCCAATCCAGCGTATTGAGCCATTAGTTGAACTGCTGGACCAGATTCCACACCGTATAGTGATAAAACAGTTGATGGTAAAAGGATAGCACCAATTCCGCAGCATCCTAAAACAGCAGCATTGACTAATAGTAAACTCTTAAGTTTCATGGTATTATCGGAATACTAGACTGTAAGAAAGTTAGACAATTGGTTTGTCAAAGTCAAAAAATAGTTTTGCTTTTGATCAGTGTTTGACTCTTTCCACAACATTTAATTTCGTGGTCTTAGAAAAATTGAGTTTTAAGGATGAGTTTAATCGCCCTTCTCATCAGCTTTCTGGCGAATTTCTGTCAAAAAAGAAAGGGTTAGAAATCTTAAAATATGTAATCCTTTGATAATCTTCGTGGAGCATATCGGGGTACTCGCTACGCTCGTGATCCGATGATCTCTTGACTGCCAGGGACAATATGACATATTCCACCGGACTCCATAATACTCTATTACACTGCATTACAATTATAATGTACAGTTGATTTTCCTATATATTTCACCTGTTTTCCGTTTGGCTGGCAAATTTTCTGGCAAAAATGATTTGTGCTGATGAATAGAACTCATTGTCTTAAAATTTTCGTAGCTTTGCACGTACGTTTTTATTAAATTCAGTGGTATGGAAAAACTGACATTGAGCATTCACGATAAGAACTTGAAGCAAGAAATAAAGGAATATGCAAAGAGAAAGGGGCTTAGCGTTTCCTATTTAGTTGAGAATTATTTGAAAAACCTGATAAAATCTGCTCAGAAAGAAGAAGGTTCAGTGGAACTTCCTGCTGATCTGGAAAATTTTCTGGAAGGTATCGATGTTGATCCAGGCTTGAGGAATAAGCCATATGAAGACTTAAGAAACGAAATGTATGCAAGCAGATAAAGAGCCAACCAAAAGGGTTCTGTTGGATGTAAATGTCTGTATTGATCTAATAACAAATAGGTTAATTTCAGTCGAAACTAAGAAAAGGTTATTCCATTCATTTATCACTCAGAAAACGGTTGTATTTGTTCCGGCATTCTCAATTGATACCATCTTTTATATTTTGACTAATTCTCTTAAGCTGAAAGCGGAAATCGCGAAGGCGGCCATTTTAAAGCTATTGAAGTACACCAGGTTATTACATACATCAGATGAATCGGTACAATATGCCTTCACTTCTGGTTTTTCTGATTTTGAAGATGGTCTGATTGAATCCCTGGCTGTGCTGAATAATATTGATGTCATTATTACAAGCAACATCAAAGATTTCAAAAAATCAAAGGTCTCGGTTTACAGTCCTGAAGAATATATTAGAATGCCTCAATAGAGAACTTCACTAGAGGTACTCAGGTAGAATCCCTGCTTCCTTTCAGATTATAGGAAGTCGGATAGGAAAAACTCTTGCATCTTACTATCTTCTATCTGGCAAAAAGCTGGCAAAACAGTAGGTATTGCAAATCTGAATGCTTTTGGTTATGAAGTTCAAATTGAAATCACTGCGGAAAATCGGGGAGAGGTCAAAGTTTTTATTCCTATTCTGAAAAAACAGCTTCCTTAAGGTTTAATGAAAACTTGTTAAAATTTTTATCATACTCTACCGTAGTAAGTATTAAGTCAGTATTAAAGAGTTTGACTATTGTCACATCATGATCAGCAAAATAATCCATACTTGCTTCCCAACCAACAATTCCTCCACCATGACCAATGGAGGCACCATAGTTTGAATTATCATAATACAATCCATAACCGGCCATACCATCCGTTGAGTAACCACCACTAAACCAGTCGGTCATTTGTTCTAGACTTTGCTCGCTAACCAGGTTTCCTTTCATGAGTTCATCCATAAAAACACCTAAATCCTGTGCGTTGATAGCAATTCCGCCATCACCGCCTACACCTATATCATCTTCATAAAACTCAATGGCTTCCACAAAGGTGTTGTTCGAATAAATATCAGAATATCCCTTCACCAAACCAGGTGCAATTCGCTCAGTACCTGTTTCGTAATAGGCACTGGTTAAATTGAGCGGAGCAAATATTTTTTGCTCATATATTTCCTTTAAACTTAAGCCTGTCGCTTCTTCCAGAGCCATGCTCAACAGGGCATAATTTACATTCGAATATTGCCAGTAACCAACTTCATCATAAGCTTTTTTTCCATATACAAATTTTATGTACTCTCTATCGGTCCAGTTATGATAACTTTTGTTCATGTATTGCATTAAATGGTCTGCATTATATACATCACGAATATAGCTTGTATGCCCAATAAGGTCTTTTATTGTACTCTCATTGCAATTATCTATTTGATCACATATTTCCTGATCGATCCATTTATTTACAGGATCATCGAGTGATATTAACCCCTCTTCAATACACAAAAATGCGGCTGCTGCTGTAAATGTTTTTGAAACACTGGCTATTAAAAACAGATTACCTGGCTGAGCTTTAACATTTGATTTAATGTCGGCATATCCTCCTACTCCCAGCCAGGTCCCATATTCATCACGTATCATTATCGATGTAGCCACCCCCCCTTCTTCAATAAACTCATCAATCAATCCCTGATATAGCAATGCTTTAGGATGTGTTGAACTTGAATCGGGAAAAGACAGGTCGCTGTTGTAGTCGCTGTCAACAAAAACGGGATCCTTTGTACATGAACTGGCAAATAATATTCCAATTATTGCTGCCAGAATTGTTATTTTTTCTTTCATCTAAAAATTATACTTTATTCCGGCTTTCAACATAGCTGTTGAATTTACAAAAGTGGCATAAGCCCAGACATTATGAAGATTAAAATCGTAATGAATAAAGGGATGTATTTTTCCCAATTGAGTATATGACAGACCAAATCCCAGGTTTATGGCAAGATTTACCTTGCCATTTGTAATACTCTCATATTCAAGTGTGCTTTCATTAAAAGCATAGCCTTCGCCCGGATATATATTGTATTGAACTCCTAAGCCTGAGTGCAGGTCGATCCCAATGATTTCCTTAATTCTTATTTGATAGTTGTACTTAACATTGAGATAGCTGCCATGGGCTATAATATCATGATAATAATACCCCAAAGCGGCATCAATGGCATGATGGGAGTGCTCTTTTTCCTTTTTTAAAAATGTGCTTGAAACCTCAAAGCCCGGGTGAATTGGCGTAAGCATATAAAACGGCAAACCATGTTTTACATCTGTTATTGATACTGAAACATCAGAAATGCCAAATTTGAATTGAGCGCTAACAGAAGGTGGAGTTATCACATTTATAACAAACAATAAACCCCCTATGATCAATAAGTTTCTTTTTTTCATACAATACTTTAATACTCTTCAGTCAAAGACAAATGAAACTGATGTAGGTTGCAATTGGCTAACGGAAGGGTTGCATCCGCCGCGGTAGATGAGATGCTTTAGGTAAATATCAAACATACCAATGTATCCCTGGAGAAGTATCTTCTTTGATTTATAAAGGGAGAATAAAGTACAAGCTTGGTTGTCATTCTTGTCAACTTTCTTGCAAAAAACTGGCAAAAAAGAATGGGTCACAAATTTTTAAATCTGTAACCCTTTGATAATCTGCCTCTCCTTCGCGATCTTAGGTGGACTGTGTCCACCGTAGCTCGCTTAGGCGAGCGAAGGTGGAGCATATCGGAGTCGAACCGGAGAGGAAGATGACCTCTTGACTGCCAGAGACAATACGGGTTTTTCCACCGGACTCCATTATACTCTAATACACTACATTACAATTATAATGTACAGTTGTTTTTCCTATGTACTCCACCTGTTTTCCGTTTGGCTGGCAAATTTTCTGGCAAATTTCTGATAATAATACACATGTTTTGTGCTCGAATTAAAAAAATCCGAGGCCAACCGAAAGGAGAAAGGGCCCTTAACTGGGTTCCTGCCAAACATGCGGTGTAGGCTGAAGTTAGTTTCAATGATCGCCTTTTCAGTGTTCCGGATCCGGCCGGACACCAAGAAGATCCCGATGGATTTCCTTGACCCAGATTTACAACCCAATTAATAAAAGACTTTTCAATATATTATTTATTTGACGGAGCAGGGTTGTGTCCCATCTTGTAATCGGTTTTTTCGGTCATGACCCACTTATCCTCTTGTATTTCCCACACAATATACATGGCTTTTTGTGTATTTTCATTTACCCAGTATTCGGAGCTCCGACCGGGGGAAATTTCGTCTATCCAGTAACTTACAGTGAATCCCTTGTCGGATAGTTTTTGCCGCTCTTCATCGATTTTAGTTGTACTTACGGGGGCCTGCCCATCGTGGTATTTTTCCCATACCGCCCGGGAAGCCTCCAGCCCCTTCTGGCATTCAGATGTGGCGGGATTCAGCAATACTTCCGTGATTTCCTTGCTTTTTTTATCAAATTTAACAGTCACACAGTTATTGGTGGATTCGTTGAACCAGTCCTGCTTTTTGCCCAACAGACTTGATGCACAAATCTCATAGCCCAGGCTTTTAAGCTTGCTTTGCCCTTCCTCCAGATTCATTTTAACGATGGAGGCAACTTCGGGGGGTACGCTACCCTGCGCAATGGCTTTGTTACTGTTTAGAATACCGGCGACGGCGAAAGCGAGGAACAGGAAAATAGATTTCATTGATTTCATTTTGGTTTTATTTAAGGATTATACCTAAAGTTTATCTGAGTTGTATCTTACTGAAGTTCAAGGATAGCCCTTTCGATGATGGCATCAGTATTGGTATCTTCAGGGTTGAGAAGCATCGGAATATCGGGTTCAATGCCGGGATCCGTAGGTCTGCCTTCCGTATCTACCAGGTTGCTGGTGGAAAGGGTCCAGTGCCATCCATTTGCCAGAATGCCATCCATGATTTCCCCGGTTCCTCCTCCAAATCTAATACCCATGGTCGTGGTATTTTCCATGGCATTCATGGCCACACAAAAAAGCGACCCGGAACTAAAGGTAACTCTGTCCTGCAAAACCACAACGGGACCGGTATTTATATAAGGGCTGTCTGCTGGCTTTATTATCATTTTGCTGGCCGCGAACTCTTCTTTCCCCGGCCCGTTTTTTATGTAATTTGTACCCATGACAACTTCGGATTCGGTAAAATAGGAGGCAAGCCGTGCTACCAGTTCCATATACCCACCGATGTTGCTGCGTACATCTATGATGATCCCCTTGGCGTCTTTCAGGTAGGACATCATCGTTTCCAGTTCGGCATCCGAGATTGCTAAATCAAAACTTAACACATGGATGTAGCCGATCTCCTTATCCTGGGGCAGGTAGCCATATAATATTTCATATAAAGCTTCAGGTGGAGCAATTATCTGGACATCAGGATTTGCTTCCACACCGTAATAATTGGCTCTGACAATCCCCAGGTTCATTCCCAGAGGGTATCCTATAAACCAGTAATAAGATTTATTAAAATCAAAATCGATGGATTTAAGACTGGTATGCCCTTCCTGCATTCTGTCCACAAAAAGCCCCATGAGATCAAATAATTCTTCTTCGCTTAGGTCGGAGGTGACATGGGGTCTTATAGAGTCTGCAAGCTCGGCAAGGTCTATTCCTTTAACATCCTCCAGGCCAAATTTTTCAATACATAGTTGGCTGTATTCATTAAAAAGGCTGAGATTATCCGTACCCGGCTCCGGGTGCTGAATGAGTTTTTCGCAGGACACAAATGAAAAGGAAATAAGTAGCAGAGATATCTTGAATATGGATTTCATTTGTTTATTATTTAGGGTGATTCACAAAATTAAACCGCAGGGTCAATATATGCCGGGCATTGCTTACCGGATATCCCTTATTGTCGGAATAGGTCCGCAGATCCCAGGCATAGTTCAGGCTGAACCGCCGTCTGAAATTCAGCTCTACCAGGGTCCGGATATTGAATTGTTCCCAGAACGGTTTAAAGGCCATGTTACTCAGTTTGTATGGAAGCTTTGTGTCGGAATCAATCAGGGTCACTTCCCCCTTATCAATGATGTTTTGCTGATAGTTGGCCGAAAAACTCGGTTCGGTATTTACAAAAGTGAACAATCCCACATCCAGTCCGAAGTTGAATTGCCAGTCCTCGTTCATGTACCAGATGTATTTTCCGGAGACATAGATATCACTGGAAAGTTTGTATGCTTCCGAAGCATTATTCAGGAAATCGGTGTGGCGTTTATAGTAATCCAGCACATCCCAGTTGACACCCAGAAAAAATGAGGGTAGCAAATTCCTCAGGTAGCCCAGTCTTACATTATAGGCCAGGTTGAAATACGAGATGGTATCGAGGTTTGGAAATTCGTAATTGAAATAGGAAAAATAAGCATTTGCATGCCAGTAATCCTTCTCTGAGATACGGGAAAAGCCTAACTCCGGGGTTACACTTGTTTTGCTGAACTGCACATCCGAAAAACGGGTATCCTGAAAGGCGTTGTAGATTCCCCCCAACCCAAGATAAACTTTAGTTTTTTGGGCTATTAAAGAACTGGACCCGGCGAACAATAAAATCACCATGATGATTTTGTACAATCTCATTTTATAGAATTTTGAATCAATAACACGAGTCATTGCAGATTGTTCAATGTATTCAAGACAATAGAGGGGCGATGCTATGTTGTAAATGAATTCTTGTTTCAGCTTATTGTTACCGTGGTTCCTGATGTAACAGTTTTCAGAAAGGAAGCAGAATAAAGGCTGATTGTCGAAGATTTTGGTGAGCCAGCTATGTGTAAATTACCTATTTTCTGGCAAAATTCTGGCAAAATATAGAAATGTTACAATTCTGGACAAGCAAAAATTAAATAAAAACTAAAGAATTAGTTGTATAACTAAAACATTAGTTATATATTTGATGTGAACTATTAAATCGTTCTTTACATAGTGTACTGTGTGTGCAAAATCGCTAATCTGATCAGCTGGCTGGCAAAAAACTGGCAAAAAAGAAAGGGTTACAAATTTTTAAATCTGTAACCCTTTGATAATCTGCCTCTCCTTCACGATCTTAGGTGGACTGCGTCCACCGTAGCTCGCTTCGGCGAGCGGAGGTGGAGCATATCGGAATCGAACCGATGACCTCTTGACTGCCAGGGACAATACGACATTTTCCACGGAACTCCATTATACTATATTACAACACATTACAAAAATAATGAACAGTTGTTTTTCCTATACACTCTGCCTATTTTAGGTTTTGCTGGCAAAAAAGCTTGCAATATTTTGTGGTAAATAGATAGTCATGTTAAATTATAACTCTAAATTTTACTGATGCGATTTTAAGGGAAGCTTACAAATCCATCTCTGAATAGTCGAATGATCAACCTGTACGCCTATGATTGAAAGTAATTCTTCTTTGGTTAATGCGATAGAACCTAAATCCCATAGATAACGTAAAGAATAATAATACACTATTCTTCATTTTCTATAATCTGTTTATTAAGTAGAGTTTTCAAACTGTCAACTACCACCTGGTATCCGGGCAGGTTGGCTACATTCTTATTTTCTTCTGGGTCGTTCTGGTGGTCGAATAACCATTCATCGGTAACTTCTCCTTCATTATTGATAAACTGAGTATACAGATAATCCTTGGTTTTTATTGCTTCCATGTTTTCATACCGGGGGAAAACACAGTCTTTCGATGGCTGAGTATTGGAGTTATTGATTACCTCAATCAAACTCTCTCCATCAAGCTGTGCGGGTTTAAAAACACCTACTAAATCGCAAAGTGTAGGGTATATATCTATAAATTCTACCAGGCCGGTAACCTCCTTGTTTACCATGCCATCAGGTGTCCTTATAATTAGCGGGGAGCGAACCGCAATATCGTACGTAATGTGCTTGCACCATAGAGCGTGTTCGCCAAGCATAAAGCCATGGTCGCCCCAAAGCACAATAATGGTATTGTCGTACATGCCAGCTTCTTTTAGCTTATCAATTACCCGCCCTATCATGGCATCAACATACGATACCGATGCTTTGTAACCATGTATTAGTTTTAACGCCAGCGTATCAGGTATTGGACCTTCTTTTGGTATGTATTGGTATTTACGTATTTCATGGGAATTGAATTTACTCTCCAGAGGGGTATTTTCAGGCCAGTAGTAATTGTCGGGTAGTGTTATGGTACTATCGGGGTATAAGTCCCAGTATTTAGCAGGTACCGTAAAAGGCAGGTGTGGGCGAATAAATCCAACTCCCAGAAAAAAAGGTTTGTCTACGTTTTTGAGGCTGTCGAGCATTTGTATGGCTCTGGCTGAAATTCTGCCGTCAACATAAAATTCATCACTTACCTCTTCGCGCTCATAGGAGGGGCCAACTAATCCAGGTTGTTTTTGCCTTTCGATATTATGAGGCAGGTAATAGTTTTTTGATGTATGAGGCACATCTGGCTTCCAGGGTGGTGCCGACCATTTATCTGCATTATCCGTATCTACATGGAGTATTTTTCCTAAGCTATAGGTAAGGTAACCTTGTTGACGCAGATGATCGTGCAAGGCAATGGCGTCCGGGACATCCACTTGGGCACTTGAATTATAGGAATAGAACCTGCTACGCGTTGGTCGGATACCTGTCATCAACGAAGCGCGTGAGGCTCCACAGACCGGTACATTGCAAAATGAGTTGAAGAACCTTAAACCGGATTCAGCAAGACCATCTATATTTGGAGTTACCATATCGGAATGTCCGTAACAACCCAATTCCGGCCTCAGGTCATCAACTGCGATGAAAAGTATATTAGGTAGTTCCTTATCGGTGCTATGCTCACAGGCTGATAAGATTATGAACAATCCAAGTATAAATCTCACAAGAAACTTCGATTTGAAAATTGGGTATGTTTTCAAGTTATCTATTCGTTTTAGTAAAAGCTGATTCATAATACTTGGTCATGAGTTGCATTTCTCGCCTTCAAGAATCACCTTTCCCGGATCATATTGAGCATAGAACCCTGAAGCAACTGATCCACTTATCAAAATACTTGCCTTTAGCACCCATCTAACATTTTTTCATTTTACTCCTTAATGAAAATCCTTTAAGTTATTTTTTTGTCTCCCGTTTACAAATACGTCTTCAAAACTTATCTTTTCAGCATTTTTTATTCGGGAATCAACCTCTTCCCTGGCAATATCTATACGTTTAAAATTGATATTATGAATTGGCCTTTGCTTAATACCAGCAATATCAATTCCCATTTTAGAAGCATAGTTGCATCTTACATCTGATGATATTAATGTAAGCAAATTCAGAAGGGCTATTTCCCCCCGAATAACTGTGGTAATCATTGGTAAAAAAGACAGCTGTTGCAGTTGAATCAATTGAGATCCCTCTTACAGATATGTTCTTTAAATATCCTCCTCTGTCAAGATTGGATTTGAACTGAATGGCATAATTATCCACTTTCTCAATTTCAAAATTCCTGACATAAATATTTTCAGCTCCGGCAGACATTTCGCTTCCAAAGGCAATACCGTGGTGGGTTCTTTTGGCATAACAATTTCTTATTACTATGTCTCTTGATGGTTTCCCCACGCGCCACGCATCCTGATCCCGGCCCGATTTTATGGCAATTGCATCATCACCCGTATTAAACCAGCAATCTTCAATAAGGATGTCTTCACTTGAGTCAGGATCCACGCCATCGTTATTCAGTCTGTAACTATCAACTTTTATCTTCCGGATTATTGCATTTTTACAATAGGTCGGATGAACTACCCAGAAAGGAACATTTGTTATTGTAATGTCGCTAATTAGAATATTCCTGCAATGAACCAGCTGAATAAAAGAGGGGCGTATGTAATGTCCCTCACCAAAGATTCTTTCAGACAATGGTACTCCATCCCTTCCCATTTCGCGCATTAGTTGTTGCGATGGCTTTTGCTTGCTTCTGCAATCGAAATCCCCACCCTCAGCATTACCATTAAGTATTCCCTTGCCGGTAATTGCGATATTCTCTTTGCCATTCGCATAAATGTAAGGTGAATAATTATAGCATTCCACTCCCTCCCAGCGGACAAACTGTAAAGGCAGGTAATCTTTTGCGCGTTGACTGAATGTAACGACCGCTCCTTCTTCAAAGTGTAGGTTGACATTACTTTTTAAATGAATCGGACCTTCACAGAAATAGATCCCTGCCGGAACCAACACAGTCCCGCCCCCGGAAAGACTGCATGTATCAATAGCATTGGAAACGCTGTTTTTGAAATTGAGTTCTCCGGAATATCATTTCCTGAAAATCCATTACGTTAAATATTTTATCAGGAAATTCCGGAGCCTGAATTCGACTTAATATCCTTTCAATTTCTTTATCTTCAGTTTTTAACTCACAATTTTCTAAAGCTGTAAAGCCATAAATAGTTGCAATTGTAATCGCAATTGTAATTGCAATTATTATTTTAAATCTCATAATTCCAGGGATTTTATAAAATACAGTTCACTTTTCAATATTCTCCGGGTTAAAATTTATGTAGATTTTAACATCATATTAGTTGTCAATCTCTTCTTCAAATATGACTCCTGCCTCGGTTATTTTTAGTTTGATTTCTACGTTGGTTGTATGATTTTCCAAATCAACCTCATAGAAAATTCCAATCTCTGAATCGAAACGTTTATCTACTTTATCCATCTCGATCTCAAACTCTTTGTATTTCGCTAAAATGGTGTTTTTGATATCCAAAGGAAGTAGTTCACATCCAGCAATTTGAAATCGAATCTGTTCTCTCTTATACCCCCGCTGTAGCCGACGATGGGCCTATTGAGCTTTTGAACCTTTTCGAGAAAATCGACCGGCAAATACGCCTTCCGACTAAAGTTGTCATAATTGGTTGCATTTTTAAGTATTGATATATGCTTGTTAAGATTTCCGTACTTTTCTTTCAGATGGCGATTGACTGTCAGTACAACGTCTGCGTTACCGGCATAGTTGTTTATTTTTTTTAGGCAGATAGATCTTCTGCAATCGGTTTTGTCTTTAAAGTACTCGACAAAATCATCAGAAAAATCGAATATGGACAACCCGGCTCTCTTTTGGAATTTCCTCAACAGGTAATCTACGGACTTGATGGGGTCATTTATGATCAGGATAAAAGGCCGGCCCTGATTCATTCGGTTAATGACATGATAAAACAGGTGATTCTCGACGATATCAAGCTTTGGAAAAAATTTCTTGAGTGGGAAAAATCGACGAGGTGAGTAAATCTTTATATTGGCATGGTGATTTGATGGAAACAGATTTCTGTCAAAGTTCGAAGCTGCATCATGGCGAATCGTGTTATTCTCCCACGATTTTTTCGGGGAGTTTACAGGATTGACAAAAATAACCTTGTCGACAAAATCGAATTGTGCAACCTGCGCCATCATACTCTGATTTCTTTTCCACAAATGACTCCAGGGCAGGTACCCGAAGCATATAACATTAAAACGTGACAACATTATGGCGATTCATCCGTGTGTGGTAAAATTTCGGCATTGACATATATACTTGAGTAAACAGCTACTCGTAAAACGGGTGGCTTCATTTTCCCGCAAAGCGGGAAATGATCAGGAGACGGCACGTCTCCGTAAGTTTACGTTCGGAACCGCGTGCCTATCACGCGGTTTGTAGAACAATCAACAACACCTTCATCTGCGTGCTTTACCCCCTGATTGCAGACGAAGCTTTTCAAAAACTGAAATTACTCGAACATAGGGGGTGACCAGTAGATACTGCATTTTTTGTCGGGCGTTCTTAAATTCCTCAGATGGGGGCCGGTTGTAAACAAAACATTTCATCAGCCACAGTGTGTACACTACAATATTTTTTAAATCATACAGAGCATCTAACAGGGTATAGGACGCATTTTTACTAATTTCATTTAGCCCGCCCAATACGCGAACACGCTTTTTATACAACTGTCTCAGCGAGCGCCTCGCAGGATGCTCAACGCAAACGTCATCCGCATACATCAATACGTATCCTGAATCCGACACTCGGTTGCCCCATTCCAGGTCACCACCCGATTTCAGAGTTGCATTGAACAGGCCCACTTTGCCAACTACCTCTTTTCTTGTAAAAAGATTGGCGGTTACGCCAAACCTTTTTTTCTTGATATTCTCTTTTTGATCAAAAGAGTACATCTTTTCATACAGCTCAGCGGCTGTCAGGCGCTGCGGGTTTTTAAAGAACATGTTGATTCTTCCTGCAACCAGGCCACAATCAGGCGACTTTTGAATCTGTCCGGCTCCCTTCTCGATCCAATCGTGGGCTGGGATACAGTCCGAATCCGTAAAAGCGAGCATCTGTCCCCTTGAAATAGATATGCCTTTATTTCTTGCGGCATATGAACCTGGCTGCGATTCATAATGCAGCGCCACCTGTAAAAAATGATCCGTCACGGTTTTCACATTTTGCGTTGAACCATTGTCAACAACAATCACTTCATAAGACGCTTTTGGGTAAGTTTGATTCTCCAGCGCCTCAAGACAAATTTTCAAGCGGGTTAAGTCGTTATAAACCGGAATTATGACAGATACGAAGAGGTCTACTGGGCTATTGTTCATAGGTCAGAAATTGGCGTATCTTTTTATCTCACTGTGCAGGGGAGATCTTGGATCACTTACCTTCCATCAAACGGGCTTTGAGACGATAATAACTGTTTGTCAAATTAAACAACTCCATGATCACGGTCTTGATAATTTTGTAACGATCGATTCCGATTCCAATTTTTGATAATTCATCTTTATGAAATTTATACATTTTTTTTCCATCCGGATTTAGAAGAAGCTCTGCAAGAAAACGATGATATCTCCTCAAGGCGACTTTCATCCGTGTATTATATTCATCCTCACTTAAAAATAGGGGGCCGTACTTTTTTAACACCAGTATGCTGCCGACCTTGGTGGTATTAAATCGTCCGATGCGAGAGGTGGTCGACTCGTTATGTCGCCTGGTATAAGTGAGCACCTGATGAACAAATCCAAAATCTGAATTCTTCAGTATTTCAAAACAGACCTCCTTATCAGCGTGAATGTTGGATTCGTTGTAAAATTCCTTGCGGCGCCGTATCTCATCCGATCTTATCAGCAAAGATGTGGGCGAACCGAACAGATATGTCCCCTTAAGCAGATTCAAACGGCAAATCTCTCTGCCTGGTATAATGGTACTTGGATAAGGTAATCCGTCCAGATTTACCCTGTCTTCATCGAGTCGATAGGAGGCAACGATTCCTACCGAAGGTTCAGTCTCCGCCACTTTGACCATATGCGTGATGCAGTCAGGAAATAACCAGTCATCTGCATGCAGAATCTTACAGTATTTGCTGTCAAGAGATATTTGATGAACAGCACGATTCCAATTCGGCATGATATCTAAAAAATCTTGATTGTTGTGAATGCGAATTCGATCATCCTTTTGTGAGTACTGTTTCGCAATTTCAAGAGACCGATCCGTACTGCAGTTGTCGACAATAATATATTCCCAGTTATTATAAGTCTGACGCAACACACTCTCGATGCATTCGCCCAAATACTTTTCCGTGTTAAACACCGGCGTAACAACGCTAACCAGCGGTTCTTTGTTATGTTTTTGTTTTTTCATAAGCGCCCTTCAAGCTTCATCTCTGGCCTGTATTACTTTCGCCGGGTTGCCGTAGGCAATGGCTTTCTCTGGGATATTCTTGGTAACCACGGACCCTGCACCGATAACGGCCCCTTTTCCAATTGTAACACCATCCAGCACATAAACACCAACACTCAACAACACATCATCCTCTATAATGATTCCGCCCTTGGAGCGTAGCGGCTGACGATTGATTGGCTCGCCGGAAACATAGCTGTGATTATAGGGATAAAATGCACAAAAGGGTGCTATTTGAACCCGATTTCCGATTTCAATCGCCCCGATGTATGCTGAAAACTGGCAGCGTGGTTGGATATGAGTATCCAAACCGATGCTCAAGCTCCCTCCGGAACCGGTTTCTATAATGGTTTCGCGATGGATGTGTGTTCCTTCCCCGATATTTACCGGGCCCCCATCCTTTGCCTGGTATACGACGCATCGTTCCCCGATAAAAACATTGTTGTCCATGTTGAAACTGTTGTGATGAATGGTTGCGTCTGGTGCCACATAACCTTTCGGCCCGATGTGGGCCAGTTGGGTCCGGCCTTTATAGGGTGGCGTGAACCAGCCGGCCAGATAGGTAGCCAACCTGCCGGATGGTGTTATTCCTGAATATCGCATCCAAAATAGAGCCCACTTTTTTTTCATCCTACAAAGCATCACTCACGCCCTTGCCAATCCCCATGGATTGAGTTCACCGGTTTTTTTTCTAATGACGGAGACCATTTCTTTCGTTTCGAACGAACCGATTCTTTTGGGCCTCTCACAGTCAGAAACCACGATGTAATCATTGCCATGTGTTCCCTTTATCGTAAACGCATAGCCGTCACCCGATTCCAGTTCATATGAATTGACGGCCACCGCCTGATTTTCATACAGGCCATTCTCAGAGAGGGGTAAAAGTAGCGTTGCCATCATCGTTGAAGATGCCTGCATCCGCTCATAACAAATTGCTGTGGAGGGAATTTTTTTGTGGTGATCAACCGAAAACCAGCCCTGAATCGGTTCCGTGCTTCCGGATATCAATTCAACATCTAACGATTCAGGTTCAATCGGAATAATGAGGAGTTTACTAAATGAAGTGTCATCTTCCAGGCATACACGCTTCTCCGGCAATACCTGTGTCGCCAAACCGGGCCTCGCGTGAAACAGCAGCTGATAATCATGAGGGCTTTTCGCTTGAAGTTTATCGATCAAAATCCAGTAATCGGGTTTTACAAATAAAACGCTCCGGGTATGAAGCACATCTCCGATGATCTTCGGATTTTTTGGTTTTCGAAGCGCATAATCACTATAGCCGTCGCTATATTCTGATATTGCGTAGTCGAATTCGCGTCGGCAGATCCAGTGAGCATTTTTCTGGGAAACATTATTCGGGGTTAAATTGCTTTTTGTCCAACGGCGAATCTGACTTTTTCCATCCACCAGGATAGAATTGTGGGAGGCCGTACCGACAAAATAAGATCGAAAAGGATCTGCTGCCTCATAGGTGTAAGACCCCGAATCTACAATGAAAGACCGGCCGAATGCGAACACTTCGATACTGAGTTTGTCTTCATGCCCATGCGGCCCGCCAAAAGGACCGGTGTCAAATAGAAGATAGCGCGCCTGGTCTGTCCAATCACTCCTCATAACAACCCACCCGGCGTCACCGATATTCACGGAGGTCGTTTCCGGCGCCTCTCCTTCTTGCCCTGAAGTTCCCACATAACGTAAGTCAGGACGTCTAAATTTTTTTCCGGCCTCCGCCAACCGGGTGCTCGACCAGCGCATGAATCCATCGTTTATTTCCGGAAACGAACCATCCGGACGTACAACCCTCGCAAGGACACTGTACATTTTCTCAACACAACGGCCCATGTCTTGGTTTGGAAGTGACAGCTTACCGGAAGTGATGAGATCGAAAGTGCGTTCCAGTTCATCTACAACCAACCATTGGTAACCGGTTGAAACCTCGATATGGGAACCATCGTCGTTGATTTGTTTCGATATTTCCCTTTCAATACGGGTTAAGGCTTCCTGTTTCCATCTTTCGACATCTTTAAACTCCGGGAAACTTATGCAGACTGCAATCAGGCCATTGGTTTCGCGTAGAAGATGGTTGCGGTTGGTTGAAAAGTGAAACAAAAAGCTCGCATGGTCATAAATGGATCTCAGCATCCTGATTTTATCGTCTTCATCAAAACAAGGCGATTCAAAGAACATCGCAAATGAAGGAACCCAGCTTATATACATACGCATGCCGGTTTCCATCAATCGCCAGGTCGGGCTGTTTTCGTTTTTGATGAAATTCAGGGGGTTTTGCTGGATCCAGTCCGTCATCTGTTCAACAAACGCTTGCGCATAGCGCTCGTCGCCCGTACGCTTATAGGCGAGGCCCAGGATGGGCCACCATTGATGCCGATTTAACCGCCACAACCATTCCTTGCTGGAAATCGGGTTAAATCGCCACTCGATCTGATTATTGACTATTTTTGGTAGGCTCCCATCGGGTGCAAAGCGATATTCCAAGATGGATTCTGCCAATTCGATGAGGGCCTGATAGTCAAGTTCCTCTGTGTTGACTCTCAAATCGGTTATCGTTTTCGGTGCCACTATCCACGCAGGCGTTTTGCGATGCCGATAGTGATGGATCAAAGCCGCTTTAGCAGCCTGAATGTCATTTTGTTCAATGAGTTCAACAACCGCTTTCACATTGAAAAGAGAAAGAAAGACTTTATCCGGCATCCCTATTGCCGAACTGATAGACAACTTCCGTCCCCTGCAAGAAAGTTTTTTTTTGATACGCTGAATCAATGACATCGGTTTATAAAAAAATTCGAATTTAGATTCATTCGATGCTTATGAGATGTTAGAACAACCCTGTCTTAGATGGTCTATTTGTCAAGGCTGATAGTTTAAATCGCTGGTGATCAGTATCCTGTCCACACGGGCGCCTGTTTCCCGCTGGGCGATTCTGAGCGTGTGGTAGCCCGCATTCAGATAAAACACCGACGGGTCCGATCCACCCCGGGCACTCACTGGGTCCCACAGCCAGGCCGCCGATTGCGTCAGATCCCATGTCTGTTCAACACTGTCGTCCATGGATACGAAAAATGAGTTGCTGCCGCTGCTTTCCGCAATAACCCGGCCCCAGACCACGTAATCTCCCGGTTCCGTCACTTCGAACAGATAATCGACATACCCACCGGTCCCATTCTGGCTCCAGACAAATCCACCCCCCGATGCCGCTGTGTCCTGGCCTGCCACCATGGGCACTACGATGTCGCCGGATTCTGCCTCAAGCCAAATCTTATCGGGCTGCGGTTCCGACGGGGGTTCGATAAGCGAAAAGTTCGCGGTCACGGTCTTGCTCGTGTCGAGTGTGATGGACTCCGGGTTCACGCTGCCAACCAGGTCGCCGCTCCAGCCGTCAAACTGCCAGCCGTCGGACGGTGTGGCCGTCAGTGTCACCACCTGCCCTTCAGCATAGCCCGGGAGATCCGGGCCCTTTGTCACGCTCCCACTGCCACTGACACCGATGGTCAGATTCAGGGCCGGATGAACCGGGTCGCTGCCGGTTTCACCCGGGCCGGACGGCACATAGGTTGTATCCGTCGTGATCAATATCCGGTCCACCCGGGCGCCTGTTTCACGCTGACTGATCCGGAAGGTGTGATACCCCGCGTCCAGGTAGAATATGGACGGGTCTGATCCGCCCCGGGCACTCACAAGGTCCCACAACCAGGTCGATGTTTGCTGCAGATCCCATATCTGTTCGGTGCCGCTGTCCATGGCAACAAAAAATGAGTTGCTGCCGCTGCTTTCCGCAATAACCCGGCCCCAGACCACGTAATCTCCCGGTTCCGTCACTTCGAACAGATAATCGACATACCCACCGGCCCCATTCTGGCTCCAGACAAATCCACCCCCCGATGCCGCTGTGTCCTGGCCTGCCACCATGGGCACTACGATGTCGCCGGATTCTGCCTCAAGCCAAATCTTATCAGGCTGCGGTTCCGGCGGGGGTTCGATAAGCGAAAAGTTCGCGGTCACGGTCTTGCTCGTGTCGAGTGTGATGGACTCCGGGTTCACGCTGCCAACCAGGTCGCCGCTCCAGCCGTCAAACTGCCAGCCGTCGGACGGTGTGGCCGTCAGTGTCACCACCTGCCCTTCAGCATAGCCCGGGAGATCCGGGCCCTTTGTCACGCTCCCACTGCCACTGACACCGATGGTCAGATTCAGGGCCGGATGAACCGGGTCGCTGCCGGTTTCACCCGGGCCGGACGGCACATAGGTTGTATCCGTCGTGATCAATATCCGGTCCACACGGGCGCCTGTTTCCCGCTGGGCGATTCTGAGCGTGTGATAGCCCGCATTCAGATAAAACACCGACGGGTCCGATCCACCCCGGGCACTCACCGGGTCCCACAGCCAGGTCGCCGATTGCGTCAGATCCCATGTCTGTTCAACACTGTCGTCCATGGATACGAAAAAGGAGTTGCTGCCGCTGCTTTCCGCAATAACCCGGCCCCAGACCACGTAATCTCCCGGTTCCGTCACTTCGAACAGATAATCGACATACCCACCGGTCCCATTCTGGCTCCAGACAAATCCACCCCCCGATGCCGCTGTGTCCTGGCCTGCCACCATGGGCACTACGATGTCGCCGGATTCTGCCTCAAGCCAAATCTTATCGGGCTGCGGTTCCGGTGGGGGTTCGATAAGCGAAAAGTTCGCGGTCACGGTCTTGCTCGTGTCGAGTGTGATGGACTCCGGGTTCACGCTGCCAACCAGGTCGCCGCTCCAGCCGTCAAACTGCCAGCCGTCGGACGGTGTGGCCGTCAGTGTCACCACCTGCCCTTCAGCATAGCCCGGGAGATCCGGGCCCTTTGTCACGCTCCCACTGCCACTGACACCGATGGTCAGATTCAGGGCCGGATGAACCGGGTCGCTGCCGGTTTCACCCGGGCCGGACGGCACATAGGTTGTATCCGTCGTGATCAATATCCGGTCCACCCGGGCGCCTGTTTCACGCTGACTGATCCGGAAGGTGTGATACCCCGCGTCCAGGTAGAATATGGACGGGTCTGATCCGCCCCGGGCACTCACAAGGTCCCACAACCAGGTCGATGTTTGCTGCAGATCCCATATCTGTTCGGTGCCGCTGTCCATGGCAACAAAAAACGAGTTGCTGCCGCTGGTGGCGGCGATGATGCGACCCCAGACCCGGTAGTTTCCCGGTTCCAGCACTTCGAAACCATAGGTCGCATGCCCCCCGGTACCATATTGCGTCCAGACAAAAGCGCCTGCCGATGCATCTGCATCCTGGCCCGCTTCCATGGGGGCCGCCAGATCGCCCGATTCAGCTTCGATCCAGATCTTGTCCTTTTTTGCAACATTCACGGTAAACGTTTGCATGTCGACACCCTCGGAATTTACGGCCTCGACAATCATGCTGACATTACCTGTGAGGGCAGGTACCCAGGTAAATTTACCACTGAGCAGATCAACATCAACACCCACAGGACCTGACTGCAGATAATAGGCTGGGCCTGGATTCCCTTTTGCAAGCAGGTTGTATTGATAAGACGCACCCACATAGGCAGTTAACGGGGGTGTGGAAATAATCTCGGGTGGATAATACGCCGGTGGTGGCAAAATATCTGCAAGAGCGTCAAACCAGACATTTGCCATTTTACGATAACCGGTATCTGCAGGATGAAGATTATCAATCATGTCCCCAATCGGGTATAGACGATAATCTATTCCTGCCCCGATTTCCATGTCAACAACATAGATGTCATCCCCGTTATCGATACGGTTTTGGGCCATCTCAAATAGATTGTCATTAAACAGAGAGGTTAGGGAGCTGTAGGTGTTTCTGTTGATAATCAGTGCCAGGACCACGGTAATCCGGGTTTCAAAATCAATTTCAAACAAGTCGATCTCATTTAAAATTGCTTCCACACCATCCGGGCTGGCGTCGAGATCGTTTGTGCCGATATGCAGCAGGACCATATCGGGCGTATTGTCGTAGAGAAAATTGTAGACATCTGCAGCAATCTCCGAGTCACTCCAGCCTGAATGTCCTTCATTATCCGGATCAAATGGGGGAACCGCATATTGACCGGCCTTAAGGCTGCCCACAAAATCGATATCATAACCGGCATCCATCAGATCGATCCACAAAGGTTGCCGGTATCCGGTTCTCAGTTCCTCTATTCTGCTTTCATCCGCATTATTATCGTAGGTAATCGAATCTCCCAGGGGCATAATTTTTATGGGTTCACCGTATGCGTATGCTGCACCGATTGCCACAAGCAGGAACCCCAAAAGGAGAAACAGTAACATCTGATGTATGCGCCCAGGTGCGGTGGTAATTGAAACCAGACCGGTTTTACACAAGCGTCTAAAAATTTGTGCCCGGTGCTTGCTTCTTGTAGGATTAAACGCTCTCATCTGTGTCATGGTTCACCTTAATTTATGTAGAGGTTTCAAAAACAGGTTTATCATTCAGGGGAAAATTGAGTCTCCCATTCTAATAACGGTCTCACTGCCCCTCCACATCTCCCCACATAGTCTCCACGGGCGGAATCCCCCTCCATCGAATCAACCACCATGAAGGCAATGGCTTCCGGCACATAAAAATATTTGATGTTTCTCTGAGAGTTGTCCTTAACGGACGGTCCCACCAACAAGCGCCCTTCGGAAAGAAGGTTCCCGGGAACCCAGGCCGTGGACACATAACTGCCGGGAGGGCGTTTGCGTCCTCTCCAATCCGGGTCCAGGTCAGCCACTGCGAAAATCCTGACACCTTCCTGATTGAACACGTTGAAGTACGGCAGCAGGATTTCTCCACCCTTGAGGACGTCGAATTCCATCCGGAGCCCACATTTCTTCCTGATATCGATGGTTTCAGACACCTCGCCACTTTCTGAAACCACGGAACAGGCGCGAAGCCGGACGGTTTCATTTCCCGGGGCCGTTTCAGGATCTTGCCAACGATGATGAGCCGTGGTACCTGACCCCGAGCTCAAATAGGTATTGATAACTCGATCTGACCGGCCGTCTTCCACTATCGAGCCACTATCCAGCAGTATCGCCCGCCGGCATAGCCGGGTGACCGCCGGCATATTGTGGGAAACAAAAATCACCGTCCGACCCTCCTCTCCCACACCTTCCATCTTTTTCAGGCATTTTTTCTGGAACTCGGCATCGCCGACGGCCAGCACTTCATCGATAAGCAAAATCTCCGGTTCCAGATGTGCGGCCACGGAAAAAGCCAGACGCACTTTCATGCCACTTGAATAACGCTTTACCGGCGTATCAAGAAATTTTTCCACACCGGAAAAGTCCACGATTTCATCAAATTTCCGGTCGATCTCCTGTTTTCTCATCCCTAATATGGTGCCGTTCAGGTAAACATTTTCCCTGCCGGTCAGTTCCGGGTGGAAACCGGTCCCCACCTCAAGCAGACTCGAAAGTCGGCCACGAATATAAACACGCCCTTTATTCGGGTAGGTAATTTTCGACAATATTTTAAGAAGTGTGGATTTCCCGGAACCGTTTCTGCCGACAATCCCCAATACTTCTCCTTTTTTGATTTCAAACGATACATTTTTAGAGGCCCAGATAATATCACTATTATTGTTTCCTGAACCGTTCTCAGCCTCGTCCTGAATATCATCGAACCGATAAAGTGATCGATATTTACGATAGTTCTTTAAAGGGCTTTTTATGAATTCGGTAATCGTTCCAGCAAACGTATCCTTGAGCTCTTCTTTAAATCCGATACGATAATACTTACTGATGTTTTCAGCCTTTATAGCAGTATCTTTTTCTACCATGTCCATTCCGTCCTCATTTACATCATTATTATTTATATGACATCCGCAAAAATCCGTTCCATTCGTCTGAAGTAAAATATTCCGCTGACAACCAATAGAACAGCTGTAATGATTCCGGGCCAGATGTAAATCCACGGCATGGGTGTCCCCAACATGCAGGCTCTGAACCCTTCGATAACCCCGACTATGGGATTCAACGAATACAGAAAGCGATATGTCTCGGGTATCGAGGATGCGGAATATACGATGGGTGCAGAATAGATCAGCATCCGTATAACAAAAGGCATGGCATGCTGCACATCACGATACCGAATAGCTAATGCCGACAACCACAGACCAATGCCTGCCGGAATCGACGTCATCATGAGAATGAACAAGGGCAGAAACAATAAATTCCAGGTTGGCATTACCCGATAATACAGCATAACCAATACCACGATAATGAGGGAGATGCCGAAATCAACGAGTCTCGCCAACACCGGCGTGATGGGAAACAGCAACCTTGGAAAGTATATTTTCCCGAGCATTCCCGAACCCTGCACAAGGCTCTGGCTGGATTGCCCCATAGCCTGCGACATATAGGTCCAGGGAATGACGGCTACTGTTGAAAAAAGAAAATAGGGAATCCCTTCCGTGGGGATTTTTGCCACCCTGCCAAAAATAACTGAAAATATAACGATCTGGAATAACGGCTGCAGAATTGCCCATGAAAAGCCCATGATCGTTTGTGCGTACATTATTTTTATGCTGCGCCAGACCAGAAAATAAAACAAATCGCGATATTCTTTCAACTCATCGAAATCTATAAATATCCATCCTCTTTCGGATTCAATAACGGTTAGTTTCTCTGCAGAATCATGACCTTCTTTTATGATGTTCATCAATCGTTACTCTCCTCATTACAATACCCTTTCTTCACACGCTAACATTTGAATGGGTGCAGGAAGGGTTAGACTGTCGGCAACGCCCACGATATCCGCTATACATCGATCCGATGCCTATGTTTGATTTTTTCAGCAATATCAACGTCTCGATTTAGCTGTCCACCCAAAGCTTGTGAGAAATCTCAAAAACAACAAGCGCCCCGAGAACAGATTCCCAGTTGTGCTGACCGGAAAAATGCTGGTTCAGTATCGATTCAATGAGCCCCCACTCTAAATACTCTCTAAATGCCGCTTTAGGATTAAATAGTATCTTTTCCAAACCTTCCCGCATCTCTTGACGCGACCACTGATACAGGTAATGGTTGGGAACAAATGATTTCCCTGATGTTCCAAGTCGGTGCGTGATCCTCCACTTTGCTGCTGAATATTTTCTATTTATCCAACTTTGCTGCTGCGAAAAGGGGATGGGTCGCCCCGTTTTTGCTGACGGCACCTTCAATAATCTTGGATATAAGCGTTTCATCAGGTCAACTTGAATTCTGTTTGTGATCCTTTCTTTTATGGGAAGTCTTGCCAATGCGCTGATAAGCTCATGGTCAAGATAGGGGAAATAGTTTTCCCTTACATTGCGAACGATCATATTCGCCTTATTTAATATTATTTCGACACCCTTGATCCAATTCAAAGAAATCTATAAACGCGATCATCTTATCATTTGATTCATAGTGTTCTAAAAACAAATTCAGACAATCATCAAATGCATCGGAACAAATGTTCCTATGTTTATCCCTCCAGATATTTTTAAACCCAATTTTTTCTAAATCGCTGTTCAAGGTTCCCTTTTTTATTGCTACCATCACTTCGTGTTTTTCATGTATGTCATAAAAATCAGAATACTTAGGCTTTCCGCTGATATAGCCTGGAGGTCCGAGCCCTTGGATGTAGGCGTGAAAGGGATAGGGCTTGTCAAAATGCTGACAGGGGTGGCTATGCAGGGTGGCAGCGACGCCACCCTGGTACAGGACCATGGGTGTCAGCCAATCAACCATTTTATCCGGTCCGATAAATTCAAAAAAGTGTTCAGAACCTGTTATTTCCGCGGCCTTTTTGGCAAAGATGACATCGGTGCTGTCAGGCTGTCCTCCTGTAAAGGTAGTAAATGGTAGTTTCATGTTCGCTGCGGCCGCAAGAATACAGCGTGAGTCAAGTCCTCCGGTTAGGCTGATGGCCGTGTCTACCCCTGAGCTCATGGATCTCGAAACAGCGGTTTTAAACAGGTTCTCGATTTCATCCAAACGCTCACTATTATAGCTGCCATGGGGTTCAATCTGATCAATACGCCAGTACTTTCTTACATCCACGGTCCCCTTTTCAAAGGATAAGATACTTCCTGCAGGCATGCACTTAATGTCTTTAAACAGGGTACCATCACCGGGGACATAAGATATTCTTATAAAATTGGCTAAAGACTCTATATTTATTTCCCTGGACACCAAACGACTGGCCATGATTCTTGCGATATAGGAAGCAAAAACAAAATTTCCGTTTCGGCTGCCGTAAAAAAGCAGGCGTTGACCGATCTTATCGGTGGCCAATACAAGTCGATCCTTCTTCTCATCGTACCAGGCTACCGTTAAAGCTCCCGCTTGATATCCTTGACACACATAGGACCAACTTCTAAATATCGCTTTAGTAGATATTCGGCTCCTGATTTATTATGCAACGTTTCTTCTGGATATTGCGCATCTGAAAAAAAATAACCATCCAAAGACATACCAATTCATTATTTTTATCATATGCAAAATGAATCGGATGACCGATTTTGTCGACATGAATCGAACCGAGACCGACACGACCGTCCTTGCTGATCCACCAGTCATCATCAAGGGGCTTATTTAAAGGAAGTGCCTTGCGCATGCGCTCTAAAAAACGATTCGCATACGGGACATGCCCGTTATCATTTTTCATCAGGGACAAAGCCGAAAATTCCACTCATAATATTCCTCCTACAAATAAACCCTCATGCAGTAATTATCAGTTAATACTATGACTTTCTAAAATTTTCGATCGATTTCGTTCATGCGCCATGAATACCGTGTAAGAAGTGAAGATCACATCCAGCAACGCATTATTCAATCGCGTTGCAGTAGCATGGTCAACCTTTCCAGATAGTAGAGAAAGCGATAGACCGATTCCATGGAAGTGAGGGATTCGGCAATACGCGGATGCCTTGTCAGTACAGGTGCTGTTTGAGGGTTGAAACCGCTTCCGCCAATTCGGAAACCAGAGTCTGAACGGACACGATGATAGTAGAGCTCCGTAAAAAACCAGTTGTACAGGTCAAACAACACACTTCGAAATGCCAGCCCCTTCCCAATCGATAACCATGGTTTTTTGGTGCGTGATCACGATATTTTTAAAGGAAAAATCTCCATGGGAAAAACTAAGACATACCTTCCTTTCATCCTCTTTTCGCAAACGGTCGGAAATTTTCCCGATGCCATTTTTTATTTCCCTGATCTTTCGGACATCTAATCCCGGGTCTGAAAATCGAGTTCTTTCGTTGATGATGGCAAGGCAGCTATCCACCCTCTGCAAAAGGCTTAAAAACTGTTTTTTTAAGCAGGACCATGTCTATAAGAATAGGAATGATTTCCTGATGGAAAAACGACATCAAGGCTGTTGGCTCCGAATTTAAAATCGCATATCCCATGGATCCATTAACAAGTTCCTCTTCGAACCACCGATCTTCTAAATCTCCAGCTTAAAACCGTGCCGGGGCAAAATCCAGGCAACCGGATTCGCGAACATTCTTTATCTCAGATGCGACGATGTTTTGCGGCAGATGCCGATCAAAAAATTTAATAACCGAACCGGTATTGAAATTGAAAATCTTGTACCCTTGATGGATTGAAATGCATATGTTTCCAAAATCGGCAGGTTTAAAATTTCGCGTTCCTTTATCAAACCCAAGCCTGGCAGAAACAATTTTTTCAGGTTTTTGAAAATCAACCTGGTTTTAAATGCCGACTGCAACTGAAGCGATTTGTTTTTAAAATACAGATAATACGCCAACATCCGAGATGCTCTGATGAAGGGCATAGTATTGTCCATTGATTTTTAGCGTATGGATACAGCGGCATGGTCATGACGATGGTCCAGTGTTTCGATCCTGGCATTTCCAGGCGCTGCGCATTTTTTTTATCTCTGCATCGCTGTAAAAATGCTGTCATAAATCTTGAATTGTAAAACCTGTCCAAATAGCTCTTTGGGAACACAATCTCCTCTTTGAATTTCTTATAAACGGGCGCATATGTTTTCTAGTTGGCCGATATTTGAATTGACCAATTTGAAATCTTTTCATGCCAAGAAATTCTGCAAAGGCCTTTTCTGCAACACCGATTCAAATTTTCGAGTCTTATCAGCATCACATCGAAATTTTTTCCCGGATATATGCTCATATCCTTTTGAGAATCTGAAACGGATGTTCAAACACATCAAATTTCAAGACACTCTTGAACTCGAGATCAAAAAAGGTCAGGGGTGTGTCATGCCGGAAATCATTTAAAATAAATATCTGATCAAGTTCTTCAGGTTTTCGAATGTTCACCGTCAGCGGGCCGAAGCCATAATACTCCGATGCGATCTGATAGGCTTCATTTTCTTTGATGGTCTCGACTTCCAGGTTTTCAAAAAATGTGGAGACATTTCTGGCAATCGGTTCTCTTACAAGGGAAATCACCTTCCATTTGCCATTTTTTAACCCCTTATCAATCTGTCTGCGAATAAACCCGTTCAACCAAGGACGTTTTAAATGTGCATATCTTTCTGTTAAAAACAGCTTTTTCCTTTGGGATTCCGTTTCTTTGATACGTGGCCAGGTCAACAAATGAGAATGATAAATCGGTCGGTCCAGATTCAATGTTCCTAAAGATCTGACCAGGGTCGTGGATCCGACCTTTCCCATTTGAAAGACTAATAACGGGGGCTTACCATAGCGCAGCTGCTCTCTGCCAAGCATTATCTTATAATGCGTCCTGGCAAGGTAGTAGTTACATTCCGCGATCCTTCGAAGATAGTTCTCCGTCAGACTCTTTAATTTCTTCCGTAGTGAAATGATGACTTCTATCAAAAAATCCTTACCGATCTACGATTTTTCACTCTAAAAACATTGTATTGCCAATAGAATTACTACATGATAATATTCACGGCATAACATCAAAGGCGTCGATTGTAACTACCCCATGGCCTTCCTCACCATTGTTCTCATCGACAAGGATACGGATCTGATGCACTCCGAAAGAAAGCCCTTTAACCGCGAACAAATCTGCCTGATGCCGCGATTCCCCTTTTATTGGGACGATAAGTCTGCGCTCCACACCGTCGATGTATACCGTTGCCTTTCCCTGCGAATTTGATTCCGTGCCGACCCATTTGATCCCGGTCCCGACAAAGTCCAGTTCAACGCTTGAACCGGGTATGTCGGAGATACTGATGCTGTTGGAACTGTAATTTTTGCCTTTCTTTTCTTTCCAGTTCCCCCTGTATCTCAAAACATCTGTGCGATGGTTCTCATATCTAACCGGTCTTTCGAGCAACTCCCAACGCTTCCCGGAATCAGTGGAAATGAACACCTCCTCGTCAGATGCAACAAAAATGGTATTGTCAGTGGAAAACAACGGTGAAAATTGAATATACTCGATGTTGTGATTTCGTTCTATCAAATTTCTGGAAAGTATCGTAAAAGAGCTGCCACCATCCCTGGTCTGGTAGAGCCCCCTGCCCTTTACACTGACGACCAGGGTCTTGTCAGTTTGATAGCCCGGTGAAATGTCGGCCCCGATAATATTTCGACTGGCTTGAAACACCGGTGACTCAATTCTCCTCCAGGTGTTGCCTGAATCGACGGTCTTGTATAATCCTTCTGAACTCCGGGCAAAAAGCGTCCGATCCCTCAGAAAATCGGGTGAAATCATCAGCTTGATATCTTTTTTTTCGATTTGGTGAATGACCTCATCGTTAAGCCATTTTGTGATGAAATCGAACCCATTATTGATTTCGGTCCACGAATTACCCTCATCCATCGATTTAAAAACTCCTAGCCCGCGGACAGATACAAACAGGGTTTTGTCAGAGGAATATCCTGGAGAGATCACAAGGGAAGAGATCGTCCGCCCGGTCGCATCCCAAACCTTCTTGTGGGTTCCCCCTCCGTCGATGGATCGATATACGCCATGATTTCTGGTGCCAAAAAACAGGGTCTTGTCTTTTTCATAGTCTTGTGAAACAGCAATAACTGTTGGCCATGGCCTCGTTTTTTCAAGTTTTTTCAACAAAAGATCCGTCCAGGAAAACGGAATTTTAAGCTTGATCATGATCGTGTTCAAAAATGCAGCGATCTTTCTTCTCACACCATTGTATTTAAGGCTTATTTTTTTCCATTTCTTTCCCCGATCTACCGACTTCAACAGATAACCCATGGATGCGCTGAAAAGCGTATTGTCTCGAGCGTAGGCAGGAGAATATCTGATGTCGCTCAACCTGGTAGTGACGAGACCTGAATTGGTAATAGCCCAGGATTTTCCTTTATCCAGTGACATGTAGGCGCCGCCACCGTAAGTTGTCACGGCGAGTGATGTCGCATCCCGGTCGGCAAAGACACCCATCCCTTTGACCAGTTTGAGGGGCAGGGTTTCCAACTGCTTCCATTCCCGCCCGCCGGTCTGCGACACGAACAACCCGTCGAAACCACCTAAAAAAATAGTATTGTCCAATTCAAAAACACTCGATAATACCACACTCCTGAAATGGGGAGATCGATATGTTTTGGTATCCGCCTGTTTGTCGGTGGACAGGTTTTTTGAGAGAAGCTGCCATGTTGCAGCCCCATCTTTCGAAGCAAATACGGCCTGGTTCCAGTTCGAGGCGTAAATGCCGATACGATTGTTTTCAACCAAAGTAACGGCAAGATCTACTACCGACATGTCTGTCATGCCATTGTTCGATGCCACAAAATCGGTTCCACCGCTAATAGACTTAAACACACCTTTTTGGGATGTCCCGACAAAGACTGTCTGGTCCAGATGATATCTGGGCGACGTCTTTATTACGGTTATGGGACCGCTGTCTGTTAATGCATGTATTTGCCTAATATCCATACCTTCATTGAAAGAAGTATAAATCACACCATCCTGGTCCCCGAGAAACATGATCGTCTTTTCAGGACTTAGGCTTGCGAAGCATATGGCAGTCATGTTGGAATATTTTTCAGCGACGGGTTCCCAGGTTTGCCACTGACGGTCTTTTCTCCAGAGTTTTCCATGGAAATCTACGGCAAACGGCGTACCCAATGGAGATATCTGCATCGATTTGATATGGTATTCTCCCAGGCCCTCGTTATCCTTGACCCAAGAATCGCCCCTATCTTCAGAACGGTATATTCCATTGCCCTCTGTTGAAAAAAACACTGATTTGTCATCATTAAAAAGCGGAGAAATGCAAATGGAAGAAATCAGTTGGTCACTATCGAGCCCATTGGCAATCTGTTTCCAGGTATATCCGCCATTCTGGGATTTTAACAGTTGGTCCGAAATAGCAATGAATACCGTTTCATCACCATGACCATAGTTGGGAGATAGCGCTAATACATCGATGGGGTCATGCGGCGAGTGGGCCTTGCCTTCTGAATTGTAACAAAACAAGATAGCCGCGACAATACCCCAGACAAGCAATAACTTTTTTAGCAAGGGGTCATATGAATGAAATACTATAATCATGATTTTTCCATACTTTCGAAAAACCTGTTGTGACATTCCGACAGACGTCGTTTTCGTCATGAATGCCAATGTGCGTTTTGCTCATTTCGTAACACATCACATAATCTATTCTCTGGCAGATGAACATCGTTATATGTAATCGCCGTATCCTTAGGAATATCCCTTATCAACCGACTTCCTGATGCAAGTCCCATGGGTAGAAGTTCTTCAGATCTGCAACAATCCGAGTTCTCCAACACGCCATAGGACATAAATTGCCCGATGCCGTCCAGCACGTCTCCTTTTAATAAATCCTGTTTGGCCACAGCAACCACATCACAAACAGGCCTGCCGAGGGGTGTGATGGCCGCATCCTGAAACAGAACCGCCCGGGCAGCGGTCAAGGGTACCTCGAGATGACACAAGTGATAGGGTGTATAAAAAATATAAAACGGTCCGTCTCCCATTTTGTAATAATTCAAATACTGCTGCTGAATCGGATTCTGATTATATCCAATGATAAAAACACCCGCTGCGGGTTCCGCACCGAGAATGTAGTCAACCAATCCACCATCGAGCATTTTCTCTTTGGGAAAAAGTTCTATGGCTTCATTGGCATGCTGACACCGGGGTCCGAACATGCCACGCTGCCCCGCCCTGAAACCTGTAGCATTCGCCACAATGGCCATTTCCATGGAAATCTTTGTACCATCAGCAAATGATGTCACCATATGCGGTTTTTGATGATATTTCTCCGCGTAGCCTTTCTGGGTTTCCGGTGTTCTGTAAGGGTCCTGAAGACCTTTCATGTTCCCGGCCAGAACAGGACGGCATCCGATAGATTTTACAAACCGGAACAGGTTCATGATGACACCCGGTTGATCACCGTCCGTATTGGTAATAACAACTCCGGCCTTGTCTGCCTTGACCTTCAAGATGGGACCCAGGGTCGCATCCAACTCTGCATTCATCAATATGATATGTTTTTTATTTCGAATACCTTCTAACACCACGTGAGCGGCAAATTCAATGGTGCCGGTTGCCTCGATGATCGCATCGATTCCTTCCGTCTGACACACCACCATTGCATCTTCTGTGACGGCCGGAACACCTGAACTCAAGGCTTCTTCGAGTTGAGTGACGGTACTGACTTCTCTGACGTTATTTATTCCTGCATCAAAATAGGCGCGTTTAGCCTTTGACAGTGTTCGGTTCGCTATAACAGGTAATATCATACCCTCTGTGGCCGAGATAATCTGCAGCGCAATCCCACGGCCCATGTACCCTGACCCGATCAATCCCACACGAACAGGCTTTCTTTCCGCTGCAATCCGTTCAAGAGCCTTGTCCACGATGATCATTCCAATCTCCTATTATGTTGTCTATACGATGCGGGATACCTGAGACACAATGCCGATAGTGGCGTGTGTGGAAGGCAATCTGGATAACGCTTAATTTAGCACCTTACTTAAGGGGTGTAATCCGGCCAGGATCGATCTTTTTCGGATATGATTGGAGAGGTTGAATTCGGCCATTGAATGTTAAAAGCCGGGTCATCCCATCGAATACCACCCTCGGATGCTGGGTTATATGGTTCGGACACCTGGTAAAATATTTCCGAATTGTCCACCAGTGTTTGATAACCGTGGGCAAACCCTAGAGGAATATGCAGTGCATTTCCATTGGCGGCAGACAGCTCCACCCCGATCCATTTTAAGTAGGTTGGTGAGGCCTTTCTGATATCGAGAACCACATCATAAACAGCGCCGCGAATGCACCGGACGAACTTTATTTCAGCGTGCGGGTCTACCTGATAGTGCATGCCACGAAGGGTCCCTTTCTTGGCGTTGCAGGAAATATTGCACTGAACGACCTCCATTGCCAGGCCGTAATGTTTCTGCTCATCCCTGCACCAGGCCCGTGCAAAAGAACCTCTGCTGTCTACGATTCTCCGCAACTCGACGATGTACACACCCCCAAGTTCTGTCTTTTTAAAATACATCCTCGATCAACCTTTCATAGCGAGCAATATGCCGCATGGCAATGTGGTTCATATTTCTATTTTCCTGATAGGCTTTATACCAGTCGACAACCCATGTTAAAGTCGTGTTCAGATTCAATAACGGCCACCATTTCAGCAGGGCTTTTGATTTTGAACAGTCCAGTTTCAAATAATTGGCCTCGTGTGGCTGCTCGGCGGCGTCCTTTTCCCAATGGGCTTCGTCACTCCACAAGGCAGACAAGCGGTCTGCCACCCAGGCGACCGGTTTATTGTCGTCTTCGTTAGGCCCGAAATTCCAACTCCCTGAAAATTGATCGCCTTCATACCACAATTTCTCGGCAAGCATCAGGTAACCACGCAACGGTTCCAATACATGCTGCCAGGGTCGGGTAGCATTGGGATTACGAATAATTACAGGTCGAGCCTTCATAAAGGCCCTCAAAATATCTGGTATCAACCTGTCCGGAGCCCAATCTCCTCCCCCCACGACGTTCCCAGCCCTGGTTGAAGCAATAGATGCGTAATTTTCCGATTTTCGATCCCCTGAAAAAAAAGACCTTCGGTATGCTGAGATGATCAATTCGGCACACCCTTTACTGCTTGAATAAGGATCGTGCCCGCCCATCGAATCTGACTCTCTGTACCCCCACACCCATTCGCGATTCTCATAACACTTGTCGCTTGTAATCATGACAGCCGAACGAACACTGCTTGTATTTCGAATAGCTTCCAATACATTAACCGTACCCATAATATTGGTTTCGTATGTTTCGGCTGGATTTTCATAGGAACGGCGAACAATGGCCTGAGCAGCGAGATGAAACACGATTTCAGGTTGATGTTCGGCAAACATGTCTCGCAGACAAACGAGATCCCGGACATCGCCGGTAATGCTGGTCATTTTCCGGGCCACATCCGCAACCCCGAACATGTTCGGTTCGGTGGGGGGGATCAGTGCATAACCGATTACATGCGCACCTTTCTTCTGAAGCCACAAGGATAACCAGCTTCCCTTAAATCCGGTATGGCCAGTAATTAAAACTTTTTTGTTCTTCCAAAAAGCAGGTCTCATTCCCAAATTTTCCAAGGTGCTTTTCCCGAGTTCCACAAGGACTCAAGTGTATTTTTTTCCTTCATGGTATCCATGCACGACCAGAAGCCATCATGCTGAAATCCCATTAACTGCCCGTCTTCCGCCAGGTTTTTGATGGGCTCTTGTTCCCATATGGACGCATCATCATCAATATAATCGATGACCTTTCTGTTCAGCATAAAAAACCCGCCGTTTATCCAGCCCTCTGCCTCCTTCGATTTTTCATAGAACTGCTTGACCTTGTATCCGTCAAAAGAAATTCTCCCGAACCGGGCGGGTGACCTGACCGTGGTCACCGTGGCCAGTTTGCCATGCGATCTGTGAAATTTTTCGAGCGCATGCAAATTGAGATCCGTTACACCATCACCATAGGTAAACATGAAGGTCTCATCTTTATCAATCCAGTTTTTCAACCGTTTCAGCCGTCCCCCGGTTTTTGTATGAAGACCGGTATCGACCAGATGGATTTTCCAATCTGGCTGTTTACCATCATGAATGGTTTTCTTTCCCGTTGACAGATCGATGGTCAAGTCGTTGTTGATTGCATAAAAATTGAGAAAATACTCCTTGATATTTTCACCTTTGTAACCGAGAGCGATGATAAACTCTTTGATACCGTAATGGGCGAAGATATTCATGATGTGCCACAGCATCGGCTTGCCCCCGATTTCAACCATGGGTTTGGGACGAATGGTCGTTTCTTCTGAAAGACGGGTGCCAAATCCTCCGGCTAGAATAATTGCTTTCATATCTTTCGTACTCCTACCGTATATAAAAAACAAACAACCCTCGTCATATAGACGATGGTTGTTTGATCATAAAGTACAATCCCTCACACCAAGCAATCAATTTATTATTGTAAAATGAGCGTTTCAAAAGCTGAAATATGAAACGCTCATCCTATATTCCCGTAACTCTATTGTTATTGTATTAGAGAGCCAATAAAACAAGAACCACCACCGCCGCCACCGCCGCCACCGCCACCGCCATCTGCAGCGTTTACCGTTATTGTAAAGTCCTGGGAAGCTGCACCACCATTGCCGTCTTCAACCACCACTATTACATCACCGGAAGCTATTCCTTTGGCTGGAGTCCAGGTAATTTCACCTGTCGCTGTGTCGATTGCCATTCCATCTGGTTTCACTTCTAAAGACCATGTTAATGTATCCCCTTCAGTATCAGTCGCATCTGCATCATAAATATACTCCTCACTTTCATCTGCTGTTAAGATAGCATTCGTACTTATAACAGGAGAAGCATTACAGTATCCATGGGCAGCGTCTTGCAAATAGTGCTGTCGAATAATATCTGCTGTAAGTGCAAAATCATAAACCACAACTTCGTCTAAGTCACCAGTATAATGAAAGCGGTGAACATCGTTGAAGTCCAGGTATCCTAAATTAACTGCTTCCGTTGTCCCAAATCCACCAACATAGGTAGCTGCTGGCGTTATACTGTTCTGCAATTCACCATCAACATAAATGAGGTTCTTATCATTAATATCATCTCTGACTGCAACGACATGGTGCCAGACACTGTTGGTCAAGGCCACGGTACCCCTAAAGCCTTCACCGTTTCCATTTTCATCGATCAGCCAAAACTCGGCTTTCCCAATATCGCCAATGTCTCTGCCGTTCAATCCTACCCACCAATACAAACTCGCTCCGCCTGCTGAATTGTCTCGGCCGATGATAACTTCATTATCATCACCTGCAAAGGCACCTGCTCCACGCCTCATCCAAAACTCGATAGAAAAACTGTTGGCATCCGTCCAGTTAAAAACACCCAAATCGTCATCTACATCAACCTCGTGCGTGCCGTTGAAACCCTTTCCCCGGTCAATTTTGCCAACAATGTCAACAGGACACAATGTACATTCGGCAGAATTCGTTCCGATGTCGTCACCATAGGGAGAAACAGCCTCATCCATTCTCCAGTATGCGAGCATATCATCTGAACAAAGATCATATACCTCAACACTCAGAGATTGACTTCCCTCCCCATCTATATTCACCGCCTTTACAGAAAAATCATGCACACCTGTTTGCAGAACATTGGGAAACCATTCGATTTCACCCGTAACGTCATCTATAACCATTGTTGTGGGGGCTTGATCATCCAATTCATACGTTGGTACAGGATTTCCATTTGCATCAACATCGTACTCATAGGTATATCCCACAGCAACAGATTCAACTTTTTCAGAGACAATGGTTGGTATATCAGCAAAAGTTGGCCCTGCTTGAATCAAAATAGCGCACAATAGAATGGAAAAAAGATACCCACACTTTATAAAATTAATTTTGAATTTCATATGCTACCTCCTTATTTTATATGTTTAATTTATTGGGAAAATCCTCCCTTGTGGATCATTTCGTTGTATTAATATCTCTTGAAAACAGTATTCACAAAGCAACTTGAGCTACTATTATCACCACCATTATCTCCATCGTTGTTCGGAATAGATGGCAGTGGCAAGAAATTTTGTAACGTAGAAAACCATAGATCCGCTATCTTACCATATCCAGAGTCAATTATATAAGGATCCACAACATTGTTGGGATGAAGGTTATCATACATATCACCACCGGAATATGGAAATGTTTTGTCAATGTTGTAGACGAAACCATCAATATTTTCCATATCAACCATTATTATTTTATCACCGGCTTCAATTCGATTGACAGCCAGCTCTTCTACTTCTTCGTTGAATGCGTGTGTTGTCCCATTATCATCTACACGTTTTATTATTCTTGCAAGAAGGACGGTAGTATTATGACTGAACTCATCTATCTCATCTAAGATATTATTAACCCCGGTTGTGTCAATTTCTGGGTCGTTTGTCCCTATATGAAGCAAAATAACATCAGCTGGGTAAAACGATAAATAGGGACCGTCCGTTACTATTACATCATCTCTTCTATTATATCCCGTATTCAGAAGTTCAGCCAATTCATCATCGTTTATCCCAGGGAAACCCGCATTATCAGGGTCAAATGATGGGCTTTGGATGTTCTCTCCAGCCTTTTCGCTGCCGACAAAATCCACCCGGTAGTTGGCATTAGATAGCCATGTCCATAACGGCCATCTATATCCTGTTCTCTCGCCCGGCGGACGATCTTCTCCTGAGCGGTTATCATATGTAATGCTGTCACCCATTGGCATTACTCTCACAGGATCTTCGTATATTTTGCAATAATCTCTGGATAGGTAATAGTGCATTTGAATCTCTATTTCGGATAATGGCCTATTATATATGGCAATTTCGTCCATTGCTCCTTTAAAATGAAAAACGGGCAAACCATTATTCAAATACCCTATGTTTACAGGATCTGTAGATTTAAATCCAGATGTGTAAGCTATGATGACAGAATTCTCCAATTGACCATCGACATACAAACGATTCTCGTTATTATCCCTCACAATAGCGATATGATGCCAGACGCCATTTGCAATAAGTTTCTCCGCTCTACTCTCAATAATCTCAGACTCTCCGTTGGTTGATGTCAAAGAGAAAGCAACCTGCCCCGAGGCTCGTATTCCCACCCACCACTGCGTAGTATTTGTTGTCGAATCTCTACCGATAAGAACTTCGCGTCCTACAATACCGGACTGTTTCTTGAGCCAGAGTTCGATGGAAAAACTGTCTGAACCACTAAAGTTAAAACCAGAATTGGCGGCAACATCTATCCTTGTATCAATGCCGTTAAAACTCTGGCTGTAGCCCACAATACCGTCGGAATTGATTATAGGGCAGTCGTCGGGTGGGCACAAACCCGTATTGTAGGAATATCCTTTTTCATCTATATATCCGCTAAAATCTTGACTTGTAGCATCTTCTTCCATCTTCCAGTAGCTAATCATCCCCGAAGGGCAGTCTGCATAAGAAAGAGAGATTGAGCCATAAACAGTAAAGAATAATAAAATTGATACGATAGCAATGATTTCTAAGCAATCGTTTTCGTTTTTTCATAAAATGTCGACCCTTTCGATATTGTAACGAGAACTACAGCATTGAATATATAGCTCCGCCCCTTCAGTTACAAGCTGAAATTTTTGAACATTCGGTTATCAGCGTCACTTATACCAAAATCAATCCCTATGAACAGCAATTAATATGCCACAAAGCCGAAATCGCATCCTGCACACTTTCATAGAAAATAATATTTGGAATATCAATTGGTTAAATATCGATATTACCATAGGAACAATTATTGGACCCTCAAAGGATACCAGTTTGGATACAAATTTTGCAATCCTATATGAAAATCACTTCAGCATTGTGAATTTTAATTCACGAAAACTATGTAATTTTCTGCCACATCATGGCAATGTCTACCAAACCTCCTGCAATCTTTAGGCGAAAATTTATCTATTCTTATATATAATTTATTATAATTATATGTTTTTTATTAAATTTGCAAGATAAAAGTTGTAAAAGATTGAGGTGGATGATAAATTTTACCTAAAATGAGCGTTTCAAATTTTAAGAATATGGGATTTAAAAATAATTTCAAAGGATTTGATTCATTTGAATTCTTAAAATTTGAAACCCGTTGGGATTGCCGATCTTACCGCATCTACGGCGTCAGATGCCATCCCGCATAGATCACTATAGCGGAACAGCATCTTCCTTGTAGCTACGGCAACCTCGACAATCGCTCAATTTGGGTTTTATTCTGGCATGAAAAATGCTGTAATAGTTTTTACCCTTATCTGTAAAATTTGTGTATTAATGAAAAAATCTAAAAACAAAAACATCTCCATATCAGATCTGGTAAATGAATTTCATGTCAGCAAGTCTTCCATTGAGCTATATGGCATTCACAGGTTGCTGCTGCCGATACCCGACAAGAAAAGCAAGCCTGCCTATCGCCCCCTTGACAAAGCGCGTTTAAAATTTATTGTCAGAGCTAAAAATGCCGATTACACGATTGGCGATATCAAGGACCTGATCGGGGTACTCGATCTCGAAAAAGACGAAATTGATCAGATTGAAGAAAGCCTGATCTATTGCAAAAAAAAATCTGCTGCGCTCACAGACACCCTGGAAGATCTCGATGCCTTGGAGCAAATTAATGTCACCTGCGATATAGAGCTTCTGGAAGCGTATATAACCGATCTGAACAATTTAAAATATGGATTGGATATTACGCCCATAAAAACAGCGCTGCCGGACCCTGATACAGAAACTTCCCATGCGAAACCCAGAACGCTTGTATACAGCCATATTGCCGACCAGATAAATGCCGGTGCGCCGGCCATTGCGCCAAAAAAATCACGAATGCCTCTGGTTGTTGTTGCGGGGATCTTCCTGGTTGCCATATCCGGCTATTTATACTTTGGCGGTGACCCTGTTCCCGACATCGCAAACAATCCGGCGGCGCCTCCCCAAATGGAGCCGGCCGAGATGGCGGCTGCATCAGCCGTTTCGGACGAAGCCGATGAAATATATCTGTCTGAAACAGAAACGAATCCGGATGAAAATGGCGGCACCCTGGCCAATGAACCCGATTCAACAAAAACTCCAATTTTGCCGCTCGATTTTCCGGCATTAAAAAATGAATTGAATTCCCCATCTGCCGACCCCATGGAAAGCAGGCTCGAGACCTATTCAGACGAACAGACCCAAAACACGAAAAATACCCAGGCCCTGCTGGACGACATCAACGAATCCGCGGGAAACAACGCCCAAACCGGGCACACCCGAGAAAGAAGAGACGGAAGAGGTCTTTTTCAAACAACTGGTTGCTGATTTGAAAAAAAAATATGATGAGCAGGAACAAAGCCAGAAACCGGCCACCAATGACACAACCGAAATAAATGCTACACCTGAAAAAATGAGCGAGAAAAAGGAAACCCAAAACCTCGCGAGCCGTGGCCGTTCCAAACGATGCTCCCCAGGCAAACAAAACTACATCTGCCGGCAAGGTCTTAAAAGAAACGAAAAGCAAAAGTACTGCCGCTACAACAAAGACCTCTCTGAAAAAAACCACCACGGCACCACCAAAAAAAGTTGCACCATTGGTGGTGACTCAGGCGCCCGCATCTTCGAATACCGGTACATCATCCACGAACGCGGGTGTGCCGCTGCAATCTGTAAAAAGTCCCAAACCCTCATCATCGGTTATTCAGACCAAGTCTTCGACTGAACAAGCAACGGCTTCAACAAAGAAAACTGAAACAGCCACGCTGCCAAAACGCGATGAATCAGCAAGCAAAGCAATCACACCACCCAAACCAATTCCCAAACTGACCTAAACCAAAGATAATTCCCCAAAAACCAGCCAATCCGGAAGCATTGAAATGGGCTCAGAAAAGCTATGAGAGCGTGATGTCCGGAAATGCCGGCGAAGCGATTATCGCGGCCTCTGTAGCGATCACACTCGATCCGAATTTGGTGAATGCCTATATCAATCGGTCATGGGCATACAGTAAAAAAGGACTATACGACAGAGCCATCCAGGATTGTGACAAAGCGCTCGACATCGACAATGAAAATGCGCTGGCCTACAATAACAGAGGACTGGCCTTTCAAGGTAAAGGCGACCTGGACAAGGCCAAGGCGGATTATGAACGGGCATGTAAGTTGGGCTTTGATATCGGCTGCAAGAATTATGAGGAAGTTGTAGGAGACATGGCCGACAACTCATAACTCAGTGCCCATCCATAAATGGTCTTTTGCGCGATCTTATCGCGTTTATGGCGCCATGATTTAACTCCTCAAGATAGCTGACAGCTATTCCTGCAAATTCAAATCTGACGACCCGCCTTGACCTGTTATCAGAAAAATCCTCATCGTGGATGGACACTCAACTACAATTGAGCTTGTTTGTAACGTTGATTGAACAATTTTATTGAGTTCTCGAACCATACATACTTGTCATGGTATTTAAATAGGACTCATGTATTGATGTTATAGCAGAAAACATTATCTACCGCCAATTATACTGACAAGCACTAATCAAATTTGAGATGCAACTCAATCTGACAATTTCGCTTTTTGCGTGAGAAATTACAATTTCTATTGATTCTTGAAATACAATTGTCAGTATTCTCTAGGCACTCGTTTTAATTGACAAATAACAGCATAGGGTCGAATATGATAAAAAACAAATGGCAGATTGTTCTTTTTCTTGTTTTTCTCTTCTTGCCTCTCAATTCCTGGGGCCAGTCATCCACCGGAAAAACCCTAAAGACGATAACGATTCAAGTGGCTTCTTTAAAGAATGTAGAGAAGACTGAACAAGAGTTGGCGCGTCTCAAATCCCATGGTATAGACCCGTTTATGCGCCATGAACTCGTCAAGGACAAAGGAATGTGGTATCGCATCTATGTAGGACGGTTTGAGACCAGAGATGACGCCACAAAATTTGCCCAAAAGATTAAGGATCGAGGGATAATATCGGGGTTTTGGGTCAAACGAATCGAGATACCTGTCGATCCGGTAAAAACCTCACAAACGACGATAGACCAACCCGAGAAACCCGAAATGAAAGTCGACACTAGAGCATGAAAAACCAGCACCCCCACCCGTCGTGATTGAAATACCGAGGACTGTTATTCCGCCAGAGACAAAACCAGCACCCTCTCAACCCCCGGTCGAGAAGCCGAAAGCCATCATCCAACCCCGTCGAAAAGCCGAAGCATCAACCGGAAAGCAAGAGCCATCCCCACGGCGAAAAAAGAGCCAAAAGAGATTTTGCCCACAGAGGACATTCATGAAAAGGAACCGATCTCACCGGCTCAGGGCATCGCGGTTCAGGGTCCTGACAAGCAGGCAGGACACAGCAGGTTTTCACTGGGGGTAAAGTCAAGTTATTTTCTTGCGTCAAATGCAGAAGACTTCATCATTGAACGTACCACCGGAAGCGACCAACATGCCTGGTCGTTCAAGAATGCAAAGGTTTATAACTCACTGATCTCAAGCTATCGATTCAATCCAACAATCTCAATCGAGGCCGCTATCGAAAGGGCTTTTTTTACAAAACTCGATATCTGGCATTTGAACATGGGCCCAAAATTTGAATTCAGAAAGATCGGTATGTTAACCCCCTATGCAAAAGGCAGCCTGGTTATCGGTCATCTGGAATGGGACGAAGTCCCCGGAGATTTTGACACGGCTTGGGGATGGGAAGGTGGGTTCGGTGTTTCCTTCACCAGATCGAACATACAATTTGGGCTTGAAACTTCCTATCGAGCCATTAAATATGATTACAATCGTCCGTCTGACGCCGGCGTTACAGCAACGGACAGCCAACTCGATTTTTCAGGATATGCGTTGTCGGCAACACTACGTTACCAATTCTAACCCGAAAATTTCATGAAACTTGACGAGGATTTTTTTATTTACCTGGTAACAGGCTCCTTCATATAAAACATCCGGCCGATTCCGACGAATCTGTTAAGACCAGAGGGGTTGAGCCCGCGGTCAAAATCGCTCCGTCAATGTCTATATAATCATCATAACAGTCCCAGATACCGTCCACATCGATATCTTTATCCGGTGTACCACACCCGCAGATCCCGGCATAGATTTTCTCCGGATCATCCGGGCACAGGGTACACCCGTAGCAGACTTCATTGGAACTCGGGCTCATCGATCCTGTCGTACTTACTGCGTGTACAACAAAGTAATAGAGCGGCTCTTCGTCAGGAATATCGATGACACATGATGTTTGGCTGCCTTCCCATACGGGTTCGGCATAGTCATAGTTTTCTCCCTCCAAGCGAGAAAAAACTCTGTAGCCTGCAAATCAGATTCTGTGTTGGGCTGCCATTCAAGCAAAATTTGGGTGCTGGCGTCGCAAGGCAGTGGAAGAATAAGTGCTGTACCCACTGCAAATAGGGCCAGCATGAATTTGAACCGGGTCTGAAACATAAATTTTAATCGCTCAACTTTGGTTATTGTCAAAAGAATACCCTGCAGCTTGCTGCAGAGATAGATATTTTATACCGCTTGTCATAATAATGTTCCGAAAATAGGATGGCGGCATAAGGGGTTGTAGCAGAAAAAAGGTCCTCAATCGGAACGTTTTTCTGACAACCCCTATAGCCTTTCGCTAAGGAGCGACACCGTCGCATTCTATAAAATCGTGCCTACGATTTTATTAAAAGATCCAAGAAAAAAGATGTACTTATGACAAAGGAAAGTTTGCCTGTCAAACACAAAATTTCCGTAAAATGAGCGTTTTTTTGATATCTATCTGACTTTACAGGCCCAATTGACAAATATCTAATTGTATAATATAGATATTCCTATCTGTTTTTCCTCCAATCTAAAGTGAGCGGCCAAATTATTTTACGGGAACATATGGAAAAAGCTGAAACATCCCTTGCCGCTGGATTGAAAAAGACATTGCCTTCGGAAAACCAAACCAATTTCCTTTCAAATCTTAAATACCTTATCGTTATCTCTAAGGCCTATTTAAAGAATTACCAACTTGACGATGACAGAAAAAAAACTACGATAAAGACTGCAAATGCGGTTTTCAAGGAATGCAAAGACTGGGAAGGCTTGTTTAATAGATATAGACCCCTTCCAAAAAAAAAGGGATAAATGAAAACGACCATTTCTTCTATCAACGTGCTATCCTGTTGGCTGTAATGATAAAATCTTTTTGTATTGGAAGTTTTATGGGAAATAACAGAAAAAAATCATTAGGAAAAACAACCGATTATTTGTGTAATGCGCTGAACATTAAAGTGAGTAATAAAGATTTTGAGAATTATGGTTTACTGCTTCAAACAGAGGAGATCTCTCAAAAGGAACAACAAATTAATAACATCGAAGATAACAGAAGGTATAAAAGAGTAGAATACTTTACAAGTGTGAGCCTCATCATGGACAAGAAAAAATATATAACGGAGTTATTGGATCTTAGCCTTGGCGGTGCCTTTATTTCTGCTGACAGCATCCCGCATATAGAAACAGGAAAAGAGGTTTCACTATCGATTCCATTTGTGAACCAACCAAGTGAAATCGAAATTAAAGGGACCGTGCAACGGCTTTTTGGGAGGGGCGTAGGTGTCGAGTTCTTTTAACCTAAGATGAGCGTTTCAAATTTTAAGAATATGGGATTCAAAAATAATTTAAAAGGATTTGATTCATTTCAATTCTTAAAATTTGAAACCCGTTGGGATTGCCGATCTTACCGCATCTACGGCGTCAGATGCCATACCGCATAGTTCACTATAGCGGAACAGCATCTTCCTTGTAGCTACGGCAACCTCGACAATCGCTCAACTTAGGTACAAGAATAAAGTCGTCGAAACGATTTTATGTGACGCTACGTTGACGTTATTTTGCGAAACTGCTTCGGCAAATAACGTCAAACAACCGCTCGAACTTGAAATTAGCTTTCGTGATGAAAACTTGGGGCAAATGTCTTAAAAAATGTTGAAACGGTAGGATATCTCTAAGGATACACCTGAGGTGTCGAGCTGATCGTCTGCGGAATAGCCCTTCTCAGGACCGTCCGCATCGTGTTTATAAAAAGCGTAGCTTAACCTGACTTCCATATTCCCTTTCTGGAATCCCGTACCGATTGAAAATCCCACCCCGGGTTTATACCCGGAAACAGGAAAATCGAAATCAGCATCAATAATTCGGTAGCCAACGCCTGCGAGCACCAGGGGGCGCATGGCGCCTATCCATACTGGGTGGTATTCCTTGGCGTAATACACACCGGATAGAGAAAAGGTATAGCCGGACAATTTGGACCCGTCATCCGAGGGTGAATTCTTTACGTTTCCGCTGTAAAAATCGCCGGAAAAGGTCAACTCCGCTGAAAAATTATCTGAAAAGCCATAACTGCCTCTCAGGAGAGGATAAACAGCGCTGTCGACTTCATTGGTAATGGACTCCCCTTCAAAAGAGGCGCCAACCTCCGACCCGATATAGGCGTAACCCAGACCGGCATGTAAATACCATGGTGTGCCCTTTTTCGAAGAGGGAGCGGTTCCGGCACTGCTGACCGCCACCGGGATAAAAGCATCCTGCTTTTTTTCGAGTTCCCTTAACTGCTCCAGGGTTGATTGATCTTCTTCGAGGGGTGTCGGCACGCCGACGCCGGGAACTGTTTCGGTGGACTCGGTCTGGGGAGGTGCCCCGGCCGCAGCACCTTCGGCTGCGTACGAATTTGAAGCAAACAGGGATACCCCCAGCAGGATCGCTGTTACCACCATCAGCACGCTAAGGCGATGACGTATAAAACGATTCAGGAAAAAGACAGCGACAACAGCCAGGAAAAATAAACCCGATCCACTTTGTCGGATTCCATTGCCCCTCTTTTGATCGTGTGGTCTCGATAAAACAGCCACCATACGAGTCGTCCTTGCCACGACCCCGAAGAACCCAGTGGCTCTGTAATGAAAGAATCATCATCAACACCATATACGGTACCTACGGTATTGGTAGCATATGCCCGCACATAATAGATGGTGTCGGGCGAAAGGTTCTTCATATTTGATGTATACCACCCAGTGGCTAACACAACGCCCTTATCTGTAAAGCCGTCGCTATCTTCCAGGGTTGGATCACCGGTTGTGTTCCAGCACACACCGTGTGCCTCTGAAGGGGGTATACCCATGTGTATGATGTCGCCATTTCCTGTTGCGGTCGTATCGCCGATACTGCTGGCCGGCAGCGTGGCCACTTCCGGTAGTTTTAAGGTGGTAAAGACGACCTCGCCCCCATATACCGTACCGAGATCATTTTCTGTATAAGCCCGCACATAATATGTTGTGCCAGGCATTAAATCTGTCAGGTCCGAAGTAAATAGACCTGTTCCCGCAGGCACCCCCAACCTGGTTCTGCTGTCACCAATGTCCGGCGTTCCAGTGGTGTTCCAGCAGATACCGTGCTGTGTTGCAGCAGGTATTCCCAGATTTGTGATATCACCCCCACCGGTTGCGGTTTCTTCCTCAATATTGGTTACCTCTACCGTCCCGACAACCATGGCATCCGGGTTGGCTTGAAATGGTTGCGTTCCCCCGTAGACAGTACCAGCACTGTTGGTCGCATAGGCCCGCACATTATAATTTCTGAAAGGCACAAGGGGGCTGATGATGGACTCAAACTCATGAGGAACCGGGCCGGCATAGGCTCCTAAGGTTGAAATTCCCTCGTTGTTGTCAACGGTCGGAATTGCTGGTGCTCTGCTCCAGCAAAGCCCGTGCTCCGTTAAATCAGGAATACCCCGATCGACAATGGTGCCGTGCCCAATGGCATCATTTTTGGTGACATCAGTGACTGCCTGGGTCGTCACCACGGGGGCTTGCGGCAATGTTGTAAAGGTCCTCTGATCGCCATAGGCTGTATCGACATCATTGGTGGCATAGGCCCGGATATAGTATAGGGTATCAGGGGTGAGGCCACTGATATTGCTTGTAAATTCACCGCCTGAGAGAGCAATTCCCTCCTCGGTAAAATCGATAGCCTGTGCAAGTGTCGAAAATGGAATCGTATTCCAGCAAACTCCGTGCTCGGTTGGATTGGGCGCACCAAGAACATCAAAGTAGCCACGTCCTATAGCGGTAGTCGTCCCAATAGTTGATCACTGATAGTGTCGACACTTCCGGTGCTTGCGGGTCCGTTGTGAAATTAACCGTTCCACCATAGGCTATTCCTGCATCGTTAGTGGCGTACGCCTGAACATAATAGGTCGTGTTAGGCAAGAAGACCTGTCATGTTTGAGGTAAACGGACCGATACCTGATGGGGCCCTCTTCCGTAAAATCGTCATTGTTTGCCAGGGTGGGAGCTCCGGTTCTGTTCCAGCACACCCCATGCTGACTGATATTGGAATCACCTACAGTCTGTAATATTGCCATTACCGTCAGCAGTCGTGATGCCAATGGCTGTAACAGTCCCGGTAGTGACCCCTGGTGGTATGTCTGCAACCGGTGTTACCGAAATCGTAAATGATTGCGTGGTTTCATGGCTTGCTGCGTCTGTTACCTTCAGTGTTACACAGAACCCGATGTGGTTACGCCTTCACCGGGCGTCCATGACACAACCACTGATGTGCCAGTCGTTGGATTCACCTGCATGCCGCTCGGCTGTCCCGACAATGACCATGTCAGCGTGTCAGAGGGTAAATCGGCGTCTGTTGCTGTTGCATTGTAGGTGTATTCCACATCCTCCGTTGCCGTCGGTCCGGCCGTGGAGGTGATTTGGGGTGAATTGTCGTTAACCGGTGTTACCGAAATCGTAAATGATTGCGTGGTTTCATGGCTTGCTGCGTCTGTTACCTTCAGTTCACACAGAACCCGATGTGGTTACGCCTTCACCGGGCGTCCATGACACAGTCACTGATCCGTGCCGGTTGTCGGATTCACCAGCATGCCGGCTCGGTTGTCCCGACAATGACCATGTCAACGTATCAGAGGGCAAATCAAAATCTGTTGCTGTTGCATTGTAGGTGTATTCCACATCCTCCGTTGCCGTCGGTCCTGGTGTCGAGGTGATGGTGGGGGAATTGTCGTTAACCGGTGTTACCGAAATCGTAAATGATCTGCGTGACTTCATTTGGGACAGGTATTTCCGTGTCTGTTACCTTCAGTGTTACCAAGACCCGAGGTCGTTACACCTTCACCGGGCGTCCATGACACAACCACTGAAGTGCCAGTTCGTTGGATTCACCTGCATGCCGCTCGGTTGTCCCGACAATGACCATGTCAGCGTATCAGAGGGCAAATCGACATCTGTTGCTGTCGCCATGTATAGTGTATTCCACATCTTCCGTTGCCGTCAGTGGTCCTGGTGTCGAGGTGATGATGGGTGCAGCTGCATGAGCTGCCAGAGCAAAGAAAAATAGTTATCCAGAAAGTTAAATTAAATGCTAACAATATTTTGCTTTTTTTCAATTGTATAACCCCCCACACGATTGCATGAAAACTCACTTATAGAATTTCCACGCGAGATTCTTTTTATTCTTTGTTTGACCATATGTATCATGTGTCATTCAAATCAAATTTCACTAAAATCATCTTACATCAGACATACAATGCTCAATACATTAGCGATGTACGAGCTTTACGGTGTTTGCGCTGAAATAAATGTGCAAACATCTTATATTCTATATCTTTAATGTAATTCCAACATGTTATAAATAGATGCAGTATAAATATCATAAAAGTGTGTATTTGACTACCCATATTATATTAGGCACGCTTCACTCTGTTACACCATTTGCAGCACAAGACCTGCGCTACATACTAACGCTAGGTACTATTAAGTTAATGACATTAAATATAAATCATCACCTGCGCCGCTTGAAATAGATAATTGCCCAGACGATAGCGGAAAAAACAATAACGCCATGCATTAAAACCATATTGGCGGTGTTCAATGCCGTGATAAAACAGAATCCATAACCATCTCCAGCAGATCCATCCGGGTTTCCAAACAGGTCGGATCCGATGGCATAATCGGACATGGATGTCAGCAACAGACCGATTGTATACGTGTGTCAAGCCATCTTCAGGCATATTTAAACGTTTTGAAAGAACGGTTCCCCCTTGCCTGGATTGCCAGATCCCGCCAATCACCATCCACCCCGGCCAGGGAAAGGTCTCCTTCCGGCGAAACATAGTAAACAGCGGGATTCCCTATACTGTTCGGAACGGTGGTTTCAATTATGACAAACATGGTTTCGCCGTTCTTGAGCCTTAAAAAGTCGTCAATTCCGATCGAAAAGGTCACACTGCCTGTCCCGAGCGCACTTAAGACGTTTTCGCTGGATGGAATTTGTCTGGGTGGCCGGATCGCTCCAGCGTAGTCTGTCCAGTCTGCCTGGTTTGTGTCCCTTGTTTCGAATGCGCTTCCGGGTTCTATAAGGAACTTGATCCTTGAGCGGTAACTGGCGACAGCAGCTATCTCGTTTCTATCGTCCGTTAGAAGTGTGGTTGTCGCAGGAATCGATCCGCCTCCCATACGGATGATTTTTGTCGTTGTAACAGCGCCGGTATCGTCTTGAAACACCAGGGGGCTGCACAGTTCAAGCTTGACGGCACTCACCTGGTTAAACTTTCCATCCGAGTCGATTACCTGCACATGATACTGCCCCTCTGCAAAATCTTCCGGCACATCGACGATGGCCGTTATGGTTTGTGAATCCTGCCGGATGACACTGGACAAGGGTGTCTGGTTACCGTCCGAAGAAAGCAGGTTGACGGCATTTCCCGCCTGATCAAAGTTTTTTCCCAGGATTGTCAATAAGGTTTGCACGCCGATTTCAGCAATCAACGGGGTTATTCCGGTTACCACCGGGACAGGAACTTCTGCCTCTGTGATGGTGATCATTGCAGAACTTGCACGATGAAACACCGTTTTTATTGATCACCCGAACACGGTACTTTCCGGGTGGCGACCCCACGGGAATGTCCGCAAGTATCTCTACTGCAGTGCCACTTTTACTGACAAAATCGAAAACAGATGATTCATTTTCAAAACGGACAATGTTGCATTTAACCGTTTCGAGAAAATTGTCTCCCTTAATGGTGAGTTCCCTTGCCGTTGCATTGTCTGTGCTCATCCCGCCTTCAGTCAATTCCAACGTGGTGATTTTTGGCAGTTGACCCTCAGACACCAACGTGACGACATTGCTTAATTCGGATATGTTGCCGGCGCCATCAATGGATTTAACGCCGAAATAATATCGACTGCCGGGTACCAGGCCGCTGACGGAATACTCTTCTTCATATCCTTCGATCCCAGGCGTTACATCACAGAAAAGTTCCGTGGCATTATCCAGTTCCTCTTCCGTCAGTTGTTCTTCCGAATACCAGACACGATATCTCTGAATCGTTTCCAGTTCATCATCAGAAGTCCATACCCATGAAAGCTGTGCCGATACCGTGCCCGGTATCCCGTACAGGAGACGCTGCGGGATGTTGTATTGGTTTCAACCGAAAGTACGGAAGGATTTGCCGGTGTTACATCCACACGCCATTGGATGCAGGTGGCATTATCGATGGATGTCATGCCATCGGCACCATCCTGCCACAATCCGTCTCCATAAGCATTGACACACAGGCTGTGGTTTCCCTCGCGGAGACCGGTGAGTTTAATGGCCTGGTTGGCGCCCTGGTTCCACCAGGTGTGCCCGTCATCGATGGTATAGGCATAGGCATCGATGGGGATACCCCCATCAGAGATGTTACCTTAATGTTGGTGGTTGTCTGGTTCGTAACGCTGTTGGGAACATTACTTAAAACAGCGGTTGGAACGGAGGAGTCGTTCGTCCATGATATGTGTGCTGCGTTTGTCTCATCCTGCCAGTTGTTGGCGTAGTCCGCCCCGATGACCTCCAGTGAATGCTCGCCTTCAGATAGAAGGGACAAGCGTATCGGATTTTCTGACCGGCGATATACCGCTCCACTCGGCGCCGTCAATTCTGTATCGATAGGAAACCACATCGAGTCCGCCGACAATTATCTCGGCACCGGAAGAATCGCTGATACCCAGTGGATAATTATAGAGCGTGACCTCAGGTGGTGTTCTATCGATGTCCCACGCAATCGTCGTGGAATCGTCAAAAGCCTGCCACACGCCGGCATCGCTTTTTCCAACGACAGACAGTGTGTGACGGCCCTCTCCATAACGCTCAAAATTGATTGAATCGTTGATGTTACGTTCTCCACTCCAGCTATCAGTATCCAATCTGTATCGATAGCTGACAACGCCGATACCGCCAACCCGTATGGCATAGCTTGTAGCGTTGGTCGTCTTCCCGGGAATGTCCAACAACGTGGCAATGGGTGCGGACGCAATGGGTGCGGTTCTGAATGTCACGTCATCGCCATAGGATGTGCCGGCGGTGTTGGTTGCATACGCTCTTACATGATAGGTCGTGTCTGGTAAAAGTGCTGTTATGACAAATGAGAAAGGCCCGGTATCACTAACTTCTCCCTGCTCGGTTTTATCGTCACCCAGGTCAGGCGTGCCGGTTGTGTTCCAGCAAAAACCATGCTGATTCGGATTGGGAGAGCCGACATCTTCGATAGTTCCATTGGCCGTGGCATGGTTGCTGCTGATTTCTGTTACGGCTTGTGTTGTTACGATTGGTGGGGAAGGGCTCGTTGAAAATGAGACTTCGTTTCCATAGGCGGTCCCTTCATCGTTGGTGGCATACGCCCGCACAAAATAGGTTCGATTGCTTTTAAGGCCTTTTATTTCAGATACGAATTCGCCGACTGCCGTAACCCTGCCTTCCTCGGATTTTTTATCATCGATGGTCGGGATACCATTTGAGTTCCAGCAAACACCATGTTGTGTCGGGTTGGGTATGCCAAGGTCTACCACGGTGCCGTGGCCCAGGGCTGATTTTGACTTGATGTCCGTTACCGGCTGGGTCGTCACCGTGGGGATGGGCTTGGTTGTGGTGAATTCCACCACATCGCCGTAAGATATAGCCCCCCACCATTCCCTGGCATAAGCCCTGACAAAATAAGTTGTCTCAGGCGCCAGACCGGACATCTCAGACGAAAAATTGACAGCAACGGTTGTGGCGCCCTCATTGGTGTTTTTGTCCGCCAGGGTGGGAGCACCGCGTGGTATTCCAGCAAAGCCCATATGCGTTTACATAAAATGGATTGGAAACAGTGCCGTTACCTGTAGCCTTGTGATATGAAATATTTGTAACATTTTGTGTTATGGCGGTGGCTGCGGTGGCCGGATCTTGAAGGGCAAGGAGCAACAACAGCGACATAACACAGTAACTGACTGTTTTTATATTTATTTTCAACTTTATCAACCCCATTCTTGAAATACTATCTTTATAAGATTTCATGAAATGCGCGAATATCACTTCTTTTTACAAAGGGTTTACCCACCATCAGCACGACGTGTATAAATCAATATCTCCAATCACTGACAACCATACAAGAAGTATGCCATATAAATTTGTTTTGCAAATTTATTAAACGCGACGCTGTCGCTTCTTGGAGACTGAATTGCCAACTCCGTCATGCCGGGCTTGATCCGGCATCCAGTGTCTTTCTGGATTCCCGCCTTCGCGGGAATGACGATTCGGTCTGTAGTGCCTGTCATTCCCGCGAAGGCGGGAATCCAGGGCTATTACCCGGAGTTTTTCAGAAGCCATGGAAACTAAATTTAACCCTTTAAAATGTTTGGGAATTGAACATTTCCAAAAGATAAAACTCTCAGATTCGGTTAAACAATTGACAACCAAGACTGTTTCGCATAAATATTACCCAAAGTGAGCGTTTCAGATTTTAAGAATATGGGGTTTATAAAGGTTTATAAAAATGAAAATCAAAGCACTGTTCATCATTATCTTATCATTCCTACTGATAAGTTGTTCCTCCACACCCGAAAAAGCACCTGACGTGGATTTGTCCGAGCAAGCATTCGAAGCAATCACTGCGGGTGATTATGAAAAAGCCGAAGCGCTTCTCGAAGTCGCGCTGTCAATTAACCCCGAGAATCCTTATGCACTTCTCAACCTGGGCGTAGTATATCAAAATACCGGTAGGATTGAAAAAGCCCGCGAACAGTATGTAAAGATAATTCTTCTGGATGCCAAAGAAACAGTGGTAAGAAGCAATGTGAGGGGAATGGAAGGCAAGTCTTTAGTCGATATCGCCAAAGAAAATCTAGAAAATATGTAACCGATAAAGCAAGAAAAACCTAAGTTGAGCGATTGTCGAGATATTCTTAAAATTTGAAACGCTCATCTTAGGAAAAAGTGTTTTTGCAGGGAGAGCCGATAGGAATTACTTCCTTCGTACGATGAGCAAACCAACCAGACCCGTTCCAAATAAAAGGCCAAGGGTCATTAATTTTCGCTGGTCTATCCACGCAGATTCCTGGGTGTCGTAAGAAATCAGGTTGTTAGATAATGGCTGCAATGCGTCACTTGACTTGTCCAGATAGTCATTATCGATCCTTGCCGCATTACCAATAAGCCCGACAAAAACGATTAAAAGAAATGCTATGATAAAGAGTTTTTTCATTGAATGCCATCATATTTGCGTTTAATCATATAATCCAACAGGCTCTGACAATCAGTTACTTACCGCATAAATAATCGTGAATCGACTTGGCAGAAATCCTGTTTGACTATTTAAAAATGCACAACCGATGCCATATTTATATTTTTTTTACATCCAATTGACTTTATAGATAATTCGAACCAGGACCCACCCATATCTAACGCATTTTAATACCAATTATGAAAAGATTGTCCTATTAATTAGGCAATTAATTACACAATCTGCTTATGTTCTCCGTCACCCGCCGAAGCGTCAGCCAAAAGTCAACAACACATCCTCGTAACACGATTTTTCTTTCTTTGTCATAAAATCGTTCCCGGTACTCGGGGATCTCTTTCATGGGCGGCCGCTCGTGCTGTTCGAGGGGGCGGATGTCCGATCTGATCTGGTTTTGAAGAAGACTGTATTGGATCATTTCATCGAACAGCTCCTGGCGAATAGTCATTCGTTGCTGTCTTGTCATGCGACTCAAAAACGTCCTGATGATCACGAAGGCCATGCGTCCCAGGGCCTTGGTGTCCTGATTTTTGTGAACCCGCCGGTCCAGATCGATCTGGGCCATGACATCGAGACCCCATTTTTCATAGATATCCATGAGCATGCCGGTTTCAACGCCGTAACCGATCTGGAATGGGATGCTTTCAAAAACACTGCGATACCCTGCATATTCTCCCGAAAGCGGCTGCAGAATCTGGGTCAGGTCCGGCATGAAGAGTGAAAAAAGCGGCCGGGTCACCAGTTCCGTCACCCGACCGCCCCCGGTGGGGCGCCATTTGTTATCCCCCACCGAGATGGGTCGGTCGTAAAACGCCTTGGCAAACCGGATCCGATCTGTAAGCAGCAGCGGCCCCAGCAGCCCGTAGGCAAAACGATGGTGAATATTCTTGATATCCGCATCGATGTAAATAATGATGTCGCCGCAGGTCACATGAAGTGCCTTCCAGAGATTTTCTCCTTTGCCCTTGAATTTCTCCAGATGTGGCAGGATGTCGTTGGCCTCATGCACGTTTACGTCGTAAGAGCGGGCAATGTCGCGGGTATTATCCGTCGATCCTGAATCGATGACCACGATCTCGTCCAACAGGGGATAGCGGATCATGAGCTCCGATTTCATGATGATGATCTCTTTGGCAATCGTCTTTTCCTCGTTCAAGGTTGGAAAGCACAGGGATATGGTGACCTTTTTACGTTGCTTCTCCGCCACCAGGCGGCCAATGTCCTTGAAGGCCGAGTGGTGAAATGTGTTCGTTTTGATCCAATTTTTATTCATCGCACACCCCGTTGTCCATGGCCATGAGCAGTGCCGGTATCTGGGCGATCCCTTTGTACATAGGCTCGATTTCGATCATGGCGTCGTTCTCATGAAAATTGTCTCCCCGGGTGAGGCCCAGAGTAATGGCGGGAATTTTCCGGTGCAGAAAAATGGACAGGATGGATTCGCTCGGTTCGCTGAAAATTTCCACCTCAAGTCGATTGAGGATCCGGGAAGCACACTTGATCAAGGGGTGGTTGTAGCTCAATCGGGTTGCGTTCAGGTTGCTGATGCGATTAAGTTTTACTTCCACATCATATGTTTTGTTTACCCCATCGACAATATCCCGAATGTCGGCATAGAGGACTTTCACCATGTCATCCGAGTCACTTCGAATCTCGAACCCTATGTTGGCGTCGTAGGCGATTTTGCCGTGGTCGAACCCGCCGGTAATCTTGCCGATCACGATCTGCGTCCTGGGCTTCTGGGGCAGACGCAAGCCCAGAATGGCATTGATAACCTCGTTAATGACCAGAATGGCGTTGGGTTTGTGATGAAGTCTTTCATGGTCATCCACAGCAATGCTGCACGATATTTCACTGCGAATCATGCCATAGGAAAAATAATTGAGCCGACCGAGTTCGATGCTTTCCAGACAGATCGCTCCCCGGATAGGAGAGGGCCAATGACTAAGAAGCCGTCGAATCCCCTTGAGGTTGCCCCGGCCCAGGGAAAGGATCGGTGCCACCAGTATGATATCCGAAGCAAACTGCAGGTTAAGGCGTTTGAAAATTTCCGGCAGGGAAACCAGCACACCCACAGCGGCCGAATTGTCTGAAACCCCGATGCCACTGATGATCTTGTCCGTCACCTCGTAATGCAGATCATTCTCCACTTCGGAAAACGTGTCTAAATGCGCAACCACAAATATGGGTGGTTTTGTCGGGGATGTTCCGCGAATCACCGCCATGGGATTTCCAAAATCATCAATGGCACACGCATCCACCTGAAACTCGGCCAGACGCTCCACCAGGTGCTCCGCCCGCCTTTTTTCATGGAACGTGGGTGCAGGAATCTGACCCAAAAGCACAATATTACTGATGATAATTTCCCGAATCTCCCGGATCTTGTCCACAAACATCGGAAGTGCATCAAGGTATGTATCCATGACGTCTCCTCAGAATATAATATTACTCACCCAATTTCACAAAATATACGAATTATGGGTATCGACAATCAATTGCCGCAAATCGGTGATAATCACGTCCGGCACAAGGTGCCTGCAGCGGGCATCATCGGCTCTTCGCCGCAGGGAGCGCCGGTCACCTGCAAACAGGGCCGTTTGGAATCCAACCGTTTTAGCCGGCAGGATGTCGTTACGCATATCGTTTCCCACATACAAAACCGCGCTCGGAGGAACCCCTTGATGGGAAAAAATCTCAGCCGCCAGTTCGAACATGAAACTTGACGGTTTGGCGGATCCAAAGCGATAAGAAAAAAAGGTCAATTGCGGGTCAAATCCGCACATATCCAGGGATGCGCCCAGCAGCCGTTCCAGCAGGAGTGGCGTATAAAATTGTGCGTTGGAGATGATTCCCAGCATCAGGTCTTGCCGCCGGCAGGCCGACAGTAGCTCCGCAAGTCCCGGCATTGGGTAAACCGGATTAACGACCATCTCGTATTCCAGTGCGAACGCTTTCACCCAGGTTGTATCACCCCTGCCGAGTATCCTTTGCCAGACCCGGACAATGTCGACTTCGGGATAGTCGATCCCCTCTTGCCGAAGTCTGTCGTGATCATTTTCTATGGCCCGACGCAGGGATTCCATAAGATTTTCCGGTGTCCTGTCGATGCCATAACGCCGCAGCACACCTGTGAGCACCCGCTTCTGGTCGTTGCTCATGGCATGGGAACCCGTGTCGCCCGATCCGCTGATCACAAGCGTACCATACACATCGAAAAGCATGGCCTTCACCCGCCTTATCTTTGAAAGACCGGTGGGTGTCTCCCCTGTCGAAATCGGTGATAGGGGATGGATGTGTCGCTCAAACACGGCATCCTCATCCCTCATACGCCCCCCATTTAAGTAAGGAGAATCGGTCCAGATCGAAAAACGTGTCCAGAAGGACCTGTTTGTCGAGATGATGGCAAACCGGATGATGGACGACCCGATCATATGTCGAGAGGAGTTGCTCCCGGTATTTTTCCACACCGTAGTATGCTGCCACAACCTTACGGTTGTTTTCGATCATCTCCGACATATCGTCTTCCTGACTGGGAAAAATAATCTGTGGATTCATCGATGATAGGTGTTTCCGCGCCCCTGCATCCGATAGCAGGTGCGAGAGAACCTGCCGTTGGTATCGTTCGTTCAGAAGACCGAAATCTACCACGCCATCGCGATGCAATACAGGTGGTAAAATGATTCATGTCCTCCTGTGCAACCGAGTGACCGAAGGTCTCTGCAGCATGGTTGACGGTTCTTTGCCAGGCCTGAATAAATTGGTCCGCATCAAACCATTCTAAGGGGACATCGAGCCTGTCATAGAGAAAATCCAGACAAAGACCGTTTCCCTCGAAATCCGTACAGATGCTTCCGAGTCTTCGTCCCTGCAGTACCTTGCCGGCGGTCCAGGGTTCGAGAAAAGTAAAACCGAACCCTTCGGTAATGCTGGTGGTGACCATGGATGACGAAGCCCCCACTAAGGCGGAAAAGTCATATCGCCGTCCGAGGTCAAAGTGGACATTCAGACGATTGTTTTTCACATACGCCCGCCAGTCCTGATAGCTTTCCATGTCCATTTGGCTATTTGGAGGTTGCGTAACGCCCAGGTATTGGCCCGGTCTCAGGTACAGGGACAGCAGCACGGCTTCGCCGATATTTTTTCGCCGAATGGCACGAACCGGGTAAAGCACGAGCCCTCCAAGGGAGTGTCCCGTCACTGCAGGCAGGGGGTAAATGGCGTTGGGGATCAGGTGTACCCCGGAAGCCGTAAGCCCTGACTTGACGAGGATTCGGCGGTCCCGGGTATTGATCACACCATAATGACAATCCGCCGGATAGGATTCCAAAGAATAGGCACCCGGCCGGCCGTCTTCGGCAAAATCGTGAATCTGTAAAAAAAGAGTGATTCCCGACGCCTGCAGCCGTTTTATGCAGCGAAGTAAGTTTCGGTTCTTGGCCAATGTCGGGTTGTGGATATGCAGAACATCACATCCCCCAGGCCACATGTCGGAAAGCGCTTTCAACACCAGGCCGGCGGTGGTATCCGGTGTCGGGGAGGGAATATCCGGATGATCATACCCGAGCCCGGGGATCTCCACGACGCGGCAGGGCAATGCGGTTCCCGCCTGATCCCCGGTCAGAACGAGTATCTCGCAGTTGTCCTGCAGGGCTGAAATCTGCCGCTTCAAAACAGTGGTCACGCCCCCTGTTTTGAGATGGTAGTGGAGAAAGGCAATTTTCATGATGATTCCTCGAATAAATTCGTTTCACGAATTTATCAAACGCGACGTTGTCGCTCTGAGGTTGTAAGGCAACGAAAGAATTCAGAATTTCGTAAAGCGCTAAATTGTTTTAATGCTGGAGAACGAATGAACATCGAACATCGAACGTCCAACAACGAACTTTGAATTTGAAAAGATGAAGAAACAAAAATAATTCAGTATTGGGTTTTTGTTTTCATTCAACATTGGACGTTCGATGTTCGATGTTGGACGTTCATCTTTATAAAATCATCATTTGCCATGTTGTTTATGCAATTTTGGGGTAGAGCCAGGTTCCAGCCATAGCACCTCATAGGGGGCCATGTGGATATCTTCTGCGCTAACCCTTCGACCACCCAGGAGATCGGTAAGGACGAGACCGTGTTCCACATTCGGAAGACTCATGGCCAGGTTGTCGGCAGACAAATTGGTCAGCGCATACAGGGTCTGCTCTGGACAAACGCGTTGAACGGTCAAGACACGTTTGTCAATAGGGTGAACCAGCGTGTCGGCACCGGGATGAAAAGCAGGCTGGCGCGACCGAACACGGATCATCGCCTGATAGGATTGAAACACCCGCGCCCGAATGGAACGCGAGTTTGCCAACTCCGCAGCCACACTATCGGCCGACAGCTTCTCCCGATTAATCGTCCTTGCCTGTCCTGTCTCATCGACACCTGCAGCCCAGTTGCGTGACCCGAGAAGACTGTGGATATATACGGCCGGGACGCCCGGCAGAACCAGGGCCACTGCCTGGGAAGCTAAAAATCGTGCTATATGAAACGGATCGTCGGCAACACCGGGGTCTTTGAGTGCATCGAAATACGTGATGTTAAACTCGTAGGGGCTTTCTGTACCGTCAGCGCCTCGACGCATGGAGACATGACCGCCGTTACGATGCACCCGGTCTGCCAGCCGGTCGATTTCGGACGGAGGCAGAATCCCCTCAAGGGGGCGCACGCCGATACCATCATGGGAGGCTGTAAAGTTGAAAAATGTCGTTTCCGGGGATGGCGTGGACAAGGTCTGAATCCATTCAGCGAGCACCCGTGCACTTCCCACGGTCAGGGCATGCAGCAACAGCGGTGGAAGGGTGAAATTGTACACCATCTGGGATTCGTCGCTGCCGTCTCCGAAATACCGGACGTTTTCTTCGTGAGGGACATTGGTTTCGGTAACCAGGGCCGTTTGGGGGGCTACCATGTCCAGAATTCTGCGAAACAACCGGACCATGTGATGGGTTTGCGGCAGGTGAATGCAGGGCGTGCCGATTTCCTTCCACAAATAGGCGATGGCATCCAGGCGGATGATCTTGGCACCCTGGGACACGTAAAAAAGCATGGCCTGCAGCATGTTTTCAAGGACATCAAGACTGCGGTAGTTGAGATCGACCTGGTCCGCGCTGAAGGTGGTCCACAGATTCACCCGATAACCGGAATGTTTTTTGAATTCCGTCAGCAAGGGGAGGGACCGGGGGCGGGTCACGCTTGAGAGATCCGCCGAAGGATCGACCTCGATAGCCAAGTCTTCGAACCCATTCTCACCAGCCAAATAATTTCTGAACCAGCGACTCTCGGCTGAAACGTGGTTGGCGACGAGATCGACCATCAGCCTGAAACGCCCGCCAATAGAACGGATGTCCTCCCAGGATCCCAAATCGGGACGTACCGTGAAAAAATCAGTAACCGAAAAACCGTCGTCCGACGAATAGGGAAAAAACGGCAGAAGGTGAAGACCGGAGAACACCCCTTTGACATGTTCACCTAAAAATCGGTGCAGGGTCTGCAACGGCAGCTCCCCTTCTCTCAACAGTGTGTCTCCATAGGTAATGAGGATGACATCCGCCTCTGAAAACGAGACCGCTTTCCCGGCTTTGTTTTTGAGTGCAAATTCATCCAGGATGGTCTTAATTCGTGAAAAAGCAACCACCCCTTTTGGCTTGCCGTAGATATTTTCCAGAATCGATTGCATCGTACTCATTTTATCCCGGACGGAATATGGCGTTGACATTTTTAATATTTAATGCTTTTTTTAATTTGCTGATTCGAAACAGCACAATTGATTTACCGAACGCGCGGATGTCACGATGTATATACCCTTCGGCGATGTTAACAACATCGGGTTCATTTCCACCCGTTTTGCCGGGACCGACGGTGTTTCCCTGGAAACGGAAAAATGGGCCCGCGTGTTTGAAAAGGAGGGTTTTCGCTGTTTCTATTTGGCCGGTGAGCTGGACAGACCCCCGTCGCACTCTCACCTTGTATCTGCAGCCCACTTTATGGATCCGGAGATCCGATCCATTTTCAGTACCGCATTCGAATGTCACGTCAATGGTGTGCGCCCGACGACAGTTGACCACGAAAATTCACGACATCAAAGAATTACTGAAGAATGAGTTATACGATTTTATCGCTAAATTCAAGATCGATCTCCTGGTTCCCGAAAATGCGCTGACCATTCCGCTCAACATCCCCCTGGGCCTCGCCATCACCGAGGTCATCGCCGAAACCGGTCTGCCCACCATCGCCCATCACCACGATTTTTTTTGGGAACGCCAGCAGTTCAAAACCAATGCGGTCTGGGATTACCTCAACATGGCGTTTCCACCCCATCTCCCGCCCATCCGACATGTGGTGATCAGCTCGTCAGCCGACAACCAGCTCAGCCTCAGAACAGGCATCTCCGCTACCATCATTCCCAATGTCATGGATTTCAACAACCCACCTACACCTCCGGGAGAATATGCCAACGATGTTCGAGAGGCTTTGGGGCTCGACGATGATGAAAAGCTTATTCTGCAACCCACCCGCGTGGTTAAGAGGAAGGGCATCGAAAACGCCATCGAGCTGGTAAGCCGGTTGGGGATAAAAGCCAAACTGGTTATTTCTCACGCCTCTGGAGATGAGGGATATGACTATGAACAGCGAATCATCGATTACTCACGACGCATGAACGTCAACACCCGCTTCGTATCCCAGATTATCAATGATCGTCGGGGAACCACACCGGATGGAAGAAAGATTTACACGCTTCAGGACATCTATCACCACGCCGATTTCGTCACCTATCCCTCTACCATCGAGGGTTTCGGCAATGCATTTCTGGAAGCGGTCTATTTCCGCAAACCCATACTGGTCAATCGATATTCCATCTATGCATTCGACATTAAACCCAAAGGCTTTTCAGCCGTGGAAATCGATGGGTACGTCACCGAGGAAGCCGTCCGAAAAGCCCGCGCCATACTGGATGACGTTCGTCTCAGAGAAGAGATGGTGGAAACCAACTACGCCCTCGGAAAGCAGTTCTATTCCTATGAGGTGCTTCACAAAAAATTGATGAACCTGCTGGTGTAAGGCGTTTCGTTCCAGACTTCAATTTGAACCGCGACAGCGAGCGCATTCCCCGTGGCTTCTGCCTGCGGCAGTGCTTCGCATGCCGCGGGGTCGAGCGAGCGAATCAAAAGTGATGAGACCCATGAAATATGCAAGTTCGAAACAAGTTGTCCAGAAAACACTCGCACAGTTGGATGTTCAGATTGACGGAAACAGACCCTGGGATATACAGGTAAACAACCCGGAATTTTTTAACAGGGTTTTAGGGGGAGGTTCCCTTGCACTGGGAGAAAGCTACATGGACGGCTGGTGGCGTTGTGAAGCTCTCGATCAGTTTTTTGACAAAATTTTGAGCGCACGGCTTGATGAGCAGATTAAAAAAGAAAAGCATATTTTGTCAGCCATTCTAAGAGCAAAGCTCATCAATGCTCAAAACAAGTCAAAGGCTTATATCATTGGGAAGCGGCATTATGACATCGGCAATCGCCTTTTTTCTGTTATGCTGGATAAAAAAATGAACTATTCTTGCGGCTATTGGGAAAAAGCGACAACACTCGATCACGCCCAGGAAGCCAAACTGGATTTAATTTGCCGAAAATTGATGTTAAAACCAGGCATGACTGTTTTGGACATTGGCTGCGGCTGGGGCGGGTTTGCCAAATGGGCAGCCGAAAAACACGATGTTAAGGTCCTTGGCATAACCGTGTCACGGGAGCAGGTAAAATTCGCCTGCAAAAGCTGCAAAGGGCTTGATATTAAAATTGAACTTCAGGATTATCGGGACATAAAGGAAAAATTCGATCGTATTGTTTCGATAGGGATGTTCGAACACGTAGGGTCTAAAAACTACAAGACGTTTATGAAGATAGTCCGTCGCTGCTTGAAAGCGGACGGTCTTTTCTTGTTGCATACGATTGCGGGAAACACCACCGTACATTCAACGGATCCATGGATTGGTAAATATATCTTCCCGAATTCGATGCTGCCATCGGCAAAACAGATTTCCTCGGCGGCCGAGAAACTATTGACGCTTGAAGATTGGCATAGCTTTGGACAGTATTATGACCAGACCTTGATGGCCTGGCACCACAATTTCACAAAAAACTGGGCTAAAATAAAAGATATGTATGATGAAAGATTTTATCGTATGTGGACCTATTATCTTCTTTCATGCGCGGCCGGTTTCAGATCAAGAAGAAATCAGTTGTGGCAGATTGTGTTCTCGATAAAAGGCATAAGAGGCGGCTATCAATACAGAGGCAAACATCCTTACAGACACGATCCTGTCTGAAAATGGATACCGCTATAAAGCGCTTCCCCAACAGCTCCCGGGACCTTTACGGTATGGATTATCTTAAAGCCTATCTTTTAGAGAACAGTGAGCTATGAAAGCCTAAATGCTTACAATGTTTCAAGCAGGGTCTTTATATCTTCAATCTGCTCCCTTGCCTTGGCATATCCTTCTTCGATGGTATGCTCGACCTGGTCAAAATCCAGTATTTTTAATTCCCCAAGATGAGGCCGTATCAAAACGTCGGGTGGGGTCACGGCATGATTTATACGGGTTATCCGATCCTGCATGATGTTGATGGAGGTTGTGACCGTTTCTATGATATCCGGTGTCGATGCTTCCTTTTTAAACAGATCATTGATTTTGCTTTTAAAGCTGAATTCTGCAGTTTCATAATATGCTGTCAGCTTTTGAATGAGCTCATTCTTATGAACCGCTTGTTTCACGGGCGGCACTTCATTTTGTGCCTTCTGCTTTTTACGCTTTTTCTTGGAGACCGTTCCGCTGCTGAGATCGACGGCAATCACTACATCCGCTCCCATTGACCGGGCCACACTTACAGGCACCGGGTCCACCAGACCACCATCCACGAGCCAGCGATCCTTTACCCATGCCGGCGCAAACAGCCCCGGCATCGACATGCTCGCCCTGAGAGCATCCAATATATCCCCCGATTTCAAGACCACTTTTTTCCCTGTTTCGAGATCCGTGGCAACCATTACTACGGGAATTTTCAATTCGGAAAAATCTTGTACATGGGTATGTATGGAAAACAGCTCTCTCAGTCTTTTGGTTCCGTTCAGAATGACCGGACCGCGGAAGCACAATGTCAAAATAGGAAAAGATTTTTTTGCCATCCATTTTAAGAACAAATTCCTTGAGACTTTCAAGGCTGCCGCTGGCATAGATGGCCCCGACATAGGCGCCGACACTGCATCCGACAATGAAATCGATGGGGATATTCTCTTCTTCCAAAGCCTCAATGGCCCCGATATGCGCCCAACCGCGCGAGGACCCGCAACCCAGGACCAGACCGACTGTTTTTCTCTGTGACATATTTTTATCCTCAACTTTCGGTTTTCACCAATCGATAGAGCGAAAGGGGTCGATCCAATGGCGATTTGCGCTGTTTGAGAGCGCTATAGAGAGATACCTTAAGCATCATCGCATGACAAAGAAACTATCCAATATGAAAACCCGAGTCATTTGGAAGCCATGTCTGTTTTAATCATATGAGCACGGCACTGATCGTTAGGAGCCCTTGCGGCGAGTTTGCAAAGTGCCAGGGGATTATTCATTTCGTGTTCGCTGAACCCCGAAAGTTGAGTTATTACCTATTATGCTGCTGGCCGGCCTGCAGTAAAATGATATTACGAATTTATTCATCTTCAGGATATTCGGTATCAGTGTTCTCAAAATATCCTCTTTCCCCACAATACCCACAAGCCTGCCGTCATCCAATACGGGAATCGTGTGAAACCCGTTATCAACCATCAGACCGGCTACCACCTCGATACCCATATCCGGTTCTACAAAAACCGGGTCCGGGGTCATTGCCTGGGCAACCGTTATGGCTGCTATCTTTTGAAGCTGTTTTTCGATCTGTTTTGCAGATGATGATGAGAATAATCCATCCATAAAAGTGAAAAAAGAGGGGATGGGAAGCCTTTTCTGCTGAGCGATCAAATCGCTTTGGCACAGGATTCCCACCAGTGTTTCCGTTTCATCCACAACGGGGATTCCACTGATACGCTTCTCTAAAAGAAGCTTCGCTGCCTGCAGGATTTCCGTCTCCGGGGATACGGTAATGACTTTTGTTGTCATAATATCTTTTACTTTAAGCATGGTCCCTCCTCGACACAAGTAGATACCCGGGTCCAAAGGGCCCGGCACTGATGCAATCCTATAAGGGTTAATGTTATACACATTCATCGTGGGATAAATTCTAAATCCGAATATTGAAATACGAAACAAATCCAAATATCAAATGCTCTAATCCCTGATGACCATAACGTTGTTCATGCTTCCGAAACGATTGGCGCATGTCTCTTTATTCGTCGGGTCCATTCGCCAGTGACCGTCCACAAGAAATTTATATTCATATCTGCCCACCGGGATGATGACATCTTTTTTCCAGACACCCATCTCATTTTTTTTCATGGGATGTTTTTTCTCATTCCATTGGTTAAAGTCCCCCGTCAAAATCACTTTTTCGGCATCGGGCAAATTCAGGGTGAAGGTAACTCTTCGTTTTTTAATTTTTTTGGATAATATTTTTTCAGTCATGACGTTGCCACCCTTTCTTTTTGTTTCCGAGAATACTTTTAGGCCTTTAAGATAAAACTTCTCGATATATTCCTTTACCATCCTTCGGGCGGAGAACTTCGGCGCACAGCTTTTGATGGATGCTTTCATAATTTCGACCCACTCTTTGGGAACACCATCTTCGGAAATCTTGTAATATAAAGGGATGACCTCTTTCTCAAGGATGTGGTAAATTGCCTTCGCATCCGCTTGATCCCTGTCCCCCTTCACTTCTTCATGGCCGAAGGTCCAGCCGTTTTTCCCGTTGAAGCCTTCCTCCCACCAGCCGTCCATGAGGCTCAGATGTGGCACACCGTTCATGGCGGACTTCATTCCGCTGGTACCACTGGCCTCCATGGGTGGAATGGGGTTGTTCAGCCACACATCCACCCCATGAATCAGATATTGTGCCAGCTGTTCTCCATAATCTTCAATAAACGCGATTCTGCCGCCCATTTCAGGATCGCGGGTCGCGTTAAATATTCGCTGGAGGATCCTTTTGCCGGGATCATCGGACGGGTGGGCTTTGCCGGCAAATATTATCTGAATCGGACGCCACCGGTCATTCAGCAGTTTTTTCAACCGATCCACATCATTAAAAATCAAATCGGCCCGTTTATAGGTGGCAAACCGTCGGGCAAAACCGAGTGTCAGTACGGACGGATCTAACAATGCCCCCCCTGACATGGCAATCGAAGGGCTCACGAGATCCGTTGTCCAGCGCTTGCGGGACCGCTCACGTATGGCATCGATCAATTTTATCTTCATCCAGTAATGGGTTTGCCATAATTCGTTGTCCGGTATTTTATCAAGCATCTCCCATACCAGTGGATTGTCGTGATCGTCGATCCAGTCCGGTCCAAGGTATTTATTGAATAAAAGCTGTATCTTGGGTTCGATCCATGTGGGCAGGTGAACACCGTTGGTGATGTGATCGATGGGTACGCTATCCTCCGGCAAATCGGGCCACAGGCTCTGCCACATCCGCCTGGACACCTCGCCATGCCGCTTGCTGACCCCGTTGTGGTATTGGGACATACGCAGTGAAAAAGCCGTCATATTGAATCCCGCCCCCGGATCCTTCGGATGGGTTCCCAATTGGAGGAAGCGGTCTCGATCCAGCCCCAGAGCGGGCCAATAGGTGTGAAAGTATTTTTCCATTAAAGAAAACGGGAATACATCATGGCCCGCAGGTACCGGTGTGTGGGTGGTGAAAACTGTGGTGTCGTCTGACATGGTCGGCAGCTTCCGCATAATTCAGACCGCCTTGCACCCCATCTCTAATTCTCTCCAGAAGGGCAAAGGCGGCATGGCCTTCATTCAGATGGACCATTGACAACTTTATATTCAAATGCTCCAGCACCTCGGAACCGCCGATACCCAACACGATTTCCTGGCGGAGTCGCTGCTCCATATCGCCGGTATAAAGACGCGCGGATATTCCCCGGTTCCAGGGCTCGTTCATGTCGATGTCCGTATCGATCAGGTAAAGGTTCACCCGCCCGACAGCGATTTTCCAGACTGCCAGGTAAATGGGTGGTTCGATCAAGGGAACCTGGATCACCATCAGATCGCCGTCACGGTTCAAAACCCTTGAAATGCATGCATTCTCTCGTTCAAAGTTCTGAGAGATATTTTCCTGCCAGCCATCGTCTCGAATTTGTTGAAGCAGATATCCTTCAGGATACATAAAGCCGACAGCGACCAACGGAACCTGCTGATCACTGCATTCCTTGATATGATCTCCGGCCAGAAAACCCAAGCCGCCGGCATAAAACGGAAGCGAGCGATGCAGCCCGTATTCGGCGGAAAAATAGGCGATGGATTTCACCCTGCCTGAAATACGCTCTAAAAAAAGGCTTTGCTCTGTTTCGATATATTTTCGAAATTGAAAGTATGTCACATCATGGTAGCGCAGATAATCGGAGTTCTCGGAAGCCGATTGGATAATATCCGTGGGAATCTCCAGGAGCATTTTGACGGGGTTATGGCCGCTTTCCTTCCACGCCTGGCGGTCCAGCATTTTAAAGAGCATTCTCGCCTCCGGATGCCAGCTCCACCAGAGATTTCCGGCCAGTTCTCCAAGACCCTTCAGTCGATCCGGAAGATTGGGGAATTCACTTTGTTGTAAGCTCATTTTAATACTCTGTCACCCAGCCAAATGCATCTTGACTTTTTAGCGCCGGTGTTCCCGCTGGTCGATCATGTTAAGCCGCATCAACACAATAGTTTGTGTTACAGTCTAAAGTCAAGAATGTTGGTCCGGGAAAACCCCCGAGACACCCGTAAATATCTGCAATGTGATCAATAAGGCAAATAATTTCATCATTCGGCTCACAGAAATAGGAGAATCCCTTTTTCAAAAGGCCGCCACTTTCATCTTTTCAGACATTTCTATATCTGGTAATTAGATTGTTGTCATTAGACACAATTTGTATTTTAACATGAAGGCTCGACAGCCGGCAGGCTCTGGACTATCCATGTCGGCAGCAGCCCATACTCGGTGGAAACACCTGAATTCGAGTTTCATCGCCGCCGGCTCAAGCTAAACATCAACAGCCGGCCCCACCACTTCCGGATGCGGATCGAGCATTCCTTTATTTTCGCCGCCTTCAACGGAATCTGCAGGCAGTTTGAGGGTGATCTTTCCGTTCAACATTAACAAGGGAGGTAGTCATCATGACAAAAAAATGGGTGTATCTTTTCGGTGAGGTCGATCATGCCCAGGAGTATGTGGGTGGTGACTGGGAGGCTGTGCGCGGGCTTCTCGGGGGTAAGGGAGCGAATCTGGCGGAAATGGTTCGCCTGGGCATACCAGTTCCTCCCGGTTATATCGTGACTACTGAGGCGTGCAATGCCTGCCTTGCAGCCGGCGGAACCAAACCCGATGGATTGTGGAACCAGGAGCAAGCGGCGTTGAATGCCCTAGAAGAGGCTACCGGAAAACAATTCGGCGATCCGAAAAACCCGTTGCTGGTTTCGTGTCGCTCCGGGGCAAAGTTTTCCATGCCCGGCATGATGGACACCGTGCTCAATATCGGCCTTAACAACGAGATAGCAGTCGGCCTGGTGGAATTGACCGGGGACGAGCGTTTTGTTTTCGATTGCTACCGCCGCCTGGTGCAAATGTTTGGCAGTGTGGTGACGGGCATTCCGGATGAGATGTTTGAGGATGTAATATCCACTGCGCGCAGCAAAGCGGGCGTCAATACCGACGCCGAGTTGACAGCGGATGACTTGAAGGCGGTGACCAAAGAATTTAAGATCATTTTCAGGCGCCACGCTCACCGAAATTTTCCAGACGATCCATACGAGCAGTTAAATCTTGCCACGGAAGCTGTTTTTAAAAGTTGGAACGGCAAAAGAGCGTTCGATTACCGCAATGCCGCTGATATTTCCCATGATCTGGGCACGGCGGTCAACATCCAGACCATGGTCTTCGGTAATCTGGGAATGGATAGCGCCAGCGGCGTTGCCCTGACACGCAATGGAACCACGGGCGAAAAGCAAATTGAAGGCGATTTCCTTATCAACGCCCAGGGCGAAGATGTGGTTGCCGGTATTCGCATTACCAACGACCTTGCACATATGAGACAGGAGATGCCCGCGCTCTATTCCGAATTCGCGCACATCGCCGAACGCCTTGAACAGCACTATCGCGAAATGCAGGATGTCGAGTTTACCATCGAAAAAGGAAAACTTTGGATGCTGCAGACCCGGGATGGCAAGCGTACCGCCCAGGCAGCCGTGCGCATTGCCGTTGAAATGGTCGAGGAACGGTTGATCACCCGTGAAGAAGCGATCATGCGTGTTACCTCGGAGCAGGTGGACTTCTTTCTGCATCCGCAGTTTGACTACCAGGCCAAAGAAGCGGCCAAATCTGCGGGTAACCAGCTGGCCGTCGGTCTCAATGTTTCGCCGGGCGCTGCGGTGGGCGTAGTGGCTCTGGATGCCGATATGGCCGAAAGATGGGCCGTCAAAGACGGCAAGCAAGTCATAATGGTACGCCCTGAAACCAAACCGGATGATGTGCACGGCATGCTGGCGGCCGAAGGTATACTCACCAGTCGCGGGGGTCGCACCAGCCATGCAGCATTAGTCGCCCGTCAGTTCGGCAAGCCGGCCGTGGTCGGCGTTTCGGCACTCAAGATCGATCTAGGTGCCAGACAGATAATCGTCAACGATCAAATTATCAAGGAAGGTGACTGGATATCGATCGATGGATCCGCCGGTGAGGTTTACAGCGGCAAGCTGGACACAATCGTGCCCGAAGTCGAGGACCCGTGGCTGGTAAAACTGCTTACCTGGGCCGACGATTACCGACGCCTGGGCGTCTGGACCAATGCGGATCGACCGGAAGACGCCCAGCGCGGACGCAATTACGGCGCCGAGGGGATCGGTCTGTGCCGCACGGAGCACATGTTTTTCGAAACCGAGCGTCTGCCATTCGTACACAAGATGATTATGACCGATTTACCGGTTGAACGGCAGGAGGCCCTGGATGCACTGCTGCCTTTTCAGCGGGATGACTTTGCCGGTCTGTTCCGGGTCATGGACGGTTTGCCGGTGATCATTCGATTAATCGACCCGCCGCTGCACGAGTTTCTGCCCAACCATGTGGACCTCATTGGCGAACTGGCCGATCTTAAGATTCGTTTACAGCACACCGGAACCCTCGGAGAAATCGATAATTTGCTGAAACAGATTAATGAGAAGGATCGCGTCCTTAAAAGGGTCGAAAGCCTGCGGGAATACAATCCGATGCTCGGCCTGCGGGGCGTACGGCTGGGAATACATATTCCGGAACTGACCACCATGCAGGTGCGCGCAATATTTGAGGCGGCCTGCACGGTAAAAAAAGAAGGGGTGGACGTCCGCCCGGAAGTGATGATCCCATTGACCAGCCACGTTAATGAACTGAAGGTACAGCGTAAAATGCTTGAAACCGAGGCCCAAAAAGTCATGCAGGAACAGGACATCGAGATCGACTACAAGTTCGGCACCATGATTGAAATACCCAGGGCGGCCCTGACCGCGGACAAAATCGCCGAATATGCCGACTTCGTATCTTTTGGAACCAACGATTTGACCCAGACAACTTTTGGCATGTCCAGAGATGATGCCGAAGCCGGTTTTTTAATTGAATACATGGAAAATGGAATCCTGCCCAACAACCCCTTTGCAACGATTGATCGCGAAGGCGTGGGTGAGCTGATGGACATAGCCGTCAAAAAAGGACGTTCCGTCAACGCTGAGCAGGAATGTGGCATTTGCGGAGAACATGGCGGTGATCCTCAATCCATTTCGATATGTCACGAGATGGGGCTGACCTATGTTTCGTGTTCGCCTTTTCGGGTGCCGGTCGCCCGGCTGGCTGCCGCACATGCGGCACTGAAGGAAACAATCTGAGGGTGGAAGTTTTTCTCTGGGTCGGCACCCTGACCGGCAAGGTTTATTTAAACCGACCTGAAGGTGATTTCAACATCGTATGGAAGGAGGATATATCAAGTGAAAGTACAATATGTCTGTACTGAAAAAGCTTGCGCTGAAAAAATCGGTATGCCTTTTATGATGGAATTTCCATCTGAGGTACTGATGGATGAAAAAAATATCGCCGCGATTTTTTGCCGCCATTGTGGCGCTACGCTTGTCCTTGCGCAGCAGCAGTCGGAGCAAAATGGGAAACAAGACAAAAACTGATCCGCCCGCAAGTGAAGCCATTGACCGGACGCATCCCCAAACCGTTGAAAGAGAGTCTTAACATGGTTGCCGGCCGCGACCGGCAAGTTCCTCCCCATGGCGTCACAAAGAACTATTAACAGAAGAAAGCGAGGCAGAGAATGAACCAACATTACCTGAAAATCACTATAGTCTTGATTGCCCTTGTGATCGGGATGGCTGATACCCATACTGCATATGCCATGAGTGACAAGGTCATCAAGCAAAGAATCGAAAATGAGACCGAAGGCACTTTGCGTCTGAGGGAAACGAGGGTGGTTGTTGACGTGATGAACGGGTTTGTCGTGCTGAGAGGCACAGTTCGTTTATACATCCAGAAAATGCTCTACGAACAGATCGCCTGGAAGACCATGGGTGTCGTTGAAGTCGATAACGAGATACAGGTAACGCCGGCTGTTCAGACAAGTGACGATGTCATAAAACGCCATATCATGGAACTGCTCTATGCCAATGACAGGTTCTCGGATGTAAACGCAACCGTCAAGGTCGAGGCGGGTACCGTGTCGATCCATGCTACCTTTGCGGATCCACAGGATGTTCAGGACCTGAAACACAAGATTGCCGAAATCCAAGGCGTGGTCGAAATTAAAATCCAGGCTGAGTTTGTTGTTTAGCAGGGCTTTTATACCGCTTGTCATAATAATGTTCCGAAAATAGGATGGCGGCATAAGGGGTTGTAGCAGAAAAAAGGTCCTCAATCGGAACGTTTTTCTGACAACCCCTATACCGGTTAGTAAAGATGATGATTCGTCGTCATAAGTCAACTCGTATCCTGCTCAGATATGCACTGTTCCAGTTGCCTGGGCTGGCCCTGCTGGTGTTGATCCTGGTATTTGTTCAAGGCTGGGTAGATCTTCCCGCATGGATTTTCTGGGGTTCTATCACTATCTGGGTTGTCAAGGACTTGATCTTGTTTCCCCTCGTCCGGCGCGCATACGATACGGATCCCACGCGAGCCGCGAACTGCATGGTCGGCGCACAAGGTGTTGCGAAGGATCGACTGGCTCCATCAGGATATATCCGAGTGCGCGGCGAGCTGTGGCTGGCTGAGGTGATGGGAGATGGTCCGCCCATAGACAGGGGACAACGTGTGCAGGTTCGAGGAATCTGCGGCCTCAAATTACTCGTGCAAGCCGATGATACAGGAACTGATTAATCCACGGGAATCTCAATCAAGTTGTCTTTTCCTCAAAAATTTCCCGTCGGTTTTCTCGCTGGTCGATCATGTATAGTAAGGTCGCTTTTTCCATGAGTCTTTTTTTAAGAGATTCCAGTTGCTGTCGATCGATATGACGCATCCGGATATAAACCTTTCGAAACCCTTCCGGGACATTATCGTAAGAAGAGAGAATGCTGACCATCTGCCCTCCGAATTCCCTGATAATATCAGCAAGTTCCTTGATGGTTCCTGATTTGTCTTTGATTTTGAAGGCAAACTGGATTCCCCCGGCATTGATGCCTGTCAGTGAAATGAGCACCCGAAACAGATCCGTCTGGGTAATCACACCCACGACCAAATCTTTTTCGTTAACCACCGGAGCGCCTGAAATTTTATTGCTTAGAAGCAGCTCAGCTGTTTCTTCAACCGTCCAATCCCAGTGGCACTGCAATGGGATTTTTGGTCATGATGTCTTTGATTTTGATTTTCATCAAAAGGTATAGCAGTTCATGAGCGTCCAAGCTGGTGGCATCCGATGCAGATGCTCTTTTCAGATCGCGGTCGGTGATGACTCCCACCAGCTTGTCCTTTTTCACCACCGGCAGCATCCGAATGCGATGTTCTTTCATCAGCGATATTGCAACCTGCATGGAAGTATCGATATCTATCTTGACGACGTTTTTGCTCATCCAGTTTTTTACCAGCATAACGACCTCCTTTAATAAAATCGTAGAAACGATTTTATATGACGCGACAATGTCGCTTATTAGTAAGTGCAAAACGAACTTTTATGATCCCTGCTGTCTATTTGTCCTGAAAGAGTAATGTCCAATTCTTCCTTGGGAAGCGGAATGATAAAAATAGTCTCCGCCGGATATCCTTCGACAATCTCAATAGAGCTGATGTATCTTTATAGGCGGCAGGCCATCGGGTAACACTTTTTCAAGCCTTTCACGAATCTTGTCCTTGATATCTGCTGACGTTCATTGAAAAAGAGATTGGCGTTGCTCCCCATCGATATATACATCCAGCATGGGAGCGTATCCTATGGTAGGCCTGTCAAACACATGCAGAATGATGATTTCGGCCTTATAGAGACTGGCCGCGTTCAATGCAAGGCGCAGGCATAAGCCAATTGGGTGAAAGATCGGTGGCATAGAGAATTTTTTTAATTTCCGGTTCATGGTGTCCTCCTTATTTGTCATATTTCTCTGAGTATTTTCTCCATCTCAAAAAACAAATCCTGCTCGCGAATGATACCGGCGACTTTTCCGGAAACTTCCACAACCAGCCGGCGGGCATTGTTCTGCACCATCATATAGGCCGCTTCCATCAGGCTGGCGTGCCCCTTCGATCCGCAACGGTGCAGGGGACATGACTTCCCTGATCTTGATTTCTGACTTTTGCGTGACTTCCTTTATGAACATTCCCTGCCAGAACATGGGGGAGTATTGGATGCTGTCGGCCATGGAGGGTTTGGGGGCCGTCAGGTAGGCCGGCAGTACCAGTTCCAACAAATCCCTGATAGCCAGAATACCCTGGACCGTTTCTTTGTCATCCATCACCAAAACGGAACGATGCCCGGTCTCCATCAGCCGGCTGGTGGACACCTTCGAGGTAAAAGACGCCTTCAGCTTCAAGATGGCATCCCGAACACTTTCATCGGGTCTGACCGTGGTGTATTCCTGAAATGGAACCATTACCCCCATCACTCTTTTTTCTTCAAAGGTTTCCGGGGCCTTTCCATACTGATAGGCATCTTCGATTTTGGATGCCAGAATGTCGATGTCACAGGGTTTGGTCAAATAATCGAAGGCCCCTTTTGCGCGGGCCTCCTCGGCCGACGGGAGGGCGGCATGTCCGGTCAGCATGATCACCTGCAGATCCGGGGAACGCTTTTTAATCTCTGCCAGGACCTGGTGCCCATCCATGCCGGGCATCTTGATGTCCAGAACGACCACATCCGGATTTTCATCGAGCTTTTTAATCGCTTCCTCACCGTTTCCGGCCAGAATGGTTTCAAATCCTTTGCGGCTCAGGATTCGTTCTGTTGTCGTGCGGAACTGGGTCTCGTCATCCACCATCAATATTTTTATTTTTCGACTCATTTCATTTGCTTCCTTTTATTATGTTTATCTCTGCAACGCCATCCTCTATCGGGTGAGAATCGGTATTAACGACCAGAAAAAGAGAATCCAGATTGCCAGAGAAATGGCCATGATCAACAGGGCCTCCTTCAGCTTCAGCCCGCAGCCCTTTGTTATTCCGGTTCCAATCAGCCACCACTTCCAGGGCTCGGTAAATATCACAACATACGGCACCCACGAAACCAGCAAGGTGACACCGGCACTGAGGGCATAGATACTGAACAATCTTGTAAACCGAACTTTTTTCCCGATGCTCAGTGTCATGACAACATAGCCCAAACCTGCCAGAATAAAGACCATCCCCACGGCGTTGAACATATGAATGCCGCCGGCGATGAAAAAATTCTGAAGATCCGAGTTCATCAAACGCGCAAAGCTGAAAAAACCAGCCGATAAGATTAGAAAACCGAGGGATTGCGTCATACCGCTGGACTGCGGCAGTTCGCTGAAGAACCTGCGCGGGTGTCCCATGATACTGAAAACGGTCTGAACATAAAAACCCAATGAAAACGTGTCCACCCTGTTTGCTTCGGCAGATGTCATTGCCAGACCCCCAGCTTGTAGCCCGCCCCTATCACCAGCATGATGACGGTCAGGACAAAAAAGAACTTGCGCTCCGTATCTTTGCTGAAGTATAGCCGGCCATCTTTAAGGCGCATTATTTTATTCGCCTTTTGATCAATGCCATATCCGCTGTGTTGTTTCATATCCCCTTCCCCTTTCAGAAGCGTCTAAAAACCAGGTAAATCGCCGAATCCCAGGATTTGCCAGAAAACCAAGACCAGCAGCATCAGCAATACTTGAGATAAAATCCAAATGGGTACGCCCACGCGCAGAAAGTCCTTGGGTTCGAGGTAGCCGCTGGCGTAAACAATGGCATTGGGTGGTGTGCCGATCACCATGCAGTAGGCAAAGGAAGATGAAATGGCTGTTACCATGGCCATGAACGGCAGATACATCGTGCCCGGATGCGCCAGACCGGCCATGTTCAGGGTGACGGGACCCACGGCGGCGGCGGCAGGGCCATCTGCCATCAAATTGGTAACGATGGCCGTCAGACCGCTCGAGGCTGCCAGCAACGGCAGACCAGAGTCGATTCCAAGGGGCGCCACCAATTCGAGGGCGCTCCTGGCTATCCAGTAGGCAGCACCCGAACTGTCCAAAACTCTTCCAAAAATCATGGCGCCGGCATAGAGCCAGATCACACCCCAATCCACTTTTTCCTGGTAATCACGCCAGTTGGTAATCCCGGCAAACAGATAGGCGATTGCCCCGGCCATGGCGATCACACCAATTCCCAGACGTACCGGCAGCCAGCCCATATCAAAAAAGGTTTTTTCCGTAAACCAGCCGAACAGCATGATGACGAAGATTATGATGGCCGTAATCTGCTTGCGGTTCCAGCCGCCCATTTTATCGATTTCGGATTTCAATTGGCCCATGGCCGGTGCCAGGGAAGTAATCTGGGGCTTGAATCGAAAGTTTATAGTAAACCAGGTGAGAGGAATCATGATGATGACAAAGGGAAAACAATAGACGATCCACTGGACATACCCGATGTCCATGCCGAACATGTCGTTGAGATAGGTCATCATGATGACGTTGCGGGCACCGCCGGAAGGAGCGCCCGGGCCACCGATGTTGCACGCCATGGCGATGGTGATCATGATCATTTTGCCCAGTTCCGGATCTTCCGGGATTTCCCGGGTCAGACTGTTCTGGTACAGCAGCATGCCGATGGGCAGAAACATGGCCGCCAGGGCGTGATCGGAGATAAAAGCCGCCAGGGGGCTGATGATCACAAAAAAGATCAGCGTAATCCAGCGCACGTTCGGTACGGCCAATTTGCGAAACATCATCAGACAAATCCGCTTGTCCACACCGGTCTTGACAAAGGCTGCGGCAAACATGAGGCTGCCCATGATAAACCAGACGGCATCGTCCCAGTAAAGCATGGTGACTTCTTTGCGGGACACCACGCCGGTAAACACCAGCAGCAGCCCGATACAAAACGCCACGCCGGGCAGCGGAATGCACTCCGTCAAAAAGCAGATCACCACGAAAACGACCATGGCCATGGCCACCTTGATGGCCCAGGCCCCCTGGTCCGCCAACTTTCTGTCCTTGTCGGACAGTTCCTCGTATTTGAGGCCTTCCTTGCGCAGGGTCAGCGCTTTTTGGGCAACATCCAGATAAGTCTCGTTGTCGAGCTTTGTGTCCACGAAGGTCATGGCTCTATCAAAATTTTCCTTGTCCGCGGGAATTTTGTTACCCTTGGCCCATGACAGATCGCGGTTCAAAAAACTCTTTCTGCCCAGAGCCCCCATCTGAACATTCTGTTCCATGATCTGGGCGCAGAGAAGTTCCCATTGTTCGGCATCTACACTTTTTTTATTGAAAAATGATTGGGTAATAAAATTAACTGCCGCCGTGGGGCCTACCTTGTATTCCATACCCACATCTTTCATTCCGTATGGCGTGGGCATGAGCAAGATCACAAACAGCAGAATTATTGGAAAAATAAAAATTTTCCAATTCACATACTTATCGTATCCGGTCGCTTTTTTCTTAGTCTTTTCTATCATGACACCATTTCCCTCACGGCTCACCGGTCAAGCGTTATTATCATCGCTCGGGTTTTTCAGCCTGTTTCAAAATTTCCCGGGGTGATTTCATGTAGCTGCGCGATTGGGCCATCTGTATTTTTTCCTCCAATAGCTGTCTTTTCCGAAAAGCCTCCTTAACCTTTGCAATCAGGTCGTCGATATCCGTGGGTTTCATCAGATAATCCGTGGCGCCGCATTTCAAGCCGTCAATGGCTGATTCGACGGTGGCATGTCCGGTCAGCATAATAACCTCAACCAGGGGAAACCGGCTTTTAATCTCCTTTAACGTTTCATTCCCGTCCATGCCGGGCATCTTGACATCCAGAACCACCACATGAATATGTTTTTGATTCAATGTGTTAAGGGCTTCCGCCCCGCTGGTGGCGGTAACGACATCGATTCCTTTTTTGGTCAGCAGTTTTTGGGTGGTGGAAAGAAATCGTTCTTCATCATCCACCAGCATGAGTTTCATTGCCTCCATAGCAGACTCCTTGTTGAAGTTAGTTAATCCTTAAAACCGCTCCTGTGGACCCCGTCCGTAAGATCGGGGAGATTTACCTGACCGAGGGCAGCCGGAGGGTAAACGTGGTGCCGTTGTTCTCCTGACTATCAACCGACATGCTGCCGCCCATTTTATCGATGATGCCGTAGCATACCGAAAGCCCCAGCCCTGTCCCTTTGCCTACCGGTTTGGTGGTGAAAAACGGCGCAAATACCTTCTTCAGGTTTTCAGGACTGATACCGCTGCCGTTGTCGCGGATCTTAATTTCAACTTGCCCGTCTTCCGTCGCACCGGATTCGATCTGAATGGCGCCCCCTGAAGATCCATGTCTAACGATGACGGCATCGATGGCGTTGTTCAAGAGGTTCACCAGGACCTGTTGCAGATGGCGCAGGTCTCCATGAACCTCCGAATTTTCATCGGCGGTTTTCTGCTCGATGGCGATCCCGTGCACACCGGCCTTATTGGCCACCATACCGACGACTTCGGGGATGAAGATGCGAAGATCAATATCTTTGACCACCGGCTCACCCTTGCGCCCGAATTGAAGAATGGCCTGGGTAATATCCGCACAGCGATCCACCTGAAGTTTGATCTGTGCAATGGAGTCTTCCATGTCCGACAGATCTTCCGACTCCTTTATATCCCCTTTTTGCTTTAGATCCGAAAAAATCATCTCAATCAGGGCATACTCGCTTTTTATGATTTGAAGGGGATTGTTGATTTCATGGGCAAATCCGGAAGCCATTTCCCCGATTTCCGCCAGTCGTCCGGCCCGGAAAAGTTGTTCGCCCAGTTCATCTTTCTCCTGATCCATACGTTCCATACGACGGACAATACGGTTCGTCAGAATAAAGGCAATGGCAACGATTATCATACCACCCAGAACACTGATGAAAAATATACTATATGCGGCCTGATGCAATGCCTTGAAGGCATCCGCTTTTTCTTGTCGAACCACCAGCAACCAGCTGTTATCTTTCAGCCATGTGGTGGCATATAGAAATGCCTCGCCATGAACATCGGCTTCTAAAAAGGTTTTTATACCCTCATGAACCGGCCCGTATTTGGGACGATCCAGATCCTTTCCCATCAATGAACCGCCGGAGCGTCTTTCCGTTTGAAATACACCTTCGGTGTCCAGGAGATACGCTTCACCGGTTTTACCGATGCGCACCTTTTTTACCAGGTCATTGAATGTCTGGGTGTCGATGGTGGCGCGGATGACCCACGGACGACCTTGATTCATCTGGGCAATGGCGATGACAAAATGGGGCACCTGGCGGTAGCCGAGAAAGACGTTACTGATATAAAACCCGTTTTTCATAACCGCTTTGAACCAGGGAGCCTGATCATACACCTTGCCCGACAATGGATACGGTCCGTGGTAGGCAATGTGCAGGCCGTTTTCATCTAAAATGCCCAGATCCACAAAAGCACTGGACTCTGTTTGCAGGCTGTAAAATGTCCGTTCAAGCTTATCTTGACGCTTCAGTTCTTCAAAGGAAAAGGTATTGCGTACAAATTCCAGATCGGCTTTTCTCTCCATCAAAAAGGATTCGATCATCTGCCGGTGATCATGCACAATTCGCTGAATGCTGGCGATAGTGCTGTTTTCCAGTGAGTTTGTAAAATAATAATACCCGATGCCCAATACCATGACATACGGAATCAGGGGCGCCAGGATCATGCTGGCAAGAATTACTTTTTTTAAACCCGCATACGGATTTTGCTTCATGGCTTGGGCAGTTCCGTTTTCTATTTACCAATAAATTCGTTTTACGAATTTATGAAACGCGACATTTGAAATGCCTTATCTTACTTCTGCTGTTCGATATTTCTTGTTCAATCTTCGATATTTTCTTTTAAAAATTGTCGGGTAGAAGGTCGTTCTAACAGGGTTTCATGGACCACCTGTTTCAGACGCTCGACGCTGACGCCCCTTTTTTCCACAAAAATAACCTTATTCATACTCTTTGAATCCATCTTGTCTTCTGAAAGATAGGTGTGCACAATTACCGGCAATGCCGGAATACGATCCAGAATATCATGCAATATCTTTAACTCATCACTATCGGGAAGATCCGGGTCCAGTATGATCAGATCGAGAGGATCATGATGGAATGTCATTTTGATCACTTCACGGGCATTTTCCGCCAGAAGGACCTGGTAACCTTCCGAGGTCATCTCGCGTTGAAGTAAATTGCGGACATTTCGATTGCGATCAGCAATCAATAGTGTAAAATCCATATTCATTGGTTTGCTCCTGAAGCTTTATGCCTTTTCAAAGAGCAAACTTTATGCCATCTATTTAAACATCGATACGATATATTAACCAACTGAATTAAATATAAATATTGTTCCATATCTGATTAATCAGACGTGGTATAAATGATGGAGTGTCGAGTTTTTTTACAGGGTGTAAAAATAAATATCGTTACACGATTCTATTTGCAGCATTGAAATTGCTGTAGTAATTTACATTAGTTTTCCGGACAACCAGTGTGTCTATATTCCCTGCAATGAAAAATAAACTTCACACGTTAAACAAAATGTAATGGAGACCCGCGATGCCGGATACTAAAATTGTGTCGACAAAACCGAAGTTGGCCCAGGACCAACCAACATTTATCTTTAACCGGATGGAGTTCGCAGGGTCACTAGGGGATCTGGGTACCCTGCTCCCCATTGCCATTGCCATGATTGTCTTAAACGGGCTGAATGTCACCAATGTCATGGTGACCGTGGGGCTGTTTTATGTCGTTGCCGGCATCTACTTCAGGGTGCCGGTCCCGGTCCAACCCATGAAGGTCATCGGCGCCTATGCCATTGCCGTGGGGCTTACACCGACACAGATCATTGCCTCAAGTCTCTGGATGGGCGTGGTGATTCTTTTTTTGGGCACAACCGGCCTGATTCATGTAATCGGCAAATACACCCCCAAAAGCACCGTCCGCGGCGTTCAGCTCGGTGTCGGCATCATTCTCATGAGCAAGGGGCTGAATTTTATAATCCAACCGGATCCCAATCTGGCCATCCAGACCATCGGTGCCATCAACACGGGAATTATCCTGGGAATCGTCGGTATGATCATGACATTTCTGTTGCTCGACAATCGAAAATTTCCAGCGGCGGTCCTGGTTGTGGCGGGCGGTATTGCCGTCGGGCTCTTTATCGGCAAGCCGGTGAGGTGGGAGGAAATGAAAATCGGGTTTCATCTGCCCCGTTTTTTCCCTTACGGTCTGCCATCCTGGTACGACATCATCTGGGTGCTGCCGGTTCTGGTGCTGCCTCAGATCCCCATGACCATCGGCAATGCCATACTCTCCAACACCGATGTCATGCATGAATACTTCGGTGAAAAAGCTCAGCGGGCATCCTATCGTTCCATCGCCAACAGCCAGGGAATTGCGGGTATTTTCAGCTTTATGTTGGGGGGCATCCCCATGTGCCATGGCGCGGGGGGAGTGGCAGCCATGTATCGATTCGGAGCGCGCACCGCGGCCGCAAACTTGATGATCGGCACCATATTCGTGACTCTTGGCCGTCTTGTTCGGTCAAAACGCGCTTCCCATTTTAAACCTGCTCCCCATGTCGCTGCTGGGGGTTCTTCTGGTTTTTGCCGGCGCGCAGCTGGCCCTCATGATCAATGACCTCACGGAACGTAAAGATCTTTTTGTGGCCCTGATCATGCTGGGCATCACCCTGACGGTGAATCTTGCCGTGGCATTTCTATGCGGTATTGTCATCGCTTATGCGCTGAAGAGTGACAGGGTGAGTGTATAGCTTAAAGATGAACGTCCAATCCCGCCATGGCGGGATTGGGCGTTCGTTTTTTTGAACTCATAATAGTAAAGATTCTGTACTCCGTATCCTGACTTCTGGATTCTTTATAGGAAAGGTTACTCGCGGTGGTCTTCATCAACGGATGTTTTAAATTTGAGTCCGTATTTTTCAATTTTGGCATGTAAGGTGGGACGGGAGAGTTCGAGCAGCTTGGCCGCCCGGGTGCGGTTGCCATCCGTCAGATTCAAGGCCTCACTGACCAGAATGGCGGCTAAATGATCCATGATGTTTTCAAAGGTATGCTTTTCGGTCTCCGAAGTCAATGATCTGCGCATCCAGTGTCGAATGACATCTTCGGCTATTTGCGGATCAGTGTCCCTGATATCCTTTTTCACCGTCCAGGGCATGAACAACGTCATCGGCCTGGATAGGAGCTCCCCGGCTGAAGATTAAGGCTTTTTGAATGGTATTGGCCAGTTCACGAACATTTCCCGGCCACTGAAGGGTGTTTAAGGTTGCAACAGCATCTCTCGTAATTCCGGGATTTTCCATTCCCAGTTCAGTGGCATAGCGCGAGAGAAAAAAGTCTGTCAGTAACGGTATGTCATCCCGGCGTTCGCGCAGGGGTGGCAGGGAAATCATTACTACTTTAAGTCGGTAATACAGATCCTCACGAAACCGGCCCTCCGCCAGGGAGGCCTCAAGATCACGATTGGTCGCCGCAAGAATGCGTACATCCACCGGTATGGTGCCACGCCCACCCAGGCGCTCGATACTTCTTTCTTGCAACAGCCGTAATATCTTAGACTGAATACTAAAGGGCATATCACCGATCTCATCCAGAAACACGGTGCCGCCGTTGGCTTGTTCGATTTTTCCTACCCGGCGGTGGGCTGCCCCGGTAAAGGCCCCTTTTTCATAACCAAACAGTTCACTTTCCAGGAGGTTCTCCGGGATGGCAACACAGTTGATCACCAGAAAGGGTTTCTCCGCCCGCAGGCTGTGCTGGTATATGGCCCGAGCCACCAGTTCCTTGCCGGTTCCGGACTCTCCCCGGATCAGCACCGTTGCGTCGGCCGTAGAGACGCGCCCGATGGCCTTGTATACATCCTGCATGGCTTTACTGCGCCCGACAATGGCTTCTTTGGCTTGCTTCATCCGGCGAAACATCCATTTGCACCGGTGTGCGCATAAAACGCCCGGCTTCCAGGGCCTGGTTGATGACCGCCAGCATGTCGGGGATTTCAAAGGGCTTCAGAATATAATCAAAGGCGCCTATTTTGGTGGCTTGAATGGCGGTTTCGGTGGTCCCGTATGCGGTCATGATAATAACCGGAAGCTTGGGCTCTAAGGCGTGAATAGCTTCAAAGGTTTCCAGGCCGTTCATCCCCGGCAGCCGGACATCGACGATGACCAGGTCCGGTGACTGGTCTTGAACGATTTCAATACCCGCTTCCCCCGAAGCGGCACCTTCAGCCGTGTAGCCTTCTTCGGATAAAAGTTTACGAAAACTTTTGCGAAGCTGGTCATCGTCGTCAATAATCAGAATCGTGCTCATCGCTTGACTCCTGAAATAGCGGCAGGGAGATGATAAACGTTGCGCCCCCGCCCTGGTTTGATTCGATTTCCAACCGTCCGTTATGTTCCTCGATAATGCGAACGGCAATACTCAATCCCAGTCCGGTACCTTCTTCTTTGGTGGTGAAAAAAGGTTGCAGCACTTTGTCCCTGATCGGTTCGGGAATTCCCGGACCGTTATCACTCATCCGGATGAGCACACCTCTCTCTTTTGACCGTACCATCGATTCCTGCTCCTGAATGACAATGGAACCACCCCTTTCCATGGCCTCGCACGCATTCACCACAAGATTGACAATGACTTCCTTGATCTGCTCGGGATCAGCCTCGATTTCAGGCAGGTATTGCTCACGCTCGATGGTTACTTCGACATTATAGGACTTTAGACGATGTTTTAATAGCGTGATGGCTTGATCGACAACCATCGAAGGACTGACGGACTGGATCTTGAGTTTCGGAGGTCTGGAAAATTCGAGAAAATTCTGAACGATGGTATCCACATGACGAATTTCTTCCGAGATGACATCAAAATCTTCTTTCTGGGTATCGGTGAGCTTCAGTGATCGGCTCAGACTGAAAAGACGCATTTTCACCGACGTAAACGGGTTGCGAATGCTGTGGGCCATCCCGGCGGCAAGTTTGCCGACCAAAGCCATTTTATCCGCCTGCAACAGGGATTCACGGCTTTTTAGAAGCTCGGACCGGGTATGATCCACATTCTGAATCAGGCCTCGCACGCTATGGCTGAGGGCTTTGACCTCATCGCCCGCCGGGGTAGTATCCCCCTCGCTGCCGACTTCAGCCGTCAAGCGACGCACCGGCCCCAGAATCTGGGATCCCAGAACAAATGCCAGGAGAATGGCCAGCAAAAAGCCTGCGCATACGGCTGTTATGGCAATAATCCTGAGATTGGTGGCCTGGATTCTGGTTGTCCGCGGTTACCTGCTGGATTTTTTCTTCATGGATCTCTTTATACGTATGGCAGAATTCCAACACGGTGAAAAAAAGATCGCGGACCTGCCGGTGAAGGGCAACGCCGGCATCACGATTACCCGCCTGATAGTAGGAGATGACGCGATCTTTGATATTGATGTACTGGGCATATTCGGTCTTGATCCGGTAAAGCGCCTCCTTTTCACGTTCGCTTTCGGCCATATGCATCGCATCATGTCAGCCGCTCTTTGAAAATCTGGCGAAATTCGCCCAGTTTCCGCAGCCATTCGGGGTCACCTTCAATAAAGTAATAGGAAACAAACCCTTTCTGGTTGACCAGCGCAATCTCAAGGGCTTCTGCTGTTTGAAACGCCGCAATGTTTTTTTCCGTAACACCTGCCAGCAGGTTTTCCATTTGATAGGTGTACCAGACGGTAACAATACCGCCGGCCATGGTAATAAGCACCAGGGCAACCAGGATGACATAAATACGAGTACGCAGGCTAATTTTCCGCCATGTTTTCACCGCTCAGCAACCCCCTACCTTTTAAATTGCGACTTTTATCTAAAACCACCCCGGTCTGGGTACCTATATGTCGCCGCTTCTTCGCAAAAGAAGTTTTAGCTCGGCTTTTCGAATTCGTTCGGTCTGCTCATCTTTTCTTTTAAGGGCCGCTTCCAGCTTGGCGGTCAATTCCGCAAAACGGGCCGGTTTTAAAAGATAATCAAAGGCCCCCAGTTTCATGCCTTTCACCGCGCTCTCGGTGCTGCCATGGCCGGTCAGCATGATGACTTCAACAAGAGGGAACCTGTTTTTTATTTCCCTGAGGGTTTCAATGCCATCCATGCCCGGCATTAAAATATCCAGTATCACCACATCGATTTCTTTCGTTTCTAATATATCAAGACATTCCTGGCCACTATGGGCTGAGGTAACTTTTTCGCCCGCCTCTTCCAGTCTGAGGCTAAGAATTTCTACAAAATCTTTTTCATCATCAACCAGCAAAATTCGGATCGGTATTTTAATCATGATGATTTTTTCTCCTATCTAATCTGCAAAACGGGACTTTATTTTTTCAACCCAGTTCTGATCGTCTTTTTCCCCAACATCATCGGTCTTTTTGAGATGCTTGGGCAGTCGGATACAAAAGCTAGTTCCCACTCCAACCTTACTATCTACCTCGATGGAACCACCCAGCTTCTCAATGATACCCCGGGTAACAAAAAGGCCAAGTCCGGTCCCTTCCCCTGGGGGCTTTGTGCTGAAAAACGGTTCGAATATTTTATCCAGATTCTCCCGGGGAATACCTCCCCCGGTATCGGAAATGGCGATCATACGGCTGTCGCCGGCATCTTTGATGGCAATGGTAATGGTGCCGGTGGATTTTATGGCATGAACGGCATTTGTCAGCAGGTTCAAAAATACCTGCCTCAACTGGTAAGGATCGCTTTGGATGGAACCCAGTGATGGTTCCATGCGGCGGATGATTTCAATGTCCCTGTTTTTGGTCTCATGGGTAATGAGTCGAATGGCTTCTTCGGCTAATTCATTCAAGTCCACTTCCGAGACAGTCGATTCCGATTTTCCCACAACCCCCAAAAGCTGATGGGTGATCCGGCTCGCTCTCTCGACACTTTTTTCCATCTTGTCCAAGGCCTTTGCAAAATCATCACGGCGAGGCATGTCTTTCAGTTCGTCTCTGGCGAACAATTGCTGCATCCATCCTGCCGACTCTCTGATAATGGCCAGGGGGTTGTTTATCTCGTGCGCCACGCCGGCAGCCAGGGTCCCCAGGGATGCCAGTCGTTCGGTGGCGATCATCTGCTGCTCCATTTTTTTTCTGTATTCAGCTTCCTTTTGCTCGGCCGTTATTCTTTGAATCTTATCGTAAGCCTGAATTATTTTATTATAAAGATGTTCCAGCTCGATGGGTTTCATCAAGTAGTCAAAGGCTCCCGATTTAATCCCTTCAATGCCATCGAAAGTGGTGGCATGGCCTGTCAGCAATATGACCTCGGTCTTGGGATAGGTGGCATTGATATTTTGCAGGACCTCGATACCACTCATACCCGGCATCTTGACGTCCAGAACCACCACATCCATCGCTTTTTTCTCGAGAATCGACAGGCATTCATTCCCGTTAGCCGCCTGATCGCAGTCCAGGCCTCTTTTGGCCAGGCGTTTGGCCATGGTTTGACGGAAGTGATCTTCGTCGTCCACCAGAAGAAGACGGATGGGTTTTAATTGATGGTTGTCGCTTTTTTTCATACGAGCCCCAAAATCTTCCACCAGACCCCCGCCACAAGAACCAAAACACCCAACAACACGGGGGTGGCAACAAGACCTGCCTTTGTCAGATCGGACGCCTTGAAATACCGATAACTATACGCAATGGCATTCGGAGGGCAGCCGATTACCAGCAGCAAGGCAAAAGAGGTGGCCATGCCCAGGCACAGAGCCATCACCGTGGGATTCACTCCTTCAAGCTGGGCCATGGGTATCACGATGGGCAATATCAACGCCGCGGCGGCCACATTGGCCATGGCATTGGTTACCAGGGCGCCGAAAACAGCTACCCCGATAAAGAGCACCAGCCAGCCCCCGCCCTGAACCAGTGGGAAAAACACATGGGCGAAATAAGCGGCCGCTCCGGAACCCCCCATGGCCAGCCCCAGTGAAATACCGCCGCCAAAAATAAACAGCGCCGTGCCCCACTCCAGGTTTTTGTGAATGTCTTCCCATTCCAGAACACCGGCCAGAACCAACGCGGCGACACCCAGCATACCGGTCACGGAATAGTCTATACCATGAAGTCCTTTGGTTAGCCAAAGGATGAATGATATACCAATGATTAGCAGTGTTCGTTTTTCAATGGAACTCCATGGTGCCAGTTTTTCATCGAATTTCGGCATTTTGTATTTGGGGTCCGGCCGGAAAACCAACCAGACAACACCAACGGCCACCGGTACGGTAAGAATGGCAGCCGGCATGGCATACTTGATCCAGTCGAAGAAGGTGATTTCTATGCCGGTGAATTCATGCAGAAATGCGGCGGCCACCATGTTGCGACCGCCACCCACCAGGGTGCCCATGCCGCCGCTGGAGCAGGCAAACGGCAGGGAAAGCATCATGAATTTTGCCGTATTGGAATGGGGCTCGATATTGGCCGCCCGCATCAACGGCAGCATGGTCACGATTCCCACGGCACAGGCGGCGGCATCATGCATGAAAGAAGATGCCAGGCCCAAACCGATGGCGATAATAAAGGTGAATTTGGTAACGCTGTTACCGGCCTTTTTAACAATAAAATGTCCCAGGCGCCTGGTCAGCCCGGCCTTTTCCAGGGAAATGGCAAAAATCAGACAGCACATGATAAAGACCACCACCGGATGCATATAAGGTGCCCACGCATCTTTGACATTCCCGATATCCATGATGACGAGAAAAACACCGATACAGATGGCCGTGATCTCGAGGGGGATGGGCTCGGCCACAAAGAGAAAAATAAGCATGGCCAGGAGGGCCAGAAATCGCTTTGCTTTAGGCGAAAGACCGTCTACATAATCGACCTGAAGGTCCTTCAATTTCAGGTTTTCAGCCGTTTCCCGCAGATATATTCCCGGAGTTTTAAACTCCTTCGGGTTTTTGACTTCAACCATATATTCTTGAGTTGATTTGCCTGCCTTATCGATAAGCTTAAAATTATCTTGGATATGCTGAAAAAAGTCGTGGTTGTTATCACCGGTTATGGTGAATTTGGTTCCTTCCGGCCTGGGCAGCAACAGAACCACGATACAGAGAGCAACAGCCACGCCAAGCTGAAACCACTTTGATTTTAGTAACATCTCTTCCCCTTTCCTCCTGATGACAAGCTCCGTCGCCTGTTCCGAACGCAAAAGCGAGTGCATTCCCCGTGGGTTCTGCCGTTCGCAGTGCTTCGCATGCTGCGAGGTTCTTCAATACACCGAAAATCAAATTCTACTTTCTACATTCTCTATTCACTCTGCCGGCGATACGCATGCGCCTCCATGATTTTTTCAACTAAGTCTTCCAGTTCACACGGTTTGGTAAGATAATCAAAAGCCCCCAGCTTTATTCCCAGTTCGGCATCTTTAGCTGATCCATGCCCGGTCAGCATGATGACAACCAGTCGGGGATCCATCATTTTAAACACTTTAAGCACTTCGATACCGTCCATATCCTCCATCTTCAAATCCAGGACAGCCACATCAAACTCCTGACCGCGAAGCACCCGAATAGCCTCGGCGCCGCTAAACGCCTTGGCAACATCCATATTCCTTCGCTCGAGCCTCTTGGAGACAATATTTACAAAATCCTTTTCATCGTCGACCAGAAGAAGGCGAACCGAATCGGAATTTCATGTTTTGATTTGAATGGGTCATTTTTGTTTCATTGTTGTTCGTCGGTATCCGTTTGAAACGGAATGGAGAATGAAAAGGTGGTACCCGTTCCCATGGTACTTTCCACTTCGAGTTTTCCACCCATTTTTTCAATAATTCCATAGCAGATCGAAAGCCCCAGACCGGTTCCCTTGCCCACCGGTTTGGTGGTGAAAAAAGGATCAAATATTCGGTCCAGGTTGGCTTCGGGGATTCCTTCTCCTGTATCGGATACGGCAATAGCAAGCTTATTTTCTATCTGATGCGATGATATCTTCAGCGTACCGCCATCGTGACCCATGGCATCGATGGCGTTGTTGATCAGGTTGAAAATAACCTGCTGCAACTCGGATATGGAGGCTCTTAAATAGGGAAGGTTTTGCTGGAAATCGGTCTGTATTTCCACCATGCCGTATTTGGCCCGCTGGGATGCAAGCGCCACCAGTTCCTCTAACAACTCATTTATATTCACATCCTGAACAGTCGTGTCGGTTTTGCGGGCAAAACTGAGCAATTTATGGGTAATTTCCTTGCATCGTTTCCCCTGGGTTTTAATCTGGGCGATGGCCCTTTCGAATTCGACGCGATTTTCACTTTTTTCAAACACTTCTTCTTCCAGCAAATCTCCCATCCAGCCGGCTTCCTCCACCATAATGGCAACGGGGTTGTTGATTTCGTGGGCGATGCCGGCAGCCAATTCCCCTACCGAGGCAAGTTTGCCGGTTTCAACAACTTTTTTGCTCATCAGCTGCTTTTCTGAATCCGCTTTGGCCACCCGTTCGACAATCGTCCTGGAGAGGGTAAAGGCCATGAAGATGATGCCAATCAGCCCGATAAACATCAGGGCTGTCGTTATCATGAATGTTTTACTCAGATCGGCAAATGCATCAGCCGTCCGTTGCTGGTATACCAGCAGCCAGTCTCCGTTTTTAATTGAGGCCGCGATGTAGATGTTTTTATTCCGGGAGCTGTCTGTTTTGGTGGCAATGCTGATCTTTCCGGGAGAAACGCGTTGATTTGCAAAAAATTCTTCGTAAATGACTGTATTGTCAATCATATCCGAAGAAGGTCGTGTCGTCGGCCTTGTTTGCAACTCCCCCTTGTTGTTCAAGATAAACGCAAAGCCGGTTTGACCCAGGCGGATATCTTCAACCAGGGTGGTAAATTCGACAAAGTCGACGGTCGCCCGCAAGATCCAGTCAATATCTTCCCAGGTGTTGCGCACCGCAATGATAAAGTGCGGTAGCCCCCTGAGCCCTAAAAAAACATCGCTGATGAAATATTCGCTTTGAGATGCTTTTTGAAACCACTCAGAATCCGAGTAATCGGCCTTGCCTAATTTAAAAGGCCCGGCATAGGCGATTTGTTCGCCAAAGGCATTGACAATGCCTAAATCAACGAAATCCTTTCCAAAATCTTTCTGGAGTATCGCCAGACGTTCTTGCAGGAATGATTCATCGGTCAAGTTTTCCCGACCACAACTATCCGATAAAAAACGAATATCGCTGAGTTTTTCCTGTAAGAAATTGTCGATGCTGTGTGAATGGCTTTGAACCAGCTCACGAAGATGGTCGTAGACTTTTTCATGATAGGAGGCTCGAAATTGATAATAAATCGTGCTGCTGACAAGGATCAGGGGGATTACGGATACGATGATGATAATCAGAATGATGTTGCGGTTCAATGAATGCAGATAATGATCGGCCAAATGATTATTTTTTGTCATATTCGTAATACCGTGTTGACTAAAATCCGCGTTTTGCTATAATTTCTTTAATATGGGCTTCCTGGATTTTTTTTTCGTGACCCCGTTTTTTCTGCGCAGCCTCATTGACTTTGCCCATCAATTGTTCCATGTCACAGGGTTTCATCAGGTAGTCAAAAGCGCCAAACCTCATCCCTTCAATGGCCGATTCAACCGTGGCATGGGCAGTGAGCATGACAACTTCGATTATCGGGTAAGCGGCCTTAATTTTCTTGAGGGTTTCGATCCCATCCATACCGGGCATCTTGACATCCAGGATCACCACATCCACATTGGGATGTTTATCCAGGGTTTCCAATGCCTCCGGGCCACTAAAGGCTGCAATTACGTCCAAATCCCTTTTTCCCAGACGTTTGGTCATGGTTTCTACAAAAGGGGCTTCATCGTCGACCAACATGACTAAAGGGGTGACTAAAGGGGAATTCATTTTATGTCTCCTTTTGGTTTAAACTTTAATTGTCGAGTTAAATACCGGGACTCTTTTTTCCTGTCAGATGTAAACCAATCCGGGTCAAAGGTCAAGGATTGAACGCCCTCTTGTGCCGGTGGATTGTCGTATTGTAACATATTTTTCCGGATCTGATATCTTAGAAAATTTCCAACGCAAGTTCCGGATCGGTTTTTGTGAGAGCAAAGCCTGTGCCAAAAGCGAAAGTATAGTGAAAATGTTCTATATTTATTGAAAATAAACATGCTACAGATAATCGCTGAGTTAAGAAAAAGGAAGGTGTTTGAGGTTGCGAGTGTCAGTTTTTTTTACAACTTGTTAAAATATTGAGCTGTGCTATGTTATTTTATAGAATATATCTGTATGATATCGACGCAAGCGTCTCATCTGACTAACTGCAAATTGTGGGTGCCATTGAGGCATTGCGGCTTGAAAACTCTGAGCACATAATTTGTGGAATATTGTGCCTATCGTGTAAAGTCAATGTCATTAACTTAAGGTGGTAGACAGCTCCATGTAATCGTAGCGCAGGGGTTACAGTTTGTCCCGCAACCTCAATAGTTTATTATTTTACAATAACGATCAGATCCATCGATCTGATTGGGTAGCTCTTTGAAAACTTATTTAAATCGGCACAACATTATGATGTAATTCTCATTTAAGCATAAAACCATGCCGCTTATAGGTAATCCTAGGTCTCAACCAACCTGGGGGTAAGGCCAACGCCCTTTTTATATGCATATTTTGATATCTTTTTTAGATTATGAGCAATGGATACTAACTTGAATTCAGCGTTAACCTTTTTAAGACCTCGTAGGCTGAAGCCAGTAAAACCCAGAACCGCTTTGATGTGTCCAAAGACAGGTTCAACAATGTGTTTACGCTTGGCATAGATCGCTTTACCAGATTCACTATCAAGCTTTGAACGCATCGCCTTGATCTTTTTATCCACAGGGCGGCGCCAAATGGATCGACCTCTTTTATTTGTAGTGCAGTCACCAAAATGTCGACAATTGCCACACGCCGTACAACGATAGATTTGGTAATCGCCTCTTTGGACATCATGCTTTGTATACCAAAATTTTAACACCTTGCCGGCAGGACATGTAAACACATCAGCGCTTTCATCATAGATAAAATTGTCTTTATCAAATGGAGGAACCTCTTTTCCGCGACTGCGGCTTTGATAGGTATCATCGGGAATATAGGCATCGATGTTGTGCGGTTCTAACTTCTTAAGATTGTCTGGTGTACTGTAACCCGCATCGGCAGTTACAATGTCTATCGAAGCATCTGTGTTTTGCTCAGTTTGCTCAACCATCGGCAGTAATTGTTTCTGGTCATTTTGTTCATTGGTAACATCTGCGGCAACAATGATTTGAACATCCTCATCCGCACTGATTTGGGCATTGTAGGCGGTATTTATACCAGCGTTGGTTTTCATGAACACCGCATCTTCATCGGTGACATTGAGTTTATTTTTACCTTCTTGTTCAAGTTTTTTTTGAATCTCTTTTAATTTCTCGATGCGCTGCTTGCGGTCACGGATCTCTTTGGGAAGTTCATCACCGCTGTTTTCAGAACCATAAAGAGCGTCTTCTTCCTGATCTTTATCCTCAGCTTGATCCAGGATACGTTTCATTTCGCGCTCAATGCGTTTTCGATCATAGGTTTGCCGATTCGCTGCATTGGCCTTGAATTTTGAACCGTCAATGGAAATATGACCGAGTTTGACCATCTTAAGTTCTTGACACAGATGAACGATTTGGACAAAAAAGTTTCTAATTTCTTCTAAATGGTTCTTTCTAAAATTATTGATGGTACGAAAATCAGGCTGTTGCCAGGCAGCTAAATAGATAAAAGCTATATTTTCGCTGAGCGCTTTAGCAATATTGCGGGAACTGAAAATGCTATTGGCATAAGCATAAAACAAAATTTTTAACATCAACTTTGGATGGTAAGCCATATTACCTTCCGAGCTGACCTTGACATAAAGACAGGAAAAATCCAGGTTGTTGACGACATCGTCAACAACCATACAAAGATCGTCATCTTTTATAAAATCCAGCAGATTGGCTGGAAATAAAAGACTCTGACTTTGGCAATAAGGTCGAAGATTTTTGGGTTCAGAAACTTTCAACATTAACTCCTTAGCAGTAACTATTTAGGAGTGTTTATACCAATTATTGTAAATAATTTCAATTATATAATTACTTTTTAACCCACTTTTTTATATTGTAAATGACAGTGAATTACTGCTAATTACATATGAAATGCGCAGGGGTTATTGGACAGCCTGTTTAGCCCTGCCAGAACAGGTTTCGGCAGCGCTGAAGCACTGCACGACAACCTTAACTCAACCTCGTTGAGTAGCAATTCATTAATTAGGAGAATCACCCATGAAAGAAAATATTGACATCTGGCGTGACGAAAATGGTGTTCCTCATGTTGAAGCCGACAACCTGGCAGATCTCTATTGGGGACAGGGCTATGTTCATGCCAGAGACCGTGGAATGCAAATGCTGCTCATGCGAATCCTTGGCCAGGGAAGACTCTGTGAACTGATCGATGACAGCGATGCGTCCCTTGCTATCGATATTTTTTTCAGAAAAATGAACTGGTGCGGACATGTAAAGGATGCGGTCACTGCCTTGCCGGAAGATACCCGGAAACTCGTGGCATCTTATGCCAATGGCATTTCAACCGCATTTTCCCAAAAAGCCCCCTGGGAGCTCAAGCTGCTCGGATACACACCCGAACCATGGAAAGCTGAAGATATCATTACCCTGTCCCGCATGGTGGGATATCTGACCTTAAGCCAATCCCAGGCTGAAATAGAACGTCTGCTCATGGAAATGATCCAGGCGGGTGTCTCGCAGACGCATCTCGAAGAACTCTTTCCAGGGCACCTGGGCGGTATTGATATGGACCTGTTGAAAAAAGTCTCTCTGCAGGAACGCATCGTTCCTCCGGATATCTTGTGGCAAACCGCGGCACCACGAATGATGGCCTCCAACAACTGGGTCATTTCCGGTACCAAAACAGCATCCGGAAAACCGATTCTATCCAACGATCCCCACCTGGAAGTCAACCGGCTACCCAACATCTGGTGTGAAATCGTTCTCAAAACCAAAGACCAATTCGCCATCGGCGCCACCATGCCGGGTTTTCCGGGAATACTCACCGGCCGCACCCGGAATATTGCCTGGGGCGTTACCTATGCCTTTGTCGACGCCATCGATTCCTGGGTCGAAAAGTGTAAAAACGGTCGGTATTATCGTGAGGAAGGTGATCAATGGATACCCTTTTCCCAACGCCGGGAAACGATTCTGCGAAAAAAGAATCCCCTGCAAGAGGTGGTCTTTTTTGAAAACGACCACGGCGTCCTGGATGGTGACCCGGAAACAGAGGGATATTACCTGACCACCCGCTGGTCGGCAGACAGATCCGGAACGGTTTCTCTGGATCGCTATCTGCACATGTGGCATGTAACTACCGTGCAGGAGGCCATGGATACGCTTGGCAGGCAGGAAAGTGCCTGGAGTTTTGTTTTTGCCGACACCAAGGGCGACATCGGATTCCAGATGTCGGGTCTTGCGCCTGTGCGACGAGAGGGCGTCAGCGGTCTGGTACCGCTGCCAGGGTGGGACAAGGCCAATGACTGGCAGGGGTTTGTGGGTCATGAGGACCTGCCACGGATATTCAACCCTGACCAGGGGTTTTTTGCAACTGCCAACAATGACCTGAATGCCTTCGGCAAGACGGCGCCCATAAATATGCCCATGGGCCCGTACCGTGCGGACCGTATCAACGATCTCCTCTCCCGGCAAGATGATTTCACGACTGAGAACATGTTCGAGATGCATTTCGATCTCTTTTCGAAACAGGCGGAAACCTATATGGCCATCCTCAAACCGCTCCTTCCTGACACCGAACAAGGCCGGATATTAAGGGAATGGGACCTTTGTTATGATCGGGACTCCCAAGGGGCCTTTCTCTTTGAAGCTTTCTATCAAAAACTCATCTCGGAAACATTTGGGAAAAACGGATTCGGCAAGAATGTGTGCCGGTACCTGTCAAGCGAAACAGGCGTCTTTATCGATTTCTACCAGAATTTCGACCGGGTATTGTTATCTGAAACATCTGCGTGGTTTGGCGGGGAAAGCAGAGAGTCGCTCTATAAGCGTACGGCTGAAAAAGCCCTCGAGATCCCTGCCAGGCCATGGGGAGAATCACGGAAGTTCATGATGCGTCATCTGGTATTTGGGGGAAAACTCCCCGCTTTTCTGGGGTTCGACCGGGGGCCCATTACGGGAATCGGCGGCCGTGCGACAATTCACCAGGGCCAGATTTACCGCAGTGACAACCGGGATACGACATTCTTCCCGTCGTATCGGATCGTATCGGATCTCTCCCGGAACGACTGCCGCTCCAACATCGCCGGAGGGCCGTCTGATCGGCGTTTTTCAAAATGGTATGTTTCGGATCTCGAAAACTGGCAGAAGGGGCAATATAAAACACTCAGTGTCAACAACAGCCGGGAAAAAATTCCTTTTAAACTGAACTGAGCGATTTTTATCTCGATCTGCACCAATCTCTTGCGGCATCAAGGGTTCGGCACATCTCTTCGGGAAAAATCGCTCAGTTCAGGTTTAAGTAATTCCCAAATTAATATTTCGCAGGGCAAAGGCCTTCATATGGTGATACGGCTGGGCCCCCACCAGACGGTCTTTCCCGAGTAAAAACGTGGGTACCGCCGTAATACCGAGTTGACGGGCCCGCCGCCAGTCGGCATCCACAGCTTCTCGATAGATTCTTTCCTCGACAATCTTTCCGGCTTTGGCCGGGTCCAACGAGACGGAAACCGCGATATCAAGCAGGTTTTCCTTCTTGGCGATGTTTTTTCCATCCACAAAATACGCTCGAAAAGCAGCCTCATGGAAGACATCTCCCTTGCCCTGAGATTCCGCCCATTTGGCCAACTCCTGAGCCAGCCTGCTGTTATAGGTTCTCGTGCGATTTCCAAAAGGAAGTCCTTCAGCATCGGCAATTGTTTTCAGATGGGCCAGCATTTCCGGAATGTTATAAGGACGACCGGCAAATAGATCTTCCAGCGTTCGCCCCTCTTCCGGAGTTTCCGGATGTAGCGGGAAAGCCAGCCAGCGGACGCTGATACCCAGTTCTTTTTTCAGTTTTTCAATACGACCCGTAATGAGGTAGCACCACGGTCAAATGGTGTCTGAAAAGATCTCAATCGTCATTTCTGCCTTCATATCATTCCTTCTGCCTTTCTATGGCGTATCGTTTAACTATCTCAGATATAGGGTTTCAGATCAAGCCTGTCTTATGATATGGTCAGCAAACGAATTTTGATGAAACCTTCAACCATAAAAGAATCGGGAAATTAGACCATGATGACAATTGACAAAAAGAAACTTCAAAAAATCCACACGCGCAATATTCATGTGGCCATCTATTCATATGAAGACGACGCAATTGTTGTAGAAGGACAACTGAAAGACAATCGACTGATCGACTCCTATCGTTCCGGCGGGGATGTTATAAGACCCGGAGTGGTCCACAACATGACCATCCGCATGAAAGTCCGGGGACCCGGACTCATCATTGAAGATATCGATGTCGAGATGCCAACGGTTCCCAACGATGGCTGCCTCGAAACACGCCGCTCCCTCGAACCCATCATAGGGATGTCGATTGTGTCCGGTTTTACCTTAAAAGTCAAAAATCTCGTGGGCGGTGCAAAGGGGTGTGCCCACCTCGTGGCGCTCCTGATGGCCATGGCGCCGGCGGCTGTACAGGGCGCCTGGAGTGCGGCAACCCGTTCGCCAAGCAATTCCCAGGCACTAAAGACCTATTCCATGGGAAGATTGAAAAACACGTGTTATGTCTGGCGCTCCGATGGTCCGGCATTTAAAAAATACAAGCAGTCAATGATCAAATGATATAAACATCGCTTAAATTTGGGTCTCCGAAGGTCCGGTTTTGATCATTCGAATTTGGGTCATTAGATATTGTTTAGGATTTGCATTTAGTCTTCGTATTTAATATAATAGTAGTTCTAACTGAATTCAGGAGGGGAAAATGGGCCCATTAAACGGTGTCAAAATCATTGAAGTCGGTGGCATAGGACCGGGACCTTTCTGTGGCATGATGCTCTCGGATATGGGGGCCGAAATTGTTCGTGTGGAGAGAAAAGGCGGGTTGTCGCTGTCTGATCCCAAATACGATCTTTTGACCCGAAACCGCAAATCCATCTCCATCAATCTCAGAACGTTGGAAGGCGTTCAGACCCTGCTCAGGATGCTGGAGCAGGTGGATGCTCTCCAGGAAGGGTTTCGTCCCGGTGTCATGGAAAAGCTGGGTATCGGGCCCGATGTCTGCCTGAAGAGGAACCCCAGACTCGTTTACGGCAGGATGACCGGCTGGGGCCAGGAAGGGCCCCTGGCACGAGCGGCCGGTCACGATATCAACTATATTGCGCTTTCCGGCGCATTGCACACCATCGGTCGTAAAGGTCAAAAGCCTGTACCCCCCTTGAACCTTGTGGGCGATTTTGGCGGCGGGGGCATGCTGTTGGCCTTTGGTATGGTCTGCGCATTGTACGAAGCCCGTAACTCAGGACAAGGGCAGGTGGTGGATGCTGCCATGACGGACGGCTCCGCCGCACTCATGGCCATGATATACGGGCTTAAGGCTGCCGGTCTCTGGACGGACAAGCCGGGCACCAATCTGCTGGACACCGGTGCACATTTCTATGATACCTATGAAACCGCAGACAATAAGTTTATTGCCATCGGTGCCATCGAACCCCAGTTTTACGAGCTCCTGCTGAAACTTGCCGAAATCGATGACCCGGACTTTCAGAACCAGCTTGATTTCGCTCAATGGCCTCAGCTGAAGGAAAAACTATCGCTGGTGTTCAAGGCCAAAACCCGGGAAGCGTGGTGTGAGATCATGGAAGGCAGCGATGTCTGCTTTGCCCCGGTATTGTCCATGTCGGAAGCCCCCGAGCACCCTCACAACAAGCAACGAAAAACCTTCGTCGAAAATGACGGCGTGCTCCAGCCCGCTCCAGCTCCTCGTTTTTCAAGGACCGAACCCGAGATTAAAAGTCCGCCGCCCATTCCAGGCCAGGACACGGAAATTGTCCTGGCGGATTTTGGCTTTGCCACCCAGGAAATCGAATCACTCAAGGCTTCCGGAACCATCTGACCACCTTATCTTGAAACCATGCTGAAGACTACCCATTTTGATTTGTGAAGTCAGGTATTTATTAAATCAATAATCAAGGTTTGACCCCTTTTCCCTCCCTATAAAGGCGTTGAACCCAAAATATTTCTGCAATTCCTGTTGTAACACGAACCCCTCTAACTGTTTTTGATCCGATTCTTCTATCGCAGTCGTTTCCTTCTCCCCAGTTTCCATACCCATCCAACGTCAGAGGCATAGACCCTATATTCCGAATAAACGGTCATTATTTTATTCTCTTCCCGAGTGGCGCGGTAAGCTTGGCAGATACAGAACATGATGAAAAAAATGCAGTTCAACCAACCAAACTTTTGAAAAAGGGTTCCCAAGGTAGTCATAATTGACCCAACATACATGGGGTGCCTGGATATACGATAAATGCCCATAAATACAGGTTTGCGTACTTCCGTCATAATGGAAAAAGACTTTCTCAAAGACAGAATACCGGCAACAATAAGCAGTGTTCCTCCTAATTCCAACAGGATTGCCGGCAATTTGAGAGAAGGGATGCCATACGTTGGCGGCACGTAAGGGTATTTGACAAGTAACGCAAAAGGCATTGCAGCGCAGATAAAGGGAAAAACGCTCTCAATAAATCCGCTGGCATGCACGCTGGCCTTTGTCCGCGTCATGTATGAGATGACAAAAAGAAAGAATTGAAATGTTATCAACCACCAGACGAAGGCATATAGACTCAACCGGAATAATTTTTCATAATGAAAATATACACGCTGTCCGATCCAGAAGGAAAAAAACAGCGCCCCGGTCCAGGATCCAAAATGATCGCTGAAGATAATGTTTCTTATTGATAGCTTCAGGATGACATCCCCTGCTTCACAGGGTTGATAAAACTGCACGGCAGCATGGTGTTACACTTTCCGCATACATGCGTGGTTTCAGGCAGATCCGCAAAAGAATCAAGCGTATGCAGGTTTTCATTCAGGCGATCCCAGCATTTCCGACGATCAAAACCGTCCTCTGTCAGAGCATTCACCGGACACCTTTCAATACATTTACCACATTTTTTCCCGGTCTTGAGCAGGCAGGCCTCGGACGTCTCTATCAGCGGATTGTCGCCCAGGTCTGCTTCGGTGACCAGGCTGCCGAATCGTCCACAGACACCTGCCGGAGTTATCAGCATGAAGTGGGTTCCAAACCGCCCCAGACCCGTCAGGTGGGCAAGATGCTTGTGGGACCAGCGTGCCATGAGACGCTTCTCGTCAAAGTTGTGCGTGGCCGGTGTCAATCCGGATGCATAGCCTGCCGCTTTAAGAAAATCGGCCATAGCTTCCCCGGCCCGGTTGATGAGATCGTTGGTTTCAACATAAGCAATCCCCCAGTTTCTGCACGGCCTGTTACCCGAACGATTCTCTTTGATAAGCTCTTTGACGAAGGGGATAAAAAAAACGATAACCGACTTGGCTGTTTTCAACAGGTCCCGTGGGTGCAGATGCTCATCCATTGCGATCTTGGGCAAGATATCGAATCGTTTGTCTATGGGCGATGAAGCCAGCAGGGGCTTTCGCCACCACCCTTCATGATTCAGCCGGAGCGGTTCTTTTGCTACATAGCTTTCCAAAAATTGTCTCAATTCTGAAATTGATGGGTTGATTCACGTTTTTTCCTCCAATAGAACACTAAATGATAGCTGGGATGCTGGGCAAATCAGTCTGGCATGTGTTATGAGTTGCTATCGGCTGTATAGTCGCCCAACCTTTATACAACCCGAACACAACCTGGGTTTCCCCTCCAAACCTCCACCCCTCCAACCCTAAAATCATTCAGCCCTGCTGTCGGGAAGCATAAAACAGATAGCCAGGCAAAGCAGTGAAATAATCAGTGCCACCCAGAAAACGAACTGAACACTGGATGCAATGGACACCTGAAGTGAGCCCCTGATTGCCTCCGGCAGCAGCGCCTGAAATTCCGGACGCAGTAAGTTCTCAAAACTTCTCTGGGATTGATTCGACAAGGCTTCCGGCAGAATTTCCATGGCGTCCATACTTGCCAGGCTATCGATGGTAGCAGTCAGTCTGGACATCAGCAAGCCGCCGCATATACCGATACCCACTGTGCCGCCAAAGGTTCGCATAAACTGATGAGAAGCGGTCGCAACCCCCAGATCAGAGGGATCCACGGCATTTTGAACGATCACGAGGGTTGCCAGTGCTACGAACCCCATGCCTAGCCCCACCAACTGGAATACGAGGAAACTGAAAAGCATGGACGTTTGCGTATCAAATGTCAGCGAAAGACCACAGCCCGCAACCAGGCACATGGCACCCATGATTGCCGCAGTTTTTGCACCGAGTCGATTCGATATCTGTCCGAAAATGATCGAACCGATGGACCATCCAAGACTCAGGGAAAGCATGGCGATCCCCACCTGCATGGGACTCTTGCCCTGGGCGCCTTGAATGAAAATGGGCGCAAAAGCAAAAAAAGCAAAAATGGCAAAACTGCTCATAAATACAGAAGCATTTCCGATGGCAAATCCTCTTTTCTTGAACAAATCCAGGGAAATGATTGGGTCTTCAGCACGCTTTTCACAATAAATGAAGCCTATTCCCGCAAAAATGCTTACCAGCAGGAGGACCATGACCTGGGGAGATCCCCAGGCAAAATCTTTGCCCCCCGCCAGAAACAGACTGAGCAATCCCACTATGGATACGGAAAGGGTCAAAACGCCAAGCAGGTCCAGGGAAACCTTGCTGCGTTTTTCCCTTATCTCCACCAGGAAAAAGGCAATACCCCCTAACGAAAACAGGCCCAAAGGCACATTGATAAAAAAAATCCATCGCCAGGATGCATAAGAGACAATGAAACCGCCCAACGTCGGGCCTAGAACACTGGCAATCCCCCAAACCGAACTGGCGAAGGACATGGTCTTGGTCCGTTGGCCGGGCGGCGAGATATCAGCCAGCACGATATAGACCATGGCAAAGATACCCCCGGAGCCGATACCCTGAAACACCCTGCAGACGATCAAAAAGGCCATATTGGGCGAAAACCCGGCCGTGGCTGACGACACAAGGAAAATAGCAATGGAAATCAAAAAAATGTGTTTGTTTTTAAAAAGATCACCCAGCTTGCCGAATACCGGCAATGAAACAGCCCTTGCCAGAAGATAGGCTGAATAAACCCAGCTATACAGGTGCAGACCACCGAGCTCTGAAACAATTGTCGGCATAGCTGCCGTCATGATCAATGCGTCCATGGCCCCCAGAAACAGGGCCAGCAACGCGGAAAAAATAATCATCATCCTGTGTTTTGAATCGATGACCCCTGTCGGTGAATCCATATATAAAAATAACGCCTTTCCATTTTAGCTCTTCTCCCGGTGAGTTGGGAGAATGGGTTCCAGTGCCCGAACCTAAATCAAATCAGCCAAAATATCAACTCTGATATCTTGCGGATCCAGCCCATATGTGGAAAAATCGCCCCATGCGAGTCAGGCATCTTTTCCTTGCATCCGAGCAAGATTATACTTAGAATAAAATCGTTGCACGATGTTATTGCCATTTGATCTGCTGCTGGACAAAACAGTGGATATCGGTGAGCACCTATATTTGTCAATCTATTATCGATCGTGAAGGAGATAC
>CAVQMZ010000004.1:0-148456 GCA_963713725.1 uncultured Bacteroidota bacterium
ATCAATCATAGCCTGAAAGTGTGCGACTACTTCATCTGATGGTGTTTTGTAATCATCGAGTTCATACACTACACCAAGAGATTCATATTTACCCAGACCATAACGGTGATAGGGCAGGAGCTCATAGTCGATCACATTTTTGTGGGGCTTGATGAATTCCAGTACTCCGAGGATATGTTCATCATCGCAATTAACACCGGGAATTAGTGGTGTTCGGGCAATAAAATCAATATCAGGAAAAGTTTCGTACGCTTTTTTGTAGTTGGCCAAAATCCGCTCGTTGCCTACGCCTGTCCATTTTTTGTGGCGTTCCGAATCCATCAGTTTAATATCGTGAAGCACTGTATCAACATGTGGAAGTACTTTTTCGAGATTTGCCCAGGGTGCATTACAGGCCGTTTCAATAGCAGTATTCATACCCCTGTTGTGGGCTTCCTGCAGTAAAGCTGCAGCAAAATCAGGTTGGAGCATCACTTCTCCACCACTAATGGTCATTCCACCTCCTGAACTCCGGTAAATAGAAGCATCTTTTTCCACTATATCCATTACTTCACCAACTGTCATGATTTTGCCATACATTTCGAGTGCACCGGTAGGGCAAAGCGCAGCAATTTCCTCAGTAATTCCAGCTGCCAGCTGCCAGTTAACTTTAACCTGTGAATCGTCACCCTCTACAAAATAGAATGCACCTTCCGGGAATGGCGCTTTCAGGCAAATACTGCACTTTTTCCCTGAACATTTTTTCGGATCGTATGAGACTTCCGGCTTTAACCTGATACTTTCAGGATTGCCACACCATTTACAGCGCAGGGAACAACCTTTAATGAAAACATTTGTGCGTATTCCCGGGCCGTCGTGGCTGCAATATCTCTGGATATTCAACACTCTTCCTGTGATATCCAAAATATTTTTTGTTTGATTTGTCATGATTCTGTCTCCCTATTTTCCAACGTAAATATCCAATGAATCGGCTACCTGAAAAAACATACTTTCAGCGGGTAGTGTCCTTACCTTGTTGATGGCCTCAGCAAGTGGAACAAACTTCACATCAGGTGGTACAAATGACACCATTACACCATTGCTTCCGGCTTTCAGGGCCTGAATAGCTCCGGCACCATAGGCCACTCCCAACTGGCGATCGACTGCAGAGGGTGCACCTCCTCTTACCCATGGGCCAATGACCATCGGGAATGTTTCTTCCGCAATTCTCAGTTGTAAGCCTTCTGCCACAGCCTGTGCTGCCTGCCCTGATTTCTGAATCACATACTCGCTGTTGGAGTCGCCTGTTGCCAATGGAGATAAGGAAGCTTTGAGGGTAGAAACTTTCTCTTCCTTTTTCTTCTGATTGATGATTTTTGCGCCTTGAGCGACAACCACCAAGCCCCATGATTTTTTTCCTGACATTTTCTTTTTTAAGTGGTCAGCCACATCTTTCAAATCAACTGGAACTTCGGGAATCAACACCGCATCGGCAGCAACAGCAATACCTGCCTGTAAGGCAATCCACCCCGCTACCTCGCCCTGTACTTCGACTACAGCAATTTTTTGTGCCGACTTTGCTGCTAAACGTGCCCTGTCGAGCATATCAATGGTAAATGTAAGGGCGGTATTAAATCCGAATGATACAGAGGTAGATGCAATATCGTTTTCGATAGAACGGGGTACGCATATAGTGTTAAGTCCTTTTTTATGGAGCTGATAAAAAATGCTGATACCCCTTGCACCGACAATAGAAATAACGGCATCGATGTTTTCTCTCCTTAAACTTTTAATCAGCTCATCCGACATATCAACTTCCTCGACCATTTCCAATTCATTAATGGTTCGAACATTAAAAGGATCCATACGGGCACTCTGGCCAAGAACACTACCTGTATTTGGATCTATATTTAATATCTGGGGATCGATGGGGAATAATCCGCCATAGGGGTATTTTTCAGGATGAAGAATACCTTCAAATCCGTCGCGAATACCAACCAGTTCCCATCCCAGTTTGCTTGCAGCCAGGGCAGCGCCTGCAACTACAGCATTTATGCCCGGGATGTAACCGGCGCCAACCATTATGGCAACCCGTTTTTGTCCTGTATCTTTACTCATAACTATTTCTTATTGGTTTGTTTTCATTAATCCATTGCAATCAACTCTGTTGGAAAAAAGCAAGGCATGACAATCGCCATGCCTTGCTTAATTTTACTCAAATTCAGCCTTATTCGCACCTCTGTAGCGTACGTTCAATAACTTCGTTCTGTACCCCCACATGAAGCTGAGTAAAGAATGCGCTGAAACCAGCTACACGAACAACAAGATCGCGGTAGTTTTCAGGATGCTTTTGCGCGTCTCTCAACATCTGCGTATCCAGCACATTGAACTGAATGTGATAGCCACCGTTTGCGAATAAGGTCCTGACCAGATTCATCATGCTTTCCCGGCCCTTGCGCGTATTCAATTGTTCTGGTGGAAGTTTCATATTCATGTGCGTGGCGCACCACTTGGTAGCATCATTACCTTTTGCAGCAGAATTTATCAGCGCAGTTGCTCCGTTCACATCGGTTCCCCGCATGGCTGACAAACTTCCATCGGTAAGTGCCTCTCCGGCTTTCTTACCTGTAGGTAAGGCACCGGTTACCAAACCCATCAGGTTGTGGACACTCTTGGTGTATTGGTCCAGCGAGGTCTTAATGTTTTTGCTAATGTAGTTTCCACCACCGTCAACTCTTTGGAAAGCGTCGTAAATACTGTCATTCACCCGACGAAGCATAAGGTCAACTTCATCAATGTCGTTACCGTATTTGGGTGCTTCCTCGTAGCACATTTTAAAGACCTTCTGGTATTCTCCTTCGAAATTGGCATTCAGAGCTTTTTTCAATTCAGCCATGCTTAGCTTTTTCTTGTCAAATACAAGGTGTTTAACAGCCATTAATCCATTGGCTGCATCAACACCCCCTACTGAAATCTGGGCAACGGTGTAGTAGTTGGCGCCACCTTTCCAGGTTTCGGTGCCTGTTTCAATACAACCTTTAGTAAGGATGGAGCGCCAGGTACAAGGCAGGAAATCTGCATTCAACATACTCGCAATCCAGGCCCCCCTGCGGAGTGTATTTTCACAAGATTGAAGTTGTGCTTCAAAGGCAGTGTATAGTTCTTCAAAGTTCTTAAAATCTTCGGGATTTCCTGATTTAGGCCCTACCTGCATTTTGGTGCGTGGATCGTATCCATCGTTTAGCGTTAATTCGAGTATTTTACCAAGGTTTGGCTGCCCTTCTACCGGGTGACCCGTTTCGTAGGGGATGTAGCTTCCCACGCAGGCCCCGACACAAGTTCGTCTGGCTTTTCCCAGTGGGAGATCACCTACCCTGTCGTTACGACCCCAAATATGTAAGGCTCGCTTCATCATAACATCGGCATTGAGGAACTGTGGCATACCGACACCAGTGTTGATACAGTCGAGCACTTTTTCGACGAACTTACCCGGTGTTTTTGGAGTAAGCGCACAAGATAAAGGTGGCTGCGGGTACGATAGGTAAATACATGAATCGAGAATCACGTAGTCCATTTCAGCAGTAGCATCATCGCCCTCCTCTGTATAACCAGCAAGGGTAATACTTTGCCCAAGGTCGGCGGAGTTCTGGATAGCAACTTTCTCGCCATAGTAGTAGTTGATCTCATTTAGTCTGATAATCAGGTTCTGGAACATAAATACGGCGTCGTCATAGGTAATGAGACCGGCAGCCTTGTCGGCCTGGTAATATGGTTCCAGGTTCTGGCCCAGATAGGCCTGTGAGTACCCGCAGCCAACCTGTTCGAGTTCTGCCACCAGGTGACAGAAGAAATGGCACTGTATGGCTTCACGCAAGTTGCGTGCAGGATGCTCGGGAACCCATTCGCAGGTTTCTGCAATGGCAATCAGTTCCGCCTTACGTGTTTTATCGGTTTCTTTTTCAGCCATCTCGCGCGCCAGTGCAGCATAACGGTTAGCCCAGCGGATAACCGCTTTCATTACAATAAGACTGGCCTGGTAAAAGTAAAGTTTGTCTGTGTTTTCCAAACGCATTTCCAATGACATCATCCGCTCCTCGACGTCCTTGATTGCATTGGCAAGACCCTGCTGATATACCATCGGGTAGTTGAGATTTCCACCACCGCCTGGCCAGTCATGGAATGGCACAACAAGACCTGATTGGTAAGAAGGGGTTGGATCAAAACCATAACGCTGTTTGAATATCGATTCTGTCCGGCTCTTCAACCCACGTTTGTCCCAGTATTCGAGCGCCCATTGATTGGCTTCCTTGTCTTCCTTGGTTTTCGAATTCTCAACAGTTTTCTCTTCCTTCATCCACAGGACGTTCCATTCAGGATTGGGATAAATCGCCATGTAGCTTCCTGCCATGGTGCCCACAAAGAGGTTGTCATCGATAAAAATCTTCTTGCGATCCAGCATAGCGGCCAGAAATTTGGCGCGACGCAGGATTTGCACATCGCCAGATGTTTCTTCATATACATCTTTCATGATTCGGATTCGCTCGAAATCGAGTTCCTGAGGCGTACTTCTTTGACGCTCTTTCAGTCTGTCAATACGTGCAGTATCGGCAGTAACTTTTGCTGTGTTAATGTTTGTTTTCGTTGCCATTTTTATTGTCTCTTAAGGTTTTACTTTGAATTTGTATTCTGTATATCTGAGAGTTTTTGTTTTATTAATTCCTTTTTCTGATGCAATGTTTTAATCTGCTGCTTGTAGGTAGATTCCACTTCATTCAACACCTCATCAGTCAGGGATTCAAGTTTTTGAATTCTGCTATCCAGGACCTGAAGTTTGTTAACCATGTTATCGATGTGGACTTTATGCTTATCCATTTTTGAATTATTTTGTTCCTGTTAGTTTTGTATGCTCTTCTGAATTAATGTCTTAGTAAATCATTGATTATTCTGAGGATACCCGGAGATATTCCGGAAACATTTAGTTAAAATTATGAGCATAATGGACAAAAATCAATACTGATAAAACAGTATATTTGGGACAGTTTGGAAGCAATGGTACTGGAGAATCAAGATTACAGTTTATTTGAAGATTATTTTGAAGCTTTTTCCCGGGCAGGTTTAGAAGGAGTTGCATCTGACGATTCTTTGCTTATCTCGATCGAAAAAGTGACAGAAAGAAATAAGCAGATATTTTACCTCTCAGATTTAATCCTATTTGATATTCTATTTATGACCAAAGGAGTTTATTCCTGGTTCGGATTGGAGCCTGAAAAAGTGCAACAAGGCTATTTTCTTACCACAACAATCCCGGAAGATTTCAAGAGGCATCAGCTGGCGCGGGCCCATCTGGTTAGTCAGGCACACAGGATTTATAAGAATAAAAGTGGGAAAAGTATTATTTCAATCAATGTAAGGGCAACAAAAAAAGACGGAAGCTGTGTACACCTTCTGTACCAGGCAAGTTTATTTTTCAGTGAGTTGCCATATGAATCTGTCTTTCTCAAACTGGTTATAACTGATATTTCGGAGTTTAAGGCGATGCATAAGAAATTTCATTTTTATAGTGGGGAGGATGACCTGTTCTTTCGCTTCCCAGATGAAGAACTTCTTATGACGGGAAGTGTTTTCTCACATAGCGAATTCTATGTCATAGAATTAATTGATCAGGGGCTGAGCAGCAAGGAGATTGCAGAGAAACTATGCCGGAGCATTCATACAATCAACACCCATCGCACAAATATCCTTAAAAAATCGAAAAAATCTTCAATGACTGATGTAATCCGTGATCTGAAAGATACGGGATTGCTTTAGTCCTTAAACTTTGTCAGCCTGCTTTCTCAACAACTCATTCAACTCTGCACTGGTTCTGATCCTGGAGAAAACAATCTCAAGAAGTCCTTTTCTGAAACTACGGATGGTATATTTGAAGTTATCCTGATTGTACAATTCGCATATCCAAATATGTAAACAGATAATAAGGGTGGAGCCCGAAAAATATGAATGATCTAATCGAACCAACCTTTTCTATAGAAATATAATAATAATCCACATGCCATTCCCACAAAAACCAACCAAACAAGTAAATAGCCCAATGGCCAGTCCAGCTCAGGCATAATTTTGAAGTTCATACCATAAATCCCGGCTATAAAGGTCATGGGTACAAAAATTGCCTGAATAATGGTTAGAACATTTATTTTCCTTGTGGATTTTTCCTGTTGTATGAGCATATATTGAATGCGCAGTGATTCTGCTTTTTTCTCCAGTCGTTGGATCGCTTTTTCGAGCGGTTCGAATCCTTTCACCAATTTGCTTGTTTGTTGAATATCTATCTGATTGTGATTGGAGGGGCTGAGTGAATCGAGGATATGGAATCCAAGGTTTTGATCTTCAATTATATCAGACAATTGACTAATATCCCTTTCACACATCATCATATCCGTAGATGATAATTGCTCTGGAGCATTTGCTAAGCTTAGTTCAATTCCCTGTATGCGTTTACGAGCAAGGCTCATATTTATATTATTTTGGGCTATGATTTTGGCCGCTAAAATGTAAAATATGAAATTTCTTAAAGAAGGATAGCGCTTTTCCGAATATGTAGAAAGAGCCCTTTCATTAAAAAAGTCCTCCCTTCCTGGAGTAACTATGCATATTGCCTTATTTTCAAGAATCACTGATATGTAATCAGTCTCATACATGTCAGCTGCCTTTGAAATCGAAAGGTTTAAGACAATCGCATTTTCAAAAGCATTGGAGAAAGGATACTCTTCAGGGTTTTCAATGCAAGCGCAGATATTATCATGATAAATGGTCTCTTCACGAAAAAAATCACAAAGTTCTTTGCGGTCATCGGTATGGAAGCAATTCCAGTCATATTTATCATCCCAGTCTTCTGGAATGTTTTCCTGATGTGCCTGAACGATTGTGTCTTTAATAAGCTTGTAATAAGAAATATCCATTAGTAAAAATTTGGTTTTAATCTGCCTTATTAGAATATGAAAGAGAGGCCCAAAGAAGGCCCCCTGACATCAAATTGCTGATCCAAATCAAGCCAGCATTATCGTCCTTTAAAAACAGGTTTCCGCTTTTCGTTCCATGCCAATGTTCCTTCAGCCCTGTCCTCAGTACCTGTAAGTCGGTTATATGCTTCAACTTCGAAGCGAAGTGCCGTGCGAACATCCATTTGCAGTCCCTCGTGGATCGCTTTTTTGGCCTGACGTACAGCCAGTGGAGCATTGTCTTTAATGGTTTCAGCAAGGCCCATATCTGTATTGGCGGCATTACCCGCCTCCGGACGGTTAAGTGTTACAACAACCAATCCATTGTCGAGCCTGTTAACCAGAAGCGTTGTAAAATCCGTTTTTATAAGATCATTTGCCATTATTTCCAAATCTGTTTTATTGAAATATTAGCTCCAGGTAACATTAACAGGCCTTCTAACAGGGATTCGCTGGTACTTTTCAGCCGGATAGCCAATTAAAAAGGTTCCAAAGGGAATATAACCCTCGGGTATTCCCAGTGCCTCAATCAGTGGAGGATAACCCTGGGCGGCAGTATTAATACTACCGGTAAAGGAAGTTCCCAGGCCAAATGCCGGTGCTGCCACCTGAATTTGATGTATGCCTATCATAGCAGCTGGTGGAGCGGTTCGCTCATCTTTCGGTGCAGTGGCCAAAATGATGCATGGTGCTCCTCTTGAAATATGATCTTCACCGGCATCCCATGGCTCTACAAAAAGCTCCAATCTAGCCTCCTCGTAGAGTGCATGGTTCTTATCCTTCATTTCTTTCATCCAGTCAATGGTAAGGCTGGCCACGCGATGAACCCGTTCAGGATCGTTAACCACAAACCAGTGAAGCACCTGGCGATTGGCACCATTTGGTGCATACCGGGAGAGATCCAACAGCTGCTCAACTTTTTCTTGTTCAATAGGTTTATTGATGTAGGTACGTATCGAGCGTCTGGTCATCAAATACTGTTTCACCTTATCCAGTTGCGGAATAATGTGTGGATCGATTGGAAGACAATCCTCAGGGCTCATGGAGCGTTGGTGCATGGCTCCTGTAGGACAAATGGCCACGCAATGTCCGCAGTCAATACATTGATCCCATGAGTTTTCGATGGGAACCGGAAAATCTTTTTTGGTGATTAAAGCACCGGGGCAGGCCCTGATGCAAGATCCACATCCTATACATAAACTTTCATCTACCTTGATAATTATGTCTAATGTGTAAGCGTTTTCCATTTTAAAGCGGGTTCAATTGGTTTCTAAGATCAGAAACTGCCTCAAATTGAGTTAGATATACCTTACCCGTTAACTCATGCAAGAAATGTGTTCCTTTTAAGCGGTCCATTACAGGTCCCTTCACATCAGAAAGGTGAAAGGTTATTCCACTATCCTTGAGGCGGAGGTTGACAGCCTCCAGGCTTTCCAGGGCCGAGAGGTCAATTGTATTAATTGCAGAGCAAACCAGGATGAGATTTTTTATCGAAGGGTAATCAGCCACCGCATCGTTAATGGTATCTTCAAAGAAACGTGCATTGGGGAAATAGAGACTTGCATCCACCCTTAAGGATAGTATTCCCTCGTCCGTGACTACGTCATGGCGTTTTACATTGCGGAAGTGTTCAGTACCTTCCAACTGGCCAAGGATGGCCACATGAGGTTTGGAAGTCCTGTACAGATGAAGGAAAACAGAGAGACCAACCCCTGCAATCAGCCCTATCTCGACGCCTTTCCATAAGGTTACAAGGATGGTGACTGCCATGGCAGCAAAATCGGTTTTGGAGTAGGACCATGCGTCCTTGAGTGCTCCGAAATTCACCAGTGACATAACTGCAACTATAATAGTGGCTCCAAGGACTGCATTGGGCAAGAAGAAAAGGAGTGGAGTCAGAAACAAGGTGGTGAGTCCAATGCCTACTGCTGTGAATATGCCTGCTGCAGGAGTCTCAGCTCCGGCGTCAAAGTTTACTACAGAACGAGAAAAACCTCCCGTTACCGGGAATCCGCCGGATATGGCCGATCCGATGTTTGCTGCACCAAGTGCAATTAATTCCTGGTCAGGATCCACCCGCTGGCGCTTTTTTGCGGCCAGAGTAAGGGCCACCGAGATGGACTCCACATAACCCACTATTGAAATGAGTATGGCTGGAACAAGAATCTTCAACCATAACTGAAAATCCAGTGGAGGCATGGCAACTTTTGGTAATCCTTTTGGGACCTTCCCGACAATTGCGACTCCTTTCTCATCCAGGTGCAGGGCTGCAACAATGATAATGGTTAAAACAATGGCTATTGCCGGCCCTACCTTGACCAGGAGATCAGCTAATTTTTTACCCATTCCCAGTCGGACCAGCAGAGGCTTAAGCCCTTTTCTGACCCAGAAGAGAAAGATGAGTGATCCCAGACCAACGATTGCCGTTACTATATGAATATTACTGATTTCGTGCCACAAAGCAATGGCAATATCCAGGAAGGTTTCACCGTGTAATTTGAGGCCCAGAACAGGGCCAAGCTGCCCAGCAGCAATCTGGATACCTGATGCGGTTATAAACCCTGCGATTACCGGGTGACTGAGAAAGTTTGCAAGAAAACCAAGTTTCAGGAAACCCATTAAAATCAGGAACAAACCCGAAACAAGGGCCAGTGCAACTGCCGCACCAATATACTCCGGAGTTCCCTGTGATACAAGCTTGCCTGCAGCTGCGGCGGTCATCAGACTGGCGACAGCAACCGGACCTACTGAAAGTGCTCGGGAGGTGCCGAATATGGCATATAGCAAAAGAGGTGCCATTGAAGCATACAATCCGACCTCAGCTGGCAGACCGGCCAGCAGGGCATAAGCCAGTGACTGGGGAATCAACATCATGGTAACGATCAGTGCAACAATCATGTCGTTGCCGAAGGTCTTCTTGTTATATCTCGATCCCCAGTCGAGTATGGGTAAATAGCCTTTCAGCACTCCCATCACGGTTGATTTTCCTTTTTTATTTTCCACTTTTCAGGTAAGTTTAATGGTCCTGCTGTAATTATCTAAACTGTTGCGGCTGCTTTAGCGGCCTTTTTGCCCATAAGGGGAGCGATTATTATACTGAGGATGAAAGACCATAAAGTCCAGATGATAACCATCGCCACCATATTGGGTGTTACTTCGGCAAGGGCAAGAACTCCGATCAGGACAGCTGCGATATTTCGTGTACCTATGCCCAGTGACATGACAACTCTCTCACCCCGGTTAAGGCCGAATCCCAAATAGAATGAGATCAGTGCCATCACAATCATAAAGATTGTCAGGGAAAGCATAGCCATACTACCTGCAGTAGCCCACATCTGCTTGGAATAAAGCAAAAAGCAAAATATGATTGTCAATAAGGTAGACAGGCCCGCCAGCTTCTTTACAGGTTTAAAGATCTTATCAGCCGCTTTGCTGGCAAAAGTTTTGATTATTGCGCCAATAAGCAAAGGCAAGAGCACGGTAATAAAGAGTGGTTTCAAAAGCGACATAACACTCAAATCTATCCCTTTGATCAAAAGCGGTGCAAATAGTGGCATTAACAGGGATGTGCCGATTGCTGCCACAGGGATGAAGGCTCCTGCGAAGACAATGTCTCCCTTCGCTTTAGGGAGAAGCGGCGGGAGAAAGGGTGCACATGGAGCCAGACTGCCTATGAGCAATACCACTACATATGGCTGATCCAGGGGAATAAGCCTGGTGATTAGGAATGCGACAGCAGGGCCCAGCACCCAGCCGAATCCGAAGGTCAGCCCCAGGAATTTCAAATTTCCAACTACCTTGAACATCTTGCCCAGATTCACCTGTAGCCCCATGCTGAGGAGATTCGTCACAGTGAAGAAAATGACCAGGGGATTGAAAATAGACTGACAAAATTGAATTATCTCGTTCATAATACTAATAATTAAAAGTTATACCGCACGATGCGAACGGGCCAGCATACCTCCTGAGATATTTCTTGCTTTGAAACCATTCTGTTGCAGGATTCGGGTAGCATAGTATGCCCGCTGTGCAGAGCGGCACAGGATATTGATCTCACGGTCCCGGGGTAATTCCTCCAGTCTGGCACGAAGTTGGGGCAGTGGGATGTTCACAGCACCTTCCACAGACTCCACTTCAAGTTCCGGGGGATTACGTACATCCAGGATAAAACCGTATCCCAGGTCCTCCCAGTGAACAATGGGCATATCATCCCTAAGCACATCAGCGGCTACCATTCCCGCAAAGTTTACAGGATCCTTGGCGCTTCCATAGGGGGGGGCATAGCTGAGTTCGGCTTCTTCAAGGTCGTAAATGGTGCAGCCCATCTGTATGGCCATGGCAAAAGAATCAATTCTTTTGGCTATTCCATCCTCTCCAAGCACCTGGGCCCCCAGTACCTTTCCATCGGATTTACGGAACAGGAATTTGATGGGCATGATCTTGGCTCCCGGATAATATCCCGCATGTGAATTGGGGTAGAGATAGACCTTCTCGTAATCTGTATCCCCAATCCTTTTCAGTGTCTTTTCACTAAGACCAACCTGGGCAATGGTGGCTCCGAAAAGTTTGCAAATGGAGGTTCCCTGGGTTCCACGGAATTTTGAATCGCGTCCGCTTATAACATCAGCTGCAATACGACCCTGGCGGTTTGCAGGACCAGCAAGGGGAATAAGTGTCCACAGACCTGTCATAAAATCTTTTACTTCAACCGCATCACCAACTGCCAGTATATCAGGATCGGATGTGATCATTTGCTCGTTGACGCGAATACCTCCACGTTCTCCGATCTCGATTCCGGCCATCTTGGCGAGTGCAAGTTCCGGTTTTACCCCGATTGCCATGACCACCAGGTCAGCAGGATGGACTTTCCCATTATCAGTGAGGACTTCAAGCCCACCTTTAGATGCCTTTTTGAATCCCGCGACACCATCCTCCAGCTCAATATTTACGTTGTGTTTTGCAAGGTAGCGCTCCACAAGACGTGCCATTTCTATGTCCAGTGGTGGCATGACCTGGTTGAGCTTCTCAATTAAGGTTACTGTAAGTCCGCGTTCTCTCAGGTTTTCCACCATCTCCAGGCCGATGAATCCACCGCCGATAACAACTGCATGTTTTGGTTTGGAAACCGTATCAACACCGGTGAATGAGTTACCCACAGAGCGGTCGATATCCCTTTCGAGCCATTTGCGAATATTTGCCGCGTCCGCCACGGTCCGAACTGAAAAAATCCCAGGGAGATCAATGCCGTCAAGAGGGGGGCGGATTGGAGCAGCTCCCGGTGAAAGGACAAGCTTATCATATTTTTCAGTGCTCACTTCCCCAGTCAGGTGATTCTTAAGATCTACCGTCTTCTCTCCAGCATTAATATCAACCACTTCACAATTGGTCCTGCAGTCCATGGCAAAAATCACCTTGAACATCTGCTCTGTTGCAACCAACAGATCAGCCTCGTTTTCAATGGAGCCACCCACATGATAAGGCAGACCACAGTTTGCATAGGATACATAGGGTCCTCGTTCCACCAGGAGGATTTCCATTTTCTCATCAAGTCTGCGGAGACGGGCTGCACACGATGCACCACCGGCTACTCCACCCACAATTATCGTTTTCATAAGATTGTTATTTGTTGTATAGTTTTGTTACTAATGGTTCTTCCCAATCCAGGGGGCTGCTATTTTTTCTTGCGAATCATGAGGATTGCTGCTGGTTCCGGACAGGCCTTCATTATTCTTAACTTCTTCAGGTATAATTATCTGTATTTGAGGTTAATGAAGTCTATATATTCACTTTTGCAATTTTTATGTCAAGTTATTTAAAATTAGCTCATTCATCCATTTCTATCAATAGTTATAATTAAGTATTTTCATGCTTGTTCTTCGTGAAAAATTACTGAATAGTAACTATTGCCTTGGAACATTCCTGGAGTTAATTTTAATGAACTTACAATGTTGTTCAGGAGGCGGCCGGCCAGATTGCCAATAAAGTGTTGGAAATAATCACAAATACCTTAAAAAGTCCAGCCGATACAATTCTAAATAAGGTTGGAAAGAGACTAAGGTAATTTAAATAAATGTTATGAAAACGGATTTAAACAATACCAAACGTTTATTTGCGCTGCTTTTGGCAGGGATATTTTTTGGCCATCTGACTGTACCTGCAGCCCTTGGACAGGAGTCAAAATCCGAACTGCCAAAATCAAAGCAAACTACCCTTGGACTTTATGTTACTTCCCAGGAGGCTTATGAGATGTGGGTGCACAAGCCTGAAGAGATTAAGATCCTGGATGTTCGCACCCTGGATGAGTATATTTATATTGGTCATGCGGCTATGGCCTGGAATGTTGTTGCTTTTTTCCAGACTTCTGACTGGGATGCAGAAAAGCATCATTTTTCCATGAAACCCAATCCCGATTTTATGAAACAAATCAATGAAGTGTTCAATCAGGACGATATTATCCTTGTTACCTGTCGGTCGGGAAGCCGCAGTGCTATGGCCACCAACCAGATGGCTGCTGCAGGTTACAAAAATGTGTATAACATCACTGATGGATTTGAAGGTGATATGGAAAAGGATGAAGGGAGTGCTTTTTTCGGAAAGCGTATGGTCAATGGATGGAAAAATTCCGGTGCGCCATGGACCTATTCCCTGGACCCTGTATTAATTAAGATTACCAACTGAGTTTAATTATACTAACCACTAAAATTAAAAATCATGTCAGAAATTGTGAAATTCGTTAAAAATTCCATTAAACACTGGTACTTGCTCTTAATTATCGGGATCCTGTTTGTTGGCCTGGCTTTCTTATCCTTTAGCAGGCCACTTGATACCTATTTAACGCTTGCGGTACTTTTTGGAGCTGTTTTTCTTGCATCTGGCTTTCTGGAGGTTATTTTTTCCATTGCCAACAGTAAGGAAATCGATAATTGGGGTTGGTCCCTAATATCCGGCTTGCTTACGCTAATCGTAGGGCTGATCCTGGTTGGGCATCCTGGCATTACGATGGTTACCCTGCCTTTTATAGTTGGATTTGCGATGTTATTTAAATCAATTGGGGCCATTGGTCATTCCATAGATCTGAAAAAGTACAAAGTGGCTGACTGGGGATATTTGCTGACCATGGGTATACTTGGAACTCTGTTTTCCATTTTTATTATATGGCATCCGCTTGCCGGCGGAATGGCTGTTAGTGTATGGATCGGATTAACTTTCCTTATTATAGGCTTATACAGTATTTACTTTTCCCTGAAAATGAGAAGTCTGAAGAAGCTGCCCGCTAAGTTATCCAAAGTGCTTAAGGATAAGTATGAGGCCATTCAAAAAGAGATTGCTGAAGCCAGTGCAAAATAGGCAAGGCCAAAGCTGAATATATAATGAACAAAAATAGAACGTGCTCCAGGGAAAATGTTCTATTTACTATTTTACGTATCTCATAAATCTAAATTTTAACTATTAAAACAATATATTATGGCACAAAGTAAAAAACCCGCTTCAAAGGCGGCAAAAGTGGCTGCACCCAAGAGTAAAGCTGTGATTACAACCGTTAGTGGTACAAAAACAAGCAGAGTACCGCTGGACTGGAAACAAGTATGGTACACTAACTGTCCCATGGTTTCAGCCAATAACATCGATCAGGAATTGGGTTGGTGTCGCGAGGAGTTTAAAAAAATTGGTGTTGAGTACGATTTTATGCGTCACGCTCCAGAAAATGATTGGTATCCACACTACATTCACAACCTCGATAATTTGATTCGTTTTGGGGGACTTTATCCACCGATTGCTGTACATGCAGATGTTCGTAAAACCGTTTTACTGGGTGCAACAAATGTATATGAAGGGGGCTGTATGGTTGTTCGGGCTGAAGACAAAATTTTCAGAATGAAAGACCTGAAAGGAAAAAAGATTGGCCTTTCTAAAAGTCTCAATACCATTAAAAATGACTGGTGGCGCATTCAGGAGCACATGGGTATCTTGAATATGTTGATGCTAAACGATATGACCATGGATGATGTAGAGATAGTAGAATTTCCTTATCCGGATGATTGGTACAATAAGCCAGAAATGCTAACACCAATCAACAATCCCTCTGAGCTCTGGTTGAAACGCGATCATAAACATGATTTGGCTTTCAGACCATTGGAAACAGCATTACTGGAAGGAAAAGTGGATGCGATTTACACACAGAGCAAACCTTTTCAACACCTGCAGGAGGATACCGGTAAGTTAGCAATGATTGAAGATTTGTCGCGTTACCCCGACTGGAGAATACAGGTTGCCAACACACCTGCTGTTATTACATGTACCAAAGAAATGGCAGACAATCATCCTGAACTTGTGCATGCATATATGATGGCCATGGTGAAAGTTGGACGTTGGGCCAATGACCACAAGGAGGCCGCATCCGTAATCTTAGATAGACAAACATTTTACCGCGATCCGGAAGATACCTACCAGGGTATTAAGCATGTGGATATGGTTCCAAGTTTGAATGCAAAAAATATGCAGTGCATAAAAATTGGTAAAGACTTCATGTTGAAGTATGGTTATATCAAGAAGGACTTCGATGTAAATAAGTGGGCGCGACCTGAATTTCTGGAGAAAGCAGCGCAAGCTGTATTAAAAGAAGAATGGGAGAAAAAGAGCTGGTCTAAACTTCCGGCAGGGGGCAGCCTTGAGACAAAAGGCTTGCGGATCGGTTAGGCAGTTTATGTAAAAATAAACTGAGGCAAAAAAAACTTTTTGGCGCCCGGTTTTAGACTTTAAAGATTGAAGGTGCCTGTTAATCACCTTCAATCTTTTTTTATTTTTTGATGCTTATAGTTATTACACTAAACGGGTATTATTATGGCAAAAAAACGGATCACCATTGAAGAAGTAAATAAGCTTTCCAGAACGGAACTTGTTGAAGGAGCAAAAGAATTCTCAAAGCTATACTGTGTGGGGGATGGAACGAATTTCAGGTTGAAGGATTATCCGTCCAATGATTTTCCTGACATTCATAAAAAGGAGAAGCGTGCAGCGAAAAAATTATTAAAAAAGGGGGTTAAGGCACTTGCCAGCATGCAGGATATGATGTATGCCCAGGATAAGTGGTCCTTGCTTCTTATATTTCAGGCCATGGATGCTGCCGGTAAAGATGGTGCCATTAAACATGTTATGTCTGGCCTGAATCCGCAGGGCTGTGATGTACATTCCTTTAAGGCGCCCAGTACAGAAGATCTGGACCATGACTATTTGTGGCGTTGTAAAAAGAGACTGCCGGAACGGGGTCGTATTGGAATATTTAACCGATCCTATTATGAAGAGGTCCTTGTGGTTAGAGTACATGAAAAGATACTCCACGGTCAGAAGATTCCAAAGGAACTCATCACAAAGAATATCTGGGAAGAACGCTACCAGGATATAAGTCAGTTTGAGAATTATCTACATAGAAACGGGACCATTGTATTGAAATTTTTCCTGAATCTGTCCCGCGATGAGCAGAAAAGACGTTTTCTTGAACGTATCGATAACCCTGATAAAAACTGGAAATTCAGTGCTTCTGATGCCAATGAACGAAAATATTGGGATGACTATATGATGGCATACGAGCAAATGATCAGGCACACCTCCACTGAGAAGTCTCCCTGGTATGTGATTCCTGCAGATGATAAACCCTACGCACGAATTGCAGTAGCTTCAGCTCTTATTACAGCGATGGATTCCCTGAACCTGGCCTATCCGGAGGTGGGCAAAGAGAAAATTGAAGAATTGAAAGCAGTGAAAAATACCCTCCTGACAGAAGATTAACAAAGGCCCTTGCTTCCTGAAAACTGAACATGGATAAAACCACGAAATTCAAAGAAGCTTTTAAAATTGCCCTTGCCTTTGCTCTGGTGTATGGCATAGCTTTGAAAGTGAACTGGATGAGTCCCAGCTGGGCAGGCTGGTCGGTGGTGGCCATTGCTGCGCTGTCGGGGGGGCAATCACTCCAGAAAGGATTGCTTCGTATTTGGGGAACCCTTCTGGCCTGCGCTATAGGTATAGCCATTATTTCACTGGGTGCTCAGAATCGCTGGCTGTTTATGGTGCTTACCGCACTCTGGTTGTTCTTTTGTGCATACCGGATGCTTGCCGATAAGAAAATCTCATATTTTTGGTTTGTTGCAGGATATGTTTGCCTTGTAATCACTGCAGCAGGCCCCTCGCCGGTGGGTGGATATTACATTGCCCTATACAGAACCCTTGAAACCATACTGGGCATAGTGGTTTATACTACAGTTGCTGTTTTTATTTGGCCACTTAGCAACGAAGGCGCTATTAAGAAGGCTCTTAGTACCCTTTTAAACACCCAGTCAGGCTTATTGCAGGGTGCAGAGGATATGCTCAGTTCTACCCTTAAAATCGACCAGCTAATTGAGCTGCGCAGGCAGCAGGTAGTTCAGTTGGAGCAATTTAGCAAATCCTTAAGTGCTGAGGGAGCTGAAAATTATCAGGTCAAGGAAAATGAAGCCCTTTGGAATGAACTGGAAAACTTAAGTGGACGCATGCTGAAATCCATGGAATCTTTGTTCGCAGGAATTGAAGATTTGTCTGAGTTCAACCTGGAGGGAGAGCGGCCCGGGGTGGATCGTTTTTTTGAAGAGTTAAACCAGAGGTTTGCAACAATGAAAGGTCTCCTTTCAGGAGAATCTCCCGGAAGGGAAACTATGGATGTGAAAATTGCCGTTTCTTCCATAACACAAGCGAAAATTTCCCATTTAGACAAGGCTGCCCTTATCATTATCGTGAATGAGCTCAATGAGATGGAAAAAATCAGCAGAGCCATGTTAGAAACATGCACAGAGATCGCTGGATTCAATCTTTCAACCGAAAAATTACGAACCGGTTTACAGCAGGACCAAATTATGGCAGGAAAAACTTTTCCTGTAATCGACATAGATTATTTGAAAACCTCAGTTTATGTGGCAGCTGCAGTTATTTTCGGCTTTATAATATGGTTTTATGTAAATCCACCCGGCCATGCTTCATGGTATATTATGGGAGGTGTGTTTGCACTCATTTTAGCCGGGGCTCCGCAGGTAAAGGCCATCAAATTGATCGTCCCCTTTATTGTAGCCATGTTTCTGTCAGCACTTATATATGTATTAATTCTGCCCAGTCTCAGTGGATTTATAGGGCTTGGTATCTTGCTTTTCGCCTGTATGTTTATCATTCAATACAAATTTTCAGGTCCTGTGGCTCCCATATTCACCATTGCTTTTCTTCAACTCGTGGTGATTAGCAATCCACAGCAGTACGATTTATACGGCCTTGTAAACAGTTTTGTATTTATTCCCCTGTTCATGATTTACCTTTTTGCCCTGTCTTACACCATTTCTTCTCCGAGACCTGAAAAGGTGTTTTTAAAGCTCGTTAGCAGGTTTTTTAGAGCTACGTGATACCTGGTACTCAGCAAATTGAAGAGATGGTTATTGCACTTGAAGTTCTGATCGTTCGAATTGAAGCCTTAAGGACGGCTGACCGGGCCAGCATGGATAGCAATATAAATGCTGAATTAGTTGGCATTCTGGAAGTTTGGTGTTACCATGTTTATGCCCCTTGTGGATGGCGGAGCAAATCTGAATAAAATCAAACAGGCGAAATGGCAAATGTCTGCCCTGGAATTACAAATGAATGATATTAAAACTTCCCTGGAACAGGCAATTCGCGCCAGTGTGGCTGCGGCAATGGGCGATTTTATCAATATTAAATTTGCAGAGGCCCAGGCCGAAGCTGCGCATAAGAATTATGAGCTGGTGAATGATTCCTACCGTGTGGGTGAATCCTCCTTACTGGATTTGCTGGATGCGCAGAACCAGAGACTGGTCGCCGATATATCATCACGCGTCGCCATGTACACATTTTTCAATGACTTGCTTGCTGTGGAGCAGGCAATTGGCTACTTTCCCTTTCTGGAACCTGAGGAAGAGGTACAATCGATTATCAGAGAACTTGAAAATAAATTACTGCTAACACAATAAAGATTGAAATCATGGTTTATCAAAATCTCCTTATTCTGGCATCTTTTATTCTCCTTTACAGCCTTTTTGCAAAGAAAATCGAAGGCTCTGCCATAAGCGGACCCTTTCTGGCCCTGGCTCTTGGATTAATATTCGGACCACTTGGCTTAAATGTGTTTGTGGCAAAAGTAGAGACTGAAGAATACCGGATCATTGCAGAACTGGCCCTGGCCCTGGTATTATTTACCGATGCATCTAAAGCCAATATAAAGGTGCTTGAGAGCAACTCAAGCCTGCCCATACGCCTGCTGCTGATCGGACTACCCCTGACCATTTTATTTGGTGCATTGGGCGGGTTCTTATTATTCAAAGGCTTCTCCTGGATCGAACTGGGCATCCTGGCCACTATGCTGGCCCCCACAGATGCAGCCCTGGGAAAAGCCGTGGTATCTAATCCTTCGGTTTCGACCAAAATCAGGGAAAGCCTGAATGTGGAAAGTGGACTGAATGATGGTATTTGTGTACCCGTTCTTTTTTTGTTGATTGCAGTTTTCGTCTCCCAGGGTGGAGAGGACCTGAGCTCCTTTTATGGATTGCGTCTTCTGGGAAAGGAAATTGGCATTGGCATACTGGCTGGTTGTTTTATCTCTTTCTTTGGTTTCAGGTTGATCCAATATTCCTCACAGCGCCAATGGTTATCTGAATCCTGGAATACAATGATCATAGTTGCCCTGGCATTTTGTTGCTTTGCCCTGGCGCAGATAAGCGGCGGAAGTGGATTTATTGCCTGCTTTGCCGGAGGATTCCTATATGGGATATTACGAAGAAAATCTGACCTGAAGGTAGAATTGATCGAATCGGCCGAAGGAACCGGTGATACCTTTGGCCTGATCACATGGCTTCTTTTTGGTTCACTGGTAATAGCTGCTTTCATTCATGAACTTTCATGGCAGGTTGTAGCTTACGCCCTTTTAAGTCTGACTGTGATTCGAATGCTACCCGTGGCCCTTTCACTTATAAAAAGCGGAGTTTCAGGTAAAGAAAAACTGTTTATGGGATGGTTTGGACCGCGTGGACTGGCAAGCATAGTGTTTGCAATTATGGTCATTGAGGTTGATTTGCCTCATAAATCCACCATCATCTTAACAGTAGCCTGTACCATATTTTTAAGTGTAGTCCTGCACGGATTTACCGCAAAACCCTTTATCAAGCGGCTGTAGCTTCTTCTTCAGAGTCTGTGTCCAACCATTCTTCAAAAAGTTTATACCCTATGGACATTACAAGAGCCCCGTTAAAAAGCCCTGAAAAATATTTAGTATCGAATTTGTTCCATTTGGTATTATCAAAGTAGTTCAGCGGAACAGCCATGGGAGGGGGAGTATAGGCTCCCCAGCTTCCTTTTTGTATGGCAAATAAGAGGTGAGGCTCTGATCACATCCCTGGTCACTACCCTTAATTTATTATCGACAATAAGCAGATTCACCAGGACATCATTATCACCCTGCAACACCGACCAGGTAAACAATTGAGATCAGAATGCTCTCATTTTCCACATAGCTTTCTATTTATCCTTTCTAACAAGGAAGCTCTAGCTCCCTCGGGCACTTGTAAATCATCGTAAGTAAACTTTCCTCCTGCTTTTGCTGAATTACGATCGCATTCAGTATTGGCTCATCCATCTGTATTCAGCCTAGTAAAAATAATTTCTTAGTTTCCCATTCCCATATTTCGTATTCGTGCCTCCTCCCATCCAATGAAACTGGATGGTACCTGAACCCATTCCTCTTCCGAAACCGGCTCTAGGTGAAGCGCTCCGGATGGACATCCCAATCCACATGCTCCACATCCCACACATTTGTCCCTGTTATATACCGACTTCCGGCCGTCTTCGGTCTTTTTCCATTTATGAGCAAAAAACTGGCAACGTCTGATGCATTCTCCGCAGTTGGTGCATTTGTCGTAATCTTTTACAACACGGTAGTTCGACCGTTCGACTGTTTCTGTCAGTTTGCCCATTCGTCCCCCTTGCAATATAGTACAACAACATCCGCAGCAATGACAGCCACCAACAAACTGAGGTTCTTCCGCTCCCATGGTGAATCCATAGAACCCTTCAATTACCATGGTACCCATAGCATCAAGTTCAGCCCATCGTTTCGAAGCCTCTTCCCGTGTAAGCACATTCTCCGAGAGTGGTGTTTGTGGCGGGAGGCCAACAAAACCACAACGCCTATTTGGCAATTCACAACTATGGCCATGCAGGGCAGCTTTCTCCTTTTTACAGACACAATCTATCACAAGGAAACGCTCATGTCGCTGGAAGTGCGCCTCAATGTCGATATGTGGTTCCTTTTTAAGCCATTCAGGCTTGAGCGAACCGCGCATTGGGATAACACCCTGGGAACCGGGCCTTGGAGCAAATATTTTCTCGCCACCGCCTTCAATTACATATTGTTCAAATATCTCTGCAAATTCTTTGGTCGATGGCCGGGTCTCCTGCAGAAATGATTCGTACCAGCCTACCAGAAAAGGGAACAGCCGGTACTTCTTCACCTTAAGGTCTGTCGACTCACCAGGTTTTGCCTCCACCTTCCCAAGTCCCTTAACACCGGTTTCGAGGGCCAGAGTATCGGCTTTAACCATACGACGGGGGATCATGCTTTCGAGCAATACGGTTACCTCTTCCTCTGACATGCCCACACGTTTTGCTATATCTCCGGCTGTTTCAAGCTCACGGCTCAATGTGCTGGCTACCAAAGCTTCTTCGGGTGAAAAAACCAGTTTAATCAGCTTTATTTCCGATTTGGAAGGTGTTCTTGTAAATCCGGCAGGAAGTGCATCAAGTGCATCGGCAAGTTTTTCATATACATCTTCGGATATTTTAGTATTTTTCATTTCAGATTATTTTAGATTGTTGACTCGTCTTTTTTTGATTATAAACCTTGACCCAGATAGATGCCAAGTGACTGTGCGATTCTCATAAATTCGCTATCGGCAGGCACGATTCTTACTTTGTCAACCGCATCTTTGAAGGGCACAAAACTGATATCGGGCGGCATAAAAGATACCATCACCCCGTTTTGCCCGCCTTTCAGTACCTGAATGGCACCCGCGCCATAAGCCATGCCCAGCTGATGGTCGGTGGCTGTGGGATTTCCACCCCTGGCCCACGAACCAATGACAAGGGGATAGGTTTCTTTAGATAAGAGTTTTTGAAGCCTGCCTGCAACAGTCACTGCTACCTGCCCGACTGCTATTGTTTCAGTGGGATTTACGAGCGATTGGCCGTCGCGGGTTTTCGGGGAATCAGCAAATTTTGCCCCTTCGGCAACCACAACCAAACCATAAGGCCGGCGTATTGAGATTTTATCTTTTAATCTTTTTGCCAGATTTGTAATATCACAGGGAATTTCAGGTATCAAAACAGCATCAGCGCAAACGGCAATCCCTGCCTGGAGTGCAATCCAACCAGCGTATTCGCCCGGCACTTCAACCACTGCAATCTTGCTTGCCGATTTGGCTGCCTGGTAGGCCTTGTTCAGCATTTCGATGGTAACACTCAGGGCGCTGTTGAACCCAAATGAAATGGCTGTTGTGGCAATGTCGTTTTCGATGGAACGCGGAATACATACCGTATGAAGCCCTTTGCTATGAAGCTTTTGAAGAATGCCAAGCCCTTGTCCGCTTACAATGGAAATTAAGGCATCAATGTCTTCTTCCTTCAGTCTTTTCAATATGGCATCTGAAAGATCAACTTCTTTTCCGGTTGCGGAAGTAGCATGGAAGGGATCCACCCTGGGTGATTGTCCAAGAATACCTCCTGTGGAAGGATCGAGGTTCTCAATCAGTTCGGGACTTAATGCAACGAATCCTCCGTTGGGATAGTTTTTGGGAAACAGCAAGCCAGCGAAACCGTCCCGTATGCCAACCATCTCCCATCCTAATTTGCCGCCTGCAATGGCAGCACCCAAAACCACTGCATTTGTGCCGGGAACAAAGCCCGATCCTACATTGATTGCAACACGTCTGTGAGTGCCCGCGTGACCTAAACTTCTTATCATCTTTTTGGTTTTAATATGTTATTTTTTTATCCCTGGTTGATTCAATTATTTCCGTTTCCGATTCCGGAATAGAGGAAACTCAGATCCGAAATTTTAATTCCGAAATCACAATGACATGGTTTCTAGAGCAGCTTCAAAAATCTGCTTCAGACCTTCCAGCTTTTCCCTGCTGTGATATCCCTGATTCCAGCCTTCCTCCGACAAAATATCACTAATCGCAAAGACTGAGCTTACACTTACTCCGCGAAAAGTGCCTACTGCAAAGAGCGCGGAAGCCTCCATTTCAACTGTAGCTACACCCTCTTCACGGTATTGTTGCAATTCCTCAATGGTTTCGCGGTACACAGCATCCGTAGTCCAACTGGTACCTTTCCTGAAAGAGATTCGTTTTCTCATGACTGCCTTACACAAGTCATCAGTCAGTTCTTTGCCGGAATAGGCGTACTTTCCATCTGGCAGATAGTGATGAGAAGTACCTTCATCGCGGATAGCACGTTCGCAAATAACAATATCGCCGACATACATCTCTTTCATCAGCCCACCAGCTGTACCCAGATTGATGAATTTAGAAATACCATTTGCTATCAACTCTTCGAGTGTCATTACCGCGGTTGGTGCACCAAATCCAGCAGCTTTCGAAACCAGAATCCAGGCATCGGCCTGAGGCAACAGGTACGAGCCTTTTAACCAGCCATCGCATTCAACATGGCCGGGAAGTGTGCTAATCCATTGCCAGAGTGCAGAATCGTAGCAAATTATTGCCCCTGCCGGAACCGGAATTGTTGGATGTAAACCGGCCTTTCTGCGCTCCTCAATCACCCCGTGAGGTTCAATTATTGCTTTCGCAGTATACTTTCCTGTTTTGTTTGGAATACCCATCCTGATGATATTTCTTCTACAGGCTAAACGCTTTCTTTACCTTCTCCACATAGTCCAGCTTTTCCTATGCAAAGAACTCCACCATTTCCTTGCTAATTGATATTGAGATTAAAGTTGCAACCTATTCCATCAGGCATCAATACTGATGTTTCGGTATTTTTTCTCAAATTTGCATGATTTGAGTTTTGTTTCTGAAATTATAGATCAATGTCTGTCATATCCTACGACTACAATATTTATTTCGATTTTATTGAATCCAACCTGCCTTCGGGTTTCATGAATATAAACCCTGAGGACCCGATCATATTGAGACTTGAAGAGGTTCTGGAAGAGGGTGACCAGTTTTTTCAGGTATTCGACATGGGGCAGATGAAATTTTTGTTTACCAGTAAACGAAGTCTCCAGATGATAGGTATTGCCCCTGAGGAGCTTAATCCCGGCCATTATGCGCAACTCGTCCATCCTGATGATGAAGAGAGGCTCGGGCAAGCAAGGGCGCAGGTATACAAGATGGAAAAGGAGATCCTAAAGGCGCAAAAGGGCAGCGGATTAACTTCATACAGCCTCAGGATGCGTAATACTTCAGATGGCTATTCTAATTTGCTTGGGCAAGACTACATGTTTTACAGTCCAATCCCCTACAAAGCAGTCTTTATGATACAGGTTGTTTCTAATATTGACTGGTGGAAAAGGAGAACTAACAGCTTTCATCATTATGTTGGAAACGATCTTTCCCTTTTTAGATTTCCTGACGAGGAGCTTTTACAGGTAAATTCGGTCTTTTCTAACCGCGAACTGGAGATCATCAAGCTGATAGAGTCGGGCCTGAACAGCAAAGAAATAGCTGAAAAATTATTCCTCAGCGTACACACGGTGAATACTCACCGTTCCAACATCCTGAATAAATCAGGGAAAAATCATATATCGGGTCTGATCTATGAGCTTAAAGAAAAGGGCGTACTTTAAAATGTCAAAGTACGTAGCAATAGGCCGTATTGACAATATTTTCAGGTACATTCACTGGTTCCTGAATTTTCATAATTTTTTGGGTTATTGTGATTCTCTTCGTTTTCAATTCTTCAGCTTCAGCCGATGCTAAATTTGATTTGACTGGAGAGGAAACAGAAGACAGTGACTACGGTTATTGGAAGTTTGGCGTCACCATGTTTATGCCCCTTGTGGATGGAGGGGCAAATCTGAATAAAATCAAACAGGCGAAATGGCAAATGGCCTGATCACATGGCTTCTTTTTGGTTCATTGGTAATAGCTGCTTTCATTCATGAACTTTCATGGCAGGTTGTAGCTTACGCCCTTTTAAGTCTGACTGTGATTCGAATGCTACCCGTGGCCCTTTCACTTATAAAAAGCGGAGTTTCAGGTAAAGAAAAACTTTTCATGAAGTAGCCTGTACCATATTTTTAAGTGTAGTCCTGCACGGATTTACCGCAAAACCCTTTATCAAACGACTGTAGCTTCTCCTTCAGAGTCTGTGTCCATCCATTCTTCAAAAAGTTTATACCCTATGGACATTACAATTGCCCCGGTGAAGAGACCAATGAAGCCTGAGAGTATGAATCCACCAATCACTCCGATAAAGATCACCAGCATGGGAACCGGTGCACCCTTCCCAAGCAAAATCGGTCTGAGTACATTGTCCGATGCGCCAGCCAGTGCAAATAGGATGGTCCAGATGACCGCAGGAACAGGTTCCTTGGTAGCAAACATATAGATGATCAGGGGAAGGGTTATGATCAAGGCTGGTATTTGAAGTATACCTAAAACAAATATCCCCAGGGTCCATATTCCGGCATAGGGAATACCTGCCAGCATGAATAATATTCCATTAATAATTGCCAGGATGAGAGCTACTCCAAGAACCCCCTTTACCACATTACCGACTGTTTTCATCACAATATCAGCAAATTCATCCCCCCTGTTGCCTGCAACTTTCCGGAAAAATTTTCGAATGCCCTCGCCTGCACCTCCGATATTCAACAGTACACCCGCTATAATAAGTGAGATCATAATCTGCAGGATGCCTCCGGCGGTACTCAATATTCCTTTGGCCAGTTTGGCTCCCACACCGGCAAGCTGATCAGAATATTTTACAATGGTTTGTTCAAGGCTCTCAGATGCATTTTCCCAGATATCATATACTTTATCTCCTACAATTGGCCATTCTTTCACTTTGTCGGTGGGAGGAGGGATGGATAAAGTCCCGGCATCCGATCTTACCTTAAGGTCTTTTACTTCCCCGGTAAGTGAATCAATTAGGAAGTAGGTGGGGATGAAAACTATGACCAAAATGGTAAATATCATAATGAAAGATGCAAGCTTGGGTTTCCCCCCCATTTTTCTCGCAAGAGTGTTATGGAGTGGGTAAAATGCCATGGCAAGGATGATCGCCCACAAAATAACACTGACAAAGGGGTACATTATCATCATGCACCAGGCGATAATCAACAACAGAAATATCAGTTTGATGACTGTCTCAAAAATATCTTTATTCGGGCCTTGAATTGTCATGTTCTGTTTTTTAATTTATTGTTATAATATCGTAGTTTTTTTTTAGAAAGCTTCATTCAATCCAAAGTAAAAGCCCTGGGCTCCATATTTTCCCCAGGCATAATCTATGGTCAGGTTGGCCCTGGATTTTTTCATAACCATTACCCGCAGCCCGATTCCATAACCAATGTCAAGATATTCATATAGTGAAATATCGGCATCTCTGTTACTTGCCGTTGTTCCGTTCACAAATACAACAGCTCCAAACATTTCCTTGTTTCTTTGCAGGGGAACACGGTATTCAAGTTCGGTATAAATGAGGTCCTGTCCCCTGAATCTTCCCTGCGTATATGCCCTGCCGGATCGTCCAAACTGATCCCAACCCACTGCCGGCAGATCCATATAAGGAGTGGTCCCGCTGGTCTGAAACCATCCATAGGTCCAGAAGCCTATCAAATGGCGGGGACGTTCCTTTGATAAATGCAGGTAATCCCTGTATTCTAACCAGAGAAGGCTCGAGCTTTGTGTGCTGCCCAAAAACTCCGGGTTCATGCGGATATTGGCAAAGGCATAACGCCCGGAATAGGGATTGACCATATTATCTCTGCTATCGTAAATGAAATTTACAGATATTCCTGAAAGTATATATAGCTCCGGGTTAAATCCCTTGGCTACACTATAACCATAATGACTGGTGACAATTTGAGGGATTGTATCCAGATTCAATAGATTGTCATCGATTTTATAATGATAATCAAAATGAAAGCCCAGGCCCATGAAAAAACGGGAATCCTTATACCTTTTCAAAACCGTATTGTGAAGGCGTAAATAGTGATAGTCCATCATTTGCTCTGTCTCAATGGGCTGATAAGGATTGTCAGTAAAATCAACGCCACCAGATCCAACCGGTTTAGCAGATTGTGGGCCGGTTCCCAGGCCGTATGAGGGCTGGGAGTTTATGAAAAAGCGAATATCTGTGAGCATATTCCAACTGTCCCCGTTAAAGAAAGTAGTAGCTTTTGCTGTGATCAGCCATTGCTTCTTCTGTGTGTAAATGATACTGCCAAGCGCTGATGAAGGAGAGGTGATGGAAGCATCACCCAGGGTCCAGTATGCTCCTGGTGCCACCCCCAACATCAGTCCGGTGGTTGGGGTTACTGCAACGGCGGGCAAGGGGAGAAAGCGAAAATTCTTCTCTTCCTTCTGTTCCACCTGCAAAGAATCCTGTCCAAATGACAAGGTCGCTAATAGCGTAAGGGCGATGATCGCAATTGTTCTCATTTGTTGTAGTATTATTATTTAGTTCTTAAAACCTAAATCCCACCATCACCATATACCTAAAGCCAAGATCTGCTGTCCTGACGGATCCTGTATTTTTAAAATCGCCTGCATCAATGACGCGGTCATATCCGGGTATTTTTTCTGACAGATAGTCATTCAGGGTATCGAAAAATAACTGTTGATCCTCTTCACTAAGATTAGTGTTGAGATCAGCTTTTAGCGTATAAATTCCAATACCCGGTCCGAGCATTAATAAATCGACTGAAAGCCTGTTCCAGAAAACAAACTGGTAACCCAGCTGAACGCCTATAGTATGCACATTAAGTGTTAAATCCGATTGCAAATCGCCTGAAAAGTCATTCGAATTTATAGTCCAGTTATTGGTGCGTTTAAAATAATTGTAGGAATAATAGGGGCCCATATATAATCCCCTTGGGGATGGGTATTTGTTCTCCTCTTTCAGATAAAATCGGTAATCTCCTGAAACATGAAAACCCTGATCCTTATATGCTGTGCGGTGTAAAATTAAAACGGTATCGGAGTGGTCATAAACCAAAGCCGGATACGAAGCACTTCCTATATTGATCGAAAAAGATTGATGCTCCCTGACCATCCTCTCATAGCCGAAAATCAGTGAGCTGCTTCCAAATATAAGGGGATTGGTAACATTAAACCTCACCGTATTTTTCAGGGTGCTATCCTTCTGTGCCAGGGAATCTGAAACGGATGACAACAGTAGTATGAAGAGAATACTCTTTAGTACTAAGCCGGGAAAAGGGGTATTATTCCATATCATAGGGGCGGCTTATTCGAAGTGAAGTTTTGTTAATGCCCGAAGGCCATCACCTATTTTAATGAAATAGGGGGCCAGATCAGTTTCAGATATTGGAATATCCACTGGAATTGTCAGTGAAACCGGAATATCCCCCACAATCGGTATTGCATCTGGGAATGAGACTTTAGCTTTTGTATTTACTGGTATTCGCACAGGGATCATCACGTCAACCGGGACTTTGATATTTAAGCCCACCGGAAGTGTATCAATCACTAATAATTCCACTGGTACAACAGCGCTTACGGAAATGGCCTCATTAACGCTTACCTTTACCCTTTCATTCAGAGGTATACTGGCTTTGATGGGCAATGTAATTCCCTTTTTTTTTGATGTGGGTACGGTAACTTTCTGATCAAGAAAGATCGTATCTTCCACCATTGCATATACATCTTTTGTAATCATAATGCTGGTATCTAATTTAATATAATCTTTGATACCAATTTTGAAAGGGACCAGCATATTTTCATTTACCGGTATTTCAATATTTATGGGAATAGAGGTTTCCACGACCATGTCAATACCTACCACAACTTCATCCGCTACCTCAAAATTTGAATTCAGTGGCAGCTTTGTGTCCAATTTAACATCTGCTGTAATATGCTGCTCCGCCGTTTCCTTAAGCACCGAAGCAATAATATCCAACCTTTTACCTGCGATTTTTAATGCACTTACCAGGGCAATGATTAATAGCAAACAGATGATTAACGTTGCTATCAAAAGAGGCTGGATCCATTTTATATCGGCGCTTCGGGTATCTTGCATTTTTTGGAGCATCTACTTAATTATAATACTGAGTTCCACTGAATCAATGGCATTCAGATCTTTCCCCAGATCAATAAGTAATACATAGATTTCAAATTCCAGTAGTTGTTTGAGAACTTTACCATCAATAGATGAAACAACTTCACTTTGAAGTATTAGATCCACCAATTTTTGAGTGGCTTCATCCACATTGATTGTAGCAATGAGCTCTGCGATAATTCCGGTGAGGGCTTCAATTAGCTCTTCTTCTGTAAAGTTATCTTCAATCAGGCCCAGATCGAACAACCACTTGGTGATGATCCGTGCAGCCTCCTCCACATTGATCTCGCTTAAGCGCTCCATGACAGGCAGAAGGATCGTATAGATATTATCCATACTGAATACTTCTATAATTTTGTCATGAATTTTACCGGATAACTCTTCGGCAACTTCTTCAGCATCAAACAAATCAGCCAGAGAATTCAGTTTATCTTCCAGGAAGTCTATAATCTGTGGTTCAGCCATCTCCACCAGATTACTGATCCAGGCTGCAAGTACCTGTGATGCCTGATCGGCAGGAATATCCTGCAAATGATAAATGGCTGACTCAAATCCCTTACTGATCAGCTGGTCCATCACCGCTATGATGCTTTTAGCAAGGCTTGTGGCTGCTTCCTCATCTGTCATATCCTCTATGGATGATTTCAGTAGAGTCAGTGCTGAGCTTAGAACAGTTTTGATGTTATTCCAGTCCGGATCCAGCTCCAGTCCCGGGAAGGAGGTATTCAGGCTGTCCACCAGCGGAATGAGCACCTGATCAATGATGTCCTGGGCCAAAGCTGGTATTTTATAAGCAGGTGTGGCACGTAGTGTGGAGATAAATGGCTCCAGTGAAGAGGCCAGGGCTTCTTCATCAAAAAAGTATTCAGTGACCACTGTGCCCAGGCTATCGGAGATTTCCTGAACAGCGCTTGAATCCATTTCTGAAAATCCAATCCAGATGGGGTAGATTTTGTTGTAAATGTTTTCCTCCGAAAAGGCTTCGGCAATAAGGCCATAAATGGCTTCCGATAAAACAGGGACCAGTTTGGGCAGCGTTTCATTCTCAAAATTCTCCAGGATGGGGAGAATGCTTTCATAGATATCTGATTGGCTGAAGTTGGTTTCGATTCTGTCGGCAATTTTGCCTGCCAGCTCCTGTGCGGCCTCTTCAGGATTATCAACCTTAAGCTCTTCAAGCAGGACCACCAGCTTATCGTATACCAGGGTCTCCCAGTCCACTTCCTTCAGCTTTTGAACCAGTAGTTCTGCCAGCGCCAGCGCCAGATCCTCCGGATTTTGATGTAATTCGTCGACTTTACCATGTATTAAATCGTAAAGCAACTGCTGGATGGATGCCTGTATCTCTTCGTTAGCCAGGAGTTTATCCACTACCAATGAGGCAAGGTCGTTTGCTTTGCCGGAAAGAATGGCTTCCGCCACCATCAGGTTTACTGCTTTGTGTATCCCGGCATTGGACAGGTTATCGGAAGTCATTTTGAAGAGTCCCTGATCCTTCACATACTCATAAGCATATCTGACAGGATTCAGGCTATCCATGGCAAGGGCAATTTCATTGGCCCGAAGGACAAGGTAGGATCCAAAGTATTGGTATTCGTCCTCACCCACACTGTCCAGGTAAACTTTATTATTCATAAACTGATAGCCATAGACCTCCTGTCGGTGGTCATTTCCATAAATGTCAAAGGAGTTGTAAACACCTGGCTGTACCCTTCCATTTTCATCAGCCACATTTGCAAGAAGGGGTATGGCTCTCATTTCTGATGCTACATTGATGATTAAATCATTAAAGCCCCAGAGATTATACTGAAGTAATTCTGATGTAGCGCTGATATGATCCAGCTCCTTTTCTTCAGGGCTTCTTAAGTCCTGATCTTTGTCACAGGATGCCAGAAGAAGGGTCAAAACAATGGTCAGTAAGAGAAATAATTTGTTCATCATTATGCTTTTGAAATGTTTATCAGAAATTAAATCCAAATCGTATTACCGGACCGGACTCATACATATTAAAAACGAAATCCGTGTAAGCGGCTTCTTTTTTGTAATCGATGGACAGCACCCTGTAACCTGCAGTGATTTGAAATAATTTGTTAAAGCGGTATCCGGCGTAGGCCTGCAATTGCCAGGTCAGATCTGACCCAAGACCAAAACCACCCACATCGCCCCGAAACTGAAAAAGCCACTTGTCCCTGATGTCGGTGCTGAGCCTGGTAATGATGACCGGATCAAACCAGACATCATCATGCAAGCCGGAAACCTCCTCAGTTCCGGCAGGGAACACGTTTCGCCTGGCCTCAATGGAGGTTTGGAGGTAATTGATTCTGCCACCTAATCCCATTTCCCAGAAGGGCAAAATCCGGTAAAGCCCGGCCACTTCAAAGACCGATTGTTTTACCCCAACCGTTCCTGAGTTTATAAGTGTGCCTGGAGTCAGATTCTGATTCAGATTCATGTATACCCAATCAGCAGTGATGGCCCATTTATCGGTTCCTGCTTCAAAGTATAGCATGGCTGCCATTTTTAATGTGTTGAAGATATCGCCAGGATTGGCATCAACAGGTACTGTGAATGAAGAGCCAAAACCAGTTTCTCCATTCATATAAGGAAACATAAGGTAGATCTCGCCAAGGAAATGCCATTGTTTATCCATTGATTTTTCCTGGGCGGTAATGGAGCCGGTCAAACTAAAACAAAGCAGTAAAAAACAGCATAGTTGAGTATGTATACCCTGGATCTTCAATTTTTTCATACTGTTATCATTGATTTGAAAAATTAATAAAAACCATATTCTATTTCTTTTGTTTGTTAAGTGTATGTCGTACAGCAATCACAAAGATGTTTTCCTTTGACAACTCATCGTAACTCGTGTCGATTGTATTCTTTGAATCTTGCCTGTTGTATAAAACTTCGAACCTGAAATTTTTATTTAATTTATATCCTATTCCCAGGCGAAACCAATACCGCTTCGCAAAACGCTCCTGCAAATCCTCGTCATTCTGATAAAAAAATTCAGCAAAAGAGGAAACATAAAAAAAGTTTGCCTCCTTCATGCTTTTCGCATTGATAGGTATGTTGGTGAAAATTCGCAATCTGGGTCGGGTAGTATAAGTCCATACTTCTTTTTCCTTATTATACACCCAGCGCAATTCAACTCTCGCCCACGCACCTAAATCTATCCTTTCCCACGGTACATGGTATCGTAAGCCGGGAGAAAGGCGAAATTCTGATGTGGTCAGATGTAAACTCTGTGAGGTTTCTAAAAATGACAGACCGAGATTAACATCAAAACGTTTGGAAAACTTATAAACTGGAATAGCCCGGGCTTCCCAGGTATGCCAGTTCGTATCATCAAACTCATCCCTGAACGAAAATCTTGTATCGATTTTGAATTTAGGAGTGAAAACATAGCTGGGGCGATATTCTAGCCAGAGCTGATTCGTGACGTCTTGAGCATTTGAATTGGAGTTGAATAAAAAATGGCAGAATATAAATACTCCTGCAGCTCTGATTCCATTCAGGTTAATTGCACCTTTTTTCAAGATGCCTTTATTCATTAAAGGTTCGTATATGAAAATCAATTGTTAAGCTCATTTTTAGCCTCTTCATTATATACTAAAACTGCCAGTATTTCTCCACGTGGATCTGTCCGGGTTCGTTTTTATTGTCTTCTTTAAATCCAGCTTTCTCCAGAATTTCGATCATTGATTCACTCATTTGCGGACTGCCGCAGATGAAAATATGGGTATTATCAGGATTGGGTCGGACTCCCCATGTTTTCTCGATGGCACCACTTTCCCATACGTCATCCATATATGGATTATATCGTTAATATTACATTAGCAATTCTCAAAGCCTGTTTTTGTTTTAGCCTGCTTTTCAAGGAGTGTTTTTAACTCCTCGCCATTTCTGGTCCTGATGAATTCAATTTCAAGAAGTCCTTTTCGGAAACTGCGGATGGTGTATTTGAAGTGGTCCTGATCCTTCATTTCACACATGACAATATGATTGGTGGGATCATCAGTTTCCTGTTTACTTTCATGTCCGAATCCATATAAAACAGTTATCCCGTCTATCACTTCCTTTGAGGTCCATTGCACCTCTCCGTATCCTCCAAATTCGTTGTGCCAGGAGTGAGTCCATCGGCGAATATCGCTGCGCCATCCGGCTATGGCTACCTGCTTGGTGTCATCCAGGGCACCCGTGCAGGGAGGAACCATCAGGCCCTGCTCAATTCCTATGGCTGAATACTTCCCCAAAGCTCCTGGCCAATTAAAAATTATTTCACGTTGGAACTCTCCGTTTCTGCTAATTTTTCCGGTCCAGCTTCCTGGGAAATAGTCTCGAAATAATTCTGCTGTTAATACAGCCATATTATCATTGATTAGTTTTGATGAAATTACTACGAAATCAAATCAGACTCAATACCGATCGTTCGGTATTTTATTGCAATAGTTTTATAAGATTGTTCGATAATAGAATTCCGGATGAGGAGCTACTGAATATTGGGGTGATCTATACAATACCGTTTATACCCACTGTTCTAATATATTAGGAAAGTCTGCTAGATCTCTAACCTGATTTATGAGCTCAAGGAAGGGGGATTACTCAAGGATAGTTCAACATTTATTTACCTATTTATGTTATATTTGAGCGAACAAGTTTAATCATGAATAATCCTTATAGTTACAGTATATTCTTTGATTTTATCGAGTCCTACCTTCCAAAGGGTTTTTTGGATATTAGCCCTGAGGATCCGATTATGCAGAGGCTTGAGGAAGTAATGGAAGGGAACGATCAGTTTTTTTCGGCCTCCGATTTGAGTGAGGTGAAGTACCTCTTTACCAGCAAAAGAAGTAAACAAATCATCGGTGTGGAGCCCGAGAAAGTAGATCCTGGCTTTTTCATGAATGCCATTCATCCGGATGATTTGCATAGACTGGTCCTGGGAAGGGCGAAAATGATTAAGGTAGCCCAGAAAATTTATGCTGCCAAATCCGGAAATGCCTTGATGTCTTTTACGCTAAGATTCCTAAATCCGGATGGAGAGCCTTATACCTTACTGGGACAGGCCTACTTTTTTCACACAATCATACCACGCGAGGCTGTTTTTCTTATTCAGGTTATTACAAAACTTAATAAGGGCATTAAGATAAATCCAGACGGTCACTATTACGTAGGGGAGGATGTCTCATTATTTAAATTCCCCGATGAGAAGCTTTTACAGATAGGTTCCAATCTTTCGAATCGTGAATTTGAGATTGTTAAACTAAGTGCATCGGGAATAGGTAGTAAGGAAATAGCTGAAAAATTATCTATCAGTCTGCACACTGTAAATACACATCGGTCGAATATACTGGAAAAGACTGAAAAAGCTTCCATCGCCGACCTCATCTATGAGTTTAAAAACCTGGGATTGCTTTGATGGCACCATACGATTACAGCATCTTTTTTGATTTTATTGAAACCTACTTGCCCTCAGGATTCCAGGGCATTCAGGAGGATGATCCCGTCATTCAACAACTTGTGAGATTGATGGAAGCGAATGATCAATTTCTGACCGTGATGAACCTGGACCAGATCAGGTTTCTTTATACCACAAAAAGAAGCAAAGATATACTGGGTATTGATCCTCGTATGTTCAACCCTGCTCATCTTCTTGCTGCCATTCACCCCGACGACATGGATAAACTGGCCTGGGTGAATTCTCAGTTATTGAAAACAGGGGGGGAGATGTTTCAAAGTGAAAAGGATGTTGCATTAATGTCCTTCACTCTCAGGCTTCGCAATGCTTCTGGGAATTATATTAATATCCTGGGGCAGAACTATATTTTTTATTGTGTAAGACCTAAAAAGGCTGTTTATTGTATTCGTGTGTTCACCAACGTGGATAGGTGCAAGCTCAAAAAGAATAGTAATCATCAATATGTAGGGCAGGATCTCACTTTATTCAGATTTCCCGACGAGCAATTATTGAAAATAGCTTCTGTATATTCAAGTCGTGAACTGGAAATCCTGCACCTCATTGAATCAGGCTTGAGCAGTAAAGAAATATCAGAAAAATTATTCCTGAGCGTGCACACTGTGAACACCCATCGTACGAATGTTTTAAAAAAGTCGGGGAAAGCAAATATTGCCGAATTGATTTATGAGCTTAAAAATCAGGATCTGCTCTAGAAAAATATTTTCACGCTCCGAATTCTTTCATAATCCAAACCGGTATTGCAAACCGGTCATGAACTGCTGGCGGGTTCCCAGAAATCCATACTCAGCTCTTATCATAAAATGTTTGTTCAATTGGAACTGGGCCCCTATAATAAAGTTCCACATATTCTTAGGGCGCTTGGTGAGGGAATATTGAACAGAAGCATATTCTTCATCATTTAGTGCCCCATCCAATGTATTTAATATGTTTCCTGATGTCTCCAGGACCCTGTTGGCAGTATTATATTTAGCGACATTGGCCGGATTCTTCTGTTCCGCAGGTGTAAGACCGCTCCACCAATCATCTACCTGCACTGCAGCATCCTCCACTTTCATCATGCCTTCATCCACTTTGTCCTGAAGGCCATCAACAGGGATCACATCTGAAAGCAAAAGTGATCCATTTGTTTCAGCTGAAAGGTGAACCCTGAATCCTCCGGCCCAGACAGCAATATTTCTTTGAGGTTTTTTGAATTTGAAAGTTTTACCAAATCTTGGACCAAAGACAAAACTAAAGACTGGTTTATCCAATGCACTTATATCAGACCAGGTCATGTTCATATCAAGGGCCATCCATCCTCCCCCAATTCCCATGGTTGGTGTAATCCCGAACCCCATTGCTGTTGCATCAAAGTTTGCTACGGAAGAGAATGAAGTAATCTCGTTCCAGACATTGGAGGTATCCGGTAAATATAAACCTGCATCAATGGCTGTGGACGTTTTTGCCTTTGAGAATATCCCATATACGTTCAGGAAAGGCAGGAGCCAGATATCGGGTCTGACGGTAATAATTGAGGCAGTTGCTACGGCATTATCAAACCTGATAACTTCATTTAGATCATACATTGGGCCGTTGTTAAAGCCAACGTAGAGATCGCTGATCAGTAAGTCTGACTGTTGCCAGAAATAATTTACACTTATTCCGGCTGAGTATGGAAGGTCAAATCCCTTTTCAGTGGCTTTTGCCCCCCATATGGGTAATGAATAGGGGTAGGGATTTGACTTTATGCTGTCGGACAGGTCTTTATGCCTTTCTCCAACAACTTTGTCTGTATAAACCTGCCCGATGGCCTGACCCCACAAGCCCATGCATATCCCGACAGTAATAAATATCTTCTTCATCTTATGCAATTTGCAGATAGCCAGCCCATTTAATGAAATGGGCTGGCCTTTAAAATCTGAAACCTACTCCGGCCATTGTATTCTTCTGTATTATTCTCCTACAAATGGAATATTGTCAAGCACTTCCATCCTGATACCTGTCAGAATATAAGCCTCAATCTGATAGAACTGTGTAGCAACAGTACCATCACTTATTTTTTTAATCTTTTTATAATAGCTCGTGATCAGTTTGTCATGTTTTTTCTGAAGTGCCATGACCTTAAGAGTCCATGCATCTGCTTCTTCTGCAGTCAGCGTCAAATATTGATCAGCATAGAGATTCAATAAATCGAGCCTTTCTTTTCCAAGCACTTTCCTTTCAGTTTCGTATTCGTCATAAAGGGCCCAGAAGGCTTCTGCCTGAGCATCGGTGGGACTTACAAAAGCGGATACAATCATCTTCTTATCCATACCAAAGGCGGCCTGGATAAGATCTACCTCTTCGGCGTTTGATTGTGTGTAGGCAACGGAGGCAAGAAATAGTGCTGCAATAATTAAATAGTACTTTTTCATGATTTAATGATAATTAAGGTTTAAAGAATCAAATTTATTTTCCTCTCAAATTTAGATAACCATGATTTCCATATCAATACTCATCATTCAGTATTTTCATTACTTTTTATACCTTTAGGAGCTTAATATATTTGACCAGATTATTAAAAAGATTCCATATACTAATACGCCTGATTACGGTCTGTTTTTCAAGTTTATGGATGCTTTTGCGAACGATGGTTTCGAAGGGATTGAACCCAATCACCCCTTGATGCTGGAACTGGAAGAAATGCTGGGGGCGAATAAGCAGTTTTTCTATATCGCCGATGCCATTGAAATGAGAATTCTTTTTACAAGTAAAGGGAGTAAAAAGATGCTGGGGATTGATCCTGAGGAATTAAGCTTCTATCACTTTATGGAGATAACGCATCCGGATGAAATAGAGCGGCTTAACATAGGGAGGCCTAAAATAATAAAGCTAGCTCAGGACCTTTATACAGCTCAGGAAGGAGCAAGACTTCTCTCCACCGATTTCAGGATGAAGAACGCCAAGGGTACTTATGCCAACATACTGGTTCAGGGGCTACTGGTTTATACAACTCTTCCCAGGAAAACAGTTTTTTTCCTTAAGCTGCACACCAACATTGATTGGTGGAGGAAGAAAGGGTTTGGATTTCACTATTTTCTGGGGGAGGATATAAGTTATTTCAGATTTCCTGATAAGGAGCTCCTGAATATGGGTATGCTATTGTCGAAACGTGAATTTGAAATCCTCCAGCTGGTAGAGCAGGGACTGAGCAGCGAACAGATCGCAGGAAAATTATTCCTGAGTATTAATACGGTCCATACCCATCGCTGCAACATGCTGAAGAAGACCGGAAAAGAGAGTATTTCTGAATTGATTTTCAGTTTTAATGAAAGAGGATTAATGTGAGGGTTTGCTTTACATGGCCATCATTTTATCTGAAAAGGGTGATATTTCGAATATGAAAGAATAATGCTTATTAAGCACCAAAAAGCATATCAAATAGCTTGGTAAACAACTCGCTGGCAGAATAAAAAGTAAAAAGCAAGGGAATGAAGGGCAGCAAAATAATTGCCATACTCGTAACCAGCATCTTGAAATTCCAGGGGATAATTTTCAAATCATTCACAGGGCCATAACTGCCATTAATGTCGGCCAGTGAAGAGTTATCCAGGGATCCAAGTGTGTCTTCTTTTGCTGGAGGTGGGCCTTCCACCCATTTATTCATAAATTCGATGTTATGCCTGGTCAGAAGGTTCCCAAAATGGTGCATGGATTTCGATTTAGTCTCCATGAGCATGCCTGTATAAAACAGTAAGGGCCCATAGAGTAGGAGAGGCACTAATACAATGTAGAGCAGGATATCTACCAAATAGGTAGTCAGAGCTTCACCATCGAAGACAATCTCAAAACCAATCCTTGCTGCAAGAGTGGTGGAGATGGCAATGAAAATCATGCTGAACTTGAAAGGAGTGAGGTTCAGGTAGGCAAGGCCTGCCATCTGGTCGTAATGCACGGCTTCAATTCTGAATTTGAATCGGGAGAATTTAATCACCGAATAGGTCCAGATGAACCATCTCCAAATCCATCTGAATACAAGGAGCTGGTATATGGGAAAGCTGAATAGTAGGAAGCACCATCCGGCAGGACTCAACTTATTGGTGTTTTCGTGAGTAAGGAATTCCCTGGTGTTTTCAAAGATGGGAAGTTCATTCCAGTTTAAAATAACCAAAAGATAGATGACAAATAGCGAGATGATTTCAGGAATATAGGAATTGGAAAGGTGATTTATGTTGGAAACGATCTTCCTGAACCTTGCTTCCTGTTCTTTCCCTATTAGGAATCCTGTTGTTTTGATATATTCTATAAACGAAAGGTCGATTCGCTTTTCAATCAGGATCAGGAAGGGTACAACAAACAGAAACCTGATATGAATAGGGAAGTCTTCCAGGAAGTTGATTTCAATTAAATCTCCGCTTAGCGTTCCTGATATTGATGCCAGTATTAACAAAGGTATCCATGTCAATGTAGTAAAGATAATGGCTCGTCGCCGGTTAGCATGTTTGCTTTTCTTCAGGCCTGGAATACTGGTCGTCAGACCGTAAATCAAACCGCCACTTACCAATGAAAAATCCTCATCCAGTTGAGGGTAAACAAATGAATTGTCTTTGGCCATGCTTATGACATTTAGCTGATGAAGTAAATATACTTAAAATCAAAAAAACCGCATGCCAGGCGAGCTGTACATGCGGTTTCTTGATTTTGTCAGTTTCTTTTCAGCTTACTTTTTGGCGTTTATTTTGAATACAAGTCCACCAATAAATTCTCCCTGGAAGGGTGTGATGCGGGTATAAACACCTGCTGAAGCACCGCCTGTACCGAATCCAAACCCGGCTCCGCCCCAAACCATGGGCATTAACATGGAGGCCTGCAACCTGATGCCAATATTGTCAGTGATCCATATTTTAGTTCCGCCTCCAAAAGTGAGGCTAAATTGCGTGTAAGAATTAAGTTCAGGGGATGAGGAACCCCATACTGCCAGTCCACCTGTAAGGGTCAGAAAAGGAGACATAATGCCCATATCCATTTCCTGAAGTCCGCCAATCTGTATATAATTGGAGCTGATGGGATACTTATTACCTATTTCAAAGCCATTATATGAAAAATATTGTCCCTCAGTATCAACCCGTGTATATGATACTTCAACAAAAGTAGTGGTGGATAATCCAAATGCAAGCTTACCTCCATAGGCCATGGCATTGTCTATCCTGAATTCTCCGTCATAATTATTAAACTTTCCTCCAAGCGTATATCCAGCTACTGGAGTAATCTCAATAATTTGAGCAGATATGTTCTTTGTTGAAATGATTGCCAATAGCAGGAAAGTTGCAATTAAGGATTTTAAGAATGTAGTTTTCATGTTTGTTTAATTTTGCCACAAACCTACAAAATAATTCTCTTCATCAGATAAGATTAATAATCTTATAAAACTTTAGCTTGTATCATTGGAAAAAATGTAGCTCCGGTTTAACACCTTTCTCTTATCTTCGTAAGAGTGAAGAAATGAATGGGTCTCATTCATTCACATATAAATGCACCTTAATGAGAGTCAGAATACTCAGATCATTCCTCATTGCTTTCCTGTCAGCTTTTACCATCCTGGCATCTGCACAGGAATTTCATGGTCTGGATATGGTTAAATATGATACCAGTTATATCATGATTTACAGGGATGAATTAACAACCAGGGTTTACCTTTCCAGGAAACAAAACCATTATAATCTGTACAACGGATTTGGATCTCCCTTATTGAAATACAAAACCAATGACAGACTCCTGCTTGGTCTTGGATATACCTATACTTTTTTGACCGTCAACCTGGGAGTGGCTCTGCCTTTTCTCAATACCGATGATAATAAATATGGTGAGACCAAGTACACAGATTTTTCCATGCATGGAATATTCAGAAGCATAATCGTAGACCTATACCTGCAGTGGAACAAGGGCTATTACCTGTCCAACCCGCAGGATGTGATACCAGGATGGCGCGAGCGTATAAACTATCCATATAGGGGTGATCTGCGCTCCAATATCGTGGGTCTGAATGTTCAGTATCTTTTTAATTCTGAGCGATATTCCTATAAGGCAGCCTTCCTTCAGAATGAATTTCAAAAAAGAAGTGCAGGCTCTGCGATTGTTGGTTTAGAGGGGCACTGGATGTATGCATCAGCTGACTCGGCTATCGTCCCGCCCAATATTCCTCCTTCGGGCTACCTGGAAAATGTCCCCTTTAACCAGGTGGATATTTTTAATGTAGGGGTCAATGGAGGTTATGCCTATACTTTTGTCTGGAAGGAAGCTCTTTACCTGTCCCTGTCTGCAACGGTGGGCTTTTCCGGAGCCAGGAATAATGTGCATGATTCCAATGAATCAGCAACTTACTGGTCGGGCTTGACTGTCGGGCTCACTACTTCCTCCCAGATTTCACTTGGATACAATAACAATAATTATTATGTTGGTTTGAGTGGCAGGCATTTTACGATGAGAAATCTGGTCTGGGGCGAGGGGGATTGGTTCGGCTATGCCTCCGGCAATATCCGGCTTAACGTGGTTAGAAGATTCCGACTGAAACGTCCCATTAGAATTCTTCGACCCGACACATGGATTTTTTAGTTAAAAGCATGACCTTGCAACAAAACAGCAATCCGTGAGGAAAATTATTCCAATCATATCAGTCTTACTTCTTTTTCTTGCTGTAGATGTACGGGCTCAAAAGATTGATACCATCTATTTGCAGGAAGGGGACCGGATTACGGGAGAAGTAAAGTCTCTGGCAAGTAATTACCTGAAACTCAGCACTAATGATGTTGGTATCATCAGTATAAAATGGAATAAGATAGATAGTGTGAAGATTCTCAGTAAAATGAGGATCGTTTTAGGCGACGGACAAATTTATTATGGGATATTATTGCCAGCAGGTAAGGATGGCAAGTGTTATATTTGGGGCAGTATTGGTGATCCCAGACTGACTCCTTTGGCGGAAATCGTAGGCTTATCCCGCATGGAAGATAAATTTTTTAATCGTTTAACCGGAACCATTAGCTCTGGTTTTAGCTATACCAAGGCCAACGATAACATGCAGGTGAATTTGAACAGTTCTAATTAAATATACCGCTCAAAAAAACCAGCTTGAACTGTCCTATGATGGAATTTTGACGCAACAAGATACCCTGGATGCCAATCATAGACAAAATGGTGGTCTGACTGTACGGAGGTTATTACGGAATAACTGGTTCCTGGTTTGGGGACTTTCTTTTGAAAGTAACTCGGAGCAAAACCTTGATCTGAGAAGTAGTTTTGCCATCGGAGGTGGTAAAAACCTGATCAGTACAAACAGGGCCAGTCTGAGGTTTGGCACAGGGCTACAGGCAAACAGAGAACTTACCGCAGAAGCAGATCTGAATAGCCTGGAAGGAATAATACATTCTGATTTTTCTATGTTCGTCTATGACTCACCCAAATTAACATTCAATCTTTCCGGACAAGCAACACCAAGTATAAGCGATCTTGGAAGGATTAGGTTTGATGTGGATTCAAATATTTCGTGGGAGATTTTCCACGATTTCTATTTAAAATGGACCGTATACTACACCTTTGACAGCAGGCCAGTCTCTGCTACTGCTGTCAAAAACGACTGGGCTGTTACCCTCCTGGGAATCGAATACAAACTGTAACGTTTAATTTTCTGCCAATTTTCATTGAACAAGAAATTGTTTTTGTTGTTATCCTGTGGAAAGACATTTTTCTAAATCTTAGTCCTTTATACAGCATGAAAAAATCAATTTTATTATCAGCTGTTCTGATGCTCACTGTTTTAGCATTTGGACAGAAGGGTGCTCAAAAACCCAACTTCCTGGTCATCTGGGGAGACGATATTGGCTGGGCCAATATCAGCAAGTACAACCATGGGATGATGGGCTACCAGACTCCCAACATCGACCGCATTGCAAACGAAGGTGCCATGTTTACCGACTGGTACGCTCAGCAATCCTGCACGGCCGGCCGGGCTGCTTTTATACTCGGGCAACATCCCTTCAGAACCGGACTTCTAACCATTGGAATGCCCGGTGCCAAGCAGGGCATCCAGGATAACCAGGCCACCATTGCCGAACTTTTAAAGCCGCTGGGTTATACCTCCGGGCAGTTTGGTAAAAATCACCTGGGCGACCGGGACGAACACCTGCCTACCAACCATGGCTTTGATGAATTTTTCGGCAACCTCTATCACCTGAATGCAGAGGAAGAGCCCGAGACCTATTACTATCCTAAAGATCCGGAGTTTCATAAGAAATACGGCCCCAGGGGTGTAATCCACTCTTCTTCCGATGGTAAAATTGAAGATACCGGTCCACTGACCAGGAAACGTATGGAGACAGCTGATGAAGAATTCACAGCAGCTGCAATTGCTTTTATTGAAAGAGCCCATGAGCAGGGAAAACCTTTCTTTGTTTGGCTTAGCGCTACAAGGATGCATGTATGGACCCATCTGAAGGAGGAAAGTGTCGGGGTGACCGGCATTGGCCTTTATCCTGATGGAATGGTTGAGCACGATAAAGCCATTGGAACCGTACTTGCAAAACTGGAAGAACTGGGTATTTATGACAATACAGTGATCATGTATTCCACCGACAATGGTGCAGAGAAGTTCACCTGGCCCGATGGGGGAACCACTCCCTTTGCAGGTGAAAAAGGGACTACCTGGGAAGGCGGATTCCGCGTTCCCTGTGCCATTAAATGGACAGGCGTGATAGAGCCGGGGACCATCTACAATGATATCTTCTCCCATGAGGACATGCTACCCACCATTCTTGCGGCAGCCGGTGAACCGGATGTCAAAGAGAAATTACTCACAGGCTATAAGGCTGGCAACAAAACTTTCAAACTACACCTGGATGGCTATAATATGCTGCCTTTTTTCAAAGGAGAAGTAGAAGAAAGCCCCAGGCGTGAGATTTTCTATTTTGATGCAGCCGGAAACCTGAATGCCATACGCTATAACGATTGGAAATTACATTTTACACTCATGGAGGGTGCCATCAACGAGGCATACAGAAAAACGCCATCATGGCCCATCCTCTTTAATCTAAGAGCTGACCCCTTTGAGGTTTCTCATGAGTCAGCACTTTACATCAGGTGGTTTGCTGACCAGATGTGGACCTTTGTTCCTGCACAGAATATTGCGGCTGAATTTTTATCGACTTTCGTTGAATTTCCCCCCGTAGGAGGTTCATCTCTTGGGATTGATAAGGTAGTGCAATCTCTGACCGCCCATCCCAATGCCCAGTAAGAAGTAAAATTCTGCGCTTGCCTAATGTAATAATGGCTGCATCGGGATAATAATCGCGATGCAGCCATTTATTTAAACAGATAAAAGAATGAGAAAGATATTTAATTTAATATTTCTGCTAATTGCTGTTACTGCCTGTAATACCGCAGCACCAGAAAAAGCAGTTTTGATCGATCCGCTTCCCTCGTGGAATGAGGGTAGTACAAAGCAGGCCATTCTTGACTTTGTGGAGGATGTGACCAATCCTACCTGTGATTGTTTTGTGGCTGAAGCTGACCGGATCGCGGTATTTGATAATGATGGAAACCTCTGGTCCGAGCAACCTGCTTATTTCCAGTTATTCTTTGCCATCGACAGGGTGAAGGCGATGGTGGAGGATTACCCGGAGTGGCATAGCACACAGCCCTTTCAATCGATTCTTGAGGATGATCTTCAGACCTTTGCCTCCTTTGGGGAGCATGGAATCCTGGAGGTAGTTATGGCCACACATGCGGGAAATACGACCGAGGAATTTGAGGAGATTGTGAAACAATGGCTATCAACAGCCAGGCACCCCAGGTTCAACAGACCTTTTACGGATCTGGTATACCAGCCCATGCTGGAATTGATTTCTTATTTGCAGGCAAATGATTTTAAAACCTTCATCGTTTCCGGTGGTGGGATTGAGTTTATGCGTCCATGGGTGGAAGAAGTCTATGGCATTCCCAGGGATCAGGTTGTGGGTTCCAGCATTAAGACAGAGTTTGTACTGGTGGATGGAAAGCCTCAGATCAGGCGACTTCCGGAATTGGATTTTATCGATGACAAGGAGGGAAAACCCGTGGGTATTCATAAGTTTATTGGTCGTAAACCCGTGTTTTGTTCCGGGAATTCAGATGGTGATCTTCAAATGATGCAATACACCGATTCAGGGAAAGGCTCCCGCTTCATGCTCTACCTTCACCATACCGATGGGGAAAGGGAGTGGGCTTATGACCGGGAATCGCACATTGGCCGCCTGGATAAGGGATTGGATGAGGCACAGGAAAAAGGGTGGACCGTTATCGATATGAAGGAGGACTGGAAAGTGATCTATCCTTTTCAGCTGGCTGATAATTAAAATTTTTACGGGCTTCAGTCCAACTGGGGCCAATGGAGTTGCCTGTAGTGGTAATCGAACATCAAATCGATTTGGCCCCTGGTATTACGTGGTGTGGATAATTCAGGGAGTTGATCCTGTGGAAAAAAGCCCACATCCAGGGTTTCCATGCCGGTGGTTATTGTATAATCATCAGCAGAGCACTCTATAAAGATTTTGTAGGTGTAATGCAGGTCTTCCGGGTGATCATGACATTTTTTGTCCAGCAGGGCCAGTAGTCGCCCTGCTTTTAATTCAATTCCAGCCTCTTCCCTGGCTTCCTTTTCGGCCACTTCACTGGGAGTAAAGCCAATATCGCACCAACCACCGGGCATGGACCAGCGTGAGTCCACCCGCTCTTTTACCAGCAGAATCTCGTTTTTGGGGTTGATGAGGACAGCGCGCACATCGATTTTGGGTGTTTTATAACCATAACGTTCGGGTATGGCCACTTCCAATATTTCTACAGGTTGATTGGTGATTTTCGAGATCATCTCCCATACGATCTTTTCCAGCTCCTTGTAGCGGTCAATGTCCCAGTCACTTTCCGTATAGTGCAATCCGCTCTCGGCGATGGCCTGGACTCTCTTGGCCAGGGTCAGAAGCTCATTTGTCATGCCATACTCTGTTTTGAAAAAACTTAAAAGTAGTAAAAAGACATGTCTTTCTGATTATCTTTAGGGCATGAAACAGGATGGAGGAAAAGGGAAGCTTTCAGACCGGAAACGATTGCCGGATTGGATGCGAATGAAAATGCCGGGAGGCGAAAAGTATATGCAGGTAAAGGAGCAGGTAAACAAACATGGATTACATACCATATGCATCAGTGGTTCCTGCCCCAATATCGGGGAGTGCTGGGCTGCCGGTACGGCCACATTTATGATCCTTGGGGATATTTGTACGCGCTCCTGTAAGTTTTGCGCAGTCAAAACAGGCAAACCCCTCGCGGTGGACCAGGATGAGCCATACAGGCTTGCAGAATCCATCCGGAGCATGGGCATCAGTCACGCTGTAATCACATCAGTGGACAGGGATGACCTTTCAGAAAAGGGGGCAGGGGCATGGGCCAGGACCATCCGCATTCTCAAAGAAGAATTACCGAACCTGACCCTGGAGACCCTGATTCCCGATTTCGATGCCAATCCACTCTTTGTATCTCTGGTTATCGATGCGGGTCCGGAAGTTATTTCGCACAACCTTGAAACCGTTGAAAGGCTCACCCCAACCATTCGTTCCAGGGCGAAATACCATACCAGCCTGGAGGTGATCCGGCAAATAGCAGAGTCACCCCTTACTTCCAAGTCAGGTCTGATGCTGGGTCTTGGAGAAGAGGAATGGGAGGTGCTTGCTACCATGGAAGATCTCCGGAAAGTGGGTTGCGAAATACTGACCCTTGGACAGTACCTTCAGCCCAGCCTTGATCATATGCCCGTGGTGGATTACATACATCCCGACCGCTTTGAATTTTTTAAGGATCAGGCCCTTTTGAAGGGATTCAGGGAGGTGGAATCCAGTCCCCTTGTACGCTCATCCTACCATGCTGAGAAGCATGTAAAGCATTCAAAACCATAATTATGGAAATTATCTATCAGGACCTGGGTTTAATTGAGTATGCTTCTGCCTGGGATTACCAGGAGGAGCGTTTTAATAAGCTTTTGGATTTTAAGGGCAAGCCGAAGGGAAGAAGCGCCCCGGAACAATATCCTTCTTTTTTGTGAACATCCCCATGTATATACACTTGGGAAAAGCGGGGATGAGGCCAATCTTCTGATCCGTGCTGATTTTTTAAAGAAGATTGATGCGACCTACTTTAAGACCAACCGTGGGGGCGATATTACCTATCATGGTCCGGGTCAGATTGTGGGTTATCCCATTCTGGACCTTGAAGAACTTGGGCTTGGACTAAAACAATATATTACCCTGATGGAGGAGGCCATTATTGAACTTCTGTCTGATTATGGGATTAAGGCCACATTAATGGAAGGGGCCACCGGGGTCTGGCTGGATGTGGATCATCCTGTCAAGGCCCGGAAGATATGCGCCATCGGGGTTCGTTCCAGCCGATATGTAACCATGCATGGTTTTGCACTCAATGTAAATACCAATCTTGACTACTTCACCTATATCAATCCCTGTGGTTTTGAAACAAAGGGGGTGACATCCATGGAAAAGGAATTGGGTTCAGCGCAGAATATGGAAGAGGTGAAGGTGGCTTTAAGGGACATTCTTCTTAAGCGTCTCCATTCTCAAGGGCAGTAAGCAGGATCATAGCCTCTTTCCGGCTGCTTCCGCAAAAATCCGGATCAGCCCTGAAACCATCGCAAACAGCAGGTTTATCCGGATGGTCATAGATCATACAACGACAATCTTCGGTCAGGTGAATGCAGGCTTTGCCTGCAGGTTTGCCTTCAGGCATTCCCGGCAGGGGCGAGGAGATGGAAGGTGCAATACAACATGCTCCACATTTCTCACGGCAGATCATGCCCAAATTTAGGAAAATACCCTGATTTAATGACCCTATTTATTTCTACGGGGATAGAAATCGGGAGAGTAATTCTTCAGCTTCTCTTTCCGGATTTTAACCTTTTCATCATTCTCATAAAAGAGCGTTTCGTCGTGCTGACTCATATCCAGTCCAACATCTTCGTAGAGGCTGGGAACCCTCATGGGCACAATCTTATTGGTGATCCAGAAAAGCAGGAGTGAGCCGCCGAATGCAAAGCCAGCAACTATGACCAGTGCCAGCATGTGGAAGAGGAAGGTGGTGGTTTCTCCATAAGCGAGGCCAACTTCTTCAGCAAAAACTCCGGTGAGGAACATACCCATGATCCCACCAATTCCGTGAGCCGGAAATACATCCAGGGTATCATCAACACCCCGGCGGGAGAAGAAATAAATCATCAGGTTACTTGCAATCGCTGCTGCACCCCCGATAAATATACTTGCTCCTACAGTTACAAAACCAGCAGCCGGCGTAATGGCAACCAGTCCCACAACGGCACCAATACAGGCACCCAGGGCAGAGGGTTTTCTGCCACGTATTCCGTCAAAGAAGATATAAACCAGCAGGGCAGAGGCAGAGGCCGTATTGGTATTCAGAAGGGCTTTTACAGCCACATCATTTGCTCCCAGTGCTGATCCGGCGTTAAAACCAAACCATCCAAACCACAGTAAACCTGTTCCAAGAAGCACGAAAGGGATATTAGCGGGGTAGGAGGGTTTATTATAATCTCTCCGGGGCCCAAAGAAAAAGGCTCCGGCCAGGGCAGCCATACCGGCCGACATATGCACCACGGTACCTCCGGCAAAATCAAGCACGCCCCAGTTTCTGAGAAAACCATTGGGATGCCAGGTCCAGTGGGCAAGTGGACTGTAGATAAAGATCATAAACAGGACCATGAAGATCATCAAAGAGGTGAATCTTACCCTTCCGGCGAAGGAACCCGTGAAAAGGGCAGGGGTTATGATCGCAAATTTTAATTGAAACAGGGCAAATAAGGCCAGTGGAATAGTAGCTGAAAATGCCGGATCGGGAGCGCCGCCAACTCCTTTGAACATAAAAAAGGTTGCCGGATTACCGAAAAATCCAAATCCTTCTGGTCCGACGCTTTCTCCAAAAGCCAGGCTGAAGCCAAAAACCACCCAGAGAACGCTGATGAGTCCCATGGCGATAAAACTCTGCAGGATGGTTGAAATCACATTCTTGGGTTTTACCATACCCCCATAAAAAAATCCCAGACCGGGAGTCATCAGGAATACCAGTGCTGTGGAGGCAAGCATCCAGGCGGTGTCGCCGGTATCAATTCCTGAAATATCGCCCGTATTAAAATCAACGGGAAATATTACGCCCAAAATGGCAATAATTCCAAAAGCAATAAGTGCAAAAAGCCACTGTTTTTTCATGAGAACCTGTTTTTTAATATAATCATGCAAATATACAATATTTAATCATACCCCCTTATAAAATAGGGGGTAATGCTAAAATAATGCATGAAAATTTTAGAAAATCCGGATAAAAAAGGAAATTGTAAGCTGTAGGGGTTTAATTCACGGAGGGTTTCCCGCTAAGGTATTCGTCAATTTTCCTTGCAGTTTTGCGTCCGGAAGCGATGGCCGTTACCACCAGGCTTGCACCGTTTACAGCATCACCTGTTGCAAATACTTTGGCCGTGGTGGTTTCCATTTTCGGATCCACGCGTATGTTTTTTCTGGGATCCAGTTTCAGTCCCAGTTGGTCGAGCAATCCTTCATAAACCGGATTGGTAAATCCCATGGCAAGGAGAATCAAATCTGCTTCCAGCTCTTTTTCACTTCCGGGAACACTTTCCATCACAAAGCGACCATCCTTTTTTGTCCAATTAACCTCCTCAACAACGGCATGGGTTACATTGCGCTGCATCCCCTTAAATTTGAGGGTTCCCAGGCTCCACATTCTTTCGCATCCCTCCTCATGAGAGGTGGAGGTTTTTAGTGTTTTTGCGTAATAGGGCCAGGGATTGTCATTCGCCCGATCAACAGGAGGTTTTGGCATAATCTCAATCTGGGTAACACTTTCGGCTCCCTGACGGATGGATGTTCCCACACAATCGGATCCGGTATCGCCACCGCCGATCACCAGCACTTTTCTTCCCTCTGCTGAGATCCTGTTATCATAGGATACATAAGCGCCATCATTCACCTTATTTTGCTGGGTGAGGAATTCCATTGCGAAGTAGATCCCGTCCAGGTCCCTGCCTTCAACAGGCAGATCTCTGGGCTCCATCGCCCCGATGGCTATACAAACTGCATCATGAGAATCAACAAGCTCCCCGGCAGTAATATCATGTCCCACGTCAACTCCGGTGCGTATCTCCAGGCCTTCGGCCTTCATAATGTTTATTCTTCGATCGATGGTTTGCTTATTGAGCTTAAAATCTGGGATGCCATACCTGAGCAGTCCACCCACCTTGTCATCCTTTTCGAAAAGCGTAACGCTGTGACCTGCTTTATTAAGCTGATCGGCAGCAGCCATTCCAGCAGGGCCACTTCCTATAACAGCTACCTTTTTCCCTGTTCTGATTTTAGGTGGCTCTGGTTTGATGTAGCCTTCGGCAAAAGCACGCTCAACGATGGCAGCCTCATTCTCACGAATGGTTACCGGAGTTTTATCGATATTCAGTACGCAGGAGTGTTCGCATGGTGCAGGGCAGATTCTTCCTGTAAATTCCGGGAAGTTATTGGTGGAATGTAAACGCTCGCTGGCACCTTTCCAGTCGCCGCGATACAGAAGGTCGTTCCATTCGGGAATCAGGTTATCCACGGGGCAGCCCCAGTGGCAAAAGGGTATGCCGCAATCCATGCACCTGGATGCCTGAAGCATGCGGTCTTCTGAATTGAGCACCTGCTCAACCTCACTGTAATCACCAGTACGTTCATGAACCGGCCGGTTTCCGGCTGGTTTCAGTCCTATTTTCATGAATCCTTTAGGATCTCCCATAATGCAATCTTTTATTAGTCTTGGATCATTTCCACATCTGTCTCCACTTCGGCCAGCTTCTTCCGGATCTCCTCCAGCTGAATCTCATTCAGAACCTTCTTATATTCATAGGGAATGATTTTGATAAAACGTTCCATGTATTCATCCAGGTTTGCCAGAATCCTTTCGGCCAGCTTACTTCCGGTGAGTTCAAAATGCCTGGCGATCAGATCGGTCAACTCTTTTTTATCATTCAGATCCTCCACAAGAGATAGTTCCACCATTCCCATGTTACAGTAGAAGTCGAAATCCTCTTCCATGTCAAGCACATAGGCAATACCGCCACTCATACCTGCGGCGAAATTACGGCCGGTTTTACCAAGTACTACCACCCTGCCTCCTGTCATATATTCACAACAATGGTCTCCAACGCCCTCAACTACAGCTGTGGCACCGCTGTTTCGAACTGCAAAACGTTCTCCTGCTACCCCCGATATGAAAATCTCACCCGAAGTAGCCCCGTAGAGAACTGTATTGCCGATAATGATGTTCTTATCCGATTCAAAGGTTGACCCTTCTGGTGGTACAACAATAATTTGTCCTCCCGAAAGCCCTTTCCCAGATAGTCATTGCTGTCTCCTTCCAGGTAAAATTCCACTCCGGGTACCAGGAAGGCCCCAAAACTTTGTCCGGCCGAACCGGCAAAGCGTGCTTTGATGGTTCCTGCAGGTAAGCCCTGGCTTCCATATTTTTTTGCAATCGTTCCGGATAACATGGCGCCTGTAGTACGATCCGTATTGCGGATGGGCATATGAATGGTTACTGCTTCCTTTTCCTCGATGGCTGCTTTAGACTTTTCAATCAATTGATGATCAAGTACATTATCAATTTTATGCACCTGTACTTCGGTGCGGTGAAGTGCATTCCTTTTGCAGCCGGAAGGAAGGCGGTCAGGTCGCTCAGATCAATATTTTTAGTTTTCCAGTGCGAAACTGCTTCATTCCTTTCAAGCAAATCGGAGCGGCCTACAATCTCGTCAAAGGTCTTAAAACCAAGCTCGGCCAGGTGTTCCCTTACATCTTCAGCAATAAAACGGAAGAAGGTTTCCACAAAGTCGGCCTTTCCTCTGAATTTTTTCCTCAGGTCCGGATTCTGAGTCGCAATACCAACCGGACAGGTATTAAGGTGACATTTACGCATCATTACACAGCCCATCACCACCAGGGCGCTTGTGGCAAAGCCAAATTCCTCAGCTCCCATCAAGGCTGTCATAATCACATCCCTTCCCGTTTTTAGCTGGCCATCTGCCTGTAAAACCACCTTTCTTCTCAGGTTGTTCATAACCAGGGTCTGCTGAGTCTCAGCCAGTCCAAGTTCAAGGGGTAATCCGGCATGTTTTATTGAAGAGGAGGGACTTGCGCCTGTGCCTCCCTCCGTCCCACTGATGGTAATCAGGTCGGCTGAAGCTTTTGCCACTCCTGCAGCAATGGTTCCCACGCCGGTTTCAGAAACCAGTTTCACGGATACCTTGGCCTGCGGATTAACATTCTTCAGATCGAAAATGAGCTGGGCCAGGTCTTCGATGGAGTAGATATCATGGTGTGGTGGCGGCGAGATCAGGGTAATGCCCGGAATTGAATAACGTGTTTTGGCAATGATCTTATCCACCTTATGTCCGGGTAGCTGTCCGCCTTCACCGGGTTTTGCTCCCTGTGCAACCTTGATCTGAATTTCATCGGCATTGACCAGGTATTCGGTAGTTACTCCAAACCGACCACTGGCTACCTGCTTGATGGCACTGCGCTTAGAATCCCCATTCTCCATAACTTCGAATCTTGAGGGATCCTCCCCGCCTTCTCCGGTATTGCTTCTTCCGCCAATCCGGTTCATGGCAATGGCCAGGGCCTCATGAGCTTCCCGACTGATGGACCCATAGGACATGGCTCCGGTCACAAAGCGTTTCATAATGGCTTCAACGGGTTCCACCTCCTCGATGGGGATGGGATTTCGTTTATAGGTGAGCATGCCCCTTAAAAAGGAAGGTTTGGTGGTTTCGCAGTCTACCACTGCAGCATACTCCTTATATTTTGCATAATCGTTATTTGCGCGTACTCCATTGAAGCAGGCCGATCAGTTTCAGGATTCCATGCATGCTGCTCTCCATGTTTCCTGTAGGAGTAAACACCTTCTGTAAGAATCAAGGAGTGAACATCTTCAGAATAGGCCTTCCTGTGTGGAATCAGTACTTCCTGGGCAATCTCCTCCATGCCGATTCCTCCAATTCTTGAGACTGTTCCTGCAAAATACTTATTGATTACATCGGTATGAATTCCAATGGCCTCAAAAATCTGGGCAGAACGATAGGACCTGAGTGTGCTGATGCCCATCTTTGAGAGGATCTTCAGAAGACCCTTGTTAATGGCATGGATATAATTCCACTGGGCTTTTTCATAATCCTGCTGAATTTCCTTTGTATTTACCAGCTGCTCAATGACGGCAAAACTCATGTAGGGATTGATAATGCTGGCGCCATAACCGAAGAGGAGGGCGAAATGCATTACTTCCCTGGGTTCGGCCGATTCAACCACAATATCAATCTGCATCCGCTTCCTGCAGTCGATCAGGTGATGGTGCACTGCCGATACTGCCATCAGAGAAGGTATGGGAGCCTTTTCTTCACTGATATCCCTGTCCGTGAGAATAATGTAATTGTGACCCTCATCCACAGCAGTTTCAGCCTGCTGGCAAATATCTGCCAGTGCCTTTTCAAGCCCGGCAGCACCTTCGGCTGCATTAAAATGCATGGTGATTACCCTGTTGGAAAATCCTTTGTAGCGAAGATTTTTAACCACCTGAAAATAGGTGTTATCAATGACCGGGCTTTTAAATTTTACCATTTTCACATGATCCGGAGTATCGCTCAGGACATTGTCCTGCAAAGATCCCAGGTAGCCCGTAAGTGTCATAACCATTTCCTCCCTGATGGGATCAATGGCCGGATTGGTTACCTGGGCAAAGAGTTGTTTGAAATAATAAAATAGCCTGTAAGGCTTTTTGCTTAATACAGTTGGAGGAACATCATTTCCCATTGAGCTGATGGGTTCCTTGGCCGTTTCGGTCATGGTTTTGATGATGGTCTCGATATCCTCACGGCTATAATTGAAAGAGGTCAGGTACTCATTAAAATGCTCACCCAGGCCCCTTGGGGCAACATTCCCGGTCTGGATTTCCTCCAGGTTCACCATATTTTTATTAATCCATTTCAGGTAGGGCTGTTTTGAGGCCAGTTCAGCTTTGAGTTCCTCATCCCTGTAGATGGTTCCTTTTTGAACATCCACCATGATAATTTTACCCGGCTTCAGCCTTCCCTTTTCGCGAATTTCCTCCGGAGGAAAACTCTGGACACCCACTTCAGACCCCATCACCATCAGATCATCCTTGGTAATCACATACCTGGAGGGGCGCAGGCCATTCCGGTCGAGCATTCCGCCAATATACCTGCCATCGCTGAAAATCAGGGAAGCAGGACCATCCCAGGGCTCCATAAAGGCCGAATGATACTGGAAAAAGGCTTTCAGTTCGGGAGAAATGGGATTCTTGTCGTTCCACGATTCGGGAATGAGAATGGACATGGCGTAAGGCAGCGACTTTCCACTCATGATCAGGAATTCCAATACATTATCCAGCGAAGCTGAATCGCTCATATCGGGTTGAATAACCGGGTATAGCTTTTCAAGATCGCCCAGTACATCAGATTTAAGAATGGATTCACGTGCCTCCATCCATGAGCCGGTTTCCTTTAACCGTATTGATTTCCCCATTGTGGGCCAGCATCCTGAAGGGCTGTGCCAGATCCCAGCTTGGGAAGGTATTGGTGCTGAACCGGGAGTGAACCAGGGCGATCGCACTTTCCATCCTGCTGTCCTGAAGGTCAAGGAAGTATTCTCCCAACTGCTCGGAAGTAAGCATGCCTTTATAAATCAGCACCTTGGTGGATAAGCTGGGGATGTAAAAATAGCGCTTCTGCTTCAAGTCGGACGCTGCAATATGTTTCTCAGCCCGCTTTCGAACGATATAAAGTTTTCTTTCCAGCTCTTCCTGGGGTAAATCAGCAGTTACCAGGATCTGACGAATAATGGGCTCAGTTTCCCGGGCTATCTCGCCGATGGTATTGTTGTCTGTGGGAACATCCCTGAAGCCGATGAGTTTGAGCCCTTCGTCCAGAACAATTTTAACCAGGATTGCCTCACACTGCTTTGCCTCAGCCTTCTCTCTGGGTAGAAACACCAGTCCTGTGCCAAATTCTCCCTCGTGGGGAACTTCATAACCCTGGATCAGGAAAAAGTCCCTGGGAACCTGGATCATTACACCGGCGCCGTCGCCACTTTTGCTATCGGCTCCTTCTGCTCCACGGTGGGTCATATTCACCAGGGTTTCCAAGCCCCGGCTGATAATATCATGTGATTTTTTTCCTTTCAGATGGGCCACGAATCCAATTCCGCAATTGTCATGTTCAAATTCACTCCTGTAAAGTCCTGCTTTATCTGGTCTTTCTTGTATCATAGCCACTTATATTTGCAAAAAAGCCGTCCCCTTTATCTTGAGAACGGCTTTCTGTTAATCAGTTCATACCATTCTCATGAGGATCGATTAATCCTTGTGGATCCATACTTTTTCACCCTGTGAGAATCAGATTTCATACTCTTTTTTGGTTTTGCAAATATAGACAAAAAATAACGAATCAATACGCGGAGGCAGTGGCTTTGTGTTGTTTTGACACAAAAAATATGTTAATATCTTATAAAATGAAAGAGAAATATCCTGTTTGCTCTTTGTTACTCAAAAGCAAAAGAGGCTGCCTCTTTCGAGACAGCCTCTGAAACAACTATTTAGGTTTAGGCTTAGTTGTATGCTGATTCACCGTGTTCATAAATATCCAGTCCTTCTTCTTCAATCCGTTTGGATACCCTGAGACCCATGGTCTTTTTAAGGGTGAAGAATACCAGGAAGCCAAGTCCAAAGGCCCAGGCTGCTACAGCAAGTACGCCGACCACCTGTGAACCCAGCTGGGCAGCACCTCCGCCATAGAAAAGTCCGTTCTGGGTGGAGAACAGCCCGACTGCGATGGTACCCAGGGCGCCATTAAGACCGTGCACGGATACAGCACCCACAGGATCATCAACTTTCAGCACCCTGTCAAGGAATTCGACTCCGAATACCAGGAGAATACCTGCCAGGATACCAATGATCACTGCTCCGCCGGGACTAACCACATCGCAACCTGCAGTAATGGCTACCAATCCTGCCAGTGCACCGTTCAGGGTCAGGGATAAACCAGGACGCTTATATTTCCACCAGGTGACAAACATGGCGGTAACAGCGCCTGCAGCAGCTGCAAGGTTGGTGGTAATAAAGATATGTGCTATGGCACCGGCATTTTCGCTACCCGCGGCTGCCAGCTGAGATCCGGGGTTGAAGCCGAACCAGCCAAACCACAGGATGAAGACACCAAGTGCACCCAGGGCCAGGTTCTGGCCAGGTATGGCCCTTACTTTTCCATCTTTTGTATATTTCCCGATCCTGGGACCAATTACAATGGCTCCTGCAAGACCAATCCAAGCACCCACTGAGTGAACAACGGTTGATCCGGCAAAGTCGTGAAAAGGAGTGGCCATAGTCGAAAGCCATCCTCCGCCCCATACCCAGTGCCCTGAGATGGGATAGATCACTGCGGTAATGGCAATGGAGAAAATCAGGTAGGCTGAAAATTTGGTTCTTTCCGCAACTGCTCCCGACACGATGGTGGCAGCGGTGGCTGCGAACACGGTCTGGAACATGAGGGAGGTTTTATCAGGTACGCCATTAATTGCGTCACTGTTGAAAAATAAAGAGATTTTTCCTACAAAACCTCCCACGTCCTCACCATACATAAGGGTATAACCCAGTAACCAGAAGATGAGGGAACCTATGGAAAAGTCCATCAGGTTTTTCATAAGAATGTTTGCGGTGTTTTTTGATCGGGTGAATCCGGCCTCAACAAGGGCAAAGCCAGGCTGCATAAACATGACCAGAATGGCGGCAACCAGGATCCACATGTTGTCTATGGAGACCGTGAATTCGTTTATGGCTGTTGTTAAATCTTCCATGATATATAATTTTTTCTCTGTTATTAATTAGCTTATCAGTCTTTTATATACAGCGATTCATCGCCTTTTTCTGCAGTTCTGATCCGGATACTTTCATCAATGGTGGAAACGAATATTTTTCCATCACCCACCTCGCCTGTGGCGGCAGATCTCAGTATGGCATCAATGGTTTTCTCAAGGTTTACATCCCTGACAACAATTTGCAGGTAAAGCCTTTCGATGTAACTGGTGTCATAAGCCACACCCCTGTATACACGGCTTTCCCTTGCACTACCCACTCCGCGGGCATCCCAGAAGGAGAAAAATTCAATACCACTGTCATGCAGAGATTCCTTCACCTCTTCAAACTTGGTTTTTCGAACAATTGCTTCAATTTTTTTCATCGTTTTATGATTTAGAATGATAACCAACGACTACATGAAACTGCTCCGTTTGCGGGTTCCAGATAAGAGCTCCAGCTAACAGGCAAGGAAAATTTGTCGGTGATTTGAATTTCTTTTGCAGCGGTCAGACCAATATTGACAACTTCAAAGTTGCCTGTTGTGGTATGCCAGCCATCTCCCGCTCCAACGTGGACTCCGAAGTACTTAAAGCTGTATCCGGCCTCAAAATACAAATCTCCACCTGTGGCCCCTGCTGCCACCGGCTTCATTCACAATATAATTACCTGCAATTGAGAAGCCTTTGATTTCATAGCCCAGGTTAATCTCAAAGGCGTGAGATCCGTTATCAGCTGGAATAATCACCATATTTTATTCCGGGAAGATAATAGTCGGTAACGCCAATGCTAAGCCCAAAATCAAATCCATAAGAAAGGTAAAGATCAGCTTCGGCAAAACTGCTGGCTCCAAAACTGTACGATCCCCATCCTCCAATTTCAAAGCCTCCGACTGAATAGGACAGGTAAGGCTGGATGGCAGGGCCGGTTCCCAATTGTGTACCACGCCATACGTAAGCACTTACCAGAGTCGCCTCCCACATCGAAGGGTGATGACTTCTCCTCCTGTGCATTTAGATTCATTGGGGAGATTATCATACTTGCCATCAGGAGTGCGATTACTCCGCTAAAAAGGTCATTTCGTTTCATAACTGTAAATTTTTAGGTTAGATTAATATCAATTCGATACAAAACTAAGCATAATTTTTTACAACCCCTAACAAAATAGGGGGTAAAAGTGTAAAAATATTAAAATAATGCACTAATACCCCCATTAAAATAGGGGGTAAGATTGAAAAAAGAGTACTAATATAACAAAAGCACCCCTTATTTTGCCCATATATTACTGTATAGAGAATCATCACTTGGCAGATTGCATCGCTTTCCTTAAATTGCGAACACTCATGAAAGCCATTTTCCATATCTTATTATTTGCTCTTTTTCTGGGCCCGGTTGCGGCCCTTTCCGGGCAGAAAACAGCCTTAGTTCTTATCGATATTCAGTATTTTTACTTTCCGGGAGGCCGGATGCAACTGGAAAATCCGGAACAGGCAGGTATGAATGCAGGTCTTGTACTGGAGCAATTCCGCTCAAGTAAGCTTCCTGTTTACCACGTAAGGCATAATTTTGAACCCGGGGGAGAGATCCATGAATATGTGAAGCCCATGGAGGGTGAGAAGGTCTTTTCAAAGGACCAGGTGAATGCCTTTCTTGAAACCGGATTACTGGAAGCCATGCGTGCTGATTCAGTGGAATCCCTGGTGCTTTGTGGGATGCAAACCCACATGTGCCTGGAGGCAGCTGTCAGGGCAGCGCATGATTTTGGTTTTGACTGTACGGTGGTTCAGGATGCCTGTGCCACCAGGGCCCTTCAGTATGAGGATCTGATCATACCGGCTAAAAGTGTACATTTTTCGACCATCAAAACCATCGAGGGAAGCTACGCCCGCATAGTGAACACTGAGGAGCTCCTTGGTGAATTTGATAATTTGAATTAGCCTTATTATAATGAGTTCTGTTGAAAACGAGATAAAAGGCCTGCTCGAACAGGGAGGCGGCCGCCATAAGTTCCATCCCTGTAAGTGAGAATTATGAAAAGGTAGTTGAGCTGATTTATCAGCGGGTGCATGAAAAAGGGGGTAAGGTCATAGCCAGTGGCATGGGCAAGGCAGGTCATGTGGCCAATCACATTGCCACCACCTTGAGTTCCACTGGCACACCGGCACTTTTTATACACCCCAGTGAGGCGCAGCATGGCGATCTGGGGGTAATGCGGGAAAATGATCTTCTGCTGGTATTTTCCAATTCTGGAAAAACCACTGAGATCATTCAGCTTGTGGAGCTGAGCCAAAACTTGTATGCCGGCATTCCTGTGGTTGTGATTTCCGGAAATACAGAAGGGCTTCTGGCAAAACAATCCGATTTACTGCTCCACACCGGATCCCCCAAGGAGGTCTGTCCGCTTGGACTTACTCCCACCACTTCAGCCACCACGATGACGGTTATTGGTGATCTGCTGGTGGTACTGATGATGAAAAGGATAGGCTTCACTGCCCAGGATTATGCCAAGAGGCATCACGGGGGCTATCTGGGTCAAAAATCAAGGGAAAGGGGAGATGCGAATTAAAGCAAGCAGTTGTGCCGGTCTGGTCGTGGACATCCAGGAACGCCTTTTTCCACATATGCATGAAGGTGAAAAGCTCCTGGCAAGGGTGCGCATCCTGTTGGAAGGATTAAATGTCCTTCGGATTCCGGTTTTGCTTACAGAACAATATCCCCGCGGACTCGGGCAAACACTTCCACAGGTAATGGAGCTTCTTGCTGAATCCAGCCCCTTGGAAAAATTATCTTTTTCCTGTTGCGGAGAAGAGAACTTCCTGGCACAACTGGCCCAAGTGAATAAAAAATGGGTGATTATCTGTGGTATTGAGGCCCATGTATGTGTCCTGCAAACGGTACTTGATCTTAGAGAAATGGGAATCACGCCTGTTGTGGTGGCCGATTGTATTTCTTCCCGGAATCCGGAAGACCGTAAAGTGGCCCTGGAGCGTATGCGGTCCGAGGGTGCCGTAATCACCACCAGCGAATCAATCCTCTTCGAATTGACAGAAGTGGCAGGAACAGATCAGTTTAAGCAGATATCCCGTCTGGTAAAATAACTTTCCATGAACCATATTTATGCCGTAGGGGAAACCATCCTCGATATCATATTTAAAGAAGGTCAACCCAGGGCCGCTCGTCCCGGAGGATCTTCATTTAATGCCTCCATAACCCTGGGCAGACTGGGTGCACCCATTACCTTCATCTCTGAGATGGGAAAGGACAGGGTTGGGGATATGATCCAGGACTTCCTGAACGAAAATGGAGTGGATTCACGCTATGTATCCCGTTACGAACATGGTCAGTCGGCCATTGCCCTGGCTTTTCTCAATCAGAAAAGCGATGCTGAATACCAGTTCTACAAGGACTATCCGCATCAGCGGCTGGCGGTTGACTTCCCTGATTTTAAGGCCGGTGACCTGTTGCTGTTTGGCTCTTTCTATGCCCTTAATCCGGGCATCAGACCAAGGGTGAAGGAGCTCCTTGAAAAAGCCAGGGCGGCGGGTGCCACCATCATTTATGATCCTAATTTCAGGAGTTCACACCTGGCGGAGCGCGATCAGCTGATTGAGGTGATCCTTGAAAACATGACTTATGCCACCGTGGTCAGGGCATCCGATGAGGATCTTTTGAATATTTTCGGAGTTGACAATCCGCAGGAAGCCTGGGAGAAAATGGGATCAAGGGCTTCAGCCCTGATATATACGGCCAACGCTCACGGGGTTCATATCATTACCCGTAGCCTGCAGTTCAAAATGGAAGTGGAGGAAATTCAGCCTCTGAGTACCATTGGTGCGGGAGATACCTTCAATGCAGGTTTACTTTACGGGATCAGCCTTGAGGCATATACCCGCGATGAGCTGGGAGAACTGGGACAAAGCGAGTGGGAAGGCGCTGGTGGAAAGGGCCATACTTTTTTCCCGCGAAGTATGCCTGAGCTATGACAATTACCTTCCCCTGGAAATTGCCCGGGCCATAAAAAAATAGAATCGAGATGACTAAAAGAAAACTTGGTAAAACAGATATTAGCTTGTCCCCCGTAGCTTTTGGCGCATGGGCCATAGGAGGCTGGATGTGGGGAGGAAATGAAAAAAAGGACTCAATCCGGGCCATTGAGGCCTGCCTGGATCAGGGGATTTCCACCATTGACACCGCTCCCATTTATGGTTTTGGACTCTCGGAAGAGATTGTTGGTGAAGCGATTAAAGGCAAAAGGCAGCACTATGAAATCCTGACCAAGGCAGGTATGCGCTGGGATGACAACAGGGGAGTTCACTACTTCACCACCCAGGATAATGAGGGTGCCAGCTGCGAGGTTTATAAGTATTCGGGCAGGGAGAGTATCATTGCTGAGTGCGAGCGCAGCCTTAAAAGACTGGGTACCGACCATATTGATCTCTACCAGATTCACTGGCCCGATGATTCAACTCCCATTGAAGAGACCATGGAGGCTTTGCAGCTCCTTATGGATCAGGGTAAAATACGTGCTGCCGGTGTAAGTAACTATTCACTTGGGCAAATGGAAGAGGCAGCATCAAGTATATATGCTGGCCTCCAATCAGCTTCCCTACAGCATGGTGCGCAGGGACATTGAGGAAGATATTATTCCATGGTGTCTGGAAAATGAATGCGGAATCCTTGCTTACAGTCCACTCCAGAGAGGCCTGCTCACCGGCAAAATTTCTGGGGATACCAACTTTGCTCCAGGCGATTCCCGACCATCCTTGCCTCACTTTAAAATGAGCAATATACTTAAAGTCAATAAGTTTCTGGATGAGCTCCGTCCACTGGCCCTGGTGAAGGAGGTAAGTATCAGCCAGCTGGTTATCAGATGGACCCTGCAGCGTCCAGGAATTACTGTGGCCCTGGTGGGAGCCCGGAACGAAGAGCAGGTGAAGCAAAATGCCGGGGCAAACTTCTTCCGGCTAAGTCCTGAGGAGATGGACCATATTAATCTGGCTCTGGAGCAAGTGGAGCTCGACCTTACTTAAGATTCGGAGCTCAGGACAGAATGTTGTCTATTGCCTCCAGTTCGTCCCTGCTAAACTTTAAATTATGAATGGTGGCCACATTGGCTTCCAGCTGGGGAACCGAACTGGCACCGATAAGTACTGAAGTAACCTGCTTGCGGCTGAGTATCCATGCCAGTGCCATCTGGGCCAGTGTTTGACCCCTGAGTTCAGCCTCCTGGTTCAGGGCCTTGATGCGGACCATTAATTCAGCGTTCAGGCTATTCTCGTTGAGGAAGATGCTTTTACCCGCAATCCTTGAGCCTTTCGGAATGCCTTTTAGGTAGCGGTCCGTTAGCAGGCCCTGGGCCAGCGGACTGAATGGAATGCATCCCACTCCTTTTTCTTCCAGGACATCAAACAGACCATCCTCCAAGCGCCTGCGGTCCAGCATATTGTATTTGGGTTGATTGATAAGACAGGGGGTCCCCAGATATTCCAGAATTTCCACTGCCCTCAGTGTTTGTTCGGCATCATAGTTTGAGATACCCACATAAAGAGCCTTTCCCATCTTTACAGCGCTGTGCAGGGCAAGCATGGTTTCCTCCAGGGGAGTTTCCGGATCGTATCTGTGGGAGTAGAATATATCCACATAGTCGAGCCCCATCCGCTTCAGGCTCTGGTCCAGGCTGGCCAACATATATTTCCGGCTGCCCCATTCACCGTAGGGCCCTTCCCACATTTTATAGCCGGCCTTGGTGGATATGATCAGTTCATCACGGTATCTGCCCAGTCCGTCCTTCAATACTTTTTTGAAATTGGATTCCGCACTGCCCGGGGGCGGACCATAATTATTGGCCAGGTCAAAGTGGGTAATGCCCAGATCAAAAGCCCGGTACAAAATGTCCCTGATCTGGTCTCTGGTCATCCATATCTCCAAAATTATGCCAGAGGCCAAGAGAAACTGCAGGAAGTAATAAGCCACTGTTTCCACAGCGATTGTATTTCATTTGCTTATACCTGTCGGAGGACGCAAAGTAGCTCATGGATCTTTTTTAAGTGGTTCATTTTTTAATAAGAGGAATTTTATACAAAAGGGAATAGGTAAATCCAACACCCCTGTTATTGGTCCCATCCCCGTAGCCGGGTATTAGAAGGGGCACCATTTGAGGGTCCATATCGGGATTCAGAAGGATTTTAAAGCGGACAGTCCAGCCTATGAAAAAGTTTTTGGCCACCTCGGCCGTAATTCCTCCCACCAGCTCAATCCAGTGTCCGCTTAGGTTATTCTCATAGCTTTCAAGCAAGTAATCACCCCAGTAATCACTTCTGACTATAATATTCTCACCATTGTGTTTAAAGATGGAAGTTCCATAACGAAAACCCAGGGTAATGGCATGGTGCTGGGAACGGTCATGTAAATCCAGAAAATTATAATCAAGCCCCAGCCTGGCATAGCCTCCTCCTGAGTTATAGGAAAGCTCATCAATGGAATCGGACATGTTGCTGAAACCAAGTTCAAAGATGGGGTAGACATTGGGGAACAGTTCCACATCAATGGAGGCTTCAGCTCCTATAATCCGGGGATCGGTAAAATAGCCCACAAAGGGGGCCAGGTTCAGACCAATCCTTGGGCCATAGGTGCGCAGGGTATCCTGCCCCTGTGCCGGGGAAAGCAGCCCCAATAGCAGGAGGGCGCTAAAAATATATCCAGAGATGCTCATCATCGTTTTGCTCTTCTGCATCAACATTACTGTCGATAATATCCAGTTTTTTCATCCAGGATCCGCCGTCTAAGAGTTTCATCCAGGTTAAACCTGGAGCCAAATCCACAGGTATAGTTGATCAGGTATACTTCGCTGGAGTGCATCAATGTAAGCGTATCCTGTTCAAGTTCATTGCTGAAAACAAAGCGGCTTAATTCATTGTTTGGATCCAGAGGCAGGGTCAATTTGTTCGCGCTTTGCGCATTATATATAAGGCTATCGACTTTCCCTTCCCTGATCCCGTAAATGCTCAGCCCGGTCATGGTGGTATCCATCACATCCTCATCCACCTGGACCTTAAATCTGACAACCATATATGACTGGTTATCATCATCGCAAACTTCCTGGGTGATGCAGGAGGTAATAAGCAGGAGCAGGGATAGAGTGAGGACCACGTATTTCATGGAGAATCTTTATTCAGAACAAAGATGGGAAAAAAAGTGAAGCGGAGGCAGTACAACCCGCTCCTCCGGGAGAAGGATTAGACACGATCCGGAAAGATTCAGGGAAGCCAGGACCGCGGCCCCGTCTTCTTCAATCATCCAGAGCCAGAGTGGGTCTTCCATCGCCCTTAGTAAGCATCCGGAATGCCTTTGATCTGAATCCCCAGTTGCCACGGAGAAAACTTCCAGACAGCTGATTTCCAGAGCGCTGTCACCCGGATTAATCACAGAAATCTGCAGGAAAGGCCGTTCTTTTACTTCTTTAAATACCATAATAAGATCCAGGCCATCGCAGGATCCAATGGCAACCAGGCTGTCACTGCCCCGAAAAATATGGGCTTCTTCCAATGCTCCCAATTTCATTGATCTCCACCCTGTAGGAAGCGCCAGGAAAGTCCTCTCCTGAAAGGCTGAAATTACCCATGGCCGGATCCACTGAAAAGGGGGAAACAAACTCTGCTGTACATGCAGTTAGCAAAATGCTCATGCTCAGTAAAAGTAGGTTTGAGTTTCGAAGGGCGGTCATAGGGTCATTGGCTCAGTTAGATCCTGGGAACTATTTCAGGTGCTTTTCAAAGAAATCCATGTACTGACTGTAAAGAAAGATCCGGCTCTTCATGTCGTAGGCCACACCATGGGTACCCGGGGGATAAATCTTCAGATCAATGTTTTTTCCATTGTCGATCATTGCCTTCTGCAGTTGAAAGGCATTCTGTGGATGTACATTGTCATCCATCAGTCCGTGTACCAGCATCATCTCGCCCTCCAGTTTGCCTGCATGGGTAATTAATGCACTCTTTTCATATCCCTCCGGGTTTTGCTCCTTAAGGCCCATGTAGCGTTCGGTATAAATATTATCATAGTTGAGGTGAGAAGCTGTTGCTGCCGCTACAATTCCTGCCTTAAAGACATCACCATGGGTAAGCAGGGCCATGCCTGAGGAGAATCCTCCGTAACTGTGACCTGCAATGGCAATATTCTCCCTGTCAACCCATTGTTTCTCAGCAAGAAAAAGTGCTGCTTCGGCAAAGTCTCTGGTCTCCATTTCCCCCAGATGCATGTAAACACACTTTTCAAAGGCACTGCCATATCCTCCGCTACCGCGGTTATTGATATTGGCAATCACGTAGCCATTCTGGGCCAGCCACTGGTGCCAGCCACTGGTTTCGAAGGTATTATAGACTCCCTGGGCACCAGGGCCACCATATACATCCATAATCAGTGGATAGCTTTTTGACGGATCGAAGTTTATGGGTTTGATAATATAACCATCTATGAGTCTGTCCGTCTGAGGCGGTAAAGCTAAATAGCTCTTTCCCTGCATATTCATAAGCCTCAAGCTGAGCAGATGCATTTTTATGCCCGGCAAGCTGAGTAAGCAAATCACCTTTACCATCTCTCAGGTCGATGGTGGAGGGAGTATTGATGTCCGAGTAGCTGTCGATAAAATAAGAGCCCCCGGGAGCCATATTTACCCTGTGATTTCCCGCTTTTTCGGTAATCAGCTTCTTGCCTTTCCCATTAAATTTTGTGCTGTACAGCCTGCGTTCCATGGGAGAAATCTCACATGAAAGATAGTATAGCACCTTTTTCTTCGCATCAATACCTTTAATGCTTACCGCATCATAATCACCACTGGTACTCTGGTTGAGAAGCTTGTCCTTCATAGTCATACTGGTAGATGTGCGAATAGCCGCTCCGGTCTGAAATCCAGAAATAGGACTCCATGTCGGAGGGGAAGTAAAAAAGGTGCATCTCACCGGCAAAGAAGTCAAAAATATCAATCCAGGTCTCAGACTTTTCTTCCATGATCATTGTTTTCTCTCCGCTGAGCACATCAAACATATACAGTTTAAGATGGTTCTGGGCGCGGTTCATCCAGACAACGGCCAGGGTATTCTCCCTTGCTGTCCAGTATATTCGTGGCATGTAGCCACCTTCCGGATCCAGGTCCAGCCAGCTGCGTTCTCCACTTTCTAAGTCCAGGATGCCCAGACGTTCCACAGGGGCCGGATCGCCCACCTTGGGGTAGGGGATTTCCAGGTATTCGGGATGCTGTCCGGAGAAATCGGTCAGCTGGTATATGGGAACTTCCCTTTCATCGGATTGCCAGAATGCAATAAACCTGCTGTCGCCCGACCATTCCCAGGCCTGCACAAGTCCGAATTCCTCCTCGTTGGCCCATCCGAATCGACCGTTGTAAAACTTATCTGCCCCATCACTGGTGAGCTGCTTATGCTCTCCCGTCTCCAGGTTGAAAGTGAAAAGGTTTCCTTCTTTTCCATAGCCCACCAGTCTTCCATCAGGAGAAACCTGGGCGGTGAAGGCATCTTCCACAATGGGTCTCATACTCTTATCCTTCAGGGAATAATAATAATAATCTGCATTCCCCGAATTTCGCCAGATTCTTTCAAAATTTGTCTGGAAGAGCAGGTACTGCTCCTCGCCGGCCCACTGGGAAGAGCGGTAGCTGAAAGTTTCCCCGCTTTCCGGAAAGAGGTGGTCTGCTGTTGAAAAAACAAGTTCTTCACTCTGGTCTTCAATGGAATAGATCCATATCTGCTGATTCCTGCCCTCTCTTTTGGTGAAGGAATACTGGCTTCCGTCACCCAGCCAAACGACTCCCGAAGGACCTGCTTCACCCCGCAGGGACATGCCCGACATAAAAGCCTCCGTGAGGGATTTATACTCTTTTTTCTGTGCAAAGGCCACAAAAGTGATCAGGATTAAACATCCTGACAGAAGGAACTTTTTCATCTTAAAGTAATTATTTTGGTGCGCCTGCAAAGCTACTAATTCCCTTTCAGGATTTCATAAATGATCCTGCTGATTTCCTCCCCCCTGGTGAGAACCATCATATGGGAACCTTCCTCCACCAGATAGTCATATGCCACATTTTCTATGGGGATGGTGTTATCGGCATCCCCGTGGATGTGTACGATGTTTTCCTGGTAATGCTCTCTTTCCCAGCATATAATCATGTCTGCGCTGCGCTTCAGGTAGAGGGGGTCCTTCTTTTTAAGCATGTCTCTGAAGGTCGAGCGGTCGTATCTCCGGTCAGGTTCCACAATGCCCTGGAGGGTTCTTGCTCCAAATTTCACCAGACCTTTGGGCACAAGCCGGTTCAGGTGAGACTTTGCCATGAATGTATAGCGTTTCGGCAGCTCGCTGCGCTTTTTTGCGCTGGAAATCACGATCACTTTTTGCGGGTGCAGGACATCAGCCAGTTCAGTACAGATCATGCCTCCGAGGGAGACGCCCATCAGGATATAGGGTTCATCCTGATTGATAAGTGGGATAAATCTCCTGGCAAAACTGGACATACTTTCTTTCTTAAGGGGAACGGGGTAGGAGATATGGACTGTATCAAAGGCCTTTGGAAAGCTAATGTTTTTATAGAGGCGGTAATCGGCACCCTGACCGGGAAAGAGGTAGATGGTGACTGCATCCCTGGCCTCCACCTCCCCCCGACAAAGCGGGGAAGCAATCAGTACAATAAGAAAAATCAGGGTAAATCGAAGCATCTTTGAATCAATAAATATCCAGGTCCCGGCCCACATATACAGGGCCCTTGTATCCGCTGCGAATTTCTTCCATCAGTTCCTCTTCCGAGGCTCCCCAGAACAGGATGTGGTATAAAACCACTTTGCCGGGCCGGGTCATGCTTTGCGATTTCTGCAAGTTCAAGGGTTGAGCTATGATGATCAGCATGGTAGCTTTTCCAGGCATCACTTTTCCTGTTAAATCCAGCCTGGCTGTATACCTCATGTACCAGGATGTCGGCTCCACCGGCATATTCCAGGAGTTTATCCGATGGCCTGCAATCGCCCGAGATCACAATTACCCTGTCGGGTGTGGTAAAACGGTATCCCCAGGCATTTGGCCAGCTTCCGTGGCTCACAGGGAAGGCCTCCACCACGATATTGCTGTCCCTGTAGATTTCTCCCTCTTTTGTAATTTCATGGCAATTTACCCTCCAGCCCAGGTCATTTGTTGGCTCTGATCCCTCAACCCGGTAGGTGATATCCGCCTCATAGGCCTCCAGGATATTTGTGGTCATGGAGGCAGATCCCACAGGGCCATATAGGGTGAGGGCTTCATCTCTTCCCATTACCCAGGGTGTAAGAATCAAATCGGGATAGCCAATGGTATGATCCGAATGAAGGTGCGTCAGGAAGGCCATTTTAATGTCCTTCACATAAAAATTCTCCAGGGGACCGCCGTATCGGGGGCTGAGCGCTGCAGCCTTTCGGATCAGTCCCGGCCCGAAGTCAATGATGTAGGGGGTCTGGTTCACCATCAGGGCCAGTGCGCAACCCGATTGATCCGGAGAAGGATTTGGATTGCCGCTTCCCAGAATGATGAGTTTTGTGATATCCGAGGAGGAGAAATCGCGCTGCCCCTGGATGGGATGTAGAAAAAGGAAAAGCAAAAAGGCAAGCAGCAGGGGAAATTTCATGATGTGGCCGGATTTGTATTCAGGTCTCTGATGAGTTTGGCATAGTTGATACAATATTGCAGATCTTCTTCACCCAGGGCTTTTACCGGGTAGCCCAGTCGCGCCAGACTTGCCAGGTAGAGGACATTTTGAGCCGCAGCATCTGTCCTGGCAAAATCCTCCACCGAACGAATCCCTGCATGGTAAATGATCCGGGCATAAAACCCGCCCACCCCGGTAATCCTGGACAGGTCGCAAAGCGCATGGATCTCAGCAAGCCGTGCCAGTGGAATCCCGCATGATGATGCCACCTGTTTCCGCTGCCCGGGGCTTTGCACCTTTTCAAAAAACTGCTTTGTAGATCTGATTCCCCTGGTTTTGAGCACTTCGGTGTATTCCAGGGGGATCCCGGGAAAGTCAGACAGGGGAAAGGCTTTGGATAAATAAGAGCCAGCCTCCCTTTTCAGGAGCCTTAAATAATTTTCCGGAATTCCCGTTTCCCCGGATAGTTGCTCAATTTTTGATGAGGATCCCAGGGCGGTAAGCAGCTCTTTCAGATTCCCGATGCCCAGCTTAGCAAGGGTATTGAAGTTCTGGTCAAGATCCTGTTGTAAGATCACCCGGCTGGGTATCATATTTTTATCCCTGCACAGCCTTTGAAAGTGGCGGAGGCTAATCTGTTTCGGATCAAGTGTATAGCTTTCCACCTTTCCGGATTATCTTTGTCCCAGCAGTACAATATCATATTCGGAGTCGATTACCACCCGGCCATCTTTTACCTTCACTTCATTTCCCGAATAATAATCATAAAGCTTCGATCCCTCTTCAAAGATCTCACCCACAGCGAGGGTCTTTTCTCTCATCTCCAGGTCGAGGCCCACGATTACCCTGTCGCTGTAAGAGCCCTGGCTAAAGCTTCTTGAGAAAAGGTAGGGTTCCTTTGAAATCATCTGGTGTTTACCGGCTCCCACAGAGGGGTGATCCCTTCTGAATTTCCCCAGCTTCTGGTAGTGCTCCATTACCTCCCCGATTAAAAAACCATTTCGGCTCATGTTCTGATCAATTTCATCCCAGTTCATGGGGCCCCTGAGGGTAGCATCGCCCACAGTACCAGGAATCACCAGGTTCCGACAGCTTTCATCACCATAATAAACCTGGCTGCTGCCCGGGCTCAGTAGAAGTTTGGTGGCAGCCTCCATGGGCTTCACCCTTTCCTTGTCATAGGGGCCCGCATCATCATGGGAAGTCAGGTAGTTCACAACTCCCTTTCCTTTCAGAGTGCCATGCAGTTTCTCTGGAATAGGCCGAGAAGAGCTCTTCATAGTCCCCTGTGGCATTATATTTAAAGTCAAAATTGATCAGGCTGTGAATATCCTCAGCAAAATAGTCCACCGCTGTGTCGGGAAAGTGGAAAAGCCGATCGCCTGATATCCCGTAGCCATAAACCTCACCCACCATGTAAAAGGCATTTTGATCCAATACTTTGTCAGGATTTTCCAGTTTCCAGTCCGAAAAAGCCCTGGAGGCCTCCCCGAATAACTCTTTCCATACAGCTTCTTCAATGTGGCGGGCCGTATCAAGCCGGTAGCCGTCAATGCCATATTTGCGGACCAGATCGGTAAGCCACTTAATGATGTAATATCTTGGTGCCCGGGGATAGCCTGTCTGCTGGAAAAATTCATCCAGCTCGGCCAGCTCCTTTTCAAGCCTTCCTTCCTGCTCCCACTTTGCCAGCAGGGTGGGGGGCAGATCCACTTCCTGGTTTGATTCCGTTCGGATATCGGGCAGGTTTTCCACCAGGGTGCAGCTCAGGGTATTTACATAGCTGCTATAGTCACAGGCAGGTTCGGTGCGAACCCACTCGCCGGGCCAGACCGGATCCAGTGGGGTTATGGGCCCGGTGTGGTTAATGATCACATCCATGATAATCCTTATACCCTGGGCATGCGCTTTTTCGATGAGCAGAGCTAGCTCTTCCTCGCTTCCAAAATTGGGATCCATGCTGGTCCAGTCGCTGGTCCAGTATCCATGGTAGCCATAGGTGACTCCTGTTCCCTCATCCGTACTGCCATGATTCTGCTCAAACCAGGGTGTTAGCCAGAGGGCAGTGACCCCCAGCTCCTTAAAATAACCTTCCTCCAGTTTATTAATCACACCGGCAATATCCCCGCCCTGAAATCCCCTCATGAGGGCTGTCTCATCCGTCCGGTCAAAATTCAGGTCATTGGAAGTATTACCATTGTAAAAACGGTCGGTGAGCAGAAAGTAGATATTTGCGTTTTCCCAGAGGAAGGGAGCTTTTCCACTGCCTGGTCCCTTATTTGAATTCGTTGAGCAGGAAACGCTTAAGAGCAAGATTAGGCTTACCCGGATTATGTTTAGCTGTATCAGTTTTTTCATGTAATTGCTTTTGGATCCAGCTCCAAAGTTAGTGAATGTAGCCTTAGGGATGAAGCAGAACCTTGCCTGCTGACATATTATTCTGATAAAGCTTTATGGCTTCCTGTACCTCTTCCAGGGCGAAGGTTCTGTTTATCCTGGAATGGAGCGCAGCGCTCATCTCCTTTTTAAGGCTGCTCAGAAAACGAAGCTTATACAGGGTGCTTTTTGTGTTCAGCCAGTTGGCCAGCTGAAAGCCCGAGATATGTTTTCCGGGTTTGATCAGATCAGAGGGGTCTGCCTGAATGGGATCACCTGACAGGCGGGCATATACCAAAAGGGTAGCTCCATCAGGAGCTGCGCTGAGAAGGCGGCCGCTTTCCTTACCACTCACTGCATCAAGGAAAAGGCTGGCCCCAAGTTCAGCGCTAAGCTCCCTGAGCTCCTCCAAAAAAGAATCACTGCTGCTGTTTAATACATGGGTGGCACCCATGTCCCTGAGCTCTAGTACCTGTTCTTCTCTCCTTACGATATTGATCAGGGGAAGGGACCTTGCTTCAGCCAAACGGATCAGCATTTTTCCCAGGGAGCTGGCAGCCGCAGTATTCACAAAGGCAGCGTGCTTTCCCTTCTTTACAAGCTCCATAAAGGCCATTGCCGTCATGGGGTTGACCAGCATCATGGCGCCCTGGTCCATATCGATTTCTCCGGGCAGGGGCACTGTTTTCATGACTGAGGTCTTCATGTATTCGGCCCAGGTGCCATCTCCACCTGACAGGGGTGAGCAGGCAACCCTTTTACCCAGGCGCATGCGCGGAAGAAGGCCCCCTCCGGCTTTTACAATGGTGCCTGATCCTTCCAGTCCTGGGGTAAAGGGCCAGCGATTCTGACATGTAAGTCCCTGTAATACTGGCCAGGTCGGATGGGTTGATGGGTGATGCAGCCATCTTTACCAGCACCTCTCCCGGTCCTGGTTCCGGAACGGGGATGGATTTAATATACAGTTTACCTCCGCTTTCTTCCTGTCGGACCGCTTTCATCAATTGGGACATGGGGTAAGTTCTATTTTGAAGATTTTTTTTTGCCGGCTTTTGCCCGCAGTTTATTTACAACCCGGTCATAAAGATAATTATCGTAAGCCATCAGCTACTGTTTTAATCTCTTCAAGGAGCAGTTCCACATGATCCTTTTCCACATATGTCTGGCCAATAATCACCCGAAGGGTGAAGCAGCCCCCAATCTTTGTGTGGGTAAGAAATACATTGCCCCTGCCATTAAGTTCCTTAAGGAAGCGCTCGTTCAGAGGATTTAACTTTTCCGGATTCTCAATGCCATCCGGGTTAAATTTAAAACAGCTGAAATTCATGAAAGGTTCAAGAACCAGCTCCATTCCCTCTATCTTTTGCACCTCGCTGCAGAAATAGGCAGAAAGCCTTATATGTTCACGCAGTTTTTCTCTCAGGCCCGAAAGACCATAAGATCTGATTACAAACCAGAGTTTCAGGGCCCTGAATCTTCTGCCCAGGGGAACTCCCCAGTCCCGGTAATCATTCACCAGCCCCCGGGAAGTGGTTTTCAGGTATTCCGGCAATATTTCAAAGGTTTTTATCAGAAGCGCTGCACTTTTCACAAAATAGACCGAACAATCAAAGTTTGTAAAGAGCCATTTATGGGGATTAAAAACAAAACTGTCGGCCTGCTCAATGCCTTCAATCATCCAGCGGTATTCGGGCAGAAGCAGGGCAGAGCCGGCATAGGCGGCATCCACATGCAGCCAGATGTCATATTTTTTGCAAATGGCAGCAATCTCCTTCAGAGGATCAACTGCCACGGTTCCTGTGGTCCCCAGGGCTGCTACCACAGCGCAGGGCACCAGGTCCTGCTCCAGGTCGGACATGATCTTTTTCTCCAGTTCAGCAGCCTGCATACGCATCTGGCCGTCCACTTCCACTTTAACCAGGTTCTTCTTACCGATGCCGCAAACCCCCACTGCCTTTTCAATGGATGAGTGGGTTTCAGTCGAGCAATATACCCTCAGGTTTCCGGGTACACCCTCCTCATTGGATTTAAAGCCGGTGGCCACCTCCCTGGCTGTGATCAGGGCCACAAGTGAGGCCGAGGAGGCGCTGTCCTGTAAAACGCCTTCCAGGGATGAGGGTAGCCCCATGGCATCACGAAGCCATTCCATCATTCTCTGCTCCAGCTCGGCTGCCGAGGGTGATGTATCCCAGATCATGCACTGAGCCCCGATGGCTGAAGTCACAAACTCGGCCAGAACCGATTCCACCGAGCTGTTGGCAGGAAAATAGGCATGAAAGTTGGGATGCTGCCAGTGGGTGATGCCGGGCAGGATGACCTCTTCCAGGTCCTTGATAATCTGACTCATGGACTCAGAACTATCCGGAGCTGCTGCAGGGATCTGAGCGTATATTTCACCGGGCTGAACCTTTGATTTAACGGGATAATCCGATATGTTCTTCAGATAGTTGTCGATCCACTCTATGATGGGATCCGAAGCTTTTTTAAACGCTTTGGGATTGAGCATGACTTTCTTTTATAGGGTAAAGTAGTGTTTGACAATGGCATTGGCAAGTAAGCCCGCTGCTTTTGGATGGAAACGAAACCATAATTCGGGCTCGATCAGTTCCAGCTCAGATACGGCCAGCCTGCCCTGATTGTCCCAGATGGCATCCACCCTGGCATAGAGGGGCTTATGACCACAGCGCTTCACCACTTCTTCGGCAAAGACTACTTCAGCTGCTGTGGCTTTGTAAGTGTGGACTGTTCCGCCAAAATCATCCTGGACCCGGAAGTCGCCCTTTCTGGCTTTCTTCAAAATGGCATGGGTAAACTGTCCGTCAAAAAGCATAAAAGCCACTTCACCCCGAAGGGGAACCTGCACCTGAAATTCCTGCAGCATCATGGCTTCTTCAGCGATCAGCGAGCGGTACAATGCCTCGTGTTTTTCGCTTTCTTCTGGTAGAAACCTGTAGGTATGTCTCGCAGCCCCGGAAACCACAGGTTTAAGGATGAGCTCCTTCCAGTCGGTCCCCGCAATCTTTTCTGCCAGTGAACCGGCTTCTCCCTTCTCCAGGAAAAGGCTTGGAGGAATATGAATGCCCGCTTCAGCCAGGTCCAGGAGGTAGTGTTTATCCAGGTTCCAGTTTATTATTTCATAGGGATTGATCATACGGGTCAGATTCTTTACCCTTTCCAGCCAGGGTGAAAATTCAGGAAAACGGTCAAAATAGTCCCATGTGCTGCGGAAGAGAATGAAGGCTGTTGAGGACCAATCATAGTTGGGATCATCCCATGAGCGCCTGTCCACCCTCAATCCTTTTTTCTCCAGAGCTTCCCTTACCAGTCCGTCCTCCTGAAGAATATTCTGATAATAAGGGTCTTTGTCATCGATCTCCACATACCTGGGATCGGTGAGTATGCAAATATCCGTGCTTTTATCGGGGTAGATCTTCATCTTAGCGGGTGAAGTAAAGTAAACTTTTAAGGGCCATGTCGATGGCAAAATAGACAAAAGCCAGGGCAAAAATTTTGAAAATGATCGGGATGATGCGGGGACGGGACAGCGCCTTTCGGAAACGGGAGAAAATAAAAGCCACGAGCAGCGTGGATATCAGCCATCCCATTTGAACCAGTCCCATAAAAAGGTAGGCACCCAGGTTTATCTGTTCACCCAGGAGGATGGCCTTGGGAATACAAATGGTAATCCAGTAAGTCCACAAAACCCCGTTGGAGAGAATCATAATGAAAATTTTCCAGACTGAAAAATGTACCCTTTTACCCGAATCCAGTGATTTTACCTTCCAGATGCTGCTGGCTATCCAGATCAGGATTACAGCATCCCACCAGTGAAAGGCCCCGGAAGAAGGATTCGGGAAGCCCCAGGGCAGAAAAGAGCAAAAGGCTGATCAGGGCCACCATGGTTTCAGCCACCAGGGCGATCATGATGATCCTTAGGCTTTTGGAAAATCCGGACTGAAGAATTTCAGTAAATACAGCGGTAATCACCGGACCAGGAATAACACCCCCGATCAGGCCCAGCATAAGGGCTATGATAAGCTCCTGGTTCATAATCTGAATTTTATCGCTTCCGAAATTAATAAAATAGTGTTATTTACTATCTTAGTGTTTCTTGTTTTGTAAACTAAACCCATGCTTCCCATGAAAAGATTTTTTTTGATTCTGACAGTGCTCTGTACTGTCCAGGTAAGTTTTGCCCAGATTAGCGCCAAGCTGATGCGCTATATGGATGTCTCCGAGGATAAAATAACCTTTGTTTACGGAGGAGATATCTGGGTAATGCCTAAAGCGGGTGGTACTGCCATCCAGGTGACCCATTCCCCCGGAGAGGAGAGCTGGCCCAGGTTTTCTCCCGATGGTCTGTCCATTGCTTACACGGCCAGCTATAACGGAAACCAGGATGTTTTTGTAATGCCCGTTCTGGGAGGGGTACCCACCCGGGTTACCTACCAGTCCATGGGCGACAGAATGGTGGAATGGCATCCCGACGGGGAGCATCTGCTCATAGCCTCAAAAAGGGAAAGTGGCAGACAATCCTACTCCCAGTTCTACCTGGTGAGCAAGGAAGGCGGAATGCCGGAGAAACTGACCATTCCCTATGGTGAGCTGGCCAGCTATTCTCCCGACGGGAATTCCCTGGCCTATATTACCAAGATTACCGAAAATTATCCCTTTAAGCGCTACAGGGGAGGCCTGAGCTCGGATATTCTGATTTACGATCTTGACTCAGGACAAGGCGGAGAATATTACCAACAGTCACGCCATCGACGGCAAACCGGCCTGGGTGGGTGATGAAATTTTTTATCTCTCCGATCAGGGTGAGCACATGCGCTTGAATATCTGGGTTTACGATACAGGCGAGAAGCAGGCCAAACAGGTCACATTTCTCAAGGATTTTGATATCTCCTTTCTCTCGGGCGGCAGCGGAGAGCTGGTTTTCGAAGCAGGAGGGGATCTCTACCTTATGGACGCCGGAACAAAAAGTTATGTGCCGGTTAAAGTATCGGTGGTAAGTGACCTTTCACTGGAAATGCCTAAAAGTGTGAATGTGGGCAGCAAAATCTCTAATTTTTCTGCCTCTCCCGAGGGAAAAAGGGTGGTTTTTGAAGCCAGGGGCGAGCTGTTTAATGCCCCGGTTAAGGAGGGTTATACCCTGAACCTTACCCAATCCAGCGGTGCCTTTGATATGTTACCGGCCTGGTCGCCCGATGGAAAGAACATTGCATACTGGAGTGACCGCTCGGGTGAGTATGAGCTCTATATACAGGATCCGGACAAAAAATCAGACCCGGTACAGCTCACAAAGCGGGGTAAGGGCTTTGGATACCAGATCTACTGGTCGCCCGATAGTAAAAAGATTGCCTACATAGATGAAACCAACGATATCTCCATCCTGGATGTGGAAAGCAAGGAAGTAATTGTTGCCGGGAACTACAGGTGGAATTATGGGCATGGAGGCAGGTATGGCTATCCCATTGCCTGGTCGCCCGACTCCAAATGGATCGCCTTTTCCGAAGGACTGGATAATTCACACAATGCAATCAAGCTGTTCAATCTGGACGAGAAAATTGCCCACCAGGTAAGCTCCGGTTTTTACGATGATTCAAATCCGGTTTTCAGTGAAGATGGGAAATACCTGTATTTTCTGAGCAACCGGAGTATGCAGGCCTCATATTCCGATATGGGTGATGGAACCTGGATTTACCCCAACTCCACCCAGGTTGCAGCTGTGGCCCTGCAGGCTGACACCCCTTCACTGCTTCAGCCCAAAAACGATGCCCTGGAAAAGAGTGATAAGGCTGATGGTGAGGAGGGTGAGAAGGATGATGATAAAGCTGACAAAAAGGAGAAAAGCAAAAAAGGAAAAGATGATGATGCTTCATCCAAGGATGGTGAAGATGATAAGAAAGATGAAAAATCCAAGGTGGAGGTGAAGATCGACTTTGAGAATTTTGAGTCTCGTGTAAGCATCCTCCCGGTTAAGGCAGGAAACATAGGCATGCTGGCCTCTTTCAAAGACAAGGTAGTCTATCTGAAAAGACCCAACACGGGTTCAGAATCTCGCTCATCCTCACTTATGTACTGGGATCTCGAGGAAAGAGAAGAGAAGACAATTATTTCGGATGTGAGCAGCGTGAAGCTTACGGCTGATGGTAAGGATTTGATTGTGAGTGTAAAAGGAAAATATGGAATCATCAAGGCTGCAGAAAATCAGAAGGTGGATAAGCCCGTTCCCACCGGCGATCTGGTAATGTCACTGGTTCCCAGGGAAGAATGGAGACAGCTATTTAATGACACCTGGCGCAGACACAGGGATTTCTTCTATGATCCCGACATGCAGGGTGTTGACTGGGAAGCCATGAAGCTCCAGTACGGTCCACTCATTGAGGATGCCCGCTCACGTTGGGATGTGAGTAACATCACCACCAATATGGCTGCCGAACTGAGTGCCGGACATACCTATGTCTTTGGAGGCGATGTGGAGCAGGTTAAAAGTGTGAGTACCGGATTTCTTGGAATTGACTGGGAAAAGCAGGGTGATTTATTTCATGATAAAAAGGATAGTCAGACCAGCTGAATGGGATACCGAGACCAGGTCACCCTTTGATCAGCCCGGAGTGAAGGTGAAGGAAGGCTACTGCATTCATTCGGTTAATGGTATTTCGCTGGATCCGGAAAAGGATCCCTACGCGGCCTTCGAGGGGCTTTCAGGTAAAACTGTGGTTCTGATGTGCAGTGAATCGGGCGAAGTGGCCGATGCTGAACCGCTGGTGATCAAGTGTCTGAGTCCGGGACAGGAGGTAAACCTGAGGTACCTGGAGTGGATTGAAAATAACCGGAAGATGGTTGAAAAACTGTCGGATGGCAAGCTTGGCTATGTTTATATGTCCAATACGGGTGGTCGCGGACAGCTGGAGCTGGTGCGCATGTTTTATGGTCAGCTCGACAAAAAGGGTTTTATTATCGATGAACGTTTCAACGGAGGTGGACAGCTGGCCGACCGTTTTCTGGAACTGCTTCAGCGCCCTGTGGTTTATAATCTTCACTGGAGACATGGGAAAGACCAGCAATATCCAGTGAAGACCAATACGGGACCCATGGGAATGCTCATAAATGGCTGGGCCGGATCGGGTGGTGATGGTTTACCCTGGGCCTTCCAGGAGCTTGAAGCAGGCCCCATTGTGGGAGAACGTACCCTGGGCATCCTGGTGGGACCTGCAACGGGCCATCAGCTGATCGACGGTGGGGGAATTACGGTCCCCGGAGCCAGGTTATATGACAATGACGGACACTGGTTCTGGGAAGGTGAAGGTGTGGCCCCGGATATCGAAGTGTGGGACGATCCAAACATCCTGATCCAGGGGCGTGATCCCCAGATGGAGAGGGTTGTAAAGGAGGTTCTGCAGCTGCTTGAAAGTAACCCGCCAAAAATGACACCCGCTCCTCCAAAGGAGGATCGTTCGGCTGCCGGGCAGCAGGGATCCTGACCACTGTTATACCGAGGATTTAAAGGGCTGGGTTTTATCAATGACCCGGCCCTTTTCCATTACATAAACGGTGTCGGCAATGGCTGCCAGCTGAGGTTTGTGGGTAATCAGAAGGATGGTTCTTTGCTGCTCTTTCAAAGCCAGGAGCAGGCGGTTTATATGAATTTCAGATTCATGATCCAGAGAAGATGTGGCTTCATCCATGATCAGAATCCTGGGATTCCTGTAGAGAGCCCTGACCAGGGCCAGTCTTTGACGTTCACCTCCGGAAAAATTCCCTCCATTGTCCAGAATCTGGCTTGCCAGTCCCTCGGGAAGCGTCTCAATGAGAGCCATGAGTCCCAACTCTCTCAGGAGGAAGCTAATGCGGGCCAGGTCCGGCTCCCTTTCTCCCGGTGCCAGATTTTCCAGAATGCTTCCGGAAAGAAAAGTAAGATGCTGTGGGACCACCCCCATGAGGCAGCGGATGCTCTCCTTAGTGTAATAGGAGGTATCACAAGCATTAATGGTGATGCGGCCCTGATCGGGAGGGTAGAGCTGTTGTACCAGCCTGGAGATGGTCGACTTTCCCGATCCGCTTTTCCCGGTAATGCCGGTGATTTTTCCTGCAGCTATGGTCAGGTCCACATCCTCCACCTGCTTACCCCTTGCTCCATAGGAGAAAGAGACCCCAATGAGCCGGATATCTCCGAATTTTTCTGCTTTGAATGCCTGGAGTCCGGATTTTTCTTCGGGGGAAAGCTGAAAAATTTCGAAAAGGCGATCGCCGGCAATCAGGGCATTCTGGAAACTTTTGTTGGCATTTACCAGGCTGCTCACCGGTCCGGTGAGGTAGCCCATCAGGGCATAAAAGGTGAGCAGGTTGCCAGGGCTCATGGACTCCCTGATTACAAAGTAGGATCCGCTCCAGAGCAGGACTATGGTAAACAGGCGGCTGATTGCTTCACTCCCTGTGGATGCAATAATGGCATTAATTCCCGAGTGATAGATTGAATCCAGCAGTCGGTTCAGCCGGCTTTCTGTTTTTTCATGATTCAGCCTGCTCAGGTTATACTGGCGGATGTGGCGGGAAGCCCGAAGGGATTCTACAAACTGATCCTCCAGAGAGGCCGCCTGCTCCATCACCCGGCGCTCCATGCTTTTGTTCCTGTGGTTGAAGAAAATATAAATCAGGACATAAAAGGGAAGCATACACAGCATGATGAGAGAAAGTTTTGGATTCAGAAGGAACATGGTGGAAAAGGAAAAAAGCAGGATCAGAATGTTGACCATAATTCCGACTGCAGTATCGTTAATGAAGGCCCTGATTTTTATTGCATCGTTTATCCTTGAAAGGATTTCCCCGCTTTTCATGGAATCAAAGAAGCGCTGGGGCAGGGTGAATAAATGCCGGTAGTAGGATGCGATGAGCTGGTTATCAATTACCTGTCCGCTCTTAAGCATGAGGATATTCTTCAGGGCCGAAAGAAAAAGCATGATGAGGATGATGGCTAACATGGTGATGCTCATCAAATTCAGAAGCCCCATGTTGTGTGTCACAAAAACGTGGTCGGTGAGTTTTCCCAGGTAGATGGAGGTGGAGAGTCCCAGTAGGGTATATAAGATGGCTGATATAAGAGCCTGGCTAACAGCTGGCCACACCGGTGAAATGAGGGCCAGCATACGCTTTCCCTTGGAGATTTCCGGGCCTGATTCGGGTAACTTGCCGGTGGGGGCAAGGGCAATCAGAGAACCACTCCATTGTTCACTGAAATGCCCGGGTTTCCACCTGGACATTTTTCCGGTGGCCGGATCCATAATTCGCAGGGACCCTTTCCCGAGCCTGTATACTGCTACATAGTGATGCAGGCCGTCGGGCTGAATCATGTGGGCAATAAAAGGAAGGGGTATCGCATGAAGGTTTTCGATACTTCCCTTAAGTCCGCGGGCCTCGAAGTTCATTGTTTCAAGGGTGGAAATCATGCCCAGCATGGAAGTTCCCTTACTGTCTGTCCTGGCCTCCTGCCTGATTCGGGACACCGGAATCCGCCTTCCATAGTGAGCTGCCACCGATGCTATACATGCAGGGCCACAGTCGGATGCGTCTCTTTGCCTGATACGAATTGATAAAGACATTTAGTTTGACTGATACGGTTTTTGTGCAAGAGCCGGATTAAAGTGCCTGTTAAACTTTTGGCTGAGAAGGGCCGCCAGGCTCGAACGGTATAGGATCATGCTGGCACTGAAGGTCATCCCCGGAATAAGTCCGGAAGAATTATCCAGGAGGCACCTTACCCGGTAAACCGGCCGACCGTTCAAAAGCATCACATCCGGATCCACCTGGCTCACCCGGGTTTCAATGTGGTCCACAGATCTCTGGCTTTTCCCGTCCATTCGAAGCCTAACCGGCATTCCCACCCGTATTTCCCGAATATCCCTGGTCTCCACATAACAATCAGCAGCCAGTGACCCTCCGGGGGAGATATTTCCGAGTAATCTTCCGGGCTGAATTATTGAACCGGCCATAATGCTATTACACTGGCAAAGCGTCCCGGATGAAGGGGCAAGAATGTGGTAGTTCTGAAGAGAAGCTTCCAGCTCCCTGAGTTCGGCCTCATATTTCTTCTGTTCCATCCAGAGGCGGTTCAGCTCATCCTCCAGCTGGTTTTTGTAGCTTTCCCTTTGATCCTCCAGCCTGGCGCAGGCCACCAGGTATTCACTCCTGTTTTGTTCAAATTCCCGAAGGGGAATTACACCCTGGTTTTTCAGGGTTTCAGCGGCAAAATATTCATCTTTAAGGAATTCTTTCCGGAGAATAAGTTGTCTGCAGGAGCTGTTATAATTCCGGTACGACTGCCTGAACCTGCTGGTCTTTCCAGGTTCCTTACCCTCCAGTATGGCTTTTATATCCTTTATGAAAAGTGAGTTACGGTAGATTTGCCGGCTCAGTTCTCCCATACGCGTTGCAGGCAGGTTTTTTCGCAGCCAGAGCAGGGTATCTCCCGCAGATACTTCATGGTGATCATAAAGCAGGCTGCGTTCCACAATGCCACTGATGGAGGCAAAGATTTCCACGGTCTCCTGGCAGGGACGGATCATGCCTCCTGAAGAGGAAACCACATCCACCTTTACGAGGGGCAGGGCCACAATGATCCCCACGATCATGAGGATGATTGTGTACCCCGGATAGAAGGTGGTGACCCGTCGCCTGTGGATGAGCTCCAGTGTCGTGCCTTCCAGAGAGTCCATCAGGAAAAGATTCCGGCAATAAAGGCTTTCACCGCATCCCAGTTGTGGAACAAAAGGAAGAATATGATGAAGGACACAAGCATTACCATAAGACTTTTCCAATAAGGTTTTTTTAGTTTCATAGCCAGTGCTATTTTCCGTTTTCGAATCATTTAGTATGCAGCATTGACTTGCCAGTCTGCTAAGGCATAAGGAAGTGAGCTGGCGCTTCCCCGGCATAAAGGCCAATAAATCGAAGTACCCTTCCAATGTCAAAGGCAAAACCGCCTCCGTTGGTTTCCATCAGCTCATTTGAGCCAATGGGCGTGAAATTTTCAAATATGGTTTTCATTTCATTTTGTTTTAGTTGATAGATTATTTTTCCTCCGGCCTGCCCATGAGGCCGTTTTTGAAGTTATCCCAGTCTTTAATAATTTCTGTACCTCCTGCAATGAGAAGCCCGGACAACAGCGGTAGAAGAGGGAGCACGCCTCCATTGATCTCCTGCTGCTCGGCCCGGGAGATTTCACTGAAGCCTTCCAGCGATAATTTTGTTTTCATTTTGATGTGGTATTTAGGATGCCTACTCTGTTCAGATGGCTTTTCGGCTAACGCCCGAACGGTGCGCACGTTCTTTACCCTTAATGTGACGGGCGTCACATTATCGGTCAGATAATAAAAATAAGTTAGATTTATTCAGCTTGTTCGAGCACGAGAATGCCTTTCTTCAGGAAGAAGGTTTTCAGTTCGCAGGCCTGGGGACCATCCAGACGGATGACATTAAAATCATGATCTTCAATGAGAAAGGTCCTTTCGCTTTCAGTGAGTTTATGAAAGATTTTTGCCAGGTCTTCAGGGCAATATACCAGATGCAGACTGTCTCCATTTTGAATAAAGAGAGAATCGAGAACCTGGCCATTGCTGATATGGAAGAGGGTGGAAAGTGTCTCTTTCAAACCTTCCCCACCTTCATCCACAGAAACCCTTAGCTTGTATAAGGATGGATTTCCAGGGAACCAGTAACGGGGATTCTTTAGGGGCACATCGATGATCATTTCTGTTTCCTGTCCGTAGGAGAGGGGGGCATTCAATTCTCTATTTTCCAGGAAAATACTTTCACCATCGGGGTCTTCTGCTTCCAGTGGAATGCTGCGCCCCGCATTTTTTTTCTGCAGATATGATTTTAGATAAAGGTGGAATCTTACAAGCAAATCCCCATCTTCACCCGGGTGGGTGGTGATCAGCAGATCGCGTATGTGGATGGGCTCACGGACTAGTAAAGCCACCCCTATGGACGAGGGGGAATCCAAAACTTCCAATTCTGCAGCCCCCTCTATTTTCAAGATGTTCGCACCACCCTTTAAAAAGGGAGTGATGTTGTATTCTGAAGCCTTTCCACTCCCCGGATCGCTTCCGAAGAGAAAACCATTAATCCTTATGGAATAGGCCAGTTGCGTACCAGGCAAAAACAGAAAAATCTGTTTGCCCGACCAGGCTGTACGAAAGGAAAAGCTGCCGGATAGACTCATGCTGTCTCTTTCATCCACTTTCATTTCAATCGGAAGAACGCGTTTTTTGTCCACCTGGAAACAGGCATGTTCAGGCTCTTTATTTTCCTGGGCCAAAGCCCGGCCCGAAGGCAGAAAACGATCAGAAGGATCAGGACTGGCCGGGGTCTGGTTTTTATTATCATGGTTCTTTCTCAGCATATAAATATAGGATTAACTGCCGGAATCTTTCTATCTTTATCTCCTTCAAAATGAACAGTAGAATGATGACAATAGAGAAAGAGATATTTGGAACCCTCCCGGAAGGGAAAGAGGTTTACCGCTATAGCCTGAAAAACTCCAGGGGTATGGAGGTGGATATTATTACCTATGGTGCCATTATCAGTGCCATCAGGATTCCCGGGAAGAAACATGAGCCTGGTGATGTGGTGCTTGGCTTTGATACACTTGAAGAGTATCTGGGAGATCATCCCTATTTCGGAGCGGTGGCAGGCAGAGTATGTAACCGGATTGGAAATGCCCGCTATGAGCTGGATGGCAAGATCTTTCCATTGACCGCCAATGAGGGTGTCAATCAGCTTCATGGAGGTAAAAAGGGATTCGATAAGCAGTTGTGGACTGCCTCAGTGAATAAAACACCCGAGCAGGTCAGCCTCATCCTGGGCTATGAGAGTCCCGATGGTGAGGAGGGTCACCCTGGCAACTTGCTGGTGGAAATAGAGTACTCCCTCAATGATGATAATGAACTCGGCATACGTTTCAGGGCCAAAAGCGATAAAGCCACTCATGTGAACCTGACCAACCACAGCTATTTCAACCTGAACAACTGTGAGGGTAATATTTATGACCATGAACTTTTTATTGACAGCGAAAGCATTTGCGAACTCAATGAGGCGAGCATTCCCACCGGGAGAATCCTGCCTGTGGAGGGAACACCCTATGATTTCAGACTTTCCTCCACTGTGGGAGAGCGCATTAAGGAGGTGGGCATGGGCTATGACATTAATTATGTGCTGGATAATCCGTCCCGTGAGCTGACCCGTGTGGCTGCCATGCACGACCCGGCCTCCGGGCGGACCATGGAAGTGCTGACCACCCTTCCCGGAGTTCAGCTCTACACTTCTAACTATATTGATCATATCACGGGAAAGGGAGGCCTGATTTATGAAAAACATTGCGCTGTGTGTCTGGAAACTCAGTATTATCCCGACTCTGCCAATCATACTTCATTTCCATCAACCGTATTAAGACCGGGCGAGACTTTTGATGAGCTTACCATATACAGGTTCAGCCATTAGGCTGAGATTGTTGCAGATATTCCTGCTTCTTCTTGCGGGCCTGTCCCTGCTGAGGGGACAGCCATCAGGTTTTTGCAGCCATCAGGTGCATAAAATTCATGCCTATGAGAATCCCCTGGATGCTGACTGGCTTTCTGCCTATGATATGAAGTTCTACGACCTGAGCCTTGAGGTCTCCAATCAGAATACCATCATATCGGGAAGCGCAGGAATCCTGGTGGAAGCTAAGCGTCAGCTGGATACCCTTGTTTTTGAACTTCAGGATGACCTGGAAATCACCTCGGTGAAAATGGATAATGCAGAACTTGATTTTTCTCACAGTAATGATGTGCTCTACATTAAGCTTCAGGACACTTTCCAGGAAGGTGACCTGATTCGGGTGGACATCTCCTATGGGGGGGATGCAGGTAAAGACAGGGGCTTTTTTGCAGGCGTCTCTTCCAGGTCCGATTACAGCTATGGTTTTGATGTCACTTACACCCTGTCGGAACCCATGAATGCCAAAGACTGGTTCCCGGTAAAACAGGTGCTTGAAGACAAAATTGACTCTGTGACCTTTCGCCTGACCACCGCTAAAGAATTAATGGCCGGGTCGAACGGTGTCCTCACGGATATACAGGAGGATGGGAAAACACATACCTTCACATGGAAAACGACCTATCCCATGGCCTACTACCTGCTTTCCTTTGCCGTGGCCGATTACAGGGATTACTCCTTTTATGCGCCTCTTTCCGATGAAAATGATTCAGTGCTGGTGCAGAACTTCATCTATAATTCAGACGAGGTTTATGCTGATTTAAAGGAGGATGTTTTGAAAACAGCTCCCATGATCACCACTTTCTCAAAACTGCTTGTTGACTATCCCTTTGCCAGGGAGAAGTATGGCCACTGCATGGCTCCCATGGGTGGGGGAATGGAGCATCAGACCATGACCACCATCCAGGATTTTGATTTTTTCCTGGTGGCGCATGAACTGGCCCACCAGTGGTTTGGCGACCATGTCACCTGCGGAAACTGGCAGGATATATGGGTAAATGAAGGTTTTGCCTCCTATCTGGAATATGTTGCTGCGCAGGAACTTCTGGGGCAGGAGGAGGCAGATGAGTGGATGAATACAGCCATGTCCCTGGCACTTCGCGAGACCACAGGCTCGGTTTACGTGCCCGAGGAGGATGTGGAAGATACCTACCGCCTTTTTGATTATGGTCTGAGCTACAAAAAAGGGGCCATATTGCTGCATATGATCAGGTTTATACTTGACAATGATGTCCTCTTCTTCCGGGTGCTGAAGACTTACCAGGCACAGTTCGCCAATTCCACTGCCCTGGGTTCCGATTTTCAGTCCGTTCTTGAATCTGAAAGCAAGCAGGATTTCTCTGCCTTTTTTCAACAGTGGTATTACGGAGAGGGCTTTCCCCGGTTCAGTCTTTACTGGCAACAGCAGGGTGATACCCTGCTTATTCGGAGCGAGCAGACAACATCGGCTCCGGCTGTAACCCCTCTTTTTCAGGTGCCCTTTGAACTGGAAGTTCTGCTTGCAGGGGGTGAAAGGAAAAGGATCAGACTTAAACAGACCAGTAATCTGGAGGAGTATACTGTATTTATGGAGGGAAGGGTAGAGGACCTGAGGTTCGATCCGGATAATTATTTACTGGAAACCTCCAGCGTAATCCAGGAATTGCCGGCTGAAAAGATTTATCGCTACGGACCCAATCCGGTTAGCTCGGAATTATTTCTTCAGTTCCCCAATGCCGGTCCCTTCAACATGGTGCGGATCACCTCCATGTCCGCCCAGGAAATGATGATTTTAAGCGATCTTGAGAATCCGGCCACCATGGATCTCTCTTCTCTTGCGGATGGATCTTACCTCCTTGAGTTTTCCAATGAAAGGGGCACTTTTCAGGAGCAAATTGTGAAGGTAAGCAGCAATTGAACATGGCCTTTAACTTAAAATATAATTTGTATCATTGAGCAAGAAATAAAACCCTGACAGACTATGAATACGAAAGTTCTTTCCCTCGTCCTCTTTGTGGCGATTGTTTCCTCCTGTGGCAATGGACCAAAATACCCTTACCTGAATACAGAGCTCAGTTTTGAGGAACGGGCCGAAGACCTGGTATCCCGGATGACCCTGGAGGAAAAGGTCAGCCAGCTTACCCACTATGCGGGTGAGGTTGAGCATCTTGGAATTCCAAAATACAACTGGTGGAATGAGTGCCTTCATGGAGTGGCCAGGGCTGGAAAAGCCACCGTATTTCCTCAATCCATTGGCATGGCCTCCACCTTTGATCGGGATATCATGTTCCGAATGGCAGAAGTAACCTCCGATGAGGCCAGGGCAAAATACCATGATTTTGAATCCCGGGATAAACGGGGAATGTACCAGGGGCTTACATTCTGGTCACCCAATATTAATATTTTCCGGGATCCCAGGTGGGGCCGGGGACACGAGACCTATGGTGAGGATCCCTATCTTAGCGGAGAAATGGGAGTTCAATTTATCAAAGGCCTGCAGGGAGATGATCCCCGCTACCTGAAGGTGGTGGCCACTTCAAAGCACTATGCAGTTCACAGTGGTCCGGAGCCCTCCCGGCACGAATTTGATGCAGTGATCGGAGAGCGTGATTTCAGGGATACCTACCTTCCGGCTTTTAAGAAAACAGTAGAGGAAGGCCATGTATATTCGGTTATGTGTGCTTACAACCGCTACATGGGTGAGCCCTGTTGCGGTAGCATTCCCCTTCAGGAAGAGCTGCTCAGGGGAGAACTGGGATTTGAGGGCTACATCGTGTCCGACTGTGGTGCCATAAGAGATTTCCATACGGGACACAATGTGGTCAAAACACCAGCTGAGGCAGCTGCCATGGGTGTGCTTGCAGGTACAGATCTGAATTGCGGCCAGCAATATCCTTCCCTGGTTCTGGCAGTGGAGCAGGGGCTCATCCAGGAGTCCGAAGTGGATGTGGTTGTAAAAAGGCTCATGCTGGCCAGGATGAAGCTGGGTATGTTCGATCCCCAGGATATGGTCCCCTGGTCAGCGCTTCCCCTGGATGAGGTGGCGGGCGAGGCACATAAGAAGGTAGCAGCTGAGATGGCCAGGAAAACCATGGTACTGCTGAAAAATGAAAATGAAGCACTTCCCCTGAGTAAGGAACTCAGAAAAGTAGCTGTGATAGGTCCCAATGCTGATAATGTGGATGTACAGTACGGAAACTACAACGGATCACCAGTAGATCCGGTGAGTGTTCTGGATGGCATAAAAACAAAACTTGGGGAGGAAGCTCAGGTGAAATTTGCCCTGGGAACACCCCATCATGATGGCTTACCCTACCTGGTTCCCATCCCGGAAGGCCTCTTTTTTAGCGATCCTGATGGCAAAAAGCCAGGATTGAATGCGAAATTTTACCCGAACCTGGATGCCGGAGGAGAAGCGGTGCTCAGTCGCGTGGATGCCACGGTGGACAATTACTGGTGGGATGGAATCCCACCCCTTGATGAGCTTGAAGATGATGCATATTCTGTAACATGGACAGGTTATTTTATTCCCCGTAAAAGCGGAAGGCACGCCATTGGCGTGGAAGGAAAGTATTTCTCTTTCATATTTGAAGGAGATACCCTGCTGAGGATGAATAATATTCACCACCCCAACAAGACCTATCACTGGACTGACCTGGAGGCCGGAAAAGCCTATTCTGTGAAACTGGTCATGAGAGATGAGCATGGCGATGCCCCCATTATTATGAACTGGGATGAGCCCAATCCGGGCCGGACATACGAAGCGGTGCAGCTGGCCAGGTGGGCCGATCATGTGGTGCTGGTAATGGGTCTCACAGCCCGCCTGGAAGGGGAGGAGATGCGCGGCCTGGAACTGGAAGGTTTTGACCGTGGAGACCGTACTTCTCTTGAGCTGCCGGAGACCCAGAGTAAATTGATTCGCCAGATAGTAGCCACAGGTAAACCTGTGACCCTTGTATTAATGACCGGATCTGCTGTTTCCATAAACTGGGAAAATCAGAACATTCCAGCCATTCTGCAGGCCTGGTACGGAGGTGAATCGGCCGGGACCGCGGTGGCCGATGTGCTTTTTGGGGATTATAACCCGGCGGGAAGATTGCCGCTTACTTTCTATAAATCCATTGATGACCTGCCGGCTTTTGAAAACTATGATATGGATGGCAGAACCTATCGTTATTTCGATGGTGAGGTGCTCTATCCCTTTGGTCATGGTCTGAGTTATTCATCTTTTAGCTATGCCAACCTGATTCTTGAAAAGGATGAAATTGGTGAAAATGACGAGCTGACTGTGAGTGTGGAAGTGAGCAACCAGGGGAAATATGACGGGGAGGAGGTTGTTCAGATGTATATCCGGAAACCCGGATCTGAGCTGGTCAGACCCCTGAAAGACCTGAGGGGCTTTGAAAGGGTATTTATCAAAAAGGGGCAGACCAGGGTGGTTACCATGTCTCTTGGTTCTGATGAACTGGAGGTTTATAACATAGACAAGGGTGATTACCAGGTTGAAAAAGGCCTGTACGATATTCTTGTGGGACCCTCTTCAGACGATACACAGTTACTGCAGGCTACATTGGAGGTCAGGTAAAAATTAATTGCTCGGGAGCACATGAAATCCATTCTTCCATATAAAAAAAAGAGAACCCTTTTTGTTTTCCTGGGGATCATTGTGCTGGCATGCATCTTTATGTTGCCCTACCTGGGCTCAGTAAATCTTTTCGACACCAATGAGGTGAGTTTTGCTGAATCGTCCAGGGAGATGATCCTTACAGGAGATTTTTTGAATGTACAGATTGATTTCCAGCCCTTCCCGGAGAAACCTCCACTTTTCTTCTGGTTGCAGGTGGTTTCCATGAAGGTATTTGGGATCAATGAGTTTGCAGCCAGGTTCCCCAATTTTTTATGTGGAATTATTACCCTGATGATACTGTATTCGCTGGGGAAAAGGATTTATGGATACCGTTTCGGTCTGTTCTGGGTGCTTTCCTTTGGCTCCGCCATTCTGCCCTTCTTCTTTTTTAAATCCGGCATCATTGATCCCTGGTTCAACCTGCTGATCTTTCTGGGTTTTGCCCTTTTTATTGTCTATATCAATGGGAAAAGGAAGGGTACCAGGATATTGAACATTGCACTTTCGGCAATCTTTTTCGGACTTGCAGTGCTCACCAAAGGTCCCGGTGCCCTGCTTCTCTTTTTACTCTGCCTGAGCATATTCCTGATCATGGGTCGGTTTAAGATTAAAATGACCCTATCCGAGGGTCTGCTTTTTTCAGGTCTTATCCTGTTTATTGGTGGCTCATGGTATATCTACCAGTTTTCCATCGGAAACGGCTACATACTGAAGGAATTTTACCAGTACAATCTGGATATCATTTTTCAAAAGAGTTCGGGCCATGATGGTTTTTTTGGATATCACCTGGTAATTTTGCTTCTGGGTGTTTTCCCTGCTTCGGTTATAGCCATGAAGAGTATCACCAAAAAGTCGGAGAACACCGAGATTCAAAGGCTCTTTAAGCACTGGATGTACATCCTGATTGTGGTAATTATCATAATCTATTCCCTGGCCCGCACCAAACTTCTGAATTATTCCTCCCTGGCTTACTTTCCACTCACCTTTCTTGCTGCCTGGGTCTGGGATAAGTGGGTCGACCGGAAAACCGAGATTGGCACCTGGCAGGTGATCCTGATTTTCCTGATCACACTGTTTTACTCGGCTCTGGTTTTTGTAATTCCATTGATTGCAAATCATCCCCAATGGCTTTCCAGAAGTGAATTCTCATTTATTGATGAATTTAGCCGTGCTGCACTCCTGAGAAATGTGCACTGGAGCGGATCAGAATGGATGATCGGAATTTTTCTTCTTCTGGGTGTTAGCTTTTCATTAATTCAGATTCTTCGCAGATCTGCCAGGGGAATGGTCTTACTTCATATGGTTGTCATGTTATTCGTCACTTCCTCGCTTTATATTTTCACAGGTAGAATAGAAGAGTATTCCCAGCGTGCTGCCATAAAATTCTACAAGGGTCTCAAGGGCCAGGAAGTATATGTTAAGCCACTGGGCTTCAAAAGTTATGCCCATCTATTTTATTTCGATAAACAGCCGGGTGAAGCAAATCTTACTGTGGATGAAATGATGGAGAATGAGCTGGACAGGGATGCCTATTTTGTGCTTCAGGTGGATAAGAAGGAAGACATCCTGGAAAGATATCCCCAACTGGAAATTTTTGCCGAAAGATATGGCTACATTTTCACAGTAAAACGTGCCCGGCCTGGTCCACTGCCCTAAATCAGATCCACTACCCGTTTTTCCCTGCTGCTCCGGTAGGCAGCTTCTATAATACGGATTACATCCCGGGCCTCCTCCGGGCGGACTTCAAGGGGCCTGTTTTCCCGGATAGCCCCATAAATATTATCGTAGTAGGCCATATAGTTTCCGGAAAGGGTGGGATATCTTGCCTGAACAAAAAGCTCACCCTCGAGGGCGTTAATTTTACCCCAGAAGCTTTCTTCCTCCTCTCCCCATCCAGGTAGCCCGGGCACAGACCCATGCTTTAAGGCTTCTTCCTGGGGGTCAATGCCCCATTTAAGATATGTTCCTCCTGTTCCATGGAGAATGAACCTCGGTCCGGGTTCCCTTACCAGGTAGCTGCTTCTGAGCATGCACTTTGTCTCAGGATAATGCAGGATCAGGTCGTAACTGTCATCTGTTAAGGCTCCATCCCTCAGAATGCGGCTATCGCAATAGAGGTATTCAGGCATGCCGAAAAGTTGAAGAGCCTGGTCCACCAGGTGGGATCCAAGATTATACAGGGTTCCTGTTCCGGTGGACCGATCTTTCCAGGACTCCTGAATTTCAGTCCTGTAACGGTCAAAGTGAGACTCGAAATCCACAAGTCTGCCCAGTTTCTGCTTCCTGATAATCTCTTTTACCGTTAAAAAATCACCATCCCATCTTCGGTTTTGGAATACGCTGAGCAAAAGTTCATTATCCTGCGCCAGCCTGATCAGTTCATCTGCGTGTTCTGTTCTTAGGGTGAAGGGTTTTTCCACCACCACATGTTTACCGGCCTTCAGTGCCCTGCCTGCCATTTCATAGTGAAGGTGGTCGGGCGTATTTACCACCACCAGCTCTACCCGGGCATCTTCCAGGATATCCTCATAGGACCTCACAAGCTCAGCTCCCGGGTGCTTTCCTGCTGACTCCTTTTTTTTCCTTTCAAGGATTTTGATAATACTAAATCCCGGATTGGCTTGCAGAAGGGGACCATGGAACACCAGTCCTGACATTCCATAGGAGCAAAGCGCGGTTTTGATTGCTTCCATATAAGGGTTTTCTTTTTTTAAAATTAGCTAAAAATATTAACTTCGGAGCCTAGGTATTTCCCAACTATGGACAGCAAGAGAAGAGAATTTATTAAAGCATTTTCCACCATGGCCGCCGCCGGCATGTTTGCCTCGGGTATGCCCTGGTTAAAAGAGTTAAGTGCGCAGGAGAACCTGCGTGAGGTTAAAGTCGGCGTAATCGGGGTAGGTTCACGCGGACTCTACCAGGTTCAGCAATTATTAATGGTAAAGGGAGCCCGGATCACCTGTTTCTGCGATGATTATCCACCCAATTTTGAAAAGGCCCAGCAGGTGATCGGCCCTGATGCAAGGGGCTATGTGGATTACAGGGAAATGCTTTCCAAAGAGGAAGTGGATGCCATAGTAATTGCTTCCCCGCTCCATGAGCATATGCAAATGACTGTGGATGCCCTGGATGCAGGCAATCATGTGTTCTGCGAGAAGGCCATGGCCATGGATTATGAGCAGTGCAACAATATGATCCTGGCATGGCAGAGCGCCAGTAAAATCCTCTATGTTGGTCACCAGCGAATTTTTAATGCCAAGACCCTTCAGGCCGTAAAGGAGATCGAAGAGGGAGGAATTGGCAAGGTAACCCAGATCAGGGCCTACTGGCACAGGAACAACGATTGGAGAAGGCCCGTACCTTCACCCGAACTGGAAAGAAAAATCAACTGGCGCCTTTATCATGAATATTCACGTGGACTGATGACCGAGCTGGCCAGTCACCACCTCCAGGTAGCCAACTGGGTATTAAATGACAAGCCCGATTATGCCATGGGGTCGGGAAGTATCAATCACTGGAAGGATGGAAGGGAAGTATATGACAATGTAAACCTTGTATATCATTATCCATCAGGTACTCATGTGAACTATGATTCCATGACCAGCAATAAAAAATACGGAATGGAAATTCAGGCCATGGGGCCACTGGGGACCATTGAAATGGAAACCGGATACAGGTACTCGGAGACGCCTCCGCCGGCACCGGGGATCATCCAGTTAATCAATAATATAGAGCATTCCATTTTCGATGCCATTCCCATTGGAGGGGCAAGCTGGGTTCCTGAAGATCCTTCCAAAGATAAGGGCACCTACGTGCTTGACCAGCTCTTAAAAACAGATGGCTCCGACGTACAGATGGAGTCCTTTATATCGGATGTGAGAAATAATCGCATTGATCCCTGGCTAACCCATCAGGGATTTTATTCCAGCATTGCCACCCTCATGGGATTTGAAGCAATGATGAATCAGCGAATTGAAACCTGGCCGGAGGGACTGGCCATTTAATCAGGACCATCAGCATGTTCAAAGATACCACCATAAGTGCTGCCTCTAAAAGAAAGGAGTTTTTCATTTTCCTTTCCTGCTTTATCGGGGCCTATGTTTTGAATATAATCGGGATCATTCAGAATCAATCTCCTGCCAGAGAGTTGTTTACCCAGCTTCATATTGTCCTGCTGGTAGCCCTGGTCTTCTATGGACTGGCAGTAGTTCTCAGGGGACTGTACTACCTGCTTTCCCGCTTGTGGACCAGGAAGTAGAAAGTAATGCCCGAAAAATCACAAGGCCTCATTGCTTTAATATTAGTTGCAGGGCTCTTTTCGTCGTGCAGCTATCGTTTTTTTCACCGACTATCTTTTTACAAAGGACTGGGTGGAGGAAGGGCGCGGCTTTATCCCATGAGATCGTGGAGACAGGTGGAGGGTATTTGCTACGATTCCAGAGGTGAGCTCTGGATCTCTTCCGAGCATAACATAAAAAAACAAAGCCTTTTCAGGGTGGAAGGACCGACTCGTTAAAATGGATCATTACCTTTGTAACTGACTTTGTTGCAGAATCAGATATGGGAAAAGGAAAGGATGTTTTTGAAGGGGGGCAAAAACTGCCGCTGGTTGAGGAATTTTATACCATTCAGGGTGAAGGATATCACACAGGGAAAGCCGCATATTTTATCAGAATAGGAGGATGCGATGTGGGCTGTAGCTGGTGTGACACCAAATTTTCATGGAATCCCGATCTGCACCCGCCCGTCAGGGTAGAACAAATTGTTGACAATGTGCTGGCACATCCGGCTGCTGCAGTGGTGGTCACAGGTGGAGAGCCACTGATGGCAAACCTGGATTACCTTACGGGCCTTCTGAAGAAGAAAGGAATTGAAACTTTCCTTGAAACAAGTGGTGCCTATCCCCTGAGCGGTGAATGGGACTGGATTTGCTTCTCACCTAAAAAGAATTTTCCGGCCAAAGGGCAGAATATTTAACGAGGCCCATGAATTAAAGATGATTGTTGCCGAAGAAGCAGACCTGGAGTGGGCAGTGGAAAACAGTAAGAAGGTTGGTCCCCTGTGTAAGTTATACCTGCAACCTGAATGGAGCAGGAGGGAAAAAATGCTCCCCCTGATCATAGAATTTGCCAAGGAAAATCCCGGGTGGATGATTTCCCTGCAGTCGCATAAATATATGAGAATTCCCTAGTAATGAGACGGGCCTGGCTGATATTTTTTCTGATGCTCTGTGGTGGATTGATACATGGACAGGCATACAGTACTAAATCCAAAAAGGCCATAAAACTTTTTGATGAGGCCGTTGTATTTTACCAGCAGCAGGATCCTGAGGGTGCCGCAGAGGCCCTGCTTAAGGCCATTTCCCGGGATGAAAAATTTGTGGAGGCCTATGGCCTGCTGGCACAGATTTCCCTTGAAGCCAGGCGTATAGATGAGTCCATTGCCTATTACAGTAAAACCCTTGAGATAGATCCGGAAGGTAACCCGGACGGCTACAGGATCCTGGCCGGACTTGTTTTACGCACCGGGGATTATAATCGAAGCCTGAGCCTGCTTAATAAGTTTCTCTCCTTTCCGCCTGAAGTGGTAAGCAAGCGGGATCTGGCTTTGGATTTGAAGGGCCAGTGCCTCTTTGCCCTTGAGGCCATAGCTTACCCGGTTCCCTTTGAACCCGAGAACCTTGGAGATTCGGTAAATTCCGAATTACATGAATACTGGCCCTGTCTCTCAGTGGATGAGAAAGAGTTGATGTTTACCGTAATGCTGCCTTCCAATCCGGATCTGGAGGATTCCCCCTTACAGGAGGATTTCTATATTTCAAAATGGTCGGGGGAATACTGGGCCAAAAGAGAAAATGCAGGTCCACCCCTGAACTCGAGGGATAATGAAGGGGCACACACGCTTACAGCCGATGGCCGCATGCTCTTTTTCACTGCCTGTAACCGGAGAGACGGAATGGGCCTTTGCGATATCTATACATCCATTCGCCAGGATGGTAGCTGGAGTAAGCCGGTGAACCTTGGCCCGCCAATTAATTCAATGTACAGCGAAAAACATCCCAGCATATCAGCCGATGGCCGGGTACTCTATTTTACCTCCAGTCGGCCGGGAGGAAAAGGTTCTTATGATATCTGGAGATCGCGGTGGGATGGGATCAAGTGGAGCAATCCTGAAAATTTGGGTGACTCGGTAAATACCGTGGGATTAGAGCAATCTCCCTTTTTGCATCCCGATCAGCAGTCATTGTATTTTTCATCCACGGGCTGGCCCGGAATGGGGCAGGGGGATCTTTTTTTTACCAGGCGAAATACAGAGGATGAGTGGAGTGAGCCGGTGAACCTGGGCTACCCCATAAATACATTTAATGATGAAATCGGCCTGAGTGTGAATGCCCGGGGAAACCGTGCCTATTTTGCATCTGACCGGGAGGGGAAGCACAATACTGACATCTACACCTTTGAGCTGCCCGAAGAAGTCAGACCGGTCCTTGTTTCCTATCTCACAGGCAGGGTGTATGATTCCAGGAATATGAAAGGCCTGGAGTCACTGATTCAGCTGATTGACCTGGAGACCGAGGAAGTGGTGGTTGAATCCTCTTCCTTTCCCGTAGAGGGTGACTACCTGGTGACTCTTCCCACCGACCGGAACTATGCCTTGAATGTGACCGCTGAGGGTTATCTTTTTTATTCTGCCCATTTCAGCTTTCGGGGCGAACACAGTCACAGCGAGCCCTTTCGACGGGATATTCCTCTTGACAGGGTGGATGTGGGCAGCAGCGTTGTCCTGAATAATATCTTTTTTGGAATAGATTCAGATACTCTGCTTCCCGGATCCATGGCAGAATTAAACAGGGTCCTTATCTTTATGGAAGCAAATCCCGGCATTGCCATAGAGATAGCAGGTCATACGGATAGTACCGGTTCTGCGCTTTACAACCAGGAACTATCTGCCAGGAGGGCCGAAACAGTGGTGAATTACCTCGAATCAAAGGGTATAGAGTCCGGACGAATTATTTCCATGGGATATGGAGATAAAAGACCGGTGGCAACAAACGATAGTGAGGCGGGCCGGGCATTAAACAGGAGGACTGAAATGACAATCATAGAAGTCGTGAAATGAAACTGATATTCAGGGAAATACCCGACTATCTGAAAGACCGAGGCACCATCATCACCCAGTTGATGTATGTCTCCATCTTTGCATTGATCTTCATCAATATTTATTCCCCGTTTAATGCGACCTCCTGGTTCGGAGATGAGGAGGACAGGATCAAAGTTTTCTTTTATACCAGTGCCCTGATTCTTTCAGGCATGCTGGTCATTGTATTCAGCAAAATGATATTTGTGCGCCTGGCAGCAAAGGTGCGTTTCTCCTATTTCTGGTTCGGGCTATGGAATCTCATGGAAGTATTCCTGCTGGCTGCTGCCTACCTGGTTGTGGATCTGTTGCTCTTAAAATCCGAAGCGGAACTGGTTGAACGCTTCATCAGTCTCCTTTTCATCACCCTACTGGTTCTGGCCATTCCTTACTCCTTATCCTGGTTATGGTTATCCCTCAAGGACAAACGGCAGAAGCTGGAAAACCATACCCAGAATACATCACAGGAGTTCAGGGAACGGCAAATGATCACTTTCCGGGACGAAACAGAGAAGTTGAGATTTTCCATTAAATCGTCGGACATACTCTTCGTGGAGTCCACTGATAATTATGTTACCGTGCATATAAATGATGAGGGTAAATTGAAGAAGATCATGCTCCGGAATACCATGAAACGACTGGAAAAAGAACTGGAGGGAACCCTGATTCAACGCTGCCACCGCTCATACATGGTTAATTTTGAGAATATTAAGCTGGTAAAACTGATCAGTTCGAACCTATATATCTACCTGGATTTTACAGAGGAGATCCGCCTACCGGTGTCCAAATCCTATGCCGAGCATGTGCATGAATTTCTGAACCGGGTATCCCTTTGAGCATAGGGGAATATTTTGTATTTTCGTTCTTCCTTAAAACCCCATAAGACAATGAATATCTTGCGTAATGCAGTCCTGCTGGCAGCCCTGATTTTTTTACTCCCCGTCAGCCTTTCAGCCCAGAAAAAGAAACAAAAAGATGCCCCCGAGGGTTATAGTTTCACAATCGAAAAAGAAATTCCGCACACATCAGTGAAGGATCAGCACCGCTCCGGTACCTGCTGGTGCTTTGCCACCACAAGCTTTATTGAAGCCGAGTTAATCAGGACCGGCAAGGGTATATATGACCTTTCTGAAATGTATTATGTGCGGAAAGCTTTTGAACTGAAGGCCGCCAAATATGTGAGGATGCATGGGATGACCAATTTTGGGGCCGGCGGACTGGCCCACGATATGATCCACATCTGGAAAGAATATGGCATGCTGCCCCAGGAAGCTTATCCCGGAAATGCCCAGGGCGATTCCCTGCCAGTCCATGGTGAAATGGATGCAGTCCTGAAGGGATATCTTGACCAGGTTATCAGAAACCGTAACGGGAGTCTGACAAAGGTCTGGTTGGATGGATTTAACGGCATCCTGGATGCCTATGCTGGTGTGGTCCCCACAAATTTTGAATTCAAAGGTGAACAGTATACTCCACGTTCATTTGCCGATGAAACCGAACTCAACCCTGATGACTACATTTCCATCGGATCCTTTACCCATCATCCCTTTTACGAGCCCTTTATCCTGGAAATTCCGGACAACTGGATCTGGGGATCCATTCAGAATGTGCCCCTGGATGAATTAATGGAACTTCTCGATCATGCCATAAATACAGGTTATTCTGTATGCTGGGATGCCGATGTGGGAGAGAAGGGTTTTGAATGGAAATCAGGTCTGGCCCTTATCCCTACCATGGAGATAGGCGATTTAAGCGGATTGGAAAGGGGGCGCTGGGATGAGCTCTCGGAAAAGGAACAACAGGCCCTGTTTTATGATTTCTCCACGCCAAAAAAGGAAAAGGCCATCACCCAGGAACTGAGGCAAAAGTGGTTTGATAACTACCAGACCACCGACGACCACCTGATGCATATTACTGCAATGGCTTCCGACCAGGATGGGAAAAGGTTTTACAAGGTAAAGAACTCCTGGGGTACGGGTAATCATATCTACGAGGGTTACCTTTTTGCCTCCGAGAGCTATATGCAGGCAAAAACCATCTTTTTTATGGTGCATAAGGATGCCATTCCCGAAGCTCTGGCTGCCAAGCTTGGACTATAGACCCTATTATTGGGCATTTATTGCGCTTTTGGCAACGTAATCGCTTCTTTCACGTATACATGCTAAGTCTATAAATGGCTGTGCCTTGTTCTGAGATATCCTCAGGGCTGTTGATAAGTCAATTTTCAACTGCACTCAGGGGGCATATATTTGTGTTTATATGAAGATTAAGCTCTTACAGATTGCCATCCTGGCTGTTTTGCTGCTGGTTTCCGGAATGTCGGGCCCCACCAGTCATGAGCAGCAGGCCTTCGAGCCTGAGTATTCTGAATATCCTGCTTTTCTGGAAGTTGATAAAAGCTGGGCCGATTCCATAATGGATAAATTATCCCTGGAGGACAGGATAGCCCAGATGATGATGGTTCAGGCCTATTCCAATATGAATGAGGCCCATGTGAAGTCTGTTCTTAAAATGGTTTCAAAGCACAGGGTAGGGGGACTGGCTTTTTTCCAGGGTGATCCACTTTCCCAGGCTAATCTCACCAATCGCTTCCAGGAAGAGTCAAGGACACCCCTGCTCATTGCCATTGATGGTGAGAACGGTTTGGGCATGAGGCTGAAAAACACCATAGCTTATCCCCAGCAGATGGCGCTGGGAGCCATCAGTGATGATGCTCTTATTCATCAGATGGGAAAGGATATTGCCTGGCAGATGAGGCGTTTAGGAGTTCATCTTAATTTTGCTCCGGTTGCCGACGTGAATAACAATCCTTCAAATCCTGTGATCAACACAAGGTCCTTCGGGGAAGAACCGGAAAATGTGGCCCAAAAGGTTATTGCCGTGAGCAGCGGAATGCAAAAAGGGGGCTTACTTGTTGCCGCCAAGCATTTCCCGGGGCATGGTGATACGGATACAGATTCGCATAAGTCGCTTCCTATCGTACCCTATGGAAGGGAGCGGCTCGATTCCCTGGAACTCTACCCCTTCAAAAAGGCCATCATGAGGGGCCTTTCGGGCATTATGGTTGCCCATCTCCAGGTGCCGGGACTGGACGACAGGGAAAACCGGCCCGCAACAGTATCAGACAGGGTGGTTGCCGGTCTTTTAAAGGAAGAACTGAATTTCAAAGGGCTTGTGATTACTGATGCCCTGAACATGAAAGGTCTGAGTCATTATTATGAGCCTGGCCTAAGAGAAGTAGAGGCTGTAAAGGCCGGAAATGATATTCTGCTGATGCCTTCTGATGTGGGACTGGCAATCAGTGAAATAAAAAAGGCTGTAAAAAGAGGGGAAATACCTGAGGAACAAATTAACGAGAGCTGCAGGAAAATACTGCTGGCCAAATACTGGGTGGGACTGGGATCACTTCGTCCGGTGGAAACAGAAACCCTTCTTGAGGATTTGAACAAGCCTGTTTTTGAACAAAGGCGGAGGGAACTTATGGCCCATAGCCTTACACTGGTTAAAAATCACGACTCCCTGCTTCCCCTGAAGGAGCTGGAGAAAATCAGCCTGGCAAGCGTTAGCATCTCTAAGAGTGGATCCCTGACGTATGGAGCCACCTGTGATTATTATATGGAAGGAGATCATTATAACCTGGCCAGCAAGGCCGATCAGCTAAGCCGATCGGCTCTGTTATCCAAACTTGAAAAATATAATACCATCATTATAAGTATTTTAAATACCAGTCCCTATGCATCAAGGTCCTTTGGGATTAGCCTGGAAACGGTTAGCTTTATTGAGTCTCTCGATGGCCGAAAAAAGGTGATTCTTAATGTGGCTGGCATTCCCTATGCCCTGAAGCGTTTCCCAAACATGGAGAATATCTCTGCAGTAATACTCTCCTATGCCGATGATCGCCTGGCCCAGACCTATGCCATGCAGGCGATTTTCGGAGGACGTTCCTTCATGGGGGAACTTCCTGTGTCGGCCGGTGCAAATGTGCGGGCAGGGGAAGGGCTAAAGACCGGAAGGCCCGTCAGACTGGGCTATGGAGAACCCCTGGATGCAGGTCTTGACCCGGATACCATGAGAAAAATGGAGATTTTGATTGCCGAAGCAATCCGCAACAAGGCCATGCCCGGATGCCAGCTTCTGGTTGCACGACACGGTCAGGTGATCTGGAACAGGGCTTATGGTTACCATACCTACTTGAAAAGGCGTCCGGTACTTACCACTGATCTTTATGACCTGGCATCCCTTACCAAAATTACCGCCACTCTCCCGGCTTTGATGAGGCTTCGTGACCAGGGAAGATTTTCGGAGGATTCTCTTCTGGGTGCCTATGGAGTGCTTCCTGAAGGCTGCGATAAAGCCGATTTGCTTATTGCTGACATTCTTTCTCACCAGGCAGGCCTCACCCCCTGGATACCCTTTTACCAGGGCACCCTGGAGCCTCTGGATACATCCAGGAGTCTTGTAAGCTCTAACTGGTCACCCACCTATGCACTGAAGATCGGGCCATCAGCCTATGCAAACCGTAATGTGAAGTATGTGGATAGCCTCTACGAAAAATCATATTCCCCGGCCTATCCTTTGCAGGTGGCCGAAGATCTCTATCTGAGGCGGGACCGAAAGGATTCCGTTTACCGGGCCATTTGTGAATCTCCCCTGCTGGAACCGGAGTATCTGTACAGTGACCTTGGATATTATATGCTACAAAAGGTCATTGAAAAGGAATGTGATACCATGCTCTATCCTTACAGCTGGTATAATTTTTATGAGCCTATGGGTGCAAACACACTGGGATATCTGCCCCTGAATCGTTTTCCCAGGGAGCGGATTGTTCCTACGGAAAATGATCTTTTTTTCAGGCGACAGCTGATTCATGGTCACGTGCATGATCCCGGGGCCGCCTTGCTGGGCGGAGTTGCCGGTCACGCCGGTCTGTTTGGCTGTGCCAATGACCTTGCCAAGATGATGCAGATGTTCCTGAACGATGGCTGGTATGGTGAGGACCGGTTTATTGACTCAAGCACCCTGGCCAGATACACGGCCTGTTACAATTGCGAGAATGAAAATCGCAGGGGACTCGGATTTGACCGCCCCATCACCGAAGAGCCCGATGCCGGGCCGGCCTGTGATGATGCTTCTGCAAGCAGCTACGGGCATTCCGGATTTACAGGCACCCTCGCCTGGGTAGATCCCGATTTCGACCTGGTTTACATCTTTCTTTCCAACCGCATACACCCGAACCAGTCCAATACCTTACTCATAGATGACAACATCCGCACACGGATTCAGCAGGTGGTCTATGATGCCATCATCCAATAAATGTTCAATAACACAAATTATTGTCAATTAGTTTTGAGATTTGTCATGCCAGATGGAAATCTGAATGGCTAATTTTATAAGCTCTAACCCCTAACCCCTAACCCCTAACCTCTAACCCCTAACCCCTAACCCCTAACCCCTAACCCCTAACCCCTAACCCCTAACCTCTAACCCCTAACCCCTAACTAATAACCTCTAACCCCTAACTAATAACCTCTAACCCCTAACCCCTAACCTTACATATGAAACCTACACACATTGAACACATTGGTATTGCCGTGGCCAACCTGGATGAATCCATCAGCTATTATGAAAAAGTACTGGGCCTGGAATGCTATTTAATAGAAGAGGTGGCCGATCAGAAAGTCAGGACTGCATTTTTCAAAGTTGGAGATACCAAAATTGAATTGCTTGAAAGTACCGATCCGGAAGGCCCCATCGGTAAATTCATAGAAAAAAAGGGGCCCGGCGTACACCACCTGGCTTTTGCAGTGGATAATGTGGGGGAATCCTTAAAGCACGCTCAGGATCAGGGTGTCAGGCTCATTGATGAGGTGCCCAGAAAGGGAGCGGAAGGATTACAAATCGGCTTCCTTCACCCCAAATCAACTCAGGGAGTTTTAACCGAACTCTGTGGTCATGAGTAGTCAGGACAAAATAAAGAAACTCATCGATCTTCGCGAAAAAGCCCGTAAGAGGTGGTGGTGAAGACCGAATGGAGGTACAACACTCCAAGGGAAAATATACTGCACGCGAAAGGATCAAAATACTGCTGGATGAAGGTAGTTTTGAGGAGTATGATATGTTTGTGACTCACCGCTCCCACGATTTTGGACTGGAGGAGCAGCATTACCTGGGCGACGGAGTGATTACCGGTCATGGTACCATCGACGGACGGGTGGTTTATGTTTATGCCCAGGATTTTACAGTCTTTGGAGGATCTCTTTCGGAGACCCATGCAGCCAAAATATGCAAGATCATGGATCAGGCCATGAAGGTGGGTGCCCCCGTCATCGGGATAAATGACAGTGGTGGGGCCCGCATTCAGGAGGGAGTAAGGAGTCTGGCAGGATATGCCGAGATTTTTGAGCGTAACATCCTGGCTTCAGGTGTGATTCCGCAGATCTCCGCCATATTTGGCCCCTGTGCCGGTGGAGCCGTTTATTCTCCTGCACTCACCGATTTCATTCTTATGAGTGATCAGACCTCCTATATGTTTGTGACCGGTCCCAAGGTGACCAAAACAGTTACCGGAGAGACCATATCTACCGAGGCCCTGGGTGGGGCGCAGATGCATGCCAGTCGCTCGGGTGTATGTCACATGGTTTCCAGGGATGAGGAAGAAGGTTTGCTGACCATCAGGAAATTACTTTGCTACATGCCCCAGAACAACCTGGAGGATCCACCCGTAACCGAGTGCAATGACCCCATTGACAGGCTCGACGACCTGTTGAATGAGATCATCCCCGATAACTCGAACGAAGCCTACGATGTCAAGGATGTGATCTTCACCCTGGTGGATAACAAAGAATTTTTTGAAATCCATCGGCAGTATGCCATGAATATCGTGGTGGGTTTTGCCAAATTTAATGGCATGCCTGTGGGAATAGTGGCCAATCAGCCCAAGCACATGGCTGGTGTCCTGGATATTGAGGCGTCCAGGAAGGCAGCCCGTTTTGTTCGTTTCTGTGATTGCTTCAACATTCCCATTGTGACCCTGGTGGATGTCCCCGGGTTTCTTCCGGGCAGTGCCCAGGAGCACGGTGGAATCATTTTACATGGTGCAAAACTTATGTTTGCCTATGGAGAAGCCACGGTTCCGAAAATCACCATTACTCTTCGTAAGTCTTATGGAGGTGCCCACGATGTTATGAGCTCCAAACAGCTAAGGGGAGATATAAACTATGCCTGGCCTACCGCTGAAATTGCTGTGATGGGGCCCAAGGGAGCCATTGAGATTCTTGAAGGAAAGGCCTTAAAAAGCATTGAGGAAAGGGAAGAAGCACAACGTTTTATAAAGGACAAGGAAGAGGAGTATAAGGAAAAATTCGCCAATCCATATGAAGCCGCCCGTTATGGCTACATCGATGATGTGATAGAACCCCGTAATACGCGTTTTCGCATCGTACGTGCCCTGCAAACCCTTGCTTCCAAAAAGGAGATGAATCCACCTAAAAAACACACCAACATACCACTCTGATGCAAGCCCTGCTTATTATTCTCACAAACAATATTAACAAGGAATCCATTGTCATTGCAGTGGCAGGCTACCTGATCGTATTTGCAGCACTTGTTCTCTTATTCTGGTTCTTCTCTACAGTTCCCAAACTGATCGTTCTGCTTAAATCCAGGAAGCAAAGCGGAAAGGGAAATACCTCTGAATTAAATGAAATGGAGGCCATTTCCGGTGAAAGTACTGCTGCCATTGCCATGGCCCTGCATCTCTACCTGAATGAGATTCATGATGATGAAAGCGGTGTGCTAACCATCAAGCGGATCTCCAGGAACTATTCCCCCTGGAGTTCCAAGATATATGCAGTAAGAAATCAGTTTAATCGCCTGTAAGAGATTCGCCATGAAGAAATTTAAATTTACTGTAAACGGCAACGACTATGTGGTTGATGTGCATGGAATCGAGGAGAACCTGGCTCGCCTGGAGGTAAATGGAACGCCCTATAATGTGGAACTCCACAGGGAGATCAAGACCTCAAAAACTCCAACTCTAGTTCGTTCGGCCATTAAGCAAGAACTCAAACCGGACATTGCAAAACGGGAAGGCGGCTCGGCCCATCCCATACTGGCACCCCTGCCAGGCTCAATATTAAAGCTGGAAGTTGGAAAGGGAGACATTGTGAAAAAAGGTCAGCTTTTGCTGATCATGGAGGCCATGAAAATGGAAAATCAGGTCCTGGCCGACCGGGCAGGGGTTGTGGAATCCCTCAAAGTCCGAGAGGGTGATGCGGTATTACAGGGTGATGTAATAATGGAGATAGTTTGAAATGAAAAGGGCGCTTACACTCACAGGTGTTTTCCTGATTATTATGCTGGCAAGGTGGGTCGCTTTTCCGGAGCGGGCAGCTGCAACAAAAAACAACAGTCAAGTCGAATCTGAACTTGTGCAGTCAGCACCCGGGGACCTGAGCACTCCCGGGGATGAAAATGCTCTGGACCTGGCAGAGAAGGGCATCCTGAAATTTTATAAGTACTCCGGATTCAGAAATGCCAGACCCGGGCACCTGATTATGATTGCAGTGGGGCTTTTTTTTATCTTCCTTGCCATAAAATATGATTATGAACCCCTTCTTTTGGTTCCCATCGGAGTAGGGATTATATTCGGGAACATCCCCTTTTTCCAGGCCGAAGGTGTGAATATGCAGATTGGGATATACCAGGAAGGGAGTGTGTTGAATTATCTCTACTTCGGGGTTTTAAAGGGGGTATATCCACCCCTTATTTTCCTTGGAATAGGTGCCATGACCGACTTCTCATCCCTGATCTCCAAGCCAAAGCTCATGCTGCTGGGTGCAGCAGCCCAGGTGGGAATCTTCCTCACCTTTCTGGGTGCCCTTGCCCTGGGCTTTCACCCCCAGGAGGCAGGAGCCATTGGGATCATCGGGGGCGCAGACGGTCCCACAGCCATCTTTCTTTCCTCCCGGCTGGCCAACGGAATTGACATTATTGGTACAGCCGCCAATGGGGATCCAATCTTTGTGAAGAACCTGATTGGTCCCATCGCCATTGCGGCTTATTCATATATGGCACTTGTACCTGTAATTCAACCGCCCATTATGCGCCTGCTTACCACAAGGGAGGAGCGCTTGATCAGAATGAAGCCTCCAAGGGCAGTTTCCAAGCTTGAAAAAATTCTCTTTCCCCTGATCGGATTGCTGGTAACTACCTTTATTTCACCCAACTCCCTGCCTTTGCTGGGCATGCTCTTTTTTGGAAATCTCCTGAAGGAATCCGGTGTAACCAAAAGACTGGCTGATACAGCCAGAACCAGTCTGATTGATATCGTTACCATTATGCTTGGCCTGACTGTGGGGGCCTCCACCCAGGCTGACCGTTTCCTGACCACCGATTCGCTGGTGATATTTGGGCTGGGGGCCGTTTCCTTCATGGTTGCCACTGCAGGGGGGATTATTTTCGCCAAGGTTATGAATCTTTTCTCCAGCAAGGAAGACAGGCTAAACCCACTGATTGGTGCTGCCGGAGTTTCAGCAGTACCTGATAGTGCACGGGTGGTCCAGAGCATGGGATTGAAGGAGGATCCCACAAACCACCTTCTGATGCATGCCATGGCCCCCAATGTGGCCGGTGTTATAGGTTCTGCCGTTGCAGCGGGGATTCTTTTAAGCTTTCTGTGGTAGTTAGAAATATCTAAAACATAAACGATGGAAGAGAAGGATTTTACAGGCATGTACGGTGAGAAAATCCGATCCGACTGCGCCATAAGGCTTGAGCTAAGCAAAAGTGGGGGTATAAAACTTCAGCTGGAAAGCAAAGTGGAAAGGATTTTCGGGAAGCAAATCCGCAGGCAGGTGGAGGAGCAGCTTAAGGCTATGGATGTGGATCATGCCAGGGTGGTGATTAAGGACTCGGGTGCGCTCCCTTTTGTGATATCAGCCCGTATTGAAGCTGCCCTGAAAAAAGTGAGGAAGGATGTGAAACCTTATATTCCGGAGATCCTGCCTCAGAATAAATCTGAATCGGATCAGGAAAGAAGTCGTATATCCAGGCTCTACCTTCCCGGAAATTCCCCGGCCATGATGTTGAATGCGGGTTTACATCAGCCCGACGGGATCATCCTGGACCTCGAGGATTCGGTGGCACCTGCCAGAAAGGAAGAGGCCAGGCTCCTGGTCAGGAATGCCCTCTGCCAGGTAGATTTTTATGGGGCAGAACGAATGGTTCGTATCAACCAGTTGCCGGCCGGACTGGAGGACCTTGAATACATCATTCCCTACCATGTCCATGTGGTGCTGATCCCCAAATGTGAAAGTGCTAAGCAGGTGAGGGAGGTGGATGAAAAAATCAAATCCATCCTGAAGGCAGAGAATCAAAAGAGGGAGGTCTTTCTGATGCCTATTTTGGAAAGTTGCCTGGGAGTGGAAAATGCCTTTGAAATGGCATCAGCCTCGAAGCGGGTGGTGGCCATGGCCATTGGGCTTGAGGATTATACCGCTGACCTGGGCGTGCTCAGGAGCCCCGGAGGAGAAGAATCACTCTATGCCCGTAGCCGGATGGTGAATGCCTGTAAGGCGGCTGGAATTCAGCCCATCGATTCGGTTTATTCGGATGTGGGGAACATGGATGGCCTCCGGGAGAATGTGAGGCAATCCAGGTTGCTGGGTTTTGAAGGCATGGGATGCATCCATCCCAGGCAGGTACCGGTAATACATGAAGAATTTGCACCCAGCCAGGAGGAAATTGAAAAGGCTGAGAAGATCGTGGAAGCCTTTGAAGATGCCACTGCCCGGGGATTGGGAGTGATTTCCATGGGAACTAAGATGATTGATGCGCCGGTGGTCAAAAGAGCGCAACAAGTCATAAAGCTTAAAGTTAAAGAAAAGTCCATAAAGCTGAAAGATATGTCAAAGATTATAAATGCAGCCGGCAGGGAGGTGCTTACGAAGCTCAATGGTGAAAAGGCCACACCCTATATGGGTGTTGGGAAATTCAAGCCAGAGGGGGCAAAACACGGCCCGTCAATCCGTTCCTGTTCCGACTATCCGCAGGATGGGAATAAAATGGTGAAGGACCTGCGAACTGCCCTGGAGCGATCCGGACTTCGCGACGGGATGACCATATCCACCCATCATCACTTCCGTAACGGCGATTTACTCGCCAATATGGTATTTGATATTGTCAAAGAAATGGGGGTAAAGGGTTTGAGGTGGTTCCCCTCCGCTTCTTTTCCCTGTCATGAGCACCTGATCCCTTATCTTGAGGACGGGACCATTCAGCGAATAGAGGGAAGTATGAATGGTCCGCTTGGAAAATTTGTCTCCGAGGGAGGTATGGAAGGTTGTGGTGTTTTGCGTTCCCACGGGGGACGTTACCAGGCTGTTCAGGATGGAGAGGTGAAAATCGATATTGCAGTGATCGGGGCTCCCACAGCCGATTCCTTTGGCAACGGTAACGGATTGAGCGGAGATTCAGCCTGCGGACTCCTGGGTTTTGCCCTTGCAGATGCTCAGTATGCAGAAAGGGTAATTCTGGTCACCGATCATCTGGTGAAATTTCCATGTATACCCTGGCAAATTCAGGGTAACTATGTGGACTTATGTGTTGAATTGGAACGGCTGGGAGATCCCGCTCAAATTGTTTCAGGGACTACTGAAATCACACGCTCACCCGACCGCCTCCTTCTGGCCGAACTGACAGCCAGGTTTTGTGATGCAGCCGGTATTATTGAAGATGGTTTTTCTTTCCAGTCCGGAGCCGGAGGTACTTCCCTTGCGGTGAGCGCCTACTTCCGGGATATTATGAAAAAGAAAAATATCAGGGCCAGGTTTGCCCGCGGGGGCAGTAATAAATATCTGGTTTCCATGCTGGAAGAGGGTTTGGTGGATTACATCCTTGACGGTCAGACCTTCGATCTTGAGGGAGTGAGATCAATGGCTGAAAATCCGGCTCATGTGTGGACCTCCCCCTTTACATCCTATAACTATCACAGCAAGGGGAATTTTGCCCAATTGGTGGATGTGGTTATCCTGGGAGCCACCGAGGTGGATCTGAATTTTAACGCCAATGTGGTCACCCATTCCGATGGTTATTTGCTGCATGGCCTGGGTGGATGGCAGAACTGCCTATTTTCAAAAACCGTAATCCTTCCGCTTCCGCTGTTCAGGGACCGCGTTCCGGTGATCAGGGATGAAGTAACCACACTTTGTGGTCCGGGTGAATTAATTGATGTCATTGTTACTGAAAGGGGCATAGCCATTAATCCCCTCAGAAAAGATCTGATTGAGCGGACCAGAAAGAGCGGACTGCCCCTTAAGAGCATTGAAGAATTAAAGGCCGAGGCAGATCGGATCTGTGGAGTGCCTGAGCCCATAAGCCATACAGACCGCGTGGTGGCAGCCATTAAATGGGTGGATGGAACGGTGATTGATGTGGTTCGTCAGCTTACTTAAATCTTCTGATCAGGGGCAGAGGATCACTAAAAGAGGGGCTTGACTTTGCCTGATCAGCAAACCACACACAGTAAATATTATAGATGCTGGTTTCGTTTTGAGTGATAGGCTCATTTGCATAACCACCAAAGGCCCAGATTCCATCACTTTCCTCTTTGAGCACCCAGATATAATAGACCTTGGCTTCCAGGTTTGTAAACAATACTTTTCCTTCGGCATCTGTTAACTGGGTAAGCATGGGTTCTCCAATTATTTCCCAGTCCGCCCTGTTCTCATAAAGCAGGACATCTGCTCCCACAAGAAGAATTGTTCCCGTACTATCGAAGGTATAGAAACCCATGTTGGTTGGCTCGGTAATGGTAATGCTTTTGACTTTCGACTGCTCACCTGCATCATTGGTGGCGATGAGTTTTACATCATAGGTCCCGGCGGCATTATAAATGTAGGTGGGATTTTCCGCCGAGGAGAAGCCCCCTTCACCAAAGGTCCAGCTGAAGGAAGATCCGTCTACTGTGGTGTTTTCAAACACGATAGGCAAACCCGCTTCAGGATTATCAGTTGGAGAATAGTTAAAATCTGTTTCGGGAACCTTGTCACATGAGCTGATAATAAAGATGAGAGTCAGGCTTAGCAGGAAGGAAAAGGATTTATGCAGCTTCATAAATGGGTGTCATTTGGTAAATAATATGAATAATTTGGATCCGAAAGTAGTGGATTACGCAGTAAGCTACAAATTTATGTCATGCTTCCTTTGCTCTTTTTTATATCTTTCATGCAACATTCACCCTAAGCGCTCGTCATTTTGGCAAAGATTGAGAATTCCGAAAAGTATACCCCGAAGCACCAGAAGCTGATTGAGGCTTGTAAAAAGGGGGACCGGAAGGCACAATTCGAGTTATACCGGCTGTACAGTGCGGCCATGTATAACACCTCCCTGAGAATAGTCAGGGATCCTGATGATGCGGAAGATGTCATGCAGGAAGCGTTCTTAAAGGCTTTTTCCAGGATGACAACTTACCGTGGAGAGGTAAGTTTCGGAGCATGGCTGAAACGTATTGTGGTGAATAAATCACTGGATTTTCTCAGACTGCGACGGGAAAGGATCTCTCTGGAGGATGTGGGTGAGGTGGAGGAAATCCCGGAGGAGGACTCAGTTCTTATTGAGCTGGCCTACTCTGCAGATGATGTGAGAAAGGCAATCTATAAATTACCTGAGGGATACCGACTGGTACTTTCCCTGATCCTTTTGGAAGGATATGATCATGAGGAGGTTTCAGAAATTCTCCGGATATCCAATGCCACTTCAAGGACGCAGTATCACAGGGCAAAGAAAAAGCTGGCCGAACTACTTAAGAAAGGAAAGAAAGAGAATGATTGATCTTGAGAAACATATAAAGGAACAAAGGCTGTTGATGGATGCAGACCAGCCCCGGGAGGGTCATGAGGCCCGTTTTGCTGAGAAGCTGGCTTATCAGCCGGCCAGGAAGGTGAATTTCCGTCATGCCTTGCAAATTGCGGCTTCCATAGCTGTTATTCTTGCCTCCGCCATTGTACTGATAAGAACTAACAGGAGCGGGGATAAGATAGCGGTGATGGAAATTCCCGCATCTGTGATTGAAGCAGATCTTTACTATACCACCCAGGTGCATCAAAGGGTGGATGAGATCAGGCAATTTGATTTTGAGAATGCCGAGGAAAAGACGCTTCTTCTTGAAGAACTGGAGGAGCTGGATGCTTATCAATTACAATTAATGAACGATCTGGAGGCCAATCCCGAAGATGAACGGGTAATTAATGCCCTGATCAAACACTATCAATTAAAGCTGGAAGTAATGGACCAGATTATATATCAATTAAATCAATTAAAAACAGAAACAGATAAAGACGATGAAAAAAAGAGTATCTAATTTGAGAAGTTTGCTCCTGTTGCTCCCGATTACAATAGTAAGCTTTTCTCTCTCTGCCCAGGAAGCGGTGAAGGAATTTTCAGAATCCTTCGACGTAAACAAGGGCATTACCCTCTCTGCCGATGTCCGTTACACGGATGTGGAAATTCTGACCTGGGATAAGAATGTGGTTGATATCCTGGTGGAAATTGAAGTTGATGCCTCTTCCAAAAGCAAGGCAGAGCAGCAGTTATCCAAAATTGATGTCAGAATCAGTAAAAGTGGAAATGTCATCTCCCTTAATACCGAGCTGGATGACGGCTGGTCAAGAAATGCCAAGGTGGATATCCACATTATCATAAACGCACCCGCCTACATGAATATGGACATGGCTTCTTCCTACGGAGACCTTTATCTCCAGGAGTTAAATGGATTGATCGACCTGAATCTTCGATATGGTAACCTTCAGGCAGGCAGCCTGGGCCGGGGCAATGAGAAGCCCTATAATACCCTGGATCTGGCCTACTCTGATGCAGTCATAGAGTCTGCCGGCTGGATGGAAGTGGAACTGGCTTACTCGGATATGGAGGTGGAGACTTCGACCATGATCTTCTGTGAAAGCAAATATTCCAAGCTCATCGGAGGGAAAAGCGGCGGCATTATTACGGAGGGGGCCTATGATAAATACTTTTTCGAGGAAGTGGATAATTTTGTGGGAGAGCTTCGTTACTCGGGCATAAAATTAGAGGCCCTGAATAAAAAGCTGGATGTGGAGTCCAAGTACACCCATGTGAAGGTTAATCATGTTTCGAAGGACTTTAAATCGATCGCAGTAAGCTCATCATATGGTAATATTTACCTGAATATGGAAGAAGGAGCCTCATTTAAGTTAGAGGCCGAAGCCAGGTATGGGAATTTCTCCATGGCCATGGATGGCAAGGTCAGCAAAGAGAAGGAAAGCAATGTGGTGAGGGTTTGGGGAACGGTTGGATCCGCACCAAAAGGAACGGTGGACCTTGAAGCCAGGTACGGCAATATCAATATCGAATAAAGTGATCCCGAAATAGAATGGAACGGTCCCGGAATTTTTCTAAATTTCGGGACTTTTATTTTACGGTCTTCTAATTTTAAATATCATGTGCTTCCGACAAAACTTACTGCTCCCGTCACTCTTTCTTTCCATTCTTATTTCAGGCTGCAGGCCATCCCCCGGGGCAAATAATGAAGAAACTTCTACTACAAAATCATACGACTATGCACTCGTTCTCCATGGCGGTGCAGGCTCCATGAATTTCGAGAATCTTCCTGATGCCTCCAGGCAGGCCTATCTTGCCTCACTGGACAGTGCATTAAATCTGGGACTGGATCTTCTTGACAGTGGGGGAGCTGCCATAGATGCAGTGGAGGCAGTAATCAGGTATATGGAGGACAATCCCCTCTATAATGCGGGACGGGGAGCGGTATTTACAAGCGCTGGTGAAAATGAACTGGATGCATCCATTATGATCGGTTCTGACCTAAATGCAGGGGCCGTAGCCGGCGTAAAAGATATCAGGCATCCCATCAGCGCAGCAAGGGCGGTTATGGAAAAATCGGCACATGTGATGCTATCTGGTGAGGGAGCTTCCCTTTTTGCCAGGGATCAGGGCCTGGAGATTGTGGATCCCTCTTTTTTCTATACGGAAAAAAGATATAAATCCCTTCAGCGTGTTAAGGATGAAGAGAAGCATGGAACCGTAGGCTGTGTGGCACTTGACCGGAAGGGGAACCTGTGTGCCGGCACATCCACCGGGGGCATGACTAATAAAAAATTCGGGCGCATTGGAGATTCCCCCGTAATCGGGGCCGGGACCTATGCCAATAATAAGACCTGTGGAGTATCGGCCACTGGGCATGGCGAATATTTCATGCGATGGGTTGTGGCCCATGATATATCCGCCCTGATGGAATACAAAGCTTATGATGTGGAGAGTGCGGCAAGGGAGGTGGTTGAAAAGAAGCTGGTGAAGGCAGGTGGAAGCGGAGGTGTTATTTGTCTTGACCACAATGGTATTGCAGCCATGATAACCAACACCAGCGGCATGTTTCGCGCCTATGGAAACTCTGCCGGGGATAAAATCGTAGCCGTATTTAAGGAGGAATAGCTTAAAAAATTAATATACATAAATATAACTATATATAATTATATTTTTGACTTGAAGGGCAGAAAGGTCATAAAATCGGCATGGTGAACGATGTAGGCTTCGGTACTGCGTTTGATCATATCCCCTTCACCCGCATGAGCAGCAATAATGTGGCATACTTCCGGAGGCAGGCCACAGCTTTCAGCCAGAGATACTCCTGAGAAGGGGTGCCGGAGAAGTTTTCCATATTTACCCTGGATAAGCTTCCCCTTTTCGTCAAGTTCATATTCAAGCAGCTTTCCCACATCGGCAAGAATCGCCCCTGATATTAAAACGTCCATGTCCACCGGCAGCTCATCCCCGAAAAATTCGTTCATTTTATTCCCGCTGTCCCTGGCAATATGAACCACAGCCCTTTTATGATCCATAAAGGAGACCTTCAGATCGGGCCCGCACAGGAGGGTAAAGGGTATACGCTTTAAATCATCGGGTTTTAGGACACTTTTCTCAATTGCGCGCTGCCATACCAGGGCTGTTTGCGCCCTTAATTCGGGATTGTCGATCCATTGGATCTCCGGCCAAAGTTCTGCAACTTCCTTGCTTAGCTTTCTCATTGGTCCTCTTAAAGGTTTTTAATAATTGCATCAGCCATCTGCTTTGTTGAGGCTGCACCCCTTGAGATCACATCGGCCCTCCCGGGCATCTTCATCATGTCGTAGGTCCTGACCTTTCCGTCCAGAATTACCCTGGCTATGGACTTTCTGATCCGCCGGGATGTTTCCATCTCGCCAATGTGATCCAGCATCATACATGCCGATTCGATCATGGCTATGGGATTAACGATGCCTACAGGGTAATCGGCATATTTGGGGGCGGACCCGTGGGTGGGTTCAAAAACGGATACTTCCTCACCCAGGTTTGCACTGCAGGCAAAGCCCAGACCTCCGATTAATCCGGCAAAACCATCGGAAACGATATCTCCAAACATGTTGCCTGCCACAATTACTCCATAATTCTCTGGGTTTTTGGTGAGCCACATCATCTGGGCATCAATGTTGGTATTCCATAATTCGATGCCCGGGAAATCTTTGGCCTGAATTTCCTGGGCCATTTTATACATCATACCCGAGGTCTCGCGGATCACATTGGGTTTTTCACAGACCGTAACACTTTCATAAGCAAATTTCACAGCATATTCAAATGCAGCCCTCAGAATTCTTTCAGTGGCCTTTTTTGTGAAAATGCGTGTGGATATGGATAACTCTTCCCTGGGAACCGATCCGAAATTCTTCATGAATTTGGGATGGGAGGCAAGTCCATTATAAACGATATCGGGTGGATTACTCCATTCAACACCCCCATAGAGGCCTTCTGTATTCTGCCTGAAGATGGCCACATCCACTTCAGGCTCTTCAATGCTATCTCCCGCTCCACGCCTGATGAAATTCAGAGGATTACCTTTATAGCTTTTACAGGGCCTTATACACACATCCAGGTTAAAATGCTGTCTTAATCCCACGATGGGACTTGAATAAACCAGGCCTTTGTCTTTCAGGGCAGGTTCCAGCTCGGCGAATGCCGCATCTTTTGGTTTACTCGTAATGGCACCGAAAAGTCCTATTTTATGCTTCTCCAGGAGTTCGATGGTCCGGGAGGGCAGCGGATTTCCTTCGCTTTTCCAGAACTCCCATCCAATGTCTCCTTCCACATAGGAGGCCTGGAATCCGGCCTTGTCAAGTACACGAATTGTTTCTTCAAGGACAAGCCTTCCAATGCCGTCGCCGGGAAGGGCTACAATGCTACGTTTTCGGATGTTCATAAACAGATTATTAGGGGCTTAAAGAAATGTTATCTTTACGAATGTAGAAGATATATTTGTCATTGGAATGTTGATTTATCTTCTTTTGAAGAAAAAGTATTGCATAACATAAAAGCCATAATTTATTACCCATATGCAAGAGATTTCAGCCCTTCAACCCAAAGAGGTATGGGCATATTTTGAAGAGATCCTGGCCATCCCCAGGATCTCCAAGCAGGAAAAACAAATCATAGCCTATCTGAAGGATTTTGCCCACAAGCAGGGACTCCCCTGTGAGGTGGATCAGGTTGGGAATGTGCTGATCGCCAAGTCCGCCACCCCGGGGATGGAGTCCAGAAAGGGGATCATCCTCCAGTCCCATCTGGACATGGTAGGAGAAAAGCATGCCAGGGTTAAACATGATTTTGCCTCTGATCCCATTCTTCCCCAGATAGAGGATGGTTGGGTAAAAGCCTCAGGTACAACCCTGGGTGCTGATGATGGAATCGGAATTGCCGCAGCTATGGCCATACTGGCGTCTGACAGTATTTCCCATGGTCCTCTTGAATGCTTATTTACAGCCGATGAGGAAAGTGGTATGACCGGTGCACTGGGGCTCAAGCCGGGTTTTCTGAAAGGCTCAATACTACTGAACCTGGATTCGGAGGATGAGGGGGAGATTTTTATAGGTTGTGCCGGCGGTATGGATACGGTGGCCACCTTAAAACTAAACCAGAAACGGGCCGGAAGATCCAGGCTGGCCCTCCAGGTGAAAGTTGGCGGACTGAAGGGAGGGCATTCGGGCGATGAAATTCATCTGGGTCTTGGTAACTCCATTAAAATTCTAAATCGTTTTCTCTGGAACGCCGACAGGAGATTTAAAATTAATCTTGCTCAACTGGAAGGGGGGAAAGCCCGTAATGCTATTCCCCGTGAAGCAGAGGCTGTTATTACTGTTGCAAAGAATGATGTTGAACTAATAAGGGTATATTTTTCTTCTTTTGTTGAAATCGTATCAAGGGAGCTTGCCCGCGTGGAACCAGGTTTTCAGATGACCATTGAACAACATGAGCTTCCTGATTTTGTACTCAGACGAAAGCAGCAGAGGAAACTCTTTAATACCTTGTATGCCATCCCCCACGGGGTGATTGGCATGAGCCATGAAATCCCCGGACTGGTTGAGACATCCAACAACCTGGCTGCCATCACGAGGGTGGATGACGATCACCTTGAGATTGTCACCAGTCAGAGAAGTAGTGTTGAATCGGCCAAAAGGGATATTTCTGACCGGATGGAAGCAATCCTCACTTTGATGGGTGCCAGCATAAGGCATTCGGATGGTTATCCGGGCTGGAAACCAAACCTGGATTCGGAGGTTCTGAATATTTCCAGGGACGTCTACGAAAAACTATTTGGATGCCAGGCAGAGGTAAAGGCAATTCATGCAGGTCTTGAATGTGGTCTTTTTCTTCTGAAGTATCCCCATCTGGACATGATCTCCTTCGGACCCACCATTAAAGGGGCGCATACGCCGGAAGAAGGTATCCTCATTGATACCGTGGAGAAGTTCTGGAATTTCCTTCTGGAAATGCTGGAACAGGCTCCTGAAAGTAAATGACCCCTCAGATCACTGAACTTCTTCGAAATCAGCTTTGGTCACGCCGCATACCGGACAATACCAATCTTCCGGTATGTCCTCAAACGGGGTCCCGGGCGTTATACCACTGTCGGGGTCTCCTTCTTCCGGATCGTAAACAAATCCACAGATGGTGCACTGGTACTTTTGCATTTTATTGTTGGGTTAAAAGAGTAATTTTCCTTTCCTGAGCAGGAGCAGAAGGCTGCCGGTAACCACTTCCCCTGATTCCACATCCAGCTCGGAACCATTCATACTGTGGGGAATAAGGTATACAGCCAGCATGACAACTGCGGCTCCGATTGCCAGCCATCTTCCATAGGATTTATTTCTCAGGAACCAGGCGGCTATAAATGCAAGCAGGGCAAACAGGGTTTTATTATCAGTGAGGTCGCTTCCCAGCGGCCATCCGGTCCAGAATGCCCCGAAGGAAAATTTCTGCACCACAGGTCCCATGATGAAACCACCAAGAATCAGAAAGATCAGCGTTATCCCCACGTATCGTTTATATACGGGTAAGGAGACGAATGCAAACAGGATGGTTGCAGTGGACCAGATTACGGTCAGAACCATCAGGAGGACATGGGGGATCAGTGCCCAGGCAGGTACATCTCCCCGAAAACGGATGACCACATTTTCATCTTCTGCGATTTCAATTTTTTGTCCCCCGGACATGAGTTCAACATGGTACTCAATTTTTCCGGCAGGGGGTTGATGGGGCAGTCTTGCGCTCAGCATTGATCCTTCCCTTTCCATGACCAGGGTATCCCAGGGATTTTCGGTGGGGTAAAGACGATAAATCAGACGAGCGGAAAAGTCTCCCGGCAGCTCAATTTCCACGGGGTAATCTCCGGGCCTTCCATTGTTTGAACGGGGAAGGCTGTATTGATAGCTTTCACTCTGGTAAGTGATTTCATATCTTTTTGGATATGTGGGCCCGGTCATGCGTTGATATACCATAGCTGCCAGCGAAATTACCACCGCCAGGACCCATAAGAGAACTTTTTTCATTTTTTTATTCATCATAATAGTATTTAGATTCTTACTAGAATTTCCATTTTATCACCACCCCGATTTACGCTTACAACAATGTCCATGCCTTCCTTAAGCTGGCCAAGCCGGGCCATATAATCATATACATTGCCTACAGATTTCCCCTCGATGGCTATAATCACATCCCCTTTCTGTATGCCTCCCACTGCTGCAGGTTTGCCTTCAGTGACAAACATCACAGGCATCCCCTCTGTACCATCATAATTCATATCTGGCATCAGTCCCAGGGTTATGCCTCCCCTTCGTCCACGGGATGAACCACGAACTTTGGGGCCGGCTTCCGTAAAGGCAATTCGTTCTTTTTCATTGGCCAGGGCTTCTGCAATATCAGCCACAAAGGAGATTACCTCGGTGGCCCCTTCAAGATTAATGGATTCCAGGTTGTCAGATGGGGTATGGTATTCAGAATGGGCCCCGGTGGATATAAAGAGTACCGGGATATCCTTTGCATAGAAGGCTGCATGATCGGAAGGGCCGTAGCCCTCCATGGAAAATTTCAGACTGAAGCCATAAGATCTGTTCAGGGAGTCCAGAAGCCGTTCAAAACCAGGAGAAGTGCCCACCCCACCAATTTGCAACTGACGCTCTTCATTCAACCTTCCCACCATGTCGAGGTTTATCATGACCTGGACTTCAGAGAGATCAAAAGGAGCATTTTCAGAAAGGTATTTTGATCCCACCAGGCCCATTTCCTCGGCTCCAAATGTGGCAAAAACCATGGATCGGGCAGGGGATCTTTTCACCATATATTCGGATATTTCCATTACACCGGCAACCCCGGAGGCATTATCATCAGCACCATAGTGGACTGCAACGGTGTCGGGTGCACGTGAGGAGCTTCCCGGGCCTCCCATGCCCAGATGATCATGATGGGCACCGATTACAACATATTCTCCTTTTAACACAGGATCTGAACCCTCCAGGAAGGCAAGGGTGTTTGTTGTTTCTACCTTTTTAGGCTGCAGATCAACTGAGATGGCGACTTCAAGGGCAGTGGCCAGAGTAGCAGTCTCTCCAAGCTCTGATATTTTCCTGTCAAGCACGGAAAGGCTATCCTTTCCCGCCGAAGTGAGTATAAGTTCAGCTGCTTTCCGGCTTAGCTGGATCACCGGTATAGAAAGGGCATGTTGTTTGCCCTTCAATTCATCCAGTCCGTCTTTAGGGTCAAAGAGTGCACCCGAAACCAGGATGACACCTGCGGCCCCAAGGTCGGATGCCAACAGGGCCTTTCCACGATCCTCGCTGTAGTTGATAAAAGGGGAGGAGGGTTCCTGTTTTCCCGGAACACCGCGCAGTATCATAACCCACTTGCCTGCCGGGTCGATTGACTGGTAATCATCCCATTTCACATCTTCCTGTTCAATCTTGATTCCATATCCTGCAAAAACCAGTTCAGCGGTAACAGTCCCGTTTCCGCTGAAAGAGAGAGGATTAAAGTCCACGTCCAATACAAGTCCCTGTCCATCAAAATTTACGCTGTTTCCAGGACCAGCTTCAATGTCTGTTACAATGTCGAAATGTTGCAGGCCGGTTTTTTCGAACAGTTCCAGTCCGGCCGCCTTATAGGATGAAGTAATATAGCTGGCAAGTAGTCCATCCTCCTCACTACCCGGATAACGGCCTTTAAGATCGTCAGAGGCCATGTAGGATATGTGTTCCTCAATTTCCGGGGTGGTGATCTGAGGCTCAAATCGGCTCTGGCAGGAGATAAAAAGGGGAATAAAAAAGAATAAATACAGTTTAGAGTTCATTATATACTATTGTTTATCAATCAATTACCAATCTTATTTATTTTCAGTTTAAAGAGGGCAAGATACAATTTATTCTTTTTTTTCAGGGCTTACTTGACTTGAATTGAAATAAAATATACTTTTACGAAGTCGTTTAACATAGTTGTCAAACATAGTTGTCAAATTTTTTTCTCCAGATGGAACTTCAAACGGACACAGAATTAAAGATAGTGGCATCGGCCGAGAAACTCTTTTACCAGAAGGGTAAGGCAGGCACCTCCATGCAGGATATTGCAAATGATGCCGGGATTAACAGGACCCTTCTGAACTATTATTTCAGAACCAAGGACCAGTTGTTTGAGGCGGTATTCCGCAAGGCCATGGCTAGCTTTGTTCCAAACCTGGCAGCCATGTTCGCATCGGATATAGACTTTCAGAAGCTTGTACCTAAACTGATTCACACCATTATCGATACCATGATTGCAAATCCCCAGATTCCCATTTTTGTACTCCAGGAGCTCTCCTCTAATCCGGAGCGTATGCCCCAGGTAATCAAGGAAATGGGGATCGATCCTGAACTAGTCATTAAAAAGGTGGAGGGTCAGCCACATTTTATGCAGTTGATTATAAACCTGATCAGCCTTTGTATTTTCCCCTTTGCTGCGCGACCGGTGGTCACAGGCTTATTTTTTAATGGCGACAAAGATGCTTTTGTGGAGGCCATGCATCAACGAAAAGAGATCCTTCCCAAGATGTTTCTGAATTTAATGAGTCAAAACCAATAATATGAGAGCAATCATTTTCATCCTGTTATTCGCTTCCACTTTATTGCTCAATGCGCAGGAAAAAATCACCCTGTTTGAGCTTCATAGTCAGGCCCTTGAAAATGCACCAAGGCTTGCAGACAGGGAGCATATCCAGGAAATCGGAGCCCTGAAAACAGATCAGGCAAAATCAAACTGGTACCCGAGTCTTGATTTAAATGGCCGTTTATCCTATCAGTCCGATGTGGTGACTGTTACATTAACTGATCCAACCATCCCGGTGGCTTTTCCCCAGGTTCCCCATGATCAGTATGGATTGAACCTGGATGTAAAGCAAAATCTTTATGACGGTGGGATGACAAAACAGGTAAAAGCATTGGAAAATGCAAGGACAGCTGCTGATCTTCAGCAGCTTGAGGTGGATTTGTATGGATTAAAATCCAGGGTAAATAACTACTATTTTGCCATTCTGGAGCTTCAGGCCAACCGAAAAAACCTGGAGATTCACATGGAAAACCTTAAATCCAGGCAGGAAAGCATGCAGACAGCTATCGAAAGCGGGACCCTGCTTAAGGCCGATATGAATGTGCTGGATGTGGAGCTATTGAAGATACAGCAATCCATCCTGGAAATCGATTCACGGAAGCAGGCCCTCCTTGCTGCCCTGAATGTCCTTTGCGGAACCACCCTTGGGCCCGCCACAGAATTACTTTTACCCGACATAGAGGGATATTCCATGGAAGAGATCAACAGGCCCGAATACAAACTCTTCGACCTGAAGGAGGCCTCCCTGGAGGCAGGGAAGGAGTTGACCGCCAGGAAAAGAATGCCTGTGCTGTACGCTTTTGGTCAGGCTGGCTATGGCTTACCCGGTTACAATATGTTGAGTGAAACATGGGATTTTTATTACATGGTGGGAGCTGGTTTAAAATGGAACATCTGGGACTGGAATGCCACAGGGCAGGAGAAACAGGTGATAGAAAACCGGCAGATGATCCTGAGAAATCAAAAGGCCACCTTTACAAAGGAGGTAGCATCCAGGCTGGTCCAGGAAGAGGCGAATATCGAGCAATACAGGGAATCCATGATACTGGAAAGACAGGTGCTGGAACTTCAGGTTGAGATTTCCGAGAATGCTGCTGCCAGACTAAGCAATGGAACCATTACAGCCACCGATTATGTCACAGAACTAAATAAGGAAAGCCTGTCAAGGAACAGGCTTGCTACCCAGCAAATCAGACTTACCCAGTCCATCACCTCTTATATAACCATTCAAGGAAACCTCTAAAAAATACGATTATGAAACGAATTCGCATATATATCCTTTTGGTATTTATCCCTCTGGTCTCATGCAAGAGTGAAAGGGAACTGGTGGATGCATATGGCAATTTTGAAGCCATTGAAGTTCTGGTCTCTGCCGAAACTGCCGGGGTGCTTGTTGATTTCCCGCTGAAGGAGGGTGATAAAATAAAAAAGGGACAGCTCGTGGCTTCTGTCGATACGATTCAGCTTGTTCTTCAGAAAGAGCAGCTTTTATCGGGTAAATCATCTCTGGGGGCCAGGATCTCCATCCTCGATGCCCAGGTAAAAGCCAGCCAGGTTCAGTTGAATAACCTTCAGCGTGAAAAGAACAGAATTGATAAGCTGGTGGAGGGCGGCGCTGCCACAGCAAAGCAAAAGGATGATATTGAGGGGCAGATTGCCCTTATTGAAGCGCAGATTTCAGCTACTGAATCTCAGAAGGCGTCTGTGTATGCCGAGCATAAGACCCTTGATATTCAAATTAGCCAGGTGGAGGATAAAATCCAAAGAAGCCAGGTGAAGAGTCCCATTGATGGCAGCATTCTTACAAAATTTAAGGAACAGGGTGAGCTTGCAGCACCCGGGCAGCCCCTTTGCAAAGTCGCCAATATGGATGAACTGATTCTCAGGGCATATATATCCGGAGATCAGTTGTCATCTGTAAAAACCGGCGCCCGGGTCACGGTTCAATTTGATGCTGAGATGGGCATTGATGCTACTTCCGGGATGATAAGCTGGGTTTCGTCCCGTGCAGAATTTACTCCAAAAATCATCCAGACCAGAGAGGAGCGGGTGAACCTGGTTTATGCCATTAAAGTACTCGTCCCCAATGATGGCACGCTGAAAATAGGCATGCCCGGTGAAGTCATCTTTTAATGCCAGCAGCTAATGTCTCTGATAATTGACCATATTGATAAATCCTTTGACGCCGTAAAGGCCCTCCAGCAGGTTGATTTTGAGGTGAAGGACGGGGAGCTTTTTGGACTGATTGGTCCGGATGGAGCAGGTAAATCGACCCTCTTTCGCATCATGGCCTCATTGCTGGTACCTGATGCCGGAACCTGCATGATGCAGGGGCACAATGTAGTGAGCGACTACCGCGCGGTCAGGAAAATCATTGGTTATATGCCTGGACGTTTCTCCCTTTATATGGACCTGTCGGTGGAGGAGAACCTGGCCTTCTATGCCCGGGTATTCGGCACAACAGTGGAAGAGAACTATGATCTGATCCGTGATGTATATGAGCAGATCGCTCCCTTTAAAAAAAGGCTGGCCGGGAAACTCTCGGGAGGAATGAAACAGAAGCTGGCACTGTCCTGTGCGCTTATCCACAGGCCGGAGATATTGATCCTGGATGAACCCACAACCGGGGTGGATGCGGTAAGCCGTCACGAATTCTGGGACATGCTGAAGAAGATACAAATGGAGGGGATTACCATAGTGGTTTCCACGCCCTATATGGATGAGGCTGAAATGTGCGACAGGGTAGGGCTGATTCAGAAAGGGAAGTTACTTGAGATATCCGATCCCTCTGTTTCACCCCGCGGAGAAGCCACACTTTTTTCACTAAGAAGTGATAAGGGGGTATATACCTACCTGGAAAGAATTCGAAAACTGGAAGGCTGTAAGCATGCCTGGCTCTTCGGTGACCAGCTTCATGTCTCGCTGCTCTCCGAAAGCCATGAAGCTGACATACATTCAGAGATTGATACCTGGGGAGACCCTTCACTGCAGTGGCAGCCCATCCAGGCAAGCATTGAGGATCGTTTTATGGGACTGATCGAGCAGGAGGAAAGGAGATGATGGGCGGGCGCGAACATATCATCGAAGTGAAGGATCTTGTGAAGAAGTTTGGCTCCTTCACGGCAAACGACAGGCTGACTTTTCATGTGGAGCGGGGAGAGATCTTTGGTTTCCTGGGAGCCAATGGGGCAGGAAAAACCACTGCAATGCGGATCCTCTGCGGATTATCTTATCCCACTTCAGGGGAAATTCGGGTTGCTGGACATGATGTTTACAGGGAAAGGGAGCGAATCAAGAAGAAGATCGGTTATATGTCACAAAAGTTTTCTCTTTACGAGGATCTTACCGTTTCTGAGAATATTCACCTCTATGCGGGGATTTACGGTTTGGGCAGGAAACAAATAGCTGTCAGGGAGGAGCAGCTCTTAGAGCGTCTGGGACTTGCGCATATACGCAAGACCTTAATCGGGAAAATTCCCCTGGGATGGAAACAGAAGCTGGCTTTTTCGGTGGCCATATTTCACCAGCCGGCTGTGGTTTTCCTCGATGAGCCCACAGGAGGAGTGGATCCCATTACCCGTCGTCAGTTCTGGGAGATGATCCATGATGCCACAAAGGAGGGAATCACAGTATTTGTGACCACCCACTATATGGATGAAGCAGAGTATTGCGACCGGGTATCCATTATGGTAGATGGGCGGATCGATGCGCTGGATACTCCGTCTGCACTGAAGCAGCAGTTTGGCTCAAAAAATATGAATGAAGTATTTCTTAAACTGGCCCGATCATGAATCGCTTCTTAGGATTTGTAAAAAAGGAGTTTCAGCACATCTTCAGGGATAAACGTACCCTGTTGATTCTGTTCGGACTGCCCGTGGTGATGATCGTTCTCTTTGGTTTTGTGGTTACCACAGAGATCCGGGATGTGGAGGTAGGGATCTGGGATCGTTCCATGGATCAGGCTTCCATCGGGGCCACTCAGAAAATATTCTCCTCAGGCTACTTTATACCAGCAGGATACATTGATCATGAAAAAGAGATTGGGGAAATGTTTCGAAGCGGAAAAGCTAAAGTAGTCGTGGTTTTTGAGGAGGGTTTTGAGCGGAACCTAATGCGTGAGAATCGTGCTGCCATCAAATTAATTACCGATGCATCGGATGCAAACTCTGCTCAGCTCTCCCTGACATACCTCCAGGGGGTTTTACTGAATTACTTTGGAAGCCTGAATCAGAATGTGGAGCTGCCATGGACCATAGATATTAAGTCCAGAATGTTCTACAACGAGGAAATGAAAGGGGTCTATATGTTTATACCCGGACTGATGGCAATGATTCTGATGCTTATTTCAGCATTGATGACCTCGGTGACCATTGCCAGGGAAAAGGAGTTTGGTACCATGGAACTCTTACTGGCATCGCCACTAAAACCACGGGAGATTATCCTGGGCAAGGTAACACCCTATGTGCTGCTGTCCTTCACGAACGCCATGACCATTTTACTTCTCGGCTTCCTTGTATTTGATGTGCCGGTGATTGGTAGTGTCTGGCTTTTGATGGGGGAGTGCATGCTCTTTATCACCCTGGCACTCTCACTGGGGGTATTGATATCCACAAATGCAAAAACGCAGCAGATGGCCATGTTTATGAGTTTATTGGGACTGATGCTCCCCACCATCCTGCTCTCAGGTTTTATTTTCCCCATAGACAATATGCCTAAAGTATTACAGGGGTTCTCTGCCCTTATGCCTCCTCGTTGGTTCATTGTGATCGTGAAGAATATTATGCTGAAGGGGACTGGCATCGCCTTTATTTGGAAGGAGACACTGATTCTACTGGGGATGACTCTCTTCTTCATCCTGGCTGCAGTAAAGCGGTTTAAAATCAGACTGAATTAGCAAAAGCCATGAGGATACTATTTACATTACTGCAAAAAGAGTTCAAGCAGATCTTCCGGAACAAGTTGATGCTACCCATCATATTTGTAGTCCCTGTTGTGCAGATGATCCTGCTGACCTATGCAGCCAGTATGGAAATGAAGGGCATCACTATGGCGGTGGTGGACCAGGATTTCTCTCAGGCATCACGTAATCTGGCCTCGCACTTTGAAGGCTCTCCCTTTTTTGAGATCAAACTAACAACTAACTCTTACCAGGAGGCAGAGGATGCACTGACCGGCGACCGTGTGGATGTGATCCTGCATTTGAAGCGTGATTTTGAGAAGCGTCTCTACAGGGATAAGCAGACAGACCTTCAGCTGGTGGTTAATGCCATTAATGCAACTGAGGCTGGACTGATCAATGCATACTGTACCCAGATTATCACCGCTTTCAACAGCCAGATAAGATCAGAGTGGTTTGATATGGATGGTCGGGGCAAACAACTTGTCTTTGAAGTAATTCCAAGCTACTGGTACAATCCCCTGCTGGATTTTAAAATCTACATGTTTTCAGGGATTCTGGTGATTATTGTAACCCTGATCGGGATGTTGCTTACCGCGCTGAATCTGGTGAGGGAGAAGGAGATGGGCACAACAGAGCAGATAAATGTTACTCCGGTTAGAAAGTACCAGTTCATCATGGCCAAATTGCTTCCCTTTATGGTGATCGCCCTTTTTGAACTGACATTTGGACTGATCATAGGCCGCCTGCTCTTCGGCCTCCCCATAGTGGGAAGCCTGGGTTTGCTCTTTCTGTTCACGGTGATCTACCTTTTTGTAGTATTGGGGATAGGCCTGTTTTTGTCGACCATCTCATCCACCCAGCAGCAGCTGATGTATATGGCCTTCTTTTTTATGCTCACCTTCATCCTCATGAGTGGTGTGTTTACACCGGCCGACAGCATGCCTGCCTGGGCACAGAAGATTAACCTGTTTAACCCGGTTGCCTATTTTATGAGGGTAATTCGAATGATCCTTCTGAAGGGATCAGGATTTAGCGATATCAGCAGAGAGTTTTACAGCCTTTGTCTGTATGCAGTAGTAATTCTGAGCCTGGCCATTACCAACTACAGGAAGACTACCTGACGATGTAGTCGAATACGCGATCCGTTCCCTTTGAATCCCAGTTCACGGCTCCCTTTTTATTAACAACAATTTTTCCTTCAGGAGAGAGGATGTAGGTGGTGGGTATGGAACTGTGCTGAAATACCCCGGGTTCAGGAGAGGCAGTGTAATGGACAGGAACCGTATATCCATGCTTCTCCATAAAAGACTGAACCACAACTGCATCCTGATTTGTGACCAGCAGAAAATCCACCGATGATCCGTGTTTTTCCCAGGCTTTCTGGATTTCCGGCAGTTCAGCCACACAGGGAGGACACCAGGTTGCCCAGAAGTTCAGAAAAACCGCTTTACCCTTAAATTGTGTAAAGTCGACCCTTTTTCCTTCCTGGTTGATCAGGACCCAGTTATAGTCACTCTCTCCAAGACTTATCTGCTTTTCTTCCGCTATCATAGCAGGGTTTTTAATATTCAGAGCCACCCGGTTAATGGAAGTGGAGATGACCTTTCTTGGTCCGGGTATGATTAATAGTATCAGCAGTACCCAGAAAAATATATCACCGATCTTTTGCCCGGTTGACCTTGTTTCTTTCCAGTTGCTTATTCTTTCCTTTAGTGTCGGCATGGGGCTGTTTTTTTTGCAAAGTTAGTTTTTCCCTTAATATCCTACGGGCAAGTTTATTATATTTGTTCAGCCAATCAGCACTGCATGCTCAAAAAGATAAAAAAATTTTTCAAGGAGGAGATATGGTCTCATGACCTCTCCAAAAAGTCAGCAAGGCGGAGCTTCGTAATCAGGCAGATAAGAATATACATTCTTGCATTCAAAGGTTTTTTTGAAGACCGCGCCACGGTCAAGGCTGCAGCCCTCACCTATTTCACCATGCTTTCCATCGTCCCGGTTTTTGCCATTGTTTTCTTTATCGCGCGGAATTTTGGCTTTGAAGGACGCCTGGATGAAATCCTCAATAATAACACAGCAGGACAGGAGGAGCTGATCACCTGGCTGACCAATCTGGTTGACAGCCTTCTTCTGAATGTAAAGGGCGGGCTGGTTGCAGGTATTGGTGGTTTAGTGCTGTTCTGGTCGGTTGTTCAGGTTCTCAACAATATTGAAGCCTCATTTAATGATATCTGGCAGATTAAGAAAGCAAGGAGTCCTGCCCGGAAATTCTCCGACTATCTGGCCATGATCATTATCAGTCCCTTTGCAATTGGTCTTTCCGGAAGTATGAAAGTGAAGATCGAAACCATGGCCGATGGATTTGAATTTTTCAGACCGCTTATAGTTTTGTTAATCAAATCGGTGCCTTACTTTTCCATTTGGATTCTTTTTACAATTGTCTATATGGTAATGCCCAATACCAAGGTGAAATTTAAGAATGCATTGATTGCCGGTCTTATTGCCGGAACAGCAGCCGTGCTTTTCCAGTCTCTCTATCAAAACCTGCAGATCGGTGTTTGGCGCTTTAATACCCTCTATGGCAGTATTGCCATGATCCCCTTGCTCTTATTGTGGCTTCAGATTACCTGGCTGATCGTTCTTATGGGAGCCGAGCTTTCCTTCGCCTACCAGAATATTGAACATTACGAGTATGAGGAGGCTGCACTGAAGCTGAGTCATGATAACAAGCGCATACTTACACTCCTGATTTCTTACCAGATTATTCAGGAATTTTGAGGAAGGGGGTGAACCCCGGAACACCGAATATTTGAGTCACCAGCTGGGCATTCCCCTTCGCCTGCTGAACGAACTTGTCTATGAATTGGTGACTGCCGGGATCCTGGTAGAACTGTCGGCTGTTCACCCCAAGGACAGATCCTATGTACCTGCTGTGGACATTCATAAAATTACCGTGGAGTATATCTACAGCCAGATTGAGAAGGTGGGAGGAGATCATCTTTATGTAACCGAATCAGCTGAGCTGGAGAAGATTACAAGGATTCATGATCACCTGATGCACTCCCTGAGCGAATCACCTTCCAATATTCTATTAAAGGACCTCTAGCAGATATTGAATTGATAGATGTATTCTTGATTTAATGATAATTTAATATCACATTTGGTTTGAAGTTTACAGATTATTAGCTAATATTGCAGAGGATTAAGAGAGCATGAAAATTTACAGGCAGCATAGCGTTCATCATAACCATCACCACGTGATTGGATAGAACTCTGTGCAGATCAAAATAATCCTGAATGTTGAGGTGAGGTTTGCAGATTCTGCAGACCTTTTTTTTTAATAAAAAACCGAAAATGGATAAAATTAGGATAGCAATACAAAAATCGGGAAGGCTCAGTGAAAAGTCGCTAAAGCTGCTTTTGGAAGCAGGTATTTCCCTGAACAATGGCTCGCGAAAATTACGCTCAGTGGCACAGTCCTTCCCACTGGAGGTAATCTACCTCAGGGATGATGACATCCCCAAGTATGTGGAAGACGGAGTGGCCCATATCGGGATTGTAGGCGAGAACGAATATGCAGAGAAAGACTGCAAGGTTGACCTGATCGAGAGGCTGGGTTACTCCCGATGCAGACTTTCCATTGCCCTTCCAAAATCTGAGGAATACAAGGGTGTCGAAGATCTGCAGGGTAAGCGAATCGCCACTTCCTACCCGGTGATCCTGAAAAAGTTTCTGGCTGAACATGGTGTTTCGGCCGAAATTCACTTTTTGTCCGGTTCCGTTGAGATTGCACCTTCCATAGGTATTGCAGATGCAATTTTCGACATCGTCTCATCGGGAAGTACCCTGATTAGCAACGGACTCAGGGAGGTTGAGGTGGCCATGAGATCTGAAGCGGTGATCATTGCCAATCCTGAGCTAAATGATGAGGTCAAAGCCATCCTGGCTAATCTGCTTTTCCGCATCCGGAGCGTGATGGCCGCGTCCAATAATAAGTACATCCTGCTGAATGCGCCCAACGAACATCTGCAGGAAATTATTGATGTGCTCCCGGGAATGAAAAGTCCTACGGTAATGCCCCTGGCTGAAGAAGGCTGGAGCTCTGTACACTCCGTCCTGAAGGAAAGTACCTTCTGGGAGGTTATCGACCAGCTCAGGGAGCTTGGTGCTCAGGGTATTCTGGTCATTCCCATAGAAAAAATGATTGTCTGATTAAAAGTTAGTTAGCATGAACATTATTCGTTTTCCCGAACGTGATACCTGGACTGAAATTTTAAAACGCCCGGAATTAAACCAGAGTAAACTTGAGGATCAGGTATATCAGATCATCAGGGATGTGGCAAAGAATGGTGATGCGGCAGTACGTTCCTATACCAAACAATTTGACAAAGTGGACCTGGATCAACTTGAGGTTTCCGGCGAAGAAATAAAAGAGGCCGGTGAAAAGGTTGATAAGTCCCTTAGGAAAGCCATTGAAGAGGCACACTGGAACATACTTACCTTTCACAAAAAACAGGTCCGCCAGACAGAAACCATCGTGACCACAGCCGGAGTCAGGTGCTGGCAGAAACCTGTTGCCATACAGCGCGTAGGTCTTTACATACCGGGAGGTTCAGCCGCTTTGCTATCCACGGTTCTGATGCTGGGAATTCCCGCTAAGCTTGCAGGATGCTCTGAGCTTATACTTTGCTCTCCGCCGGATAAGGATGGAAAGGTAAATTCCACCATCCTTTACATTGCCGGTCTCCTTGGAATTGACCGCGTTTTTTGTGTGGGTGGGGTGCAGGCCATTGCTGCAATGGCACATGGGACAGAAAGTATTCCTGCTGTAGATAAGATTTTTGGACCCGGTAATCAGTTTGTTACCATGGCCAAGCAAATTGTGAGCCGGGAGACCGTGGCCATCGACATGCCTGCGGGCCCTTCTGAGCTGGCTGTGGTTGCTGATGCCACTTCAAATGCAGCATTTATCGCCTCGGATCTGCTCTCTCAGGCCGAACATGGTCCGGACAGCCAGGTATTGCTGATTGCCGATTCGGGCGATGTGATTGGTCGTGTAAAAAAAGAGCTGAAAAAGCAACTGGAAAAGCTTCCCAGGAGAAAGATTGCTGAAGCTGCCCTTGAACATTGCAAGCTGATCCTGCTTAAGAATCAGGCTGATATTATGGACATGATCAATCTTTATGCACCCGAACACCTGATTATAGTGAGTGAGAACTATGCAGATCTTGCCGAGCAGGTGGTCAATGCGGGTTCCGTCTTCCTTGGAGACTATACCCCTGAAAGTGCCGGAGACTATGCATCCGGGACCAATCACACCCTTCCTACCAATGGATGGGCCAGATCCTACAGCGGGGTGAATATGGATAGTTTCTATAAAAAAATCACTTTCCAGGAAATCAGTAAGTACGGGCTGTTCAATATAGGTAAAACGATTATGGAAATGGCTGGAGCAGAGCAGCTTCAGGCTCACAGCTCTGCTGTATCCATCAGATTGAATTTTTCTGAAAATGAATAAAGACGCTTCCATAAGCAAGCTGGTCAGGAATAACATCCTAAAGCTGGTGCCTTATGCTTCAGCGCGGGATGAATTCTCGGGTGAGGCCTCTGTCTACCTGGATGCAAATGAAAACCCTCATAATGCCCCTTTAAACCGCTATCCCGATCCCACTCAGCTGGATCTAAAAAAACTCATAGCAAGCCAGCGTAAGCTGAAAGTTGAAAATATATTCCTCGGGAATGGAAGTGACGAAGCGATCGATCTCTTATTCAGGGTACTTTGTGAGCCCGGTCGGGATCAGGTGCTTACGGTGGATCCCACCTATGGTATGTACGCGGTTTGCGCTGCTGTGAATGATGTTGCATGTAAAAGTGTTCTTCTCAAACCGGACTTCAGCCTTGATGTTTCAGCTGTTCTGGAAGCGGTGGAGAAAAGCACAAAAATGATATTTCTATGTTCCCCCAATAATCCCACTTCAAATTCATTTGAGAGGGAGTCCATACTCGAAATTGTGGATAAGGCCCCCTGCATTGTGGTGGTGGATGAGGCCTATATCGACTTCAGTAAGGGATCCGGCCTGCTGGACCAGGTAGCTGAAAAGAAGAACCTGGTGGTGCTCCAGACCCTGTCAAAAGCATGGGGAGTGGCAGGAATCAGACTTGGGATGGCCTTTGCCCACCCGGATTTAATCAGTTATATGTCGGCCGTTAAGTATCCCTATAATATAAACAGCCTTACACTTGAGGAAGCAAAACGAGCCCTGGAAAAAAGGGAGCAGGTACAGCTTTGGGTGGACGAAATACTACTTGAACGAGAGCAGCTTGGCATCAGATTGTCATCCTTTAGTTTTGTGGAAAAGGTCTTCCCCTCGGATGCCAATTTCCTCCTGATCAGGGTGGATGATCCAAAGGCAATTTATGCCTATCTTGAGGGCTCAGGAATCATCGTAAGGGACCGCTCGTCAGTGCCACTTGCCGAAGGATGCCTGAGGGTTACTGTGGGTAAGAAAGAAGAGAACAGAAAACTCCTGCAAGCTCTGGAGAAATATGAGAAAGAAAAGCAGATAAGCAAGGCATGAAAAAGCGCGTTATTTTTCTGGACAGAGACGGAACGCTGGTTGCAGAACCACCTGTTGATTTTCAACTGGATTCCCTGGAGAAACTGGAATTTATTCCCGGAGTTTTCCGGAACCTGTATAAACTGAGGATGTTTACGAATTATGAACTTGTGCTGGTAAGTAACCAGGATGGTCTGGGTACTTCTTCCTTCCCCCTGGAGGATTATACCCCTGTTCATGATAAAATACTGAAAGCCTTTCGCAATGAGGGTGTAGATTTTGATAATGAGCACATTGATCCTTCCATGCCAGAGGATAATTCACCCAATCGTAAACCCCGGACCGGGATGCTTACCCAATATATGGAAGGGGATTATGACCTGGAAAACTCCCTGGTGATAGGTGATCGGATGACTGATATGGAACTGGCTAAAAATCTCGGGGCCCGGGGCATATTTTTTGCTTCCGAAAAGGGACTTAAGGAGCTTATGGATGCTGACCTTAAAGAGTGGGTTGACCTGGTTTCTGACGATTGGGATCAGATCTATCGTTATATCAGATCCGGACTGAGAAAGAGTAAACTTTCACGGCAAACAGGAGAGACTGATATCTCTGTTGAAATATCGCTGGATGGAGAGGGTAAGACTGAGATTTCCACGGGCCTGGGATTTTTTGATCACATGCTCGATCAACTTGGGCGACATGGCGGCATGGACCTGAGGGTTCATGTGAAAGGCGACCTGCATGTGGATGAACATCATACCATTGAGGATACTGCCATTACCCTGGGAGAAGCATTTCGTGAAGCGCTGGGAGATAAAAGGGGTATTGATCGCTATGCCTTTACCCTTCCCATGGATGATGCCCTGGTTCAGGTAGCACTGGACCTGGGAGGCAGACCCTGGATTGAGTGGGATGTGGCCTTCAAGAGGGAAATGATTGGAGATGTGCCCACTGAAATGTTTTTCCACTTTTTTAAGAGTTTTACAGACGGAGCAAGGTGCAATCTGAACATCAGGGCTGAGGGAGATAATGAACATCACATGATTGAAGCCGTATTCAAGGGTTTTGCAAGGGCCATTCGGATGGCGGTGAAACTGGACCCGGAAAGCAATGCGCTTCCCACAACAAAAGGCAAACTTTAAGTCGGATTTTTATGAATATAGCCATAATAAAATACAACGCTGGCAATATTCGCTCGGTCGACCATGCCCTGAAGAGATTGGGCTTAAGGGCCGAGATTACGGATGATCCGGATCGGATACTTTCGGCCGATAAGGTGATTTTTCCCGGGGTTGGAGAGGCTGCAAATACCATGGCTTACCTGAAGGAAAGGGAGCTGGACAAGCTGATTGCCAGTCTGACCCAGCCTGTTCTCGGCATATGCCTTGGACAGCAGCTCATGTGTCAGTGGTCGGAAGAGGCTGATACGCCCTGTATCGGCATTTTTGATCAGCCGGTAAGGCAATTCCCCTCCAATGATCTGAAGGTTCCCCACATGGGCTGGAACAGTCTTGATCAACTATCGGGGACTTTGTTCCCGGACTCACTTCTGGGGGCCTATGTCTATTTTGTACATTCCTACTATGTACCTGCCTGTGAGGATAGTGCCGCGATCTGTAATTATATGCTTCCCTTTAGCGCAGCCATGCAAAAGGGGAATTTTTATGCCACTCAGTTTCACCCTGAAAAAAGTGGTGAACCCGGTCAGGAAATCCTTTCAAACTTTTTGAAATTATGATTGAGATTATCCCTGCCATAGATATTATTGAAGGTAAATGCGTGAGACTCAGACAGGGGGATTACGCACAAAAAAAGGAATACGGGGATCCGCTTGACATGGCCATAAAATTTGAGGACCATGGTATAAAGAGGTTGCACCTGGTGGATCTTGATGGAGCAAGGGAGAAGCATGTGGTAAATCACCGCATCCTGGAGCAAATTGCTTCCCGAACTTCACTTGTAATTGATGTGGGTGGCGGTTTGCGCAGTGATGAAGATTTACGTATTGTTTTTGAATCCGGCGCCCATATGATAAGTGGTGGCAGCGTAGCGGTTACAAACAGGGAGCTGTTTATGGGATGGCTCTTGCAATATGGCCCTGAGCGGGTTATCCTGGGGGCCGATTTCAGGGATGGTATTATCGCCATTTCCGGATGGGAAGAGGAAACCAGGCTTGAACTCATAGAGTTTCTGTCAGCTTATTTGGAGGGGGGATCCGGAAGGCCATATGTACGGATATTGCCCTGGACGGAATGCTCGAAGGGACCTTCGTTTGAGACATATACTGAGATTAAGGACCAGCTTGAGTCCCTTCAGTTAATAGCAAGCGGTGGGATTGGCAAAATGGAGCAGATAGAAAAACTGGATGAAGATGGGATAGATGGTGTGATTGTGGGGAAGGCCATATATGAGAATAGAATTCCCCTTAAAGTATTGGAAAATTATATTATAAATAACAGCTAAGTATGCTGGCTAAAAGGATTATACCCTGTCTGGATATCCGTAATGGAAAAACTGTAAAGGGGATCAACTTTGAAAACGTGGTGGATGTGGGCGATCCGGTGGAACTGGGAGCCAAATATGCACGAGATGGTGCCGATGAGCTGGTTTACCTGGATATCACCGCCACGCATGAGGGACGGAAGCTTTTTGCCGACCTGGTGGGTCGTATTGCAGAGCATCTGAACATTCCCTTTACGGTGGGAGGAGGCATTAACCATGTGAGTGATGCGGAGCTCCTGCTATCGGCCGGGGCTGACAAGGTATCCATCAACTCTTCGGCTGTAAGAGATCCGGAATTGATCGATCGCATTGCAGGAGGATTTGGAAACCAGTTTGTTGTGGTCGCTGTGGATGCCCAGTTCAAGGACCAGAGTTGGACTGTTTTTGTAAATGGCGGAAGAATATCCACCCATAAGGAGTTATTTAGCTGGGCCCGGGAAGCCCAGGAAAGGGGGGCAGGAGAGATCCTGTTTACTTCCATGAACCATGACGGAACCAAGGACGGCTATGCCTGTGAAGCGCTGGCTACACTTTCGCAGCAGCTTTCCATACCTGTAATAGCCTCCGGCGGTGCCGGTAAAGAGGAGCATTTTGTGGAAGTATTTAAAGAAGGAAAGGCCGATGCTGCCCTGGCTGCAAGCATCTTCCACTATAATGAAATACCCATACCCCAATTAAAATCATACTTAAAAAAGAACCAAATAAATATCCGATAATGAATTACGAAAAGATGAACGGGCTTATTCCCGCCATTATTCAGGATGCCAGGACCAATAAGGTCCTGATGCTGGGATTCATGAATAAGGAAGCCTACAAGAAAACCAAAAAAGAGGGCAAGGTTACCTTCTACAGCCGGACAAAGGATCGACTCTGGACCAAGGGGGAGGAAAGTGGTAACTTTCTTTTTGTAAAGGAAATTCTTAAGGATTGTGATAAAGACACCATTCTGATTAAGGCTGAACCTGCTGGTCCGGTTTGTCATACAGGCAGCGACACCTGCTTCGATGAAATTAATACCAAGGATGTTGATTTCCTTACTGCCCTTCAGAACCTGATACAACAGAGAAAAAAGGATATGCCCGAAAACTCCTATACCACCAGGCTCTTTGCCCGGGGAATTAATAAAATCGCCCAGAAAGTGGGCGAGGAGGCTGTTGAGCTGGTCATTGAAGCCAAGGATAATGATGACAATCTTTTCCTGAATGAGGCGGCCGATCTGATGTACCATCTGATGGTTCTGCTTACGGCAAAGGGCTATGCCCTGGATGATGTGGCAAAAATCCTGGAGTCCCGGCATAGTTAGTCCGGGAGAATGAGGAATTTTTACTAATTTCGTGCTTCAATAAAAAAAAATAATGAAAAAGGCAGAAATCAATACAGATAAAGGTGTCATGAAGGTGGAATTCTATGAGAAGGATGCTCCCGGCGCCGTAGAGAATTTTATCAAACTTGCAAAGGATGGCTTTTACGACGGACTCACTTTTCACAGGGTTATTCCCGATTTTGTAATCCAGGGTGGCTGTCCCGATGGAACCGGAGCCGGTGGTCCTGGTTATACTATTGATTGTGAGCTTGATGGGGAAAATCAATACCACGACCGCGGCGTACTCTCCATGGCCCATGCCGGCAGGAATACAGGAGGATCACAATTCTTCGTTTGCCATTCCCGCAATAATACTGCCCACCTGGACAGAAACCATACCTGCTTTGGCAAGGTTTATGAAGGCCTTGAAGTCATTGACGAGATTCGCCAGGGGGACAAGATCAATTCTGTAACCGTTATTGAGGACTAGGTAATCTACCTCATTAACTGTTCAATATCTTCCACTTCTTTCGGGGCATACCTGGATAGAACCAGGTTGCCATCGGTGGTTATCAGAACATCATCTTCAATGCGGACACCTGTGTCCACATATTTTTCATAGAGCGGTTTTACAGCATTTACGAAAGAGGCAATCTCAGTGGAATCTGCTTGTCGGGCAAACATTTCAAATACCTGCTCAAGTCCGCCTTTCCTGATATATATGCCGGGTTCGATGGTGAGTACCATGCCGGGTTCAAGGGTTCTGCCATATTTTGCTGTGCCTGTGCTGTCCTCCTCGCTTATTACAGGATTAATATTATAATCACCCACATCATGCACATCCATGCCCAGGTAGTGGGAGGAACCATGAATGCAGTAAAACTGAATTTGCCACTCGGCATCAGGATCAGTGATTAAGCCCAATTCCGCAAGCCCGTCTTTCATCACAGCTCTGGCAGCAAAATGCCCGGAGCGCACCCCATTTCCCGGGATCATGGCTGCAATGGCTGCTTTCTGTGCCTCCAGTACCAGCTGGTAAATGGCCTTTTGTTCCGGACTGAACTTCCCGTTCACAGGTATGGTGCGGGTGATGTCAGCTGTATAGTAACCGTAATCTGCTCCCACATCCATTAAAAGAAGGTCGCCATCTTCCATGAGCCTGTTATTGGGTTCATAATGAAGGGTGGTGCTGTTGGGTCCGGAACCAACGATGGATGGAAATCCAGGCATGGCCGACCCGTATTGCAGATAGCTTCCCTCAATCACCGCTTCCATCTCATACTCATACATTCCAGGCTGGCACTGATACATTACCTTGGTAAGTGCTTTGGCTGTGATATTACAAGCCCTTTGCATGCGGGCCACCTCCATGGGCTCTTTAATTACCCGCATTTCATCCAGTATGGTTGCCACATCCTGGAAATCGCTCATTGAGACCCCATCCTGCAGTTCTTTCAGTTCATCCATCAGCAAGCGGTTTCCCATATCCACATAAACCGGGCTTCCTGAGCTAACAATCTCAGCCAGCAGTTTTTTGTTTTCCACATAGCTTAGCACTGTGTCGGGATTGTAGTTCAGAAGGATATCCCCGGCAGAAGTTTTCACCCCATCATAGATATCCATACGGATATTGCTGTAGGGTTCTGAAATCGAACTCTTCCAGGCATCCTTCCTGGAAAGGATTAAATAACTGCCGGAGGTGGCATAACCCGTAAGATAGTAGAAATAGTTATTGGTCCTGAATTCGTGACGGTTATGGCTGTGCTGATCGCTGGATTTAAGAATCAGATAAGCATTTTCCATGTTATCAAGAACTGCAGCTCTTCTCGTCTGGAAACCTTCTATCTGCTCCGGCGTATAAGTGAGGAGCGAGTCATCAATATTTAGCGGTATAATCCATGATCTTTGCTCGGGATTAATACAGTTGCTCAGTATTGATAACATTGAAAAAAACAGCAGGTATTTTTTCATAAATTGGTTTTGTAATGTGCGTTTTGCAATATAGAAAAAGTATTAATGATTTGACCAGGAAATCCTGCATCGCCATTTATTTGCTTTTTTTTCTATTGCATACTGCTTATCCACAAGAGAATCGACTTATTCCGGAGATTCCATTTGCCAATATTTCCATCCAGAACGGACTTCCCCAGAATACGGTCATCGACATAGTCAGGGATCTTGATGGCTATATCTGGTTTGCAACCCAGGTTGGAGCTGCCCGCTACGATGGATATGAATTTGATTACTTCAATGCTTCCAATGGTCTCGTAAATAATTTGTGAACTGCATGATGGTGAGCCGGGGAGGCCAGCTATGGTTTGGTACTGAGGGAGGCATCTCAGTTCTGGAAGATGGTGAGATCAGTTCACTTACTGTGGCTGATGGACTTGTGAGCGATCACATCGACCAGCTGGTGGAGGATCTGGATGGAAATGTGTGGGCTTCATCTGCTTATGGATTATCCGTGATTACACCGGATACACTGATCACCTATTCAAAGGGAGAGGCTTTGACCGATAATTCCATTGGTAAGATCTTTGTTGATTCCAGGGGATGGATTCATGTCCCCACTTTCCCCTTCTATGGCCTGACTGTTTTTAAGGATCCATTCACCTATATCAAATATGAAGAGGATGAGTATATATGGGACATTGATGAGGCGGCAAATGGGGACATCCTCTATGCCACACAGGGAAACGGGATCAGAATCAACGCTGGAGAGGGATCTAAATATCTTGGGGCTGAGGAGGGATTAACAGAGGGGACTATTATTTCCCTGATGATTGATCATCAGGGCAGGATCTGGTGTGGAAGCTATTATGAGGGCCTTTTTATTTATGAGAATGGAAAATTCAGACATGTGACTCTGGGTGATGGTGAAATACCGGTTATTACCTCCTTTTTTGAGGATAGTAAGCATCGGATCTGGATTACTTTTAATGCAGGAGTCTGGTTATACAATGAGGATAAATATGAGCTAATCGATGAGAGAATGGGACTTGCTCATAATGAAGTCTATAAAATGATTGAAGATAGATACGGGAATATCTGGTTTGCCACCGTGGGTGGTGCCAGTAAATACGGAAGGGCCATTTTTGAGATATACAAAATACAAAAATCCGGATTCGGACTTCCTGACAATCATGTTTATTCCCTGTTCTCAGATTCCCGTGGGCGAATCTGGTGTGGAACTCACACATACCTTGGATATATTTCAGATGATGTTTATTATCCCCTTGGGGAGGAAGAGGGTTTAGGGGAGAACCGGGGACTTCTGCTCTCCTTTGCGGAAGATAAGGATGGAAATATCTATATCGGGACTGAGTTGGGACTATTGTTCTACAATGGAAGAAGGTTAGAATCACAGTTTGTTAAAAACCTGGATGAAGAAAAGAGTTCTCTGCAATTTAATAGCCTGCTGTACACAAACACAGATGAACTATGGTGTGGCACAGATAAAGGTGTGTACATTCTCAAAAACGGGGAGCTGGGCACAATCCCGGGGAATGATCAAATTGCGGATATGCAGGTGAATGACCTGGAGCAGATTGGTGAGCTAATGTATTGTGCCACCGAAGCGGGGATCAGTGTATTTGACCAGAAAGGGAATCATCTGATGAATTATTCCACCGACAACGGGCTTTCCTCCAACATTTGCCTGGATCTGGTTTCTGATTTTGATGGGGCTTTGTGGATAGCTACTGACCAGGGACTCAGTAAAATGATTATTGGAGAGATCATTGAGATTGAAAAGATCAATTTTCAAAGTGCGCCTAATACCAATATCACATATTTCGTTGAATTTTCTGACAACACTTCCCTCTGGATCGGTACTGAACGGGGTTTGCATAGAATGGACATTATCAGTGGAATTACTAAGTATTATGGATACGATGACGGTTTTTATCCCCTGGAAACCAATCAAAAAGCGGTATGCAGAGGAAAGTCAAATGACCTTTGGATAGGAACAGTGGATGGTCTCGTTCACTATTTGCCTAAATATGATAAATTGGACCTTCAGGCTCCCCATTTGATTATTCATCAACCAAAAATAAATGGAGAGTCCTATATTGAAGTTCCCGATAATCCGGATGAGGCTCCTTTAATTCCCTTTAAAAACAATACCATTAAGTTCAGTTTTACAGGTATCCATACTACAATTCCCGAAAAGAACAGGTTTTCATATATGCTTGATGGACTGGATGATAAATGGACAGTACCTGGAAAAGAACGGACCGTCACCTACGAGAGGATACCCAGTGGAGATTATGTTTTGAGGGTAAAAGCATATAACCTTGATGGAGTGGAAACCACTGAGGACGCAAGTTATGCTTTCACGATTAAAACTCCCTATTGGAAAACCCCTTGGTTCATTACTCTCTTTGTTATTGCTGTTCTGGTACTATTTTATCTTTACTTAAAATACAGGGAACGCCAGCTGATCAGAGATAAGAGAAATCTTGAAAAGAACGTGATGGAGCGAACCCGTGAGATTGAGGATGCCAAGATTGAGATTGAGACACAGAGGGATCAAATTATTGAACAGAATAAGGGGATAACCGACAGTATACATTATGCCAGTCGCATCCAGCATGCGGTTCTTCCGGGTAAACTTGCCCTGGAGAAATACTTGCCCGAGCACTTTATCCTATTTAAACCACGGGATATCGTAAGCGGTGATTTCTACTGGGTGGAGCAAAAGAATGACCGGGTGATTATTTGTGCAGCCGACTGTACGGGTCATGGTGTTCCTGGTGCTTTCATGAGTATGCTTGGTCTTACCTTTCTGAACGAAATTGTAAATAAGGATGAGATCCTGAAAGCCTCTGAAATTCTTAATCGATTAAGAAGCTATATTATCAATGCCCTTTCCCATAAGGACAGTCAGGGCATGGATGGTATGGACATCTCCCTTGTGGTGCTCGACAGGGGACTGAATACAATGGAATATGCGGGTGCCTACAATCCCCTGATTTTGATCCGGCAGGGCGAAGTGCTGGAATATAAGGCGGATAAAATGCCGGTGGGTAAGCATGTTGTTGATTTGGGTCCCTTTACCAATAAGAGAATAGCCCTGGAAAAAGGGGATGTATTCTATCTTTTTTCAGATGGTTTCCCGGATCAGTTTGGGGGAGAAAAAGGAGGGAAATATAAGATGCGTCCATTCAGGCTTCTGCTTGAGCGTATTAGCAGAAAGCCAATGGAGGAGCAGCATAGAATACTTGAAGAGGAACTTAACGATTGGATGAAAGATGTTGAACAGGTGGATGATATCCTCGTAATGGGCATCCGCTATGAATGATTATTTAAACAATAAACATAATTTATAATGAGAAAGATATTTAGCCTGTTCTTAGTTACGAGTACCTTTTTAGGGGTAGTTGGGCAGAATCCGGAGCTGGTGACCACAAATTCGGATGTGATCGGTCTTAGCGATTATCCTACCTCACCCTTACTGATAGAGGCGGGTCCCGAAAGCTTTTTCTGGCTTGGGGGCTCCTATCAGGGTAGCATTGTAAACCATCCACTTCTTAGCGATAAGCTTAGTAGCGACTTTTCCAATATTTACTTTATAAAATATGATAAAGATGGAAATCACCTGGCTTCCGCTGCAATTATTGGTACGAACTATATGCCAAAAGCCTTTTCCCTGGAAGGAGGTCTGACCCTTATGGGAGTTGCTTATGAGGATGTTTTGGCAAACGGGAACATCATACCCATCCGGGCGGCCAGTAAACTGGAGTACATTGCCAAATATAATGACCTTTGCCAGTTTGAAAGAATTGTTCCTGTTTGGGACCTGGACCCCTTTCAGTACCCCAACTCAATTGCCATGATGGATGAGCTTACAGGAAATCTTTATATGGCAGGAATTTCCAATCAGCCATACAATCTACTGGGTCATGGAATATTGGGTAAGGACCTGGGTGACTATTTCTATGTATTGAAATATGACAGGAATCTGGCGCTGACAGGTGTGTTTACAGCCGGGTTTAATGCACTGGACACCCTTTCGGGATATTACAAGGATTTGCGGATCATCCCAGCCGGAGAACGCGGAGTAATTATTTGCGGAAACTGGCAGGGAGACCGTTCCCCGGTTATTGGGGGTGAAATTTTAAGTAAGATGCCAAATGGACAGGGTGTTTTTGCACTTAAACTTGACGGAGCCTTCAGGAAGGAATGGGTACTCGAGGGATCCTTTCAGGGCGCAGATTATGAAAGTTTTAGTGGCGTTTCTGAAGGAAAAACACTTTCTAACGGAGATATCGTGATGCTTGGAGCTACTTCCACAGGGCATTTTAGCCTGGGTGAGCTGAAACTGGATTATCCCAATGGAGCAGGAAGCACCAATATGTTTGCTTTCCGTATGACGCCTGAAGGAAAAGTACAATGGGCCAGTCCACTTGAAAATAAGGATGAGGCGTTTAAAGGAAAAAAAGGAACAAATAGTGAGGAGTTTACTTCCTCCATGAAATGGGATGGCACCTTCTGGAAGGAAGAGGTGCTGTACCTCGCAGGGAAATTTACCGGTGATCAGTTTCTGGTGGCTGGCAAGCAGATGATGAATAGCCTGGGTATGGGAGCATTTGTGGCGGCTCTTGATTTGAGAAGCGGGGAGGAGATGTGGGGCTATTCCCTCTCATCCACCATGATGGATCTCCATGGATTTGATGCGGATGGCAGTGGAAATGTGTCACTTATGGGTAGAACGGGTAGTAAGCAGGATTTTGAGGGTATTGCTACTACTCCTATGGATGTATCTGCGCTGACTTTCCATCTGGGGCTTAACAATACTGGCGAAGCACTCTGGCTTAACAACGCTTATACAGCCGATTTTGGGGCAAATTTCTATGGTTGTGATCTGGAGGTATTAAAAAACGGGGAGGTGTTTTCTACCCTGTATAAAACAGTTCCTGATCCCCTCTTAATTGGGGGAGCCAGCGTCACATCCAAGGATGTCTACTCCACCATGCTGCTTGCCCTGAATGCAGATAATATGCTGGGGGGAAAGATCACTGACAAGTATGGGAATATTCTGTATCCGGGAGTGGTAAAAGCCTATAAAATTACCAATTCAGGGGCCTATCCTCTTGTTCAAACTGTAGATATCGATGAAACAGGAACCTATGCTTTTACCGGACTGCCTCCGGGGAACTATACACTTCGGGCCATTCCTGATTACGATGCCTATCCGGACGGAATGCCAACCTATGCGGGTGGAGGGATCATCTGGTCAGCTACTCAAACCAATGATTATGATGTGGCGCCCGATACCAGGGCCACCTTCCTTGATATCAGCCTATCTCATCTCGACCCACTCACCGAGTCTGATGGAAGTGGTCAGATGTCAGGATTAATCTACTATGCTGATGATTTCATATCAAAGGGAACATCTAGCCCGACCTCTTACCGGGACATCGGTAATCCTGAAAAAGAAGGCCAGTAGTAAGGGTACTCAGGAGGAGGATATTGTAGCATATATTGAAACAAATGAATTTGGTGAATACTATTTCGAGTATGTGCCAAACGGCGAGTATAATATGATAGTTGATATACCTGGACTGCAAATGATTCATAATTATGATGTGGAGATCATCGATAATACGGTTGTTGGGGATCTTGATTTTGTGGTTGAGAACAATGGAATCACCATCCCGGGTGCAACCGGACTTGAGCAGGCTGAAAAGAAGATAGCCCGGGTCTTTCCCAATCCGGGTAATGGATACCTGCAGATAAACTTTCTGGATAGCGATTCTTACCAGCTGAGGGTATATTCTACCATGGGACAGTTGCTGAGGTCGGCTTATTACCCGGATGCTTCAGGCAGCCTGGACCTGGATCTTACTGAGCTGGGAATAGGTGTGTATTTAATTAGTATTGAGGGTGATAAGGGGCGTGAGACCATAAAATACATCAAGGAGTAAGATTGTAAATAAGTAAACAAAAAAGCCGGGATCATATGCGATCCCGGCTTTTTTGTTTCATTCAGATCTGAGTCCTACTGAAAGGATTGCAGGGTTTTTTCAACGATGCCTGCACACTCCAGCAACTGCTCTTCCGTGATTACCAGGGGAGGAGCAAAGCGGATGATATGCTCATGGGTTGGCTTTGCCAGCATGCCATTCTCTTTCAGTGCCACGCAAACATCCCAGGCAGTCTTGCCATTGGTGGGCTTGATTACGATGGCATTCAGAAGGCCTTTTCCCCTGACCAGTTCGATCATGGGTGAGTCAATCTTTTCAAGTGCTGCCCTGAAGACCTTACCCAGTTCAAGGGACCGATCCGCCAGGTTTTCCTCTTTAAGGACCTCAAGTGCCGCAATGGCTACTTTAGCTGCAATTGGATTTCCACCATAGGTTGATCCGTGTTCTCCGGGCTTGATGCACAGCATGATATCATCGTCAGCAAGTACTGCTGATACGGGGTAAACACCCCCTGAAAGGGCTTTGCCAAGTATCAGGATATCAGGGCGTACTCCTTCATGATCACAGGCCAGCATTTTGCCGGTACGCGCGAGGCCGGTTTGTACTTCATCCGCAATAAAGAGTACGTTTTTCTCTTTACACAGCTCATAGGCCTTGCTCAGGAAACCCTCATCGGGAACATAAACCCCGGCTTCTCCCTGGATGGGCTCCACCAGGAAACCTGCCACATTGGGATCCTCAAGTGCCTTTGCAAGTGCTTCAGTATCATTGTAAGGTATGGTGACAAAGCCTGGTGTGTAGGGCCCGAATCCCTTATATGAATCCGGATCGGTGGACATGGATATGATGGTAATGGTACGTCCGTGGAAGTTCCCCTCGCAAACGATGATTTTCGCCTCATTCTCAGGAATGCCTTTTTTTGTATAGCCCCATTTCCGGCAAAGCTTCAGTGCGGTTTCATCGCCTTCAGCACCTGAATTCATGGGAAGAACCTTATCATAGCCAAAAAATCTGGTGACGTATTCTTCAAATTCACCCAGCGGACTGCTGTAAAAGGCCCTGGAGGTAAGCGTAAGTTTCCTGGCCTGTTCGACCATGGCATTTACAATTTTAGGGTTGACAATGTCCCTGGTTTACTGCAGAATAGGCCGAAAGGAAATCATAATACCTTTTTCCTTCCACATCCCATACAAATACGCCCTCACCCCGGTCAAGGACCACTGGGAGGGGATGGTAATTGTGTGCGCCAAACTTGTCTTCTCTCTGGATGTAATCTTGTGTCTTCATAGCATCACCTGTTATTTATTGTTCGAAAATAAAGAATCGTAAAGGTAATAAAACATATCCTTCATATGGATGATAAATATTGTTATATTGTAGGTAAAACCTGATTAAAAATGGCTGAAATAAATGAATTGATTCTTAAGCGCTGGAGTCCGGTAGCTTTTGACCCCAGGCCCGTCGAGTATGAAAAGATCCACCTTCTCTTTGAGGCTGCAAAGTGGGCGCCTTCAGGGAACAATGCACAACCCTGGCGCTTTGTTTATGCTACAAGAGACATGCTTGAATATGAGGTCTTTATAAATCTTCTGACAAAGCCAAACAGCGTATGGGCAAAAACAGCTCCTCTGCTGGTTCTGGCCCTGGCCCAGGTGGTCTCTACTTATAAAAACCGACCCAACCGCCTGGCCTTCTATGAAACGGGTATGGCAGTATCCAATCTTCTGATTCAGGCCACTGATATGGATCTGATGGTGCACCAGATGGCTGGTTATGATCAGGAAAAGGCTAAGGAAGTATTTGGAATCCCCTCAAGGTATGAACCTACTGCCATGATGGCCATAGGCTATAAGGGCGATCCTTCCCAGCTGCCTGAGGATGTGGCTGCACGCGAGAATAATGAACGAACCAGGATGGATATCTCCAAGGTCCTGTTTGCGGGCAAATGCAGATAGGTCCATAAGCTTAAAGCTTAAAGTCCATGAAGTCTAAAGCGAAAAGTTAGAAGTTCAGGGAGATTTTTACGTTGAAGCGACGACCGGTCAGATAGCTGGGTACCCCAAACTGTCCTGGTATTCCGGCCTGGTTTGTAACCGTTTTCACCCAGATGTAGGAGGCCTCATTTTTAATTCCCAGGAGATTGAATATCTCAGCACTGATCCAGATACTTTCGAAGAAACGCAGCGGGTTTTTTGGTCCCAGTTGTGCCCCTTCACGCTTGATCACTTTTGAAAGGCCAATGTCCACCCGGCGGTAGGGCGCATCCTCAGCTGGGTATAATACTGATCATCATTGGGACTGCTAAGGGGTAGTCCTGTGCCGTAGAAGGCGTTCAGGTGAACCTTATAGCCTGGATTATTGGGGAAGTAATCCTGGAAGAAGATCCCAAAACTTAGCAACTGATCCGTTGGCCGGGGAAATTCACCCGCTTCCTCCTTGACAAATTCGGTTCCATTAAATACATAGGCGTAGTCGCCTTCCACGTTCTCCCTGGTTTGCATAAAGGACATGGTAAACCAGGATTCCGCCCCTCGCACAAATTCTCCGTTTAATTTGAAATCGATACCCCGGGCAAATCCTTTTGAGATATTTTCTCCGGCGTAAGAGATTCTGACGTTTTCTATTTTATAGGGGATCACGTTGCTGAGCCACTTGTAGTAGGCTTCTCCGGTGATTTTAAAGGGGCGGTCCAGCATGGTGAAAATGTAATCTCCTCCCAGCAGCAAATGGATGGATCGCTGGGGTATTATATCCTCATTAATGCTACCGTCTGGCCGGCGCATCTCCTTGTAGAAGGGAGGCTGGTAATAGTAACCGCCGGACAGATGAAACATCATGTCGGCTTTCCAGTTGGGCTGGGTTGAGATGGTGACCCTGGGAGAGATCATGGTGGTCTGATTGAAATTCCAGACCGTACCCCTCAGTCCGGCCGTAAAAAAAACATCGGCTCCATCGGTATTAAATTCCCTTGTATTCTGGAAAAAGGCACTGAACTGGTCGTAGGTGATGTGGTTGTTGGAACGTTTGAACTCACTCAGGTTAATTTCCTCTCCGCTATAGGGGATGGAATAGCCGATGGAATCAAGTAATTCCCATTCATTTATTTTATCAAAAAACTCCTGGTACTGATAGGAGATACCCCATTGGAGGTGTCGGCCCTCGGTTCTGTAAGAGCCTACATGAGAGACTGATACTACCAGTGCCTCCAGGTAGTTTCTGGCATGACTCAGGAGAGATCCCACACCAACATTGAGGATGCTGTCTCCATAGGTGTCCGAATTTAAAGTATTGTCCAACTCATTGATCCAGTATTGTCCCAGGATATCAAAGGTTTCCTCTTCGGAAGTTCTGAAGGCCGAGGTAATCAGTTTCAGAGAAAGTCCATTTCGGGGCTTGAAGTTGAAGGTCAGTGCCCCCAGATAAGTGTCGAAGCGGTCGACCTCCTGACCTTCGTAATAGACCCTCAGGTTCAGCGGCAAATCCTTGGTTCCGAATTCGACGTCGGTTTCAGTGGGTATGAACTGGTACTTATTGGATCCATAATTACCCAGGAAGGAGATTTCGAATTTTTTAGAGGGGCTGTAAGTCAGCATGCCCTGAAAGTCTGAAAACTGGGGTTTATAATCTCCGCTTGTTTCAAGGGTATTCAGAAGGTAGGAAGTGGTTTTATAACGGTATCCGGCCAGGAAGGTGAACTGTTCGGTCTTGGAAGCCCCTTCCACATGGGCTGAGGCGCCCAGGAGACTGATGGAGGCTGATCCGCCAAAGGATTTTGGTCTTTTGTAGGTGATATCCAGAGCTGAGGACATCTTATCCCCATAACGGGCATCATAACCTCCGGCAGAGAATTTTACCGAGGAAACCAGATCAGAGTTTACAAAACTCAAACCCTCCTGCTGTCCGGACCGGACGAGAAAGGGTCTGTAGATTTCAATGTCATTTACATAGATCAGGTTCTCATCGAAGTTACCCCCCCGGACCGAATAGGTGGAACTAAGCTCATTATTTGAACTGACACCAGCCTGAGATTTGATAATTGCTTCTACCTTCCCTGTGGTGGAGGGCATGTAAGCAAGGTCCTCAATATCGATTCGCTGAAAAGTACTGGCACGTTCCTGTCGGGCACTTACCGATACCTCAGTAATGGCTCTGACATCGCGTTGCAGTGTTATCATTCTTTCCCGGCTTTCTCCAGCCTGAACGCGCACTGCGAACTGGTAGGCCCGGTAACCCACACAGGAGACAACCACGGTAAAGGAAGGACCTGCAGGGACTTCCAGTTCATACAATCCGCTTGTATCAGTCATGGTTCCTTCTGCGGTTCCCATAATGGCTAAATTGGCAAGTTCCACTGGTACTCCAAGACTGTCTTTAACCACCCCTTTGATAGTTCCATACTCCTGACCGGAAAGCTTACCGGTAGTTAACAGAAGCAGAAAGAGGATGGGTAATAGGTTTTTCACATTGAGAAATTTGCCGAATATAGTATTAACTGAGCAAAGACGCAGAAAATTGTACAGTAATACTAGTCATCTTCCTTGAAATCTCCACTTTTCACAGCTTCAAAGAATTTTGCCCACCTGAGGGGATCAAATATGGTGTAGTAGGGACTCTGACCCGCTGTGTATAATTGGTTGTATTGCTGTTTCATTACCTCTCTGAAAGCCATGGTTGGACTGTTGGCAACACCATTCCTGTTCATCTTGATCTGGGTCTTTATCAATGCGATATTATGGTAAGCCCTTTGTTCATCATCATCGGGTAGATCCAGGGCCAGGAAGGCCTCCTTAAATTCGGCGTAGGTCTTCCATGGATAAATTCTCACTTCGGCCAGTTGAAAAGTATCACTAACCATGAATATATCGGCCGGATATTGTTGTCCGTCAAGGGAATCGGGAATGACATGAATGGTTCCTTTGTGCCCCATGTGGCTGAAAAGAATGGTGTCGTTGGATCTGACAACAAAAGAAAACATTCCACGGAAATCGGATGTGGTACCCCTTCGCTCATTCAGTATGATAATATTAACATGGGCGATGGGATTGTGCTGCAGGTCGCGCACATATCCGGAGAATTCAACCAGATCACTCTTTTCCTGACGATTCCGCTGCCCGCTCACATCATTTTTTGTAAAAAAAAGAAGTGAAAAAGCAATGATAAGCACCAGAGTGGTCCTATGCATCTCCATTTTCATCACGCAAAAATAGTATAAAAAATGACCTTGATTTCGCGGATCACTTCATTTATGATCTTATTTTGTGAATTATTAACAATTGGAGGAAAATATGATCATTCAAAAAAGTATTAGCCTGCAGCCCATGCCCCGCGGTTTCCATTTGATCACCGGCAGAATTCTTGAAGCAATGGGTGACTTACCCAAACAGGGAATTATGCATGTTTTAATACAACATACTTCAGCGGGCCTTACCCTTAATGAGAATGCGGACCCTTCGGTGAGGGATGATTTTGAGTCCTTCATGAATCATCTTATTCCGGAGAATCATCCCCTCTATTCACATATTTTCGAGGGTTCCGACGACATGCCTGCACACATAAAGAGTTCCTTATTTGGGGCAGAACTGACCATACCCATTACAAATCACCGCTTGAATTTAGGTACTTGGCAAGGAATATATTTGTGTGAGTTCAGAAATCATGGTGGAAGCAGAAGTATTGTAGTAACAATC
>CAVQMZ010000005.1:0-283857 GCA_963713725.1 uncultured Bacteroidota bacterium
ACGTCACGGCCAAGTCATTGGCGTCGGTTTAGAACAACTCGAATCTTATACTGAATATCATGCTGCGGTCTGGCCCGAAATTCTGGGCATGATCCAGCAGTGCAACATCCAAAATTACTCCATCTATTACAAAGATGTCAACGGCATTCCTCTGCTGTTCGCCTACTTCGAATATGTTGGCAGTGACTTCGAGGCCGACATGGCCAAGATGGCCGCCGATCCCAAAACCCAGGAATGGTGGGACATCATGATGCCCATGCAGCGTCCCATCGAAACCAGAGCTGAAGACGAATGGTGGGCGGAGATGAAAGAAGTTTTTCATATGGATTAATAGTCCAGGTGACAGTCACTTCAGCGAGAATCAACTCGATTTTAGTCAGAAGTACTGTCTAATCCGGACAACAAGTGACTATCACCTTCAGAGGAGATCATCATGGAACGAACGGCAAACGCACTGGCAAAAGTAGACCGCATGAACACCGCGATGCGCCAGGAAGAGGGGGATCGTGTGCCGATCAGCGATTTCTTCTGGGGCAGCTTCTCAACGCTGGCGCGAGGAACTGGGACTTGCAGCCGATGCCACCCCTACAATTACTACGATCTGGATTGGCAGGTAACTATTCCTAATCTGGACCCTCACATCAAACCTTTCGAGACGCTGAAGGAGACCGAAGAAGAGGTCGTGATCCGGACCGGGTTCGAAGCCATACTGCGCAAGAGGTTCGAGGATCCCATGCCGGAGTTTATCGGTTTCGACACCGATACCATCGAGAAGGCAGATAGCCTTCGAGTTTGATGATCCTGGGACGATCGGCGCTTCTTCAGCGCCGGCGACAATCAGCTCGCAGGCGTAGGTGACGCTTTCCAGCGCAATTCTCCGCCCTGGGTCGAAACGGTGAAATCATTCGACCCGATTTCGCCGTCTATGGCAGCGTTTGCGAGGCCAACGAGTACATGACCCGCATCATCGGGCCGGAGAACAACATGCTCTGGTCGGCGCTCTATCCAGAGCAGCATGGCCGCTTCCTCGATCGCACCAACGAGTTCGCCATTGAGTTGCTCAAGGCCCAGACTGGCGGCCGGCGATGCTGCTGGATGGCATAGTTATCTGGGGCGACATCGCCTACAAGAAGGATCTCTTCTTCGCCCCCGACAGGTGGCGAGCACATTACAAGCCCTATATCATGGAGATGGTCTCTATTTGTCACGATGCCGGTCTGCCCGTCATCTACCACGGTTGTGGCAATGTCAAGCGCATCCTGGAGGATTTCATCGAGACCGGCATCGATGCCTACAATCCATTGGAGGCCAAGGCGGGTCTGGATGTCGTCGATCTGCGCGGAGAATACGGACACCGGCTTGGCTTTTGCGGCAACATGGACGTGATTGAGTGGGCCGGCAGCGATGAAGACGAGCTCAAGGCCATCGCCCTGCGCAAGCTCAACGCCGCCAAAGGGGGCGGTCTGATCTTCCAGTCCGACCACTCGGTTGCCAGCAACATCCCCGGCTCCAACTTCGACTATGTCGTCAAGCTGGTCGGGAATACGGGCAGTATCCGCTGGAACTGGGTGAGTACGATATTCCTGCACTGAATTAATCGAACCGCATCACGTGAATTGATCAACCGCATCACACCTGATTCTGACACTGAGACCGCCAACTGATCATGCGACTCCAACACCTCCTACCCCACCAGCTACAGCACGCCATTGATGAACAATGGCCTTTACTGGTGCCCACGGGCTGTATCGAGTATCATGGGCCCCATCTGCCGTTGGGGGTGGATACGATAATCACTGAGCATCTGCTCATGCAAGTGGCGGAGCGTGTGAACTGTGTAGTTGCCCCACCCATCTGGTATGGCCCGGCCAGCCATGCTGTCTCCGGCCCTGAACTTGGCTCGCTCGATGTCTCCACGGAACGCTTTGGGCGATACGTCAAGGACATCTGGCCGGGTTCTGGGACATGGGCTGGCACTGGATCATCGTTGGGGTCCACCACCAGGGTCTGGATGGACCCGAGTCGCTGGCCATCCGCCAAGCCGCTGCCGAAGTCACCTTCGAGCGTTCCCACGCCGAACGAGGCGATGCCTGGTAGGGAAAAACTCCCCTCGATGCCGCTGACAATGTCTTTAGACGCATCCAGGTATGGCCTTCGGTGCTACCCACAGCCGCTGAACAAGGTGTGGAAATGGCCGACCACGCCGGATTCTACGAAACCGCCTTAACAATGGCGGCCCACCCTTCGCTCCCCAACCTTGATCAACTGAACTCGAATGCCCCCTGGTACACCAATACCGTTAACAGCAAGGCAAACGAGGCGACAGAGGTCGAGGGACAACAATTATTCGGTATCATGATCGATGCCTGGGTGATGCAAATTTCATTTGGATCGTTACTGGGGAATCCCATTATGTGAACCCGAACAGAAGGCGACTTCTTCATCCTGGATCTAATCATGACCTCATCGACCCTGACTCCGATTATCAACATGAAAACACCTGTTCATTTCCACGAAATCACACTCTAGGTTTTTAGGAGGTGCAGAAAACTCAGACCATGCTATCTCAACACATCTCTCACATTTCACTCACCCACTCTCAACGAGGAGAAGTATCGAAATGAAGCAACGCAGTAGACTATTTATGGTGCTGGCAATCGTCCTGATGCTGGCAATGGTGCTCGCCGCATGTGGCGGCGGTGACGAACCCCGCCCCGGAACCCACCAAAGCACCCGCTCCCACCGAAGCACCCGCTCCCGCCGAAGAAGAAGCCCCCGCTGAAGAAGAAGCCCCAGCAGAGGAAGCAGCTCCTGCCGGCGATGTGATGATGGGTCCAGATGGCCGCGCCTCCTATGCCGGTCTCGATATGGACCTGTCCGGCATCACCATCCGCATGGCCAACATCGGTGGCCAGCCCTACGAAGCGATGTACGATTCCATCAAGAAATTCGAGGAAGTCACCGGCGCCACCGTCGAGATCGTCTTCCTTGGTGATGGCTTCGAGATCGATCGCTATCTCAAGACCAACTACGCCGCCGACACCGTCGACTACGACGTAGCCTGGAACCACACCAGCTTCATGAGCCAGTACACCAACTTCACCGAAGACCTGAACAACTGGTTCACGGCAGAAGAACTGGCCGTTTTCAGCCCGGCGATCATCGAAGCAGCCACCATCGACGGCGCGCTGCAAGTGATTCCGCGCCATGCTGACATCAGCGGTATGCACTATCGCACCGACCTCTTCGGTGATGCCGACCTGCAGGCCAAGTTCGAAGCGGAATACGGCTATCCTCTGGCTCCGCCAGAAACCCTCGAGCAGATGTACGAGATGTCTGAATTCTTCGTAGCTGAGGAAGCTGTCGCTTACGGCACGGTATTCGCCGGTAAAGAAGAGGCCCTGGCCGGTCGCTTCTACGAGGTGCTTGTCTCCAACGGCGGCAACTACTTCGATGACGAATTCACACCCATCTTCAACAGCGAAGCTGGTCAGATGTCGGCGCAATGGATGAAGGACCTGTACGACAACAACCTGATTCCCCCCGACACCACCAACTACCTCTGGCCCGAAGTTGCGCAGCTTTCTGCGACAACAACATCGCCTTCTATCTGGAATGGTACGGCTGGTACAGCTACTTCCAGGATCCTGAAAGCTGTGCGGTTGCCGGTAACTTCGACATCGTCCGTGGCCCCACCGGTGCTATCGACAAGCACACGGGTTGGGCTGGCGCACATGCCTTCTCCATGCCCAAGGCAGCAGAGAACAAAGAAGCTGCCGCCCAACTCATCAAGTTCCTCTCCTCGCAGCAAGTTGCCTACGAAGAGGGCCAGCTTGGTCTGTTACCGGTACGCGATGACGTTTGGGAACTGATCATCGAAGACGCAGCCGCTTCCGACGTACCGTTGGACAAGCGCCGCCTTGAAGTTGCCCAGGGACAGATCTCCAACGATTTCTACACCCCACCGCTGTTCGCTGACTGGATTTCCTTCACCAACCTCTTCTACCCGATCCTGCAAAGCATCATCCTCGGCGACGTTTCTGTCGAAGATGGCCTGAACCAGGCCGTTGAAGATACAGCCGAAATGATGGTTGACTTCGGTTACTACGACGCTGGCGCAGTGCAGCAACGCATGGAAAATCCTGACATCGGCGCTGGTGCTGATGCAGGTGCAGTCGCAGACATGGGCGAAGCCAGCTACCTTGGTCTCGACCAGGACCTGTCTGGCCAGACCATTCGCATGGCCAACATCGGTGGTCAGCCCTACGAAGCGATGTACGATTCCATCAACATGTTCGAGGAAGAAACCGGCGCCAATGTCGAGATCGTCTTCCTTGGCGATGGCTTCGAGATCGATCGCTATCTCAAGACCAACTACGCCGCCGACACCGTCGACTACGACGTAGCCTGGAATCACACCAGCTTCATGAGCCAGTACACCAACTTCGTCGAAGACATGAACCAGTACTTCACACCTGAAGAACTGGAGCATTCAGCCCGGCCATCATCGAAGCAGCCACCATCGACGGTGCATTGCAACTCATTCCGCGCCATGCTGACATCAGTGGCATGCACTATCGCACCGACCTCTTCGGTGATGCCGACCTGCAAGCCAAGTTCGAAGCGGAATACGGCTATCCTCTGGCTCCACCAGAAACCATCGAGCAGATGTACGAGATGTCTGAATTCTTCGTAGCTGAAGGCGTCGTTGCTTACGGCACCGTAGTTCGCCGGCAAAGAAGAAGCCCTGGCCGGACGTTTCTACGAAGTGTTGGTCTCCAACGGCGGCAACTACTTCGACGATGACCTCGAGCCCATCTTCAACGGTGAAGCAGGCGCGATGTCGGCGCAATGGATGAAGGACCTGTACGACAACGGCCTGATCCCACCCGACACCACCAACTACCTCTGGCCTGAAGTGGCCAGAACTTCTGCGACGACAACATCGCCTTCTATCTGGAATGGTACGGCTGGTACAGCTACTTCCAGGATCCTGAAAGCTGTGCGGTTGCCGGGAAATTCGACATCGTTCGTGGCCCCACCGGCGCTGCTGGCGACAACCACACGGGTTGGGCCGGCGCACATGCCTTCTCCATCCCCAAGCTGCTGAAAACAAGGAAGGAGCTGCCCAACTCGTGAAGTTCCTCTCCTCTGAAGGCGTCGCTTACGATGAAGTCCAAGCTCGGTCTGTTGGCTGTACGCGATGACGTCTGGGCTCGTGTAATTGCCGATGCATCTCAGTCTGATGTGCCGCTGGACATAGACTCGCCTCGAAGTTGCTCAAACGCAGATCTCCGAAGACTTCTACACGCCACCGCTCTTCGCTGACTGGATTTCCTTCACCAACCTCTGGTACCCGGCACTGCAAAGCATCATCCTCGGTGATGTCGAAGTGCAGGAAGGCCTGGACCAGGCTGTTGAAGACACCCGAGAAATGCTGACAGATTTCGGCTACTACTAAACTCCAACCACTCTCCAGGGAGCGTCCGGATTCGTTCGGGCGCTCCCAATTCTGGCGCGCGCACATGGCTTCAACCCAATCTGCCGCACCTCCGGCCCCAGCAACTGCTAAGCCCGAGTCGGAAACCAAAAAGAGCAACTTTTACCGACTTCAGAGCTGGTTTCCGATCATGCTGATTGCCCCCAGCCTGATCATCATCGCCCTGGTGATCGTTTACCCGGTGGCCTACTCGGTCTATGTCAGTTTCACGCCTTTCCACCTGTTGCGACCGGATACGACTTTCGTCTTCAAGACAGAGACGATGTTTCGCAATTATACCAAGTTAGCGGGCGATCGAGTTTTCTGGAAATCGGTGGGAAATACAGTCATCTTCCTGGCTGTCACCGTCAATTTCAGTTTCCTGATCTCCCTGGCCCTCTCGCAACTCATGGCCCGTGTAACCCGTGGTCAGAGCATCATGCGCACGCTCTATTATGTTTGTGGGGTCAGAAGCCACCCTGATTGCCGAATCTTATGGCAATAATTGGAAAACCTATAAAAATGGGGTGGAATTTAAACCTGAAACCAAAGTAGATCTGGGAAGGATCCCGGACAGTGAGCTTGGTGGTGGAAGGCATGAAATGCATTTTGTGGATTGTTGCAAAAACGGGGGTACACCTTCATCGAGCTTTGAATATGCCGGGCCCTTCAATGAAATGGTCGTTATGGGGAACCTGGCTGTCAGGTTACAATCTTTGAAAAAAACCCTCCTGTATGACAGTGAGAATATGAAGGTGACCAATATTGGGGCTGATGAGAAAATCAAAACGGCCAAACTCTTTCCATACACCAGCGATGTGATCAGCAGGCAGGTTGATAATCAATCCAGGAAATGGGAGGAGCAGAATGCATTGCAAATGTGCAATGAATGGATTAAACATGAATATCAAAACGGATGGACACTGTCCTGATTATCTAGAACTATGAAAAACAGAAAAACATATACCAGTTATCTTTTTGCCTTTGCAATAGGAGCAATTTTATCCTTACAGGCTCTGAACGCCCAGGTTGTTATTCAACGTTGCGATGTAACTACAGGCTGGGAAGGAAGTCAGGCTCTTAGCATAGATGGAGGCGATAAAAAAGAAGGAAGGGGATCCCTGAAAACGGAGGCCCAGACCGGAGATTTCACCTGGTTCTCCAAGGTATTTTCCCAGACCAGAACAGGAATTGACGACACAGGTTACCTGTCCTTCTGGTTGTATGTTTCTGATGCATCAAAATTGGAGGGTGGATTGATCGGGATTTCAAGTTCCGCAGAACCGGACAATGCCGAATCCACCTGGCCACTGAATAAGAGCCAGGTAGTGGATGGCTGGAACCAGATGCTGCTGCCCATAAGCTCAGCTGTTCAGTCAGGAGGGGGAGCAAAGCTGGATAGCATTAACTATTTCCGGATTACGCAGAATCTATCAGGCCCCATTACGGCGAAGCTCGATTTTATCAGGTTTACCCCAGAGCCGGGAGAGCCTGTATGGCCCAGCCTTGAAGTTCAGGAGGTGGATAATAGCAGCCTTGATGGAAAAGTGATGTTCGGCTACCAGGGCTGGTTTAATCATCCTGATGACGGTGCCGGGATTGGCTGGGTGCACTGGACTAACTTTTACGAGCCCATTAATTCCAGTGTGGATATGTACCCCGATATTCGGGAATATGGGCTCGATGAGCTTTACGATGCTGACCTGAGCTTCCCCAATGGGAGAATGGCACCAGTAATTTCCTCGCATAACAGATCTACTGTCGTGCGGCATATGAAATGGGTGCGGGATTATAACCTGGATGGCGTTTTTGTGCAAAGGTTTATATCTGCAGCAAATAATAAGCCGCATATGAATCACAAAGATACTGTGACCCGACATGTAATTGAAGGTTGTGAAGCTTATGGTCGGGTCTTTGCCATTATGTATGATGGTATTGCTAATCGTGTGGAAGAAATTAAGGCTGACTGGATGCACCTGGTGGACGATATAGGGGTTACCCAGAGCGACCGTTACCTGAATCATCGCGGGCTACCGCTGGTATCCTTATGGGGATATACAGTCCGGGAGGATGCCACTTTTGATCAACTTGTGGAGCTTATTGACTGGTTTAAAAATAACCCGAATCCTAAATACCGGGCCTCCCTGAAACTGGGAGTAGCCTGGAACTGGTACGCCCAGGGTCCCAACTGGACAAATGCTTTCCAGGATGTGGAAGTAATCAGCCCCTGGTTTTCGGGCAATACAGACTATGATCGCGGACAGGCCTGGTGTGATGAGCATAATGTGGATTTTCTGCCCGTGGTCCATCCCGGATTTTCATGGTATAATTTGAATAATGGACCTCAAAATGCCAATCCGAGGGATGGTGGAAATTTCCTTTGGAATGAAGTAAAAGAGGTGGTCTCCAAAAATGCCAAAAGTGTCTATATCGCCATGTTTGACGAGATTGATGAAGGAACAGCAATGTTTAAACTGGCCGAGAATAAATCCATGATACCCAGGGAAGGCTACTGGCTGCCCCTGGATGCCGATGGCTATACCCTGCCCAGCGACTGGTACTTGCGGGCTGCCGGTCTGGTCACAGAGGTGGTCCGGGGTTATGAAGATAACCATGCATCCTTCGTCACCCCTCCGGAAGGCATAATGACCATCCGGATTATCAACGAGGTGAATGACAATGACCAGGGTGGAATGGAATTTATATTCCCTGATTTTCCTGACGAAACAAACATTGAGATCAGTATTGACGGAGGGCAAAGCTATTTATACTCTACTCCGGATGATGTGGGAACTTACATCATATCTCCTTTGACAGAAGAGCGCTACCAGGTATTTGTAAGGCATGGAGCAGGCTCTGCGGAGGTAAACATGGGTGAAGTTTATATTGGAAACTCTGTTGAACTTCCACCAACGGTGGCAAGCGAGCCCTATCCGGCAGATGGGGAAGAAGGTGTCCGTACCGAGCTGACCCTGGGATGGGAAGCAGGGGATAATGTTCAATCCCATAGCATTTACCTGGGTAAAAGTTCTCCACCTGACTCAGTTGCCAGTCAAGCTTCTGCTACCTATCAGCCAGAAAATCTGGAGCCCAATACCACTTATTACTGGCGCATAGATGAGGTGAATGCCTTTGGCAGGGCTGAAGGAAGTGAATGGAGTTTTACTACGGGTTCTGAAAATTCAAGTGATGTGGTGGTGCTAGATTATTGTGATTCCGATGCGGGCTGGAATTCCAGCAACGGGGTGGGTATTGACACAGAAGAAAAGAAGGAAGGATATGCCAGTCTGATTTCTCAGGGGGGTGGTACCGACTGGCTTAAAAGATCCTATAGCCCGGCAATAAATACCTATTGCGATCCAACCAGCTACCTTGATTTATGGGTTTATGTTTCTGATGTAAGTAAATTTAATGGAGGAGGCCAACTTGAGATTAGTAGCTCGGGAGGGCCGGATACGGATGAGTATAACTGGTCGGTGGGTGATTTAAACCTGGTAAATGGCTGGAACGAACTCCACCTGCAGATAAGCAGCGCTAATATAATGGGCAATCCTGATTTGAGTGCCATTAACTTTTTCCGCCTCTATCAGTTTGTCAGCGGGGAGGTGATCACAAGGGTTGATTTTATCAGGTTTTCCGGCCTTGTTTTTGAACCCCTACTGGCACCCACAAACTTAAGTGCCACAGCCGGGGATGCTACCGTTAGCCTGGATTGGGATGATAATTCAGGGAACAGTCTTGCAGGTTATAATATTTACAGGGCGATATTTTCGGGTTTGTCGAATACCAAAATAAATGACACGCCTGTTACCCTTTCGAATTATACTGACGAAAACCTGATTAACGGAACTACTTATTATTATGTGGTGAAGGCAGTGGATAAGGGAGGGAATGAAAGCGAGGGCAGTGAAGAGGTTTCAGCGACCCCCATGGGAAGTTCATCGCTAGGGACCATAGAGGATATGGGTGCATGGATCTATCCCAACCCGGTGGATGATCTGCTACACATCCGTGTGGAAAACGGTCTTTCGGCCCGCATGTTTGATTTATCAGGAAGAGTGGTAAAAACAGTTTCTTTAAAAAAGCAGGAGACCACACTGTCGGTGAGCGACCTGGAAGCCGGAGAGTATATAATCGAGCTAAGAACCACGGAGGGAACAGGAGTCTATAAATTGATCAAAAAATGATAAAACTGGTTCTCACTCTTATTCTGATCCCAGGCCTTCTCATTCTGGCAGGGTGTGGTGCTTCCGGGGAGAAAACCCTGTCTCCCCCGAACATCCTCTACATTATGTCCGACGATCATACAGCCCAGGCCTGGGGTATATATGGCGGTATCCTGGAAGATTATGTGCATACGCCAAATATCAGGCAACTTGCCAGGGAGGGATGTGTGCTGGAGAATTGCCTGGTTTCAAATTCCATATGTACGCCCAGCCGTGCAACCATTCTCACCGGTCAGTACAGTCATGTGAATGGGGTAAAGACCCTGGGGGCTGGATTTACACCCGAGCACTTTCACATTGCAAAACTAATGTCAGCCGGAGCTTACCAGACCTCGGTAATAGGGAAATGGCATTTGCAAACCGAACCCACAGGCTTTGACTATTACTGTGTATTGCCGGGCCAGGGCAGGTACTGGAATCCTGTGCTGAAGACCAAAGAGAACTGGGGACACTGGCTGGAGGGCGGAAAAGAATATAAGGGCTTTAGTTCGGATGTGATTGCCGATATGTGCATTGACTGGATCGAGAACCGCGATCCGTCCAAACCCTTTCTTGCCATGTGTCATTTTAAGGCCACCCACGAGCCCTTTGATTATCCGGACCGACACAGTGATCTTTATAAGGATGTGGATATTCCGCATCCGGAATCTTTCTGGGATCATGGCCCGGAAACTACAGGAAGATCCTTCCGGGGACAGTCCATTGATAATCTACAGAAGCGCTATCTGGATGCCAGTGTTAACCCGGATCAGCGAAGGGACTTCCAGCACTATCCGGACCTGCCATTCTCGGTGGATGGCCTCGATCCGGATGAGGCCCGTATGAAGACCTATCAGAAATTTGTAAAGGATTTCATGCGCTGTGGTGCTGCCATAGATGATAACATTGGTAAGCTGATGGCCTACCTGGATGAAGCCGGACTGGCTGAGAATACCGTGGTGATTTATACGGCCGACCAGGGTTATTTCCTGGGTGAGCATGGCTGGTTTGATAAACGGCTGATCTATGAAGAGTCCATTCACATGCCCTTCGTAATTCGGTATCCGGCAGAGATTCCTGCTGGAACCCGCAACAAGGATATCATCGAAAATGTGGACTTCTCTGCACTTTTTGCTGATTATGCAGGTTTGGATTATCCTGAGAGCATGCAGGGACGCAGCTTTCGTGAAAATCTGAAAGGCAACACTCCTGAGGATTGGCGGGAGTATGGCTATTATCGCTACTGGCAACATCAGCCCGATCGTCCGGGACACTTTGGTATACGCGGAAAAAGGTATAAGCTGGCCTTTTTTTATGGTAATGGCTTTAAGGCGAAAGATGGCCAGCCCGAGTATAAGGGAGGCTATTGGGACTTCTTCGACCTGGAGAAGGATCCACATGAGTTACACAACGCTTATGCTGATCCCCAATACCAGGAGATAATCGAGGGTATGAAAGTAGAACTCATCCGACAGCGGGAAATCCTGGGTGATACCGATGAAGGCAACCCGGAAATCCTGCAGATCATTAAGGAGCACTGGGATACTGAACTCTGAGAAAATCGATCATACTTATGAAAAAGATTACTAATCCATTTTTCTGCCTGATATTCCTTGCAGGTATATTCCTTTCGGGAGATCTCAAAGCCGGGGTCAATGGAGATTCCAAACCTAATGTCATTCTTATTATGACGGATGACCAGGGGATAGGTGATTTTGGTTTTAACGGTAACCCATACATCCAGACACCGCAGTTGGATAAACTGGCATCCCGGAGTTTGAACCTTACAAATTTTTATGTCTCTCCTGTTTGCGCACCCACGCGTGCATGTTTGATGACAGGCAGATACTCGGAACGTACAGGAATATATGACACTTATAATGGTGGAGCCACCATGAGTACAGATGAAATTACTGTGGCTGAGGTTTTGAAGGAGAATGGCTACAGCACCGCGATCTTTGGAAAGTGGCACCTGGGCGACAATTATCCCTACCGCCCAATGGACCAGGGATTTGATGTGGCAGCTGTGCATCGGGCCGGAGGAATGGGCCAACCCGGAGATGTGTATAATTTTTTTGATGGCGACAGCTCCTACTTCGATCCGGTTTTGTTTAAGAATGGAGAGCCGGTTCAATTTGAAGGCTACTGTTCCGATGTTTATACGGACGAGCTGATCCAGTATATTAAAGCGAATCAGGCGGATAATCAAGAAAAGCCATTTTTTGCCTACCTGTCATTTAATGCCCCGCACACCCCCCTTCAGCTTCCCGGTGAGTACTATGATATGTATAAGGATCTTGAATTTGATGCTGCCGAATTTGAGGTATATGATGAGGTTGTGGAGAAGATGACTCCCAGTGAAATTGAAGCCGCCCGAAGGGTTTACGGCATGGTCAGCAACATTGATGATAACATTGGGAGGCTTATGTTGACTTTAAAGGAGCTGGAAATCCAGAAAAACACGCTTATTATCTTCTTAACGGACAACGGTCCGCAACACAATCGCTACAAGATGGGACTCAGAGAGCGTAAATCATCCGTTTTTGGTGGCGGTGTGCGTGTACCCTGCCTGATCCATTACCCGGATAAATTTAAGAAGAAGGCTGAACTGGATGCTGATTTTGCGCATATCGATTTGCTGCCTTCGATCCTTGATTTGTGCGGACTGGATCAGGTGAGTCATCAAATTGACGGGCTCAGTATTTTCTCCCCGGAGAACAAAAACTATTCAGCATTTGAGAAGCGGACCCTGTTCTTTGAATGGGGAAGGGGTTACCTCCAGAAGTATCAAAACTTTGCCGCATTAAAAGGGGGTTTTAAGCTGGTGGGTAATACCGGGCGTGAAAGCGGAATCGAAGATTTTGAGTTATACGATATCAAAAATGACGCGCAGGAAAAACACAACATACTCGCTACTAACCTGGATCGGGCTTCCATTTTGAAATCGGAGATAGATCAATGGTACGATGAAATAATCAATGAGGAAAATAACAATAAAAAATTTCCTGCTTACATCGGAACTCCACATGAAAACCCTGTTATCCTGAACCGGAATGATGCCAAGGGAACACCCGTTGCATGGACCGAAGAAGGCCGGCTGAACTACTGGGATGTAAGGGTCATTGAAGACGGGATATATGACATCACCTATTATTTTGTAAACCCCCTGGAAGGGCCTGCGAAAGTTTGTCTGAATCTTTATCCCTACAATATTGATGAGAACTGCAATAATACCGGGACAAAGGACTGGACTTTTAAAAATGTAAAGATTAAGGAAGGGGACTATCACCTGGAACCTTATATCCAGACCGCTCAGGGTACATTTCTCTTTCCCATGTATGTGACCCTGACCCGCGTGGATCTGTAAACAATATTAAAAACGAAACCAGGATGAAAGTCACGCAATTTCTTACCATATTCGCCGCCTTACTCGTTATCCTGGCCTTTGCTTCCAGCAGTCAGGTGGAAAAGAAACAGCCAAATATTGTACTGCTTTTTATTGATGACTGGGCCTGGAACGGTACGCCGGTTTTGATGGATGAAGCCATGCCAAATTCTAAAATGCCTGCTTTGCGAATGCCAAACCTGGAAAAGCTTGCGGGCCAGGGAAAGAAATTCCGGAATGCTTATCCCGGTGCGCCCCAGTGTTCTCCTTCAAGGGTATGTGTTCAAACTGGAAAATCAAGTGCAAGAAGTGGTTTTACGGTGTATATGAATAATGGGGGATCGGACTATTATGACCCGAACCCGGACTACAGCCAATTTCCTGTGATTCCCTGTGTCTCTGATATGACCATAGATACAGATGCTGTCACAATTCCGGAGGCGCTGGCCCCACTGGGCTATGCAAGTGCCCATATTGGTAAATGGCATATGCGGGGCAGCCCGGAAGATGAAGGCTACCTTGTACACGATGGGAATACCACCAACAAGCCGGGGAATTCGAAAATTCCGGACGATCCTAAGCTGATGTTCAGTGTTACTGAAAAGGCGATTGACTTTATGGAGGAGCAGGTTCAGGCGGATAAGCCCTTTTACCTGCAGATTTCGCATTATGCCATGCATGCCGGATTTGAATGTCTGCCGGAAACGCGGGAAAAATATACCCGCTTACCTGAAATCCAGGCCTATTACAAAAGGCTTGGAGAGACTGCCGAAAGCATCGAAAGAGGTCACCGGGATCCTGCTACATGGATGGGTATGGCAGAAGATCTGGATGGCCGTATCGGAGCGGTATTGGATAAGATTGAAGAATTGGGTATTGAAGATAATACCTATGTGATTATGGTTTCTGACAATGGCTACCGTCATTTCTTTTACCCGGAATTTGGACTTACCCAGCCACTTCATAGTGGCAAATGGTGGGTCTGGCAGGGAGGTATCCGTGTTCCCATGATAGCAAGAGGACCAGGAATTGAAGCTGGTTCTGTGTGTGAAGAAAATGTGATCAACTATGACTTCCTCCCCACCTTTGTGGACTGGGCCGGTGGTCAATCCCGAAAGCTTAAGTGATATTGATGGTCTTAGCCTGGCCGGACTAATGCAGGGTGAAGAAGCAGATGAGGCATTCAGTAAGCGCTACCTCTATTTCCATTACCCTCACTATCGCAGTGGAATGCCCACATCAGCCATTGTTTCGGGCAAAAAGAAAGTTATGCATTTTTATGAGGCTCCGGATATCCCCATGTTGTTTGACCTTTGGGTGACGATGAAGGAGAAGTGCAAAACATTGCTGATAAAAAGCCGGAAGTGCACAAGGAATTATTTGATGAAATGATGCGCTACTTTGAGGAAGTTGGGGCACGAATTCCAAAAGCTAATCCGGATGTGGATATGAATGTCTATTGGAATGATGATGATGCAAACATGCGTACTATATGGGGGCCTTTTAAAGGAGAACGCCCACTGGAAGATGATGAAATTTAATTATGTATTATGAAGTATAGAAAATTAGGTAGAACAAATTGGGATATTAGTGAAATTGGTTATGGAATGTGGGGCATGGGTGGATGGACAGGATCCAACGATGAAGAATCCATGCGTTCACTTCAGCATGCTGTTGATCTTGGCTGTAATTTTTTTGATACAGCCTGGGGATATGGCGCAGGTAAAAGTGAAAGTTTACTTGGCGAACTGGTCAGGTCGAACAAAGACAAGAAAATATATACGGCCACGAAAATACCGCCTAAAAATTTTAAATGGCCCAGTAAACGGGAATATCCATTGGGTGATTCTTATCCTCCTGCCCATATTCAGGAATATGTTGAAAAGAGTCTGAAAAATGCCGGCCTGGATTCATTTCGATCTGATGCAATTTCATACATGGGAAGATCTGTGGTTACAGGATGATAGGTGGGTTGCAAAAATGATGGATTTGAAATCACAGGGGCTTTTTAACGCCATCGGGATAAGTATGAACCGATGGGAGCCCTGGAATGGAGTTAAAGCCGTTAAAAGTGGCATTATTGATTCGGTACAGGTGATTTATAATATTTTTGACCAGAATCCTAAAGATGAACTTTTCCCCGCATGCAGGGAACAAAATGTTGGTGTTATTGCCCGGGTACCTTTCGATTTATCTGCCCTGAGCATATAATCCCTGGAAAGGAGGTTTTTTGTTATCAGTTTACCAACATGTACCGGATCTGCTTCTGGCGGGAAATCCAGCCTAATTATCCCGGGTTCAGTCTGAGCGTAGCTTTCTGAAAATATAAGGAAGGCAGCCAGGAAGATTACATGGATTCTCATCATTCTTTTATATTTTTATGTTGCTAACATTCAGATCATTATACTGAGGCCTTTTCTATGTTCCGGATGATGTGGGGATCAAATTTATAAAGACCGGATAAACCAGGGGTTAATATTTAATTAATAACAGCCTTTGCTGATCAGGCAGTTATCAGGTATAAAATTTATCCTTAAAAAGATTCCTTTGAAAAATCCGGCTGTTAATCCCCTGTTAATGTCGCGTTAAGCCATGAAATTTTATCTTGATTCCAGAATCAGGCTTTGGATTCAGAATTAAGTCATAATACCGCTTAAATAGAATTGATAAGACACAGGTGAAATGGAAAAATCAAGACGAGATTTTATTAAAAAAGTTGCTGCAGGATCGTCGGCACTGGCAATTGGGGGAGTTGGTTACGGATTTTCTGCCGGAAGCTATTCCCGGATAATGGGAGCCAATGACAGGATCGTTATGGGCGTGATGGGTACAAATGGCAGGGGAAAAAGTATGGCTGCCAATTTTGCCCGTCAGGAGAATACCGAGGTGCGTACCATATGTGATGTGGAAGACAAAGCACTACAAAAAGGAATATTGGCTGTAGAGAAGGCAGTAGGCAAAACTCCAAAGAGCGAGAAGGATATCCGCAAGATGCTGGAAGATAATGAAATCGATGCCGTATTCCTGGCACCACCTGACCACTGGCACGCTCCGGCAACCATCATGAGTTGCGTTGCAGGAAAACATGTGTACGTTGAAAAACCTCTCAGTCATAATCCCGCTGAAGGAGAAATGGCCATAAAGGCAGCCAGGAAATATAACAGGGTGGTACAGATGGGTGCACAAAGACGTTCATGGAAACTGCTTACCGAAGGCATCAATGAACTGAAAGGTGGTGTAATCGGCAATGCCTACATGGCTAAAACGTGGTATACCAATAATCGCGGTCCTATCGGGGTCGGAAAAATAGTCCCCGTTCCCTCAAACCTGGATTATGAACTCTGGCAGGGGCCGGCTCCGCGCCGTCCCTACAAGGATAACCTGATTCATTACAACTGGCACTGGTTCTGGAACTGGGGAACCGGTGAAGCGCTTAATAACGGCACCCATGAAATCGATCTGGCCCGGTGGGGATTAGGCCTTGATTTTCCAAGCAAGGTGCACTCTGTAGGTGGCCGTTATCGCTACCAGGACGACTGGGAGGCTTTCGATACACAGGTGATTAGCTATGAATGTGAGGGGGCCAGTGTCACCTGGGAAGGAAGAAGCTGCAATGGTAATAAGGTGGAAGGGCTTGATCGCGGCATCATTTTCTATGGTGAAAAAGGCAGCATGCTTACGGGGCATGACGGATATACGATTTATGACCTTGACGATAAAATACTGAAGGAAGTAAAATCTGATGAAGTATTTGATGGCAGGAACACCGCCAGTCCTGCTGCAGGTCTTGATAATGTTCACATTGATAATTTCCTGCAGTGTATACGGACCGGTGATACCCCAAATGCGGATGTGGAAACAGGTCACAAGAGTACCACATGGGTACAATTGGGCAACATCGCACAACGTGTAGGCAGAAGTCTGGAAACTGATAAAAATAATGGACACATTCTCGGGGACCAGGAAGCCGGTAAGCTCTGGGGACGCGAATATGAGCCCGGGTGGGAACCAAGTTTCTAAATGCATAAAAATTTGATTATGAAGTCAAAAATCTTTTTCCTTGTTGGGATCATTTTCCTCTCAACCCAGTGTACCAATAGAGAAAATAAGTCTGAGGTCATCTCCTCCGAAAAAGAATCATGGGTCTGGCTGTTTAGCGGATCTTCTACTGATAATTGGAGAGACCTTAAATCGGAGGTTTTTCCGGAACACGGATGGGAGGTTGAAGACGGCATTCTTACGGTCCTTGGAGAGAAAGAGGGCCAGGCCGGGGGCCACGATATCATTACTAAGGAGGTATACGGAAACTTTGAACTCGAACTTGAAGTCAGGATCACCGAAGGAGCCAATTCCGGCGTCAAGTACCAGGTAACAGATGCCTTCCCGGGACACGAAGGAAGTTTCCTTGGGCTGGAGTACCAGTTGCTTGACAATGAAAGACACCCGGATGCTGAAATGGGGAGAGACGGAAACCATAAAATGGCTGCGCTTTACGACATGATTCCACCACCTGAGGATTTAAGCATAAATCCCCCTGGAGAATGGAATAAGGTGAAGATCATTCTGGACGGCTCTATGGTTGAACACTGGTTTAATGATGAAAAGGTGCTTGAATTTGACAGGAAAAGCCTGGCTTATAAGGAACTTGTTAGCCTGAGCAAATATAATGACCTGGAGAATTTCGGAGAATTGGATGAAGGTCACATTCTCCTTCAGGGTCATGGAAATGATGTTTCATTCAGGAATATCAGAATACGCACCTGGTAAAATTTTGCATAAAAATTTTAAAAAAAACGTTCCACAGCATGCAGTAGTTTTTCTCATAGTAATAGTTGATTAGTTTAAGGGGGGATGGAGCGTTCCCTCCTTTTATTTTACGCAGGGCCTATATTTATGAAAAAGTTTTCACTAGCTGCAGGTCTGTTTTTTTTCCTTATCAGCAGCATCTGCTCCAAAGAAATAATCATCACTCCCACCGGGGGAAATGATGCTTCTATGATACAGAATACATTGGATACACTGCAGCCCGGAGATTCATTAATCCTACGAGGAGCTTTTGTTATTGCCAGGACTTTGTACCTGCCATCGGAATTTACATGGATTCTTGACGGATCCCTGGCCTTAAGTGAAAATGTAAATCTTGACCGCATTGGTTTTGTCGGTCCGGGTGTGGATGCCCGGAGGCCAACCGGGATAACGGAAAAACCAGGCGGAGCTAAAAACATTAAAATGTCAGGAGGAAGCTATTATGGATATGATGTCCGCAGCGCATCCAAAACCATACGACTGCTTAATTTTGTATCGGTCACTGACTCCTATTTCCGTGATTTCAACGTTATTGAAGGATCGGATGACGGCTTCACCCTGGGCCCGGAATGCCGCTACAATGAATGTCACAGGATAGTGGGATCAGGTGCCCATGGGAATGCACTTACCGATAAGGGAGAATACAACAGGTGGTATGACTGCATTGCAGAGGACTGTGGTAGTGACGGCTGGACCCCCAAATGCAGGTATTCCGAATTTCACAGGTGCATTGGCAGGAGGAATGCCGGACCCGGATTTGGCTGCTTTGCACGTTTGGATGGATCTGGTGATCCGGTCGATCTGGGGGAAACCATTGTGGGAAATAATTTTTATGCCTGTGAGGCCTATGACAATGAGCGCGGAGGCTTCAGTTTTAATATTGCCAGTACTTCCGGGGAGGGGTCGATCATTCGTGACAACTATATCGAGGCGCTTTGCTATAACAACAGAATGCAGGGCGTGGGATTCAGAAATAAGCAAGTCAGCGGCACCATTGAAAATAATGAGGTGAATATCCTCGTATTCGGAAACCAGGGTTTGAAGGAGGACGGAACGCTTTCCAGCTATGCCGGGGGCCTCGGTGTGGAAGGTGAGGTCTCAGGCCTGAACGGATTCATCATAGGGTATAACAACGGAGGCTATGATGTTAATGTAAAGTCAGCAGCTGATTGCTCATTAAATGTGTATGAGCCGGATAGTCAGAACGAAGCTATTATAAACTCCGGTCCGAATTCCATCAATATAAGTGGGTTCAGCTGTTCGGGTCCAATGGATACCTGGTGCCAGACTAAATATTGTGAGTTCATTGCACCCATGCTACCCCTACCTCCAGGGGATTTGCAGGCTCTTGTTGTTTCCTCCAGCCAGGTTAATCTGAGCTGGTCCGGCCCGGGTGTTAATGAGGAGGGTTTCCTGATCCAGCAAAAAATGAGTGATGCATTTAAAACACTGGATACCCTGGAGGCTAATCTTACTTTTTACAGTGATACAGGGCTCCTGGCGGAAACCTCCTATAGCTATCGCTTGCGTGCTTTTAATCTTGCGGGATTTTCTGAATATACACCTGAAATATCTGTAAGGACAGAACCAGAAGAGCCAACGTGGATTTATCCCGGTCAGGACATTGTGCCCGGGTTTAAAATTTATCCAAATCCTTTCATGGGAAGCGCCTGTTTGACATACACCCTTCCTGGCAATTGTTTTGTATCACTGAAAATCTTTGATCATTCAGGAAGAGAGCTTCGCACGCTGGTTCATAAACATATGCCGGCTGGCACACATAGCCTGAACATGGATGGCACGAATCTTCCGGTGGGTGCTTACTACTGCCGCTTAATAGCCGGGAGCAGGCTTGAAACGAGAAAGTTTATACTATTGTAAGCCAACACCAAATTTTTCATACAGATGAACTGATTCCTCATCGGGTTCGAAACCAATTAGCATGGCAAGGTCCGGGTTTATCCATGCTTTAGACAGTTTATTGCTGCGAATTGGAAGATCCTGGGGATCTGTCCCCTTTAAGATAAGCTTTGCATATTCCGCTGCGAGTGTGCCCTGCTCTTCGCTCAGCTGGGTCAGGCCGAATACAGAAAAAGGCATCATAAATTCCTCGCAGGTGACCACCGGGACCCTTAAAAATTCTTCCACATGTTCTCTGGCTGCTGTGTCATCCCATCCCCTGATGGCGCCTTTGGTCTGAAGATAGATCATGTCATAGGAGTCATTTGCCCGGGTAAAGGCAGATTTCCAGCTTTCAAAATCATCTACCAGTTCCTGCGCTATTTCAAAGCCAAGATTTCCCAGCAGGGTATCCAGTATGGGTTGAGTTTTTCTTGATGTGGTGGTGTTTTCATTCAGCACCAGGAGTTTCCGCATTCCCGGGTAATAGGGTTTGATGAGCTGCACCAGGTCTGCTATGGGGAGTATTTCCAGTATCCCTGTTATATTGCAGCCTGAAATATCATAAAGCTCAACACTCCAGTTTACTCCGCAAAAAACAATGGGCAGGGGATGACCTTGAAAATTAGGTACTACCAGGTACTTCAGGGCATTATCATCGGAAACGATCAGTAAATCAGGTTTACAGGTATGTATGGTGTCCATTAATTCTGCAGCCTTTTGCCTGATATATGCTTCTGAGGGATAACGTTTGCTATCCATGAAGTAGCACTTAAGCTGAATGTTATCGGCCGGAAGATGCTCCTTTACACCCCTGGTAATCTGGTCGCTGGGAGGAAATCCCTCATGGTATGAGTTAATATAAACGATGGTTTTTGTTTCCTCAACAGGGAGATTTAATAGACTGAGGGCTTTATCTCTTAAGAGCAGGATTTGTTCCTGCAATTCATTTATCTGAAAGGTTCGCGACATGTCCTCTGCGTTGGTGTACCATGTGGAAAATACGCCATGCTCCGCTTCAAAAAGGTAGTTTTGGGCACGGACAGCTTCCATATGGGCCAGCTCCAGGTGCCTGATTAAGATCTCTGTATTTTTCTGATACTTATAAGCATACATATAATGGTAGAGTGCCTTGCTGAGATGGGTCATATAATAGCAGTGTATTCGGAGATTGTCATTAAAAAAGACCTGCCGGTCCTCGTCTAATAACAGCATCATCCGGGAGCATCTGGCAGCAACTGTTTCAAATTTAGGAATCGTAAGTTGCATTCCATTCAGGATGGCATCCACCTGATTTGTGGCATTGTTAAAAGCGGTATCTATCCTGAATGTGCGGCCAGGTATGCTCTCATAACCTATTTTATGCAGGGGATTCATATCTGTTTCGGGTTCAAAGAACCGGGAATAGGTGTGATCAAATGCCCTGGCGTACCTCAGGTCCTGGAAAATAAACTGACGTTCCAGCCCTTCGAATTCCGATTTTTTCGGGATCCAGTATGCCTCGTAGAATTCCTTGTAAAGCCCGGCAATTTCCACTGCATGGCTTTTCCCAAAATACTGCGAGCAATAGTCAAGCATAAACTGCTCTGTTGAATAGCTATCGAAATCCCAGAGCATTTTTGCATTGGCAGCGAGTTCAAGAACAAATTCCCTGAAGTTTCCCACATTCACCACGGAAAAATAGAGCGGAGCCTTGCTATTGACAAAGCGGAAGTTAAACTCCATTTTCCAGGGGCTTTCAGCCGGGGAAACATGTGCGCCGGTTGAAGCAAAACCGAAGTTCATGTAATAGCCCAGCTTAGATTTATTAGTCCCTTTAAAATTCACGATATCGTCGTAGGGGTAATGATCCCTTCTGCCGGCCACGAAGGTCCAAATCATATTCTCGCTTTCGGGAGGCTTTAAATAGCCTTTGGCCACCAGGTTTGCCAGCTCGTCATAAAAGGTGATCCTTGCGTAGGGTGCTTCTTCACCGGTCACTTCTTTAATCAGGTCATACTGGATCTGCAGCATGCGGTTGATCACTTCGGCTCGTTCCATCTCGTCTTCCGGTGCATCCTTAAAAATACTCCAGAAAGGCTGGTCCCTTTCTCCCCTGAAGGCCACAGACCACAGGTTCTCAATTCCATTTTTTTGGACTGTCTCTGCATTGTACCTGAAAAAATCAAGAATAGCCTGCTCGTTCGAAAGCAGGTATTCGGGGGGCTCCATATTCCGCATTTCCCTCCAGTAATCTGCCCAGGTGCTGAATGAAGTATTCAGCCCACTGGTATGATGCGAGGTAATCACCAGGCCATATTTGGAAATCAGGTAGGCATAGTCCGTTAAGGCGTAATCGGGCTTAATGGTGGAATAGGTTTCAATTGTGTTGATTTTCAGGCGAAGTGCAGTTTCCAACCAGATATTTTCATTTGCTTCAGATTCTTTCTTCCACGGATTAAAAAAATCCTGATCCCCGGGCAGGAGACTGCGGTAACGGACCTGTGGTGACTTAAAAAATCTGTCATAATTTGCCGGAAGGATGATTTTATCTCTCTGATCGGGTATCCATGAACACCAGTATTTCAAGGGAGGGACGCCCAGGATTTCTTCTGAAAAGGTGTAAATCGCATAGATCGTTCCCCGGAGGTCGTTTCCCAGGAGGTAAATCCGGTTTGACTCCTGGTTGATATATACCCGGTGTGATTCAAATCCATCCAGCACCTTCCGGTGGGCCGGTGGTATTTTCATTTTACCGGAGGCAACATTTACAATGACTATCTCTGTTTCAACAGTGTCCCGGTTCATTTTACCTGCCCGCTGAGGCCCGGCGTGCATCACACTGACCATATCTTTTACAAGTGCATCGACAGCAAGTTTAAGCGGGCCTTCTTCCTCTTCGGAATACACAAGGCGGATATTCTCCTGTTCCAACAGAATTTGGGCGCTGGCAACATTCTGGGAAAGCAGGAGGATTAATAGGCTCGTAAGTAGCTTCGATAAATTATAAATTGCTTGATGTATCATAGGGATCTTAATCTTTTCTTTCCGGCATTGTGGATGTAAATGGGATCTCCCCCCGAAGCATTTTACCCGCCATTCCAGTCAGCCAGAGATAGTGGTCTGATGGAATTCCATTCTCATAAGGCACAAAAACACTCTTTCCGACAGGCACCTCCTGGGCGCATTTAAAGATAGCGGTTGCTTCATCGATCTCATCAAACATGGCCACATAAAGCATCTCTGCACCACTTTCAATGGCGCCTGCGATCTGTTTCCAGTAAAATTCACCCTTGTTTCTTGGAATCTTATCTGAAAGATCTGATTTCATGTTATGCCAGGAAAAACCAGGGAAAACTGTGGGAACATAAGATTTCCCCATTTTCTGGCACCAAAGCACATCCTCGACAATGAGATCTTTGCGGAAGCTTTCGTAACTATCTTCATTATACCTGCCCACAAACCAGGGGTGAATCACATCCACATTCCTGAGAACATCATGGAGACGGGCATCACCCCTTGTATCTCCACCAAGTGTTCTCCATCGGGATGGTATGCCTGCATGGACAGAACAGCCACCATATTCATTATCATTTTTCACAAAGTCAATGATCTCATAAATCTCGGGGATATGACCACTGGGTCTGAGCTTTGAGCTTATCCCCCATAAAGCCACCAGGGGTTTTCCATTATGGAAGAGATAGGTGGTTTTTTCTCCCTGCCGGGTCAGATTCAGATCATCCACAAGATGTTTCCAGTCTTCAATGACCAGGTGGTATTTGCTGTCGTCCATGCTTCCTAAATCATACATCAGGCATATGGCTATACCATATTTACTGGCAGCCTTTATGGCCGACCTCAGGACCTGATCAGCATGGTTTTTCCTGTTCTCGCTCAGGAGTACCTGGAAGAAGCGCTGCATAAACACCCCGTCTATTCCATATTCCTTCATCCACTTGAAATGGAGGTCAACCGTACTTTCATCGTAGGAACTAAAAACATATGCCGGTGATCCGTCCTTAAATTTGAAAGGTGTGATATACTTCACTTCGTACTCATCCATTTCAGGCCAGAGATCGATGGTACAACTGCCATCTTCAAATTTTCCATTTTTGTTATAATGTGTCCACCCTCTTTCCGCACCATCTCCCTCGCAATTAAACCAACCCTGGTATCCCGCCATAACCAGGCCTTTGTAGCTCATAAATTTGCTGGATGCAGCGTGCTTTGTCTGTGAAAGCAGGGTAAAGGATAATGCGCACAGAAGGAATACTGATATAAAGGGTTTTGTTCTCATTTTGAGGTTTTAAATATTTTGTATGAATTGCTTCCGAAAATTGTATTTCATCCAAGTTATGCATGCCGGGATAAATGAAAAATTAATATGCGCTTAACTATTAAAGTTTAATGCAAAAAAAAAGAAGCTGCATTGGAATTATCACAGGCCTTATCTCATCGGAAATTAAGTTTTTTTAATTACATTAAGCCCGAAAAACTGTTTAAAATAGAGCATTCGGGCGCGGCCTTGAGTGAATATTATAATGAAACAAGAGCATACCATTCGAAAAAGCCGGATTTATACTATTTTTTTGCTTTCGGGTATCCTGTTTATAATGTTTTCCACTGCTTCATTTGCCCAGGAGTATGGACTCGGTTTTGCCGGAAAGCCCAATTCAAAAGACCGGCGGACACAGCTTGATTTAAATCCAGGTAATTATTTCGCTTTTAAGGGTGAATTTGAACTTTCATTTCAACTGCGTATACGCAAGGAAGTCCCTACGACCTTTGGATACGTATTCCGTATTGTAGATGAAAACAGCAACAACATTGATCTTATATTTAACGGTCCCAATAATAATAGTCTGCAGCTTGTATGCAGCCAGATGCTCACTGACATCGTGATACCTTATCCTGATTCGGGGATTTACCGGGACTGGATCGAAATCAGCATGAAAGTCGATCTTAAGAAACACGCCATTGAGTTTACTACTCCGGGTGCTACAATGAGCGAATTAAGTGTTCCCTTAAGCGGGAAGGTGAAAATCTTATTTGGACGAAATGTCAGTAAATCAGTTCAAACCACCGATGTTCCCACTATGGATATAAAGGATGTGAGGATCTATAAAAAGGATGAGTGCCTGCATCACTACCCCCTGGATGAACTGGAGGGAAATATTGCTAAGGATATAATTTCCAACAAGGAAGCTTTTGTGCAAAACCCCATGTGGATCCGACCAAAATATAACAATTGGGAAGCTTATTTCTCAACCTACTTACAAGGATTTGCGCCCTATTGTTTTGCTCCTGATGAAGATAAAATATATATGGTTGGAGAAAGGCAGATGAAAGTACTTTCTCTCAGAACAGATTCAAGAGAAAACCTTGAATATGCTAAAACATTTTCAGGCCTGGGTACGGGCAGCCAGGTCATTTATGATAGCCTTCGTAAGAAGCTGATTTGCTATAGCCACAGAAACGGTTTGGTTTACGCCTTCAACTTTACAGATCTCATATGGGAAGAACTATCTGATGGCCCCGACCTCCAGGTTCGATTATGGTTCCACAATAAATATTTTTCAAATTCAGACAGCCTGCTGTATACCTTTGGCGGCTATGGTCAGCACAGGTACTTTAACACAGTCCTTCAATATGATTTTAAACTTCATCGCTGGGACACGGTGCAGGCCGGCGGCGATGTTTTTCATCCACGTATGCATGCGGCCCTGGGATTCCTGAGAGATACGGTGTATATCATGGGTGGTTATGGAAGTACTGAAGGTGATCAAATACTAAATCCTCGCCATTATAAGGATTTAATGGCCTATTCATTGAAAGAAAAGAGATTTATTAAAAAGTATGACTTCGACTCACCCATCAGCGATATAGATTTTGCCCATTCATTGGTTTTCGACAACAATGGAGAATATTTCTATGTGCTTGCCTCCTCAATATATGAGTACGAATCACATTTGCAGCTTCTTAGAGGCAGCCTGTCCGATCCGGAACTTGTAGCCCTGGGAACAACAATCCCTTATCTCTATGACAATGTAAACTCATATTCTGACCTTTACTATTCCAGGTCCCTGCAGAAACTCGTTGCAGTCACTTCACTGGCAGACACAGAAAAGGGCGAGACTGATATCAAGGTCTATACACTCTCTTTTCCTCCCTTCCGGGCAGAAAACCAGGGGTCCGCAATGGCAGGCCTGTCGGGGAGACTCCTTTGGATTGTTCTTACCCTGATCCTGGTGACTGGTTTTATGGTTTATTTATTGAAAGGCAACCTGGGGAAAGCGAAAAAAACTGTAGTTGAAAAAAACCTGAACGGAAAGCCAGTCACAGGCAAAGCGGAGACTGATCGAATCGCAGATTCAAGCCTGAGTGGAAATAAAGAAGCAAACTCAATTATTTTCTTTGGCGGATTTCAGGTGATTAACAGCCAGGGGGAGGATATAACCCGCAAGTTTACTCCCCTCCTGAAAGAGCTCTTTCTTCTTATCTTTCTTTACTCGGTCAAAAATAAAGGAATTTCTGTGCCCCGCTTAACCGAGCTATTATGGTTTTCCATGAATGCAAGGTCCGCAAAGAACAACCGTGCAGTTAATATCGCAAAATTGAAGCACCTTCTGGGTGAAATCGAATGTTGCACTTTAACCCGAAAAACAGAATATTGGCGAATCGTATTCGATGAGAATGAAGTACACAGCGATTACCTGACCTTTCACAGGTTAACAAAGAGGGAGGAAAAGCTTTCGAAAAATGATCTTGAAAATCTCCTTAATATTGTAACGGCAGGACCCCTGCTTGGCAATGCCAGTTACGAGTGGCTGGATGAATTTAAGCTGGATTGTTCAAACCGGATCACTGATATTTTAATGAACTATGTCGAACACGAAAAAATATCAAATAATCCTGAGCTGCTGGTTCGAATTGCAGATGCCATATTGATTTTTGATATTATTCATGAAGAGGGAATCATTATGAAGTGCAAGGCATTAAACGAACTGGGGAAACATAATCTTGCGAAGGAAATATTCAACAAGTTCTCAAAAGATTTCCAAACCTTATATGATGAACCCTTTGGGAAATCATTTTCGGATATTATCAAGCAATGATCAAAGCGCCATAATTTTTCTGGAAATGTATTCACTTTTGCTTTTTACCACTACGATGTAGAAATTTGTTTCAGAAGACAATTGAAGCACCTCTTCAGTTTCCTCCATGGTTGTATGGTAAAGAGCCTGCCCAAGATCGTTGTATATACTCAACTCTGATTTAAGCAAAGCCTCACTTACTAAAATTCTTAGTTTACCATCGCTGATTCCAATTTTAAGATCAGAGCTGCTGTCTTCTCTTTGTCCTGTTTCAGTGCGTACTTTCAGGCTCTTTTGGAATGATAAATTCAACAGGGATTTCAGGTATTTCCGGATTCTCAGTTCCAATTCTAAGGGCTACCCTTCGAACATATGCTTCCCCCATAATTCTAAAATCGGACTGATTGTTCTGTAGATTAGCAAAGGCCGCATCTGTAACATTGAAACTTTTGGTCATCCAGGTAAGGGTATTCGTCCTGGTAAAATCGGCTTTTTGATAATTTGGGTTGGTTCCGCTGATTGCATTGTATTGTATGCTTAATGGTGTGGTTCCTGAATCGTAGTAGCAAAGTTCGAAGGTGAGATTATTGTCGTTTTTTTTTACAAGTTCATCATCAACCCGGAAGTAGCCATATTTTCTTTTATCAGCATAAGAAATGAAGCGGCATTCATGATCCCCGATTGTGGCTTTCTCGGTGTAGGTTTCTTTCGTGGGATCGGTTCTCACAAGAAACTCCATTCCTTCCTCATAAATCTGATCGGCAAATACAACACTTGCATCGGAAGACAGGGGTTTGTTTATGCTCACTGATCGAATATACACATCACCGCTAATTCTGAAATCAGACTGATTGTCAAGTTGATTGTTCAATGCCGCATCTGCAATCATCACAGTCCTGGTCAGCCACTGATTGGTATTGGTTTTAGTAATAAGGATGCTTTTATCCGCCAGTCCGGCAGACTTGTAGTGAAGTTCAAAATTGCCATTTGTTTCATCAAAGTAGGTAATCTCAAAGCTTATTACATTGTCGACCGCAGAAAAATACTGATCATCCACCTGAAAATAACAAAACTTATCTGCCGGGATTAAACGACAATCCTGCCCTTCTTTTATCAGCTGTTCAGTAAAAGTCACGCTATCCCTTTTTATGGTTTCAAGAAAGGACATCCCCTGTTGACGAATGGGATTTGTAAAAGTTATTGAGCAGGAGATAAAATCTGCGGGTTTGCTTTTGTCTTTTGCCTCCCAGTAAAAAGAGTTGTCCTTTATAATCAGATTCAAAGCAGATCTGGGGGTGGCAACTTTATGAAATTCAGCCGGAGCCGAAAGCTTCATTTGGTCAATAATATTGGCATAGGCCTGATCTGGAGCAAGGTTATGCCATTCATTCGGATCATTCTTCAAATCGTATAGCTCCTCAGAGCCATCGTGATATTGAATATAGCGCCAATCACTATTGATGATGACATATCCGCCTCTTTCCATATATGCCATAAAAACATTTCTGTCGCTTGCTGAATCAGGATTGTTTAAAACGGGTAAAAGTGATACGCCATCCATAGGATGTTGTTCCGTCAGATTGCATAACTCTATTAATGTGGGATATATATCAACGAGACTAACCGTGGTTTCAACTCGCTTGTTTTCAGGTAAACCATTACCAGCAAAAATAAAAGGTACATGCGATGTCTCCTGCCAGAGGGTATGTTTACCCCACTGACCCTTTTCACCGTGGTGATAACCCTGGTCGCTCCAGAATATTACAACCGTATTATCTTTATATGCACTTGCTTCCAGGGCATCCAGGACCCGACCCAGCATGGCATCTGCAAAAGAAACACAGGCAAGGTAGCCCATGACTGCATCTTCAACCGCGTCAACTGTTTCCAGCGTTTCCTGCTTGATCAGACGTGCTGTCATCTTTTTGCGTATATAATCGGGTAAATCATCCAGATCGTCTTCGTATAAATACGGCACTTCGATGGAATCTCTGTTATAAAGGTCGAAAAACTCCTGTGGAGCATAGTTTGGGAAATGCGGGCTGTATAAGTCCCAATCCTATGAAGAAGGGATCCGTATGCTCCTGGGCCAGAAGATCGCAAACCCAGTTGGTTCGGATAGCATCGGGTATAAGTTCTGCTTCGTCTTCGGCTATGGGGCCCCATTCTAAAAAACCAGCCCAATCCAGTGTTTCACCGGGTTCTAAATAATATCTGCTGCGAGGGTCTGTATAATAAGGGCTGTAGGGGCGTGGGTCGGGAAAGGGAACGTCACTTCCGCGATAGCCCATTTCATAGCCCCAGTCCCTGATTTCCTGACTGCGTGAAAAATACTCATCCCATCCTCTGGTGTCAAATGATCCGGCCCTGTGGTGGTACAATTTCCCGGCACCGTAAGTCTTGTAACCCGCCTGGTCAAAGGCAGTTTGCATGGACACCAGTTCGGGCATATCATAAAAATACAACTCATCGTTATAGCATCCTGTGGAAGAAGCATGCAGTCCTGACCATATGGCACTGCGTGAAGGAGCACAGTAAGCTGCAGGTGCATGGGCGTTTGTAAAGGTAATACCCATAGCGGCAAGGCGATCCAGGTTTGGAGTTATCGCCTGACTGTAGCCAAGTGGATTTACCCAGGTATTCAGGTCATCAGTTGCAAACATAAGAACATTGGGATAACTAAGAGAATCTGTTCCACTTTGAGCTTTCAGGCTTACTGAAAACAGAATGGATATTATCCATAATGCTAAAGTCCCTGTATTAAAAGTGTTTTTCATAGGTTTTATTTCCTTATAAGGAGTTCTGTACAGACCTTGTTTTCAGTAGTAAGCTTCAGTATATAAGTACCTTTTGCAGAGTTCTGCATGTCAATGGATTTATGGCTGCCTTCAAGCTGTCCTGTTTGTACTAAACGACCCAAGTTAGAGAATATTTCGAATTTTGTTTGCCCGGAGTTATCAGGAAGATCTATCTGAAACGTTCCGCTTGAAGGGTTTGGGTAAATCCTTACTGTTTGTTCAAGAGTATTATTATGAGAACTTACAGATACAGTATCCCTGTAGTTAGCAGATATATAGGCGTCAACGGACAGGATCCTTAAGATGCTTTTGGCTGAATCAGGATTGGCAATATCTGCATCACCGGCAATTATTTGCCATGAATCGAACTCCTTTCCTTCCGGGGCCGCATCCGCTGCGATGGTAATTTCTTCATCTGCATTGTATACGCCTGTTCCGCTTCCGCCATCAATATACAGTGAATACTTATTGATGTTGTCGCCACTTAATATTTTAATTCCGTCTATCCTTGAAGTAACTGGTCCGGATTTTTTATCATAAATACGGAACCAGTTAATCGCGCTTAAATCCGGATTTCCCATTTTTCCTGCTTCACTAAATTTCAGCCTGAGTAAATTCCATCCGGTGTTTACCCTTCCATTTTTTTTCCAATAGTATTCGTCCACATCAAACTTTCCGGCACTTCCCAGCTCGATCTGGTTTGAAGTCCCAATTTTTGATGCATCCGATATATAATACCAGAACTGGAGTTCTCCACTTGCTTCGCTTGCTCCTGAATTATAAGGATTTGGAAATGTTTTAAAGAATTCCCGGGAACTTTCCTCAGGTCCGCCTCCCTTATATTCAAGACAGCCCCTCCCTTGTTTCTGGCCGGTATTAACAAGGTTTATTGAATTTGCATAATTCCAGTTCAAATCATCATCACAATCGTCCAGGTAATTTAAGGTTTGTTTAAATGTGGCATTTACCTCAGCTTCAGCACCGGACATTCTCAGCAAAGTATTCCTTGCTTTCTTATTGGAGATATATGGAGTTCCTGAGTTTACAAGCCATTCCTCGAATATATAGCCTGCAGGCGCTTCATCGGCTATGATTTTAACCGATTCATCATACATATAAAAGCCGCTCCCGCTTCCATTAGCCACGCTTAGCTGATACCTTTCTGCATTGGCATTTGTATTAAGAATCTGGATTTCATCTATTCTTGTGGTGAGCGAATCAGTTTTTGAATTTTCGATGGTAAACCAGTTGATGGCATTCAGATCAGGTAATCCTGTTGACAGAAGCATCTTTTATTTTCAGGCTGACCAGGTTCCAGCCCCTTGAGAGTTCACTCATTATCCAGGAATAGGTGTTCTCAGCTCCTTTTCCCGCACTTCCTAATTCGACCTTATTCTGGGCACCCAATCTGGATGTATCGGAAACATAATACCAGAACTGCAAAACTGCATGATTTGCCGCTAAACCTGTGTTGTAAGCGCTTGAGAATACCTTACTGTATTCGTCCGGGTTGCTGCCATTAAATTCAATGCTATAGGCTCCCTGCATCTTCGCGCTATCATTCAGTTTTAATGAAACGGAAGAATTCCAGTCTGTTAAGGCATCACAATCATCCAGAAAGTCAGGATTATTATCAACCTTAATCAGCCTGTTGGCTGACAGCTCACCAAACCAGTTCACGCCTTCCTGCTTCATCCTCCACTGGAAATTATATGTATTTGCTGAATTTGGTACTGATATATCAAAAGTGAAAGTTCTGGATGCACCCGGGACAATTATTTCACCTTCATCCAGTTCTATCCGGCTCTTACCCCATGTTGTGTTATCCTGCTTTTTCTGACTCCCCAGATGGAAACCCCCGGCTTTTGTCCAGCTTGTTTTTCCTGTGTTTTGCAGGGTAATACTGACTGACACAATAGTCCCCGGACGCATCACAGTAGGTACATTTTGTGAAATGAACCTGGCATTATTAATAGTCGGACTCACCGGCAGGGCAGGGCTAAGGGGGATTTCGCCACGCAGCATCCTTGAGCCTTCCCCTGTCAGGCGAAGGTACCAGTCGCTGGGTATATCATATCCATCCATATCAAGTGTTACAAAGGCTGTTTCCACAGGAGTTTGATCGGTATTTTCGGCGAGTTTGTATATGGCTGTGCCTTCATCCACCTCATCGTACATGGCAACATAAACCATATCTGAGCCTGCATCGATTGCATTGTATATCTGGTGCCAGAAAAAAGCACCTCCATTGCGGGGAGTGGCATTTAGAACATTGGGGGTCACTCCGTCATCCTTAAAGGGTTTATTATTGAACCATGAAAAGCCAGGAAATACTACAGGCATATAGTCTATGTTGTTGCTTTGAGTTCTGGCCAGGTCTGGTTCAATATAAATGCTTCTGAAATTATCTGCCCCGCTATTGTCTTTATATCTCCCTACAGCCCAGGGGCTGATCACATCAAAGCTTTCATAAATTGCCTGCCATTCAGCTGAATGAGATTGCCACCTGTTGTCAATGCCTCCTTTTAATGTTACCAGATATTTTTCCGGGGCATCTTTGCTTAACCATTGGATAATTTCTCTGGCCGATTCCGCTGAGAATTCTTCCCTGTGTCCAAGTCCCCAGATTGAAAGTACCGGACGCCCATTGTGATGAAGATAGTTTGGGCTTTCCGTTATTTTAAGATCATCAACCAGGTGTTTCCAGTCGTCTATGATGTTTTCCGCCAGGGTAGCAGGATTTCCTCCTGAAATATCGTACATATTGGCAAAAACACGACCATGTTTCTCGGAGGCAAAGCGAACGTTTTGCAGGACCTGATCACGTAATTCCAATATGGTCAGGGTATTACCAATGAAGCGTTGTACAAACACACCATCTATACCGTAGTCTTTCATCCATTTTACATGCCGGTCCACAGTCTTAGGCGTATACGCACTATATAATGCTGCATTTGTCCCATCCGGATAGGTGAATTCTGTAGAAAAAAGTTCGTCCGCATCAAACTCTCTCATATCGGGCCAGTAATCTATGGTTATTCCATCCGGACCGGGAATATTACTACCCCGGCCCCAGTGCCTCCATCCCACGCCGCTGCCGTCGCCCTCAGCGGCAAACCAGCCCTGGTAGCCTGCCATTACCTTATGATTCAATGTAGTGGGATCAATTACATCTTGTGAATACAGTTGATTTCCTGCCACCATCAGTAAGAATAAAACAGGAGCAAGCTTGATATATTTCATGGGCTTCAACATCTTGATCTATGCATTTCGGAAAGCAGGTTTTTTAAGATGAACAAACATAGAGAAACGGAATTAATTATGAGTTAACTATCTCTTAACAAGATGATATTAAGCTGATATTAATCAAAAATTTAGCCTTTGCATCTAAATTTGGAAGCAGATTTAACTTTGACCTAAACCGACGTGGAAGGGTTGCACCCTTTGCATGTATTATATTTGACTACTTTGAGCACAACTTATTGAGATAGTTACTTAAATTTGAGCCATGAGAAGTATTGTATTGTCCTTATTCTTATTCTCAGTTCTTGGTCTGGAGGCACAGAAACCGAATATCATCGTGATTGTCAGTGACGATCAAAGCTTTAACAGCATTGGTTATACGAGCTTGGGACAGGTTTACACGCCAACGCTCGACCAGCTGGCCAGAGATGGGATGATCTATACAAATGCGCACCATCCGGTCACTGTGTGTTCACCCTCACGCTATACCATGCTTACAGGAAAGTACTCAGGCAGATGCCAGGGCGAAGAATACCTTGCGAAGTTTCCTCCCGGCACACTTACCAGGACTGAAAATAACTGTGAGCTGACCTTATCGGAAGACCATCTGGGTAAAATTTTGGGAAGAAACGGATATTCAACAGGTTTTGTGGGGAAATCACATATCATGGAGCATGATATACTGGCAAAAGCTAACTGGCCATCCTACGGGCTGCAATCCTATGGACAGACTGATGATCCCTATGATCCAGCCGTTAGTGCCAAAATGAAACATAATCATGAGGTGTACCAGTCGATCGTAAGATCTTACGGATTTGATTATGCAGACGGTATCTACATGGCAAATGTAAAAGAGCTCAGAAATGACGCCCTGAATGTTCATAATCTGGAATGGACAGTTGATAAAGCCAGGACGTTTATTGAGCAGGAGAAGGACAATCCCTTCTTTCTGTTTTTCTCAACCACCCTGCATCACGGACCGGCTCCCTGGGGAGTAAAAAATGGTGAATACTGGAGCAGTTTTGATGCAGACCCAAAACTTACAGGAGAGGGATATGTCGACAACACCTGGGATTTTATGCCCGGCAGACAGGAGATCCAGGACAAATATATTGCTGCAGGATTTCCTGAAAAGGATGCATATGCACTGCTGCTGGATGAAGGAATTAAAGCCATAAGGGACAAGCTTGTTGAACTGGATCTGGAGGAGAATACCCTGATTATATTTATACCTGATCATGGGATGTGGAGACACGGAAAGGCCACATTGCATGATTACGGACTTAAAGTTCCCATGCTGATGTACTGGAAGGGAAAGATTATTCCCGGTTCGAACTATGACGGGCTGGTACAGACTGTCGATTTTCTACCCACCCTTCTTGACATCGCCGGGATTGACTTTCCGGCCGGATTGGAAAGCGATGGAGTGAGTTTGAAAACCATCATTGAGACAGGTAATGGCGAAAGCCATTCTTCCCTGTTTTCGGAACTTGGCTATGCGCGGGCAGTTAAAACCAAGGACTGGAAATACATTGCCGTACGTTACCCGGAAGATGTCCAGGATAAAATTGACAGGGGAGAAACCTTCCCGGGCTTCGAGGGCCGGATACTTGATCTTCCCTACCTGACAAACAACAGCCACCTGGGGTATTATGCCTCAAAGAATAATCCACATTATTTTGAAGTGGATCAGTTATATGACCTGAAGACCGATTCAGCCGAAACCGTAAATGTCGTGGATCAGCATCCCGAAGTTCTTCAAGAGTTGAGAGAACTGCTTTCCGAATACCTTCTTTCATTTGAAGACAGGCCTTTCAGGGAATTCACACTCACCGCTTCCGATCCCCCCTCACGCGCAAGCACACCCCTTCCCCGGAATGGATCCGCAGATGTGGATGTGAGCACTGCCATCAGCTGGATCAGCGAGTATAAAGCAGAGTCACATGATGTGTATTTCGGAAAAACCAATCCACCTCCTTTTGCAGGAAATCAGGAATCCTCTGAATTTGATCCGGGAATACTTGAGGGAGCCACGACCTATTTCTGGAGGATAGATGAAAAGAATTCTAGCGGAACAAAAACCGGTGATACCTGGTCCTTTACCACCGGTTCTGCATTGGCCTCCATCCCTGTTAATCCTTTCCCGGAATTTAATGCCAGCTCAGTTCCAAAAAATACCATTCTGAAATGGGATAAATCTTCAAATGCAAGCTATTATAAGCTTTACCTGGGTTTAGGTTCTGCCGATTTTGTTGCTGATCTCACGGAAGAACAGTATGATCCGGGATATTTAAAAAGTACTTCGGTCTATTTCTGGCGTGTGGATGCGGTGAATCCTGATGGAAAAATCACAACAGGAACTCCCTGGGGATTTAAGACCGGTTACGGCAATATTGCTCCTGGAGCAGGTATTCAGGTCTCGAGTTTAGCTGACGAAGAAAAATATGCCATAGAACATCTGTATGACGGCATTTACCTTATGGCAAACACGGGAGAATGGAGATCCGACGGGGAATCTGATCCCTGGATCGAGCTCACCTGGGATGAGCCTGCTGTGGTCGATCAGGTGAATTTGTATGATATGGTGGGTACATCTTCACATATTATTGATGGAGAAATAGTTTTTAGTGACGCAAGCAAGGTCAGTACCGGCGAGCTTCCTGACAATGGAGAGAAAAAATCCATCTCTTTCTCTCCACGAGAGATCTCATCGCTGAAATTAACTGTAAAGGAGGGCGTGGGGGAAATAGGCTTAGCCGAAATTGAAGTCTTAGATACCCTGATGTATGTCTCTTCAAGGGAGATCCGAAATAATCCAAAGACCATTAGGATCTTTCCAAATCCGGCACCCGGAGGGCATATCTCCATAAGTGGCTTGTCAGAATCCGGAGATCATCAGATTAGCATTTACAAGGTCGACGGAAAGCGGGTCGCAGTTTTTATTACCCGTGAAAGTGAAGCCAAACTGGACCTTTCCTGGCTAAGTCCGGGCATCTATTTCCTGAACATACACAATGGATATCAAAGCATTACTGAGAAGCTGGTGATATAGCTTTTATCGCCTTTTGGAAAAAATGTTTCTTCCGGATATTGGAAATTAATATTGTATTAAGCTTGTATTAATCTTTTATTTATCTGCCCCCTCTAAATTGCTTTCAGATTTTGCATAGTTATTTTAATACTACTGCATAATCCAAAACTGAAACTGCCAAAAACTAGAACTATGAAGAAATTCCTATTCTTTATTTCTATCCTGATGTGGGGAACAGCAACACTGTTCGCCCAACAGGGGCTTATTACGGGTACTGTTCTTGAGGAGGACGCTACACCCATTGTCGGGGCAACTGTTGCCATCGAAGGAAAGACCATAGGGACCATCACTGATGCCGATGGTGATTTTGCACTGGATGGAGTCTCAGTTGGAGATATCGCAGTTATTTCCTTCGTAGGAATGGAGACCATTAAGATTGAGGTCAGAAGCCTGGACCAGGTGATGAATGTGACCATGCTGGGTAGTTTAATAGATCTGGACGAAGTGGTCATTGTCGGCTATGGTGAACAGAAGAAGGAGAGCGTGGTTGGAGCCATTGGTGTGGCTAAATCTGATGAAATCAGGACCCAGGGTAATGTGGTAAACCTGAAAGAAGCACTGACCGGTGCAATACCAGGACTATCTGTACTTACTACATCAGGATTGGCCGGTGGGGGTGACTCCAGGATTACCCGGGAAACAGAGATGTTAATTCGTGGAAGAACGACCTGGAATGATGCCTCACCTCTTATTCTGGTGGATGGTGTTGAACGTGATATGGATGACATCGATGTGAATGATGTTGAAAGTGTATCTGTGCTGAAGGATGCCTCTGCAACTGCAGTATTCGGTGTGAAAGGAGGGAATGGCGTGGTGCTTATAACCACTAAAAGAGGGCTGGAAGGAAAAGCTCAATTTACACTGGAAGGGGAGTACTCCATGGAAAGCTGGGCCAAAATTGTGGAACCAGCCGATTTGCTTAGTGCCATTGATGGTTTTAATTACGCCGTTGAAAGGACAAGGCGCATAGATCAGTCCGGCAGACTTGGCAATTATTACTCAGATGAGGTAATTGGTTATTTCAGGGATAACACCTATCCCTATGCCTATCCCAACAACGACTGGCTGGATATTGCATTTAAGGACTTTGCGCAGTCATATCGAGTGAACGGAAGCGTACGTGGAGGAACCGAAAGACTGAAGTATTTTGCAACCGGGGGTTTTAATCATGTTGATGACTTATTTAACGGTCAGGATGAGGGCCAGGGTTACCAGCCAGGTTACAATTACAATCGAATTAATGTACGTTCAAATTTCGATGTAAAATTAACCAATACGACTAAGCTAAGAGTGAATTTTTACGGGATCCAGACCTTCCAGTCATCCATACCGGGATACCAGGTGAATGGTTTTTACAGTGCTATTTCAGGACTGCCGTCAAATTCTCAGGTATATAAATACGAGGATGGAATGTATGGTGCTTACAATGCCGACATCCTGGCTCCTAATCCTATGTATGAAATAAATCTCGGGGGACTGGCTGGAAGAAACACCACCACGGTTAATATGGACTACACCCTTGAGCAGGACCTGGGTTTTATTACCAAGGGACTTATAGTCTCAGGAAAGCTGGCTTATGACAACAGGTTTGAGTCCGAGGGTCCTGAAGTCAGGGATGACGGAGCTCTGACTAAGACTATCTCCCCGTCCTTTTACCTTGAAGGAGGTTATTATGATTATGAGGATGGATTATACAGGCATGCAGATGGTGAAGCAGCCAATATGGACTTCTATACTGTCTATGTGGAAGACACCGGCGGGGAAAAAGAGGCAGGATTCGGATGGGTTGACCGGCCGGTTATCTATAGTGCAGAGAGCATGCAGGCAAACGATACCAGGCGGAATCTGTATTATGAGGTACGCATGAATTATATGCGCATTTTTGGCCTGCATGATGTAACTGGAACTGCGGTATTCAGCCGGCAGGAAGAAGTTGCCGGAAGCAACTGGCCGAGAAAAAGGGAAGACTGGATTGGTCGTTTTACCTACAACTATGACAGGCGTTACTACATTGAAGTGAACGGAGCCTACAACGGTTCAGAGAAATTTGGGCCCGGATATAAATTCGATCTTTTCCCATCGATTGGAGGAAGCTGGAATATCTCCAATGAAAAGTTTATTCAGAATTCATCCATGACCTGGATGGACAGACTGAAGGTAAGATACTCATGGGGCCTGGTGGGGAACGACCGGGTAAATACAGGAGGTCAGTGGCCTTATTTTACCGTCTGGGAAATTGATGGTGCACCTACGAGGCTCGACCGATCCTATTACGGATACCCCATATCTGATTACCAGGAGTATCTGAGGTATGTGGAAGGTACACCCGGGAATCCGGATCTTCGCTGGGAGACTGCCAGAAAGCAGAATCTTGGCCTCGATGTGGGTGTATTTAATAACCGCCTGTCACTGACTGCAGATTTCTGGAACGAATACCGTTGGGACATGCTCATTGCAGCGAATCAACGAGAGGTCCCTCCTGTCAGTGGTGTTCCTTCCAATGCGGCAGCTAACCTGGGGGAAGCATCTTCAAAAGGCATGGAATTTGAGATTACCCACCGGAATACCATAGCCGGAGACTTTGGCTACTTTGTGAAGGCAAACTGGGCTGTGGCCAGAAGCGAAGTGATTTATAAAGCGAATGCGCCTCTGACACCTTCCTACCGGGCGGATGAGGGATTTCCCCTCAATCAGACAAGAACCTCAATGGCAACCGGAATCATTCAGAGCTGGGATGACTTATACGCCAGTACTGGATCAGCCACCGGTGGCCAGAACGGGCAGCGCATGCCGGGAGACATCGCTCTGCTGGACTTTGATGCAGACGGTGCCTATGAAAGTTCCGATGATGTTGTACCCTATGGATATCCTGTGTATCCACAAAATAATTATGGGATTTCCCTGGGTGGAGATTACAAGGGAATTCAATTCTCCATTCAATTTGCCGGCGCCTACAATGTTACCCGAAATATAAATTCTTCACACTTTGGAAATGAAAGGGCCTACGTTCCGGATTATTTGCTGAGCAGAACCTGGACCTATGATATGAATAGCGCGAACTTTCCGGCCCTCAGCCGCGGCCCGAAATGGAATCCGACCGGACATTATGGAAGCTATGACGGATCGTTTTTCCGTCTCCAGTCCCTGCAGTTAGCCTATACCCTTCCTGCCCGATGGACAAAGCGGATCGGAATGGATAAGTTTGAGATTTATGTAAACGGAAGGAACCTCTGGCTGTGGTCACTAATGCCTGACGACGGAGTTGGTGCAAACCATGATATCTCTAATTATCCCACAAGGAAGCAGGTGAATATTGGCCTGAGAATCCAATATTAAGTACAGACTATTAATACTGACGCGATGAAAAAGAGAACATTTTTTTATATGCTTTTAATAGCCTTCATAATCACCATTGTGGGCTGTGAAGATTACCTGGAAATTCCTGTTGAAGCCGGCTTGACCGAGCAAGATATCTTTTCCACTTACAATGGTTTCCAGGGTTTTCAGGATAAGATTGTGATAATGGTCAAAGATTATACCCGCAGCGGGGCCCGGCGTGTTCATTCCCTGGGTGGAGAGGCAGTTGCTTATGGAGGTTACTCGGTTACCAAGGCTAACCTGGGTCTGTATGGCCAGTCGGGAGGCGGAATGATGGCCAATCAAGGACATGGCATTTTTATGCCGCACGATGAAGGGAGTGACTATGAGGAAGCTGATTACGGGCTATATACAGATATGTGGAAGGCTGTTCGGATTGCAAACATCTGCCTGGACAGGCTCGGATCGGGGGTCCTGGTGGAAGCCACCGATGATCAAAGGGACTGGCTGAAGGGACAGGCGCTTTTTTTCCGTGCCTTCTGGCACTATGAATATGTAAGGGTATGGGGTACAATCCCCTACGTGGATACCCTGGTGGCCGACGGACAGGAGTATGACTGGATGGTGCGTCACTGGAGCTATGAAAAAGATGGAAATACCTACCAGGACTGCCAGGCAGTATTCGAACGAATCATCGACGATCTGGAAGAGGCTGCAGAACTGCTGCCTACCGTATGGCCCAGTCCAAATGTGAATTTTGGACGTCCGACTAAACTTGCTGCCCTTGGTTTTAAGGCCAAAGCCTTGCAGCAATCGGCCAGTCCCCTGTTTAATGAACAGTCCACAGGTGTTGCTGACTATAACATGGACTTGCTGGCACGATGTATACCGGCCTGCCAGGAAGTGATTGACCTGGCAAAAAGTGTCATTGGCCAGCAGCCCCCTGGTATGCCACAGGTAAATGCCGACGGCCTGACAGACATGGAGGATTATCAGAGGATATTCACCTTCCAGGATGGAGAGATTCAGTCGGGAACCATGGAAGTATTATGGAAAAAACCCAATGGTGCCTTTGGTGCGATGACAATTTCTCAAACTGCGGGCAGAAGTTATGGAGACTTTCAGCTTACAAGGCAACATGCCGCGCAAGGGACCTGTCAGTATGCAGATAAATTTGAGATGGCCGACGGAACCCGTTACAGGCCAGAATATGACCGGGATCCGGAGAAGAGATGGAAGGGGCGGGATCCGCGTTTTTACAAGGTATTCTACGTACATGGTGATTCGGTTGGAAGCATCGGGATAAATGAGGCCAGAGGAGTAAGGTCCCAGACTTTCAATTGTTTTGTTGTGCGCAAATACCTGGCCGACGGGGCTAATAAGGACAACTCTACAGGTCATGGATATGCTACGCCTTATTTGCGTTTAGCAGATATTTACCTGAGCTATGCAGAAGCCGCCTATGAACTTTCAGGTAACTATACGACCGTACCTCCCGGAGGCAATTTGAGCGCTGAGGAAGCTGTAGATATAGTCAGAAGAAGGGCGGGTATGCCTGATGTTGCCAGTACGCTGGCGGATTACCAGTATCTCATTCCTGAATCTGAAGAAAATGCCTATGCCGGGAACAGCGATCCTTTCCGCGTGCTTTATCGCAATGAGCGTGCAGTTGAATTTGCCTATGAAGGAAGTTACTGGTATGATCTTCGAAGGTGGAAAATTGCGCATTATAAAGATGCCACACCACTTGAGATCCTGGTTTTTGACCTGGTCGGAGATAATAAAGACCTCAATAATCCCATTGATGAAACATCCATCGTACGTGAAAAAGCCCAATTCAGCGGAGAATATGTGTTTAAGGATGCACACTACTGGATGCCGTTCCGGGATGATATGATCTTTTTCACCTCTACCTGGGAGCAAAATCCAGGATGGTAATTATATAAACCTTATACTGAACGTCTTATGAGGATAATTAATATCGTCAAGCAAAGGTCTTCATGGCTGATCATGGTCTCAGCGATGGCAGGGGTGCTTTCAGCCCAGGGAACCCAGGAAGCTGTTCCTGGTTTAGAAAACCCTGCAGACAGCATAATCGCGGAGGACAATAAAATTAATCTGTATTTCAACGAAATAAGAAAAGACAGGTTAAGCGGATCTGTGGCCTACATCGATGCCGAATCAGAATTTGAAAGGGATTCCAGGCATAATCTTGGAACTGCCATCAATGGTAAGGTGCCGGGTGTATTTGATTCCAATAATACCTGGGGTACGGGCAATGCAGTTGTGGTCATTGATGGTGTTCCCCAGAGCGCTTACTATTATCAGAACATCAACCTGCAGGAAATCGAGTCCATTGTGATTTTAAAAGATGCCCTTTCCAAGGCCATGTATGGTGCCTTGGGAGACCAGGGTGTTATCCTGGTGAATACAAAAAGGGGGGAAGCCGGCTCCACTAAGATCAGGGTAGGTGCTCAGTATTCCGTGATTCAGCCCCGGGCTCTTCCAAAGTTCCTGGGTGCAGCTGATTATATGGAAAAGTATAATGAAGCCCTGGGTAACGACGGGCTTACAGCCATATACAGCCAGGATACCATCGATATGACAAGAAATGGAAGTAATCCGGCCTTATATCCTGATAGTAAGTACTATAACGATGACTATATTCGGAATCTAAGGAGCAATACCAATGTGTTTTTCGACGTATCAGGAGGCAATCAAAATGCCCAGTATTATATTAATACGGAGTGGTCACACGACAACGGCTGGTTAAATTCCGACATTCCGGACCTCAATAATGCTTTTAATTTTCGTGGCAACCTTGATTTTAAGATCAATAAATACATGAAAATGGGCATTAACGCGGTGGCGCGTTTATCGACCAATAAGGGCCCAAATACGAATACAGACTACTGGGAGTCTTTCGCTACGATTCTTCCCAATGCTTATCCTGTTCTCTGGGATCCCAATCTGATTGAAGATTCAGAGACCAGAGACATGGTACTTTCTGAAGCCGTACTTCATGATGGAAAGATTTTAGGTGGGAATTCCACCTTTGCCAATAACCAGATCCACGGTGAACTGGTGCAGAACGGCCGAATTAATTACCAGCAAAGTCTCGTCCAGTTTAATGGCGACCTGGATATTGATTTAAGTTTTATCACCGAGGGACTTACAGCCAGTGCCTTTGCCGGTATTAATTTCTATAATACCCTTTATACTGAGCAACTATATGAATATGCTATCTATGAACCTGTCGTTGATTCCCTGGGTGTGCTCGATACGGTGCGCATTCACGGATCTGATATAAGAAGGGATCAGTATAATACCAATAATGCAAATTCCACCTACAACCGTAATTTTAGTTATTACGGAACTTTGGGCTATGAACGTGGATTTGGCAAGCATGAGATCTCCGCCCTGGGGCTTATCTATGGAAATACCCTGGCCAGTGAAGGCGTCTTTCAAAAACAAGCGGTATGGCATGGAGGCTTGTCAGTGAACTACATGTTTGACCGCAGGTATCTGATAGAAGGATCAATCATGGGGGTTGGTTCGAAGAAGCTCCCTGAAGGAGAGAAGTTTGAACCCGCACCTTCAGCAGGGATCGCCTGGATTATTTCTGAGGAGGGTTTTATGGATAATGTTACATTTCTGAATCTTTTAAAATTGAAAGCTTCCTACGGCATCTCAAAGAACGATCAGTGGGGAAATAGCAATGAAGATTATTACCGCTATACCAATACCTTTATAAGGGGAGGCAGTTTTAATTACCAGAACGGAACGCGCAATAACAACGAGTTACTTTACTCAACAGTTCAAAATAACATCTACCTTCAGCAGCGAAAGGATCTCGCAGCGGGTATTGAAGCGGTTTTACTGCAAAATTCCCTTCACTTTGAACTGGGTTATTATCAAAGTCAATCCATCGGTAACCTGACCCAGATGCAATACAAGTTCCCGCAACTTGTGGGTTTCGAAAACCTTGTCTTTTCCAATTATAATAGTGACCAGGTGCAGGGGATTGAGTTCGGTTTGGATTATACCTACAGTATTTCTGAAGATTTTTCTGTCACCATCGGCGGTAATCTCTTAAATATCAACCCGACCATTACAAAGATCGATGAACCCATCTATGTGGGAGAGGATGAGGATCTGCTTCGGGAAGGAACAGCCACCGATGCAATGTGGGCGCTGGTGGCTGACGGCCTCTACAGCGAAAGTGATTTTAATCCGGATGGTTCACTGGTGGATGGTCTTCCGGAACCCACTTTTGGTGCGATTCAGGCGGGTGATATCAAGTACCTGGATCAAAACAATGACGGCACCATTGACCAGCTGGACCAGCGCATCGTAGGTCATGGAATGCGCACACAGTACAGTGCCTACCTGGATATTCATTATCGCGGTTTCGGACTCTATATCCTGGGGATTGGCAGGCTGGGAGATACAAATACACGGAATGCCAGCAGAGACTACTTTCAGGTGATGGGCGATGCAAAATATTCGGAATACGCCCTGGATGCCTATGGACCCGGCAATATGGATTTGAACGCCCTGCATCCGCGCCTGACTACAAGCCGTGGAGGGAACAACGACCGGAATTCCTCTTACTGGGTGTATGAAAATAATTCATTTTCCATCCCCACTATTCAGCTAAGTTATCGATTCAAAGGGACGAAGGGACTGAGCTTCCTGAAAGAAGCCCAGGTATATTTAAGGGGCGAGAACCTTGTTGTAACAGGAAAAAATAAAGCATATACAGAGGTAAATCCCTATGGGGCACCGAGAATAAAGAGTATGGTGGTTGGCATTGTAACCTCATTTTAAGGAACAGTCTTTTTGCTAAATAAGATAAAGATGAAAAGAAAAAGATATCATATCATAACCGGGCTTGCAACCATGGTTTTCTTACTCGGTAGTTGTGAAGTCCTGGAGCCGGAGGTTGCAAACGTATATGACCTGGAGGATGTCAAAAGTGTGGTAACCATGGCTGAAGGCGTTTTACTGACTGCTTACATGGGGCTTCCGACCAATCATTCAAACTTTACTTTGGCCTATGGTTCTGACGATGCAGTCACCAATAACCGGGATGCATCGGTAAAAAGTGCAAATGAAGGGGGATGGACGTCAGATTCAAATCCTTTTGGAGTTTGGAATGATGCCTATGAGAATATCATGTATATCAATACCTTTCTGGAAGAAATGTCAGAAGTTGAATGGTGGTGGAAGCATGATAACGTGAACGAATGGTATGTGGAGCGCTTAAAAGGGGAAGCTTTCGGGCTTCGGGCCTGGTATTATTTCAGTCTTTTACAGGCGCATGCCGGGAGAGGTGCAAACGGTGAAATGCTTGGTGTGCCCATCGTTGACCATGTGCTTGATCCGGCTGATCCGGATGACTACGAGGTTCCGCGATCCACATTTAACGAGCTGGTTACATTCATCCTTGCCGATTGCGATAGTGCAATATCCTTGTTGCCAGTAAGGTACGAGGCAACTGAGAATGCCTATTATAACATTGCAATGGGGGAGGAATACAACAACAGGATTAACGGACTGGCTGTAAGAATGATCAAAACGAAGACTCTCCTTTATGCCGCAAGTCCTTCCTATTCTGACGGAAGCTATAGCTACCAGCAGGCTGCTGAAGCTGCTGTGGAAATTATGGATTTGAACGGAGGTCTATCCGAAGTAAACAAAGCCAATCAGGAGAATGTCCGATTTTATAATAATGATAATGTGACTAACGACGGCAATTCACATCCGGAGGTTTTCTGGTATTCATACCGGAGGAATATTAACTCCTGGGAAGTGAATAATTACCCACCCTCATGGTATGGTACTGGAAGGACAAATCCCACACAGGAACTTGTGAATGCCTTTCCTCTGTCTGACGGGATACCGATCAGGGATGATAAGCTCAATTCTTCAGATCCATATTCCAACCGTGATCCAAGGCTTTCCATGTATATATTTTATAACGGGTCGACGGTTATCAGAGATGGGGATACGCTGACTCTCAACACTGCTGCGGGGAATCAGGATGCCCTGGGCAGTTCAGATCCGAACACCACATTAACAGGCTACTATGTAAAAAAATTCATGAACCTGAATGTCAATCCGAATCCTAATGTTAATTCACGGGCCACTCATTATTACGTGTATGCACGTTATACCGATGCCCTTCTGATGTTTGCCGAAGCGGCCAACGAGACTTTGGGTCCGGATGGTGAAATTGGAGGATATACAGCCCGGGCTGTTGTTAAAGCCATACGTGACCGGGCCGGAATAAGTACCGGGTTCTATGTTGATATTCAGGACCAGGCTGGATTGGCAGAGATGATAAAAAACGAGCGAAGATTAGAGATGTGCTTCGAAAACCAGCGTTTTTGGGACCTGAGAAGATGGGGAAGGACGGAGCTCATATCAGAAAATGTATCCGGGGTCAGGGTATCAGCAGATGGGACAACTTATACCTATATTCCTGTTGAGAACCGAAACTACCAGGACTATCAGATTTATGGCCCCATTCCCTATGGAGAAACATTAAAATATGAACTTATACAAAATGAGGGCTGGTAAAAGGTGACAAGGCCGGGGATTTTTGCATAACATATAACGAAACTGAAATGAAAAAGATAATTATCGCACTACTTACATTGATACTCCTGTTCGCTTGTACCAACAGGGATATCCAATTTGATGATTACCTGTACCAGAGTATCTACTTTCCTTTTCAAATGCCGGTACGCACACTTATCCTGGGAGATGAAGTGGTAGGAGATAACAGCATTGATCGTGAGCGCGCCTTTAGCATCGGAATAACCATGGGGGGTGTTTATGAAAATACTAAGGAAAGGGTAGTTGCCATAGCTTATGCACCGGAACTTGCTGAAAACATTATAAATGATGCCACCGGAGATACACTCGAACTACTACCTGAATCTTATTATGATGCTTCATTTATCCAACAAGCCAATGATAATATTACCATACCTGCTGGTCAGATGAGCGGCAAAACCAGGGTGCAATTGAATGATGCATTTTTTCAGGATCCGCTGTGTGCAGAGTTTCACTATGTTATACCACTGCGCCTCCTTGATGCAGGCTCAGATACCATACTAAGTGGTACCCCGAGCTCCGGGGTGGAAAACCCGGATCCCAGAAAACCTGCGGACTGGAATATCCTCCCAAAAGACTATTGCCTCTTCGGTATCAGGTACATCAACGAAACACATGGAATGTATCTTTACAGGGGGCAGAGAAGAAATGTTGCGACGGATGAAGTCTTCTCCTATTCCACAAGGTTTCTGACGGACAACCCCCTGGCGCTGCTTTCCACAAAGTCACTGACTGAAAATATTATGGCTTACGCAGCCGGTCTGGCACCCGATGATAGCTACAGCATGCTCTTAAGTTTTAATCTTGACAATCAAACCCTTGCGGTATCCCAGCTTGACACTACAACGGTAAATGTGAGCGGAACAGGGGTGTACTTTAGCAAAGATGAAAGCCAGGCGGAAGCCTACAACGGAAACAAGCACAGGACTATATATCTCGAATATACATTTATGGATGGCACGGATACCTACCAGGTAAATGATTCACTGGTCTTTGTGGATACAGATGTAACCTTTGAAGAGTATACGATAAGTGTTTTCTAGCCCGGAACGAAATTTTGTTGTAACTTATTAAACATAAATCAATTATCTTTTAACCAATAAATTAAACTATTATGAAAAAACGACTACTAGGAAAAGTACTTGCTACCTTCATGTTGTTTGTAGTAGGTACTTGTTTTGTCAACCTACAGGGACAGGTCAATGTTACCTTTGTAAATGACTCTGTAAGAGTTGGCGATGGATCCACAGGTGGAATTCAGCCCGTGACATTAAAATTTAGAATAAACGATGCGGGTAAGATTTCCCTTGATGCCAGCTCAAAAAACGTGAACGAGGATGTTCAGAGGGTTGTTCAAGCCTGGGACAGTGATTCCGTGGGAATGACTGATAATGCAGCTCTCTATGGCAAATCTTTTGCGCTTGTGGTTACAAGCAGTGCATCAAGGTTGCAATGTGATCTTGGAGGCGGACTGGGAGTCCGTGGCAAAAACCAATGGCGTCTCGATGATGGAGGCAATGAAGAAATGTACTTTGCCTTATATGGCGATGTAGGTTTGGAATTTACCTCATTTTCATACAATAACTTTAACGATGACGGAGGTAATGGCAACTTCAAACTGATTGATCATGATTCTGATACAACTTTATATTTAGATTCACCCACTTTAACGAGCGATACAATGATTGCATTACCTGCCGGTGCATTTAATATGAGGTACGAGACGGATTCCCTTACTCTCACGAACAGTGACACAATATCAACAAGTACAGGCAATGAGGGTGGAAGGATATGGGGACTCGGTTTCAATGTTGTTGAGGCGGAAGCAATGCCACTTCCTGCCGGGCAGATTGCAATCAACTTTGTAAATGAATCCCAAACCGTCAGGTATGGAAATCCGGACGGAATTCATCCCGTGACTTTAGACTTTGCCATTGATGCCGCAGGAATCATTTCGATGGACGCTTCAACAGGTAGCGAAAATGTGGACAACATTGCTTTTGTTGATACCTGGGACAGTGATAAGGTGGGGATGACCGACAATGCAGCGCTCTATAACGCTACATTTAGCCTTGAGATCTCCAGCGAAAGACGAATCCAGTGTGACTATGGTGGTGGACTGGGTATCCAGGGCAGGAACCAGTGGCGTATTGATGATGGAGGTAAGGAAGTAATGCACTTCACCCTGGATGGTGATGTGGGTTTGGATCTGCTGCAATTTAAGTTCAGAGACATCAATGAGGCTGATGCTGATCTTGCCAATTTCAGGTGGATGGATTATGACAGCGATGAGGTGTATTATGTGGAGAACTGGTCAGGTGGCATCGGATTTTATGATGTCCCGGAGCAGGAAATGTACATGAGATATAAATCGGATATGTTGACGGTAACTACCAGTGATACTGTTGTAGGTGATGCGGGTGGAAAAATTTACGGGCTTGTATTTAATGTATTGGAAGCCCTTCCAAAAACCCCGGCTGTGCTGTCAACCACCCCTGCCAATGCAGACACCCTGGTTGGTATTACTGATGATTACATGATTCTGTTTGATGCACCGATGGACCAGGCTGCAAGTTCTGCTGCCATCACCATTTCACCGGCTGTTGCAAACAGGGCTGATTCCTGGAATGAAGCGGGCGATGAAATTACAATCTCTTTCGATGATCTGGATTTATATACTGTATATACAGTAACCGTTGGCCAGGGAGTGAAAGGTGCCAATGGCCTGAATGCTCTGGCCGATAGTACATTTACCTTCCAAACCCTTCCGGATCTTCCCACTGTTGTTTATACCTATCCTGTAAGACTGGGTAAGCAACTTCCCCTGAATACACCATTGGCTATCGAGTTTTCACGATCAATGATACCCGACAGTGTGGAAATGGCTATTTCATTTGAACCTGAACTTGCAGGCCTCGGTTTTGCATGGAGCGAGGATAATAGCCTGGTATATGTCATTTCAGATGAAATGATTAATACCATCTACACAGGAACAATCAGTACGGTGGCAACCGATGTTTATGGCCAGCAATTAGCCGAAGCCTACACATTCAGCTTCAATACCTGGCCTGTATCAACTGAGGGATTTAAAATTTCAGATGTTGTGCTGTACCCGAATCCTGCTTCAGATCTGCTTGAGGTAAGAGGCATGGATGTAAGCTCAGTTAAGATTTACAGCCTTACCGGCCAATTGGTGAAGGAAGTGGCAAACACAGCTCTTGTTAGCGTAAGTGACGTTAAGCCAGGAAGTTATGTGGTTGTTATATCCGATCAGGATGATAATATGGCCAGAAAAATGATCGTAATCAAATAAGAAAAACTTAAAAAATATATATTATGAAAAAGCAAATAATTGGTCATGTTCTTGCTGCTTTCGTCTTTCTGGCTGCAAGCTCATTCTTTGCCAATCTACACGGACAGGAGGTTGCATTTACCTTTGTTAACCCGAGTGGATTAGATTATGGAAATCCGGATGGAATTGGCGGAAGAATACCCGGAGAAGTTGATCCGAAAATAACCCTTCAATTCAAAGTAGGTGTGGCCGGACAGGTTGCGCTGGATGCTTCTACCATCTCCACAAATCCGGATAACATCCAGGCTGTGAACGAGTGGGACAACGATAATATTGGAAACACCTCCTTACAATCGGTCTGGGGGAAATCCTTTACCTTCATTTTAACATCAGGTAACCGACTGCAATTGGGAAATGGTGGTGGTGGAATTGGCTGCCAGGGTACCAATCAAAGGCGGATTGACCAGATGGGAGCTGAAAGCGTCTATTTTATCCTGGAAGGTGATGTGGGCATTGAGTTCACCCAGATTGGCTACAGGGACATCAATTACATGGAAGGTCTGGCCAACTTCCGTATCATGGATTACGACACCGATGAAGTATGGTATATGGAAAATATCGGTGCAGAAGATGGTGCTTTTGATGTAACAGGAACCTATTCCATGAGGTACAAATCGGATTCTCTCACCGTTACAACAAGCGACACCACCGGTAATAACAACCCCGGGGGCCGTCTTTTAAGCCTGGCATTTAATGTGGTAGAAGCCTTGCCGAAACCACCGGATGTAATTTCAACCACTCCGCCAAATGCCGATTCTCTGACCCAGAATATTGCAGATGATTACGTGATCGAATTTGATGCCGCTATGGACCAGGCAACAACTTCAGCTGCCGTTAAATTTATTCCCGATGTTCCTAACAGGGCAGATACCTGGAGTGACGGTGACGAAGGTGATGTTCTTACTGTTTCATTTGATGACCTGGAATACGAGACCTGGTATTCGGTGGTTATCGGAACTGATGTCAAGGGAGACAACGGGCTCTTTAAGGTTGTTCAGGATACCTTTACTTTTAAAACCCTGCCTGAGCCACCCTCAGTTATCGCTACATTCCCGGAGAATCTTGACACTGAGGTTCCGATTGATTCGCCCATCTCCTTCGAGTTTTCTAAATCGATGATACCCGACAGCGTTGAAAAGGCGATTTCCTTTAATCCGGAACTCATGAACCTTACCTTCGTCTGGAATGAGGATAACAGTGCCGTATATGTCTCCACCTCTGAAATGGCTCCAAGTAACATGTACTTCGGTACCGTTAGCACAGTCGCAACGGATATCTTTGGAGTCCAGATGCCCGAGCCATTTCTGTTTGCATTTACTACATCCATTGCAACTTCGATTGAGAAGAATAAGGCTTCAGGACTGGTCATTTATCCCAATCCTGCAAGTGATCTGCTTCAAATCAGCGGAGTGGATGTGGCATCTGTAAAAATCTATGGCCTCACAGGTCAGTTATTGAGAGAGGTTTACGATTCTCCGACTGTAAATGTGAGCGATATCAATACTGGCGTTTATGTGGTTTCTGTCAGCGATAAGGGAAATAAGGTTTACAAGCAACTTATCACCATTAAATAGTATCGTTTTCATATAGCCCAATGTTTTTAAAGAGCTTGTTCCCCCGGGAACAAGCTCTTTAAAATATAATATTGATTGTAAAACACTTATGCGAAAAATATTTCTTATCAGTTTCTGCCTGTTGTTTGTCCTTATGTCAGGCATAAAGGCCCAGGTGGTGCTGCAGCGCTGCGACAGGACAAATTTGTGGACGGGATCCAATCCGCTTTCACTGGATCCTGTTGACAGGATTGAGGGTGCAGCTGCTTTGCAATTCACCGGGAGCGGGCCTGACTGGTTTAGTAAAAGATTTTCACAAACCTATACCGGGGTGGATGAGACAGGCTATCTGAGCCTGTGGTTGTTTGTATCAGATCAGGGAAACTTCACGGGAAACGGGGGCATTGAAATTAGTTCTTCCGGTGGTCCGGGTAGCGACGCTTATTCCTGGGATCTGGCATCTGTGTCTGTCACGGATGGCTGGAACGAACTGCTTTTACCCTTATCATCAGCACTCAAAGCGGGCAATCCTGATCTGAATGCGATTTCTTTCTTCAGAGTATACCAGGACCTGTCTGCTTCCATCACGGCAAAAATTGATAATATCAGAATAATCGAAACTGAAAATCCGACTGAAAGCGGCGATCCGCTGGATATTAAAACTCTGGATTTTAACACCCTGGATGGTAAGGTAATGTTTGGATATCAGGGCTGGTTCCTGCATCCGGATGACGGGTCAGTTTATGCCCGTTGGAGGCACTGGGGAGGAAGCATGGCCAGTCCGGAAGAGCTCACCGTGGATATGTTCCCTGATTTCAGGGAGTATGAAGCGGATGAATTATATCCTTCAGAGGGTTTTACCTATGCCGACGGACGCACTGTAAAGGTATATTCAGCGCACACAAAAAAGACCGTTATGAGACATATGAAATGGCTGCGGGACTATGGCCTGGATGGTGTCTTTCTTCAGCGATTTATATCAAATACAAAGGATGAAAAACTCAGGCGGGCGAGAGATACGGTAACAGCAAACATCATGGACGGATGTGAAAAGTATGGCAGGACATTTGCAAATATGTGGGATATTTCAGGATTTACTCCCGGCAATCCAGGCTTTATAATCAATGACTGGAAACACATGGTGGATGATCTGGGAATAACAGAAAGTCCCAATTACCTTCATCACAGGGGCAGACCACTTGTTGCCATATGGGGTTTTACGGTCAGGGATGAATTCCCTGAAAGTGACCTCCAGGCTCTGCTTGATTTTTTTAAAAGCGAATCCACGCCGGAAAAATACCGTGCCTCGGTCATGCTGGGTGTGGACCACGATTTCCATGAAAGACCTGCCTGGTTGGATGAACTCTCTCAGGCTGATGTAATTAGCCCCTGGTCTGTTGGGAGGTTTAGTGATGATGCCGGACAGCAAAACTTTATGAACAGGCATGTGCTCCCCGGACAGGACTGGTGCGACCAGCATAATGTGGATTTCCTCCCGGTGATCTGGCCCGGATTTTCCTGGTACAATTTGAAAGATGATGTGAAGAACAAAAGGCCAAGAAGGGGAGGTAATTTCTTCTGGACCCAGGCCAACCGTGTGATCAGTGGCAATGCAAAAAGCATTTATATTGCCATGTTTGACGAGGTCGATGAATCAACCGCCATGTTTAAACTTGCAGAGAACGATGCACAAACGCCGGATCAGGGATACTGGCTGGCTCTGGATGCCGATGGATATGAGCTGCCCAGTGACTGGTACCTTCGCTGTGCAAAATTGAGTACAGAGATTGTCAGAGGGCTTTCAGACAATCGGACCAGCCTTGGTACCCCGCCCGATGGTATTGATGATTTCGCCGCCTCAACTATTGCGGCAAGGTGCGGGGCTGACAATGGAATATTGGAATTAAACTATCCAAATACTTCTGGCGGAATGCTTTTCGAATTTAGTATCGACGGAGGATTAAGCTATCCCTACACAACTCCGGCTGGATCCGGTGAAATGATAGTAAAGGATCTTTCTCCAGGGATTTATAATGTTTGGGTCAGAAATGAAGACAACAGTTTCCCCACCGATCTTGGACCTTACACCATTTTTGATACCGAACCATCGGCGAGGCAAAGCGGAATTAATGCCACATGCGACCTAAGTGGAGGCATTAATGTTTTGCTCAATGATCTGCCTTATGCGGGTGAAGTCCAAATTAGCGTGGATAGCGGAGAAAACTATGATTATACATCAAGCAGGGGCATCTGGAAGTATACCATAACTGATCTGCCTCCCGGAGAATATACCACCTGGATCAGGTATGACGATGAAAGCTGTCCCACGGAACTGGGTACCCTTACGCTTCTTAACGACCTGATTCCTCTTGATGTCTATCCCATGCTGGACGGCGACCAGTCTGCCAGCTCAGCGGACACACTTCTTGCCTGTCCGGGAAGTTCATTGATACTCTCTTTCTCGCCGGTGGAATCTGATTTTGTTTGGAGGATTACCGGACCCAATGGATATGATGCAGACTCCCGTACTGTACTTATTTCCGGGGCCCTGACAGCCGAAATGTTTGGGACCTATGAAATAAGCTATACCAGACCGGATTTATGTAAGGTCAGCACAAACTTTGTGTTGAAGCAAGATGAGGCTTGTGTTACAAAAACCTTAAGCAGCCTGTTTTTAAATCATTCTGTTGAACTGTACCCAAATCCGGCAGGGGAATCTGTGTACATTCATAATTCTTCGGAAGGATTTTTATTACTTGATATTACAGATCTTTCTGGCAGGATACTTCAAAATCAGGTCAGGGTTGAGAGCGGACAGAATCATGTTGATATATCCACCCTAGAAAATGGGGTGTATTATTTTATGCTTTCGGATGAAAATGAGAGCAGGATCTTTCGCAGTGTGATAAAGACAAAATAGGATTTCATAAGAAATTGTTATGTGTTCACAGCTACCTTTACTAAGATTGACTATCGTATACTGTTGTTTGCTTATATGGGCCGGAAGCTCATGTACAAGCAAAGGGGATCTGGCTTCATCGGACCAAAAGCCCAATGTAATCATCCTGTTCTCCGATCAGCACAATAAAAAAGTCATGGGATTTGAGGGGCATCCCGATGTCCTTACACCTAACCTGGATCGGCTGGCAAACGAAGCTGTGGTCTTTGACCGGGCATATTGTTCACAGGGCATTTGCGTTCCATCGCGTTCATCTTTGATGACTGGTCTAAGCGTGCGCACCATGGGATTTGTGAATAATGGGGGCCATACTTCGGTGATGGATGATGCAGTGTCCATGGCCAGTATATTCAGGCAAAACGGGTACAAAACCTATGCTTTTGGGAAGAGACACCTACGGGATGCTATAGATGAGGGATGGGATGTGAAAAAAGGACATGCCTATAACCCGGATGATGATGACAATTACATAAGCTGGATCGAACGAAAGGGTTATGCAAGGGAGTTTGCGGAAGACTGGGCAGCGGAATTCGGAAAAGGACCAAGGGGCTCATCAGAGTTTGAATCTGAAATTCCAACGGCCGACCTGGGTACAAGAATCTCAATGCTTCCTGAAGGCTATACCATGGAGGCTTATACGGCCATGGAAACCATCAAAATGATCCAGGCCCATGCGGACAGCGACAGCTCGTTTTTTTGCTGGGCGAACTTCTACCGGCCGCACCAGCCCTATAATCCTTTGCCCGGGTACATGGCCATGTATGATGTCAGCACATGGGGAGATGGCACACGAAATGGAAGTGCCATTAAAAAACCGGCCAGCTTTTATGAACCCGCCGGAAACCTGCCCCCCCAGTTACAGGCCCAGCGGAAGGGAGGGAACAAGGTCTGGAATATGGACAAGGCCTTTGAGGATGAACAGCTCTGGAGGAACTACATAGGAGGCTATTATGCGCTGGTTACAGAAATTGATCACCATGTGGGAGAGATTCTTAAAGCTCTGGAGGAGTCAGGTTTGGATCAGGAAACCATTGTGATTTATACTGCAGACCATGGCGATTTTGTGGGTAATCACGGGATGGTTGAAAAATGTGCTTTCGGACAAAATGTCTATGAAGACATCCTGAGTGTCCCTTTAATCATCAAGTATCCCGGTAAAACAGAAAATGGGAAACGGATTGGCGAGCTTGTCTCCCTGGTGGATGTGCTGCCTACCCTGATTGACTTGCTGGACCTGGATGTTCCCGAATTAAAATACCCTGCTCAGGGCGAATCTCTGGTGGATGTTATGCTGAATGGATGGAACACTGGGCCGGGATTACATTGTCTCAGAAAGCTGGTCGCAGGCGGCAGTGATCACAAAGGATTATAAGCTGGGCATCATGCTTGATCCCACTCCGGCCCGGGAAGACCTGGATTACCGTGATTTTGGGGATATGTTTTTCGATATGAGCCAGGATCCCCTTGAGGTGGAGAATGGAATAAATGATCCCCTCTATAAAGATCAGATCGCTTTATTGAGGCAGTATTATAAGGACTTTGTGCAGTAATACTCCATCTACCGGTAAAGATGAAATGATTAAGCAATTGATGGCAAAATAATCCGGCTGGTTTTGCAGGGAATTTTTCTAAGGAGTATGCGCTTTGAAAGTGAAAAGAAGATAAATGCTTAAGATATGGAGAAGGATAAAAAGTATAATACTTCCAGACGGGATACCCTGAAGGGCCTAATCGGCTTACCAATCCTTGGGTATTTTGCCAATCGATTTTATGTGAATTATAATAGTGATGTTAAAAGACCTGAGGTAAATTGGGGCGAATTTGGCATTACTCAGGATAATTCAAATATAATCCCGGCTGCAAACTATTCTGTCAAAGGGGACAAAATTCGCCTAGGCATGGTGGGTATGGGGGGCCGGGGGACACAGATCCTTAAGGCCCTTGGTTATGTTTCCGAAGAATGGTCAGAAAAGAACAGTGTAAACGGTTCTCCCAATTCAATTTTTAAAAATTTCCTGGACCAGGAAGATTTAAACATTGAAATTACCGGGGTTTGCGATACCTTTTCCCTGCGAGCCGAAGATGCGGCAGAGATTGTTGCGTCTCCCGTACGTTCCGGATCTTCGAAACAGGCTGCCTCACCCAAAATATATCCCACTTACCGTGACATGTTGCAGGACGACAGGCTGGATGCCATCCTCGTTTTAACCCCGGATCACTGGCATGCGAAAATGGCTATGGATGCAGCAAAGGCCGGGAAACATGTGTACCTGGAAAAACCCATGTGTCAAACGGCTGATGAGGCAAAAACCCTTCGAAACATTGTGAAAGAAACAGGCATCATACTGCAGGTAGGTCATCAAAATCGCCAGCAGGCCAGTTTTATTAAGGGCAGGGAAATGGTGGCAAATGGTGTGCTTGGTCCGGTTTCACTCATCGAAACCTTTACCAACAGAAATACCGATGGTGGTGCATGGATTCGTCGAATTGACCCCCGGGCCAATGCTTCAAATTTGAACTGGAAGGAATTTCTGGGAGATAAATCCTGGTGTGAACTGGATCTGGACCGATATTTCAACTGGCAAAAATGGTTCGAATACGGAACGGGTCCTGCCGGAAACCAGTTTACCCACGAGTTTGATGGTGTAAACCAGATGATGGAATTGGGCATACCAAGAACAGTTCTTGCCACGGGTGGGAATTTTTATTTTAAAGATCCGCGTGATATTCCGGATGTGTTTAATGCAGTTTTTCAATACCCGCACAAGGGATTATCCTTAACCTACGATTGCACTTTACGAAATAGCAATACAAGACATACCACACTAATGGGGGAGGATGGTACCCTGGAGGCGAGTGTGGGTCTGGTCGTTTATCCGGATAGTAAATCAAAAAAATTCAAGGAATTTCAGGATAGTCCGAAGGATCCGATTTTTGCCTATAATCCAAAAGATGGAGGCGTTGACGGAGTCACTTCTGCCACCACAAAGGCCTACCTAGAAAGTGGATTTGGCTATACCTACAACAATGGTCAGCAGATTGATTGCAGTTATTTACACCTGAAAGAGTGGCTCTGGTGTATTCGAAACGGTAAACAACCCAGTTGTAGTGTAGACAGGGGATTTGAGGAAAGTGTAACATTTTACATGTCGAACCTGGCCTACCTGGAGAACCGGGTTGTGGAGTGGGATGCTGAAAACGAAAAAATTATCTGATATGAAGCAAGACGAAGCCATAAATATGACCCGCTGGTTAATGCTGGCCCTTACAGTTTTAAGGATAGCCATAGGCTGGCATTTTCTATTTGAAGGATTAATCAAAGTGTTAAATCCTGAATGGTCTGCCTACTCTTTTCTAAATGCTGCCACCGGACCTTTTGCTTCATTCTTTAAAAGTATTGCAGCGAATCCCGGTGCTCTTGATTTTATCAATTTTTTAAATCAATGGGCCCTGGTGCTCATCGGCTTAAGTTTGATCCTTGGTCTGTTCAGCCGCTGGGCAAGCCTTGGAGGGATATTGCTTTTGGGGCTGTATTACTTTGCCAGTCCGCCTTTTATCGGTCTGGCCGGGACAGCAATGGCAGAAGGGAATTACCTTATCGTAAATAAGAACCTGATCGAAATACTTGCACTCTTCGTGCTCTTTCAATTTTCCGGCAGCAAGGTATATGGCCTGGATCGATTTATTAAATCGAACAGGCTTTAATATCCCAGCAATGCAAAAACATAGAAAAACCTTTCTTACAATCCTGATCTTATTGGTCATGGGGGGAGTCCTATTGGCACAAAGCAAACCTAACATTGTGGTGATTCTGGCCGATGACATGGGATACGGAACTGCCAATTGCTATGGCACCCCTGATTCGCTCCTGCGTACACCTCATATTAATCTCCTGGCAAAGGAGGGTATGCGATTTACTGACGCCAGTACTCCCTCTTCTCTTTGTTCACCAACACGCTATGCTTTTCTTACCGGACGTTATGCCTGGAGGGGAAGGCTGCAGTACGGGGTACTACAACCACCGGAGGGGCCCCTGTTGATAGAAGATGAGTTATTTACGCTACCGGAGTACCTGCAAAAGCAAGGCTATGCCACTGCCCATGTGGGTAAATGGCACCTGGGGTATACAAATATGGACAATGTGGATGACCTTTCCGCTCAGCCCCTGGTACCCGGACCGCGCTCCCTGGGATTTGATTATCATTTCGCTGTACCCAACCAGATTGACTGGCTGCCCAAGGTATATATTGAAAACGAAGGCATCTGGGGTTTACGCTCACAGGGGAAGAATCCCTATGGGAAAAGTTTTTATAAGGGGCAGGCCTATCATGGCTATGATGCGCCCCAGAGGGTCACAACCGAGGTTACCCAGGATTTATCAGATGTTGCCCGAAACTGGATCTTTAAAACAGTAAGGGAGGATCCTGATAAACCCTTCTTTTTGTATTTTGCCATGGTGGCTGTTCACCACCCGATTTCACCCAGCGATAAATTACGCGGTAGCAGTAGCGTTGGAGCCTACGGGGATTTTGTTCACGATCTGGATCACAGTGTGGGGGAGATTATGGATGCGCTGGCATACTCGGGAGTTCTGGAAAATACCATTGTAATTTTCACCAGCGATAATGGTGGGGATTTTTGTCCGGAAGAGCAGCTGGCGCGGGAAAAGGGATTCAAGAACAATGGAGATTTGCGGGGAGACAAACACACCATTTGGGAGGGTGGCGTAAGAGTACCTTTCATTGCCCGCTGGCCCGGTTTTATAAAGGAAGGCACGGTTAGCAACAGAATGATCAATCTGGTTGATATTTATGCCACGATACAGGAACTGGTAAGCGGAGAAATTCTCCCTGCTGAAGATGCAGCAGCAGATAGCTTCAGCTTTTACGACGAACTAATTGGCAAAAGGCAGGCCTCTTCATTGCGACCGCATATGGTTTTTAACGATGCCAAAGGAGTAAAGGCCATCCGAAAGGGGCCCTGGAAATATATTGAAGGCGTGCCTGCTGCTCCCTTATCAGAGGGGCAAAGGAAAAACCTGGACAGTGGTAAGCCTCAACTTTACAATCTGGAAGCTGATCTTGCAGAGACGAAAGACATGATAAATGATCATCCGGAAGTATATCAGGATCTGCAAAATACACTTGATCAGATTCGCGACCTCGGATCAGAAAGAATAAGGGTGCAAGAGATCAATTAATTCAAGCTGAAGAAATCCTGCTTGTTCTCAAACTTCCTTTCCCCGGTCTCAGTATTTTTAAGAATGTACCATGAACCACTCCAAAGTTTCTCGTTGCCCTGGATTTTTTCAAAAACACGCCCCATGTCTTTATAGGCAATTTTATCCATTACTTCCTCTGCTCTAAACCATGGGGCCGGATCCCTGACAATCCCTATTCTATAGCATGCACATAGCCATCGGCCGACAGCACATAGACCATTTTCCGGTAGATGCACAGGGTGGATTCTTCCACGCGGTGTCCGAGTTTTACAATCCATTGTGGATCCCCCGTACGCTGGTCCAGACAATAGAAAAAGGGCGTATTCCCGGAAGCAATATAGACCCGGCCGCTGGCTAAAGCAGGAGCCGATACCCCCCCTCCATCGGGGAAAGTCCAATGGATCTTAGCCGTAATTGGATCCACACAATACACCCTGGATGACAGTGGGATACCTCCAAAACCCCTGCCCACGCGTGCTGAGAAAAAAGCAAGGCCGTTTGCAAAAGCCGGACTTGCATTAAAGTTTGAACGAATTCCTTTTTCTTCTTCATTTTTGTTTCCGTCCATTAAGAGCTCACCCGTAAGGGCATCATAATATGTGAACATATCCCTATTATCAGGCAGGTAAATTTTCCCATCCTTGGCGATAAGCGTTCCGGAATCGAGACCAACCCCATTTTCTTTCCAGACAATTTCGCCTGTTTTTTTATTAAAAGCATATAAGGAGTGACTCCAGGAACCAAAATAAACTAAATCACCATCAATGGCAGGTTCAGCGGGTATCGACAGGGCTGTAGGGTACATCCAGACCATATGACCCGTTTCACCATCTAAACAAACCGCATGTCCACTTACCGTTGGAATATATACCAGACCATCGTCTACTGCAGCAGAGCCCCAAACCCAACCTCCCGGAATGGTTTGTTTCCAGACCAGCTCACCTGTTTCAGCATCAAGGCAATAGAAAAAGCGCTCGCCACCCTGCTGACCTGCATAAACCTTTCCATCGGCTATGGCCGGACCCACGGAGATGGCTCCACCCATTTCAAACTTCCAGTTTTCTTCTCCGGTTTCAGCATCAACTGAATACAAAAATCCACTTGGTGTACCAAAAAAGAGCCTGCCATCCGCAGCAGTAGGCTTACTCTGGTAAAAGGTGCCGCCTGAGAGCTGGTCGGTAAATATCCTTTCGCCCTGCTCATTTTTAAATGCGCTTAAAATGCTTTTTTCCCATCGTTTTTTCCCCTTTGGACTTAAACAATACAGCATCAGGTTACTGTCTGTAATTAATATTTCATCATCGCTGCCTGCTAAATCAGCATAAATGGCATGGTCGCTGATTTTTCCATCCCACTGAAGCTGTCCTTTGTGGTTTACCCTGTATAAGCCGGCCGCTGATGGTGGCAAAGTGGATGTTTTGATCATCCACCAGCGGGCTTGAACGAATCCAGTCATCAGCTTCCAGCTTCCATTTTTCTTCTCCGGTACCTGCATCCAGGCAATAGAGGTATTTATCTGCTCCGCCTACATAAACCTGCCCATCAAACAGGACCGGCGTAGTGAAATGTTTTCTAGCACCTTCCTGGGGATCTTCTACCTTAAATTCCCATTCAAGTTTACCGTCATCTTCATTCATGCAATATATACTGCCTCCATTGGCCCCAAAAAATACCTTTCCAGCTCCTACTTTCACAGCACTATTTACCGAACCATTGGCTTTATATTTCCAGGCAATGCTTCCGTCGGCAAGATTCAGTGCATAAACATAGGCCTCCATGGTGCCCTGATACACCCTGTCGCCAGAAATTACCGGCTCTGCCAGGGCATCGATATCACCCACATTAAAATCCCAGAGTTTCCTTTCATTCCGGGAATCGGCACATATCAGCCTGTTCAGATTTTGACAGATGGCCGGTGTATTATAGATATCATGCACGCCAAAGGGGTAAACCACATAATCTTCATTACCCGTTACGGGAGCATAGCGTGTGCGATAATCGATATGACCGGCATAGCGGCGTTCTTCAAGCTCTCCGCTTTCTTTATTCAGATACGCTAGATTACGCGCCTGACCGTCATTTCCTCCATGGGAATTTATCTCTCGCAATACCACATGGTCATTGATTAACAAAGGCGTTGATGCCATCCCAGGATATTTGTATAAGTAAAAAATGGGTGCATTCTGCGTAGATTTCCATATCTCATTTCCTGTTTTTAAATCCAGACAAAATGAGCTTGTGCGCATACCCGGAGAAGTAACATATACTTTATCACCCTCTATTACAGGTCGCGCGTACCATCCAAGGCCTACAGGGAATCTCCATTTTTCCCGACCATAACTTGGCCCGGGTGCATCTGTTGCCCCGGTGTTATGAATATTGGCCTGAAACATGGGCCATTCGGCGGATAAGTCGCCACCTGTCACTTCTGTTTCCCCTTCAAAAGCAGTGTACATGGGACCTTCCTCTATGAGCTCCTTTTGAATCTCCTCCATCAGTTCAAAACTTTCATCGATGGTCTGGCAGATCTGGGCCACAGCCTCCAGGTAGGCTCTGCTTGTTTTATCATCAGCCAGTGATTGCCGTTCATCGTGCAGCGTCAGAGCCTGGGTAAAGCGTAAGGGATTAAAAATTCTGGTTTCCAATCTGCGGTACTGAAGATCCAGGTCAAAAAAGGGAAAGGTATTGGCTCCCTGTTGTTGCAGGGCTCCCATCCACATGTAGAGTATTTTTGTACGCTCCCTGTAATTTGCTTCGTTTGATTTTTCAGCTTTAACTTCCAGTCGTACCCGGTCAATATCTGCATCGCCACTTTTGTACTCCTGTGCCGAAAGATTTGTGCTACTTATAAATGCAACTGTCAGCAGAATCAAACAAATGTTTTTTCTCATTTCTCTTTGCTTTATCATATTATTTAATGGCGTGTACATATCCGTCAGCAGACATGATGTAGGCCTTGCCTTTGTATAAGGCGGTGGTTGATTCTTCCACCCTGTTTCCCATTTTATAGATCCACTTGCACGAAGTAGTTCCATCACCGTTACCCTCAGGATCAACGCAGTAAAAATAGGGGTCTGCCACATTTGGAAAATACACATTACCTTCTGCACCAATAACCGGACTGCTGAGTCCCACTCCCAGGTGGGTCCAGATTTTCTCTCCTGTTTTTGCATCCACGCAATACACCACTGCCTCTACGCAGGTGCCTCCCAGTCCAAGTCCGTGCCAGCAGGAAAGATAGACCCTGCCATCATGGTAGGCCGGAGTGGTGTTAAATACATTTGTACCATCCCGGAACTCCCATATCAGCTTCCCAGTTTTTGCGTCTACACAACGGTTTTTTAAGTAGATTCTGCCATCTTTAAAAATAGCTACACCGGAATCTGTCCCTCCGGGCTGGAACTGCCATAAAACTTCCCCGGTTTTTTTATCAAAGGCAATCAGGTAGTTATCCCAGGATCCAAAGATCACAATGTTTCCTTCCACAGCAGGTTCACTGCATACAGATTTATGAAAACGATGCCTCCATACGATGGCCCCGGTTTTTGCATCCAGACCCATGACATAACCATCAATACCAGGGACATATACCATTCCGTCAGAAACATTGGCTGAACCCCAGACCCATCCGGTTTTTTGATTCCAGATTTCTTTCCCTGTCCGTGCATCTATACAATAAAACTCTTCTTCACCACCCTGCTGGCCCACATAAATTTTCCCATTATCCCAGGTGGGGGCACCGGAGATGGATGCTCCCATTTCAAACTTCCATTTTTCTTCGCCCGTTTCTGCATCCACGGCATAAACAAAACGCGAAGGTGTGCCAAAAAAGACGCTTCCCTCCGCAGCTGTGGGTTTTGACTGATAATAGGCACCTCCGGCAATCTGGTCGATAAGAATTCTGTGGCCATCCTTTTCAAAGCTTTCAATCAGACTTCTTTTCCAGATCTTTTTTCCACTGGTACTGATGCAGTGAGCATATAGATCCGAATCGTTAATGACCATCAGATCGCCCTTTATTGAGATATCGGCAAGTATGGGGTGATCGCTGATCTTTTCAGTAAACAGGGTAAGGATTTTTCCCTTTTGCTGCTTTATCCCATACAAACTTCCCTTTGCTGTTGCAAAAAAGTATTCGTCATCATTAAAAACCGGCCTTGAGCGGATCCAGTCATCCGCTTCATAACTAAAAAGCAGATTTCCCGATTCCACATCAAAACAATATAGCTTTTTGTCCGCTGATCCAACAATAACTTTTCCATCAGCAGCATTGGGAACAGAAAAATGTCTGAAGGCCCTGCTTTCCGCTTTCTTTACCCTGTATTTCCAGACCAGTTTACCCGTATTTTTATTGAGGCAATAGAATACCCCGTCGTTGGCTCCAAAGAGTAAATACTCCCCATAAACAGCTGCTTTTCTGTTAATTGCCCCTTCAGCCCTGAATTGCCACTGGGGTGCCGGTCTGCCCCCGTATCTCCTGTTTGCCTCCCAGGAATACATATATCCGGTTTGAGTGCCAATATATACCCGATTGTCTTCAAGCAGGGGTTCTGCAAAGGTTGCCCCCACCATAAAATCCCACATGTTTTTTCCTGTTTTAAGATTTTTCCCAATGACACGGTTAAAACTCTGTGAAACCACAGGTGTTTCATGAATGTCCTGAACTCCGTGGGTGACTACCAATAATTCTTCATTTGCATCAAAGGGAGCATGTCCGGCCCTGTAATCCACATGGCCAACCTCAATTTCCCTGGCAATCTCGCCTGTTTGCTTGTCCACCAGGACCACATGTTTAGCGGGTCCTTTGTTGCCCCTTGCTCCCAGTTCCCTGAACAGCACATGGTCTTTGAGCACGATTGGGGAGGACTGGTTGTTTGGGGTATTATACAGCTGATCACCCATGATTTCCACAACCTGCCTGGTTTTCCAAATGACCTCTCCCGATTTTAGGTCAAGGCAATACATGATGGTCCGCATTCCTGGTGAGGAAAGATATACCCTGTCCCCCTCTATGGCAGGTTTGGATTCCCATGCAAGTCCCACAGGAAATGTCCATGCCTTTTCACCCAGTCTGGGCCCATAAGCTCCAGAATATCCATTAAGTTCTTCATTTCCCTTGTAATGTGTCCAGGGGATTTCTGGATGGTCAGTGATTGGAGGTACCTTTTGCCTGGTATGACATTCAGGAAGCTCCAGCCCCTGAGCCACGGCAAGCTGAACCGAGTCCAGAATCGTATAAGCCATATCCACCAGGCGGCCAAGTTCTTCAATTTCCTGATCGGAAAATGTCTGTGGGGAGCCATCCATTCCCGGGCCTTCTGTGTTATTCCACCAGATCCTGGTCCTCATTTCGTCGTCAATGGGCACGTAGGCATGTAAACGGGCTCCCTGCTGCTGCAAGGTGGCCACCCACAACTTCATTTTCAGGGCCCTGAGTTTGAAATTATCCCGTTCCGTAGGTTTTTCTCTCACTGCCTGGCGGATGCTGTCAAGTTCAAGATCACCGCTGGAGGGGAAGTCCTGACTCATGACCGACGATCCAAGGAACAATCCCAATATAACCAGGGCGAGTGATTTTTTAGAATACATTGCCTCTTTATTAATAGAGTTCTCCGAAAAAAGTATAATAGTCTTCTTCTAATAATCGCTGGGCTAAAAGACATAATTCTGTCATATGGTAGTCGCCCCACATGCTTGATTCGCCGCAGGGGATTTTTGCTCCATCCGGGATATGGTCCCATCCATTGGGACGGTGATAAACTGAATGTAAAAGAATACCCTGGTGGTCAGTGTCTGCAGAAAGATAGGGCTCCGATAGAAGCGTATTTAAGGTGGTCAGACCAGCCTGTTTATATTTTGCAGCAGCTTCGGGGTCTGACTTTTCAAGGAGTTTACCAAGACGCAGTAAACCCTGGGCTCCAATGGCTGCAGCCGAACTGTCTATGGGTTCAAAATCATTATAAGGATTGGAAATATGGTCCTGGTACCGACCGAGTTTATGAATTTCCGGAGCACCGGTATCCCAGTACGGAACACCGTCCAGAGCCGTATGGTTGATGAAAAAGTCATTGGTGGCCATGGCCGCTTTTAGGAAGCTTTCCTTTAGCTGGTTCATTTCCGGGTATTCAGGATCTGTAGCCTCCAGGTATTCGAGAAATTCCGGATATCCAAGCATGGCCCAGGCAAGTCCCCTGGTCCAGGTTGTATAGCCGGAGAAACCCTGCTGGGAATTGGGACAGCGGTACTTACCATCATTCATATTAAAAATGGATTCATGTGCAGTCCGTCCCCAAACATCATAGGAATCTCTTCCCTCGCCATAATAGATACCATATCTGGCGGTTGTCAGGCCATGTGTAATGGCCCTTTCAAGCAGGCTAATTTCTGCATCACCCTCATCCAGCATTCGATGACCGAGCTTATGGGATGCCAGCAGAATTCTGCATGATCTGATGGTGTCTATAAAAAGAGAGTGCGGACCATTAAATGAATATATGAAGCCCCCGTCTTTTACGGATGACCATCGCCTGGCCTGAACTGCACCAGAAATGGAGATGGCCAGTTTATAAAATTCCTTCTCCTCCCGGGAAGCTTCAAATTTTCCTGCATTGGCAGTTCTTAAAAGGTTTCCATAGGTGCTGAGGTTGTTGAAGCCATGATCATGAACGCCAAAATGGCTGATGTGATGCGCCATTTTATCGAAGGTTGCCCTCCTGCCAATTTCTAGCAGTGACTTATTGCCGGTGGCATCAAAGGCAAGGATAGGAATGCCATACTGGAATCCCTGTGTCCACTCGGTCCAGCCCCTGGTTGTGTATTTCCCTTCTATGGTAAATACAGGAGATCCCATGGCAGGGTCGTAGTCTTTGTCAAGCTTTATGGCTTTTTCCGAGACCAGGTCCCAGAAATGATCCAATTTGTCTTTTAGCGATAATATGCTGATATCGAGGTTTATCTTCATAATTTTATTTTGAGGATGCAAGTTTCATGGCCAGGACATCGAATTGAAGATCTGTTCCCCTGCAGGTCCGGTTGGGGTCCATGATAGCTGATTTTGCCAGTTTGAATGCTTCCGGTTTAAGTTGCTTGAGGTGATCAAGTACACGATTTAACTCTTCTTTTTCTTTGCCAGGCTCTAATACCCTGGTCAGGAGCCCCATTTCCAGAGCCCTGGATGCAGGTATTTTTTCACAAAGCATAATGATTTCTTTTGCTTTCGCTTCGCCAAGCAGCCTTCTTAACCTGGTCATGCCTCCCCAGCCAGGAAGCCAGCCGTGTTGAAGTTCTACACTGGCCAGGACGGACTTTTGACTGGCAAAACGGAAATCGCAGGCCAGCGCAAGTTCCAGGCCGCCACCAATGGCATAGCCGTCGATATAGGCAAGGCAGGGTTTTGGGAGATCTTCGATTATGTTGAATATCTTATTCCCCAGCTCTATCCATTCTTCAGCTTTTTCCCGTGGAAGGGCATTAAACTCCTGCAGATCCGCTCCGGAGGAGAAGGCCCTGTCTCCAGCTCCCTGGATCATTATTATCCTTATATCGGGATCCTTTGTTGCATGTCCAATGGCTTCTTCCAGGGCAAGGAGCATTTCAAAGCCCATGCAGTTCATTTTTTCCGGATTGTTCAGGGTGATTTCCATCACACCCTTGCTGATATTTGATAGTATTTTATCCGCCATATTTATTGCATAAATCGTTGCCTGAGACCAATTTTCTCATCAGTGTAAATTATTTTATCCATGATTTTCAGCTTATCCGGGATAATGGGACTGAAGTCCATCATATCCAAAATGTCTTTCTTAAGGTCAATTCCAGGAGCAATCTCTGTCAGAACGACCCCCCGGGGACTGAGTTTTAGAACAGCTCTCTCTGTAACATATAATACTTCCTGGCCTCTCTCCATGGCATACTGGCCGGAAAAAGATACCTGCTGAACCTTTTTTACAAATTTCTTAAATTTCCCGGGATTCGAAACCCGGATACCTTCAGGACTTATTTCCTGTTCAGATTTTACGGCAAAACTTCCGCAGTATATTACTTTTTTAGCATTTTGAGAGATATCAATGGAACCCCCGCACCCTGTAATTACATTTCCGAAACGACTGGAATTAATATTCCCTTCCTGATCGATTTGTGCAAATCCAAGAAATGCCAGGTCAAGCCCCCCTCCCTGGAAGAAATCAAACTGATAGCCATCATCCACAATGGAGGAGGGATTATACATGGCTCCGAAATTCAGTCCGGTCGTTGGGATGCCTGCACTTGCTCCCTGCTCGATCATAAACACAATCTGATCGATGATGTCTTCCTGCTGTGCCACGACAGGGACCCCATCTGACATCCCGTAGCCCAGGTTGACAAAGTTGCCCTTACGCAGTTCCATAGCTGCTCTCCTGTTTACCAGGTTTTTTAAGCCAGTCATTTGAAGTTCTTCGGATTCAAAGGGATAATCTCTCTTTACAAGGGCAGGATCAAATGCCGACAGGAAGGTCATCTCCTGTTCGGGGTCTGTAACAATATAATCGATGAATACACCAGGGATTTTTACATGTCCGGGCTCACAATGGTCTTTACTGATTCTTTTTACCTGGGCGATAACGATTCCACCATTCACCCTGGCCGATTGGGCGATGGAAAGCATCGCAAAACTCCCTACCTCTTCCTCCATGGTAATATTCCCTTCAGCGTCGGCCGTGGTGCCCCGGATAATCGCCACATCCACCGGCCTGGATTTGTAAAATAAGAAAGTCCTTGCCATGAAGGGGAAGAACTTCAACCATGTCTTCATGGGTAAGGGCATTGATTTTGCCTCCTTCCAGACGGGGATCAACAAAAGTATTTAAGCCCACATGGGTAAGTACTCCGGGTTTTCCGGATGCAGTGGCACGCATCAGGTGGCTTAATACACCCTGGGGAAGGTTGTAGCCTGTAATTTTACCTTCCTGGGCCAGCTTAACCAGCTTTGGAGCATTTCCCCAGAATCCGCCCATGGCTGTTTTTACGAGCCCTTCATATGCGATGTGATTGAGCCCCCTGCTATCGTTATCACCAATGCCGCAGGGATGGATGATGAAGAGATCTTTGGGATGTGCTGTTTCCTGGTAATATTCTCCGATGCCCCTTAGGATTTTATCCGGTACAGCATGTCCTGCTCCGGCACCACCCACTGCCACTGTACTTCCATTTTTTATCAATGCAGCAGCTTCGCGCGCCTCTATACTTTTATACATAAATCTTATGTTGATTCTCGTTCAATTAATTCAGAAGCATAGATCTGCTGATCACCCGGGTCTGCATTTTCTTCAATCATCCTCACTATTGTATCCACTGCTGCTTCGGCCATCAGGTCAAGGGGTGGCCTGACAGAGGTCATAGGTGGACTCAACAATGCGGAAGTGGTAGTATTGCCAAAACCTGCCACCGCAAAATCTCCAGGAATATTTAATCTGAGTTCACCGGCAGCTTCGTAAATACCATGAGCTACCGAATCATTTATGGCGAAGATTGCATCGGGAAGCTCATTTTCCTTCGCCATTCTCAAGGTGGCCTCATATCCGCTTTCACGGTTTAACCCCACTTTTAAAATATAGCTCAACAGCTTATGCTCATTCATGGCGTCCTCATAACCAATGCGTCTTTCCTTTGAGATATTCAATGATTCAGGACCTGCAAAATGGTATATTTTGCGATAACCTTTTTCTATTAGTCGTTTTGTGAGATTATATGCACTCTGCCTGTCGTCTGTGACGATGGATCCTTTGATTAGCATACTGGGGCACCTGTCATAAAAAACCACACTGCAACCTGCATTTATGGCAAGTTTGTAATTTGCATTTTCATTTTCATCCTCGGCCATGTCCAGGATAATTCCATCTACGCTCATGGAAAGAAGTGTCCTGATATTTTCCAGCTCCACTTCCGGATCTTCAAAGGAAACCATGGGTATAATGTTATATCCTCTTTTTCTTGCGGCCTGGTAAATTTTTTCGATGGAATAGGAGAAAAAGGAATGGGCTATTTTTGGAAGCACTACCCCGATGGTATAGGTTCTTCGCGATGATAGACTACGCCCGATAAAGTCAGGTATGTATCCCATTTCCAGGGCTTTATCCTTTACTCTGTTAATTGTATCGGTGGCAATGTCGGGGTGTCCCTTTAATGCTTTAGTAACCGTAACCCTGGATATACCAAGACTTTCGGCAATATCTTTTTGACTGACTTTCCGCATCCTGAATAAAAATTACACGTGTAAATATATGGCTATATTTTTATTTGAAACCTATTTATGCTTTAAAATTGTGCGTTTTTTTTGAGTTTCCCAGTTTGCCTTAAAATATTTGCGGGAAATGGAAATAGAAATAACTTTACACGTGTAAATTATAAAGAGACAGTATATACGATACTATTACAGTAATGAAGAAAATATTATCAGGCATACTGATCTTTAGTTTACTTATCCCTGATCGCACAAAAGGGATATTCGGTCGACAGGTCACCTAACTTCATCATCATATTTACAGATGATATGGGATATGGTGACCTGGGCTGCTATGGAAACAAGCTTACCCGAACACCCAATCTTGACCAATTGGCAGAGGAGGGCATCAGGTTTACCGATTTTTATGCCGGGGCATCTCTTTGCACACCTTCCCGGGCTGGTTTACTCACAGGCACCTATCCTGTCCGAAATAGTATGGCTGTAAATTTCAGAGGGGAATGCGTTTGCTTTCCTGTGGATGAAATGGGCCTGAATCCCGAGGAGATAACCCTTGCAGAACTCTTAAAACAGAAGGATTATAAAACGGCCCTGGTAGGGAAGTGGCATTTGGGAGACCAGGAGGAGTTTTTACCCACCCGGCAGGGTTTTGACTATTATTATGGTGTACCCTATAGCAATGATACCGGTGAAGGCAGGTTTAAATGGAGGGGGAACAATCAGAGCTACGATCAACCTCAAATTCCTTTGTTGAGGAATGAAACTGTAATTGAACAGCCTGTTGTACAAAATACCCTCACTCAGCGGTATACGCTTGAGGCTACAAAATTTATAAAGGAAAATAAGGAAGAGCCTTTCTTTCTATATTATGCGCACACCATGCCCCATCATCCCATTTCAGCCAGCGATGGATTTGTGGGTAAGTCAGAAAATGGATTATATGGTGATGTTATTGAGGAAATAGACTGGTCGGTGGGTGAAATTATGAAAACCCTGAAAGAGGCTGGTATTCATGAAAACACGGTAGTCATTTTTACCTCTGACAATGGGGCGCCCAGAACCTATGAAGAAGCCTCTAACGGAGTATTATCGGGCTACAAGGGAACACCCATGGAAGGCGGAAACCGGGTCCCCATGATCGTCAGCTGGAAAGGAACTCTCCCGGAGGGGAAAGTATCACATGGGATTTCTTCAGTGATGGATATTTTCCCTACCATAGCTCACATTGCAGGTATAGAGTTACCCGGTGACCGGATTATTGATGGTATGAATATTTATGAACTTTTCACCCATCCTGAAAGCGCCGAATCGCCCCATGCGTTTTTTGCCTATTACCTGATGGATCAAATGAAGGCCATACGGGTAGGCGATTGGAAATTGCATCTGCCCCTGGAAGCCTATATCGATATGTGGGCAAAGGACCTGGGACCCCGGGAAGCAAAATTGTTTAATCTTAAGGATGATCCGGGAGAATCGAATGATCTGTCTGAGCAAAATCCGGATAAAGTGGAAAGAATGCTGGTGATGGCCACTATGGCAAAAAACTGGATCGGTGATCGTAATAAACCCACTGCAAATTCGAGGCCTGCGGGATTTGTGGAAAAGCCTGTACCTTTACTGATGAAATAATGGAGCAACTGAGTACATAAGAAATTTGAACGGACAGAAAGGATCTCTTCCCTCAGGGAAAAGACCTTTTCTAATCCCAGATACATGTCTGTGGACCAGGCCCGGATTATTACCCGGGTATATAAGGAGAATGAAACTTCCCCGGTGAGCCTGAAAAGGGCTATGGCCCTGGCTGCTTCCCTCAGGGAAATGCCTATAAATCTGGATCCCCAGGAATTGCTGGTTGGAAACCGGACACCCGAGATCCGTGCGGGTGTTGTATTTCCGGAAGCCGGTATCTCATGGATTGGAAGGGAACTGGATAGCCTTCCCACCAGGCCGCAGGATCCATTTCGGGTAAGATCGGCTGATAAGAAGATTTTCCTGGAGGAAATTGAGCCCTACTGGTCAGGAAAGACACTTGAGGATCATATTTACAGTGGCTATGGAGAAAAGATCTCTGCCATTGGGAAGGTGGTCAAGATCAACCAGAAGGACCATGCCCAGGGTCACATTTGCCCCCATGTGGAGCTCTGGCTCCGTGAGGGTCCTTCGGGTCTTCTGCTTCGGGCCAGGAAAGCCAGGGAAAAAGCTTCGCCTGAGCAGACTGATTTTTATGACAGCACCTGCCTGGTTCTGGAGGGGACCATAGATTTTATGCGTCGCTATGCTAAGCTGGCAGAGTCGCTTATATCCGAAATCGAGGATAAGGAAATTCAGGAAAACCTGAGGGAAATCAGTCGCATTTGTCTTCACCTGGCCGGCAATCCCCCCACTTCTTTCCGGGAGTCCCTGCAAGTCGGTATGGTTTCTTTTTGTGATGCTTCAGATGGAATCCAATGCTTCTTCCTTCTCGCCCGGAAGAATGGATCAGTACCTCTATCCCTATTTTCAGAGAGATATGGAGGATGGCAAAATAGACCTGGAAAGTTCCCTTGAATTGATCGATGCACTCTTTATCAAATTCAACCAGATCGTTTATTTGAGGAATGCCCACAGCGCAAGGTATTTTGCCGGCTTTCCCATAGGATTTAATGTTGCCCTGGGGGGACAGACGAAGCAGGGTGAGGACGCCACCAACACACTTTCCTACCTCTTTCTGAAGGCCCAGGACCATATTGCCTTGCCCCAGCCCAACCTGAGTGCCCGTTTGCACAGGGGATCACCTCACTCCTTTGTTCTGGAGTGCACCCGTATCATTGGCCTTGGAAGCGGAATGCCCCAGATTATGAATGATGAAAGCATTATTCCATCACTGATGGAAACAGGATTTAATCAGGAGGATGCCAGGGACTATGCGGTGGTGGGCTGTGTGGAGTTGAGCAGCCAGGGAAAATCTCTGGGCTGGAGTGATGCTGCCATGTTCAACCTGGTAAAAGCCCTGGAACTGGCATTAAATAATGGGAAGTGTATGTTGACGGGAGAATCTCTGGGGCCAGAGACGGGCTCTCTCGCCGATTTTTCCAGCTTCGATGAACTGGAAAAGGCCTATGCCACCCAGATTGATTATTTCTTTGACAGGATGATCAGGGCCTGCGAGTTTGTGGAGGCCGCACATCAGCGTTACCTGCCTTCCGCCTTGCTTTCCACCGTTGTGGATGATTGCCTTGAAAAGGGTATGGATGTGACAGCCGGGGGCGCCTTTTACAACCTCTCGGGAATCCAGGCCATTCAGGTGGCCAATGTGGCCGATAGCCTGGCAGTGCTGAAAAAGCTTATATACGAAGATGAACATATTGACAGGGAGGCCTTTTTGAAGGTGCTTCAGGATAATTTTGAAGACCAGGATGAACTGCGCCTGGCCTGTAAGGAAGATGTGCCAAAATATGGGAACGATGTGGATTGGGTGGATCAACTGGGTTCCAGGTGGGTGCACTTTTTTAATGAAAGACTGAAGTCGCTGCAAGAATTACAGGGGAGGGGATTATGTCCTTGGCTTATACACCGTTTCGGCCCATGTCCCCATGGGGCAGAATGTGGGCGCTACACCGGACGGACGACTGGCCGGTTCTCCTCTGGCCGATGGTGGACTTTCCCCCATGTATGGTCAGGATCTTCTCGGACCCACCGCAGCACTTTCTTCCGTATCCACGAATGCCCTCTCTGCCCGCAGGGAACGGGACTTTACTGAATATGAAATTTCTGCCCTCATTTTTCCACAGGGCCGAGGACCGGGAAAAATTTGCCTCCTTCCTCAAGGCCTTTGTGAGAATGCCCATTCACCATGTGCAGTTTAATGTGGTGAAAAGGGAAGACCTCATTGAAGCCAAAAAACACCCTGAAGCCTACCTGGGCCTGACCATCCGGGTGGCAGGCTACACTGCCTATTTCGTGGAACTGGCAGAGGACCTGCAGGATGAGATTATCGAGCGTACCTGTCACAGTCTCACATAAGCTCTGCATTTACCCTTTCCAGCAGTCCCTTCATGTAGCCGATTGAGAATGCGGTACCGGTGTTTTTGCCATGAACCATCTGGGGTATGTGGTCTGCAATGAGCACTCCATCGAAATCAACCTTCTTCAGGGCTTTCATGATTTCATACATATCGGCATAGCCATTATCCAGGAAGGTTTCCACGAAGTAGGGCAAAGGCTGGGTCACATTTCGGAAATGCACCTTGAAGATTTTATTTCTTTCTCCAAAATACTGAATGGTCTCAAATACATCTTTCCCCATGAGATCGCCGCCTTCAAGCCAGCATCCCACACACAGACATATTCCCACATTCGGACTGTCTGCAATCTCAAGCGCTCTTTTGTATCCATCAAAATTGCTGAAAACACATCGGGGTATGCCACCCAGCTCGGGAACCGGTGGATCGTCGGGATGAATGCCAATGCGCACATTTTCTTCTTCAGCCACCGGGGCAACCCGTTTGATAAAATATTCATAGTTGGCCCATAATTCATCCTGGGTGTATTCCCTTCCATGGGTCAGGGGTGCCTTATACAGCTTCCCATTCCAATGGCCTTCTTCAGCTGTTTCCAGATTAAAGGCCCGGGCAGAAGCTCCCCCACGCGCTGATTCCCGCTCGGTGCTCCAGATTCCGTTGGCCATGTGTGCATAGGTAGTATAGCTAATGCCAGCCTTCCCCAGGTTACGTATATGCTGTATATACTCTTCTATTTTTTCATCTCTCCCCGGAAGGTTCAGCGTAATTTTATCCTGATTGTGAACATCACGATTCCCGAATCCAAAAACATTGATCCCGGCGGACTCGTATATTTTTCGTCTGCTGGCGTAATATTCGGCACTTGATTTTTCTGCACCGGTCCATAAGACAACCTGGTCGATACCCAGTTGCTGAACGAACTTCAGGTCATCCTCTCCAGGCTCGGTGGTAGCCTGCAGGGCGATTTTCATGGCAGATTTTGCAGCTTTCTCTGAACTTTTGTCTGAGTCTGTCTTTGCACAGGAGGAAGTTCCAATACCTGCAGTTACCAGGGCTGCTGAGCTAAGCCCCATCATTTTAACAGCATTGCGTCTGCTCAGGATTAGTTTTTTTTCTTTCATAATTTGGGTTTTTGGCTAAACTCCCCGTAGGGTCTGTTTGGAAAGCTTGCGAGCATATCCTTTAATTTATTTTGCATTTCTTCCGACTTGTCCGGGTGTTGCTCAAATACATTGTTTTTTTCCCGGGGATCAGTTCTAAGATCATACAATTGATCTGCATCGAAATAATTGGGGTTGAGCAGCACCGAATGATAACCCAGATGGCTGTTCCTGATGTAATAGGGTTTTTTGAAAGTGTGTCCGTTCCATCCGGTAAAAGTCACTCCTTCGTCTATCTGACTCTGTGCTTTTTCATCGTATCGTACCGTAATGTATTTCCAGTCTTTGGTCATAACCCCCCGGGCAAAACCGATCTCAAAATATAAATGATCATGAAGCGCATCACTGGCTCCTGTAAGGGCTGGCTGTAAACTGACTCCATCCAGTGGGCCGGCCTCTGACAGCTCAACTCCGGCAAGATCAAGGAAGGTTGGGGTAAAGTCAATGTTCTGAACCAGTTCATCATAGCTGCCAGCGGCCTTGATTCCCGCCGGCCAGTACATCATCAGGGGTATTTGCACACCTCCTTCGTAGATGGTGGATTTTCCATAGTTATAATTTCCATGGTCCGAACAAATGACGATAAGGGTATTCTCCAGGATGCCTTTTTCTTCCAGTTTTTGGACAACAGAGCCCACCGCATGATCGAACCAGGTAAGCCAGGCATGGTCCGGATTTTTACCGGCTGCGATTACTTCCTGTAATATCTGGTCCCTGGCGGGCATGTTGCTGAAGGGATCACTTACATAGCCTTCGCCGGTGAATCCTGGGTTTGCATCCAAAGCATAGACATACTTCCCATCCTTACTGATCCATGGAGCCGGACCATGAGGGACGGTTTCGCTGTAATAGAGGAAGAAGGGTTCACCTGCTGCCTGGTCGATAAACTCCAGCGCAGCCTTGTTTTTCCATTCCACGTTATGCACGTTCAGTGAGTCATTATAGAGTTCCCTCAGGTTTGCAGCATAGATCCCGTTGGCATAATCAAAGCCGAAATCCCTAAGTCTATTTGTCCAGAAAAGGTGGTTGTGTTTCATGGCTGCATTTACATCAGCTGATTTTGGATCCGCATCCTGGACATAGTTCTGTAAACCATTTTCCTCCCAGTTTTGCTTTCGCAGCAGGTGATGATCGACCAGGTGGCTTTTGCCCACAAATCCGGTTTTATACCCGGCTTTCTGCAGGAGCCTGGGCAGATTTTCCCGATGCTCCTCCAGCTCAGTATTGTTTTCGATCCGGGTCATCGTCCCTTCAGGATGCAGACTCAAAAAGGATTTTCCTTCACAACGGCCTGCATAACGTCCGGTTAAGGTAGTGTATCTGCTGGGGGAACATACCGAACTGGAGACATAGGCCCTTGTAAATACCATGCCCTTGCTGGCCAGATCATCTATGATGGGGGTAAAAACCTCCTCATCACCACAGAATCCAAAGGGGCGGGATTGGACACCTCTTCCATTACCATCCGAAAACATAAATTCTTCATCCTCTGGGGTGGGGACCAGAGAACTCTGATCGTCTGTCATAATGAAGATAATATTAGGCGCATCGAAAGTGTCTGGCCCCTGGCAATCTTTTACTAATGACAGGGAAAGAATGATGAAAAGAAAAGCGCAGCCTTGTTTTGAAATTTTCATAAAAAAAGTGTTTTTTAATCTCAGAACAAGAAAAGGAATCAAGATTAATTATCTATTAATTTTTAATTAAGCGTATTGTATCATCTTAGTAAATATGAAGACATCAATTTTCAGAATAATTCCGGTCATTGTATTTGGAATTTTTCTCAGCACAACTAGCTGTACAAACAAGACTGCAAAAGAGGATGAATTAAAGGAGAAAATCCAATCCAACGAATACTTTAAATTTACCAAAGAGAAAGCCCTGGAAGTGGTTAAGGAGGGATTTAGTGCAGGTGAGGGTTATGATGAAGTCTGGATCCGGGATTACAACACCTTCATTGAGCTTTCTGCTGAGGTATTTGAGGCAGATGTGTTAAAGGAATATCTGTTGGTTTTCTTCCGGATGCAGAGAGAAGATGGAAACATCATTGATGGCTTTCTTCCCAGGGAACAGGCCGAGCAATTGCCCTACGATTACATTTACCTGGATGCGGAACCCCGCTATGCGGGTCATAAAAATACGGTGGAAACCGACCAGGAAACTTCCCTTGTTCAGGCTGTATACAAATATATCCAGGCCACAGGGGATGAGACCATTCTGGATGAGCTTGTGGAGGGGAAAAGCGTTGCGGAGAGGTTGGAATGGGCCCTGAGTTTCCTGATGAACCATCGCTTTAATACAGAATATGGATTAATATGGGGTGCCACAACCACCGATTGGGGAGATGTTCAGCCCGAGCATAAGTGGGGTGTGTTTTTAACCGAGGATACCCACTATGCCCTGGATATATATGACAATGCCATGTTCCTTATTGCACTGGATAATCTCATGGAGCTGGTCCCCGGTACGAAGAATAAGTGGAGTGGCATCCGGGATCAGGTCGCAAAGGATGTTCGGGAACATTTGTGGGATGAGGAAGAGCAGAAGTTTATACCGCATATCTATCTGGATGGTTCTCCCTTCCCTGAAGATTTTAATGAGGCTGAGATATACTACCATGGCGGGACAGCTGTGGCCATTGAAGCTGGTTTGCTTTCAAAGGAGGAGATCAAAATCTCACTTGAAAAGATGCTGGCCAATGTGGAGGCCTGCGGAGCCGGATCCATCGGTCTGACTCTTTATCCTCCCTATCCCGAAGGTTACTTTAAAAATCCCAGCATGTATCCCTATGGATATCAGAATGGAGGCGACTGGACCTGGTTTGGAGGCAGGATGATTCAGCAGCTGGTTCGATATGGTTTTGTGGAAGAGGCATATGATCAACTGCAGCCCATGGTAAAAAGGGTAAAGGATAATGATGGCTTTTATGAGTGGTATACCGTGAAGAATGAGCCCAAGGGATCGGGTACCTTCCGGGGTTCGGCCGGAGTGCTTTTTACAGCCATTTTGATGCTGGAAAATTATGATTTATAATATCTTTAGAGATTAAACCCCAAAACTAAACGGATATGAACCGACGTGATTTTTCCAAAGCCACCGGACTGATTGGTCTGGGACTGGCCACAGGAACTTCCTTAACCGCGAAAGAAGCGATGATTGCTGATGATCAGAGTTATTATAAAGAGGCTGCGAAAAAGCTGCCGGCCCGGAATTTTGATGTGGTCATTGCGGGGGCCGGAACAGCAGGTGTTATTGCAGCCATTGCATCAGCACGCACAGGAGCAAAAACTGTGCTGGTGGAAGCAAAGGGATATCCCGGAGGTGTGGCAGTGGAAGGTGGAACGGCTCTGCATTCATTCTATAATCTCTGGAAGGCTTTTCCGGGTGTGGAGAAAAGACAACTGGTCAGGGGAATCCCTGCGGAAATGATCGACAGGCTCACCGAAAGGGGAGGAGCCACCGGTTATGCCGAGATGATGAAGCATTATGAGTATGATTCGGTTTGTACGGCCATTGACACAGAGAAATATAAGTTGAATGCCTTTGAAATGCTGGATGAGGCCGGCGTGTATGTGTGTGTGAATACCCTGCTTGCAGGTGTGGTGAAGGAAAAAGATGAAGTAAGGGGTGTCATCCTTGAAAGCCGTTCGGGCAGGGAGGTGATTTTCGCCAAATCCTTTGTGGATTGTACCGGCTATGGCGATATGGCAGGCCATGCAGGTGCTGATTTTACCGAGCCCAACGACTATGCGGTTGTGAACAGCATGGGACTGGCCAATGTGGATATCGAAAGGTATTATCATTTCCTGAACTCCTCTGATTCGGTGGGGCAACTGGCCTATGGTGTTCGCAGCGGGATTCCGGGACAGATTGTCAGGCTGGGCTCAGAGGGTTCCAACGGATATCCGGATGGTTTTGTAAAGGGTGCCAGGGAGATTGGAATGTCCGCCATCAGCACCACGGTACACGACGATTACCTGATGTTCATCAAACTTAACCTGAAACTTTCCCAGAGCCCAACCGACCGGGATACAGTGGCGAAGGCTGAGCTGGAATTAAGAAAAAGAATGCAGACAGGAGCAGAGTTATTTAATAAATACATACCCGGTTTTGAACGGGCATTTATTTCCAGGACCAGCCCTAACCTGGTGATCCGAAGGGGCCGGCTGATCACCTGTGATTATGACATTAGCCACGAAGATGTCATCGAAGGCCGCCACTTTGAGGATGACGTTTTTGTATATGGTTTTCATGACATGGCACCCAGGCTTCAGATAAAGGATGGGGGCAGTTATGGAATACCCTACCGGGCACTTTGCGTAAAGAACATCAGTAACCTCTATGCTTCGGGCATGATGATTACCTCCGATCACCGGGCACACATGTCGACCCGGAATACGGTAAGCTGCATGGGACAGGGTCAGGCCAGCGGAACGGCAGCAGCCCTCTGTGCTCTGAACGATTGGGGCAGCCGGGAGCTTCCCTATCAGACTTTGCGTGATGAGCTGGTGAAAAACGGGGTTTATTTTGAATCAAATTAAAAGATATTCAGAGATTCCCCTTCAGTTTATATTTAATTAAGGAACTTTTAATCTCCTGAGCTTATATTGAGGATTAGCAACATTGCTTTTCTTTAAAACTATATAGGATGAAAAAGGGATTATTGGTACTCATCAGCCTGGCGCTGCTATTCTCAGGTGTGGATGCACAGAAGCATGCACAGGAAACAAAGTATCCTTCTTACAAGGGCCTGGTCATGGCCGGTTACCAGGGATGGTTTAAAATGCCAAAAGATGGCGTGATGTATCCCGATGAGAATAATATCAGGATCGATATGTGGCCCGATGTGTCGGAATATAAAAAGACCTACCCGACCGGACTGAAACTGGCAGATGGCAGCACGGCCCGCTTCTTTTATTCAGGAGATCAAAGTACCATAGACACCCATTTCCGCTGGATGCAGGAATATGGACTGGATGGGGTATTTATGCAACGTTTTTTTGGAGCTGCCCGATCCAGGAATCCTCATAATGTGCAGGTTTTCAGACATGCCTTCGAAGCTGCTTCAAAATACGAGCGTTCAATTGCAGTGATGTATGACCTTTCGGGATTAAAGGCGACTGGCGAAGATTGTTCGGCGCTGATAGAGGACTGGAAATTTCTTGTTGATTCCCTGGGTGTTACCAATCAAAAGGGGGCAAAAACCTATTTACATCATGATGGGAAACCCCTGGTTGCCATATGGGGAGTGGGTTTTCCCGACAGGCCTTATAACATCCGAAACATAGGACTTCAGCGCTTTATGGATTTCCTGAAAAACGATCCCGTTTACGGGGGGTGCAGCGTAATGCTGGGGGTGCCCACATTCTGGCGTGACTTAAATGCAGATTGTAATCCCGATCCCTACCTGCATGAACTGATCAGGCAGGCCGATATCATTATGCCCTGGATGGTACAAAGGTTTTCCCCCTTACTTCACGGTGATATGAATCGTCTCAGGGATGTAATCCTGGATGATATTAGCTGGTGCAGGGCCAATAAGGTGGATTATGTTCCCTGCGTCACCCCCGGTTTCAGCTGGCATAACCTGAGCAGGCTTGCTCCCGACCTGGAACCAAAACCCTTAAACAGCATCCCGAGACTTGGTGGTAAGTTTTACTGGGACCAGATTTCCACGGCCATTGTATCGGGAGCTGAGATGCTCTATGTGGCCATGTTCGACGAGGTCAATGAAGGTACGGCCATTTTTAAGGTCTCAGACAATCCCCCTGTGAGTGATTGGGCAAAATTTATTGATAACGACGGGATGCCATCCGACCACTACCTTTGGTTAAGCGGTGAGGCAGCCAGGATGCTCCGAAACGAGAAGCCCCTGAGCCTGACCTTGCCTGTGCGAGAAACAAAATAGAGTTTAAACCCAAAAGTATAAACATGAAAAGTTCAGGTATTTTCCTCCTGCTTGCCTTGCTGATCAGCATAAGCGCTAAGGCACAAGATGTACGCTCAGAACAATTCGGCCCCCTCTTCGACGGGCTTGAAAACAGTCACAATGAGTTAATTGCCCAGGGCTGGGTCTATCTTTTTGATGCCCGTGTTCCTTCTGAAGAACAGGCTGTAAAAGGGGATCCCCTTGCCAATTGGAGGCCCCGCAGGGCAGATGCCAATAACTGCTGGATAGTCGGGAAGGAGCATAAGGAAGACCAGGAACGCATCTTAATGAATATTCTCAGGGAGGGCATGCATGGAACCGATCTGGTTTCCAATATGGAATTCAGGGATTTTGATTTGCATGTGGAGTTCCGCAGTGCCGAGAACAGTGGCATCTACCTGCGTGGGCGCTACGAGGTGCAAATTGATGAAACGGATCCGGATCTGGAGGAACTGAAATTTTCCAACCTGGGGGGGATTTACGCCGTAAATCCTCCCCTGACAAATGCTGCAAAGGCTGGTGATGAGTGGCAAACTTATGATATCAGTATCAGGGGCTATGAAATTTCTGTTTATTTGAATGGAATTCTGGTCCAGGATCAGTTATTAATACCGGAAGGGAAACGAAGAATAGGTACTGGAACAGAGCTTGGTTGCTGGCCCTCAGATGGTTTTCATAATGATCCTTCCCTGCCCGGTCCCATTCTGATACAGGGTAATCATGGACAAATTGATCTAAAAAACATCAGGATTCGACCCCTTCCTGAAGGGAATTAATGGATTTTTAAGCATATCTTAATGCTGACATATTAACTTTTATGGATGAAGCTGCACCCTGGCATTGTTCCGAATTATAAATTAAAATCAAATAGATATGGATAATAGAAGGGAATTTATAAAAAAAGCAAGTGCTGCAGCAGCATTGACTTTTATGATGGATTGGGCCAGTGGAAAGACCGGGTCCGACAGGCTGGGTGATATTTTGCCACAGCGGCAGTTGATTAGGAATGGGGAGAAGGTTACCGCCTTTAGTCTGGGTGGTTATCACCTGGGACTTACAGATGTTCCTTCAGAAGCACAGCAGATGATTGAACGGGCCCTGGAGCTGGGTATTCGCTTTTTTGACAATGCCCGGGGCTATAATAAGGGAAGGTCCGAAGAGTATATGGGACAATTCCTCACGCCCAAGTACCGTGAAGATATTTTCCTGATGACCAAGGCACCGGCCAAAACCGGAGACGGTGTAAGAAAAATGCTGGATGAGTCTTTGAAGGCCCTGAATACAGATTATCTGGATCTATGGCAGATCCATGCCCTGGGTAGTCCCAAGGATGTGGATGACAGAATTAATGCCGGGGTCCTGGATGCCTTCCTGGAGGCAAAGGAAAAGGGCAAAACCAAATACATTGGTTTCACCGGACATCAGAACCCGGTTATGGTTACCCATTTTCTTGAGTTTCTGGATAAGCGTGGCCTTCAACTGGATACCTGCCAGATGCCTCTGAATGTCCTCGATCCCAGCTTCGAGTCTTTTGAAAAGAACGCACTTCCCGCCCTGCTTGAAAGGGAGTATGGTGTGATTGCCATGAAAACCATGGCTGGAGGAAGTATGATGGGAGGGCGGATTGATACCACTCCCCAGGATATTGACACCAAGGATATTCCTGATGTGGTCGGACTGAGTGATCTGACCCTTGCCAATCTGCATCAATACGTATACTCCCTGCCGGTTTCTTCACTGTGCAGTGGTTGCAGATTTTTGTATGAACTTGACGAGAATGTAGCGTACTGAATAATCTGAAAAAGCTTTCTCAGTCGGATAAGGATAAACTGGTGGCCATGGGCAAGCCCTATGCCGGGATGATCGTTGAAAATTATAAACGCGTATTCTCTTAATCTAAAATTTACCAATGGGAAACAGGAGAGATCTTTTAAAAACTATGGCCCTGCTGCCCCTGGCAGCCTGTACCTCTGATCTGAATAAGATGGGTGGGGGAGAAGTTGAAACAGACAAACCTGTACCCATTGGGTGGAAGCCTCCGGGAGCTGAGCTGAACCTTCAAAAAGTAAAGATTACCAGGGTAAGGGCCATTACCACTGCTCCCTATGGAACGGGACTGGTTATTGTAAAAGTTGAGACGGATACACCCGGACTTTATGGAATTGGCTGTGCCACCTTTACCCAGAGAATCAGCCCGGTTGTGGCTGCTGTAAACGATTTCCTGGACCCTTTTTGCAGGGGTAAGGATGCCACTCAAAGCGAAGACATCTGGCAGACTGCCTATGTAAGCTCCTACTGGAGGAACGGTCCGGTACTGAACAATGCACTCAGCGGACTGGACCAGGCCCTTTGGGATATTAAAGGAAAACTGGCAGGAATGCCTGTTTACCAGTTACTTGGAGGAAAGGTCCGTTTTGCTGTGGATTGTTATACCCACGCCTCCGGTCCCACTCCGGGAGGGTCATGGATCATGTGGAAGAACTCAGTGAGATGGGATTCCGGAACATCCGGATTCAGCTGGGAGGCTATGGATCCACCCATCTGTTGAAGGAACCCGATTTTAAAAGGTATGGTTACGGGAAAGAGACAGATAACGCCATGAATGCCCAGGCATACAAGAATGGAACAATTGAAATATTCAAGCAGGCCAGGAAGAGATTCGGGGATGAGATTGAATTTCTGCATGACATGCATGAAAGGCTCGAACCCATGGATGCCATTGACATGATCAAGAGAATAGAGGAATACAGACCCTATTTTATTGAAGATCCTTTTTCACCGGAAAACATGCGCTGGTTTCCCAAGTTGAGGCAGCACTGTGCCGTTCCCATCGCCATGGGCGAATTAATGAATAATCCCCATGAGTGGGTGGATCCCATCGCCAATCGCTGGTATGATTTTATTCGCTGCCATATCTCCCAGATTGGGGGTATTACCCCGGCTATGAAAGTATCCAGGCTGGGCGAGTGGTTTAATGTGAGAACGGCCTGGCATGGTCCGGGTGATACTTCCCCGGTTGGACATGCGGCCAATGCCCACATCGATCTGGCCATATGGAATTTCGGAGTTCAGGAAAGTCAACATTGGCGAGAGGTGATTTTTGAAGTATTCCCCGGCACACCTACGGTTAAAGATGGTTATATGTTTGTCAATGAGGCCCCTGGTCTTGGGATAGACATTGACGAAGAGAAGGCGGCCAAATATCCGCTTCGAGAATATAACTACAATTGGACCCAGGTCCGGAAGCCCGACGGGACTCCTGTGAGACCCTAAATCTGATGCAGTCTGAATATGAAGAAGAGCTTAGGTAAAATTTTTACCTGGTGGAATAGCTATAAGTTGCCCGCCAAAATAATTTTTATTCTCACCGGAGTTCTTTCCACGCTCTGGTTTTTAATCAGGGTGTTACCCAAACCCTCCCGCGCAGCCTATCCCTGCATGAGGATGGTAGCACCTCTTGCCTCAGGTTTTATTATTTACCTGCTTTCCCTGGGAGGACTGACTGTTTTGTTCAGAAAGGCAAGGCGGAGTTTCCTTCGTGCCAGCTATCTTCGATCGGCTTTATTCGTCATGGCAGCCATTGTGGCTCTGGTTATTTTTGTTGGACGGAATTCACAGTATTCATCGGCTGCGGATCTGGCAAAGATGGGGCCTGAGGACGGACCAAATCAGCCCATTGGATCAGTGCAATAGGTATCAATCCCGGACGGGTTGTCTGGGTCTGGGATCCAAAAGCCACCAACGAGAACTGCATCAATATTTATGATCTTCCCAAACCTGAAAACACAAACCAGGGCATTGTAAACCGGATGGTGGTCGATGGAATCAAAGCCTGGGTGGTGCCGGGAGTTTATCAGAGTCCTGGGATGCCATTTTCCGCTCCTTCAATTACAGAAAGAGCGGGGAAAGCAACACTTATAAAAAGGGAGAAAAGATTTTTATCAAGGTCAATCAGGGTACTGCTTTGAACACCCTCAGGAAGATTGACGGTGAACGCGGATTTAATCTTCCGGAACGACTCACACAGAGCAAGGGGGCAAAGGAGGGTAAATATGGTGCCACTGAAACCTTTCCAAGCTGTGGCCCTGGAAATTATTCGTGAACTGGTATACGTGGTTGGGGTGGATGAAAAAGATATTGCTATTGGTGATCCCATCGGGCACATTTATAATTACAACTATGAGCCCTGGTCAAATGAGTTTCCCGATGTGGTGTATATTGACAAGCTGACGGAAATCCAGGGAAGGACACTCATCAATCCCACTTCAGAAGACCTGATTTATTATTCAGATAAAAGTCAGAGCGATAAATTATATGATGTCATTGAGGATGCCGATTACCTGATTAACCTGGCCAATATGAAACCCCACAGCACGGCAGGGGTTTCCTTTACGGGAAAGAATCATTTTGGATCCCAGGCCCGGACAACTGCAGGCCACCTTCATTATTCTCTTGTGGCTCCCGTTTCAGTGGGCAAAGCTACAAATGGCGGCTACGGTAAATACCGGGCCCAGGTAGACCTGATGGGGAGTAAGTATCTTGGACAAAACACACTGCTCTTTCTGGTTGACGGACTTTACGGTGGCGGATCGGTGGAAACCAGGGTGCCGGTAAAATATTTTATGCCCCCCTTTTACAATGACTGGAGCTCTTCCATCTTCTTATCCCAGGACCAGGTTGCCCTGGAGTCGGTTTGTTATGACTTTTTACGCACGGAATGGAATGGTACCTATGCCCACAATCCGGCCAATAACAATTATGAAACCATGGCCTCTTCCTATGGTGTGGACGACTACCTGCATCAGGCTGCTGATTCCTCAAACTGGCCCGAGGGAATCATTTATGATCCCGATCAATCAGGTATGGCCATGGCCAGCCTTGGCACCCATGAACACTGGAACTCTGCGGCAAAGAAGCAATACTCCAGGAACCTTGGCCTTTCGCGGGGGATTGAGCTTATCTCAATTCCGGATAGCCTGGTGGGTGGAGACGGACCTGCTAGTCTCCACTCCCGAAATGTGGTATACGGCACTGCCTGCAGCCGATGAAGATGAGGCTGGCACTGATTCCGAAGAAGAAGCTGCATCCTCCTGCATCTTCGGCATCCCCGAAAGCAGATAAGCTTTTGGTGAATTCCATGATTACCCTTCCCTATGGGGGGGCATTTAAGGCCAGCGAGTTTTATTCAGTGGTGGTGGATAATGATAATACCAAGTGGTTTTTATGTGATGCGGGCCTGGTGAGCCTGGAAGGTGAAGAATGGAAACTACATAATGAAAACCGGCAAATACCTACCCTGGAAGCAAAGGGGATGGCTTATGATTCCTCCGATTTTGGCATGGAGTTGTGGCTGGCATCACCCCTTGGGGCAACGGTGGCCGAGATTCCTGTTGATGGAAGATCCGGTGCAACCACCTATTATGCTGAGAATTCGGACATAGTCAGTGAGAATGTTGTTGCTATCACTGTTGGAAAGGGGTCGCTGCGTTGGTTTGGGACAGATAAGGGAATTTCGGCCTTCCTGGAAGACGCATGGCTTACACCTTCATATCAGAGAAAATATCCAGAATATATGTTCGGGGATTTTCCCATCAGCGACATGGCAACCAATCCTGGTGGCGATTCCCTTTATGTGGCGACCAGGGGAGCCGGAGTAAGCAGGATATACCGCAACGATGTGGATGGCATATCCGGGGCATCTGAATATGCCCAGTGGGGTACCATATTATTGCCTTCCGATAATGTGAACTGTATTTGCATCGAAGCCGACGGAACACAGTGGTTTGGAACTGATGCAGGAGTGGCCCGGCACAGGGGAAATAAGACCCTGGAAAACTGGATGGTCCTGGATATGGAGGATGGGCTGGCAGACAATGTGGTCAACTGCATTGCAGCAGACCATCAGGGCCGGATATGGATTGGCACCCGGGCCGGAGTCAGTGTATATGTGCCAGGAGGAAGCTTAAGCAAGGTTGAAGGTATATTTGGAAAAAACGTAAACTGCATCTCAGTTGACCGGGAAGGCATTGTATGGATAGGCACCGAAAGAGGGGTGACCAGCTATTACAGGGGGGATATAACAAGATATTTTAATTGATTTTTAATCCTTAAACTCATTCACATGAAAAGATTCTTCATATTACTATTTCTTGGCTGCGGCTTAACCACATATTCACAGGAAAAAAAACAGGCCGAACCCATGTATCCCTCCTATAAGGGACTTGTAATGGCCGGCTACCAGGGTTGGTTCAGGGCTGAGGGTGACGGAACCGGTCAGGGCTGGGGGCACTATGGAAGGGACGGTAAGTTCGATGCCGATCATAATACCATTGACTTCTGGCCGGATGTAAGTGAATATGAAAAGACCTATGAAACCAAGTTTAAAAATGCCGATGGTACAAAGGCCAGGGTATTTTCTTCGGTGGATGAAAGCACCACCGACCTTCATTTTAAATGGATGAAGGAATATGGGGTTGACGGCGTATTTATGCAGCGATTTTATAATGTGACAAGGGGTGGTGATCACAGCAAATACCAGGACATCATCCTGGATAATGCTTTTAAGGCTTCCCATAAATATGACAGGGCCATTGCGGTGATGTATGACCTTTCCGGTTTACGACCCGGAAGGGATGACTGTTCAAGTGTGATTGAGGACTGGAAACACCTGGTGGATGATCTGAAAGTGAAAAACTGCGGGGATAAGCAAACCTATCTGCACCATAATGGCAAACCCCTTGTGACCATATGGGGGCTGGGTTTTCCGGATCGTTCCTACGATATCAGGGAGATTGGGATTAACCGACTGATCGATTTTTTGAAGAATGATCCCGTTTACGGAGGATGTGCTGTGATGCTGGGTGTTCCCACCTATTTCCGTGAGCTGAATAAGGATTGCCTGCCCGATCCCTACCTGCATGAGCTTATCGAGTCGGCCGACATCGTCCTCCCATGGATGGTTCAGCGTTTCACCCCGCTGGTTCACAGGCCCATGGATCATCTGCGCGACCATGTGATGATGGATATTGAATGGGCAAAGGAGCATGGTGTGGACTATGCACCCATTATTTGTCCGGGTTTCAGCTGGAAAAATATGAGAAAGGATGATCCCCGAATTGTATACAATGCTATTCCCCGCATGGGTGGGCAGTTTTTCTGGGACCAGATGACAACGGTTATCAATGCCGGAGCTGAAATGATCTACCTGGCCATGTTTGATGAAATTGACGAGGGAACTGCCATTTTCAAGGTCTCTGACTACTCCTCCAAACAGCGATGAAGTCCACTTTGTGGGTAATGATGGTATGCCCTCGGATACCCACCTCTTTTTAAGCGGGCAGGGTGCCGAATGTTAAGAAAAGAGATACCCGTGAGCCTGGAAATGCCCAAACGTTAATTATTACTAATTTGCTATTCGGATGAAATACTTTAGCCTTGTAATTATTCCGCTGTTATTGATGCTGGCTTGCGCACCACGAAACAATGCAGAAGGAGAGAAGCAAAGCCCCAATGTCCTTATTATTTTAACGGACGACCTGGGTTACGGGGATATTTCCTGCTACGGGCAGGAGGCCTATCAAACTCCGAACATTGATAAGCTGGCAGAGAATGGGGTGAGCTGCAGCGACTTTTATGTACCCACGCCTTACTGCGCACCCTCCAGGGCAACGCTGCTCACGGGCCGCTTTCCCCTGCGTCACGGAATGATCCGGAATCCAACGCCTGATGCGGGTATCAATGATATCGGGATCCCTGCCGGGGAGCTTACCCTGGGAGAAGTTTTCCAGGATGCAGGCTATGCCACCAAATGTATTGGTAAATGGCACATGGGCCACATCGAGGAATTTTTTCCTGTCAAACATGGTTTTGATGAATACTATGGCATCCTTTACTCCAATGATATGCGCCCGGTACAGATCGTTGAGAACATGGATACAGTCATGTACCCCATCGATCAGAATTACCTGACCGGCGATTATACAAAGCAGGCCATCGATTTTATTCAACGGAACCAGGATGGCCCCTTCTTTCTTCACCTCTGTCATGCCATGCCCCACAAGCCACTGGCAGTAAGTGATGAATTTTACACCCCTGAAACCCCCGATGATTTGTATGCGGATGTGATCCGGGAGCTGGACTGGTCTGTGGGCGAAGTGATATCCACGCTGGAAGAGCTGGATATTCTGGATAATACCATTGTCATTTTTATGTCAGATAACGGCCCCTGGTACGGGGGCAGCACAGGGGGATTAAAAGGCATGAAGGCCACCACCTGGGAAGGCGGTATCAGGGTACCCTTCATCATGCATTATCAGGAAGTTTTCCCCCGGGGGAGCTCAGTGGATGTGGCCTGCTGGTCACCCGACATCTTCCCGACCCTGCTGGCCTTAACAGGGCTTAATCCCTCAGATGATATGTTTCTGGATGGCCAGGATATCACAGGTATTTTAAAGGGAGATGAGCAAAACCATGCCCCGGTATTCAGCCTGCATAATGAGCATATTATGTCAGTACGTAAAGGAGACTGGAAGCTTTTTGTAAAAGAGCCAAGGGGGCGCAGGAAATATGATCTGAGCACATGGAAGGATTCCCGGGGACCTGATGGCACCACGATCATAGCAAGGATGGAGGGCCAGTCAAATCCTTCCCACTATCCGGGAGTAGTTCCCCAGAAACCAGCCGGCGATATCCAGCTTTTTAACCTGAGGGAAGACCCCACCGAGTCCACCGACATGGCCGAAAAAAGGCCTGATGTCCTTGAGGACTTAATGCAGGAATACAGGAGTTTTCAGGAGTCACTGTTGAATCATTAAGATTGAGATATGTTGAAAAGAGGAACATTGTTTTTGGTCTTATGTTTTGCCGGATTTGTAATACAGGCAGAGGAGTACCATGTGGCAAAGGGCGGAAGTGATCAGAACCCGGGAACGGCTCAAAGCCCTTTCCTGAGTATACAGGCTGCCGCCCGCATTGCCTTTCCGGGAGATGTAATCACCGTTCATGAAGGGGTTTACCGCGAGCGGATTGATCCCTTAAATGGCGGAGCCAACGAACTGGAAAGAATTTCTTACCAGGCGGCTGAAGGGGAGAAGGTGATCATCAAGGGCTCGGAAATTATAGAGAACTGGGAGAAGGTGGAAAAGTCGGTATGGAAGGCAGTAATCCCCAATTCCCTTTTCGGAGACTATAATCCCTATGCCGATCTTATTGAAGGCGACTGGTTTAATCCGGAGGGCATCAAACATCATACGGGTGAGGTCTTCCTCAATGGAGTCTCCCTGTTTGAGCAGAACAGCCTGGAAGAAGTTAAAAATCCAAAGAAGCATGAGAAGGCGGTTTACCCCGAGACTTCCCTCTATGCCTGGTATGCGGAAGTGGGGGAGGAAGCTACCACCATCTGGGCCAATTTCCAGGAGTACAATCCCAATAAGGAGCTGGTGGAAATTAATGTAAGGCCCGCCTGTTTTTATCCCTCCAGGCCCGGGGTAAACTACATCCGTATCAGTGGCTTTGAAATGAGCCAGGCTGCCACCCAGTGGGCTGCACCTACAGCAGAGCAACCGGGTCTTATCGGAACCCACTGGAGCAAGGGCTGGATCATAGAAAACAACCGGGTGAGTCACTCAAAGAGTGTGGGCATCTCCCTGGGAAAGGACAGGGGCACCGGTCAGAATGTGTGGATGCACAACCAGCTGAAGGATGGGGCTACTCATTATAATGAAGTTATTTTCAGGGCCCTGGAGGTGGGCTGGTCCAAAGAAAAGATCGGATCCCACATCGTGCGGAATAATGTAATCAGTGATTGCGGGCAGGCCGGGGTGGTGGGTAGCCTGGGTGCTGTTTTCAGCAAGATACATGATAATCACATCTACGATATCTACACCAAGCGTACCTATTCGGGTGCGGAAATGGCCGGGATCAAAATTCATGCCTCCATTGATATGCTCATAGAGCACAACCGGATTCATGGTTCTTTTATCGGGATCTGGATCGACTGGATGGCCCAGGGCACCAGGGTGAGCCGGAATATCCTGTATGATAATTCCCACCATGATTTTTTCAGCGAAGTAAATCACGGGCCCTACCTGGTGGATAACAATCTCTTTCTGACCCAAACCGGTCTATCTGTGCAGGAAACTTCCCATGGAGGTGCCTTTGTGCATAATCTCTTTGCCGGAAGAATAAAGAGTTTTAATACACCCGACAGGTTTACTCCCTATCACCTTCCACATTCCACAAAGGTAAAGGCGCTTAAAAACATTGGTGGAGGTGATAACCGATTCTACAATAATATTTTCATAAAAACCAGCGATATAGAGGATGAGCGTTTTACCAATCCGGCGGGAAAAAACATCGTAGTGACCTATGGCCTGAGCGGATATGACGGCTTTCAATATGAGAGCAAAGCTGAGGGTAACCTCTTCTATCATGGAGCCAGTCCTTATAAAAATGAAAAAAACTCCATTGAAGAACCCGGGTATTTGCCTGTGGTGGAAATTGAAGAGAGAGAAAACAATGTTGTCTTAAAGCTGGAATTTGATGACAGTCCGGGGGATGTCAAAACCCGGCTGGTTTCGACGGAAATGCTGGGGAAGGCCATCGTCTCCGAAGCCATTTTTGAGAATCCTGACGGAAGTCCCTATGTGATTGATGGTGACTTACTGGGGATGAAGAGAGATTTGAATAAACCGGGACCTGGCCCCTTGGAAGAGCTTAAAGCGGGTTTCCAGGAAATACTAATATGGTAAAGATATATGATGATGAAAAAACAGGGATATTCGCGGTACTTGCACTTTTCCTATTGGGATGTGGCGGCCAGGCCGGCAAAAAAACAAATGAAGTAATCCAGAAGGATGTTAATGTCCTTTTTATTGTGGTGGACGATCTTACCAAAACACTGGGGTGCTATGATCACCCCCTGGTAAAGACCCCGAATATTGATCAGCTGGCGGCCGAAGGCATCCAGTTTGACCAGGCCTATTGCAACTTCGCAGTTTGCAATCCCAGCCGTTCATCCTTCCTCACCGGGATGACTCCCGAGACAACCGGTATTCAGGATAACCGGGTCCCCCTTCAGTCGGTCATTGGTGACTGGGTGAGCATGCCGGCCCTGTTTAAGCAGAATGGCTTCTATACCATGAGCCTGGGTAAAATTTACCACGGGAACCGGGAAGAGCATAATGATATGAAGGGCTGGGATGAAATCTATGGTTATAAGGCCACAGACCTGGGCCGGCAGGGTGAGGGCCGGAATATGAGCGAAGGTGTCCTTAAATGGTGTCACTGGCTTGCTGCAGAAGGGGATGATGAGGACCAGGCCGACGGACAGATTGCCAGGAAGGCAGTGGAGTTCATCAAAGGTGAGCATGAAAAGCCCTTTTTCCTGGCGGTGGGTTTTCACAAGCCCCACGATCCTTTTATTGCACCTAAAAAATACTTTGACCTCTACCCCCTGGAGGACTGTGATCCACCTGTGCTCCCCGAAGGATGGGAGCCACCCTATCCCCATACCCTTCCCGGCGAAACCCGCACCTTCAATAAATTTACGGACCAGGAAAAAAGGGAATTCCTGCGATCCTACTACGCCTGCAGCAGCTTTATGGATGCCCAGGTGGGTAAAGTACTGAAGGCCCTGGAAGAGTCGGGTCAGGCCGAAAACACCCTTATCTTTTTCCTGGGAGACCATGGCTACCACCTGGGAGAACATAACTGGTGGAACAAGGTGACCCTTTTTGAAAAAGGAACCAGTGCTCCCTTCATTATTTCAGGACAGGCTGTGGGTAAATCAGGAGTAAAGTCCGATGCCATGTTTGAATTTATTGATATTTACCCCACCCTGGCCGATCTGATGGAGCTGGAAAATGTACCTGATTATCTGGAAGGCAAAAGTTTTGCCAGTATTGTAAGGGACCCTGCATTACCCTTCCGGTCCGAAGTAAGAGCCATAATCAGAAGAGGTGAAAAGACAGGCCGCATGGTAAAAAATTCCCAATGGCGATATGTGGAATGGGATGAGGGAAGAATGGGAAATGAGCTTTACAACCAGGCTGATGATCCGGTGGAGTACCACAACCTGGCTGCTGAGCCTGAATATGCGGATGTGGTAAGCAGCATGCGGGAACTTCTGTACCAGGACCATTAAATAGAAAACTATGAGGAAAGGTAAAAGTGCTTTATTTGTTTTAGTCTTTAGCCTGTTCACCATTCCGGGCCATTCCCAGTCCTTTGAGATCAGGGGCGTCTTACCCTGGCATAATTTCCTGTCGGGTCCATCTGCCTGGAATGAAGTGGATTACGAATCTTACCTGGATGATTGCCAGGAGAAGCAGATTAACTTCATTGCCTTTCATAATTATACCGGGGGAGGGGAGCGCTATTTTAACTATGTGGAGCCCATGATTAAGATAGCCTACAAGAATGTTCTCCCGGAGGCCTTTTTTGATAATGGCAGCACAGCCAGGTGGGGCTACCTGCCCATGCCCATCAGTGATTATCCTTTTGGGACACAGGAACTCTTCTCCGCATCCGGAGATGCTGACTATTTTGGGGCCGACTGCTCTGTAAAAGCCCGTAACCTGAATGAGCGCTACGAGGGCGCACAGGCTTTAATGAAGAAAGTAATGGAAATGGCCCATGCAAGGGATATGGAGATGGCCATGGGTTTTGAGTTTGGAGTGGCTCCGCCCGAGTATGCTTCCATTCGAACCAAAGGAGATATGTACTGGATAGGCAAAGGAAGCATGGTATATAATCCCTTTGATCAGGATGCTGCCGGCATCCTCTATGCCTCCATTGACAACATCCTGGAAAGCTATCCGGGAATTGACTGGATCTATCTGTGGCTGAATGAGCATTGCATGTTTGGTATTGACACTGAAGATGCACTGGAAAATGAAGCCATGGCTGCTTACTACAGGGAGCATGTAGCCAATTATCAGTCAGACATTGCCGATGAAGCACTGAGCTTTCTGGGAGTTTGGTCGCAGGCCTATATTCAAAAGGCATATGATTATATAAAGCGCAAGGCGCCTTCTACGAAAATTGTGATCGGAGGCTGGGGAAGTGAAGAACAGATGGCCCCCCTGTTAAAGGGCCTGCATCTTACCCTGCCCGAAGATGTTGTTTTTTCCATGTTAAATCCCAATCAGGGACAAAAGGGACATCCTTCATTCTTCAAGGAGATTGCACAGGAACGGAAGATATGGTCCATTCCCTGGCTGGAAGGAGATGCTTCTCTCTGGCACCTGCAGCCCAGGGTAAAGCTTATGACAGAGCAGGTTCAGCAGTCAAAGAGCGACCAGCTCAATGGCGTTGTTGCCATTCACTGGAGAACAGAAGAGGTGAGGCAGAACTTCGAAACTTTTGCAGGAACTGCCCTCAATCCTTTAGGTGCACCTTCAATCCTGGAGAACTATAAGGCTTTTTGTGCCCGGGAATACGGAAAGCAAGCAGCCAAAAAACTTGCTCCCCATTTGACCCGGGTGGATTCCACCGGCATCCTGAGCTCTATCCCTTCACCGGTCTATTTTGCCTATCAACCCGGGTGGGGGCGATTGAGCACGGAGCAGGAAGCCGAAATTAACAGGCTGATTGTCACCATTGATGATTGCATCAGCAGTGAAAAGGAAGAGGAGCTGATCGATAATTTGGTATGGCTCAGGGCCTGTTATCACTTTACCCTCCTACTGAATGAGGTGAGTGTGGCACTGGAACCTGCCTGGCTGCTTCGCGAAGAGCATCTTTCAGCCCTGAATGCCGGGGCTGTTGATGAAAGCAGAAAAAGTGAGGCTGTTTTTCACCTGGAGCAGGCGCCTCTTGAAGAGATGCTCCGGGTATTTAGCTCCCGGGTAAGGTCCCGGGGAGAACTTGGAGAACTGTCATCCCTGATTCAAAGGGTATGGAACGAATATCAGTTACTCACAGACTATTTAGAAACCGAAATTTAAATAATGCCTGATGAATTTTTTAAAACGATATTCTGTTTTCTCCCTGATTCTTCCCCTGGTTCTGGGAGTTCTCAGCTTAAGCTGTTCCAATACCGAAAAAGCGAAGTCGGATCAGAAGCCCAACATAGTCTTTATCCTGGCCGATGATATGGGTTATGGAGACCTGGGCTGTTACAATCCCGAATCAAAAATTGCCACTCCCAATATCGATGGACTGGCAAATCAGGGTATTCGCTTCACCAATGCCCATGCGGCCGGAGCCTGGTGTGTTCCATCCCGCTATGGCCTGCTTACCGGGCGCTACCCGGGAAGGCTGGAAAGCCTGAATACCAAAAAGCAGAGCCTCATTGAGGATGGGCAGGAAACCCTGGCAAGCATGCTGAAGCGTTCAGGATATCGTACAGCCTGCGTGGGTAAATGGCACCAGGGTTTTGAGGGGCTTGACTGGGAGAATCCGGAAAATATTGCTGTCTTAAAAGACGGACCGGTGGAAAAGGGTTTTGACTATTTCTTTGGCATGCATGCCTCCCTGGATATCCCACCCTATTTTTATATCGAGAATGATCGGGCCGTTCAGGCGCCGAGCCTTATTGGTGGATGACAATGTTTCACCGGGTGCCACTTCGGATGTGTCGGGAGCTTTCTGGCGTGCGGGAGGCTATATCGCCGGATTTCAAACACGAAGAGGTACTGGATAAATTTCTGGAGAAGTCCAGTGCCTTTGTGGACAGGCACCGGGAAAATCATAAGGATAAACCCTTCTTTCTCTACCTGCCTTTGACCGCACCCCATACACCCTGGCTGCCCGCGGAAGAGTTTGTGGGAAAAAGTGGAGCCGGTGAATATGGCGATTTTACCATGCAGGTGGATCACCTGGTGGGACAGGTGCTGGCCTACCTGGAGGAAGAGAAGCTTTGGAGAATACCATTGTCTTTTTCAGCAGCGACAATGGGCCCGTGTGGTTTCATGCGGACATAGAAAAATATGAGCATGCCAGTGTGGGCGGCCTGCGTGGCATGAAGGGGGATTTATGGGAAGGCGGATCAAGGATTCCCTTCATCGTAAGCGCACCTTCCGCTTTGGCTCAGGCCTGAAGAGTGATCAGATGATCAGCTTTACCGATATGCTGGCCACCCTGGCCGATCTGGTGGGTGAGGACCTGGCCGAAGGCAGCTTCGACAGTCAGTCTTTCCTCCCCGTACTGGAGCAGAGGGATGCGGATCAGGCCCTTCGGAATGAAGTGATTATTGAGAAGAATGCCATATTGAGTGGTCGACTGGAAATTTATTGATGGCTCGGGCCAGGGCGGGATAGCCGCCAGGTGGGCCCCGGACAAGGCTTACATTGTAACAGAAGCTTTACCCGGGGAGCTTTATAATTTGAGGGATGACCTTTCGGAGCAGAACAACCTCTATGATACGTAATCCGGAGAAGGCAGAGGAAATCTTATTGAAAAAACTCAAGAGTATACGCCATGAAAATTAGGCTTTTAATTCTGGCCCTGATGGTAGTTTCCACCATGGGTGCCGAGGCAGGGGAGAAAAAGAATTTGCTCTTTATTATGACCGATCAGCAGCGCTACGATGCACTGAGCATAGCGGGAAATACGGTCCTGGAAACCCCCAACCTGGATGCCCTGGCCAGGCAGGGTGCCTGGTTCAGAAATGCCTACACCCCCTGTGCCGTTTGTGCTCCTGCCAGGTCCTCCATCCTCACAGGCCATACGGTTGAAAACACAGGCATGCGCAGAAATGACTATGCCTATTATTATGATGAGACAGAGGTAATGGCCATGCCCACCTTTGATGAAATCCTGAGCAGTCAGGGTTACACCTGCGAGTATTATGGCAAGTGGCACAGCCTGAGTTCACATACGACAGTTTATACCAATCCAAAGCAGGCTGCGAAAAATGGTAAAGTCGGTATTCGGTCATGGTGGTCAGCGTTATGTGCACCTTGATTACCTGGAAGGAAGGGAAGCCATCCCCGAACTGGAGGCTGGCGAGCTTTACGATAAGATGACCCATAGGCCATACAGGACCGATCCCCTGGACAGCCACCATGGCATGACCGATGCCCGAGTTAAAAGCATCCGGCGAGCGCTTTCCCCAGTGTGATATGCATGGCGAATTGCTCATTCAGAAGGAGAACAGCCTTACAGCCTTCCAGGCGAAAGAAACCATCGAGGCCCTGGAACGACTGAAGGACGAAAATTTCAGCATTACCTGCTCCTTCCACTTTCCCCATGCACCCATGTTGCCTCCCGAACCCTACTACAGCATGTATCCGGCAGAGGATATGCAGCCACCGGCAAGTATCTCGGATGATATGAAAAACTCACCCTATGTAAGTGCCAACGGTAGACTGGATTATCCTGAGTATGAAGATCCTGAATTGATCAAATACATGATATCCAACTATTATGGCCTGGTGAAGGAAATAGACGACTGGGTGGGGGTGATCCTGGACAAGCTGGATGAACTGGGACTGGCAGAAAATACCCTGGTCATTTTTACCAGCGATCATGGTGAGATGATGGGCGCTCACGGTCTGCGTGAAAAGAATGTTTTTTATGAGGAGTCATCCCACATTCCCCTGATGATGCGTTTGCCGGGCGAGATTGAAGCTGAGAACACCGTGGAAGGCTATGTTTCACTTGTGGATCTTTTTGCCACCATACTGGACTACCTTGATGTGGAGGAGCAGCCTTCGGACGGAGTCAGCCTGAGGGACCTCATGGAAGGACGTGAAACGGATCATGGCGAGTATGTGGTGACCGAATGGAACTACAGGGGAGATATTGCACCCAACTATATGATTGTAAAGGGTGGCTGGAAACTGATGATTCCCTACTCCAAAGAGTCCGGTGTAGTAAATGCCATGTACGACCTAAGCAATGATCCCCATGAAATGAACAACCTGCTTGGCTCTAACCCGGAAAGGGACTTATATGAAGAGCGGGCCGAAGAACTCCGTAGCTGTCTTCTGGAATGGCTGGAAAAGAACAGGTCCAAACACTACAAAGGGGTAAAGGAGAGGGTGTTGATCTAATTTTATGTATATTACTCAACATCATGAAGCTAATCCCCGTATTTATTTTAATCCTTCTTTCCTTACTGTGTAAGGCCCAGGACCTGGAGAATGAAATGATGTCCCGGATAGGGAAACTTCCTGCCACCCCGGCCTATGCGGATAGTGCTTACTGGGTATGGGGAAGTTCGGTCATTGAAGAAAAGGGCAGCTACCATATGTTTGTGTCCCGCTGGCCAAAATACCTGACTTTCCATCCCGGGTGGATGATCGCCTCCGAGATCGCCCATGCCGTTTCCGATCGTCCGGAAGGACCTTACACCTTCCGGGACCTGGCCCTTCCTGCCAGGGGAGCAGAGTACTGGGACGGCCGTGCAACTCATAATCCCAAAATCGTCAGATACGGGGATAAATATGTATTGTTCTACACGGGCTCCACACATCCCTTTGCGGATTTCCCCGAGGATGATACGCTGAAGCTGAATTCAAAATATTCCATTGTAGCAAGGTCGAACAAGCGTATCGGGGTAGCCTGGTCGGAAAGTCTGGATGGACCGTGGACCAGGCTGGACGCCCCTGTTCTGGACACCCGTCCGGGAACCTTTTTCAGCTTCCTGACTTCCAATCCGGCTCCATGGATCAATGAGGATGGATCTGTTTTATTGATCTTTAAAAGCAGGCAATATAAGGAGGACTTCCCCTACCAGTCATCCATGGCCATTGGCGTGGCCAGTGCCCCTCATTTCACAGGTCCCTATGAGCTTTTAAGTGATGAGCCTGTATTCAGTCTCGAAAAAAATGCTGAGGTCGAGGACCCCTGTCTGTGGAAAGATGAAAAGGCTTATCATATCCTGGCCAAGGACCAGCGTGGCCTGATTACAGGTGAAAAGGGAAACGGCGTGCTCTTTCATTCCAAGGATGGGATAAACTGGGGCCTGGATGACAGGCCATTTGCCTACAGTAAAACCCTGGAGACCGCCGATGGGAAGACGGTTAAAATGGGACAGCTGGAACGCGTCTCCGTGCTCCTCGACGAGGATGGGGAGGTGAGCTACCTCTTCTTCGCCACCATGGATGGTCCGGGCGGATTTAATAACTCCACACAGTCCTGGAACATTGCCCTGCCACTCAGGATGGAAAACTGAGCCTGAAAACAGGGGGCTTCTCTAGTTTATGCTGAATTTATAAATGGTCGTTGAAGTGTAATCATGGCCCGGTTCCAGCACACAGGAAGGAAAGTGCGGGTGATTGGGTGAGTCAGGAAAATGCTGGGTTTCCAGGCAGACAGAGGAGCGGGGGCCGTATTCCTTCCCTCCCTTGCCTGTGGTTCGCAGTGTATTGGCTGTATAGACCTGCAGACCCGGTTCGGTTGTGAATACCTCCATAACCCGTCCCGATACGGGTTCTTTCAGGGTAGCTGCGAGCATCAGTTCAGGAGACTTTCGGTTCAGTACAAAATTATGATCATAGCCCGAGGCATTTTTAAGCTGGATATGATCCATATCTATATCTTTTCCCAGGGCTTTGAAGCTCCTGAAATCAAAAGGAGTACCCTCAACCAGCAGATACTCGCCGGTGGGTATGCCAGTGGCATCAATGGGTGTGATTGAGTTGGCATCTACCCTGAGCTGGTGTCCCAGTATATCGCCACTTCCTTCACCTGCCAGGTTGAAAAATGCATGATTGGTAAGATTTATTACCGTTTTTTTGTCGGTACTGGCGTGATACTGGATTTTTAAGTCATTGTCTGGGCCAAGGGAATAAGTAACCGTAAGCCTGAGGTTTCCCGGGAAGCCTCCTGCACCGTCTCCGGAAAGGATGGACAGGGTCAGGAGGTCTTTTTCAACTTTTATTACATCCCAGACCTTTGATCGAAAGGATGCACTGCCTCCATGAATCATATTTTCACCATTGTTTTTATCCAGGAGATAGTATATTCCGTCCAGTTCAAACATGGCATTGGCAATGCGATTTGCAAAGGGGCCGATGGTCGCACCCAGGGAGGCTGAACCTTTTACATAAGCGTCGAGGGATTCGTAGCCCAGGCAAATATCGCCTGCTTCACCATGCTTATCAGGGACCAATATGGAGACGATCTTTCCACCGTAGTTGGTGATCTGTACGGATAGACCCTTTCCATTGTCAAGGGTAAACAGATCGACTTTTTTTCCATCAATCCCGGCTTGAAAACTTTCATTTTTCATCAGCAGGGTCTGGTTTTTTTCCTCTGCTTTAAAGGTGCATGCGCTCAAAAACAAGGTGATCAGACATGCAGATATTAAGGTTTTATTGTCCATTTCAGAAATTTAACTTTTTGTAGTTCAAGGAGGCTGAAGGTTCCTTTCCTCCAAGGGCCGGAATAACTTCATTGTGGGCGAAAAGTATGCGCATCATCAAATATACATACTTTGAGGAAAACCAAGCCTGAAGACAGTCCTGCCCGGCTCGGAGGAGAAGTGGATGCTGCCCCCGTTTAAGATCATAACCTGGCGGCTGTAGCTGAGCCCCACACCGGTGCCCTTTTCACGGGTGGTGAAAAAGGGCAGGAATATTTCCTCTGCAATTTCATCCGGGATTCCGGGTCCGTTGTCGGCAACGGAAATCTGGATGCCCTGCTCGTTTTGCCGGGCTTCAATTTCGATTTTCGGATCTGCTTTACCTGCCAGGGCCTGGGAGGCATTTTTGATCAGGTTCAGCATCACCTGGGTGATCATCTGTTCATCGGCCAGCAGTTTCAGTTCCGGATCAGTACAGAGGAAGGAGATGCCTGCACTGCTCTCCTGCATGTGAGTCACCAGGACTTCCAGTTTTTCGAACATGCCGCAAAGGGGAAAGGCCTTTTTTACGGGATCAGGGATCCTTGAAAGTACGCGATAGGATTCAAAGAAACTGGTGAGCCCTTCGCTCTGTTCGGCTATGGCATCCAGTCCCCTGATGGTCTGGCTGATCTTTGAGCCACTTTCGGGGCCCTTTTGTTTCTCCTCATCCCATAATTCTTTCAGGGTGGTTGAGATGGATGTAATGGGAGCCAGTGAATTCATAATTTCATGACTCATCACACGGATCAGCCTGATCCAGTCGTCAATCTCCTTCTGCTCCATTTCAAGAGAAAGATCCTGCACAGAGATGATTCTGACTTCCTCTCCCCTGAGGTTTACAGCAGTGCACTGCAGTCCCAGGTTTCTTTTTAATCCCGCTCCCCCTGTAGCGGAGCCTGAATTCGGCCTTGCTGTCCGGGTTCATGACCTGCCACCAGCTCGTAGAGCCGTGGATCAATCCGCTCCAGTGCCTTTATGTGGGTGAGCTTTTCCATATCAAATAAGGCCAGGGCCTGTCGGTTAATATGGCTCACATGCCCGGTCTTTGTGAGTAGGAGCAGTCCGCCCGAGATATTCTCCAGGACCTGCAAAAAGTATTGTTCCCTGAGCTCATTGGCTACTTTGATTTCCCTGTAGTTCAGGTTCAGCTCATTCATCTGCCGGTTCAGCTCATTTATCAGGGGGCTTCTTCTATGGGCATGGTATTGAATGCCTGTGTCGTCATTTTTAAGTGCCTTGAAGAAAAAGAGGATTTCCCGCATGGTTCTGGTGAGCCTTCCAAAGAGCAGGATCAGCAGGATCAGCACAAAGGCTGCCAGGATAATGGAGAGGTGGAGCTTCGAAGAGCCAAGGGCCCAACCAAGGCCCATGGCGCATCCTGTGAGCAGGATGGCCAGAAACAAGAGGGCCCCGTTTTCTCTCTTAAATCCCATATTTTTTCATTTTATTATACAGGGTTTGCCTTGAGATTCCCAGTCGGGATGCCACCGCACTCAGGTTACTCTTCTCTTTTTCAATGGCATAGGTGATCAGTCGGGCTTCCACTTCATCCAGGCTTCCTTCAAGGGATGTTGCCGGGGAAACCGTGGTGGGATTGAAAAGAAAATCGGCAGCGGTGATGATATTTTTATCAGCCAGGATTACGGCCCTTTCGATGCTGTGCTGCAGTTCCCTTACATTTCCCGGCCATTTCCAGCGCTTCAGGCTTTTCTCGGCACCTGCATCCAGCTTCAGTCCCGGCTTTCTGTAACGCTGGGAGAAGAGCTCGAGGAACCAGGAGGCCAGCAAAAGCACATCCCCATCGCGGTCGCGGAGGGGAGGGAGCTCCAGTTCTATGGTATTGATGCGATAGAGAAGATCCATGCGGAAGCTACCTTCCTCCACCATGGCATTAAGGTCCATGTTGGTGGCACAGATCAGGCGGATGTCCACCGGTCGTGTTTCACTGCTGCCCAGCCTGTAATGCTTCTGTTTTGCAGTACACTCAGCAGCTTAGCCTGCAGAGGCAGGGAGAGGTTTCCTATCTCATCAAAAAAGAGGCTTCCCGCCATGGGCTGCTTCCACTTTTCCGCATCTGTCGGCCCGTGCATCGGTGAAGGCTCCTTTAACATGACCGAAAAGTTCACTTTCAAACAGCGTATCCGGAACCGCACCCAGGTCCACGGGGACCATAATTTTTGAGGAGCGTTCCGACAGCCTGTGGATCTCCCGGGCGATTAATTCCTTACCCGTGCCGTTTTCTCCGGTAATCAGTACATTGGCATCGGTGCCGGCTACTTTGCGGACCATCTTCATCAATGAATTCATGGCAGGGGAGTGTCCGATGATGTGAACCGGTTTTCCGGTCAGACCTGCTTTCAGTGATTCAGTTTCCCGGGAAAGCATTTTCACCTCTCTTCGGGAGTGGGTCAGTTTAACCGCCGAAGATATGGTGGCCAGCAGCTTCTGGTTGTCCCAGGGTTTCAGGACAAAATCCATGGCTCCCTCCTTCAGGGCTGTGACGGCCAGTTCAACGTCGCCAAAACCCGTGATCATCACCACCGAGAGACCCGGGTCAAATTTTTCCAGCTCACGCAACCAGAAGAGGCCCTCATTTCCTGTATTCTGACCCGCCGTGTAATTCATGTCCAGCAAAACGGCACTGTATTTCTCCCGTCTTAATTCCGAGAGGATCATGCCTGGTTTACTGAGGCACTTCACCTCGCTGAACTCCCTGGAAAGGAGCATGTCCAGGGCGGTGAGCACATTCTTATGGTCATCCACTACCAGTATGCGGGCATCGGTCATGACGTAAAACTACGCTTGCCCGGAACTAAAAGCAATGAATTGTCCAATTATTTGACACTCCCTTGTCCATTTCATGGACATGATTACAACTTGCATTTCAGGTCAATATGCATGATAACAGTGATTTATATCTGCTGGCATGACCTTGGTAATATCATAGAAAAATATATGCAAATGTTCATTCAAACAAAAGATCTGTGCCGGAGCTACCTTACTGAAGAAGTGGAGACCCTGGCGGTAAAAAAGGTAAACCTGGAAATTGAGAAGGGGGAGTTTGTGGCGGTGATGGGGCCCTCAGGTTGTGGTAAAACCACCTTACTGAATCTCCTGGGCCTGATTGACAGGCCCACTGCAGGGGAATATTTGCTCAATGCCAGTGAAATAAACGGGCTTGTCGGAAAATCAGGCTACACAAGATTCGGCGTGGAAATGTGGGTTTCATCTTTCAGAATTTCAACCTGGTGGATGAATTGAATGTGATGGAGAATGTGGAGCTCCCTTTGATTTTTTCCGGGATGAAACGGCGAGAACGGACGGGAGAGGTCCACAGAGATACTGGACCGTTTGAAGATGGGGCACAGGGCAAGGCACTATCCCCAGAAACTTTCCGGGGGACAGCAGCAACGTGTGGCATTTGCCAGGGCCATTATCAATCAACCGGCCCTGCTCCTGGCCGATGAACCCACCGGAAACCTGGATTCCCGGAATGGAATTATGATGATGGATCTTCTGAATGAACACAACCAGCAGGGAGGGACCATTGTTATGGTGACCCACTCGGAGAAGGATGCCAGCTATGCCCATCGCATTATCAGAATGAAGGATGGGGAGCTCTGCAATTGATTTATTGACCTGAAAAAACAGACAAGATGATACGCACCTATATGGGCATGGCCCTGAAATTTCTTACCCGGCAGCCCTCATATTCCATACTGAGCATACTGGGATTCACCCTGGCATTTGCAAGCGTTTTCCTGATCTACTCCCATGTGAGTTACCAGAGGGCTATGACAGGCACCTGGATACCAGTGACAGGGTATACAGGCTCAGTGGGGAGATCGATCTGCCATCCAATGAGAATATTCATGGGATGCTGGGACCCATGCTGGGACCCGAGATGAAGGAGGAAATCGCAGCCATTGAAAATATGTGCAGGCTGGTTCCCTTCCATGAGAAATGCATCATCAGCATGGGTGAGGAACTTGCTTTTGAAGAGCAGGTTTACTATGCCGATTCCAGCGTATTTAAGGTTTTCCCCCTGCGCTTTCTCCATGGATCTCCGGCCGGTGCCCTGGTGGCCCGGAACCAGATTGTGATTTCAGAAAGCATTGCCCTGAAGTACTTTGGAACAAGCGATGTGGTGGGAGAGAGCCTGAAAATTAACAATTTTGATCCCTTCGAAATCAGGGGTGTTACCCGGGATCTGCCTGAAAACGTACACCATAAACTGCACATGCTGATCTCGTGGAGTACTTTCGGACCCGAGATGATGGAAAGTGATCAATTCAAGGGATTCGGAGAATTACTGGCGACCATCTGCCTTTCACTTCATTTTACTGGGTGAACACAATGAAATTGCTGAGGTCGAGGCGGCTTTCCCAGCTTTCTATGAAAAATACATGGCCGAGTTTGGCTACTTTTCTGCAAGCCAAATTCACATTGATTATGACGCCCTTGCCCGATCTTCACTTTACGCCCCACTTCTCCTATGATTTGCCCAAGGGAAACCGGTCCTACTCCTACCTCCTGATGGTGGCCGGACTTTTCATTCTCCTGATTGCCCTGCTGAATTACAGGAACCTCCTTTCAGCATCCATGGCGGCCAGGACAAGAAGCCTTGGCGTATTCAAGGTGAATGGAGCCTCCCGTTCCAATCTTTATTACTTACTCCTGACCGAGTCTTTAATGATCACGCTGACTGCTGTCTTCCTGGCCTGGTTCATCCTTTCCGGCCTGGGTAAGAATTTTGAAAACTGGCTGGATGGCGCCCTGTACATTTCAGGATTTCATACGGGCTCTTTCCTCCTGCTTGTACTGGTGGTAGTTGGTGCACTTTCCCTTGCCTTTTTCCTGTCAGTGATGACCAGGGTGTACCGGCAGCCTGTCAAACTTCTTGCGTGGTGAGGGTGAATCCAGCTACGGAAAGAAAGGGCACATTTTTGGAAAGAGCAGCATTATTCTTCAGTTCACTTTTTCTGTAATCCTGGTAATATCTTCCATTCTGATTACCCGTCAGGTTCAGTATTTGTTAAAGGCCGATGTGGGTTATAACACCGATCAGGTGGTACAGGTGAAGCTGCACACCGAGGGCTTGCCTCTTGAAAAGATAAGCCTGTTTAAAGAGGAGCTGAAACGAAGTCCCCTGATCAGCAGGGTAGCCTATTCCAGTAATATCCCCGGTGAGGTTCTGGGTACAGCCCATTTTAAGATGAACGTGGATGGAGAGGAAGCCTCGAAGATCGTATCCCTGATGACCATTGATGCAGACTACCTGCCCCTGATGGAAATGGAGCTTAAGGAAGGGCGCAACTTCAGGGAGGATCAGGTGGAAGGCGGGGTTATTCTCAACGAGGCCTGCATTGATTTTTTTGCACTGGGAGATAGCCTGGCCGGACGCTTTATCCGCAATATTGAAATCCTTGGTGTTTTGAAGGGTGGCCGCTACAATTCACTTCATGATGATTCAAAGCCCATCATATTTACTTCAGGCCTGGACAACAGAGGCTATATGAATGTGAAACTGGGTACGGGTGACCTGTTGACCGCCATGGAATATATTCAGAGCAGCTATGAAAGCATCTTTGATGCACTTCCCTTCGAAGCTACCTTTATGGATCATACAGTGGAACAGATGTACAGGGATGATATTTCTCAAAGTAAGCTGCTGGGTCTTTTTACCGGCCTGAGTATTGTCATTGCAAACATCGGTCTTTTCGGACTGGTAGCCCTGCTGAACCGCAGACGGACCAAAGAAATCGGAATCCGGAAAGTAAATGGTGCCTTACGCTGGCAGATTGCCCTGCTTCTGGGAAAGCAGCTCTTTGTATGGGTTCTGGTGGCAGTCCTGATTGCCATACCCATTACCATCTGGGTAAGCAAACTCTGGCTTCAGAACTTTGCCACACGGATAAACTTTTCCTGGTGGATCATTCCCCTGGGGGGGCTGGTGATCCTGCTCAGTGCTGTGCTGACCACAGCGGTGATTACTTTTCGGACCGCCAATCGCAATCCGGTGGATGTGTTGAGATGCGACTGAGTGCTTTTGATTGGCCGGGAAAAAGTCTACTTTTGTTAAGCTAAATTTCTTCCCTATGAAATATATCCTATCCACCTTTCTGATTTTTTTTGCCTTGCTCTTATCAGCACAGACAGATACCCTTAAATTTTCAATGGACATATGGCCGCCTTTTACCAATGGCCAAAACGAAAAGTCCCTTGCCACTGATATCGTGCGGACAGCCCTGGACAGGGTAAATATTCCTTCGGCTTATGAGATTGATAATTTTGATGCTGTCCTGGAAGGAATTTATAGTGGAGCCTTTGACGGCAGTCCTGCTCTATGGAAATCTGCAGAAAGGGAAGAGCATCTTCTTTTTTCGGATCCATACCTGGAGAACCAGATGATCCTGGTGGGAAGAAAAGGGGCCGACGTTTCCCAGAGCTCATTCTCGCAGCTGGAGCAGCAAAGGATAGGACTGGTTAAAGACTATGCTTATGGAGATTCGGTGACTAAAATTATTGATGCAGATATTGTTTATGGCAGGGATGACCAGGAAAACCTGGTAAATCTGCTTTCGGAGAAAATCGATTATATGCTGGTGGATGCACTCCTTATGCAGTATCTCTTGAAATATGAGCTTAATGATGTGAGTGCCCTGCTTGAATTTGCTGCTCAGCCACTAATCGTTAAGCCCCTGCATCTGGCCATTCGGAAAGATCATCCGGAAGCTGAAAACCTTGTGGGGCAATTTAATGAACAGATCAGGGAAATGATGGCTGAAGGTGTTTATAATGAGCTGCTTGGTCTGGACTGGATTCGCGCTGATATAAATGGCGATGGAATTATGGAAATTGTAATCACTGGTGAGGCTGCAGGTACAGAGGCCCCTGATCAGGCTTATGACGTTTATTATTCTGATGCCAGTAACACCGACCAGTATTATATTGGCGGCCAGTATTACAGTAGCTGGGACGACGTTCCCGATAAATACAAAGTCAAAGTGCCTCCGCCGGAAGGACTTGATGCCTATGATTTCGGGATGACCATAAAATTCTGATTCCTTACAGATTCCGCAAACTAATGATGTTCAATGGCCGGGCTATTGACCCGTATCATTTGCTTTCTTATTTTTAGGGGTTCTAAATACGCTAACTAAAACTAAAAGCATGAAAGCATTAAAAATTATCGGGATCATTATCGGGGTACTGGTTGCTGCCATTCTGATCATTCCCCTCTTTGTTTCTTCTCCCGCTGTTGTTTCAGCGCAAATTGAGATTGCCCTGGAGCCTGAACAGATTTTTCCCTCGGTGGCTTCCTTTGAAGGACCGGCCGGACTGGGATCCCTGGCTGACCACTGACAGTACTGCTGAGGCCACGATTGATTCAAAGCCCGGCTATGTGGGATCCTCTTATACCTGGGAAGGTGTTGCCGTGGGTACCGGCAGAATGGAAGTGATTGCGGTTGAGGAAAATGCCTATATCAAATCCAATCTCTGGTTTGGTGCAGTTGAAGAACCGGCCCTTGTGGAGTGGGAATTTCAGCAGGTGGACGGTGGAACCCAGCTGGTGTGGACCTTTACCCAGGATACCAAATATCCCATTGGAAAGCTGGGGATGATGATTGGAAAGGTGTTTTTGGAGAAAAGCTTTAATACCGGACTGGAGCAGTTAAAGGAAGTAATGGAAGCAAATCCCCCAAAACTGAGCTATCTGGGCCCCATCAGTGTGGAGGTGCAGGAGGCTTTTTCAGCCATGGTAAGCTGCCGGAGCCGGAACCATGGAAGAGATGGCTGCAAGCCTGGGTGAGCTGTATGGTCTGATTTATAGTGAGGTGGGTAAGCAGCAGCTGGAAATAAATGGTCCTGCCTTTGTGCACTACCTGGATTTTGATGAGGCCACCGGTTTTTCCAATTACCAGCCGGGAGTACCCGTTTCAGCGGCCGGGAAAAAAGCGGGCGCAGGTGAGTCCGGTTTCCTTCCCGGAGATAAAGGTTGTCAGGGCAGTTCATACCGGGCCCTATGAAAAATTCATAGAATCTTATGAAAGCCTGGGAGCCTACATTGCTGAAAATGGCCTGGAAGTTCAGGGAGATGCCTTTGAGTTTTATATCGTAAATGGCCAATCTGAATCTGACCCTAACAACTGGCAGACCATAATTGCCTTTCCCCTGAAATAAGCATGGATCAAAAGGAGATCGGGAAGATCTTTTACAGGGATGGTTACAGGCTGGCCAATGAGCACCTTGCTGATGGTGTGAGGGCTGACAAATTGAGAACGGCCATTAAGGCCATGTACGATGCGGTGGATGGCTTACTGGAAGCCTTTCTGCATAGAGCCATGGAAGACGGAAAACCTGCTGAGTGCAAAAATGCCTGTGCCTTCTGTTGTTATCAGCCGGTTTTTGCCGTGACCCATGAATTGCTCTACCTGAAGGATTTTGTCAGCAAACAGCTTTCCCCGGACAAAGCGCAGCTTTTTGCCGATCGTTCCCGTGAGAAATCCCTGCTTACCCTGAATAAAAGTCCTGAGGAACAGCAAGGCATTACCCATCCCTGTCCCTTCCTGGAGCACGACTCCTGTTTGGTGTATGAGGCGCGCCCAATGGCCTGCCGCATTTACCTGTCCTCTTCCGTAAAATCCTGCAAGCGTTCTTTTGAAAAGCAGGAAAGGGGAAACGATAAACCTGAACTTTATGAATTCCCACTGAATGCGGGAAGAATGCTTAACGAGGGATTTGTGTCAGGTCTGAGACAGCTGGGACTGGAGTCAGCCGAGCTTCCCCTGGAGCAGGGATATGCATCTGTTCTTACCCTGGACCAGGATTTTCAGGCTTGGATCGGGTAGGAATTTGTTATATTCGTAATCCAGTAAACTAAATATTTAAGTGTGAATAATTTAATCCTGGGTGTGATTCGTGAGACCAAGAATCCACCCGATAAAAGGGTTCCCCTGACCCCCCGGCAGTGTCGCTTTCTATCCAATACGATATCCTGATCTGAAGATTGTGGTTCAACCTTCGGCCGGTCGCTGTTACAGCGATGAGGAGTACAGAAATGCCGGAGTTGCCATGATGGAGGACCTGTCGGGATGTGATGTGCTGGCAGGTGTTAAGGAGGTGAAAAAAGAAGCTTTGATCGACGGGAAAACCTACCTGTTTTTTTCGCATACCGCCAAAAAACAGCCTTATAACCGTGGACTCCTGCAGGCTCTTGTGAGAAGGGGATTCGCATGATTGATTATGAGTATCTGACCGGTGAAAGCGGAGCCCGGGTGGTGGCTTTTGGAAAGTGGGCAGGAGTGACGGGGGCTTACAACGGACTGATCGCTCTTGGGAAACGTTCGGGGAGGTTTGAACTGCCCAGGGCAAATGAGCTGAAGGATCTTGAAGAGCTTAAATCCGACTTACATGGACTGGATGCTGGGTAAAACCCGCATTGTAATCACCGGAGGAGGGCGTGTGGCAGAGGGTGCAGTTGAGGTTTTAAGAGCTGCCGGGATCCGTCAGGTCGAGCCCGGGGCATATCTTTCAAAATCTTTACGATGAAGCTGTATTTACCAGGCTGGATCCCTGGAACTATACCAAAAACCGCTTTAGAGAGCGCTTCGATTTTAATCATTTTGTGGCCAATCCCCACCTCTATGAGAATAATTTTCTTCCCTATGCCCGGAGAAGCGATATGTATATTGCCTGTCATTTCTGGGATCCCCGTTCTCCTCTTCTGCTGACCCGCAAAGAGCTCATGGGAGGGAAGGTGCCCATTCGGATTATCGCGGATATCTCCTGTGACATTGATGGCCCCATAGCCAGTACCATCAGGGCATCGACCATAGCGGAGCCCTTTTATGGATATGATCCTGTGCATGATGAAGAGTCAGAGGCCTTTGCGAAGGATTCCATTACCGTAATGGCGGTTGATAATCTGCCCGGTGAGCTTCCCCGGGATGCTTCCAGTAGTTTTGGAGATGCCCTGGCAGAATTTGTAGTCCCCGAATTATTGCATAAGGACAGCAGCGACGATGCTGGAAAGGGCCTCCATAACGGAGCAGGGAAAGCTGGGAGAAAACTATGCTTACTTGCAGGATTTCCTGGACGGGAAGGAGCTGAGCTGTCTAGTTGAAACGGCGGGGATTGTTTTTATCATCCTCATCGTCCCATCCATCCTTATTGGACAGGCTCCAGATCATGCCAAAACCTCCGATTCCAAGCAATACAAAACCCAGCGGCCTGATCATGGAAGGCTAATGGTCAGGACAATTCCAATGGCAATCAAGGCGATACTCAGGAGCCAGAGACTTTTTATAATTGCGTGGTTTTTTATGTTGATATCATGAAGCATCAGGTTTTAAATGTTCTTTAGCTTTTTAATAACTTCCTGTGGGTTTTCAGCTGAGAAAATGGTGTTACCCACCACAAATACATCCACTCCTGCTTCAATAAGTCCGGCAATGTTCTCCTCGGTCACACCGCCATCAATCTGGATCAGGGTTTCATATCCGCCATCTGGTGATCATCTGCTTCAGTTTCCGGATCTTATCGTAGGAGGCCTGAATGAATTTCTGCCCGCCAAAGCCCGGATTTACAGTCATGACCAATACCATATTCAGATCGCCAAGACGGGTTCAAGGAGGGAGACATCGGTATGGGGATTGAGTGATACTGCAGGTTTCATCCCCAGTTCAGTGATCTTTTGAATGGTCCGGTGAAGGTGGGGGCAGGTTTCGTAATGTACTGTCAGCCAGTCGGCTCCGGCATCCCTGTAGGCTTCCAGGTAGCGATCCGGGTCCACAATCATCAGGTGGACATCCAGTGGTTTGGTGGCCACCGATTTAATCTGCCTGATGATCGGGAAGCCAAAAGTCAGATTGGGGACGAAGACGCCGTCCATGATGTCCAGGTGAAGAAGATCAGCCTCGGAGGCATTCACCATCTCTATCTCCTGCTCCAGGTGAAGGAAGTCAGCAGTAAGGATGGATGGGGAAATAAGGTGTCTTTTCATGAAGTCTAAATTAAACAAAAATTGCTATTAAACTTTCAGCTTTTACTAACTTCATCCTTTCAATGCTTGGACGATATGATTGTTTTTGAAGAAATCATCTCCCGGAGGGTAAATATTCCCCTGAGGCAGGTGAAAAATACAGTGGAGCTGCTGGAAGAAGGAGCTACCATTCCCTTTATCAGCCGATACAGAAAGGAACATACCGGAAGCCTGGATGAGGTGAAAATCACCGAAATCAGGGATGAGCTGAATAAGCTGAAGGATCTGGTGAAACGGCAGGAGTATATTCTGAAAACCATTGATGAGCAGGAGCTGCTCACTCCCGAGCTGAGGGCTAAAATTGAAGCCTGCCTTGATCCGGTCCTTCTGGAGGATATCTACCTTCCCTTTAAGCCCAAACGGAAAACCAGGGCCACCATGGCACGGGATAAGGGGCTGGAGCCTCTTGCAAAGATCCTGATGAATCAGCAGGAGATGCATGTGGAAAAAGCTGCCTCCCGCTTTGTGAATGATGAGGTAAAGACTGCGGAGGAGGCCCTGCAGGGTGCTCGAGATATCATTGCCGAATGGGTCAATGAGAATCAGCGTTCAAGGAAGACGGTCCGGCATCATTTTGACCGTAGTGCCGTTATCTACTCAAAGGTGGTGAAGGGCAAAGAGGAAGAAGCAGAGAAATACAGGGATTATTTTGAATTCAGTGAGCCCCTGAAGAAATGTCCCGGTCACAGGATGCTGGCCATGCGAAGGGGGGAACAGGAGGGTTTCCTGAAGCTGAGTGTGGAACCGGATACCCCCGGGTATTGCGTGATCTTGAGGAGCAGTATGTGAAGAATCCCTATGATGTGGGGCAGCAGGTAGAGGAGGCTGTTAAGGACTCATACAAGAGGCTTATGCATCCCTCCATCGAGAATGAGTTTAAGGCTCTTTTCAAGGAAAAAGCAGACCAGGAAGCCATCAGGGTTTTTGCAGAAAACCTGAGGCAGCTTCTGCTGGCCTCCCCCCTGGGACAAAAAAGGGTGCTGGCCCTGGATCCCGGATTCCGGAGTGGCTGTAAGCTGGTTTGCCTGGATGAATATGGCCAGCTGGTTCACAATGCAACGATCTATCCCCATCAGCCCCAGCAGGACAGGGCAGGAGCTACAAGAAAAATATCCTCGCTTGTACAACAGTATAAAACTCAGGCTATTGCCATTGGTAATGGAACAGCCAGCAGGGAAACCGAGCGTTTTATACGCATGATTCGCTTTCCCCATGATATTGAGGTATATGTGGTGAACGAATCAGGAGCTTCCATTTATTCGGCTTCAAAAATTGCCAGGGATGAGTTTCCTGACTATGATGTTACAGTCAGGGGTGCCGTATCCATTGGTCGCAGGCTGATGGATCCACTTGCCGAACTGGTGAAAATCGATCCCAAGAGCATTGGTGTTGGACAGTACCAGCATGATGTGGACCAGGCGAATCTGAAGAAGAGCCTGGATGAGGTGGTGGAAAGCTGTGTAAACCTGGTGGGGGTGAATCTGAATACCGCAAGTAAGCACCTGCTCACCTATGTTTCAGGCCTGGGGCCTGTTCTTGCGCAGAATGTGGTGGATTACAGGCAGGAAATCGGGGGATTCAAATCGCGCAGGCAATTATTGAAGGTGCCCAGGATGGGAGCCAAGGCCTTTGAGCAATGTGCAGGTTTTTTACGTATCAGCGAGGCAAAAAACCCGCTGGATAATTCTGCGGTTCACCCCGAGAGCTATCACATTGTGGAGCAGATGGCTGCGGATTTAAATGTGGAGCTTGATCAGCTTGTGCATGATGAACACCTTGTAAAGAAAATCGAACTTAATAAATACCAGGGAGGGGATGTGGGTTTACCCACCCTGAAGGATATTCAAAAGGAGCTGGAGAAGCCGGGCCGTGATCCCAGGGAACAAATTGAAGTTTTCGAGTTCGACCAGTCGGTTTATAAAGTGGAAGATCTGAAAGCCGGAATGGAACTTCCGGGCATTGTCACCAACATTACCAAATTCGGTGCCTTTGTGGATGTGGGTGTGAAGCAGGACGGACTGGTGCATATCTCCCAGCTTGCGGACCGATTCATAAGTGACCCCAACGACATTGTAAAAATTCACCAGCATGTGAAGGTCAGGGTGCTGGAGGTTGATGTGCAGCGAAATCGAATTCAGTTGTCAATGAAAGGGCTAAATTAGTAACTTAAATCGCCAGGTGATATATTATCATGAATTTCAATAAGTTCCTTCCCCGTATATACAGACCCGAGGTTTACCAGGGGAAGAAAAATCCCGGGACTTATTTTGAAGGCTGGTATATAAAACTGGTGGATGCTGAGGGTGATCAAATCTGGTCTTTCATTCCCGGAATCTCTTATTCGGATGATACACATAGTTTTATTCAGCTTATTCATGCTAATTCAGGGAAAACCTGGTACCTGCGATTTGATGAGCAGGATTTTGAGTCCAGTAAGCGGACTTTTCAAACCAGGGTTGGAAGCAATGTTTTTTCATCAAATGGATTGAGTGTTGATCTGAACCTGCCTGAACTGCATTTGAAAGGTGATTTGTCCTTTTCTGAAATCCAGGCCTTTCCGGGTAGTCTGCTCTCCCCGGCATTATGGGCTGGTATTCTTATGCACCCCGGATGGAGTGTTATCATGGTGTGGTATCCATGCAGCACAAACTTGCCGGCTCACTTACGGTCAATGGATCTGAGTTCAGTTTCGATGGGGGAAAGGGATATATAGAAAAGGACTGGGGACGTTCAATGCCCTCCGACTGGATCTGGATTCAAACAAACCATTTTGACAATGATCCGGGAGCATCCTTCATGCTCTCTCTGGCCAGGATTCCCTGGATGGGAGGTTTTTTTCCAGGGTTTCTCTCATTTTTTAAAACCCGGGGGCAACTCTATCGTTTTGCCACCTACAGGAATTCTCTTGTACACCAGGTCGAAGTAGGTGATAAGTCTGTACACATTGAATTACGCGATAAAAACTACTCCCTTACGCTAAATGTGAAACGCAATCTGGCGGGTATGCTTAAGGCTCCAAGGCACGGTAAAATGGACAGGGAGATCCAGGAAAGTATTGTTTCCAGTCTGGATCTTGAACTGAAGGATAAAAAAGGGGAAATCCTTTTTCATGGAACCGGTAAACATGCGGGTCTTGAGATTGTGGGTGATGTGGCGAAATACTTTCAGAATATTCACTAATTTCAGGCTTTCAAAAATACCCAATGAAAAAAAGCTATACAGTGATCTGGGCCCTTATCGCCCTTTTCAGCATTCAATCATGTAAATCAAAAGAGCAGATGGAAGCGCCAGTCGCCGCGAAGAAAGCAAAAGAACTTACCAAACATGGTTTTACCCGGGTGGATAATTACTACTGGCTGAGAGACAGGGAAAATCCTGAGGTTATATCCTACCTTGAGGCTGAGAATGCCTACAGGGAAGAGCGTATGAAGGGCTGTGAAAATCTGCAGGAGTCTTTGTTCCAGGAGATCATCGGACGCATTAAACAAAGCGATGAAACGGTTCCCTATAAGGAGAACGGATATTACTATTATGTTCGCTACGAGGAAGGGAAGGAGTATCCCATCTATTGCAGGAAAAAGGGGAGCCTTGAGTCGGCGGAGGAGATCATTGCCAATGTGAATGAGATGGCCGAGGGCTATGCCTACTATAGCCTGGGTGGTTTGAGCATCAGTCCGGACAATCGCTATGCGGTCATGGGAATCGATACCCTGAGCCGAAGGAAGTACAATCTGATGATCAAGGATCTGGAGACGGGAAATATGCTGGATGATTTGATCCCTTTAACCACCGGTGGAGCTTCATGGGCAAATGATAACAGTACCATCTTTTATACCAAAAAGGATGATGAAACCCTGAGGTCCATGGCTATCTACAGGCATACCATGGGAAGCGATGCTTCAAAAGATGTGCTTGTTTACGAGGAGAAGGATGACACCTTCGACACCTTTGTATATAAATCAAAATCGAAGGAGTACATGGTGATTGGCAGCTCCAGTACCCTGACCACCGAATATCGCATCTTATCGGCCGATGATCCCATGGGGGAGTTCAAAGTGGTTCAGCCGCGGATACGCGGACTGGAATATAACATTGCCCATTACGGGGAGCATTTATACATCATCACCAACCTGGATGCGATCAATTTCAGACTGATGAAAACCCCGGTGGACAAAGGTGGCAAGGAGAACTGGACAGAAGTGATTCCTCACCGGGAAGAGGTATTCCTGGAGGGAATTGAAATATTCAGCTCACACCTGGTGGTAAATGAGCGCAAAGAGGGTTTGAACCAGCTGAGGGTGATTCGCTGGGCAGATGGTTCGGAACACTATCTTGAAATGGGCGAGGAGGTATATACCGCCTGGATCTCCACAAACATTGATTTTGACAGCGAACTGCTCAGGTTCGGATATTCTTCCCTGACCACACCTGTGAGCACCTATGACTATCACCTGGATTCCAGGAAAAAGACCCTGCTTAAGCAGCAGGAGGTTGTGGGCGATTTTGATGCATCGGACTACGAGGCCCGAAGGTTATATGCTGTGGCCGATGACGGGAAGAAAATACCCATGAGCGTGGTATACCGAAAGGGAATCGAACTGGATGGAAAAAATCCAACCCTGCTTTATGGATATGGATCCTATGGACATACCATAGATCCTTATTTCAGCTCACAGAGGCTGAGTCTTCTGGACAGGGGATTTGTTTTTGCCATAGCCCACATAAGGGGAAGCCAGATCTACGGCAGGCCCTGGTATGAAGATGGTAAGCTACTTAATAAGATGAACACCTTCACCGATTTTAATGATTGTGCTGAAGCGCTCATTGCCAAAAAATATACCTCGGCGGATCATCTCTATGCCATGGGAGGCAGTGCAGGCGGATTGCTGATGGGAGCTGTCATTAATCTTCAGCCCGAGCTTTATCATGGTGTCATTGCCGCAGTTCCCTTTGTGGATGTGGTAACCACCATGCTGGATGAGGATATTCCGCTGACCACAGGTGAATACGACGAGTGGGGAAACCCCAATGATGAAAATTACTACAAGTACATGCTCTCTTATTCTCCCTATGATCAGGTTGAGGCAAAAGGACTATCCCAACCTGCTGGTTACCACCGGTCTGCATGACAGTCAGGTGCAGTATTGGGAGCCGGCCAAATGGGTGGCCAAGCTGCGGGATAAAAAAACAGATGACAATTTGTTGCTCATGTACTGCAATATGGATACGGGACACGGTGGTGCTTCGGGAAGGTTTGAGAGGTTCAGGGAGACAGCCATGGAATATGCTTTCCTGCTGAAACTTGCCGGCATCAAAGAATAAGTCTGTAAAGTCCATAAAGCTGAAAGCGAAAAGCGAAAAGTTGTAAAGAGGGTTTGAGATGGAGCCGATCAAAGGAGAGTTAAAATACAGGGTAATCTACGCGGATACCGACCAGATGGGGGTTGTTTATTATGGCAACTACGGGAAGTTATACGAGATGGGGCGCTCTGAGATGGTTCGTGGACTTGGGATTACCATACAAGGAACTGGAGAAGCTGGGTGTGGTGATGCCCGTTTATTCGGTGGAGTCCAGATACCGGAAAGTGATCACCTACGATGAGCTGATCACCATAGAGACCGTCGTGAAGGAGATACCCACTGCCAGAATCAGCTTTTATCATCGGATTTTTAATGAGGATGGATCACTGGCCCATGAGGCAAAAGTGGTGCTTGTGTTCATGGATATGCTTAGTAAAAAATTGGTCAGGGCACCCCAGGTGCTTCTTGACGTTTTAAAATAGCTTAACATAAAGACATGACAAAGAGGATATTTCTGCTGGCTGGCTTATTATCCGGCCTGCTCCTGATTATTGCCACCTCCACAAGTGTTTATGCACAGGAGACACTTGATTCTGATTATCTTTTGATTGCTCCCCTTCCCAATTCACTTCTCTCAAATGAGCATTTGACCATTGATGAAAGCGGCGAATGGGAGGAACTGAGGCGTGAAGAACTGCTTGAGCTCTTTCGCTCCCATGTATACGGGCGGGTGCCTCAGGCCGGAGTTTCCATTGAGTTTGAGCTGCTTTATCAAAATAACAAGGCCCTGGGTGGAAGTGCCATCATGAAGGAGGTGGAAGTGAGGGTGAGCAAAGGGGACAGAGAACTTGATTTTAATATGCTTATCTTTTTACCCTCCGAATCCAGTGAGGCAGTCCCTCTCTTTCTCGGTCTGAATTTTAATGGAAACCACACCATTCATCCCTGTGAAGAAATCGGTATTCCTGATAGCTGGGTGCCGAATAAACCCGGAATTGGGGTTAAGGAGAACAGGGCTGTGGAAGAATCAAGAGGATCCAGTGCAAGTCGCTGGCCGGTGGAGATGATTCTGAATCGTGGTTACGGTGTTGCCACCATTTATTGCGGAGACATTGATCCCGATTTTGATGATGGCTTTAAGAATGGAATACAGGGATTGATGCAGGAAAAAACAGAAGCCAGGGGCCCGGATTCATGGGGAACCATAGCTGCCTGGGCCTGGGGTTTATCCAGGGCCATGGACTTTTTTGAAACAGATCCGGCCATCGATCACAAGAGGGTGGCAGTGATCGGACATTCCAGGCTGGGAAAGACCTCTCTCTGGGCAGGAGCGCAGGATGAAAGATTTGCCATGGTGGTATCCAATAATTCAGGATGCGGGGGTGCCGCCCTTTCACGCAGGCCTTTTGGTGAGCGGGTAAGCGCAATTAACAACACCTTCCCCCACTGGTTCGCTTCAAAATTTCATGAATATAATGACAACGAAGCAGCCTGTCCGGTGGACCAGCACATGTTGCTGTCCCTGGTGGCGCCCAGGCCCGTTTACGTGGCCAGTGCCAGTGAAGATGAGTGGGCCGATCCGCGAGGTGAGTATCTTTCTCTGCTCAGCAGCAGTGATGTTTACAAGCTTTATGGGGAAGAGGTTCTTAGTGGGCTTCAATCCCCTGAGGCAGATCAGCCCAGGTGGATGGGAAAGCAGGCCTATCACCTCCGTTCAGGGAAGCATGATATTACAGCCTACGACTGGGAACAGTATCTGGCCTTTGCTGATTTCTGCCTGATTAATGCTATATTAAGTAAAACACCTTAATTATATTTTCATGAGAATACATCGCTACCCTCAGTTTTCCATGATGCTATTTTCCATGGTTTTGGCAATCTTGATGCTCCAGGCCTGCAAGCCTGAAGCAAAGCCCAATTTTGTTTGGATCATTTCAGAGGATAACTCAACGCACTATATGGAGCTCTTTGATCCCGGATGGAATTGCCACTCCGAATATTCGAAGCAATGGCCGAGGAGGGTGTTCTTTTCACCAGGGCATTTTCCAATGCACCGGTATGCAGTGTGGCCCGGTCGACCCTTGAATCTTCCTGTTACGGACCCAGAACCGGAGCCCAGTATCACCGTAAATCCACCATGGTTCCCATGCCCGATGGCGTGGAGATGTTTCCATGCCTATTTACGGGATGCAGGCTATTATACCACCAACAACAGTAAGGAGGATTACAATTATATCCGATCGGAGAAGGTCTGGGATGAATCCTCCAATAAGGCCCACTGGAGAAACCGGGAGCCCGGACAGCCTTTTTTTCATAAGGAAAGCCACGGAATATCCCACGAAAGTCAGCTTCATTTCTCTGCCGAATTAATGGAAAACTATACACCAGTGACTGATCCGTCCTCCGTTCATCTTTTTCCTGAACACCCTGATACAGAATTGTTCCGCTTCACAGCAGCCTATTACCGGGATAAGATCCTGGGCGTGGATTCCATAGTGGGATCTGTGATAAAAAAGCTTGAGGATGATGGTCTTCTGGAGTCTACTTTTATCTTTTATTTTGGAGACCACGGGGGTGTTTTACCGGGCAGTAAGGGCTATGCATATGAAACCGGACTGCATGTTCCCCTGGTTGTAAGGATTCCGGAGAATTTCAGACACCTGGTTCATCTGAGTCCGGGTTCGGAGAGTAAAGGTTTTGTCAGTTTTGTGGATTTTGGCCCAACGCTGCTGGAACTCGCCGGCCTTGAACTGCCTTCGGGAATTGACGGAATACCCTTTATGGGGAAGGAGATTTCATCCCAGGAGCTGGGCGAACGGAATCTGACCTTTGGCTATGCTGACCGCTTCGATGAGAAATACGACATGGTGAGGACGGCCAGGAAGGGGAGGACTAAAATATATGCGCAACTACCAGCCTTTCAATATGGACGGATTGCAGAATAATTACAGGTATAAATGCCTGGCCTATGAGCAGTGGCGTGATATGTTTTTAAAGGGGCAATTGAACGAGGTGCAGTCAAGGTTTTTTGAGGCAAGGGAGCCCGAAGCACTTTATGACCTGGAGAGTGATCCTTACGAGACCAGGAACCTGGCTGCTGATCCGGAGTATGCCGTGCACCTGGATGAGATGAGAGGCCTTCTGACCGGATGGGTAAAGTCCATGCCCGATCTCAGTTTTTATCCTGAAAGTGAGCTCAGGGAAAAGGCCTTTGAAAATCCTGTTGTCTTTGGCCAGGAGCATAAGCAGGAAATTGCACATCTTGTGGATGTGGCTGATCTTAGTCTCCTGCCCTATAAAGAAGCCAGGGAACAGCTGGCCACCGTCCTTCAATCGGAAGACCCCCTGGAACTCTACTGGGGAATGATTGTATGTTCCTGTTTCGGGCGCGAGGCCGCTGAATTTTACAGCCGGGCAAAAAACCTTTGCGCTCATGATAATCTGCTGGTCCGGACCCGTGCAGCGGAATTCCTTGGCCTGACGGGAATGAAACATCCCGCACCGGTGATCATCGAGGCCCTGAACGAAAGCTCTGATGCCCTTGAGGCACTGCTGATACTTAACTCCCTGGTTTTGTTGAGGGATGGAAAGCCAGGCTATACCTTTGATATAAGCCAGCTTAATCTTGATCCGGAAGTTCAGAAAGATTCCCAGGTTCAGAGGAGGATTGATTATCTGCAGCAAGGAAGCAGTCAGCCATAAAAACACTACTTTTGTGGCATGATTCCATTTAATGATTATATCAAGGAAAACCTGGTACTGCTTGATGGTGCCATGGGCTCTCTGATTTACGAGAAGGGTGTATTTATTGACAAGTGTTATGATGAACTGAACCTGTCCAGACCAGAACTGATCAGGTCCATTCACGAGGAATATATCCGTTCAGGTTCCAAGGTTATTGAGACCAATACATACGGAGCTAACCGCTTTAAACTTAAGTCCCACAACCTCCTGGAGCAGATGGAGGATATCAACCGCAGGGGAGTGGAGATGGCCCGTGAAGCTGCAGGCGATAATGCCTATGTGGCAGGTAGTATGGGGCCGGTGGGAGAGGAAATCGAACCCTGGGGAGAGATTTCCCTGGAAGAAGTATTTGAAGCCTACCGTGAGCAGGCCACCTACCTTAATCAGGCCGGGGTGGACCTCTTTATTATTGAAACCATCCAGGATATCCGTGAGATGGAGCAGGCCATTAAGGCCATCAGGAGTGTCAGTGAGTTGCCTGTGGTGTCTATGATGACTGTGGGTGAGGATGGAAAGACCCGTTATGGACTTGACCTGGAGGATATTACGGAAAAATTATTGAATAGCGACGCCACTGTCATTGGATTAAATTGTACGGTTGGACCCAAGCCCATGCTCGATTTTGTGGAGCATATGATCGAAGTTTCGGATAAACCCATATGTATCATGCCCAATGCGGGCCGTCCACAGTATACCGATGGCAGGATGATCTACCTCAGCACACCTGAGTACTTTTCGGTTTATACCAAACGCTTCATTGATAAGGGAGTCAGAATGCTGGGAGGCTGCTGTGGAACCACGCCGGAGCACATTTCCAAGATGGCCAACGCCCTGGCCATGAAGCAAACCCGAATTCAGCACTCCATAAATATCGGTGTGCGACCTGTCACTGAGGAGCCCCTTCCCGAACCCACTGCCATGGAGAAGAAGTCCAGACTGGCAAAAAAACTGGTCTCGGGCGAGCAGGTAGTTCTTGTGGAAATGGTTCCGCCCCGGAGCACGGATACCACAAAATCGGTGGAGGGAGCCATCCTCCTGAAAGAAAGTGGGGTGGATGCCATTAATATCCCCGACGGACCCAGGGCCTCAGCGAGGATGACCGGATTGGCTCTGTCGGTCCTGCTGGAGCAAAAAGTCGGGATCGAAACCGTAATCCATTACACCTGCAGAGACAGAAACCTGCTGGGCATGCAATCCGATCTGCTTGGCGCCACAGTGCTTGGGGCGAGGAATATCCTGGCAATTACCGGAGATCCCCCCATGATAGGTGATTATCCCCAGGCCACTGCAGTCTTTGATATTGATGCAATCGGACTGGTGCATCTGATTTCTAACCTGAACCATGGCATTGATGTGGGGGAGAAGCGCATCGGCGCCCCCACTTCCTTTTTTACAGGAGTGGGTGTGGATCCCAACAGCGTAAACCTTGAGAATGAGATCAATCGTTTGCGGCTAAAGAAGGAAGCTGGCGCTGAATACATCATTACCCAACCCGTATTTGATGTGGATTCTTTAAGTGCCTTCATGGAAAAGGCAGATATAGATGATTTATTTATGATCGCCGGCATCTGGCCCCTGGTGAGCCTTCGGAATGCCGAGTTTATGAAAAATGAGGTGCCGGGAGTTTATGTTCCCGATTCGGTGATTGAGTTTATTGGGAGATATGAAACAAAGGAGGATCAACTCAAGGCAGGTATTGAAATTGCCCAGAGCATGGTTGATAAGGTACTTTCCTTTGTAAATGGAATACAGGTTAGCGCCCCCTTTGGAAGATACCCGCTGGCTGTGCAGGTTGCTGAGAGATTATTGAAATAAATTCTGACTCGAAGCTTGAAGACGGAGAGCCTGTCTTATACCATCTGTATGAATATAGGGTACAAATACCAGCATATAGGTAATCAGTGAAACCCCGGCAGTAATGGTCAGAATGGCATTTCCCATGGATTTGATCCTGCTCACATGAAAAGGTGTCAGTGAATTGTCAACCCTGATCTGAAGCAGGGCAGCTGTTCGCATTATAAAAGCAAGCAGGTAAAGCAAGGTTACGAATGACACAAGAATCCATTGTACTGCATTCAGATGCAGAAGAATTCCCCCGAAAATTACAGGCAAGGTCAAAAGTAACTGGAGTACAAGGCTGGGATCTTGTCTCAGTATTGATTTGAGAGCGGATCCGAATTTCCGACTCCTGACAGGAGCGGATTGCAGTGTTAATTCTGGTTGTGTGTAATTCATGGCTTTCGGTCATAAATTTGACCAAACATACTAAAAATTACACGAAATGTTAAAATTTTATGATAAAAATTTGTGAAAAAATAACGATATCATTCTTCAGGGACTAAAAGAGCCGGGATTTTTTCCTGCTTATGGAGCCTGTATAAAGGCTTCCACTTCAGTGCTGATAATCGCTTCTTTCTCCTGATCAAGTTCCTGCCAGATTTCAATTAAATCATTCATTCTCAGCTCAATTCCCCTGGAAATCCTGGGGTCATAGGAATCGGCCCGTATTCGTAAGCATGTTAAGCTCCGAGATGAGCCGGTTTTCAAAATTGATCACATCCTGAAAAGTTTTTCGGGATGGTTCAATTAATTTTTCCTCCCAGTTTGTAATTGCGTTTAGAGCTTCTTCTCCGGATTTGATTAGTTCATCAGAGCCATCTCCTTCCTTCAGAAGCTCCAGTTTTTGGTCCAACTGGGTCTTCACGCTTCTCAGTGAGCTCACAGAATTCTGTACCTCTGTCATGATCTCCACGACCCGGGCCAGAATATCCTGCTGCCTGGTGTAATCCTCTGCTGGTGGCCCCAATCCTGGGATCGGCCAGCAAGACCGCCTCCTGCTCTATTGATGCTCCATCCAGGGTAAGTTTAAGGGTATAATTTCCCGGGTCCGGCAGTGCTGCCATCAAGACCGCCGAAAACAAAAATTCCATCCACTGCAGGCAGCGCTTCCCTTTTCAGGTCCCAGTTAAATCGGTTTAGTCCGGGTTTGGAAGGAAGCACCCTGGGCTGTGGCGGTCCGCCTGGCCATGTTTTAAAATCTTCGGGACGTTCATTACTCATGCTGCGAACGAGTTTGCCTTCCTCGTCCAGGATTTCCAGTTTCAGTGTGGCACTGTCGCTTAAATCATGGGGCAGGTAGTAGTCAAAAATAATCCCCGGCCAGGGATTCTGACCCACATTTCCCTTTTCAAAGCCTCCTGCCAGGGTAAACTTATAGGACGTTTTTGGTGCGAATAAGCTAAAACTGCTGGAATCTGGTTCACCCAGACTCTGCTGCAGGGCAGAAAGATCATCCAGGATCCAGAATGCCCTTCCCGAGGTGGCGGCGATCAGGTCGTTGTCTTTAATAATCAGGTCGGTGATGGGTGTGACCGGCAGGTTGGACTGGAAGGGAAACCAGCTGGCCCATTATTAAAACTGATATGGAGCCCGTTTTCTGTACCTGCGTAAAGCAGCCCTTTCCGGACCGGGTCCTCACGAACCACCCTTACAAATTGATCCTCGGGTAAACCATTGGTAATTTTTTTCCAGTTCGCTCCGTAGTCCTCCGTGTAAAAGATCATGGGTCGGTGATCGTCAAACTTGTGGCGGTTTACTGCCAGGTAGGCAGCACCCTCCTGGTGGGGGGAGACCTCAATGGCATTGATCAGTGCTTCTCCCTCAATGGCGGGGCTCACATCACTCCAGCTGGCTCCTTCATCCCTGGTCAAATGAACCAGTCCGTCGTCAGTACCCACCCAGATTTCTTTCTCCTGGATAGGGAGAGGAGGCAAGGTAGGAGATGGTATTATAGACCTCTCCACCAGCGTTCTCACGGGTGAAGGGAAGACCACCCTCATTGTGCTTGCTGCTGTCGTTTCTGGTGAGATCGGGTGAGATTTCAGTCCAGGAATGGCCCCCGTTGTCACTTCTCAGCAGCAGATTAGCCCCATGATAGAGAATCTTCGGATTGACCTGGTTATGAATCAATGGCCCGTTCCAGTTAAAACGATATTTCAGATTATTTGAAAAGGTGCCCAGGTTCATGGAGGGATAGGCCATAATGTCCTTTGCCATGCCTGTGGCTTTGTCCTGCATATTGATAAAACCCTGGATGCTGGTTCCATAGGTAAGATCGGGATCTTTGGGATCAGAGAACGCCAGGAAGGCACTTTCTCCTCCGGCAACCGAGTACCAGTCTGATTCGGAGATGCCTCCGTAAATGGTTTTACTGACTATGCTGACCGTGGAGTTATCCTGCTGCCCGCCATAAATACGGTATGGGAATTGATCATCGGCGATTACCCTGTAAAACTGGGCAGTGGGCTGGTTGTTCTGGGTAGACCAGCTCAATCCACCGTTGAATGTAACTGCGCTTCCACCGTCATTGGCCACGATCATGTTGGCTGCATTTGAGGGATTGATCCAGAGGTGGTGCTGATCCACATGCCCGATGGGCAGGGCGTTGAAGGTAAGCCCGCCATCGATGGATTTCAGAACCTGGAAGTTAAGTACGTATACGGTTTCGGGATCCGTGGGGTCGGCATATATCTTAATGTAGTACCAGGCCCGGGTAATGGTATTTCTGTCCTTGCTGACCTGTTGCCATTTTTTTCCTCCGTTATCAGAGCGGTAGACGCCTCCCTTTTCTCCTTCTGCCTCAATATTGGCATAAAGCAGGTCTCCATTGGCAGGTGAAACAGCCACCGAAACTTTACCCATCACTTCGGGGAGGCCGCTGTTGATCTTGCTCCATGTTTCTCCACCATCGGTGCTTTTATGAATGCCCGATCCTTTTCCACCCGAGCGGATCAGCCAGGGATCCCTTCGGTGGTCCCACATGGCTGCATATAAGAATTCTTGGATTGGATGGGTCCATGCTCAGATCGGCAGGTCCCGTTTTTTCATCTGTATAAAGCACCTTTTCCCAGGTCTGGCCTCCATCACCTGATCGGTATACCCCGCGATCCTCGCTGTCGGACCACTGGCTTCCCTGTACGGCCACATATACCAGGTCCGGGTTCTGAGGGTGGATCCGGATGGCTGATATGGTACGGGATTTTTCCAGACCCACGTGTTCCCATGTCCGGCCTGCATCTGTGCTTTTGTATACACCATCACCCTGTGAGGTCATTACTCCCCTGATGGCATGCTCACCCATGCCCACATAGATAACATTGGCATCCGAAGAGGCAACTGCAATGGCACCCACAGAACCGGACTTGAAGAAACCATCGGATATGTTCCGCCAGTTCAGACCGGCATCCTCACTCTTCCAAAGGCCTCCACCCACAGATCCGAAATAATAAGTCAGGGGATCTTCAGCGACCCCGGAGGCTGCCACTGCGCGGCCACCCCGAAAGGGTCCCAAATTTCGCCATTGAAGGGCAGAGAATTTCTCCGCATCGAAGTGCCCTGAAGTGCTTGTTTCGGTTTGTTTATTTGATTTTTTTTGTGCCGTGGCTGGTCCTGCAAGCAAAAGCAGCAGACCCAGGGCTGTGATGGTGCTAAGGATGTTTTTCATTGGGTAAGGAAGGCTATTTTTTTTGGATAAGTTATGATCCAATAACACCCTTAACGGCCAAAATGTTTTCGGGAAGACTTACTGGACGATGAGCTTTTCCTGTAGCAGCTTATCTTCAAAACTTATAATCAGGATGTAGGTCCCACTCACAAATCCCTTTCGCCTTATCTCCAACTGCTGGCTTCCTGCGGCCATTTCTCCATCGAACAGGGCTGCGACTTTTCTTCCGGCCAGATCAAAAAGATCCATACTTACATTTCCTTCCTCTGCCAGTGAGAATGAGACCCTGCAGGTTTCCCGGAAAGGATTGGGGTAAATACTCAGCGTGTTATCGGAAATGGCGCTCTGGATCGAAGTAGTCGTATCCTGAGGGCTTTGAGAGGGCCTGAATAAAAGTTCCAGGTAGTCCATGGAAATATAACCCCAGTTGGACTTAAGTGAGATCGTATTGCTTCCACTGTCCAGGGGAAGCAGCAGATAATTATCAAGCCAGGATGTTTTATCGGGAGCTTCAAAAATCAGATCAGAATGGTAAGTCCCATTTAAAACAAGCGATTGGATTTTGGGTGATCCAATATTAAGCATGGTGAAGAAGGAGAGCTGACAGCTTTGACTGCTATCCAGCTCAAAGGCAGGGAAATTAATGGTCCAGTCCCGGGTTAATTCCACAAATTTAGCGCCACTTGCAGAATCATCATCAATTAGCCTCTTTCCACCTTTTATCTCAGCCTCCTCTGCTTCAAAGCGAAGGATTTCGAAATTATCCACCACCTTGAGAATGGAATCAGAAATAGTGGTGTTTCCCGCCTGGTTGGTTACCACTCCGTATAAATTGTAAGTGCCGATTTCGTCTGTGAGCCACTTGCATTCAAAGGGCTCCTCGCTGATGCTGGCAATTTTTACATTATTGGCAAAAAAATCTACCAGTGAAACTGTCCCTCCCAGGGGAGCTGAAGCATTGGCACGCAGGCTAACTTCACTTCCGGGTGTCAGCCACCCGGCTCTGTCTGCAAAAATCTCAATGGTTGGATCGGGCTGTTGTACCCTGATGGTCAGGGAGACGGAATCCTTGTGGGTGGAATTCATGCGGTTTTGGGCTATAAAGGTAAAAGTGGAGTCATTTTCGGGCCAGACCCTCCATCCGCCAATGGAATCCACATGGATACCATTAATACTGAGGGCTTCTGCTCCACTCCACTCCCAGGTAAGCATGGTGCTTTCACCTTTATCCAGGTAGTAGTCAATTGCCTTAAAAAACTGTAATTCGAAACCCGGGTGGTCGATTTGCACTTTGAAAGGGCGTGTTGCTAAGTTTTCCGAATTATAAAAATTTGTATTGAAGGGATTGTGCTCCCAGGCATAGCGAAGGCTTACTGGCTCTGTAATACCGGGATTCCAAACTTCTACCTTGTCGCCCACAATTACCGCATTGGCCCTGTGGAAGGTTCCATTATTCCCTGCAAGAGCAAACCATCTCAGGCTCTGGTCGCCCGTCTCCTTTGCCACAAGTCCGTCGGCCACATGATCGAAAGTAACTTCAATGCGTCCAGCTCCCATTTTTCGATGGCTAAGATAGATGGGACCAGCCGATTCTATGGTATCGCTGTAAACAAGGGTTCGGGCAACAAGGGAGAGCCTTTTACCCACCGGCTCTTTCTCCATGGGGTGAATATCAATTTCACCCAGATCAATTGTCGTGATCTCTCCGGTGTGCGGAAGAGAAAGGGTGCGACTCATTGCTGCCCTGAGCATGGGCAGTGCATCCCAGGTACCAGGTGTGTTTTCATTGGCCTCTGTTCCGATGTTGGGTAACTGAACCCAGATAAAGGGAAGCTCCTCCAATCCCCATAATTCCCGCCATGAGCTAATCAGTGCCTTCAGTTGATTGGTATACGACAGGGCGGTTTCCCTGTTTCCCATATTGGATTCTCCCTGGTACCATATTACTCCCTTTATTGGGGTGTGAATCAGGGGGTGCAGCATGGTATTGTAGGCCACTGTGGCCTGATTAAAATTGTTCTCTCCAAGGCTAATGTCCTGCTCGTCGTAGCCGAGAACCTCCTTACTCATCCAGGTTTCTATGCGGCTTCCCCCGTAGGATGAGTTGATTATGCCTATGGGGATGTCCAGGTGCTGATGCAGGTATTTGGCAAAGTAATATCCCACAGCCGTAAAAACGCCGGAGTGATCCGGATCGGCCTGCATCCACCGGCTGCCTGCCGGTGGTTGATCCCGGGGTTCATTACCCAGAGTCCGGGTAACGAGGTATTGCCGGATCCTGGGATTTTCCGAGGCTGCTATTTCTTCTGCCGCATTGTTGGTCTCCTGAAGGGCCATGGCCATGTTTGATTGTCCCGATGCCAGCCATACATCACCCACATAGATATCATTTAGACGGAGGGTGTCTCCATCGGACCAGATCTTTAATTCATAGGGGCCCCCGGCTTCCATGGCCGGAAGAAAAATTTCCCATTTGCCCTTTCCGTCTGCTGAATCCAATGCGAATCTGCCATTCATTTCAATCCCTACCTGTGCTCCTGCTAAAGCTTCGCCATACAGTGGAATATCCTGCTGCCTCTGAACAACCATTCCCGAAGACAGCGTGCCTGTGGTTCTAAGCTGTCCGTGCAGGTCTGTAAATACACTTTCCAAACTTCCGAGGAGCACCATACTTATGGCTATCCTGGTTATGCTTCTACTGAATTTTTTCATCAATTCTTTATTCCTGATTCCTGTATCATGGGACTTTCCCTTAGAAAAAATGCTGCCGTAATGGCCAGCAGTGCCATGATGGTAAAGGCGGTCATAAATCTACCGAGATAGAGATTGTTATTCATGCTCATGCCTGCTACAAAGATCATACCGCTTAACTGTCCCACCCAGAGAAGTATCCCCTGGGAGGCCGACTCGGGAGCCGGATGACTCACCTCGGCGGCATATTGAAAGCCAATGGGGCCTGCGCTCATCACAAAAAAGCCAAGGATAAAGGATGAAATCAATGAGATGGTGTAGGCTCCATGGGGATCTGGTGCAAGCTGTCCGGCAAAGGCCATACCAGCCACTGCCGGGACCATGCCCCCGATGCAGAGCAGGATGAAGGGCTTGCGTTTTCGCATCTTATCCGAGAGCGTTGGGATGATGACGGCTCCGACAATTCCGCCAATGAGCATCAGACCACCTATAAGTCCGTCGGAATCCTTTACCCCGGCCTCAGCTGCTATGGAGTCGGTCATTGAGGAAATGGCATTGAATATGCCCAGGCCAATGAGAAAAAGAAACAGGGTGATCAGCATATCCCTGTTGTGCAGAATGTGGCCCAATCCTTTAAAGAAGGGGTAAGGTTCACTTGCTTCTGCTTTTACTCCCTCTGGTTTTTCCCGGATAAATACCACACAGGCGATGGCTGCGATAACACTAATGATGCCGTAAATCCACAGCATTTTTCCAAATCCGCTTCCATAGCCGGGTAGATCAGGGTCAGATCCCACCAGGGCCGGGGTTACCAGCATGGCGATAATGATGCCAATATACTGCGCCAGGGCCAGCAGGCCGGCGGCCATGCCGCGTTGGGTAAGGGGGAACCATTTGGCTGTAAATGCAGTAACCACATTGAGCAGAAAAGGTTGTGCAAGGGCCAGTCCGATCTGTGCGATGATCACTCCCGTAAAACTATTGGCATATATGGCTTTCATAAGACTGAAAATGCCAAGTAAAACAGCTCCTGTTGAGATTCCTGTTTTTATCCCGTAAGTGTCAATGATGTAGGATGCCGGAAAGCTCATAAGCAGGAAGGCCAGCATGTAGATCATGGCCAGGAAGTCCATATTCAGAAAGGATTCAGCATTAAACTGGCCCTGGTAAAAAACTTCTGCCGGACGCACTACTGCAGCATGAGTAAGCCACTGGATTTCAATGGCCACAGTAGCCAGCATGATTACAATCAGCATCACATAACGATAGGCAGGGTAGGGATGTTTCGCTTCCATTGAAAGGGAATGAGAAGGTTTACCTGTTTTTATCTTGCTCCTTGGAGTACTTGCGAATGTATATCTGGTGCATCAGGTGGGCCTCAAATTTGTTAATGCTTTTTGCACCTCCCAGGAATTCAGCTTCGATAAAGGCTTTACAGGCTTTCTCAAGGACCTGGCATACCACAAAGGCTTCTTCCAGATCGCGTCCCACACATACGGCTCCATGATTGGCCATTAATGCAGCATTTCTGCCTTTTAGCGCCTTGACAGTTTTTTTCGTGATCTTTTTTGTGGATGGAAGTGCGTAGGGGGCCACACGTACGGTAGGCCCGATAATTTGTGCCATGTCATCAAGAATGGGAGGTACTTCCCTGCGTGCAGTGGCCACTGTGGAAGCATTCATCTGGTGGGTGTGGATCACCGAGTTGATTTTGGGTCGGGTGCGGTAGATTTCACAGTGCAGTTCCTTCTCGGATGAGGGTTTGATATCTCCCTCATGCTTTGAGGTGTGGTAGTTCACCAGCACGATGTCTGTTTCTGTCAGGTCCTCATAGGTCCTTCCGCTTGGGGTGATCAACATGTAGGTATCATCCACCCTGATGCTGATGTTTCCCCAGGTCCGAGCCACCAGTCCTTCCTTTACGAGCCTCAGCCCTCCCTTAATAATTTCTTTTTTTATATTTTCCACTCTAAACGATAACTTTTGACATTATGACTGATTAAAGCGAACCCGGTTCGCTTTAATATACGCTTTTTTGAGTCCCGAATATACGTTTTTGTAGGTTCTGAAGACTTCATGATATACATCTCTTGTCCCGGAATCAGGGTTAAAGCTTTCTTTTACCGCTATTATCGCATTGACATCCGAAAAATTCTTGTAGATCCCGCTTCCTACAAAGGCGCAGGAAGCTGCTCCAATGGCCCCGGCCATAGTAGCTTGCCTGGTGGTTTCCACCCTCATGCCTGTAATATTCGCAATGCCCTGCATCCATTGAGCATTCACCGAACCCCCACCGATGGCCCGTATCTTTTCTGGCTGAAAGCCAAAGTCGCGACGGTAATTTTCAAAAACCCAACGAAGGTTAAAGCCAACACCCTCCAGCAGGGCCTTGACAAAATGCCCGCGAGTATGCTCCAGTCCCAGGTTAAATATGGTGCCCCGGGTGGTGGTGGTGCTTACCGGGCTGCGTTCACCCAAAAGCCAGGGCGTAAACACCAGGTGGTCACAACCCGGCGGAATTCCTTCAGTCTCCCTGTTGATGAACTCATAGATGTTTTTAATGGCTGGATCATCTTTTTCCAGCTTGTAGAATTTTTCAATCAGCCAGTCCAGGTTAGATCCGGCCGATTCGGTGATTCCCACCAGAAGGTTTTTGCCGGAGTCGGCACTCTGAAGTACAACTGCACCATTTTTATGTTTCAGGTTCTTTGCCGTGGTGATGCCTGCCCAGGCCGACGTACCCAGGTAGATGTGTGCATCACCTTCGCCTGTAGAACCGGATCCTACGGCTGCACTCTGGGTATCATCACATCCGCCGAAAACCTTTACCGAGGCGGGGAGTCCCATTTCACCGGAGGCTTTTTCTGTCAGCTCGCCCACCACATCAGTGGAACGGACCAGGGGGGGGAGCTTGGTGAGATCCACGCCGGCCGCTTTAAAAACAAGTCTTTCCCAATCCTTTTTCTTTAAATCGAAACCATAGGAGCAGGCTCCTGACCATTCGAAGACCTTTCGGCCCGTGGCCCTGAACTTCAGGTAGCCATTTACATCCATTATGGATTCACATCGATTGTAAATTTCGGGTTCATTCTGTTTCAGCCACTTGATTTTAGGGATAACATCCTTCCCAGTTAGCTCCACGCCAATGATCTTTTCAAATATTTTTTTCCCTCCCAGGAGCTTCATAAGTGAGCGGGCCTGCTCTTCAGCCCTGCCATCCACCCAGGTGATGTTGTTTTTCAGTTTTCGACCCTCCCTGTCCAGGGGGATGATTCCCATGGCCTGGGTGGAAAAAACAATGCCCAGGATCAGGTTCCGGTCTACTTTGCTTTCCTCAAGAATATGCCGGGTATTTTTTACCGCACCCTCCCAGTAATCATCAGGGTCCTGTTCCACCCATCCGGGATTTGGATAGGTGAATCCATAGCCGGATGTGGAATGTGCCAGGATCTCACCATGAGACGAAACCAGTGCACTTTTCACACTGGAGGTTCCCACATCGTGAGCAATTACATATTTATCAGGCGCTGCCATTACATTTTTTGAAAGACCCTGTCAAATCCAGCAAGTGCCTCGTCAATCACCTCATCGGTATCAGCCATGGAGGTATACATGCGATTTCCAGCCAGGGTGACAATTCCTTCAATCATAAAGGCCGCTCCCATCTCCTCCATCATATGTTTCCGGATTTTGATTTCCTTCAGGGTCTTCGGGATGGTCCATATCTTTTTCATATTGATGGGCAGGAAGAGGGTTCCGGTGGTCTCCAGGTGACAGATGGATCCCTGGTTGTAGGCCACAAAGGGGAGATTGTGATTTTCGATCAGCACCTCCAGGCCTTTGGTCAGTCTATCGCCTGCGGCACCGGCCTTTTCGCATGCATTCTGTTTTTTAATTTCCATGAGGGTGTAATATCCTGCAGCCGAGCTCAGGGGATTTGCAGCCATGGTGCCACCAACCATGGCTCGTTTTTTCCCGGCTTGAAGTCCTGCAGCCAGGTATTCCATAAGATCTCGGGATCCGCCCAGTCCTCCTGCAGCCGGGTAGCCGCCCGCAACAACTTTACCGAATACGGTCAGATCCGGTTTTACCCCGAAATAACCCTGGGCTCCGCTGAGACCTATCCTGAAGGCTGTGACCACCTCATCAAATATCAACAGGGCCCCGTATCTGTCGCATAGCTCCCGTATTTGCTTATTATGTTCAAAATCCACGGGACGGGTTCCACTCTCGATCCCCATGGGCTCCACGATAACCGCTGCGGTTCCCTGGCCTTTCAGTCGGTTTGCTCTTAGCTTCCTTTCCAGGGATTTTATGTCATTTGGGAAGGCTTCCTGGGTATATTTCCGACTTGCCCTGGGGATGCCATGGGCATCAAAGCCACCGGTACCGGGTACGCGGAGTGCATAAACCAGACTGTCGCTCCAACCATGGTAGCCTCCCCCCATTTTTATGATGTTTTTCTTGCCAGTGGCCAGCCTTGCTACCCGGATGGCGGCCATACAGGCTTCTGTTCCACTACCCAGCATGCGGAACATGTCCACCGAAGGGAAATGCTCACAGATGAAACGGGCAATTTTAAGCTCATATTCATGGAAGAGTCCGGTTGAAGGACCAGTAGTGTTAATCAGCTCCAGCATTTTTTCTTTTACCGCGGGGTAATTGCTTCCCAGCACGGTGGGACCACCGGCCTGCAGAAAATCCACATGGCGGTTTCCATCCTTATCATAAAGGTAGGCCCCCTCGGCGCGATCAAAAACAATGGGAAAGGGGTAGTTGAAAGCCAGGTTATGCTGAACTCCGCCGGGGATGAAATTCATGGCCTCATCAATAACTGGTTTTGATGAGGCATACTTTTTATTAAAAGTCTCCAGGTAGGCCTCCATTTCCTTTCTTTTGATGGGATGGATTTCATTTTGGACCAGTTTACCCACTTTCTCATAGATCTCCTTAACATTGTGATACTGAGAGATGGCGAATCCTTGTTGGGGCTGATTACTCATGCTGTCGGGTGTAAAATATATGTCACTAAAGTAGCAATTCAAAGTTCCTATTCAAAGATACTTATACTATATTGCCCTCTTTCGCATTTTACTGCTAAAAGGAAAATAGAAACATGACTAATGATCTAATAAGCTAAGGATGAAACATCTCGCTCCCCTTTTGCTACTCATCACAATGTTTTCTTCTTGTGACAGGACTATTCCCCCGGCTCCGATGGCTCCCTTGCCCGAGCCCAGGCAGCTGCTCTGGCATGAGCTGGAATTTTATGCCTTTGTGCATTTTAATATGAATACTTTCACCGATATGGAGTGGGGAACCGGCGGTGAGTCGCCCGAGCTGTTCAATCCCAGCGAGCTGGACTGCCGCCAGTGGGCCCGCGTGTGTAAGGATGCAGGGATGAAAGGGATAATACTGACCGCAAAGCACCACGATGGCTTCTGTCTCTGGCCCTCTGAATACACCGAACATTCTGTTAAAAATTCGCCATGGAAAGACGGACAGGGAGATGTGGTGCAGGAACTGGCTGATGCCTGCCGGGAATATGGATTGAAACTGGGACTCTACCTTTCACCCTGGGACCGCAATCATGCGGATTATGGAACTGATGCTTATATCCTTTACTTCAGGAAGCAGCTCACAGAACTTTTGAGCAAGTATGGCGAAGTTTTTGAAGTTTGGTTCGATGGAGCTAATGGCGGAACAGGCTACTACGGAGGGGCTAATGAGGAGCGGAAGGTGGATCGCAAAACTTATTATGACTGGCCAAATACCCGGCAAATCGTAAGGGACCTTCAGCCCGATGCGGTCATGTTCAGTGATGCCGGACCCGGGGTTCGCTGGATTGGCAATGAAGCAGGATGGGCCGGTGAAACCAACTGGTGCATGATCCGTCGGGATGAGTTTTATCCGGGTTCGCCCAATTATAAAGATCTTACCAGCGGGCATGAGGATGGCACTCACTGGGTACCTGCCGAGGTGGATGTTTCCATACGTCCGGGCTGGTATTATCACCAATCAGAGGATCATAAAGTGAAATCTGTGAAGCAGCTGGTGGATATCTACTACAACTCCATTGGCAGGAACGCTTCCTTTCTGCTCAACTTCCCGGTGGATCGGCGTGGGCTCATCCATGAGAAGGATGTTGAGCAGCTCATGGGCATGGTGGAGGTAATCCGGCGTGATCTGAAAACAAACCTCGCCCTGAATGCAAAAGTGGAAGCAAGCCAGGTCCGTGGCAACTCAAGAAAGTATAAGGCAAGCAAGGCTGTGGATGGAAACCCTGTTACTTACTGGTGCACTGATGACGGGCTTACCACTGCATCTCTGACTATCGATTTCGGAGAAAAGCAGACCTTTAACCGCTTCCTTGCCAGGGAATACATTCCCCTTGGCCAGCGTGTCAGATCTTTCTCAATCGATGCCTGGGTGGATGGGGCATGGATGGAGATAGATGCTCAGACCACCATTGGCAGCAAGCGCATCCTTCGCTTCGACAATGTTACTTCTGATAAGTTACGTTTTAATATCCTGGATGCCCGTGCCTGTCCGCTTATTTCAGATGTGGAGGTTTATTATGCACCCAAATTAATGGAAGCGCCGCGTATCAGCCGAAACAGCCCCATCCTTCAGACTAAAAGCTTTAAGTCTGAGAGTGGAAGATACATTAGATATGTTGCCGAAGCAGAGATCAATGACCTGGATTGGGTGAGCATTGCCGAACTGGGAATTATCACAGAAAAACATTAAAAATACTGAGGCATGAAAAAGTGCTTTCCAGGGATAATTTTACTGATTCTGATCGAGGGTCTGGTTCTTTCCTCCTTCTCCCAGGAATTTACAAATGAACGTGCGCAATGGTTTACCGATGCGCGCTTTGGCATGTTTATACACTGGGGGGTCTACAGCGGTGCGGAAGGACTCTGGAAGGAAGAGAAGTTGCGTAATGATAATGATTATGCAGAATGGATCTACTACCGAAACCGGATCGGAAGAGAGGAGTATCTTGATTTACTGGATCGTTTTGATTGGGACAGGATTGATCCCGAAGAATGGGTTTTACTGGCCAAAAAGGCCGGGATGAAATATGTGACACTGACTGCCAAGCATCATGATGGATTTGCCCTGTGGGACAGCCATGTGACTGATTATGACATTACAGGAGACGAGCGGCCGTGATATAGTTGCAGAACTTGCGGAGGCATGCAGAAAGCACGGTCTGAAACTGGGATTGTATTATTCGCACTGGGTGGATTGGGAGCATCCCCAGGGATGGGACCATAGCAGGGAAATTTATGGAATTGATCCGGCAGATTATGACATCTACTGGCAGGAAAAGGTAATCCCCCAGATGAGGGAGCTGCTTACTGCATACGGGGATGTGGGAATGATCTGGTTCGATATGTGGATTCACCATTCAAAAACCTGTGTTACCAAAGAACAGCTTTTGCAGTTGAAGGGGATGATCCGTGAATTGCAGCCCGATTGCCTGGTAAATTCCCGGCTGGGCCTGTCCATAGAAGAAGACAGTGATATTGATTATAAAACCCTGGGAGACAACCAGCTTGGAAGCACCAAGGAGGAGTTTCCATGGCAAAGTCCTGCCACTGTGGCGCACTCATGGGGCTTTCATGCCCTGGAAGAGCAGTTTAAATCCACTACCACCCTTTTGCATTCCCTGATAAACAATGTAAGCCTGAACGGAAATTTTATGTTGAACATAGGGCCACGGGCCAATGGCGTAGTTCCCTATGAGATTACTCAACGGCTTTTGGAAATGGGAGAATGGTTAAAGATTAACGGAGAATCCATTTACGGATCTCAGGCATTCGACCTGCCCAAAGAGCAACATGACTGGGGTCGGATTACCTGCAGGAAAAATGGCGATGGGCAGACCAGGGTCTATCTTCATGTATATAACTGGCCCCTGAACCAGAAACTCCCGCTTACCGGAGTTCTGGCCGCACCCCAAAAGATTTACCTGCTTGCTGATCCGGGTCATACTGCCCTTGAATATTCACATGATGAGGCATTTACCCTGATTGATTTACCCGTTTCTCCATCCGATCCCAGGGTTTCAGTGCTTGTTCTGGAATATGATCACTATCCGAAAATCAAAGAGGGACTGGTGGCAAAATCTGTATATGGTGCTTATTCCCTGAAGCCGGAAAACATGCTGGAATACAGTGGAAGCACTGTGCTTAGTCCGCCTGAACGACGGGGAACCATCCCTCCACATATTAAGGTGAAAACCAAAAGTTCTTATACCTGGCAGATTTACATCGACCGCCCGGCATCCTATTATGCAGATGTTTCCTATAGTTGCCAGGCTCAAGATGGAGGTGGAAGCCTGACCGTTAAGGCCAGGGGGCAGAAGCTCGAAGCCCGGCTCAGATCAACGAAACTCACCGTGGGTGAACCCAATGCGAACTGGCAGATGGGAAGCTTTGAGGCTCATCGTCTGGGTGTGCTGGAATTTGAAACCGCGGGTAGGTATGAGATTTCTCTTGATATCAACCCTGAAGAAGGTGCGGAGCCTTCCTTCCAGTGGCTGTGGATCGGGGAATAGTCAGGGCAGAAAGAGGTGAAAGGCAATCAGGCCTGGTTGAGGCAGATTTCTTTTTCATAATCCAAATTAAATGATTTATTTGGAGACCAATTCCCTTAAACAAAAAACATGAAAAAGCTTATCCCGGTCTGCTTGCTTTTATTCGCTTTTATACTTGTGTTTGGCTCCTGCCAGTCCCAGGAAAAACGTGTATTGATCTACACCAAAAATGGTGAGGGTTATGTTCATGATAACATTGCAGCCAGCGTTGCTGCCCTTGAGAAGATTTGTGCACAGGAGGGAATCCAAACAGATGTTTCAGATGAGCCTTCTGTTTTCACCCCGGAGAACCTGGCACGCTATGATGCACTGGTATTCTCCAATTCAAACAATGAGGGTTTTGATACCCAGGAACAAAGGGAGGCTTTTCAGGCCTACATCCGTGGAGGTGGAGGATTTGCAGCCATCCACTCTTCCAATGCTACAGAGCGCGACTGGCCATGGTACTGGGCCATGGTGGGAGGAAAGTTTATCCGCCATGCGCCCCACCAGGAATTTGATGTGCTGGTGACCGACGCCAATCATCCCTCCACAGCCCACCTCCCTGCCCGCTGGACCATCAAGGATGAATGTTACTATTCTTACCAGCTGAATCCTGATATTCATGTACTTACTATCAGCTGATATGACGACCGTTGAAGATGAGGGCAAGGACGAATATCCTGGTGAAACTTTCGGACAGCAGTTTCCGCTTTGCTGGTGCCACGAGTTTGAGGGAGGGCGCCAGTGGTACACCGCCCTTGGTCATGATCCCTGGTTTTATGAGGATGCTCTCTTCGTGGAGCATTTGAGGGGTGGCCTGCTATGGGTAATGGCAAACTAAATAAAAGGCACGTTTCAATGAAAACGACTTTCATATTTATTCTGGTGTTTTTGCAACTGGCTGTTCATGCGCAAAACAAACCCTTTGTAAGTCACCCCGGACAGCTTGGAAACAAGGCTTTCCCAAACGCTTTGGATTCGCGGGCCGTTATGTAAAGATTACAATAGACACGAAGGACGAAGCTTTATTAGATCAAAAACATTCAACTAGATTCGCTGCCTGATCGCTTTAAGAAACAGGTAGTTTTCATGCAGATAACGAACCACTGCAGGAGATAGAGGAAGTTTCCTGGAGAAGGTGCGGCTCTGCGCGTTAAAGCCGATATGGACTGCCCGATTGCGAATTATGTGGCAATCCATCGACATTGCACCATCTTTGAAAAAGAGACACATTCTCCAAATTGTTGCACAGGTATGGAACAATCTATTGGCGGGAGCAATGCAAATATCCAGGTCAAATAGCGCATCATCCCTGGGCCTGGGAGCAGCAGGACTATACCGATTCAGGCTGAGAAATGCCAGAGAGCTGGCTCAGAGAAACCACAACGGTTTAGACACTTGGATTTGAACTCCCTGGTTGTTAAAAGCAAGGGAAATACGTGGCATGGAACAAAAGCTCCAGGATTTACTAAGGTGGAAATTAAACCCCAGCTTGGCACATTAAGCACTGTTCAGGGGACTGCGACACATCCCCTGGGCGAAATTTCAGTCTCCTTCAGTCGAAACGACAGGGGTGTTCTCAATGCTTTGATGCTGTTGCCGGAAGGTTTAAGCGGGGATTTTATTTACAAGCAAAAAACCTATCCCCTAGGCGGAGGCGAAAACAAATTCAATATTGAGTAATCAGTGCTCAATACTTCTTTCAGCGCTCACTCCACCGGCCAACACATATTTTACCAGTCCCACTTCCTTTGCCAGAAAGATCTCAGTAATTGTTAAGTCGGTCCATTGATCATTAAAATCGTTGAAGGTAAAATGAAGGACCTCTTCATAGCTTTCATAAGAAGTGACCAGCGAATCCAGAATCTCGACAGAAGAAAATATTTCCCCGTCATCGTGAACCTCATATCCTTCACTTGTAATCAGGTAGCTCTTATAAGCAAATGGGGTGTCCAGTCCGAATACCGTCTCAAATTCCAGGTCATATTGGAAACCCACATCATTCAGAGATACAAAAACAACATCTCCATAGGGCGGACTCCCAGCAGTGAGTGAAAAAGAATATCTCATTCCAAATCCTGAAGTATAGGCCTGGTAATGATATTCAGTGTAGGTCATACTTGTATTGATACCCAGGAAACTGCTCCACCCTTTGTTGAAATAGTAGGTGTCACTGCGCATGACGAAACTCTGACTGATCTTATTGTTATCGGTCATGATGAAGATGTCATTGATTGTATCGCTTGTAATCCATCCGGCATGAAGCTGGTTGAAGTAGAGCTTCTCTTCCTTCAAGGCGCCTTGCTCACCTCCACATGCTGATAGGATTAGTACCAAAACGAAGCCGATGCCTGCAAATCTATAGGGGCTTTTGCTCTCCATTTTCATATTATGGAACAATCTGGTAAAATTCACCATTGCTCATACTTATTTTTAGAATACCAGCCTCGGTATTGTACCACAGACTGTCAGGGAAGATTTCATTCTCCTTAACACTATTGTACTTATATCCCTTGATTCGATAAACATCCCTGTACCATTCCCCGGCGATGGACAGGGAGTCGAAGAACTTATGGTCGATTTGATAGAAATCAGTGTTGGCCAGGGGAAAAGTTACAGAACTTAAGTAGGCCTGTGCTCCCCAATCGGTGGTATCAGTCTTTGCCATGCTAAGGATAATATTGAATATCGGGTAATCGGGAACCAGATTAGTGTTGTTTCTCTCATAGATAATCCCACCACAGGGATCCCAGTGTTCTGTCTCCTCTGTTGTTTTCCGGCTTGCGAGGAAGTTAATTTCCTGTCCTGCCGAATGCACAAAACGATAGGACTCTCCATCCTGGTATGGAACCATCGCCAGGGCCTCCTCTGGCAAAGTCCCGAAATCCCTTATCTCGGAATTGCAGTTGGGTGGGCAGGCTGTTAAAACCAAGCCCATCACCATGAGTACCATATATTTACCAATCTTGTTCAATGGCTGACTATTTTGCCTGCCAGAAGCATCTTTTGGGAGACACAATGGTCCCCTCCTTTTTTAGTTCAGCCATAGCTTTATCAACTACCTTACGGTCGAGCCCGCTGAGTTCAACAATTTTCCCTGCATTCACTGGATTGCCATCCTTTTTCATGGTCTCCAGGACCAGATCTTTTGCTTCCATTTATTAGAGCTTTTTAGGTGCGTGTCGATTTGAATTGGATTTGGGATTTTAGCTTTGTAAAAAGCTGAAAATCATGAATCAAGGCAAATATATCTATTCGCAACTTACAGATTTTTTACCCAAGCGTGTCTTTGATGGTTTAGTAGCCAAATACAATGGTGATAAGTATGTTAGGCACTTTTCTTGTTGGAATCAGTTACTCTGTATGGTCTTTGGCCAGTTAACTGGCAGAGACAGTCTGAGAGATCTGATGGTTAGCATTGAACCGCACAAACCCAAGTTTTATCATCTTGGATTTGGAAAGGGTACCTCAAGATCCAATTTTGCAAATGCCAATGAGAAACGTGATTGCAGAATCTTTGAAGAGTATGCTTTCTATCTGATCGACCTGGCAAGAAAATCCTCCATTGTGGATCAGGATTTTCAACTAAATATAGATGGAAACATCTATGCCTTTGATTCTACAACCATCGATCTGTGCTTGAGTGTATTCTGGTGGGCCAAGTTCCGAACAACAAAGGGTGGGATCAAGCTTCATACACAGTATGATGTTAAAACCTCCATCCCTACTTATATCCATATATCACCCGCATCAGTGACATGATGTAAATGCCTTGGATCTATTATATTATGAACCAGATGGTTATTACATCCTTGATCGTGGGTACGTCGATTATAAACGGCTTTTTAGAATACATCAGAGTTCTGCTTTCTTCGTGATTAGAGCAAAAGACAATATTAAGTTCCGAAGAATGTACTCCAACAAAGTCAATAAGGACAATGGAATACTGCTCGACCAAATCGGCAAGTTGACTGGATATTATACCTCAAAAGATTATCCGGAAAAACTTCGGCATGATAAAACTTTACGACGAAGAAACGGATAATGATCTTGAGTTTTTGTCCAATAGCTTTGAAATAACAGCAGAGGAAATTGCTCAGCTTTACAAATATCGATGGAAGGTCGAACTGTTTTTCAAGTGGATTAAACAGCACTTAAAGGTCAAATCATTTTGGGGAACTAGCCTAAATGCTGTAAAAATCCAGGTTTACTCAGCAATAATTGCTTACTGCCTGGTTGCGCTAGTTCGTAACAAATTGAAAGTAGACCGTTCAACCTACGAAATATTGCAAATCTTGAGCATATCTCTACTAGATAAAACGCCTCTAAATGAGTTACTTACAAATCAGAATTACAAAGATGTCAAAGAACTATATGGTAAACAGCTGAAAATCAGCTGGTATTAATCGGACACTAATATTCCTTTTATTTTTTCATTAACAGAGCCAATTTACACAGCGTTTTCATAATATACTATTCTGATGGTCTAGATTCCATTCATCTTTCCACTCCAAAACTATTCTATTGTCAGAAATTTTAAGTGGCAGCCATATGTATTTGCCATCTACAGGGTTTTCTGGAGTCCACCTGTCCGCCATAAAAATAAAAGCATCAGTTTTACCCAGAACCGGCAATATGAATGTGCTTTGTGAATGGAAGGTTGTAGACGAATCCTCTCCAATGCACGGATTGCCCAATTCCCGCCATGGGCCGAAAATGTTTTCTGCTACTGCTGACCGGGCCGCATTTGGGCTCCAGCCTGTGCAGTCGGAAGCTATAAAATAATATTGTCCGCCGCTGGTCTTAAAAATTGTCGGGGCTTCCATATACCTGTTTGGGAAAGCACGTGCATATCTTCCCGAATAGGATAAGTAGTCATCTGAAAGCTCAGAAATATGAATGGTGCTGTTCTCCTCGGATGAATAGATGTGATAAGCTTTTCCATTATCATCTAAAAAGAGGTTCATATCCCTGGCCATTTGTCCTATTGTTAAAATCTCTTCCAAGGATATTAATGCTGTCCACATGAGCCGGCAGGCACCCCTTCCCTCCGCAATACTTGTCCTTTATCGTGTCTGCAACAGCATGCTTATGAAAATCCTGAACATTGAGGGGCCAGTAGCCGGCGTTGGGCCTGAATGAATTTATAAACTCATAGGGCCCGGTGGGGTGATCTGAAACCGCAACTCCAGACCGTGCCGCATCATATCCCATCCCCTTTAATTCAAGATGAAACCACATGACAAACTTCCCGGTCTTTTTATTAAATATCACCTTTGGCCTCTCAAGGATACAATTCTTTTCAATATCTGATCCAGAATGCTCATCATCAACTTTTAAGGCAATCCCTTCATCCTTCCAGTTGTACAAATCCCGGGAAGAGTACACATGAACTCCCATCTGAGCCCGGTTGCCTGAGTCCCCTTCAACCTTGTGTTCTCCAAACCAGTAATATTTGTCCATGTAATATAAAATCCCTCCTCCGTGAGCATTGATATGTACCCCATGGTTGTCTGGCCAGAGTTCCCCGGGCCTGAAGGAAGTAAATCTACTTTCATCAGCTGGGCAAGCGATCATTAAAAGACTGATCAGTAAAAGAATTGCCGGCTTCATTTTTTTTGAAATATGGCCTGGATAAGGAGAAGCAGACCAACCCCAAATACAAAGCCAGCAAGAAAGCCCACTAACTCTGTATCCACTGTTCCGTCAGTTCTGTCTAATAATAAATGAATCACAACACCTGAAATTATGCTTTTTTATGTATGGATTTCAACCTTCTTATTTACGCTGACAAGCAGACGTCCAAAAATATTATATTCGGCTTTGGATATTGCAAAGGAATGACGGTCAACCACAAAGCTTATGGTGGCAAGTTGTAGAAAGGCACCGTTTTCAAAGCTTAAGAACAATTCCACGGGCATAAAAATCTTTTCTTCCTTAGGCTCTCCTTCCTCATCCAGTTCCTGGTAGAACTCCCATTTGATTTTACAGTCAGTGATGCGGGAGCCCTGGAGATCAGAGACTCCCTTAACTTCGGCGGGGTCGATCTGGTAATAGTGTGCCTCACCAAGAATTTCTGTGAGGGGCCTGGAAAGTGAAAAGTCAAATCCTTGATTCTCAAAGTCCCAGCCCAAACAAATAAAATCTTTGTCAAATTCAATCTGGATGCCCCCGTCAAGTGCCCATTGTTCTCCGGGAATGAATTCAATGTAGTTATCACTTACGTTAAAAACCCTGATGCTGGTAATTTCCCTGTCAAGGATCAGGGTCTTAATCTGCTGTTCTGTTTCTTGCATTAAAAAAATCTCTTTGAGCTTGTTCCATTAAAGCTAACTCTTTTTTTTATTTTTGTTTGAGTCAAAATCAAGAACAAATCATGGATATAATAAGATGGGGAGTGCTGAGTACCGCTAAAATTGGGCTTCAAAGTGTAATTCCTGCCTTGCAGAAGGGGCGCTATTCAGAAGTGACAGCCATTGCTTCCCGCTCGCTTTCAAAGGCACAGGTGGCAGCTGACAGCCTGGGAATAGCCAAAGCCTATGCTTCCTACGAGCTCTTACTGGCCGACCCGGATGTGGATGCCATTTACAATCCCCTTCCCAATAATATGCATCTTGATTGGAATTTAAAGGTTATGGAGGCGGGGAAACACCTCTTGTGTGAAAAGCCCCTTGGATTAAGTGTGGCCGAGGTGGAAGAGATGATTGAGGTCAGGGATAAACACGGTGTGAAGGCCGGAGAGGCTTTTATGACCCGTTCCCATCCGCAGTGGGCAGAAACCAGGGAACGGATTCGCCGCGGTGAAATTGGGAATCCATGTTTATTGCAGAGTGCCTTTACTTACTATAATGTTGACCCGCGCAATATCAGGAATATCCTTTGCATGGGAGGCGGAGGTATTTGGGATATTGGCTGCTACTGCATTACCATGTCCAGGTTCGTATTTGAGGAAGAACCCACCAGGCTTGTGGCCAGCCTGATTATGGATCCTGAATTCGGAACCGACAGGCTGGGGAGTGTAATAATGGATTTCCCGTCCGGACAGGCACATTTTGGTGTAAGCACCCAGGCAGCCCTGTTTCAGCGAATGCAGATTCTGGGGGATAAGGGACACATGGAAGTGCGCATTCCCTTTACCCCACCCATTGACCAAAGCACCCATATTGATCAGGACAATGGTAACTACCTTCCCCAGGGGATTACCCGTCACGAATACGAAACCGTAAACCAATATACCCTTATGGGTGATGATTTTTCCCGTGCCATCCTCGAGGACAGCGAGGTGCCGGTAAGTTTTGAAAATGCCCTGAATAATACCAGGGTACTTACAGCCGTTTATAAATCGGCTGAGACCGGGCAGTGGGTTGATATTTAATTGATAAAAAAAAGCATTGATTTATCCTGAACAATTTGAAGCAAAAATAGGCTTTGACCGCATCCGCGAACTGGTGAAATCCCACTGTCTTTTTGAGCCCGGTCGGGAACGGGTGGAGCAGATGACTTTTATGCGGGATTTTGATGCCCTCAACCGGGAACTTGCGCTTTGTGACGAGTTCAAACGGATCAACCGGGATGAAGAAGATTTTCCACTGCAACATTTCATCGACAACAGGGAGGCGCTGAAAAAGGCTGAGGTGGAAGGTGCTTTCCTACTTGAGGAAGAGGCCTTTGGACTGGTCAGGAGCCTGGATTCGGTGCGGGCCATTCTGAATTTTTTTAAAGCGGACGAGGAGGAGAAATATCCTGCCCTTAAAACCCTGTGCGAACCCGTAAAAGTCTTCCCCTTTGTGCTGGACCGCATCGGGAAGGTATTAAATAAGCATGGAAAGATACGTGATAACGCTTCCACTCAGCTGCAGCAGGTGAGGCGTTCCATGTCTGAGAAACAGGGTGCTGTTTCAAAAAAGCTGAACCAGATCATGAATAAGGCCCAGCGAGAGGGATGGGTGGATGCAGACGCAGCACCCACCTACCGGAATGACAGGCCCGTGATTCCGGTTATGGCCGGGAATAAACGAAAGGTGGGCGGATTGGTTCATGATGAATCTGCCACCGGTAAAACCGTATTTATTGAGCCTGCAGAAGTGGTGGAGATATCCAATCAGATCCGCGAGCTGGAGTATGCCGAGCGCAGGGAAATTGTCCAGATTCTGATTGCCCTTACCAGTGATTTGCGACCTTATATTCCCGAATTGCAGTCCACCCAGGACTTCCTGTCCACCATAGACTTCATCAGAGCCAGGGCCCTTTTTGCCAGGAGGATCAATGCCAGCCGGCCAAAGATGGAAAACAGGCAGATGTTCGACTGGAAGGAAGTAAAACATCCCTTGCTTTACCTGGCCCATAAAGCAGAGCAAAAGGAGGTGGTTCCCCTGTCTTTTCAGCTGACTGACCCCAAGCGGATTCTTTTAATCTCAGGACCCAATGCAGGAGGTAAGTCAGTATGCCTGAAGACCATTGGTCTGCTTCAATACATGGTACAGTGCGGTCTCCTGGTGCCCTGTCAAAGCGAATCGGTATTCGGGATGTTTTCAGGAATATTCATTGATATCGGCGACGAGCAGTCCATCGATAACGACCTGAGCACCTACAGCTCCCACCTGCTGAACATGAAGTTTTTTCTTAAGCACGCCAAAGCCGATACCCTGGTCCTGATCGATGAATTTGGCACAGGTACGGAACCCATGCTGGGAGGCGCCATTGCGGAATCCATCCTGGAACAGCTGAATGAGTCTGAAACCCATGGAATTATCACCACCCACTATACCAACCTGAAGCACTATGCCACCTCTGCCGAGGGGATCATAAACGGAGCCATGTTGTTTGACAATCAGCGTATGCAGCCTCTCTACCAGCTACAGGTGGGTAATCCGGGGAGCTCCTTTGCCTTTGAAATTGCCAGGAAGATCGGATTGCCTGAGGAGGTGCTGGAAAGGGCCTCGGAAAAGGTAGGGAAGGATCATATTGATTTTGACAAGCATCTCAGGGAGATCCTGCGGGATAAAAAATACTGGGAAGGGAAGCGCAGCAGGATCCGGCAATCGGAGAAGAAGCTGGAAGAGCTCATGGGACGCTATGAAAAAGAGCTTGCCGAAAGTGAAAAGCAGCGAAAGGTAATCGTGCGGGAGGCCAAACAGCAGGCCGATTCAATGCTGGCAGGGGCCAATAAAAAGATTGAGCAGACCATCCGTGAGATCCGGGAGGCTGAGGCTGAAAAGGAGAAAACCAGGGAGGTCAGGAAAGAGCTGGAGAGCTTCAAGGAGAATATTGAGGTGGAAAAGGGGATAGAGGAAAAGCGTGTGGAAAAGAAGCTGGAGGAAATCAGGAAAAGGGGAGGAGAGCTGGAAGCCAGACGCCCTGATCTCAGGCAGCGATCAAAAAAGATTCATCTCAAAGCGAAGGTGGAGGAGGATCCCGAGATAAAAGTGGGCGACATGGTGAGGGTGAGGGGGCAGGAGGCCGCCGGCGAAGTGATTGAGATAAAGGGTAAGAATGTAAGCCTTGCTTTTGGAATTCTGAAAAGCACCACCAAGCTCGACCAGCTTGAGAAAATCCAGGGTGAAGAAGCCGGGAAACTTAAAATTAAGACCAAGTCAAAAGTAAAACTGGGAGATTGGGATGTCACCAGCCGCCGGGTAAATTTTCGTCCGGAAATTGACCTCCGGGGCAAAAGGGCTGATGAGGCCATGGAAATTGTGGTGGACTTCATTGATGAGGCCATCATGGTGGGTGCCCGGGATTTAAGTATTCTACATGGCAAGGGAAATGGCGTCCTGCGCCAGCTCATCAGGGAATATCTGCATACCATGGACCTTGTGGAGTGGTATGGCGATGCACCCATTCAGCAGGGGGGGGCAGGGATAACGCAAATCAGACTTGAGGGATAATGCATATACAGTTCGTAGAGCGGAAGGATATTGAGGTGGACAGGTGGGATGGCGTAATTGCCGGATCACCTGCTGAAACCATTTATGCCTATGCCTGGTACCTGGACCAGGTGGCGCAGAACTGGTCGGCCCTGGTGGTGGACGGATACCGATTCGTAATGCCGGTGGTTTGGAAGAAGAAGGTGGGAATGCGCTATATCTATCAACCCTTTTATACCCAGCAGCTTGGTGTCTTTGGCAAAGAAGAGCCTGAACCTGAATTGATTCGAAAGATGTTAATGATCCTGTACAAGAAATTCAGGTTTGCAGGAATGAATCTCAATGCACGTAACCTGGTGGGAGAGGAAAAACCCTTCGAGGTAGTGGATAAATCCAATTATGTTTTACCCCTTAACCGGGAATACAACCATCTTTATTCCTCCTTTAAGATCAATTGTAAAAGGAACATCCGGAAATCACTGGACTTATCCGATCTTGTGGATAAAAGCATATCTGTGGAGGAACTGGTAAATCTTAAAAGAGAGAATGATGTTATCAGGCGCACTGACCAGGATTATGATTGGATGAGAGACCTTATGGCCATGCTCATTCAACGTGGCTCCGGAGAGATTTACGGGTGCAGGGCAGACGGCAGGCTCATCGCAGCAGCCTGCTTTGCCTCAAGCAAAAGCAGGAAAATATACCTGCTTTCGGCTTCCAGCCAGGAAGGGAAGGACAGAAGGGCAATGTTCAGAATTGTGGATACCTTTATCAGGGACCATGCCACCAGCGGAAAAATCCTTGATTTTGAAGGATCAAACATCCCCTCTGTGGCTCGTTTTTTTATTGGTTTTGGAGCCCGGGCAGATATTTATCAGGGTGTAAGTTTTAATCGCCTTCCTTCCATGCTAACCAAAACTTCCTGAGATGAGTGAGGCCTACCGCAGACAAATTGCCAGAGTGGCCCGTTCAATGGAGCTTGATCGATTGATTAAGTGGTCCGGACAAAGTCTAATCTTTCCTTTTTATCATGCAGTATCTGAAGAAGCTATCCCCCATGTAAGTCACCTTTACAGGGTGCCGAAACCCAGGGAATTTGAAAGGGACCTTGATCTGCTGCTGAAATATTTTGAGCCCATGGATATGGAGACTTACCTGGCTCTGGACCGCAAAGGAAGGGCCAGGAGAGGCATGGTGCTCACCTTTGATGATGGTTTGAAGGAGTGTCACCAGATTATCGCTCCCCTCTTAAAGAAGAAGGGGATTCCTGCCGTATTTTTTCTGAATAACCGCTTTATCGATAATCACGGACTGTTTTATCGTTATAAGGCAAGCCTGATTATTCACCAGGTAAGGGAGGATTGCCGAAATATGGAAAAGGTTTCAGCTTTTTTAAAGATTCCCCAGGCTTATGTTGAGAAATCCATCCGGATGATTGGTCCTAAACAATCCTCTCTTTTGGATATTCTGGCCAGGGAGTCGGATATTGAATTCTCCACTTACCTGAGAGATAAGCCGGTTTACATGTCCACCGGGGAGATCGAAGATCTGCTTGCCTGGGGCTTCGATATTGGCGGACATTCACTGGATCATCAGAATTTCAGCTTCCTTAATGAGGCAGAAATGTTTGAACAGGTGAAGATGAGTATAGAGGATCTGATCAAACGTTTCTCTGTGACCACCCGATATTTCTCCTTCCCCTTCACTACGGATGGTGTGCCGCGTGGGATCATTCACAAGCTCCTGGATGAAGGGGTCGCAAGTGCCCTGATGGGAACGGCCGGATTAAAAAAGACCGGACGGCAGAATTATATCCAGCGTATTCCCATGGAAGGGTTCAGGGCTTCAGCCCTTGAAACCCTTCAGACGGAGTATCTTTATTATCTTTTGAAAGCTCCGCTGGGAAAAAATCGTCTTCCTTAGGGCTTAGCCTGTGAACATCACATCGCCATCTCCATCTTGTATGGTGGCTCCTTTTGGAATGGAGTCAGCAAGATTTTGATGTGCAAAAATGTATTGGGGCATGGGTTTTGAATGGAGAAAAAGTTTTTTGTAGTTCTCCATTTGAGATAATAAACCCGCATGTCTGATGGTGGTATGCGTGCATCCCAGGCTTATCATATTCCGGATCAGGGACGCGGCCATTGAGGCCAGGAGCTTTTCATCTTCAGCAAATACGTAGGGAGCAGAAAGCGCCCGGTTGTGATGGATCAGCCAGAGCATACCCCGGTTTCCGCTTTCAGAATGGCTGTATTTGTAAAGAATATTCTTAAAGTTGTCGGCCCTGTAGGAGAAATGATAGTTCAATGGGCTCATTTCCCCCTGGCTTACCCAGGGAAAAGCCAGGGCCCATGAAAAGACATCAGCATCTCTTCGGAAGAGGTTGTTTTGCTGTTTCTGTGATATAAGTCCTTTAATATCAGTGGGTTCCTGAAAGTCCTCCTCCGCAATGGAATCGAATTCGGGGATTTTGCAGGACTTAAGGCTCCGCTCCCTTAGCTGGTTAATAATATGGTCACCCATACGAAGCAGTCCCCCGGACTTCACCCTGTTTTCCAGTAGCTCTTCAGCATTGGATCTCAGATAAAATCTTTTTCCGTCCCGCCGGGCTATTTCCTTAAAATGGCCGGTATGGTCGTAGAGCGCTTTGGAGTCGGGTGCATAGTTGGTATACATCAGCCGTTCTGTCCAGCTTTCTTCTGCCTTTTCCAGCAGAGCCGTTGAAATGCCCTTTCTCCTAAAATCAGGGTGTACCCAGTTTCCGCTCAGCCAGGCAAAGCGTTGAGGGACACCCTGCTGGTCAAAGAAAAGATCGGGTAGCAGGGTTCTGTATCCCACCAGCTGATTTTTATGATGCATCTCGAAAAGTACCCGGTCCCCTTTATCTGCCCTTGGATTGTTTAAATAGGAAAGGAGCCTCAGAGGGCTCAGTGGGAGGGGAGTGTCAGGATCGGAAAAAAGCGGGGACAAATAAACATCCAGCTCCTCCAGGGTATAGGCTTTAAGCTCCATGAGCGGATCAGTCGTTCTGAATCATCCTGTCGATATCGGCCTCACTCAGGTTGGTTTCCATCAGTTTTTCATTCTCGCATTTTAGAGTCCTGGAGGGGAATTTTTTGATGAGCTGATAATTATGGGTGGCCATCATAACAGCCCTTCCGCTTTCGGCTATGGACAGGAGGATGCTCATAATCTCATCGGAGGTGGCCGGGTCCAGGTTGCCGCTGGGTTCATCGGCAAGGATCACTTCGGGATCGTTCAGAAGAGCTCTTGCTATGACCACTCGTTGTTGTTCCCCACCCGATAACTGGTGTGGCATCTTATAGCCCTTATAACCAAGACTTACTTTTTCAAGTACCTCGGCAATCCGCTCGCTGATCTCTTCTTTGTTTTTCCACCCGGTTGCGCGAAGTGCGAATTCCAGGTTGCTTTCCACATTTCGATCGGAGAGTAGCTGGAAGTCCTGGAAAACAATGCCCAATTTTCTTCTCAGAAAGGGCACATCCTTGCGCTTAATCTTTTCCAGCTGGTGGCCGGCGACGATTCCGGTGCCTTCAATGAGTGGTAATTCAGCGTTGATCGTTTTGATCAGGCTGGTTTTACCGCTGCCCACCCTGCCTATTATATAGACAAACTCACTCTTCCCTACCGATAGGTTTACATCGCTCAATACAATGTGTTCGTTGATGCCTATTACTGCATTTTCCAGGGTGATAACATTATCCAGGGCCATAAAATCTCATGTTTGTGCCAAAATTAAGAATTTATACCATACTAAAATTAACATCTGACTGTTAATTAAAAAGAGAACTCGCCAGAAGAGCCGTAAGTTATATTCGTACTTTTATCTAGTTAATACATTCCCTATGGTGCGACAAGTGAAACTGTATATCACAATCCTGATTTTTATCCTGCCCTTATCCCTTTTCAGCCAGAAGACTCCGGTCTACGAATATGGTGATAATGATTACTTGAGGGGCCTTGAGTTATATGAAAAGGAGAAATACGGAGCGGCCAGGCAGGTCTTCGATGGGCTGATTTCCTCGGATCCCGATTCCAGGTCTGAAATTATTTCTGAAGCGTACTTCTACAGGGCCATGTCGGCTGTGGAGCTGCGTAATGACGATTCCGAGTTCCTGGTAAAAGATTTCATTGACCACTTTCCTGAAAGTTTTCGTGTGAATGAAGCCTGTTTCACCCTGGCTGATTTCTTCTATGACAAGAACGGATGGGCCCACTGTATCTCCTGGTACAACAAGGTGGACCGCTTTAAACTTACAGCCCTGGAACAATCCGAATATCACTTTAAGAAGGGCTATGCCTACTATATGCGGAAGGATAACGAATCGGCCCGGGTGGAGTTTTATGAAATCCTCGATGATGAAACTTCCTATGCGGCTCCAGCTACCTACTACTATTCGCATATTCATTATGTGGAAGGCAACTTTGTAACGGCGGTGATGGGATTCAGGGCCATTGATGAGGATCCCCTCTTCAAGGATATTGCTCCCTATTACATTTCTCAGATTCTTTTCCAGCAAAAGAAGTATGAGGAAGTTATTGCCTATGCACCTCCATTTATGGAGAATGTATCGGATAAACGGCTGGGTGAAATGGCCAAGATTATAGGTGAGTCCTATTTTATGATGCAGCGCTATGGAGAGGCCATTCCCTACCTGGAAACTTACGAAAGCAATACCAGTGCTTATACGGTTCATGATCGCTACCAGCTGGCCTTTGCCTATTACAGCATGCAGGAGTATGAAAATGCCATGAAGCGCTTTGAGCAGATTAGTTACAGGGATTCAGAGATTGCCCAGAGTGCACATTATCACCTTGCTGATTGTTACATGAAGCTGGGCATGATGGGCAAAGCCCGGGTATCTTTCTCCAGGGCGGCCGAAATGGATTTTGATCCCCTGATCCAGCAGGATGCCCTTTACAACTTTGCCAAGGTGACCTTCCAGATGTCAATGAATCCATTTAATGAAGCCATCAGGGCATTTGAACTATACATCAGGACCTATCCTGCAGCAGATAATGTGGATGAGGCCTATAACTATCTGGTAATGGCCTACCTGGGAACCAGGAATTACAGTATGGCCATGACTTCCATCGCAAAGATAAAAAGGAGGGATGCGAATATTGACCGGGCACACCAGAAGGTAGCCTTTTACAGGGGAATGGAACTTTACAAAAATCTCAGGTTTGACGAGGCTGTGGATGCGCTGGAAATTTCGCTGGAATTTGCAGAATATGACCCGGTGATTGCTGCCCGGACCTATTTCTGGCTGGGAGAAGCGGCCTACCGGACAGGCGATGTGCGTACGGCAAAAATGTATTACAGCCAATTCTTAAAGAACGACAGGGCCCATATGCAGGAGGAGTATGCCATGTGTCAGTACAGCCTTGGATATCTGCATTTCAAGGAAGCGGAATACGATCTTGCCCTTGACTGGTTCGGGAAGTACCTGAGGCATGAGTCGGGTAAGAGCTCTGCCAATATCTCCGATGCTTATAACCGTGTGGCCGACTGTCACTTCATGAAAACCAATTACACCCAGGCCATTGCCAATTATGAGCAGTGTATTTCATCCGGTATGGCAGATGTGGATTATGCCATGTTCCAGAAAGGATTTACCCTGGGTTTGCTGGACCGCACGCTGGAGAAGGTTGGCGTGCTGGATCAGCTCATCAGGGAGCAGTCACAGTCTAATTTTGTGGATGATGCCCTTTTTGAAATTGCAAGGTCCTATGTGGTGCTGGGTCGCCAGGAAGAAGCCCAGATATACTATGAAAGGGTGGTGAGTGAGCACCCCAATTCAAGCTATACCAACAAAGCGCTGAATCAACTGGGACTGGTTTATTATAATGCAGGCGAATATGATCGTGCCCTGAGCTATTACGAAAGGGTAGCCACCAACTATCCCGGAACGCCCGAGGCAGACAATGCCCTGAGCAGTATAAAGAACATCTATGTCAGAAAAGATAATGTGAATGGCTACCTGGCTTTTGTTACCAGCATAGGCCAGGATATCACCCTGAACGAGCAGGATTCCCTGTCCTACAGGGCAGCTGAGATTGTTTACACCCAGGGTGATTGTAATGAGACGGTCAGGGCCTTTAAGGATTACCTGGATGCATTTCCAAACGGGAGATTTCTGCTGAATGCCCACTTTTACAAGGGTGATTGTCAGCTGAAGCTGGAGCAGAATGAAGAGGCCCTGGAATCCCTGGAATTTATCATTAACCAGCCCAGGAATATGTTTACGGAGCCTGCCCTGGAAGCTGCCTCGAAAATCAATTTCCGGACCGGAGCTTATAATCGGGCTGCTGACAATTACCGGGCCATGATCGAGGTGGGTGAGGAGAAGCGTAACATTTTCGATGCCCATGTGGGTCTGATGCGTTGCTATTACGAGCTGGGAGAGTTCAGCAATACAATTGATGCCGGGCGTCAGGTTCTTCTGCTGGATAAGGTTCAGGAAGAGTATGTTCGTGAGGCGAATTATAAAATTGCCAGGTCTTTCCATCTGCTGAATGAAATTGACTTTGCCCTGGACTTTTATAAAAAAGTTGCCTATGAGGTAAACAGCAAGGAGGGAGCAGAATCGAAATTCAGGGTAATCGAAATTCTCTTTGAGCAGAGCGAGCTTGAGCAGTCAGAGAAGGAGGTATTCGAATTTATTGAGATGAACACCCCCCACCAGTACTGGATGGGAATGGCCTTCCTTACCCTGGCGGATATTTATGTCGCGCGTGCAGATGAGTTTTCTGCCATCAATACACTCCAAAGTCTGATTGACTACTATACCATACCGGATGACGGGATCATCGATAATGCAAGGCAGCGCAGAAATGTACTGAGGGATAAGGCGGAGAGTGAGATTTCACCTGAAAATGATTCGATTCGATGAAAGAAAAGCACCATATTTTAAGATATATACTGATTCTACTTGTGGCATCCGCTTTTGCCTTTTCGGCAAGTGGCCAGCAATCCGAAGTCAGGGTTGTAAAGCCCTATACACCCACCCTTTCAGGAGCTGAAAAAATTCAGTTACTGCCCAACCTGGAAGAAGAAATTCCCTTTACTCCACCAGAATTTTCCTATCAGCTCTATCCCAAAAGATATGATAGTGAATTCAATCTGAGCCCCATTAAGGCGGCCCGGATGGTAAAACCTCCATTGAACAGACTATATAAAAGTGAACTTACCCTTGGATTCGGGAATTATCTTACACCTCTGGCAGAGTTGAAACTTAACCAGCTCAGGTCAAGGAAAGGGTCCTTTGGTCTGGCACTGAGGCATCATTCCATGAACGGAAAGATGAAACTGAATGATGAACTTAAGGTCCCCGCAGGCTTCAGCGAGAATACGCTCAAGGTATATGGCAACAGGTTTATGAAGAGCTCGGTATTCAGTTATAATGTGGGAGCAGGGTATAACTCCTACATACAATATGGGGTGGATACAACGGAGATTATAGAGGAGATTCCCCGGGATAGCCTGAAGCAATCGTATTTCCTGCTTGAAGGAGGGATCGGATGGCAATCCACTCACGTGGATTCTTTCCATTTTAATTACGATGTGGACCTGGACTACTATTATTTTACCCACCAGTTTGATGAGGCCGAGCATGGAGCACGTCTGAATATGGATTTCTCAAAGAAGCTCAGGGTACTGGACCTGGGTGGTGATTTGGGTGCCGCCTTTTATGGCCATTATCCTGACTGGGATCAGGTGGTGGGAAATCATACCATGGTCTGGATCAATCCCTATATAGCCAAAAATGGATCAGGCTGGAGATTTACTGCCGGCTTCAATACCTTTATGTCCTTTGCCAGTGATTCGTCGGCAAGCGACATTCAGCCCTTCCATTTCTATCCCAAAGCTTCCTTTGAATTCCACGTGATTGATGAGATTATTGTTCCCTATTTTGGGGTTGACGGATACCTGGAATCCAATAATTACCGAAAAACTGTGGAGGAGAATCCCTACATCTTACCCACGCTTTCCCTGAAGCCCACCAGTCATAAAATGATTGGCTATCTGGGTATAAAGGGTCGGGTAGGCGATGGCTTTTACCTATAATTTTAAGGGAAGCTACTCCATTATCGATAACCAGTATTTTTATGTGAACGATACCTCCCAGGTACTCAAGAACCAGTTTTCGGTGGTTTATTCAGATATCACACTGCTGAATCTTCATGGAGAAATGGGCATTCGCCCCTCTGATTCATGGAAAGTTTTCCTGAAGGCCAACTATTATAAGTATACCCTTTCGACCATGAAACTGGCAGATGGCAGCAGCAGAAACCTGCGGGATGATGATCACCCCTGGAATAAGCCCAGCTTCGATATTTCACTGCAGGCCCGCTACAACATGGGCGATAAGATCCTGGTGACCATGGGGATATACACCATCGGGAAGCGTTATTATGAAGATTTCATCTGGCAGAACGATGGTTCTGAGCCGACCCTGCCCCTGGCAGTGGATGCAAACCTGGGCCTGGAATACCGTTACAGCAAGTTGCTTTCCTTCTGGGCCCGGATTAATAACCTTGCTGCCCAGCGTTATTACCTCTACAATCAGTATCCCTCATTCAGGTTCAGAGGGATGGTGGGATTCACTTACGCACTTTAATCCTGGAGGGATTAAAGTGCGTAAGTGGTTAATAGGTTAATGGGTTAAGTAAGGTTAGGGGTTAATAGGTTAGAGGTTAGAGGTTAAGGTTAGGGGTTAGAGTTAAGGTTAGGGGTTAATAGGTTAGGGGTTAATAGGTTAGGGGTTAATGGGTTAGGGGTTAATGGGTTATTTGGCGTTTTTTAGATAGCTGTTGATTCGGTAAGATAAAATCTGCAATTCAGAGATGAGCTCCATGCCCGTTTTCTCTTCAATTAAACCTCTTTTGATCGATTTATCTAGCCAGTTTAAAGTTTCACATAAAGAGCCCCTGGCATAATAGACGAATCTTTTTCTGTCGGCAAAACTATACCTGCCGTAAGATTCGCTAAGATTCGCTGAAATTGAGTCAGCAGCCCGGGCTAATTGTTTTCCAAGGGTATCCTTTTCGAAATAATTCCAATGAATAATGATCTCCCAAATCAATTCACTGATTTGGTTTGCCTGTTCGATTATTTTAAATTTAGATAAGTCCAAAGTTTTTATCTTTAATGTGATAAGTAGTACCCTCATCGCATTATCTTTACGAATATAATAACCCCTAACACACTAACATGCTAACCTCTAACCTCTAACCCCTAACTTAACTAACCTCTAACCTAACCTAACCTAACCTAACTTGCTAACCTGCTAACCTCTAACTTTTTGCATATGTACCTGAAAAACCTTTCATTTCGTGAGAACGCCGGGCAGAAGATCGAGTGGCTCATCGATGATGTGAGTCTTGGTGAGATCAACCTGGTGGTTGGGAAAAATTCCAGCGGAAAAACCAGGACCCTGAATGCCATTACCGACCTGGTGAGCATGCTTAAAGGGCGGGGGAACAAGACCACCGGTCCGGTCTCCTATGACATGACCTTCCGGAATGATGAAGGCTATATGAGATATGAGTTATCCTATGATCCGGAGACCATCCGCATGGAAAGACTGTATGTGGGTGAGGACTTATTGCTGGACCGGGGTGAGCAAGGGCGCGGGAAGATACAAGTATGAGTCAACTCCGGGATCCATTTTTCTTGAGTTTGAGATACCCCACGATCAGCTGGCCTGTTATGCAAAAAGGGACAGGCTGCAGCATCCCTTTATTGAAATTATTCATGAATGGGCCATGAGCCTGAGACGCTTCGATTTCAGTGGTAACCTGGGTAAAAGCCGCTATGCCCTGAAGTCGATTTTTGATGTTAAGGAGCTGGATTTGAGTATTACCAATAGCTCCCTGGTACCGGTTACTTCAGTGGCTGCCGAAGCAGTATCCTGAATTTAAGGCCAGGGTATTGGAGGAAATGAAAGGAATCGGCTATGACCTGCTTGATTTTGGAATTATTTCTTTTTCCGAGCGTTACAATCAGGCTGATCAGGACCGTTATGTGGTTTATACCCAGGAAGCAGGACTGGAGAAGCAGGTGAATCAGAGGGATATGTCTCAGGGAATGTTTCGGGCATTTTCTGTGCTTGTGCAGCTCAACTATTACACCCTGTGCGGGGAAAAGGGTATGGTAATCATAGATGATATTGGGGAGGGACTGGACTTTTCCAGGGCGAAGTTGCTGGTGGCGCTTCTGATTCGGAAGGCCAAGGCGGAAGGCATACAATTGCTCATGTCCACCAACGATTCCTTTATTATGAATGCAGTGGACATAGAGCACTGGGCAGTGATTATGCGTGAGGGGAATAAGATTTCTCTCTTCAATTATGAAAACTCAAGGGAAATTTTCGAAGAGTTTAAGTTTACGGGCCTGAATAACTTTGATTTTTATACCAGTGAATTCTTTAAATCGGGCCTGGTGGAAGGCGAATTGGGAGAAGAGATGGAGGGCGCAAACGGGGATGGATTGGAGGAAGATCCTGCGGAATGAGGAAGCTGGCCATATTTGTTGAAGGGCTGACCGAGCAGATTCTTGTGAGGCAGATGCTTCAGGCTGTGCTTGACCGTAACCGGATTGCGATTCAGACGGTGAAGATTACCGGAGGTCACAATGTAAGGATGTCTTTTACGGTAATGAAAGCCGCAGATGTAGGCAGGCAAACCGATTATTATGTACTGATTTATGATTGTGGTGGAGAGACCAATGTGAAGAGTTACATGCTGGCGCACCGGCAAAAGCTGATTTCCAGCGGATATCAGATGGTTCTCGGTCTCCGGGATGTCTATCCTAATTTTGAGCGAAAGGATGTGAATAAGCTGCAAAAGGGGCTTAATTTTCAACTTCCCCAGAAGAGAGCCCGGACGCATATCCATCTGGCCATCATGGAGACCGAAGCCTGGTTTCTGGGTGAATTCCATCACCTGAAGCGGGTTTCAAGGATACTCACTCCCGAATACATTGAGAAACGCCTCGGCTTTAATCCCCGCACAGGTGATATGGAAGCGCTCGATTCTCCTGCCGAAGACCTGAAGGCAGTTTACCGGCTGGTCGGCCATGATTATACCAAGAAACGCGACCGTTTAAACGCGGTGGTGAGCAAGCTCGACTTTCAGTATTTTACCCATGGCCTGTGCGAACGTATGCCCAGTCTGGATAAATTTGTTTCCGACCTCGAATACTTCTTCAGGAAGGATTTTTAAAGGATGTAGATTTTGCTTATGGATCATAAAAAACTCATAGAGGAGATTATTGAAACCCTGGAAGGATTGAGTACGCCTGAAAGGCAGGAAATGTCAAAGCATTCCTTCCCTACCTCTCAAAGAGTAATCGGGGTCACAAATCCCCAGATGAGAGAGGTGATTAAAGCTGTAAAGGAAAGGCAGCAAAGATGGGAAAAGCAGCAATGGATTTCATTGTGCAAGGCCCTGGTGCTGGAAGATGTTTTTGAATGTCAGATTATTGCCTATGAGATCATTAATAAGAATAAGAAGCTGCTGGCTGCACTTAGCTATGAAGATTTGATGGCCCTCTGGCGGAACCTGGATAACTGGGCCTCTGTGGATCATTTTACAGTTGGGATTTATGGAGTCCTCTGGGGCCAGGGCCTTGTGAAGGATCATCACATCGATGCTTTGCTTCAGTCTGACTCATTCTGGGATCGCAGGGTAGCTCTGGTATCCACCGTAGCCCTGAACCTGAAATCCAGGGGTGGAAGCGGTGATACACCCCGTACCCTGAGTGTTTGTGAGAGGGTGGTGGATGAACGTCATCCCATGATCTGGAAGGCCCTGTCCTGGGCCCTCAGGGAGCTGGCGAAACGAGACCCTGAAGCGGTCTGGGATTTCCTTGAAGCATATGAAAGCCGAATGTCCAAACAGGCTGTCAGGGAAATTACCCACAAGCTGGAATTCGGAACCAAAAATTAGCTTTTTTTTCACAGCTTTTCTGTTAATAACTTCACTGGCCTTCAACAGCTTCCGTAATGCGGAATTCCGGATTTTTTTACTACTTTTACACGAACCATTGAAGGGTTTGAGTTTGAATTGTAATCAATTGAAAGAGAGTAATTTAAAAACGGTAGTGCAAGCGGGGATTTCAGTGGGGGAGGAAACCTTTGATGGTTTTCTCGCAGGTTACAAAATCACAGCTATTTACAAGGAAAAATTCAGCAGCTTTTAAGCACCTGCGATGATGATTAATTGAGTCAGATTAGAAATTTAGAATAAACAGCATACAATGAGCGAAGAGATAAATAAGAAGAATTATTCGGCGGATAGTATTCAGGTTCTTGAGGGACTGGAAGCAGTAAGAAAACGTCCGGCGATGTATATTGGCGATGTAAGTGAAAAAGGTTTGCATCACCTGGTTTACGAAGTAGTTGATAATTCCATTGATGAGGCTCTTGCCGGGCACTGCTCAACCATTGATGTGACTATAAATGAGGATAACTCCGTTACTGTGGTGGATGATGGTAGGGGTATCCCCATCGATATGCATGAAAAAGAAGGTAAATCTGCCCTTGAGGTAGTAATGACTGTACTTCATGCCGGTGGTAAGTTCGACAAGGATTCCTACAAGGTTTCCGGTGGACTCCATGGTGTGGGTGTTTCCTGTGTGAACGGTTTGTCTGAGAAATTGACAGCTGAGGTACACAGAGATGGTAAAGTTTACGTTCAGACTTATCAGCGAGGCATCCCTGATGCAGATGTTAAAGAGATTGGAACCACCGATAAAACCGGGACGATTGTTACCTTCAAGCCCGACAATACCATCTTTACGGTAACTGAATACAAGTATGAGATCCTGGCCTCCCGCTTAAGGGAGCTGGCTTTCCTGAATAAAGGAATAAAGCTCAACATCAAAGACCTTCGTGAAAAGGAGGAGAACGGAAATGGTGAGGGTAATACTGAAGGTAATGGAGAGAACGGTTTCCGCCACGATGAATTCTATTCTGAGGAAGGACTGAAAGAATTTGTGGCCTTCCTGGATGGAACCAGGGAAAAGCTTATTGAAGAGCCCGTACATATTGAAACAGAGAAGAATGATGTTCCTGTGGAGATCGCTTTGCAATACAATACTTCCTTTTCGGAGAACGTGCATTCCTATGTAAATAACATTAACACCATTGAGGGCGGAACCCATCTTTCTGGATTCAGGAGGGGCCTTACACGTACTTTAAAGGCCTATGCAGATAAGTCGGGAATGCTTGCCAAACTGAAATTTGATATCAATGGTGATGACTTTCGTGAAGGACTTACAGCCATTATTTCGGTGAAAGTGGCTGAACCCCAGTTTGAAGGTCAGACCAAGACCAAGCTTGGTAACTCCGATATCATGGGTGTGGTTGACCAGGCTGTGAGCGCATCACTGGCGCACTACCTGGAAGAGCATCCCAAAGATGCCAAGCAGATTGTTTCCAAGGTGATTCTGGCAGCCACAGCACGGCATGCTGCCAGGAAGGCCAGGGAGCTTGTGCAGCGCAAAAATGTGCTTTCCGGAGCAGGCCTGCCGGGTAAACTGGCCGATTGTTCGGAAAAGGATCCCGCATTGACTGAAATTTACCTGGTGGAGGGTGATTCTGCAGGTGGAACAGCCAAGCAGGGCAGGGACCGGGCTTTCCAGGCCATTATGCCACTCAGGGGTAAGATCCTGAACGTTGAGAAAGCCATGATGCACAAGATCTTTGAAAATGAGGAGATCAAAAATATATTCACGGCCCTGGGTGTCAGGATAGGGACAGAAGAAGATTCAAAAGCGCTGAACCTGTCAGGTCTGCGCTACCACAAGGTTATAATAATGACGGATGCGGATGTGGACGGTTCTCACATTGCCACCCTGATCATGACCTTTTTCTTCCGTTACATGAATGATCTGATCATGAATGGTTATCTCTACATTGCCACTCCGCCACTTTACCTGGTGAAGAAGGGTAAGAACGAGCGCTATTGCTGGAGTGAAGAGGAGCGTGAAGCTTTTGTTGAAGAAGTAGGCGGAGGTAAAGAAGCAGGAATCCATGTTCAGCGATACAAAGGTCTGGGTGAGATGAATGCAGAGCAGCTCTGGGATACCACCATGAATCCTGAAAACAGGACCCTCAGGCAGGTAACCATTGACAGTGCTGCTGAGGCTGACCGGATTTTCTCCATGCTCATGGGTGATGAGGTTCCTCCCAGGAGGGAATTCATTGAGAAGCATGCCAAGTATGCCAAAATTGACGTTTAGGACTGAGAGTCTACGCTCTTTTAATATGCATTTATAAAGCTACTTGTTGATTTTATATTCCAGCAGATCCATTGACTTATAGGTACTGTCATAACTGAACCAGTATTCTTCTTTAATCAGGCCAAGGTCTTTGGCATAGTATCTTTTGTACCACCATTCGGGTACATTTTCAGGCCGTGACTGATATTCCTTAACCACAATTACTGGGCTGAAGGTGAGATTTGTACGTAGTTGAATCATCGTGTCCCTGGCTAAAATGATCCTTCGGTTTTCATTACCCGCCCAGTGAGCGACACTCCAGGAAAAACCCACTTCAGCTGTATCGTTAAGAACCATGGTTAAAGGGTAGGAGCCTCCATGGGAAATCGGACCCGTATGGGCTTCATAGCCCCACAAGGGTATATGGTTTAATGCCGGAACATAGAAGGTGTCCGAAATATAGGCGGCTTCCTGCTCAATGTAATAATCCAGAATATAATCCCCGGAGACCTCACTTATGATTGTACTGTCATTCTGATCAAGGTAGGTCCAGTGGGAACCGGGATAAGCGGGCAGGTAAGCTTTAGGGAATATGGTGTCGTATACCGGCTCAACAGGATCAATCTCAATAGCCGTTTTCTCACAAGTGTGCAAAAAGATGATCAGCAGGATTAATGGGTAGTATGATATTCTCCTCTTATTCATCAGGGAAATCTGTTATTCTGACAATTTTGAATCTTCGGGAGGCTTCTCCGTCCACCATTTTATATTGGATCTGGCGAATGCCACCTGTTGGATCAGCATTTGCATCTCCCTCTTGATATATGGGGAATCTATGGGCCAGGGAAGTCTCTATGATCGTAAATTCATCATGCCCCATATAGCCCTTAGCGGCTTCAGGATGATCAGATATGGGCGGGAAATATACCTGACTCACGGATTTTCCATTGTTAACCGAATAGGCGATTACATCCCCATAGGATCCACTGCCTGCCGACTGGGTGTAAATGAGCAGTTCGGGAAAGCCATCGGAATTTAAATCTTCAATTTCAGCACCTACAATCCGGCCGTCAATTTCATGTATCAATTCGCGGTTGGTAATACTCAGACCGTTGGGTTGAATCCGGAGTTTTTGCATGGAGGCCGGTCCGGAGGTGCTCAGGTCGAAGGATATATTCTGCATACTGAGGACCTCGTGAAAATATGGAGAGTTTTCTGGAGTGGAGGCATCCTCTGTTTTTGTCTGATTTTTGCATCCCGGAGCCGCCAGAATTCCTACTGCCAGAATTCCTACTGCCAGAATTCCCAGTGCCATGATTAATATCCTGTTCATAGCTAAAGGTAGCTGATGGCAATTTAGGGTCAAAATTCTTACACATATTTTTATCTTTGCGCAAACATATTAAAACAAAATCCATGCTGCGAAAGATTTTTATATTGACTATTTCCATTTTTCTTGTTTCCTGCGGATCCGCGCCAGATCAGGGTGCTCAGACTGAAAAGTCGGGCCAGGAGACTTATGATTTTCCCTGGTATAATCCGGAAATCTCCTTTGAGGAGAGGGTAAAGCTCCTGATTGACGAAATGACCCTTGAGGAAAAAATCTCCCAGATGACCCATGATGCGGCTCCCATCGAGCGCCTGGGTGTAAGTGAATATAACTGGTGGAGCGAGGCCCTGCATGGTGTCGCCAGGAATGGAAGAGCCACTGTGTTTCCCCAGCCCATTGGTCTGGGTGCCACCTTTGACCGGGAGCTGATATATAAAATCTATACAGCGACTTCTGATGAAGGCCGTGCCAAGTTTCGGATTGCCCAGGAGATGGAAAACTATGCCCAGTATGCCGGGCTTACTTTCTGGACTCCAAATGTGAATATTTTCAGGGATCCCAGGTGGGGCAGGGGCATGGAAACCTACGGGGAAGATCCCTACCTGACCTCCCAGCTGGGTATGGAGGTGGTAAAAGGGCTACAGGGAGATCACCCCAAATACCTTAAGGCGGGAGCCTGCGCCAAACACTACGCGGTTCATTCCGGTCCTGAGGCCCTGCGTCACGAATTTGATGCCCTTACAAGCATGAAAGATCTGCATGAAACCTACCTGCCCGCCTTTAAGGCCCTTGTTACCGAAACAAATGTGGAGTCGGTTATGGGAGCCTACAACCGGGTCAATGGTGAGCCTGCCTGTGCCAGCGATATGCTGCTTAATGAAATTCTTGTAAAAGACTGGGGATTTGAAGGACATATTCTGAGTGATTGCTGGGCCATTGTGGATTTCCATGAGGGGCACAAAGTGACTGCCGACGTGGCTGAATCGGCCGCTATGGCCCTGAATCATGGGGTAAGTCTCAACTGCGGAAACTCTTTTCCGGCGCTTAAGGAAGCACTGGACCGAGGCTTGATTACTGAGGCCACCATAGACGACAGGCTTGCAAATTTATTCATCACCCGTTTTGAGCTGGGACTTTTTGATCCCCCTTCCTATAATCCTTATAATGATATTCCGGAGGAGTGTGATTAACTCCGAAGAAGCACAGTAAGATAGCCTATGAAGCAGCTGTGAAGTCTCTGGTTCTCCTGAAAAACAATGGTGCACTGCCCCTGAAAAGTGACATAAGGACACTTTATGTGGTGGGCCCCCAGGCTAATAATAGTGAAGTCCTGCTGGGTAACTATTATGGTATGAGCAAGAACCTGGTGAATATCCTGGAGGGAGTTACCTCCAGGGTGAGTTCGGGTACCACCATTAACTATAAGCAGGGTGTACTTGACTACAGGGATAATATCAATCCCATGGACTGGACCACCGGTGAAGCAAAAGAGGCTGACGCCTGCATTGCTGTGATGGGCATCTCTTCATTACTGGAAGGCGAGGAGGGCGAATCCATTGCTTCCGGTGATAAAGGCGACCGCCTGGATCTGAATATGCCTTCAAACCAGGTGGAATTCCTGAAAACCCTCAAGAAGGACAATGATAATCCACTGATCGTTGTAATTACCGGAGGAAGCCCCATGACCATTCCGGAGGTGGAAGAACTGGCCGATGCCATTCTCTGGGTCTGGTATCCCGGACAGGAGGGTGGAAATGCGGTTGCCGATGTAATCTTTGGAAATGAAGTTCCTTCGGGTAAGCTGCCCCTGACTTTTCCGGTTTCAGTGGACCAGTTGCCTCCCTATGAGGACTACTCTATGGAGGACAGGACCTACAGGTACATGACTTCCAAACCACTCTATCCTTTTGGATACGGACTCTCCTATACTGACTTCAGGTTTGACAATTTGCATCTTGAAAGTGAGGAAATTGCTGCGGATGCTTCTCTGACTGTTTCTGTGGAAGTGAAGAACAGTGGAGATTTTGATGCAGAGGAAGTGGTCCAGCTTTATGTAAGTGTTCCTGATTTGTCAGGAAATCAGCCCCGTTGGTCCCTGAAAAACTTTGAAAGAATCAAACTGAAAGAGGGTTCCGCCACGACAGTTTCCTTCAAGCTCGACAGGGATGAGCTGGAGCAGTATAATGAGGCGGGTAAGGCTGAAGTTGTACCTGGTAAATATACGGTTCACATTGGAAATGCTTCTCCGGGTGAGCGAAGTGAAGAGCTGGGTGCCAGGGTGGTTTCTGCTTCTTTTGAGGTGACAAATTGATACTTATATAACAAATGTAACCATTTGTGGGGATCGTGAATTCAAAAGCTGATAAGCTATTTGGGGGGTCCTGTTTTCTTTGTATTTTGTTTTGGCACAAAGAGAACTTCACATGAGACAAGATTCTTTTTACTTTATCATTTTCCTTGCAACAGTCTTTGCATCCGTCCTTATCGCTTCCTGTTCAGCACCACATGAAGGTAAGGATGAGCAGAACCTTACCCGCTATGGCTGGGTAATCCAGGTGAAACCAGAGAAGCTGGATGAGTACAAGCGCTTGCATGCCAATCCCTGGCCTGAGGTTGACAGTATGCTTAAGCTTTGTAACATTCAGAATTACTCCATTTATTATCGTGACGGATTGTTATTCTCCTACCTTGAGTATACCGGGGAAGATTTTGATGCCGACATGGCAAAAATGGCTGCTGACTCCATGACCAATGTATGGTGGGCACTTACCGATCCCTGTCAGGAACCCGTCGAATCGGCCGGAGAAGGTGTATGGTGGGCCGACATGGAGGAGGTTTATCACCTGGACTAATCGTTTCAACCCTAAAACAAGTATAGGATGCAACTGACTCAAGTGGACATCGCCACCATTATTATTTACATGGTATTTATTGTGGGTATCGGCCTGTGGTCCGGAATCAGGAGAAAGGTAAAGTCCAGCGAAGGTTTTTTTCTTGCGGGACGATCGCTTAGCTGGCCCATGGTGGGTGCAGCCCTCTTTGCGGCCAACATTTCCACCATTCATTTGGTTAGCCTGGCCGGACAGGGTTTTGGTGACGGACTGGTCTGGGGAAACTTTGAATGGTCGGCGGCCCTGATGCTGATGATCCTGGCCCTGGTTTTTGCCCCCCTCTACTTTAAAACCAAGATCTCCACCCTTCCCGAATTCCTGGAAAAGCGATATAACAAGGGAGCCCGCTCCATGCTGGCCTTCATTTCACTGGTGACGGCCATTTTCCTGCACATAGGCATCAGTCTCTATGCGGGCGGACTGGTTTTTGAGAGTCTGTTCGGGATTAACAAATACACTGCCATCATTGTTATTGCAGCAGCCACCCTGGTATATTCGGTTATTGGCGGACTGCAGGCTGTGGTTCTTACAGAAGCCCTCCAGTCAGTCATTCTGATCATTGGAGCCACCACCCTGACCGTGCTGGCCATGTTGCAGCTTCCCGAGCAGGGGGTCAATAACTTTGCCGAACTGAAGGCCATGCTGAAGCCCGATCAGCTGAGTATGATTCAATCCGGAGCCCAGTCCCCCCTTCCCTGGTATGCCTTCTGGCTGGGCATACCGGTTCTGGGGCTCAACTACTGGTGTGCCGATCAGACCATCGTTCAGAAAGTGCTGGGAGCAAAAACCTTAAATGATGCACAACGAGGCCCCATCTTTGCCGGTTTTATTAAGATATTGCCGGTATTCATCATGGTCCTGCCCGGCGTTTTTGCCTATGTGCTTTTTAAGGATGAGATCACCCATTCGGACAATGCCCTCCCGGTCCTGATTCTGAACATCCTTCCCCAGGGTATGAGGGGATTAATGTCGGCCGCATTGCTTGCTGCTTTAATGAGTACCATCGCTTCAGGGCTCAATAGCACCGGAACCCTGGTTTCAATGGATATTGTGAAGCGCTTCAAACCCTCTACACCAGATAAGAAGCTTCTGCTGATCGGGCGGATTACCATCCTGGTAGTTATTGTAGTGGCAGTATTATGGTCGCCTCTGATTGCAAAATTCCCGACCATTTTTGAAGCCATTAATGATCTGCTGGCCATCCTCTCTCCGCCCATATCCACGGTCTTCCTCTGGGGGGTAATGACCAAGCGGGGGACCCCCAAGGCAGGAATGTATACCCTGATTTTTGGATTTGCCCTGGGTGTACTTGCCTTTATCTTCGACTTTGAATTGATTGCCGGGAAACGTTATATTACCGATGTGCTGGGAATTCATTTTATGATGAAGGCCTTTTTTCTCTTTGTCATTTGCTCCGTTTTTTATTTTGTGGTTTCCTACTTTACCCCAAAAGCAAGTGAAAAGGTGCTGGAGTCACTTACCCTCAGAAAACCCCTGTCCTTTATCACTGACGGGAAGGTCGAATCGCTGAAGGATCCCAGGTTGTTTGCTGGATTACTACTGCTTGTCATGATCGTCTTATATACAATTTTCAGATGAAAAACTCCCGAGAGAGGGTCCTGAGTGCCCTGAATTTTAAGGAGCCGGATAAGGTGCCGGTGGACCTGGGTTCAAATCCCAGTTCAGGGATTTCGGCCATAGCCTATGGCAAGCTTGTGAAATACCTGGGGATGGATCATCTGCCAACCCTGATCTATGATGTGGTTCAGCAACTGGCCCAGCCCGATGAAGCCATTCTCGATCTGCTGGGCGTGGATGCTGTGGATATGGGCCGGACCTTTAATGCCCTCGAATCTGACTGGCAGGAAGTTAAGCTTGCCGATGGTCAGAAAGCCTTCCACCCCATATGGTTTAAAACGGAGTATAACGGTGACCGGATATGTGGCGCGCGATGCAAAGGGGGAGGTGATCGCCCGGATGCCCGATGGCGCTACTTTTTTTGATCAAACACTTTTTCCCTATGAGGCTGGTTATCCTTCCGATTTTTCTGGCCTGGCTGAGCAGATGGACCGGGTTTTATGGTCGGCCTTTGCGCACAGTCCATGGGACCATAGCCATAAGCCGGGATTCTGGGAGGATTTAAGGGCCCGTAGCCTGAAGCTTAAGCAGGAATCAGACAGGGCCCTGGTCATCGTGGTGGGTTGCAACCTCTTTGAATGGGGGACCTTCCTTCGGAGGATCGATAATTTCCTTACCGATCTCTTCCTTTACCCGGCTGAGGTGGAAGCCCTCCTGGATAAGCTTATGGAGTTTCATCTGCAAACCCTTGAGAAGGTGATCCAATCAGTGGGAGATATTGCCGATATACTCAGGTTTGGCGATGATCTGGGTATGTCATCGGGTCCTTTTATGGCTCCGGAAACCTACCGGGAGTTCTTTAAGCCCAGGCATACTTTGCTGAATGACTATGTGAAGGAAAACAGCAATATGAAGACGCTGTTACACTGCTGTGGCTCTATCTATCAACTCATTCCTGACCTGATAGAAGCGGGTTATGACATCCTGAATCCGGTTCAGACCAATACCTACCAGATGGATCCGGTGGTTCTGAAACGGGAGTTTGGAAAGGAAATCTCTTTCTGGGGTGGGGGTTGCGAAACCGCCGGCATGCTTAACAAAGAAAGTCCGGAAATCATTCGTAAACATGTGCTCGAACGTATGGAAATCTTCTCAAAGGGTGGCGGCTTTGTCTTTAATCCCGTACATAACATCCTGCCCGATGTTCCCCCGGAGAATATTATCGCAGCCTTCAATGCTGTGAAAGAATTTAATGGTGATCCGCTGATCAAAGGTATTTAGAGATTATGGCATTAAGCCCGCATCATTAATAATCCTGGGTACAATGGCTTCCCATCCCACCGACATAAGGTGTATGCCATTGATGCCTTTTTTTGTCTTGATTTTGTCTATGATTTCCAGTGCGATCTCAACACCAAGTTCTTCATAATCATCTTCCCGGGCATCGGTAAACCTGTCCAGAATAATTTTGGGAAGGCTTACCCCGGGGATATTATGATGCAGATACTGGGCCATACGCATGCTCCTTATGGGAGAAACGCCCGCCAGTATATAGACCTTATCCAGGATGTTGCGCTTATCCATGGCCTCAAGCCACAGGTCCAGTCCATCGGGATCAAAAATCAGGTTGCTTTGAAAAAACTGGGCCCCTGCGTTGATTTTTTTCTCCTCCCGCAGTGCCTGGAATTTGGGTTCTGATGCAAAGGGTGAGGCGGCTGCCCCAAGGAATAATTTGGGCGGTGATTTCATCTTTCTGCCATCCAGATAGATCCCCTCGTCCCTCATTCTGCGAAGGATCCACAGCATCTGAACAGCATCAAAATCAAGGATGTTGGTGTTGCTGGTGGGGGTGGGTCCGATCCGGGCATTGTCGCCCGTTATGCAGAGTACATTATGCACCCCCATGACATTTGCCCCTACTATATCCGATTGGAGCCCACTGCGGGTTTTGTCCCTGGCGGCAATCTGAAGTACCGGATCTGCACCAAGTTCTGCTGCAACTTTGGAGCAGGCCATGCTCGACATGCGCGGACTGGCAGATGCAGAGTCGGTAAAATTAACGGCAGCAACCAGGTCTTTTACCATCTCAATATCCCGCTTCAGCTTACCTGTGGCCGTGCTTAGGGGAGGGGCCACCTCGGTGGTCACTACAAATTTTCCTGTACGCAGCTCGCTTTCAAGCTTTGAGAAGGGTTCATCATAGGCCGGAGCGTGGTATTCGGAATCCCCCTGCCACCATTCGGGTTGCCTGACAGGCTTGAAAACGCTTTCCCAGGCATGTGCTTTTTTCTCCTTATCATTGGAAAAACGGCTTTTAATAAAGCTTCCGGTTCCGTATTTTTTCATGGAACGTATCACATCTCCCCAGGTTTCGGTTCCCACACTATCCCAGTCCAGGGGAGGGAGAACCTCCAGCAGCATCTCTTCCCTTCCCATCTTGAAAGCGCGTTCATGAATCTTGTACCAGATGCAGGGTCGGGTTTCATCCACATAGCATTTTTCCTTTGTGGATCCGCCGCAGGGACCGTTTCTCATTCCCTTGGGACATTCCATGGGGCAGATGAAGGCGGTCTCCTGTAAAAGACAATTTCCGCACATGCGACAACCAAAAAGCGGACCCTTGATCCAGCGCTCGGTTTTCCGCATTACCTTCAGGCCAAAGGTTTCCTTCTTAAAGGGGTAAAATGGTGGTTGCCATCTTCTGCCCGGTGTGAAAAGCGACATATTCTTCTTTTTAATACTAACCTATTAACTACTAACGATCACGAAGTGATCGAACTAACTTTTCAAATTCTCCTGAATTTGAAAATGTTCCGTAAACCTCATGGCATAGTCATCCCTGGCCCTGATCAGATCGGCCGCGCGGACTATGGTGGTGATTTTGTTTGGATTGGCAATGGGGCAGGTCAGACCATTCCATATGGAAAGTACCATGTGGGCCATATTCAGGGCCTCCCGCATGGGAAGTCCGAATGAGATATTACTTGCACCCTGGGTTATGTTTAATCCCAGCCTTTCGTGAACCAGTTTGATGGTTTCCAGCGTAACCAGGCAGGCATTGGGATCCGCACTTACGGCCATGGCCAGGGGATCAATAACCACATCTTCTTCCTTGATGCCCAGTTTGACCGCTCTTTCCAGGATCTTTTCAGCAATTTTAAAGCGTTTTTCCGGATCGTGCGTGATGCCATCATCATCCATTACCAGGCCGATTACAGCTGCATCGTATTCCTTTGCCAGGGGGAGTATGGCCTCCAGGGATTTCTCCTCACCGTTCACTGAATTGATTAAGCACCTTCCATTAATCACCTTCAATGCTGCCTCCAGGGCTTTTGGATTGGGTGAATCAATGCACAGGGGTACATCCACGGCTTCCTGAATGGCTTTCACCGTTTCTGGTAACAATGTGGCATCATCCACGCCGGGGAACCCCACATTTACATCCAGAATGTCAGCGCCGCCTTCAATCTGGGTTTTTGCCAGTTGTATGGCAAACTCAAAATTACCGTCAGACAGGGTGCTAACCAGCCTTTTTCTGCGTGTGGGATTGATACTTTCTCCAATAATGACCACCGGCCCTTCCGTATCGATGACCACCTCCTGGGTTCTGCTTTTTAAGATTGTCTTCATTGCTTTTATCTTATGTTTTACTTGTTTTACATTAAACCTGTAATGTTCCCCTCGTTATCCACAGAAATCTTTTCAGATTGTGGATGCGCTGGTAAGCCGGGCATTCGCATAATTTCCCCGGTAATGGGAATAAGGAAACCTGCCCCTGAGGCTATCTCAATTTCCCGTACGGTAATGATGAAGTCTTTTGGACGTCCAAGAAGAGCAGGATTGTCTGAGAGTGATTTTTGTGTCTTTGCAATGCAGATGGGCATCTGGTCAAGCCCCAGAGAGCTAATGGTTTTCAGATTTGCTTTTGCCTTTGCCGTATATTCCACATGCTCTGCTCCATAGATTTTTGTGGCCAGGGTTTCGATTTTCTTTTTTACGTCCCAGCTCCAGTCATACATGGGATCAAAAACGGGAGGGTTGCTTTCGGCAACCTCAATCACTTTATGGGCTAAATCAATGGCTCCTTCTCCACCTTTGGCCCAGAGATCAGCCACGGCACATCTGATCCCCAGTTCCTTCGCTTTATCCAGGATAACCTGTATTTCCTCATCTGTATCAGTGGCAAAGCGGTTGATTGCGATAACAGGGGTGACATTAAACTGTTTAATATTCTCGAGATGTTTTTCCAGGTTTGGTAAGCCTTTTTTCAGGGCTTCCACATCGGGTGTGGTAAGGGAGCTCAGGTCGGCACCTCCATGATACTTCAGGGCCCTGATGGTGGCTGTCAGAACCACTGCTTTGGGAGATAGTCCAGCACTCTGGCATTTAATGTCGAAGAACTTTTCAGCTCCCAGGTCAAATCCGAATCCAGCCTCTGTTACCGTATAATCCGAGAAAGTCATACCCATGCGGGTGGCTATGACAGAATTGGTTCCCTGCGCGATATTTGCAAAGGGTCCTCCATGAATAATGGCCGGATTTCCTTCAATGGTCTGTACAAGGTTGGGTTTAATGGCATCCTTCAGCAGGGCTGCCATGGCTCCTCCGGCTTTCAGGTCGCGTGCATAAATGGGTTCCTTGTTAAAAGTGAATCCAATGAAAATATTTCCAAGCCTGATTTTCAGATCGTGCAGGTTTGCTGCCAGGCACAGAATGGCCATGATTTCAGATGCAGCGGTAATGTCAAATCCGCTTTCTCTCGGAATTCCGGAAGTGGTACCTCCCAGCCCGACGATAATCCTTCGTAATGCGCGGTCATTCATATCGATAACGCGCTTCCATGAAATGGTACGCGGATCGAGGTTTAAGCCGTTGCTTTTGCTTTGAATATTATTGTCGATGACAGCGGCCAGAAGGTTGTGTGCCTTTTCAATGGCCGAGAAGTCGCCCGTGAAATGCATGTTGATGTCCTCCATGGGAAGAACCTGGGAGTAGCCTCCCCCGGTGGCACCACCCTTGATCCCGAAAACCGGACCCAGAGAGGGTTCTCTTAATACCACAGTTGTTTTTTTGCCGACTTTGTTAAGCCCTTCCGATAGTCCTATGCTGACTGTGGTTTTACCTTCTCCGGCAGGGGTGGGTGAGATGGCTGAAACCAGGATGAGATTACTCTGAGCTGCCTTTTTTTCATCTATGAAGGAGAGAGGTAGCTTGGCCTTGTACTTGCCATACATTTCAATATCATCTTCATCCACTCCAAATTTTCGGGCAATTTCGGAGATATGCTTCAGGTTTACTTTTTTTGCAATGTCCAGATCGTTCATGATCGTTAGTTTTAAATTTTCATTTATTGCTTAATTTCCAGTGCTTTGCTTACGCAGGTATATGAACCAGTAGGCCATTCCTACAAAGAGGGCTCCTCCTATGATATTCCCAATGCTCACCGGGAGCAGGTTATACATGAGGTAATTATTCCAGGTCAGAGCTTCGAATTGAGCCGGAGTAGCGTTCAGCTTTATCCATAATTCAGGACTTGCAGAACCCTTTACCAATAAACCCATGGGGATGAAATACATATTGGCAACAGAGTGTTCAAATCCTGCTGAGACAAAGGCAGTGATGGGGAAGATGATGGCCAGTATTTTCCCCTGGGTTGACCTTGCACTGTAGCAGAGCCAGATGGCGAGGCACACCAGAATGTTGCATAGAATTCCCAGGACGATTGCCTGCACAAATCCCAGCTGGCATTTTGCTTCTGCAATATGTAATATATTGGATCCTGTCAGGCCTTCCCCAAAAAGATAGTGGCCCGAAAGGAGCATCAGGATCACAATGGAAAAGGCGCCAAACATATTGCCAAAGTATACGATGATCCAGTTGCGGAACATTTGCCAGGAGGAAACCCTCCTGCTTGCCCATGCCATGGTAAGAAGGTTATTTCCGGTAAACAGTTCTGCTCCGCCAACCACCACCAGGATCAGTCCAAGGCTGAAAGCTAAACCAGCCAATACCTTTGTGATGCCATAGGGTAAGTCTGATCCGGAAGTGATCAGGGTTGCGAAAACGGCTCCAAAGGCAATAAAAGCCCCGGCCAGTACAGCCAGAACAGCCGTTTTTAGCGGATCCTGTTTTGCCTTTGACGCACCTATCTCTTCTGCTTTAATAGCCATTTCTGGAGGAAGCAGTGCATCCACGGTAAGCTTGTTGTCGTTTTCCACTAACACTTCTTTTTTACAGCAATCATAGTATTGGTAAGCAGAGAGACCCTGGTCATGGGACCAACCCCTCCTGGAACAGGTGTAATAAAGGAGCATTTTTGGGCCACTTCATCGTAGGCCACATCCCCTTTCAGGCGAAAACCCGATTTGGTTTCGGTGGAGGGGACCCGCGTGGTTCCGACATCGATCACAACGGCACCATCCTTTACCATATCAGCCTTAATAAACTCAGGAGATCCCAGAGCGCATATCAGGATGTCAGCCTCACTGCAAAGCTTTTTCAGGTCTTTGGTACGGCTATGGGCTACTGTTACAGTCGCATTTACAGCCTTCTGGGACATGAGTACACTCAGGGGACGGCCCACAATATTACTCCTTCCCACTATGACACAATTTTTGCCCGAGGTTTCGATTTTATATCTTTTCAGGAGTTCAATGATGCCGAAGGGGGTGGCCGATACAAATGAAGGAAGACCGATTACAGTCCGGCCCACATTTACCGGATGGAATCCATCCACGTCCTTGCGGGGATCGATGGCCTCAATTACTTTTTGCTCATTTATATGGTCCGGCAGGGGAAGTTGTACGATGAAGCCATCCACCTCGGTATCCTGGTTCAGCTCAAAAATTTTATTCAGCAGTGTTTCTTCTGATACATCCTCGCTGAGCCTGATCAGGGTCGACCTGAACCCCACTTCCTCACAGTCCTTAATTTTATAGGCGACATAGGTTTCGCTTCCTCCATCTGTCCCCACAAGGATGGCTGCAAGATGAGGCTGTTTCAGCCTGGAACGCAGCATGCTTTGAACTTCCAGGGCGATTTCCTCTTTGATGATCTTGGCAACTGAATTTCCACTGATAATTTCCATTTCTGACGGGATAAGGTCTACAAATAAGATTTAGAATACTTTAGGGTCTAAAGATAGAGGCACACAACAGTGGATGTCCGCATCTTATTTACCTTATACTGATGCTATATTTGCAAATTATTATCTTAAAGTTTATCAGGAACCACGTAATTTCCTGAATTGGCTGGGTGTTGATCCAATAAATTTTCTGAATTGCTTGTTGAAGTGGCTCAGGTTATTAAATCCGCAGTCGTAGGAGATATCCAGGATATTTAGATCGGTATTCAAAAGAAGCTGGCAGGAATAATTAATTTTAATCTTATTAAGGTATTCAAAAATCGTCATGCCTGTTGAATTTTTGAAAAACCTGCAAACCGAAGCCGGAGCCATGTGTGCCACCTCGGCTATCTCCTTCAGATCAATGTCGCCCTGGTAATTTTTCATTAAAAATTCATGGATACGGTTTACCCTCTTGTTTCCGGTTTCAAATTTGGTTTTTATATAATCCGGACTTGCCAGGTAGGTGAAAGATTCACTTTTCCCAATGAGGTCCATGATCTCATAGAACATCATCAGCCTTTTAATCCGGCTCATATAGGGAAGTTGCAACATGATATTGCTAACCTCATTTAGTGTTCCTCCTGATACTCTTATTCCCCTTTCGGATAGTTGGACCGCTTTCCTAATGTTGCTGAATTCGGGGAGAGAGGTTAAATCATCCGGCAATATATCCTGGTTGAAAAGCATGTAGACTGATTCCAGTGTTCTGCCCGAATGTTGCTGTCTGTGTTTCTTTTCTGGAAACCATACGTGAGGGATCCGTGGTCCGATAAAAATCATATCTCCCGGATTAAACTCTTCAATGGAGTCCCCGACAATTCTTTTCCCGGAGCCTTCGGTAATGAAGCTGAGTTCAAATTCCTGGTGATAATGCCAGTAGCTTTTTTCAATGTGATCCTGGAAGATCCCTATGAAGAAGGATTCCTCCGGGTTTAGCTTGATTTCTTCCAGTAATTCTTTCATCTAGTTTAATTTTGCATAAAAATAAGAAATAGGTTAAAATAGCATTATAAATTGTGAATGAAATATCAAGTAGATTGGCAGCATTGACTATTTTTACGAACTGAATGTTATTAAAACCTTAACTAAAGCGATAAGCAATGGATTCCATCTTAACACAACTGGGCGAAGCTGTAGAATTTGGTAAAGTTGATAAAAACTCGCCTTTCCCTCCCAACATGAAGGGACAGGACGGGGCAGATGAACTTGCCAAGCAGGCCCTTGACAATGGTATTGCTCCCACAAGTGTCCTTACTGACGCCCTGGTTCCGGCTATGGACAGGGTTGGGCAGAAATTTTCAGAAAATAAGATCTTCGTTCCTCAGATGCTGATGTCAGCAAAGGCAATGGGTGCTGCCATGGCTCACCTTAAACCCTTCTTTGCTTCCGGAGATGTGAAGACAAAAGGAACATTTATCATCGGTACCGTAAAAGGTGATCTCCATGACATTGGTAAAAACCTGGTTGCTATGATGGTTGAAGGTGGTGGATGGAGCATTGTTGACCTGGGTGTTGATGTAAATGAAGATACCTTTAACAATACGCTAGCCGAGCATCCCGGTGCGATCGTGGGACTATCAGCCTTGCTGACTACCACCATGGCCAACATGGAAGAAATTGTACAAAAGATCAAAGAGGTAAATCCCGGTACCAAAGTAATTATCGGAGGAGCTCCTTTGAATGATGGCTTCAGAGAGAAAATTGGTGCAGACTTCTATGCTCCCGATCCAAGGGGTGCTGTGGAATATCTGAACAGCGTGGCTTAAGACTTGAAAACATTTTCAGTAAAGCTCATTCCCCTTGGGAAAGAGATTTCGGTTATCGAGGGAACTCCCTTATTGGATGTCCTGAATGAGTATGGGCTTGAGTTTCCATGCGGAGGAAGGGGCAGCTGTGGTCGTTGCAGGATAAAACTGCTTGAGGGCGATATTTCACTTGACCCATATCATAAGGAAAAACTGGAAAAGCTGAAGCTGGATAAGTCCTGGCGCCTTGCCTGTCTGAGCGAATGCCATTCGGACCTGTCCCTTGAGATCGGTCAGTTTGAAACCATCATCCAGGCTGACGAAAGCTCTTTTGATTTTACGCCGGGATCAGGACTGGGTCTTGCTTTTGACCTGGGCACAACCACCCTGGTTGGGCAACTTGTCGATCTTGCCTCCGGGAAAATTCTGGCTGTGGAAACCGCCATGAACCCACAGCGAAAGTTCGGAAGTGATCTGATATCCAGGGTTGAAGCGGCCCTTGGCGAGGGGGCTGGTGAAATGACCCGGATGATCAGGGAGAAAATCGGCGAAATGACCCTGGCCCTGATGAAGGAGCATGGCAGGGTCCTGGATAAAATGGTGATAGTCGGGAACACGGTAATGCACCACTTTTTTTGCGGATATGATATCAAACCCCTTTCCTTTTATCCCTTTGACTCGAAACTCCTGGGAATGGCTGAATTTACTTCCGTAGACCTGGCCTGGGAGGGAGTGCTTTGTAAGGATATAAAATTCTACCCCGGAATAGGAAGTTTTGTGGGAAGTGATATTCTCGCCGGTATTCTGGCCACAGGGATGTATCGGAAAGAATCCTACACCCTTTTGATTGATCTGGGCACCAACGGGGAAATTGTTGTTGGAAACAAAAATCGCTTAATTTGTGCATCCACAGCAGCGGGACCCGCTTTTGAAGGAGCAAATATCAGTCAGGGAATGCAGGCCACCACGGGGGCCATTTCATCCATATCGCTGAAAGAGAAGGTGTGGAAAATTTCTGTGATTGGCAATGCTATATCCAGGGGAATCTGCGGAAGTGGTCTGATTGACGCCGTTTATATGATCAGGGAAAGAGGCCTTATTGGTGATTTTGGAGAAATCCTTTCCGGGGATGGAGAAATCGCCCTGGATAAAAATGTGAGTCTCACCCAGAAAGACATCCAGGAATTCCAGCTTGCAAAGGCTGCCATTCAAGCGGGTGTGCTCATTCTTCTTCGGGAACTTGGCATAGAGGATAAAGAGCTTGAGAAGGTATTTATAGCAGGTGGATTTGGAAACTACATTAATCTGGATCATCTGAATGCTATCGGAATGCTGGAGATTCCTGTGGAGCGAATGTTTAAGCTGGGAAATTCGGCCCTGATGGGCGCAAAAATGTTCCTCTTTGAGCAGCCTGAAACGATTAACACCGTCCTTGGGCTTACTCGGCACATAAGCCTGGAAGGTGAAGCAGATTTTCAGGATATCTTCGTAGATCGACTGATCTTTAAGAAATAGTTTCTGTATATTTTGTCTTGAATTAATGACCGATACCATTCATTTTCTAACAGTTGGAATTGTACTGGGTCTTGCAGCCGGAATCTCCCCGGGCCCGATGCTTGCACTTGTGATATCTGAGACCCTCAGGCACAACCGGACCGAAGGCATGAAAGTTGCCTTTGCTCCTTTGCTCACAGATACTCCTATTGTCCTCCTGACACTTTTTGTGATATCAAAGCTGTCAAACTCCGACACCGTGCTTGGTGTTATAGCAATCCTGGGGGGATTGTTTGTGAGTTACCTTGCATATGAGAGCATAAAAACAAAGGGCCTGGAGTATGAAATACAGGGACAAAAGCCCCAATCCATCCGAAAGGCAATCATGGCCAATATGTTTAATCCTCATCCCTATATTTTCTGGTTAACCATTGGTGCCACAACTATATTCAATGCGCGTCAGGCAAGCATTACTGCCCTTATTGCTTTTGTGGCTGCATTTTATGTATTTCTGGTGGGATCCAAGGTAGGAGTGGCATTGATAGTAGACAGGTCCCGGGATTTTCTGAAGAACAAAGCCTATATTTGGACCATGAGGATTTTGGGCCTGATTCTTTTTGGATTTGCAGTTTTTTTCTTCAAAGATGGTTTGGAATTTTTGATCTAATGAAACGTCCATTACAATACTTTCATATTGTCACAAGAGGACATGAAAGTATTGTAATGGTAAGTTACACAAGGCCAATAATATAAACTAAATATTTTCTAGTGAAAAACATCTTATTACTAATGCTCCTTCTTTCAATCATTATTGCCTGCAGTAATGAAAAAGAAAGAGCAGCAGATCCGAATGAAGTAAATGATTCTGTTTTAAATATCCTGGCCACAAAATATGAGCTCTTGCCGGAAAAGGAGATATCCAGGAGCCTGGATTACAGGGTTTATGCACAATATGCTAAACCCACTGAAAAGTATGATCATGGGATTCTGGGAGATAAGATAGAAGCAGAACAACTGGTGGTAGTGGTAGATGAGGTGTTTTATGAGTATAATCTCCCGGAGAATTATGTTTTTGAAGATATTCGTCCCCGTTTATACGATGTGGATGGAGATTCTGAGCTGGAATTTATAACAATCAGAACCAACATAAATCAAGGAGCGGGTATTGCTATTTATAAAATCATCGATGAAGAGTTGCTTGAATATGCTTATGTGCCAGATATAGGGCGCTCATACAGGTGGCTAAATGTAGTGGCTATTAATGACCTTGATAAAAACGGCACGGTAGACCTTGTCTGGATTGAAACCCCGCATATTGGTGGTATTTTAAAAGTTGCCAGCATAGAAGCAGGAAGGCTGCAGGTTTTATCTGAAACATCCCAGTACAGCAATCATAAAATAGGTGAGCGAAATTTATGTTTGTCAGTTTTAACAGAACAGTCAGACACGAAAGTATTTTATGTCCCCAAGCAGGGCAGGGATGAAATAGTTGGATTTACTTTCAGCTCTAATGATTTAGTGCTGGTTGAGGAGATTCCCCTTCTGCTTGACTTTTCTAAAACGCTGATTTCCCAGTACGATTTTAGTAATCCAATTGAAGAAGAGGATAATTGCATATTGACCCGCTATCCTGCTAATCCTTGATGTACTGCTCAATCAGGGCCAGGAGCTCAGCTTTGTCAATGGGTTTGGTTAAATAATCATTGCATCCGGCTTCAATTGCGATTTCCCTGTCGCCGGCAAGGGCAAAGGCTGTTTGTGCAATAATGATTACCTCTTTGTTAAATTCCCGGATGATCCGCGTGGCTTCATGACCGTTCATCACAGGCATGCGAATATCCATAAGTATTAAATCAATATCCGGATTTTTTTTGCAGGCTTCAATGGCCTCCATTCCGTTGTTCGCATGAATCAGATCAGCATTTATCTTTTGCAGCCTTTTGCTAAGCAGGATATGAGATATTTCATCATCCTCAACGATGAGGATTTTAATGCTATTCACCTGAGCATTATTTTCTTGCTCAGTGAAGGATTCCTGTGGCTCAGGATTGTCATCTGTGTTATACTCGCAGGGGATGGTGAAGTAAAAGTTCGTCCCCCTGGTCTTTTTGTTTCCCACCCAGATCTTCCCACCTAGCATTTCCACATAAGATCTGCAGATGGAGAGTCCCAGCCCGCTTCCTTCATAGCCCCGGTTAATGGACTCGCTGCCCTGCCTGAATCGCTCAAAAATATGTTCCCTTTGTTCCTCCGGGATACCTATCCCGCTATCGCATACGAAAAACTCAAGGAAGTCCCCCTTTTTCTCATATCCGAATTCAATGGAACCCTCAGGTGTGAACTTTACGGCGTTTTTAATCAGATTGGTGAGAACTCCGTAAACTTTTTCGCTATCTGTTTTTATTTGAAGCCTCCTCAGAGGAAAGCCCTTTCATTATGGATAGTTTCAGCCCCTTGTTTTCCGCTTCCGGTTTAAAGAACCTGAAAAGGAAGTCAATCTTTTCATTGATATTTGTTTCGGCGATGTCAAGCTCAATCAGTCCGGATTCAATTTTAGATACGTCCACAATGCTATTGATGGTATTAAGCATGCGTTCGCCGCTTATCTGAATGGTTTCAATGTATTCCTGGAGCTCGTCACTGGTAAGGGTAGGTTCTTTAAGCAATGCTGCAAAGCCCAGGATTCCATTCATGGGTGTGCGTATTTCATGGCTCATATTGCTCAGGAAGGCAGATTTTAAACGATCACTTTCTTCGGCCTTTTCCTTTGCCTTGACCAGTTCATCCTCAATCTGTTTGCGCGCACTAATGTCTTTCTGGATGGATATAAAGCCGATAATTGTTCCCGCATCATTTACAACTGCATTGTTGGAGGCTTCAATGTAAATCAATCTTCCATCCTTGGTTTTATTTACCAATTCTCCGGCTACCAGGCGCTTATTTAGAATTTCCTCCCAGAATACCTTGTAAGCAGAGTCATCCATAACTCCGCTTTTAAGAATGCGGGGCGTAACTTTACCAAGCACATCTTTGGCCTCATGACCATAGACGGTAGTAAATGCAGGGTTCATGTAAGTAATAATGCCTTCAAGGTCGGTCATGAATATGACCTCACTGGAGGCTTCAACCGCGTTATTCAGTTTGTTTATTTTTTCTTCGTCAAGCTTCCGTTCTGTGATATCCTGTATGGTGCCGATTAAGGAGACAGCATTCCCTTTTTCATCAATAACAGCAATTCCCTGTCCCAGGACCCAACGGGTTTGCGCATCGTTTTTCCGCAGAATTCTGTATTCTTTGTGAAAAGGATTGCGCTTTGAAAGAACTTCCTCCCTAAGGTAAGTATTCATCATCTCCCTGTCGTCGGGGTGGACAATCTCCAGCCAACCCGGGATACTTCTGTCAAAATTCTTGTCGATACCAAATATCTGATCCAGCACTTCTGATGACTCCCAGTAACCTTTAAGGAAATTGGTTTTATAGGAGCCAATGAAGGCAGCTTTCTGAGATTCCTTAAAAAAAAACTCCCTTTCCTTAAAGGCTTCTTCAATTTTCTTACGGTCTGTAATATCCCGGATAAAAGCGCAATTATATTCCTCGCCATCAAGTTCAACCAGGTTTGCGGTGATTTCCACCGGTATTATAAGACCCTCTTTTGTGATATGTACTGTTTCATAGGAGGGAATTATCCCCTGCTCCCGAAATTCAGCATACAGTCTGGGCCATTTTTCAGCGGGGAATTCAGGATTAATATCGGGAATGGATAGTTGAAGCAGCTCTTTTTTTGTGTAGCCAAGCAATTTACATGCTGCCCGATTACAATTTACGATCCGGGCATCGGGAGTTATCCAGAAAATTGCATCGCCTGCATTTTCGAAAGCAATACTGGCCAGTTGCTTCTCAATTTCCCCAGCTTTATCGAAGGCTGATTTTTCCTGATCTTTCATGCTTCTTAAGTGTTAGAATATCGGGGGGCCAATATCCACACTTTATCACTAGTATACAAGATAGCTATGGAAGTCCTGGTGTTAAAAAAGGCTATTTAAAACTGATAAAAATTTAAGCAGGCGTTTTGTTGTGCCATGGGAAGAGATGGTTGTATTTAGTATCAGCCCTCTGCCGGGAGACTGTATACCTGCTCCATTTTTACCCACTCAGGTTTATGGCCCGGGACAGCCTGGATAAAATTATTCATTAATTACTCCACTCACTTTGCCTTGGATATGCGGAGATCTTCTTCCAGCATGCATCAAAATCTTCGCCTTCGTCGGTTTCGCAAATCATAAACATACGGTTGTCTACCAGGTAAATATCCATCACCCTGATGCCGGATTTGCGAATTCCTTCGTTGATCTCAGCCCAGTTGTTTTCCCTCCTGTGGTAGTGTTTATATTTTTCGATCAGTCCGGGATCGTTTTTAAGATCAAGGGTGAGACAGGTACGCTTCCTTTCAGTGACCATTGATTTGCTTTATAATTGCGGGAGATTGTCCAGGGGGTAGTTCCCGTATTCCCTGACCAGTTTGATGATATAATCATAGGTGAAACCGGAAACTTCGGACGATACTGAGTGATCTGACTGGAAGATGTAGCCACCACCTTTGGCAGCATGCAGTTTTCTAAGCACTTCTTCCCGAACTTTTTCCCTGTCGCCTTCCTCCCAGATCATGATATTGCTGTTTCCGCAGAAACCCATCTGGTGTCCGTATTCTTCCCTCAATTTAATCACATCCATTCCGGCCTTTGCCTCAAGGGGGTTGTAGAAATCAATGCCCGTATCGATGTAGTCCTGGAAGATGGCATTAACATTGCCGCAGCCATGATAAATTACCAGGAGGCCATGATCATGGCAGTAGTCGACCATTTTTTTCACCCAGGGCTGAAAATGTTCCCGCCAGTAATCCGGATCAAAAAACATCCCTGTTTTAAAGGCCACATCCCCCCATATTACCATCCCGTCCAGCAAACCGTCGGCCGCATCGATCTGTGCTTTACATATATCAAGATAGAATTGCCCGATCCTTTCAATGGCCTTTGGAAATTCGTCGTAGTGCATGAGCATCCATAGCATGGCATTTTCCTGTCCGATAAGCCTTGTCAGGCACTCCGAGATTTCACCCACAGAACCAAATACTGCAAAATCGGGATGGTGCTGCTTTACCCTTTCGATCCAGGGTGCAGTATCTCTTTCGAAACCGTCTCCAACCCCGTTAATGTGATCGTCGTGGGTCTGGAAGAAACGCCTGGGATCATAGGGGTCATCAAACTCAAAATTCACAAGTTTATCGATGGTATCCACCTCCCAGGACATCATCTCAGGCATGGGGAAGTCGAACTTCTTCCGCATGATTACTTCATACCCGGTTTTTATCTGTACCTCCTCCTCGTTTTCCACAAGGGTTTCAAACTGCTTAATGTGGGGATCCATATTGGGGTTGACGGCAATCCAGTCCAGGTCATAATAATAGTATGGATTGGTATCTTCAGGAAGACCCAGTTCCTTTTTCCAGCGGGAGGTAAAACTTCCCCAGAAAAATTCACCGATGGGAACCCTGTCCGGCTCTTCGTTTCTTGCGGCCTTGCGCAGGCGCTCAAGCTTTTTCTGTGTCGATTCTGAACGGTTTTCCAAGCTTTCTACTTTTGCTTTGTAGTTAAACATAATAATTTTTTAAATGACCATTAAGCCTCCCCTAAAAATAGACAAATAATGATCCTTGTACTTATGATAATCCCTGATTACCATTTTTTGGCAAAAGAGAACAAAGATTATTTCACGACCAGTTTTTTAGTAACCGAATATTCCGGGCTTTCGAGCTTAATTAGGCAGATGCCTTCAGGAAGATGATCCACAAAAATCTGTTTTGTATGCTTTCCTGCCGGTAGGTACTGATCCAGAACGAGTTCCATGATTCTGCCGGACAGGTCATAGATCAAAAGCTTAACGTTTCCGCTGGCAGGTAGGTATAATGGTATATAAACCAGTGATTTACCCGGGTTCGGATAGATTTCACCCATAAGCTCCCTGGCAGATGTTATATCCCCACTTCCAAGAGAGGGGTCCGGGATCATTCTTAATATATTTCCCTCGTCCCCCGAAATCCAGGCATTATTTGCATCCTTGACTTCCAGCGCTTTAAAATTATATATGCCGGTATTATGGCTTTGCGCCTGCAGATTTTTCCCACCATCCATGGTGTAGTAGACTACAGCACCACTCTGGCTTTCGCCCACGACCCAGCCCCGGTTTTCATCAATAAACTTTACATCATTAAAACCTGTATTTCCTGCCACCGTTTTTATGGTACTCCAGCTAAGTCCTCCATCTGATGTGGATGCCAGTACAGCTTCACCCTCCCCGATATTGGATCCGGCAGCCCAGCCCCTTTTATCGTTGATAAAATGAAGTCCGTTGAATGTGCCTGCCAGACCTGTTGATTGTTGAACCCAGCTTGCCCCGCCATTGGTCGTACGCATAATACTACCTGCATATCCCACGACAACTCCCGTATTTGCATCAAAAAAATGGCTGTCGTAATAGTCCGTTTGCTTATTGGTTTCCTGGACGGACCAGTTAAGTCCGCCATCTGTGGTTTTGTAAATCGACCCGGACGGACCACTGGTGGCCCATCCTGTGTTAGCGTTTATAAAAAACAGGGACAGGAAGTAAATGTCTTTCACAATTTCCTGCTCGGTCCAGCTTGCTCCGCCATCCTTGGTGTAAATAATGATGCCATCACATCCATTGTCAGCACACATCTGTCCAACTGCCCAGCCCCTATTCCTGTCGGCAAAGTAAATATCATAAAAGCTTGTACCGTGATTGGCGACAAGCTGGGTCCAGGATTCACCTCCGTTAGTTGTTTTTAATATGGCCCCCCCGGATTCGCCAACTGACCAGCCTGTCTCTGTATCCAGAAAAAAAATGGCACTTAGGTTTTCAGTAGCCGGACTGCTCTGTTTTACCCAGCTTGTTTGTGCCTGTGCCGTATTCGAAAAAGAAAGCGCGAATAATGAAATCGCAGCTAAAGCTTTGTAATATGTTCTCATAACTGATAATTTGAAACAAGTAACGATTGAATTTTACCATATCCAAACCTGTTTTCATGAAATTTTTAACACAGGAGTTGCATCGGAAAAGATATCAAATATTCATTATATTAGCCTCAGCCAATATCTGTGCTTATGCCCGATGAATTATCCACCCGGAAGATAGAACTTCAGAAGCGAGAAGTTGAAGATATGCTGGGCAGGGTTCCCAGCTGGATCACCCGCAATGGAATGATACTCTTCATGTTACTTCTGCTGCTCCTGATTCTTGGAAGCTGGATTTTTAAGTATCCCGATATCAGGAGGGCAGAGATTATGATTACTTCGGTGAATCCGGCGGCCGATATTCAGGCCCGCACCAGCGGGAAGATCACCGATCTTTTTGTTCGTGATAATGATATGGTTAAAGCAGGGGAGGTGCTGGCCATGATCGAAAATCCCGCTTCTTATGAAGATATTCTGCGTCTGAAATCAGGCGTTCTTTTTATCGATACCATAGCCATTGAAGATGTGGCCGGTGATTTACCTGACCTCAGGAATGCCCAGCTGGGGACCGTTCAGACAGATTATTCCATTTTTCTGAAGGCCTACAGAGATTACAATGAATTCAGACGTCTGGATTACCACGCCCGAAGAATCGAACTTTTACGTTCGGAGCTGGTGCGACAGAAAGAATATTCCAGAAGCCTCTCGGAGCGTGCCCGGATAGCCGAGGAGGAATATAATCTTGCCCAGAGGCAGGCCAACAGGGATGCAGATCTCTATATTGAGTCGGTGGTTTCAGAATCGGATATGGAAAAATCACATTCAGCCATGCTTGGAAAACGGAACCAGTGGCAGGAAATTATGAGCCTGATTGCCGAGAATAATATCAGTGTGGGCAGAATTGAAGAGCAGATTGTGGATTTGCAGCTTAAGCAGCAGGAAGACCGTTCCAATTATATCAATGTCCTGGAAGAGGCACTGAATAACCTGAATGGATCAGTTGCCAGCTGGGAGCAAACCTATCTCCTGCAGGCCCCGGTAAGCGGTTCGGTAACTTTTACCCGCTTCTGGAGCGAAAACCAGAATGTGGAAGCCGGAGAGAAGGTGCTCACCATCGTCCCTGCCGATGCCGGATCCGTGATCGGGAAGATCAGTCTCCCCACCGAGGGAGCCGGCAAGGTTAAACCCGGGAACCAGGTGAATATCCAGTTTGATAATTTCCCTCACCTGCAATATGGCATGGTAAGGGGGAAAGTCAGCAATATCTCGACAGTGCCCGATGGCGGATTCTATACGGTTGAGGTAGACCTTCCAGATGGCCTGCTCACCTACTATAAGATTGAGATTCCCTTCAGTCAGAACATGCGGGGTCAGGCAGAGATTCTCACAGACAAAATGCGCATCTTGCAGAGGGTTTTAAATCCGATTAAATCGGCCATATCCAAGCAGCTTGCCATGTAGCCTGTTAAGGCACGATTTTTGTAAGTTTTTGGCAGTTATGAACAGCTTTAGGAGTTTTTTTTACCTGTGATATGTTTATGTTTTATAACTTGCAGGCTCAGTTCCAAAGCGCACCCTTATACAAGAGAATATGTCCAGAATTCGCAACGGAATATATATAGGAATTCCAATGTTACTTATGGCTGCCATAGTCATGGTGGTTTTTGTTCCCTTTAACGCAGATAATTCACATAAGCAGAATGTCCAGGTGGCCAATGTGGAAATAGGTCGGATTATCAGATCCTTCCCAGGAGAGGGTATTGTGGAACCCAAAAGCGAGGTGATCATCCTTAGTCCGGCCTCCAGCATCATCAAAGAGATTCTTAAGGAGGTAGGGAGCCATGTGAATGAGGGGGAGCCCATTATAATTCTGGATCCTGCTCCCATTCAAACGGAGGTGGATAATATCCGGGACCAGCTGGAGGTAAAGCATAATGCCCTTCTTAAAAACGGATTAAATGCCAGAAGCGCCAAGGTGGACCTGGAATATAATGTGCAGGTAAAGAACCTGAGGATTGCATCCCTGAAAGCCGAACTGGCCGACCAGGAGCAGCTTCTGGAGGTAGGCGGAATTTCGCCGGCCAAGTTTGAACAGACAAAGCAGGAACTGGAACTGGCTGAGAAAGACTTGATCATGTTAAAGGAGAAAAACTCCATTAAACTGCAGCAACTGGAAGCCGATGAAGAGGGATTGAGATTGCAGATTGAAATGCAGGAGAAAGTTCTGGCAGCCAAGGAGGAGGACCTCAGTGAGATGATTATACGGGCACCTTCTGCAGGGATTATTTTATCCATCCAGGGCAAGGTGGGCGAAAAAGTCAATACCGACAGGCTGTTGATCGAAATGTCTGACCTTACAAACTTCAAGATTAAGGGTACAGTGGATGATGACTTTGCTGAAAGTATTAAAACAGGCGTTAGGGTTTATGTGAAAATTGACAACGACCAACTGATGGGTGTCATAGGTGCAGTAAACCCCGTGATCAGGGACAGGCAGATCGATTTTGATGTAAACCTGGAGGAGAGCAGCCATGTTAAACTGCGTCCTAACCGGGCTGCCAGCCTTGAAATTGTGAGGGCCGAACGGGACAGCGTACTGAGGCTTCCGCACGGACCTGTGTTTGGAAGAGGAACGGAGCATGAGGTATTTGTTCTGACACCCGGAGGAGCCAGGGTGGTACAGGTGATTACCGGCCTGAAAACACCGGAATATGTGGAGATCAGACAGGGTCTCGAGGAGGGCGATCGTGTGGTTCTGACGGCTGTCTCTTCAGTGGAGGAATTGAAGGAGCTTGGGATTAAGTGAAGCAGTCGGAAAAATGTATAAGTTAGTCATCTCATTTATTCTTTGTTTTGGAGCCGGAAACCTGCTGGCCCAGGAAAATCTTGTCTACAACTTAAGCCTGAAGAATGTGGTGGATCTCGCCATTTCACAATCCTCGTCGGTAAAGTATGTGCAGAACCAGGATGTGAACTACTACTGGCGCTGGAAAAACCACCAGACCCGTTTCAGACCCCAGTTAACCCTGTCAGGTGCCCTGCCCGATTTTGAGAATCAGACCAAACCTATTGTGCAGCCTGATGGTAGTATCATATTTAACCAGGTTACCCAGCTGGAGACCTCTGCCCAACTGGCCATTAATCAGCCCATTCCCCAACTGGGGGCTACGGTGTATGCTGCCAGTGGAGTCACCCGCCTTCAGGATTTTAACAACTCTACCGTGGGCTTCTCAGGTTACCCGGTAAGTGTGGGCATATACCAGCCGCTTTTTGCCTATAACTGGATGAAGTGGACCCGCCTGACTGAACCACTGGTTTATGAAGAGGCCCAGAAGCGGTTTATAGAAAGCATTGAGGAGATATCCTATAATGCCACTGCACGTTTTTTTCGCTACCTGAGGATACAGACCGACTACTCCCTGGCTGAAAGTAACCTGAAAAACAGCAGGGATAACCTCAAGATAGCCCAGGTGAAAAAGGAACTGGGAAATATTTCAGAGAACGACTTTTCCAGGATACAACTTTCGGTGTTTAACGCCCAGAAGGCGCTGAACAATGCCCGGATCGATCTGAAGAATGCTGACTACGAGTTAAAGAAGTACATTGGTCTTGATCAGGATCAGGACATATCCCTGAGTATCCCCCTGGATATGATACTGTGGGAAGTGGATGCCGATAAAGCCCTGGAAGAATCATTGGAAAACCGTAAGGAGACTCCCTCCTTTGAAAGAAGACTGATTCAGGCCGACAGGGATCTTACCCAGGCCAAGCGAAATGCTGGGGTTAATGCCACCCTGAATATGAGCTACGGGATTTCCAATTCTTCTAATGATATCGGAGGCATTTATGAGAATACCGAACAACAGCAAAACATCCGTCTGGCCATGAGTATTCCCATCCTTGACTGGGGCCGTTCCGAATCGCAGGTGAAGCTGGCAGAGTCGCAGCGGGAACTGGTTCTTTACGATGTTGACCAGGACAGACAGGATTTTGAGAGAAGGGTAGTGGTAATGGTGGAGCAGTTTAACCTGATTAAATCGCAGATTGAGACTGCAGAGGCGGCCGACCGGGTTGCAGCAGAGGGTTACCTCATTGCCCTGAAAAAGTTTCAGAATGGTGAAATCAGTATTACGGATCTGAATATTTCACTGGCCGAAAGGGAAGGGGCGAAAAGGGACTACATCCGTTCCATCGAAAATTACTGGGAATCTTACTATCTCCTGAGGGAGGTTACCCTCTATGATTTTGAATTTCAACAGAAGATATATTATACAAATCCAATGCTTTCTACACAATGATCAGATTTATTGCACTTTCAATAATGCTGATGGCCCTGAGCTTTAGCATTAATGCCCAGGAATGGGTGGAGCTTTTTAAGGGGAAAAACCTGAAGGGCTGGGAGCAGCTGGGCGGATCGGCCGAATACAGGGTTGAAAATGGAGAGGTGATCGGAACCTCCAAGGCTAGGGACGCCCAACTCCTTTATGGCGACTAAAAAGTATTATGGCGATTTCATCCTTGAGTACGAAATGAAGATGGACCGGGGACTTAATTCAGGAGTGCAATTCCGCAGTGTGGCACTTCAGCCCGACGGAAGTGAGCGGGTGAATGGCTACCAGGTGGAGTGCGATGACCATGAAAAAAGGCCCTGGGCAGGGGGAATTTTTGAGGAAGCCTCCCGGGGCTGGCTCTACCCCATGTCCTATAATCCCGGCGCTGCAAAGAACAATAAGCTTGGAGAATGGAATAAGATCAGGGTTGAGGCTGTGGGCTCAAGCATTCGTACCTATATAAACGGGGTGAACTTTGCCAACCTGGTGGATGATCAGCGCAAGGAAGGTTTTATTGCCCTGCAGGTACATTCCATTAAGGATGCTTCGCTGGACGGGAAGGAAATCAGCTGGAGAAATATAAGGATCCTCACCGAGGAGCCCGGCTAAATATATGCGTACAGATGCGGAGCTGGCTCCGGAAGTAAGTTATCTCAAAAATGCCCTGACCCCTGCTCAGGAAAAGGAGGGATGGGAGTTGCTCTGGGATGGTAAAAGTACTGAGGGCTGGCGGGGAGCAAAACTGAAAACCTTCCCCGAGGGTGGATGGCAGATAGAAGATGGAATTCTGTCTGTGGAGAAGGGCGATGGTGGTGAGTCCGCCAACGGAGGTGATATTGTCACCATAAAAAAGTACAGGGATTTTATCCTTGAAGTGGATTTTATGCTTTCCAAGGGTGCCAACAGCGGAATTAAGTATTTCGTGGATCCCGATTTGAATACAGGGGCCGGATCGGCCATTGGATGCGAATTTCAGCTCCTGGACAACGAAAATCACCCGGATGCGAAGAAAGGTGTGGATGGAAATCGTACCCTGGGATCCCTATACGACCTGATCAGGGCCGATGCCCTTATGTATGGTGATGATAACACGAGTATCCGTTTTAATGGATTAAATAAATGGAACCGGGCCCGAATAGAGGTGCGTGGTTCAAAGGTAAGCCATTACCTGAACGGGATAAAAATTGTTGAGTACGAGCGCGGAACCCAGATGTGGAAAGCCCTGGTTGCCTACAGTAAGTATAAGGACTGGCCTGCCTTTGGAGAAGCTGAATCGGGACACATCCTGCTGCAGGACCATGGCGACAAAGTAAGTTTCAAAAATGTGAGGATTCTGGAGCTTTAGCGTATCTCCTTTTTTCATAACTTGCGGGAGTAGTAATTCTGTAGTGCAGACCCCGGCATTTGTTTAGTTATGAGAAGGATAGGAATTATACTGCTGGTGATAATGACACTGCATGCCTGTGAAAAGGTGGCGGATGTCAGTTTTGTCATTAAGACAGAAGGCTTCGCTCTGGAAAATGCCCTTCCGGGAAATGCCCTTCCTGAAAAGGCTGGGTCTTATCCTCCCTTCAAGCACAAAATTTTAGGCGGCGTAGTTAACTTTTCAGGCGAAGCAGGGAGCTATCGCTTCGATTTACGGGATAGCGACCTGGAGGCCTTTTCCTTTGCCCTTCCGCCCGGACAATATCAGCTTGAGTTCAGCATGTTGCCTGCTTCTATTTACGGACAGGACTACGGCAGTTTTAGTTCAGATCCCTTTCTGGTAAATATCAGGGAAAGCACAGACACCCTTTCAATCAGGGTGGAAGCGAACTGCGCCCTTTTTCTTGTGGATGACAGTAAGCAGCAATTAAATCAGGGGGCTCATATGATCAAAAGGCATTCATACTCGGATGGTTATTTTACATCACATCCCCTGGTAAAGGATGAAAGCAGCGGGCTTTATTATACCTATTTTAATCCTGACCCAAACCTTGCTGACCCAAGTGCCTTTTTGTGGTTTTATAATGGCAGACCCGGCGTAGCCGAAGGTGGCTTATCCACATGTGGATATAAAACCGGTTATCAGTACTATATTAAAATTCTGGATTAATGAGGCGGGCACCTACATATCTAATACTGGCACTTCTGGCCTTTCCTTTTGTCAGCATTTCTGCCCAGCATAAGATTAAGGTGGACCTGGAGCTTTCCATGGATCTCTTCCGCATCGTTCCTGCAGAAGGCGAGGCTTACAGGGTGGAAGCCTTTGATCATCTATATTATTATACTTCGGAAGCCCGGAAGCCGGGCCTACCCCTTAGAACTATCTCTGTGCTGGTCCCCAATGGATCTGAGCTTGTGGATTTCTCTTTTTCCACGGAGGACAGCCTCGTAGCAGAAAATCTTGCTCTTCAAGTGCTTCGCCCTCCGGTTGCAGTGGGGTCCGAAATAAAGGGGAGGGAGGATGCTGAATTATTTACAGCTTCTTTTCCCGATAAGGTGCTGGCTTATTCATCCACCATGATTCAAAGGGGATATACCTGGTTTACCTTCACCTATTCACCCTTCACCTATAGTGGTCAGAGTGGTGATTTGAAGCTGAATACTATGCTGAGTCTGGAGCTCAGTTATCAGGTGAAAAAAGATAGATACTCCATAGTACGGCCCGACCGGTCCCTGACAGGCTCCCTGAAGGAGCGCATGCTCAATGGTGGAGATTTGGACGAGCTTTATCCCGAAAGAGATTTTGCCATTGAGAAGGCGGGCGGGATTCCCATTGACTACCTGATCATCACCAGTGCAGAGCTGGCTCCTGCCTTTATGCCCCTGCTGGAGTGGAAAATCAGGAAGGGTTTAAATGCCGAACTGATCACGGTGGATGAGATCAGGGAATTCTCCCGGGATTCCAGTATACAGCTTAGCATCAAGCGTTACCTTCATGAAAGGTATTTGAATGGTGGCCTCAGGTGGGTACTTATGGGAGGGGATCCTGATATGGTGCCGGTTCAGGGCTGCTATAGTTATGTATTGAATGGCAGTACCGAGGTGACCGATGAGTCCATTCCCACGGATCTTTATTATGCCTGTTTTGATAAGCGTTTCGACTGGAATGCGCTGATCGATAACAAGATCGGCCAGGTATATCACGATGATAACGACCTGGTTCCGGAAATCTATATTTCCAGGATGCCGGTGAGGACTTTGGAGCAGACTGGGGACCTGGTCCGGAAAACCCTGGACTATGAGCAAAATCAGCCTAGCCAGGGCTTCAGCAATAAAATGCTTTTGGCCGGAATGAAGACCTGGACCTTATGGTCGGGGAAAAGTGACAGCCATCATCGTTCTGAACTCATGTATACCAATCACATTTCCGATTACTGGGATGGCGAAGCGCTCGGGCTATATGACACCGGAACCGATTTTTCCGGGGGTGCCGAATATCAGCTCACTGCAGAAAATCTATCTGACCAGCTGAATACCGGATATGCATTTTTTCATTTTGCAGGACATGGCGATATCAACACCCTTCAGATGGAAGAGGGGCCACGGTTTGATGTGGATGACGCTTTCTCACTCAGCAACAGTACTTCAGGCATGATCCTTTCTAACGCCTGCGATGTAAATGCTTTTGATTCCATTGATCCCTGCCTGAGCGAAGCTTTTCTTCGAAATCCGCATGGGGGAGGCATTGCTTTTTTCGGCAGCTCAAGGCTTGGTTTCGGACTTCCGGATATAGATCTCTCACTGGGCCCTTCCTTTCAGTTTAATGCCAGCTTTTTAGCTTATCTCTTATCGGGAGCCCAGGAAAGTCATTGGAACTCCTTTGCCAGCGTGGCTGCAGCTGCCAAAAATGATTTCGCCAATTCCGGCATTTCAGGAGGCATCTACCATTACCTCCTCTACGCCATCAATCCCATGGGTGATCCCGAGCTTCCCATTTACACCCGAAATCCATCTGTTTTTAATGATGTAAGGCTTTATCAACTGGGAAGGGAAGTCAGCGTGAATACGGGAGGTGTAAGCAAATGCAGGATATGTATCACCAGCCTGGATTTAGAATCGGGATACAGGGAATTGGTGGAAAATGTATCTTCCTACACCTTTAAGGATGTTCCGGATGCTTTTCAGGTGACCATTACTGCTCCCAATTATAAACCCTATGTATTTGTGAATGGATCACCAACAGGAGTTAATGAAGAGCTCAGTTCCAGAATCAGGATTTATCCAAACCCGGTTCACGAAGATCTGAATCTTGATTTTGATTTACCGGAGGGACGACTTCTCCTGTTTGATATCCGGGGTAGCTTCCTGGCTGAACAAGAACTTGTGATGGGATCTAACCATATATCCATGAGGGACTATCCTCCCGGTACTTATCTCCTGAAAGTACAGGCAGAGAACATTAGTACCTGGCTGAAGCTTGTGCGCACTTCGCAATAGCCAGACACAGATTTCTTTTAAAATCTATTTGGCAGAATAAAATTAGTGAGGAAATAAAAGTTCGGAAATAAGCTCTCCCTTATATGAAGACCTTTCTTCCTTGTCCTGTGAAAGTGTTATTTGCAGTTCCTCTGTCAGATCCCCGGCATTTAAACTTTCCAGCAGGGCGATTTGGGCAAAGTAATCCAGTAAAGGGTAATATTCTGCAAAAAATTCCTGAGAGAGGGGTGAGCAAAGTGTTTCATCCGGAATATACTCAATGGCATTTTTTGTATAGTATCCCTGGCCTTCTTTTATGGTTTGCAGAAGCTCGGGCAGATAAGTGCTGAAATTACTGGCAGTGAAGTTTCTGATCAGAAAATAGTTGATTTCCTCATCTGAAAGGTCAACCAGCTTTTGCACAAGTTCCCCGGAAAGCATGGACAGGGTCAGGGATCGAAGGGAGTCCTTTACCGGCCCCTGTGCAATATGCCAGAGGGTAAAACATGAATATACTGCTCCTTCAACGATGCTGTTCCTGAGAGCTTCGGTAGTTGCTCCCGTACTTCCGTCGATGGAAGATCCTCTAGTGTCCTTTACCAGCCCTTCTGCCTTATAGCCAGCCAGTATTGAATTAGGATTTCTTAAAACTACATCGAGTTTTTTATAATCCGAAGGGGTAAAAGGGATGTGATCCAATTTGGTGAGCCCCTTTCCAGGAATGCTGTCAAAATTCAGGTAGCGTCCAATAAGATCCCAATGAAAATCCATTTCAACGGTATAGCATTTTTTTCCTTCGCAAACAGGAGTGAATATCCGGGCTTCGTAGCCATCGATCAATCCCTCGTTGTCGAAGGAGGTTTGGACTTCAATTCGAATTGAGTCGGAAATGAAAAAAGCCGTCTGAGCTTCGTCATCGGGGATATGATCTCTTCCAGTGCTCAGTAATGTGAACAGGATATGATACAGAAGCAGGGTCATTTTTTTTCCCGGTCTTCAGCAGGGTCCCGCCCAGGTTGTAATTTTGGGCCGGAGGGATGCTGGCATCACCCACTCCCGTTCTCATGTGCTTTTCAAGGAGGGAGAAATGCTGCTCGTAAACCTCCCGGGGTGTGGCATTTTTTTCCTTGCACACCGATGCGGCCATTCCTATTACTTCGCCCATCATGCCTCCGGTACGCATTAATCTTACCGTGCCGAGGGCCACATGGGAAACAGAGATATTTCTTCCTGCCATCATCAGGTTCTCGGTATTGATTGAGTAAAGGCAGCGGAAGGGGATGGGGTAGGGGTAGATGGTAATATGTTTGGCAATGGACCTGAAGGCTTCTCCTTCAAAAAGTTCCTGGTTCTCCGGATCGGGATAATGAAGGTCGATGGTCCAGGACGTTGAAGCCGTTCCATCGGGCAGAAGGTTCTGATCCATAAGATCATTTTCTGTGAGTACATAATCACCCACAAGCCTTCTGGATTCCCTTTTCCCACCAATGAAGGCCACCCATTTAAGCTGCTCATTTCTGAAGGTATCCGAAGCCGGATGTTGGTTCTTCAGGTAGGACCAGTTGGAGTATACCACCAGGAGTCCATAGTCCCGGATAAACTCAGTTTCATTGATCATGTCCTTGTCCCATGCCGGTTTCCCAATCCCAGTCCCCCCGGGTAATGGCAAAGGATTTATTTTCATCCCATGGCAGGCCCCAGGTGATATCCGGAAAATCTACCGGCAGCTCTGCCTTTTCTGAAAACCATTGTACTGAGATGCCCATGGTCAGATCGTCGGCCTTGTCAGGTGCTGTAGCCTCATTAAATTTCTCCCGGCTTTCGCGTCCAGACATATATTCTGCCCCGGCAAGATAACCCACAGTTCCGTCTCCTGTACAGTCTGCAAACAGGGGTGCAGAAAAGGAAAGCACTTCTTCAGTTTCAAGATTCTGAGCAAGCACTTTTGTAATCCGGTCACCCTCCATCTTAACCTTAAAGGCATGGTGGTTCAGAAAAAGGGAGATATTTGGCTCATTCAGTACGGCATTTAGTTTCTTATCATCCTCATAATAATCCTTCGGCCGGGCATTGCCTCCACGCGTGGGGCCAATTTCATTGACCAGGTTACCCAGTGCCGGATAAGGCTCCAGGTTAATACGCGCGCCCAGGTGTACCCTGACCTCCGAGCTGTTATTCCCGCCCAGAACAGGCCGGTTCTGAATCAAAGCAACCTTCACCCCAAGCCTGGCGGCTGATATGGCGGCACAGGTCCCTGCCATTCCTCCGCCCACTACCACAAAATCAAATGATTTTTTTGAAATTTCATCTTCCTGCTTACCCTTTTTTTCTTTTTTTATCTCCTTTTCCTGGAAGGCCTCCGGGGAAAGGTTTTTCTTCTGAGGAGTGAAGTAGAGGGCATCACACCTTCCGTTAAAACCCGTGAGATCATGCAGAGCTTATTTCCACCTGAACTTCGTCCACCGTAACGATGCCCCCATCAACCCAGGTCCATTCCGGGTTGCCACTGCCAAACTCCCAATCAATGGCTTTCCCGTTGATGAGGACCTGGAAGAGTCCGGCTGCCTTATCGGACCAGGGAGCAGTCCAGTTTCGGGTTCTGACATATACCCTGTATGTTCCTTTTTTGGGTAAAACGATGGTGGTGCTTGCATCTTCCACCGGGATTCCCATGCCGTGGGCCATGAGATAGGGAGACCCGATTACCTCCATGGATTGCTGGTCAATGACCCAGCCCCCCTTGTCCTTAAAGCTTTCAGTCTCTATCAAGAGGGAATGGTCCTTGCCCTGAGCATTCAGGGAGAACAAAAGTACGGCTATGGCAATCAGTGTACTTTTCATATCGTATAGATGAGAGTGTCCTTTTGGCAACAATATACTACAAAGGATATAATAAGGAAAAAACTTTCCTTCCATATTTTGTCCCTTTTGGATGGCAGGAACTCTTTCAAGCGAATAACCAGCATCTCACACAGGCAATTCAGGATTTCCGGTGCAGCAGGGTATGCTTTTAGGAAATGGAGTTCCAGATTTTCAGGGCTTCCTCCAGATTCTCCTCATAAACTTTGACTTCGATGGCAACATTTGTTGCAACCATGGAAAGTGTCGGCTTTACTATTCTGGCATTCTCATTTTTTGTCAGGTAGGGGATTTCAGCCTCCTCCAACATGTCCTTCAGAATGTTGAATTTTACTTCGATCACATTATCGAATACTGCCAGTGTATGCAGTTTTTTCATGTTTTTAACTTTCGGCTTCCGTTTCTTCCATAAAGATAAAAATTAATGTCTTTCACTTGAGCAAATTTTTTAATACTTTTCCCTTTGTCAAAGCTCAACCCAAAACCTTTGAGATGAAGTACACCACACGCATATTGATCATATTTTCCCTCGCTCTGATTTTCGCATGCTGCCTGTTTTACCAGTGCAGTGGGCCCCAGGAGGAAATACCGCCAGCAGCCTTAGCCCAAAGGAGCAACTGGGGAAACTTTTGTTTTTTGAAGAGAGCCTGTCCACACCTGAAGGACAATCCTGTGCTACCTGTCATGATCCTGCTTTTGCTTTTGCCGATCCTGTCACCGATTTGCCCGTTTCCCGGGGGGCTGTTCATGGCATGTACGGGAATCGCAATGATATGCCAGTATCCTATTCCATGTATGTTCCCCCTCTGCATTACGATAGCACAGAAGGAGTCTGGGTTGGAGGGTTTTTCTGGGATGGAAGGGTGAATTCTCTGGAGGAACAGGCCATGGAGCCCCCTCTTAATCCCCTGGAAATGGCCAATCCGGATGTGTTGCATATGGCGGAAAAAGTGAGATCCCTGGATTATGCAGATCAGTTTATTGCGGTCTATGGTAAAGATGCTCTTGACGATCCCGACTCTGCCCTATGTGGAATCTTAAATTTACCTTAGTGGCAATTTAAAGGAGAACTATTATGGGAAAAGGACAGGACGCAAAGAAAAATGTAAAAAAAGAACCGACTAAAACTGCAAAAGAACGGAAAGAGGAAAAAAGATTAAAAAAAGCCAGTAGGTGAGCAGAATAATTTTTTGATTGTGCATCAAAAAAATCCTTTTGCCGGAGATTACGATTTTGATTTTCTGGTTCAACATAATCCAGGTTTAAAGGACTTTGTTTTCGTAAATAAATATGGAAACAAAACGATAAGGTTTGGGGATAAAAAGGCGGTTAAAGCTTTAAACAGCTCCCTGTTAAAAGCTCATTATGGCATAAGTTGGGATATTCCGGAAGATAATCTTTGTCCTCCCATCCCTGGACGATTGGACTACCTCTTGCATATCGCTGATCTGATTCCCAAAAAGGACCTTCGTATACTGGATATTGGTACCGGAGCCAATCTGATATATCCTATTTTAGGATGCTGCCATTTTTCGTGGCAATGTACAGGGACCGAAGTGGACCTTAAAGCTCTAAAAAATGCACAGTGGATTATTGATCAAAACAGGGTTTTAGGAAAGACAGAATTAAGACATCAGAAATTCAAGAATAGTATTTTGGAACACATTGTTCTGCCTGATGATGTTTTTGATGTGGTGGTTTGTAACCCCCCGTTTCATAAGAGTTTTCGGGATGCCCGGCAGAATAATCAACGGAAGCTAGATAAGCTTCAACTAAAAGAAAAAGATAAGCTGAATTTCGGAGGGCGCTCAAATGAATTGTGGTTTAAGGGTGGGGAAGAGGCATTTGTGAAAATAATGGCCCGGGAAAGCATTCAGTTTAAAAATCAAATACACTGGTTTACTTCGCTGATTTCAAAAAATGAAAATCTGCGAAACATCAAAAGAGCCATAAACAAAACTCTACCCACCGAAGTCAAAGTGATTGTGATGGATCAAGGCAATAAAAAAAGCCGCTTTATAGCCTGGACCTTTCGTTAGGAGTTGCAGCCCGGCTAATAACTCAAGGAATATTTTCATTTCTTACATAAGTACTTCTGACAAGATCTTTGTTTAAGATCTCGGTATCAACAAGCCTGAACTTTATCTCATTTTTCATATCCCCGAATAAGGGAATGCCTGAACCCAGTAGTATGGGAACCCTGGTAATGATCATTTCATCAATGAGGTCCAATTCCAGAAGGCTCTGGATGGTTTTGCCCCCGTCCACATAGATTTTCTTAATTCCATCCTTGTTCAATGATTTAATCACATCCCTAAGATCGCCATTCACAATCCTGGCTTTATCCTGGTAGCCATCGGGCAACTTTTTCATTGTGCTGCTCAGAACAAAAACGGGCTTGGTATAGGGCCATTGACCAAAACCCACAACAGTTTCAAAGGTCGATCTACCCATTAAAAGGCCATCAATACGATCTAAAAAGGCAGAGAAACCGTAATCGCTCTTATCTGGATTCGGGCTTTCCATAAGCCAGTCAAGATTTCCATCTTTCCTCGCAATATAGCCATCAAGACTTGTGGCGATGTAGACAATGTTAGGCATGAGTTGAAGTATTATTAGTGCTTATAAGCTGTTTTTGGTTTTGAGTATCTCTTGTATTTACAGGGAGAGAACATAGATCACAAGTTGGCTGACTTCCTCATTGGTCAGGGGCTTCTCCAGTCCATGCCCTTCGACCGTAAAAACCTCTTTCATGGTGGCACAACGCCCGTCATGGAGATAGGGACCTGTGCGCCAGGTCTCCACGAGAGTGGGAGTATCCCAGGTATTCTGATGATCGAAGGGGCCAGGTGTTCCCATGGTGTGGAGTTTAAGATCTGTAAATTGAGGTGGAGGATGGCAATTGGCACATCCTGAATTTTCGAAAACTATCTTCCCTTGACTGGCTTCATATGATAATTTCCCGTTTTGCAGAAAAGGGCTCGGAATTGCTTCAAGTGAAAGCAGGTAAGTATTCACTGCTTCAAGGATATCTTCATCCACGCGGGTAAACTGTATATGTTCGAACCCGGCTCTGACTGCAGTTTCGGCATCCGGACGTATTCCTGTTATCATGGCAGGAGGAGTTTTATGAGCCATGAGCATGCTCTTACAGCTTTTGGGATTTCCGATGCCATCGTTTAGCAGGTCCCAGTTGAGCCCGTCCACCCGTGCATTGTCGGGATGACAGCCATTGCAGGACTGCCAGTTCTGAAAACAATAGGATGCATCGTTGAAATACATTTCGCCCAGTCTTGCTTTGTCCGGATCTTGTTGCTTACCCAGCTGAATATCCTGAAGAATCTTTACTTCTGACTTTTCCGGATCAATGATGTTCAGATTGTCGGAGAAATAATTGCCCACGTATACCAGGCCATTTGAAGCTAAGATGGACCTGGGTCCATTTCCTTTGACTTCGATTCGTTCCCTGATGCCTGATAAAAAACTAAGGTCATAGGCCAGTGATGCTGTGTTGGGATGAGCGTCGAGCTTCTTCAAAAATTCCTTGTAGTTTATCCTGCTGAAATCATGGGTCCCGGAATGGGCCACATAGATATAATCGGCATCGCAATCCACGCCCCATGATCCAGGTGCTCCTCTGTCGGATTCGTCCAGAAGAATCGTAGCTATTAAGTTAAGCTGATGGGCATCAATAACACTTAAGGCACTGGTATTCATCCATCCCTGTTCCAGCTGGGTGGTGGGAACCTGGAAGCGTCCCAGATTATGCGTAACAAATAGCTTACTTCCGTCCGGGGACAGGCACATTCCCCTCAGTGCATTGCTCCCGTTGGCAAGGGGAGTATGCTTTATTGCTTTCTCCGTACGGAGATCGATAACTGATATTTTTGAGCTTACCTGGTCCAGATCGGCTCTTCCATCGGGAAGGAAATTTGCCACAAATACAAAAGCCCCATCCCTTGAAACTTCTGCATGCATGGGCTGTCGAAGGACGGGTATTCTTTTGATTTCCTTTTCAGCCTCCAGATCAATGACTGAGATATCATCCGAAAACTGGTTACATACATATGCCATGGTTTTATCAGGCGATAGTGCGATGTCGCAGGAGCCAAATCCGCATTCGATGGTGCTGATTAGTCGCAGTGAAGCTTTGTCAAGGATGAGCAGTTCCCCCCTGGAATAAGAGCAGGCCACCAGGAGTTTCTCGCCTGCTATTTTTACGGCCTTCGGTGCTAAAGTCGTTCGGTAGCTGGCAAGGGTATTGAGTTCGGAGCTGCTGATGCAGCGGACCTCATGGGATGTTTTACCTGCCAGGTATATATATCCGGAGGAGGCATCTATTTCAAGATCATAGGGGGAGAAGTAGCTATTTGCCTCCGGATCTCCCGGTAAGGCAAAGGAGAGCAGTAGAAAGGTGGTGAAAATCAGGCTCAGTTTTTTCATCTACTGTTTGTCCATTAATAGACTTCCCTCAGCGACAGCCCTGTTATTCTCTTGCTCAATTGTTTGTCTCAGGGTATATTTTTCAAGCTGGACCAAGTGATCCTCGCAGGGGACAAAACCATCCATGTCTGCCCGGGGTTTAATTGCCAGTTGCTGCTGTCCGCTTATAATAATATCCAGAGCCCTGGAGTAAGCCTTGCTCCGGGGTTTGAGGCCCAACAGACAGGGGCTTAGTTCCGGCCTGTCGAAGGAAATCTGCGGGCCCAATGTCCGACTGTGATTATTCAGCTTTTTGATATTTATCCCGCACAGTTCGCCAAGTTCGTTTAGTTGCTCTGCGCTTAGCGGACTTCGGCCGGCAGGATTGTCCGGATAAGCCGATTCGTATTCTGAATAATAAACACCGTTGAGATCAATCCAGGTGTAAAGACTTTCCATCTCATCTTCTGAAAGGGCGATATCCATGTGCCCCCGTTCAAGGACCCCAGTTAAATTACTTTTGTTGGATCCCCAGGAATAGGCCTGCTGGAGCTCAGCGGGTCCGCCTCCGATACAATTCACCTGTTTTTTTACATGGAGATCAATGTAGGAGGCAGAAAAATAGGGATTCAGGTCACCCGCAAGAATGAGTTTTTCCCCGGCCTCTTTGTTGAAATCGTGACAGGAGACACAATGCCTGTCAAATATGGGCTGGACCTCTTTCACATAGCTGAAGGTGGTGGGTTTATCCCCTGGTAAAGCCAGTACCTGAGGCTTCCCCTTAAAAGCCATGGGCATCCTGCTCATGTTTGGCGGAGCGGACAGCCGGTCTTCATGACAGCCAATACAGCCATTGGTTTCCCCGGGGTGAACCATAACACCGCTGCGCATGGATTGAATCATCTTCTTTTTCTCATCAAGCAATTGGAAATAAAGGTATTTTCCCGACGGCGCCTGGAAGTTGACTGAACCATCCTCTTCCACGATTACAGTCCCCAGTATACGTTTTGTTTCGAAGCTGTGCCAGTTAACTCCGGGAGCCTGCTGGCCCTGGCCTCCCCATGCGGCAGCTGTGTAGGTCCTTTTTTCCGGTGATTCGATTACTCTCAGATATTTAACGGATCCATCTTCCACACCATCCATATGGGTTCCTTCATAAACGTTTTGCACATAGAAGTAGCCAGGAGATCCGTCAAATTTCCTGCTTTGGGGTATTTCCCGCGGACGCTCCCTGGGCGCCAGGGGCATGGGGTCAAAGCAGCTCAATGAATCGTCCTCGTAGATCAGGACTTCTTTCCCATCTTTGTCCATAACAAAGAGGCCCATTTTTTCATCCACAGGAAGCCTGCCATTTTTTTGTTCCAGGAATATGGATTTTGAAAAGAGGAATAGCTCATCGGAAAGTGGGTAAGGGTCTTCATATCTCACTGTCAGAGGCATAAAGGCATCCCAGTTGCCTTTGCCGATAATTTCACGCGCCTCAGGAGGCCATATTTTTACCACGGATTCCGCTCCGTCAACTCCTTTGGACCGATCGAGCAGCGTAAGGGCACCCCAGGGTCGGTCGTGGCAGGAGCCAAATATGCAAAGGATCAGATTGCTGTTTGGAATTGGCCTGGGATCAATGATGCCTCCGGGGGAGGCTGTGTTATTCCCGTAATAAATGGCATGTTTAGTGCCGTCGGGGTTCATGGTCCAGAGTCCCTGTGCATCTCCGAAATTCCTGTCAATATATTCCCAGCGATCATAAATCACCCTGCCGTCGTTCATCAAGGCCGAATGACCTTCAAAGAGGGTGCTTTTACCCAGCTGTACTATATTAGAGCCATCCGGGTTCATGCGATAAAGGTTGGCCATAATGTGCCGGTTACACATACAGTATTTGGGCTCCCGCGTCGAAGAGAAAATAATCTGGTTATTGGGAAGGTAGAGGGGGTCAATATCGGATACACCCTTTGCGAAGGTTAACTGCTTCAGACAACTACCATCCGCATTGATTTCATAAATGTGATAATCATCTTCCTGGTTTTTTCTGTAGGAAAACAGAATCCGGGTACCATCGAAGCTTACCTCGGGATCACGTATAAGTCCGGTGCTGGTGCTCAAAATGTCCTGCTCTTTTCCGCTGGACACATCCAGGATTCTCAATACAGCTCCGGGCTCAAAACTGGCTTCGTTGATCTCTCCGTATTGAAATAGGGTGGCTGTGTTATGATGATCCTTCGCATACTGGTTTCGAACCACAAAAACAAGCTGTTCCAAATGATCCGGAGGATTAATCTCCATACCCTGAAGATTCAGCATGCCTGAAATTCCCAGGATGAGAAAGCACAATTTATATTTCTTCATACTGATTCATATTTTGTTAATGCCTGGCTGTGCTTCTGCTTAGATCGTCTAGTACTTACTGTCTTTTCTGAGTTTTTTGACATTCTTGACCATTTTTCCAAAATCCCTGTCCTTCTTTTTCCTTTCCAGAGCATCGGATTCGAAATGCATTTTTTCTTTCTCCATCTTCTGGAAGTTGTTGTAGGCATCTTCATCGATTTCTCCATTTTCCACAGCTGCCAGGATAGCACATCCGGCCTCATGCTGATGCGTACAATCAGCGTACCTGCAATTTGCTGCATATTCCAGAATAGAATCGAAAGTTATTTCAAGGCCACTTGTGGTATCTGCGATTCCCACTTCCCGCATGCCCGGGTTGTCTATAAGTATACCTCCACCATCCAGAACAAAAAGCTCTCTGTGACTGGTGATGTGCCGCCCCTTGTTTACGCTGGTACTGATTTCTCCGGTAAGCATTTGCTCCTTGCCGGAAAGACTGTTCAGCAGGGTGGATTTCCCCACCCCCGAGGAGCCAAGCAGGCAATAGGTAAGTCCGGCCTCCAGGGTTTTCTCCACCTGTTCGTAACCAAGGCTTTCCTTGCTGACTGTTAAAACGGGTACATCCTTTATTCGCAGGGAAATTTGATTTAAAATTAAATCCAGCTCAGAATCAGAAATCAGGTCAACTTTGCTCAGCACAATCAGGGGCTTCACTTTTGAGGCATAGCAAATGGTGAGATACCTCTCCAGTCTGTTCAAATTAAAATCCCTGTCGACAGCCTGTACAATCAATCCGTAATCTATGTTTGTGGCTATGATTTGTACCTGTCCTGACTTCCCAACCGCCTGCCTTTCAATGATGGAAAACCTGGGATAAATGGCATGAATCAGGGCTTTGCCTTCATCATATTCTGAAAAGGCTACCCAATCACCAACTGCCGGAAAATCATACCTGCTTTCTGCAGTAAACCTCAAATTACCCACGAGTTCAGAATCATACTCAAGAGCTTGTGTTTTGACAACATATCTTTCCTTATGTTCCGCGATGACGCGTCCTCGGTCAAAAGAATCCAGGTTTTGATCAAGCCTGTACTTCTCTAGTTCGTCCTTATATCCCAGATCCTTTAATTCCATAGCTTAAAATTAATCACTTTTTATAATTCCTTTTCTATACAGATCCAATGCATCATTCAGGATCAGATTAATCTTGTCCATGGGGAAATCTTCGTCCGGCTTTATCCTGAGAATCTTCATTCGGGAACGTTTTCCCTTTTCCAGATCAGGATGGTCAAGATATTTGCCTTCAACCATCAGTATGTAGGGTTCATTGGTGAGCTTATCCGTCCAGAGGTAACAAAACATTTTTTTCTTATAAGAGAAGCAGGGCATGCCGTATTTCCTTGTTTCAGAAATATTTTTATCCTGTTCAAGGATAATATCCCGCAAAGCAAAAAGGCAGGATCTGTTGGGTTCTTCCTGACTTAAATAGTATGGGTCATTTAGGCTCATTTAAAATGGCATCAAAGATCTAATAAACATATTTTACGGTATGCCATATGGCAACAAATTCCTCAATGGTAGCCAGACCATCAATTGTAAAAGCGATATCGCCGCTATATGTTGAATTCCCGGTATAGACCTTACCATCCCGGATCGTTGCAAGTACATCTCCACTGTAGTTTGATTTACCTTTGTAGACCTTGGAATCTTTAATGGTCATTACGATATCCCCGGAATAGGAGGAAGAGCCTTTATATACTTTTCCATCCTTAATGTTGTAAAGAATATCTCCGGAATAGGAGGAAGACTCCTTATAAATCTTTGATCCCGAAATGTTGCAGGTAATATCCCCGCTGTAGCTGGAGTTTTTCTTATAAATCTTACTTTCATTAAGATTGCAAATGACATCCCCACTATAAGTAGATTTACCTTTGTATACTTTGGTTTGGGCCATGGTCAGCTGAGATTGTGAAGACTGCAATCAAAAAGAAAAATGTTTTTTTCATCGCTTATCGGGTCTACTCAAAGATTATTCCATCCAGAAGGATCATTATCCTGTTGGCGTATTGGGTCACTTCCTTCTTTCGACTGACCAGGAAAAGAATGTCGACTTTCCGGCAACTATTCATAATGTAGTTTATGTCTTCCCCGTCCAGTGAAGAGAAGGCCTCATCCAGAATCAGCACTGAAGGATTGGATTGGATGGCTCTCAGAAAGGAGATCTTTTGTTTTTGTCCCTCCGATAAATCTGCCCCATCCTTCCCAATTACCTGCTCAAGCTCCTCGGGCCCCTTCAGTCCCAGAAAGATAGAGAATTCTTCTTTTTGCGCCTCATCCATTGCCCTGTTCCCATATTCAATATTTTCCCGGATGGATCCGTTCATAAAAAGAGTGTCGGAATCCACATGGGCCACACGGGCTCTTAAATCACCCAGGGAATATTGGCTTAGGTTCTTCCCGTTTATCCTGATTTCACCCTTTTCTGGCTGATAAAAACCGGGAATCAGGTTCATCATAGTGCTTTTACCTGCACCGCTTTTTCCCCCCACAGCGATAATATCGCCCTTTTTTGCCTGGAAGGTGATCCCACTTAGAATTTCAGATCCCTTATCACTATAGCTAAAGCAGACATCTTCAAAAGAAAGGGTGGAGATACCATCGGACAGCTTTTCCAAGAAGGGACTGTCAAGTACCTCTTCCGCTTCGTCCAGAAGCCGGAATATCTTACGTGTACTGACCAGGGCCACATGCAGTTGTCCCCAGGCCTGGGCCACCTTTTTTACAGGTTTATAGGCTGTGCGTACCAGGTAGAGGTAAAATACAATGTCCCCAAGATTAAATTCTCCCCTGGAAAAGCGAAAACTGTAAATGAGATATACAACCGACAGGGCGATCATACCCAGAAAATCATTGGAGGGATTCAGAGAGAATTTGAGTTTAATCAGTTTCAGATTATACTGGTAATTACTTTCCACAAGTCCGGCGAAGGCCTCTGCTTCCTTTTCTTCGGTCCGGGCCCCTTTGATGAGCTTGAAGCGGTTTATCTTCTCCTCAAGGAAAGCTGTATAGTCTCCCACATTATCCGTTAGTTTCTTGCTAACCTTTTTTATAAACACCGTTACGTAATGTATGATAATGACCGACAGGGGGAAAAAGAGGATGGTGAATATGGTGAGTTGCCAGCTCATGGCAAACATCACCGGAACAAATATCAGGATGTAAACCCCGGCGCGTGCCACTTCCACAAAGAGGTCAATGATCTCACTCAGGGTGGTTACATCATAGGTTATGCGTGAGACCACATCCCCGGTTTTATTGCGATTGAAAAAGGAGAAGGGAAGCCTCAGTATTTTTTCATAAATGTCGTTCTTGAAATTCTGCAGGATGCGCTGGGTGGCGGCATTCATAAAAACCCGCCGCCCGTAATTGAATAGGGCCAATAGAAAATAGAGCCCCAGAAAAAGAAGACAAAGCCAGACCATGCCCCTGAGAATCTCCGGGGCCCCGGAAAGGGTACGGTCCAGGAGGACAACTTTTTCTTTGAACAAGGGGAAATCGATCTGGTATTTTACCGGGAGTTTGATGTTTTCTGCAATCCCCTTGTCGAAGGATCCGGTGTACTTATCAATGAGGTTGATGAGGAATTTGAGTAAGGATCCGGTGAACAGCTCAACAAGTCCCATCAAGAGTGTAGCCAGGATGCCCAGGAGGATTAGTTTTTTCTGCCTGGCGATGTATGCGTAGAGCCTGTGTGAGGTTTTTTTCATATTCCAGACTCCTCCTTTTTATATGGGATCGTTTGCCATGATTCGGGGCCTGTTTGTAAAAGGGGCAGAATTAATCGCTGAGCGGAAAGGTGGGGCCTTACGGAGTGCTGGGTGTCGATCAGGTGATGGTCGGGAATGAACTCGGCATGCCGTTGAGCCGATATGGGAAAAATTCTCCTTTTTCTCAATTCTCCTGCAGTGATTAATCTAGGGAGTTCCCTGATGTCCATGTAGGCAACCAGGCGTCCAGATTCGCCATGGGCCGTTAATCCGACTGCTGCTGCTGCTCCAATAATTCCATCATTACTTCCTCCGTGTCCGGACAGGTGACACGAGCCTGCGGCCCTGATGGCCTCCTCCTGGGTTTTAATGGAAGAGGCACACATTTTTCCGAAGTCAATGAGCGCAGAGATGGCTGGATCGAGACTGGCAGCCACACAAAAGCCAGGATCACTACCTTCCACAAAATGCCTTCTGATATGCCTGATTCCTCTATCAATAAGGTATTGTCGATTTCCTAAGCATGGAGTATCAATGATGCAACACAGGGCGCTGTTATGGGAGGTCATGGGTATCCTGGGTGACTTGAGGAGCTGTTGTCTGACCACCCCCCAGCAATGAAACACACCGGGTAACTCATCTGCAAACCAACGGGCAAGCTTTCCCGTTCCCCTTCCGCAGTCCAGGGTGTCGGTATCATCGAATGCCACATAAAATCTTACCATTTTCAGTCTTGCCTAAATGTTACAAATTCATGGAAAGCCCCAGTACTATATTTCGGCCTACGGTATGCGTTTCTTTAACTGTTCCCTGGGTATAAACAATGGGCTCATTAAACAGGTTGATGAAGTTTAAATAAATGCCTCCCCAGGTGGAAAAGTAATACTTTATCCTTGCATCCCACTGAGTGAAGGGTGACTGTAAAAGGTCATTGGGAAGGGTTCCGCCTTCCAGGGAAGAGGGTGTGATTCTTTCTGATATGTGATTGATTCCAATGGAGAATTGTATCCCCAGCCGGGTATTCATGTAGTCCAGTGTTCCGTTCACAATCCACTCGGGCTGCTCGCTCAGTCTTCTCAGATTCCGGGTTTCAGGATCGCGGACTTCGGAGCCCAGCCAGGAGACATTTCCTCCAAGGGAAAGATCATTGTTTTGGAGATCCAGAATTTTATACCTGCTGTTGAGATCCAGGCCCCATACCAGTCCGCTGTCCACATTAACCGCCTGAAGAACCCTGTATCCATATACATCATCAATGCCCACATCCCGGGTTTCGATCACATCCCGGAGTATGGAATAGAATCCACGAAGGGTGGCAAATCCTTTGTTGGAAAAGTATTTTTCAGCCCCGGCTCCAATGGTAAAGGCCTTTGAGGGAACCAGATCAGGATTTCCTTTCTCGATTACGCTTTTCTTGTTCTTTACTTTTTCAACCGGAACCATGGAGTTAAAGGGTGGTCGTGAAATTTGCCTTGCCAGATCAGCCTTCAGGAAATAGTCATTGCCCAGGCTGTATTTGACATGGAGGGAGGGATTTAAACTTAGATACTGGATATGCCCACTGAGGGAATCAGCTGTTGCATAAGATCCCTCATCCACATCTAAACGAAGGGCAGGGGAGATCCAGAACCGTTTTAAGCTGAGTTCATCAGCCAGGTATATCCCTGCCCGGTATTCATCCAGGGTATAGGATCCATCTTCCACATTGTCCCAGAACATGTGATCCTGGGCTTTTGTATAGACCATCCTGTTGTAGTCGCGAAAAAGTCCAGATAGCCTGATGCCCGACTTAAAGATATTCAGATGCCCCTTGAGGTCCGAATTCAGGCTGTAATCGGACTTCAGAATAAACTCATTGTTTCTGGAGTATTCATCCTCCAGGCTTGTCTCATAGCCATCACTCTTTTCGCGCAGGCGGGATTTATCCTTACTGTCGCTTTGCTGTGCAAAGATAAACTCAGTTTTCCAGGAACCATTTTCTCTGTCCCGCTTATAGCCAAGTGTATGGCTGTGCAGGATTCGCTCCTTATGGTCATCGGCCGTGTCGGCCCGGGCACTGAGCCCGCCACTGCTTCGTCGACTCACATCTGATTGAAAAATCAGTTGCTCCCTGTATAAGGTGTAGGCCGACTGAAGATAGATGCTGCTTAAAGAATCAGGTCTGTATTCCAGGTTTCCCGTGATGCCCCCGATCCACACATCCAGATCTTCTGTTTCAGTTCCACTGATGTCAGTGTCCTCCAGGGTGGCAAAGTTGCGTCTCTGGAAGTTTTTCAGGTTTCCGTTCAGAAACATGGACCAGCGATCCCAGCGGTTTCCATAGGATAGACTGCCTTCCGGATTCAGACGGTTTACGGTGGATGATTTATCCAGGGAGAAATTGGCTCCGATCAATCGTTTTTCCGGTGCTTTTTTAAGGCTGATATTTACGGCCCCTATGGTGGCGTCGGCTCCCAGGCTTGCAGGAGGATTGTATATCACCTCCACCTTTTCGATCATGGATACCGGCAGCCGGTCCAGTTTAAAATCCCGGCTGTCCTCTCCGCCACCCGGTCTGTTCCCGTTGATCAGGACACATTGAAATTCCTTGTCAAGTCCGGCCATCATAATGTTACGGTAAACGGAGGGGGGGCCCTGTACCACAATTCTGGGCAGCCATTTTAATACATCCCCTGCTGTATTATAGCCCAGTTTATTCAGATCTTTGGAGCTGATGATCATGGAAGAGGTTCCGGCCTCTTTCATGTGTTTTAATGCATCTGCTTCTGCCTTGCCTTCAATAACCACCTCACTGATCTCATGGACTTTCTGTCCGGAGAGGGCGGAAATAAAAAACAGGAGGAAGGAAAACAGCAGATATCTCATAAGTGAGCTTATTCAAAGGGTACCACCTTGATAGCAAAGGTTCCCGCACCTGTGTTCACGGCCATATGAATTTTTATACTTTTTTCGCCTGAATCCACCTGTATGGATTTTGCATCATCGCTGTGGCTCTTGTTCTTATTCAGCATATCCTTTCCCTTATCCAGATCCTTATAGGGAGTAAGGCCGTCCAGATGAAAAACAGATCCCATTACTTCTGCCGTATATCCTTCTTCGGGGCTGTCAACTTCAGCCCAGATGATGCTGACCTTTTCTGCTTCTCCACAATCCACCAGATAGCCGATTAGCTCTCCGTCCATGATGGTATCTTTTTTCCAGTTATCTCCCATATCCAGTGTGATATAGCTGACTTCGCCGGGATTAGAGGTGCCTGTGGAGCGGATCGCATAGGAGCCAGGCCTGGATTCATCATTGAGCTCTACTTTCAGGAGGATCTCGTGTTCACTTTCAAGATCAAATTTCCTGGTCTGATCACCGTAGCCATTGTTTTTTTCTTCGAAATAAGGTGTTTCTCCATCCAGCATGTAGGCAGATACTTTAATATCGCCGGTATATGATTTACTGGATCCATGGTAGTCGGCTTCAGCCCATTCCACATAGAGGGTGGTGAAAGAGGCATCGGCCATCACTTTGTACCATTGGACCTCTCCGGCAGCTATGGAACCATCGGTCCATGTGTTATCGGCCGCCATGGCTACAGGCGTTTCCTGTGGATCCTGATCATCCTTGGTACACGATGCAATCACCAGCACCAACATACCCAGCAGGAATCCAATATTTATGCGCGTATTTTTTTTCATCTTCTTTACGAGATTATGGACTTTGCGACTTTCAATGGCTGTCTATTCCCGCCAACATCCTCAGTGAGTGTTCAATGGTGGGAGTGATTTCAGCCAGGTATTCATTCACAGCTTTTACACTTCCTGGCAGTACATAGACCAGGGTTTTTCCTTTTACACCGGCAATGCTCCGACTGATCAGGGCATTGGGTTTATCCTTTCCGTATTTGATGCGGATGTGCTCCATGATCCCGGGCAGTTCCTTGTCAAGCATGGGTTTAATCATATCCGGGGCAATGTCCCTTGGGTCCGATTCCGGTACCCCCCGTGGTGATTATAATGTCAGCCTCGTCCTGAATGCATTTTTGAATCGTTTCCTCAATCATTTCTTTCTTATCCGGGACTATGGTACGGTTCCACAGCATAGTGTCTTCCCCCTTCCTCAAAAAAAGCAGACATGATTTCAGCTGCACGCGGACCACTTCTGTCGCTGTATTCGCCTGCGTAGGCCCTGTCGCTCATGGTGATGATGTGGACCTTTATCTCCCGGGGATGGTGGGTGAAGGTCATTCCCTTTTCCAGGTGACCACCCCTGATGACCCGGCAGAAGATTCCCTCAAGTGGCATCACGCAGTCACCAATCTGTTTCTGGATCTCACATCCCTTGTGGCATTTTTTCCCAATCTGGGTGATTTCCATAATCACTTCTTCATGAACCAGGCGATCAAAAATCTTTGCTTCATGAAGGATCATGCCCTCGGTGGTAATATTCTCAGCAAATGAGCCATGGGCAAGATTGAGATCACTTTTCTCTGCCACTTTCTGGTAGCTTTCAGTGCCCAGCAGGCTGATTTGCCTGTGCCATTTACCTGCATGAGAATCACCTGCCATTCCAGTAAGGCTGATCTCAGCCTCTTCCACGGGTAGCTTTATGGTACCGTTCTTTTCAGAACTGTTCAGGGAAATTATCTTAAAGCTTACTCTCTCTTTCATCTTCAAATTTTTGTCTTTTCCACCAGGTGGATATTTTCCATAATCATTTTTTTGTCCACTGCCTTGCACATATCATAGATGGTGAGCAGGGTGAGTTGGACGGCGGTAAGGGCTTCCATCTCCACGCCGGTTTTTCCTACGCAGCGAACCGTGGCCGAGGCTTTTATTCCGGTCTCTTGCGTCTCCAGTTCCACCTCTATTTTTGATAGGGGCAGGGGGTGACAGAGAGGAATAAGCAGATGTGTCTGCTTGGCGGCCATGATACCTGCAATCCTTGCTGTAGAAAGCACATCACCCTTTTTTATGGTGTTTTCCTTAATCTTTTGCAGCGTTCCCTTTTCCAGTCTGATAAAGCCTTCAGCCCTGGCTGTCCTTACCTGATCCGCTTTTCCGGATACATCCACCATATGAGCCTTGCCATCCTGGTTTACATGTGATAGTTCCATGTCATCCTCCTATGTTATAAAATTGATGATTGTCGTTTACTTCACCCTTGAGGGGTTTACGCTGCAGGGCCAGCTGAAATGCTTCCTCAATGCCAAGCTCCCTTATGTTAAAGCTTTGATTGCCAAAGAGACAGGGTTTGATATTTCCGTTGGACATGAGTCTTAACCTGTTGCAGGCTGCACAATTCCCGCTGCTTCCCCCTTCCACCTTCGAGAAGCTTCCTGTCTTCAGGTTCATTTGGTTGATGTAGCGGATTTCCAGTTCATTTTCCCTGCAGAATTCCTGAAGGGCTGCCAGTTCCTCCTTGATCCAGAATCTGGGTTTTAACCACATTGATTTTAACCGGGGTAAGACCCGCACTTCTGGCAGCCCTGATCCCCTCTATAACCTGTTCCAGATCCCCTCCCCGGGTAATCATCCTGAATTTCTCGGGCGACATGGTATCCAGGCTGATGTTTACCCTTTTAAGTCCGGCTTTCTTTAAAGAATCTGCAAAGCCAGGAAGTAAAATCCCATTGGTGGTCATGGTGCATTCTTCGATCCCATCAATGGAGCTGATCTGACGAACCAGTTCCACAATGCCCTTTCGAACCAGGGGTTCGCCACCTGTGAGACGGATTTTCCGGATCCCAAATTTTTCGGCCCCGATCTTCACCACATTCACAATTTCTTCAAGGGAGAGTATATCCTTTTTATCAATCAGCTTGATTCCCTCCTCGGGCATGCAATAGGTGCAGCGCAGATTGCAACGGTCCGTTACCGATATTCTCAGGTAATGAATATTCCTGTTAAAGCGGTCTAACATGTACAGTCTCTCCCTTTTTTATTTCATACTTGCCAATGGGCATTTCAATCAGGCAGTTGGCATTACTGAGTGCATCTATATGGGCTGATCCGTGAAATTCCAGCGGAAGGGCAATGTTTTTTTCGTCCCGGAAGGCAGGAACAAATTTCAGCCGGTCGGCTTTTCTGCGATCCAGGTCCTTGCCCAGTGAGGCTTCCATCTGAGGGGGCTGGTAGAGATGACCCATGAGGTGTAGATAAAGGGTTTGACGTACAGCTCAAACTGGATGAAGGAAGAGACCGGATTTCCTGCGAGGCCGAAACAATACTTCCGACCCTTTCTGGCAAAAATGATGGGTTTTCCGGGCTGAATGGCGCTTCGCGTTAAGATCATTTCAAAGCCAAGATCACCCAGTACATCAGGGACAAAGTCCGAATCTCCAGCCGATACTCCCCCGGTGAGCAGAACCAGGTCACTGCTCAGGAAAGCTTCTGCAATCCGCTTCTCTGTATATTTTTTATCATCCTTGATGATGCCCCCATATTCCCCGCTGATTCCCATTTCACTAAGTTGGGAAAGCATCTGGTAGGCATTGGAATTTCTGATCTGGTGGGGGAGTGGTTTGTGATCAGGCTCCACAAGCTCGGATCCTGTGGCAAATACCGAAACAGCCGGACGACTGAAAACCCTGGGTGCTACCACTCCTGCCCCGGCGAGCAGAGGGATGTGTCTGGAGCTAATCAGGCTGTGTTTTTTCAGCGCCATGTCTCCCTTTACAACATCTTCGCCTTCGTAGCAAATGTTGGTGGCGGTTTCCAGGTTGGAACAAAGCACCTTGTTTTCGCCCTTTTCTTCGGCATCCTCCACCATAAATACACAATCGGCCCCTTCCGGAACAACAGCTCCGGTCATAATTTTGGAGCATTCATTGGGTCCAATTCTGTGCACAGGAGCACTTCCGGCATAAACAGTTTCCAGGACGTTTAATTCATTCCCGATATCGGCCGAGCGGCAGGCATATCCATCCATGGCAGACTTGTTGAAGGGAGGGATGTTGCTGTCATAGCGCGTATCTTCAGCCAGAACCCTTTGACGGGCTCCCGCTCAGGTCAACAGCTTCAATTTTTCCTGTGACGGCATAGGACCTGATAAGTTCCAGTGCTTCATGGTATTGGATCATACTCTATATATTTTAAATTGAAATGCGAATAGCAAAAATTTGCATTTCGAGGGTAAAAATAGAAGTTTCTTTCGAAAGGGAGTCGATTACTGATTTAATGTGTGAAAGAATTTCTTTGTAATCTTGCTGACGGCCTGGTTAAAGTCGTTGACCAGCTCTGTCATGTGCATTGATCAGGCTGAATTCCATCAGCTGTAAGGCTTGTTTTTCCTCCTTCAGCACCACCCCGTTGACGATTAAGCAGTTTGAAACCGATGGATTTTTCGGTTTCATCAATGCTGCCCCAGGCTTTTCTGTAGCTTACCCCGGTTTCAGCAGCTGCCATTTTCAGGGATCCGGTTTCATGTATTGCTTTAAGCAGACTCGAACTTATATGGGTTTAAAATATTGCCGCTTGACTTATGCTCCAGGTTGATGGAATAATCCAGGAAAATATCGTAATACTTTGAGCCTTTTGATCCAGCCATATTGTTTTATTTAGATGGTGTTAGTAGTGAACAGGCTTTGCAGGAGGGCTTCTTGCCCATAGCTATCCTGTTCCATTCCATATTGAGCCCGTCAAAATGGAGTAAGACATTTTTCAGGGTAGTCGGCCTGTCCTGTCAGGTACTTGATTGCCTCGAGGGCCTGTGTAGCTACCTACGATACCTGCAATGGCACCCAGTATGGGTATGGGATTCTGGTATCTTCGGAAGAGTCCTCAAAAAGACAGGCCATACAGGGTGTTTCAGGGGGATGAAGAAAAGTGATCTGTCCGGTCCATCCATCCACACCTGCATGAATAATGGGTATGTTTTGTTGGATTGAAAAGGAATTCAGGACCATGCGCGTTTTTATATTATCCAGGCAATCCAGTATCAGGTCCACACCGGTCGCAAGTTCCCTGATACTTTTCTGGTCAAGGGTAAGCGAATGACTTTCAACCAGGATCTCGCTGTTGAGCTCTGAAAGACTTTGTTTTGCCGATTCAGATTTATCATTGCCTATATCGCTTGTGCCGTGTAAGATCTGGCGATTCAGGTTGGAAAGCTCCACATGATCATGATCACAAATGATAAGACGGCCTACTCCGGCAGCTGCAAGATAGAGGGCAGCCGGACTTCCAAGTCCCCCGGCACCGGCGATCAGAACGCTGGATTTTTTCAGTTTTGCCTGTCCTTTTTCTCCAAATTCGGGAAGGATCAATTGTCTAAAATACCTGGAATTATTCCCAATGCTCATCTCTCAGAGTTTATCTTACTATATGTCAAATATATGAATTCTCTTTTGTTGATTCAGAGCGATATGTAATATATTACAATTCGATATTTTGTCAGAATTTATAGGCCTGGTTTCTGAAAAATCCCTACTTTTCATTCTATTCTATAAATTAAAGTAGCCATGAATAAGTACACAGTTATACTCCTGTTTATCTTTCTATCCGCCGGACTCTGTGCCCAGGACTTTGACAGGGTAAAAATGGACAGCCTGTTTACCCTTATCGAAGCCAATCAGAAGGGGATGGGAAGCATTTCTATATTTAGTAAGGGAGAGGAAGTTTATCAAAGATCCATCGGTTATGCCGACGTTGAAATGGGACTGGCCGCCAATGCTTCCACAAAGTACAGAATAGGCTCCATATCAAAGCCTTTCACTTCTGTGATCATAATGCAGCTCATTGATGAGGGTAAGCTTGCCCTGGATTCAAAGCTCTATAGCTTTTACCCCCAGGTTAACAACGCCAGGGAGATTACCATAGAACAGATGTTGAGGCATGAGAGTGGAATCTTCAACTTCACGAGCTCCCGGAAATATACTTCCTATATGAAGCAGCCCAAAACAAGGGCGGAGCTGTTGAAGATTATTGTTGACGGCGGCACCGTTTTTAAACCTGGTGAAAAAATGGAATACTCCAACTCCAATTATGTATTGCTTTCCATGATTATCGAGCAGGTGGAGATGAAGGATTTTTCAAAAGTACTGATGTCTCGGATCATTAAGCCCCTTAAGTTAAAGAACACCTATTTTGGAGGTAAGATTAAAAGCAGCAATAATGAGGCTTTTTCTTATGATGGCGGAAGGAAATGGAAATTGAGTACGGAAACAGATATGAGCATCCCTCTTGGAGCCGGTGCACTGGTTTCGACCCCCACCGATCTGAATATATTTTTCTTTGCACTATTTAATGGGAAACTGGTGTCACAGGAGTCCCTGGATAAGATGACCGATTTCTCAGATAATGTGGGGCTGGGTTTGTTTCTACTTCCTTTTTATGAGAAATGGGCTGTGGGGCACCAGGGGGGGATAGATGGCTTTCAATCCACCGCAGGCTATTTCAGGGAGGATAGTGTAAGCGTTGCCTACACGACCAATGGGGTGGTCATGCCCAGGAACGATATCATGATAGGAGCCCTGAGCATATTCTTTGGGCTGGAATATTCGCTCCCCGAATTTACAGCCTCAGTAAAGGTGGATGTTGAGGATCTGGATATTTACCTGGGCGTCTACGGGGCTCCTGATTTTCCTTTAAAACTTACCATCAGCAAAAATGAGTCAGGTCTGATTGGTCAGGCAACAGGACAAAGCGCCTTTCCACTTGAAGCCTATGAAAAGGATAAATTCAGATTTGAACAGGCTGCACTGACCATGCAGTTTATTCCTGGCGAATCTAAGATGATACTCAGTCAGGGAGGTCAGGAGTTTGAATTAACACGTGATGATTAGTTTATTAATCTATTGCTAAGGCCTTTCCGTTTTCTATTTTAACCAGCTGGGCTGCATCCTTTCGGTTTCCCAGTTCATCAAAGGAAATCTGACCGGTTAATCCTCCCCGGTAATTCATGTGGATAAGCCGATTCCGAATTTCCTCCCGGTCCCCTGGAGTCGACTGGATTGCAGCAAGAATTACCATCATTCCATCGTGAATGTAAGCTGCCTCAATTTCAGGCTGATATCCATAAAGCTCAATGAAGCTTGCTGTAAATTCCTTTGCCTTGTCAGTCTGTGGCAGGGCACCTGTAAGCAGGTACATGCCCTCATATTTTTGCCATTTGCCTTCACCATAGGGAACATCTGCTGCAAAGGCATAAGTACCGAATATATTTAGATCGGGCAGATCCTTTCTGAGAATTGGGATCAAATCCCAGACCAGAGGCAGGTTTACAGAGAGGATCAGGTTGCGGACCTCCTTTTCCCTGATCTGGCGGGCGAGATCTCTGGCCGAAATATCTCTTTTGCTGATGTTTAGAATCAACGGTTCTCCTGAACCTGATCTGGCCAGGATTTTAGTAAAACTGTGGGCAGTCATCCTGGTGTCATATTCTCCGGTACATAGTATGGCTGTTTTTCCTCCTCCCAACTGTTCAATTTCCATAAGGATTGCCTCAGCCTGCTGGTCATCGGAAGGTACACAACGCAAATACCAGGGCACATAGGCCTGGGTTAGTGTGGGATCTGTCGCCCTGGTCTCGATGCATGCCACCTGGGTTTTTGCAACCACCTGCTCGGCAAGATGGGCATTTCTTCCATCCAGTGCACAAAGCAGGGCTACCACGCTGTCTTCATAAATCAGGTCCACCGAGGCTTTTGATCCTGTACCCCACGGTCCTTCTGCGCTTCGAACTACCAGTTGATATTGCAGTCCGGGTCCGGAGCTCTGGTTATTGGGACCCGAAATGGCCATTTCACATGCATGGATAAAATCCAAGTGGGATGAATCGGGGATCAAAACGCCGATTTTTATAACTCCAACCTGGGCCTGAAGCGAGAAGGGTGCCATTAGGATGAGGGGAATCAGGAAAAGGCTAATTCTGTATTTCAGTTTGATCTTCAGTATGGGTGAATTTAGTTAATTAATGGTTCAATAAAGGGGCTCTGCAAGTGCTTGTTATGCTAGCTTTTACAAGCTTTCTAAGATGCTGTCCCCGATGAAAACTTTAAATTTTTCCGGATTTCCATCCTCATCTCCCGTGAAAAGCCAGTAAAGCATGCCTGCATCGGAAATATCTGCTACTCCTCCGGCATGCACCAGCATTCTTTCATAGATCCATTGTACATCCGGATCACTATGGTCGCGCATCCAGAACCAGGGTGAAAAATCCTCACCTGAATTCCAGAGGATATTCGGATCCCATTTTCCGTTCTGATCCTTGATTTTTTGGTAGTTAAGCCTGTAATTACTATAAACCATAGCATCGTTGAAAGTGTGGTGAGACTTTCGGCGGAGGTGGTTTTCGTTAAATTCACTGTGAGAAACCACATAAACATGCTTCAGGGCTTCCCCCCAGCCTTCATCCACTACCCGTACGATGGCCTGGTATAGAAATTCGGAGAGTCCGGCATGTATAAAGTATAGCGGGTCTTTCCTGCTTGATTTGGCCATTTCATTTTTCAACTGCTCCAGGGCCCCTTCCAGATCGGTGGTCACATCGAAGAAATACTGCAGGGTCATATCCCCAGCGTTTTATGGCTCCGTCGGCTCCTATCTTTAGCTGGTTCAGGGAATCCGGCCCGGCGGGTGCTTCGATGAAATTGTTGTAGGAGAAATGCACCAGTTTATCCTGCAGACTTAATTTGGCGATGATGGCCAGTGAGGCGACTTCTGCCCCCCAGTCGTCCGGATCACCTGTTGGCCATTTGTGCTGATAATCGGGAGCGCTGTTCCCATCCATGCTCATGGCAATGCGGCCATCTTCATATTTTTTGAACTGTCCCGGGAGGCTTTCCGGCAATAGCAAAAACATCACAAGTATCAGGCTTGCAGCGAAATTTTTCATGCTTGTGTTTTATGTAGGTTGAGCTTTTATTCCCACTGAGCCGGGGTGAAATGGAAGTCACCTTCCCTGATTTCTGCCATCCAGATCTGTCCCACATCATTCCAGCTTGCATCAAAGACAATGTCGCCCGTGATTCCCTGGTAGCTTCCAAGACCGGTCATTTCATCCCTGATCAAGTGCCCTGTTGAGGCCTGCCTTTCTGAATGGCCTTGATGGTAATATTCATACCATCGTAGGCATGGGCAGCGAAAACATCTGGTTCCAAGTCCAAAGCGTTCCAGGTAGTTTTTTTGAAAGGCCTTTAAGCGGGGATTATCTGCCTTTGGGATTGTACTGGCAGGTGCTGATTACTCCGTTGGCATTTTCACCTGCGGTTTCAATAAAAAGCGGATTTACAGCCCGGTCGGAAGCAAATACAGGATAGTCCATTCCAAGATCGCGCATCCGGTTCAGGATGAGCCCCATCTCCAGGGCATTGCCCCATAGTACTACCGCATCGGGTTTGGAATTTCTGATTCTTTCCAGCTGACTGTCGAAATCACTTTCGCCATCCTCATAGCGTACCTCCAGTACAATGGGATTACCAATACGGGTTGCAGCATCACGAAACTCCATCACGCCCACCCGGCCATAACGGTTGTTTGCCCGAAGGACAGCCACCCTTTCCAGTCCTTCCTTTTTGTAAATATAGTCCACCAGGGCATAGGAGCTCTGACGGTCATCCGATATGCACCTGATCACCCATGGAATGTTTGTTTCTGTAAAAGTCGGGTCGGGATCGCTGGGATTCACCCAGGGAATCTCAAGCTTTAGGGCCACCCGGATGCCCACGTGAGAATTGATATCATCAATGGTCCCAAGGATGGTCCATACCCCTTCGTCGCCCATCTTTACAACCTCATTGGCTGCAGCACCCCAGAGCCCCACATCGTTGTGGGCAATAATTTTGAAGGGTAGACCCTTATATCCACCCCCAGCATTGGCTTCCTCCATGGCCAGGGTGGCACCCTGCAATAGTTGTAAGCCCTGGGGTACCAGCACACTTCCCTCGAGGGGAGCAAGAACACCGATGCGTACTTCACTCAGACCGGTGGGCTCAGGCTTTTCACGGCCTGCTCCGGTAAATTCCAGTTCTTCCTGGAAGTGTGATATGTAGGCGTCCTGATAATTGGTGTAGGGTTTAATCTTATCGGGCGTGTTGCCATAGCTCTCTTCCTTTTCTTTGTACTGGGCCTGGCTGTGCTTAAGAGGCATAAACAGCATCAGTCCACTCAGACATAAGAGGAGGATGGGATTTTTTTGAATTTTACTCATTTCTTTCATCGTCAGGGTTTTGATACTAGTTGATGCGTGTTCCGCGACTCAGTCCATAGGAAGTAGCCACCCAGATGTGATCACCCTGGAAATCCATGCCAATGGTATAATTGTGAGAAAGGCCGGTGGGATCTGTCTTTTGTGGCCTCTTCCCCATCCTTCCAGTAGAGCCTTTCACCACCCGTTCCACTTTTCTTATAAGTGACCCACTCCTTGCTGTTGAAGGAGCTGAGCCCTTCGTCAGTGCAGAGAAAAACCACATCTCCCGAGGCCCTGACAAAGTTGATAAAGTTGCTGGCCAGGCCACTGTCATGATCGAAATAGCCCTTCCATAGTTTTCCGTCATAGCGGCTCATGCCAAAATAGGTGGCTACCCACAGCACACCGTTGGCATGGGAGACGGCAGTAGTGATATCATGAACCACCCCATCATCGGGAAAGAGATCGAGCTCCATTTCCCCATCGGGATCTGTATAATCCCTGAAAGTTTTGCTGTCTTTCTTATATTCAATGATCCCACCTCCCCAGGCTGCAATAAAGATCTTATCGTCTCCTGCGCAAACACTGTAGGTCCAGGGCTCATGCATGGGGGCATTTTGCTCGGTGAAGATCTCCCACTCTTCTGAGTATACATCATAGTGGCCAGCCCCGCCACCGGTGGCACACCATACATCCTTGCCATCGCAGGTAACTGAATAGATTACATCATTGGCCAGACCACTGTTTAGCTGGGTGAAGGTTTCAAATTCTCCTCCGGAAAAGCGGTTCAGTCCACCCAGGGTTCCAATCCACACGTCACCGGTGAGCTCACTGACATCAATGGCCAGTACACCCGGATGTGCCAGTCCGTCTTCCATGGTATAGGTCTTAAATTCTTCGTTTTCATAGAGCACAAGGCCATGACTGGTGCCAATCCAGACCCGGTCTCCATCGGCCCTTACACAAAAAATCTTATTGGCAGGAAGCCCGTCTTTGGTGGTAAAGGTCTCCCAGTTTCCATATTCCGGCATGCTGCTTTTTACCTCTGGTTCAGATGCACTAAGTGTAAGGGAGAAAAATATACACAGTCCGGTGATGATCAATAATTTTTTCATTTTTTCTTACTTTTTTTTGCTGCATGAGGCCTGGTAAACATCATCTTCCTCGTAATAGCTTGCATCACGAATGGATTTCAGATATTCCACAAGGTCATTAAGCTGAGTCTTTGCCATGTCGTTGGCAACCCCGTGTTCATCGTGATCATTAAATTTGGTCCAGATCTCCTCCAGTGTGGCCGCCTTCCCATCATGCAGGTAGGGGGCCGATTCGTAAACATTGTTCAGCTGGGGTGTATCAAAGAGCATGGGATCATCTTCATCGGCCAGGGTTCCCACATCCCTCATTTGCAGGTCGGTGAAATAGGGTGGGGGGTGGCAGGTATAGCAGCGGTTATCCACTGGAATCTCATTTCCGAAATTATCAAAGTCGCGATAGAAAATCTCCTTGCCCCTTTGCTGGGCAGCGCTCAGTTCTCCATCCGGATTGTACCTGAGGTTGGGGGGATTTTTTATATCAGTCTCAATGAAGGCCACCAGGTAATCCAGGTCCTTGTGACTGAAGGCCTCGGTACGGGTAAGGATGGTTGAAAAGCGCATGCCATCCTGCTTATAGATGGTCTGGTTTTTTCCGTTCCATTTGTAGGGTGGTATATTCCCAATATCCCTGAGCGTCTGAACATTGGCCAGGTTCCGTCCCATGTCTTTTCCGGCCATGTTATAAACCAGCCCGTCTTCATGGGAGTCGGGGTGACAGGTGTAGCAGGCATACTGATTCTGAAAGGTGTGACCGGAATTATGGAAAAGCTGGCGGCCGTTCCGGGCCACAGTTTTGCGCCTGGGACCCTCCAGGTCTATACTTCCCTCTTTAAGAAGACTCTGAGTATTGACAACAGCAACACGGTCATCCAGGCGCTCGGCCACATAAAGGGTTGAACCATCGGGTGAAAGCACCATGCCCTTGGGATTGGCTCCCACCGCTATCCTGGCAACAACATAGCTGCTGCTGATTCCCAGGTGGTTGGCGTAGTCTTCCAGCTGCTCGTCGCTCAGGGTCTCCAAGCAGAAGGCGGATTTCATCCAGGTCGATGACGGTGATGGTATTTACTCCTGAATGGGACACATAGGCTCTTTTGCCATCGGGAGAGATTACGATGTCGAAGGGATCAGGAAAATAGGCATTGGGTTCATCCAGCAGAAGTTGTATCATCCGGCCATTCTCCCTGCGTTCCACAATCCCTATGCCATGGGTCATCATCCATCCTCTTTCGATCTGGACGGCAGGAATCAGGTTCTTGGGCCTGATAAGGGTTGAGATGGCCATGTCGCCCGATGGGGTCACATTCACATTTTCCATGATGTAGGCATCCTTCCACCTCAGGCGCTTTGTTACCCGCTGATACTTTGTATCCGCCACAGTCATTTCGGTCATAGGTGAGGTCATGTGATCCACTGGAACCGACCTGCGGCTGGATACATAAACCTCGCTTCCGTCGGGGACCATGGCAATGGAAACCGGATTATTACCGGCTTTTAATCTTCTTTTTTCTCCGTCAGTCTCCAGGTCAAAGACTGAAATGTCTGAAGAATAGGAGTTGACACAGTAGAGATACTTCCCGTCGGGACTGATCACCATGTCGGCCGGCCCCGATCCGCCCGAGAGGGTATCTATCACCTCCATCAGATCCAGATCAATCCTGTATATATTGTCGGCCCACTGATTGCTCACATAGGCATAGGCTCCGTCCCGGGAAAGGCTTACAGTGTGTGGCCTTTCACCCACAGAGATCTTTTCCACTACCTTTTCCTCCCTGGGATTCACCACAACTATCTGGTTGGATTCCTGGCCCACCACAAAAAGCTTTTCGCCGTCATCTGAGATGCTCAGCTTATAGGGAGAAATATAGGTCTCGTGCAGCACTCTGGCAATGATGTTATCCTGCTGGGTATATACATGGCAGGTCCAGCAGGTAATGGGATGATCATCCACTGCGGTCATATAGTTCACATGTGCCCTGGCGGCCTTTTTCCCGATGATCAATCCGAAAGCGATGACCAGTGCCACGGCTCCATAAACGAGTATGCGTATTAATAACTCTCATCACTTCTTCTTTTCAGTCAACAACTACCGGCATATTTTTTACGGCCCGGGGCTGGATATTTCTGGGCGCCAGCTCGGGATCTGCATGGCATCCCACGCAGGCACGCCGCTCATTGGGACGAAGATAGATCCAGTCTGAGGGTCCCCTGACCACCTTGCCCTGGCTGTTTAAAGTCTCAAATCTTACAGGCCTGTCTGCATCTATCTCCAGGTAAACCGATCCGTCTTCCTTTGCTTCCACCACAGCAATCTCACCTTCGATGGACAGGATGCGGATATGGGTCGCGATACTATCGTCACCCGCTGTCCGGTTTACAGGCAACATGGAGTGGTTGATATCCTGGGACATCAAGAGCCCGGTTTTTTTGGCCTGTACCACATTTGTGGGGAGAATCCTGGGGCGTTCATCAAGGGCCCTGACCAGAACGGGAGAGCTCAGATGATTTTTTTCTCTCACGGAGCAGTACAGGTTCTCCCTTTGCTGCAGCATCTATCTTATAAATGCCATAGGGGCTTCCGGCTGTGGCTTGCCATGAGACCAGGCATTCACTTCCTGCCAGGGGTGATGCTGCTGCAAAACTTCCTCCTAAATCTCCATGAATTAGCTCAGCGGTATGTAGTGGGCGTCGGTGTAGAACCCTCATCAGATCACCCTTATTGTTCACAAAGTAGATATAGCCCTCGGCAGACTCCTGTCCGCCTGAAACGGGGTAGTTCACTGAAGTTCCCCTGTGGTAAATTTCTGCTTTGGTGCCATCTGGTCGCATAATCATCAGATCGGGTGGAGACAGGGATGGGTAAACCTGACTGCTGCTGAAAAGTACCCTTCCTTCTCCCAGAACGCTTGGCCTGTATATTTTTTCCCTGGTTAAAGGTAAGTCTGCGGAGATCGATCCATCTCTTTCACAGCGGTAAAGCGCATTGTATTCCCTGCGATTCGCAGAAATATCCCTGCTGAAAATCACACTCCCGTCAGGCAGCGGGTGCGGGGTTGATGCAGTTTTCCGGCAGGTCGGTAATCAGTCGGGTCTTATTTTTACGCAGGTCCATCATCCAGATCTGCCAATTATCATCCTTCTCCTTTTTTCCCTGGAAAAAAAGGAAGCGGGAATCATGTGAAAGGGCAGGGGAGCTGGCACTTTCAAAGTCTCTGCTGATATAGGTGACTTTTTTATTGGGCCTGTCGGGATCAAAGGCAAGCAGGGAAGCTCCCTCGGACGATTCAACGGTATTACCGGGATATTCAACGGCAATTACCCTGCCCTCGAAGGAGTTTCTGCTGCAGGAAAGAGACAGGAGTCCCACCACCACAGCGCTAAGGTATACTTTGATCACTGCCCTGTTCATTCCTCGTTTATCGTTAAAATTTGATTAGCAGGAAGATTCTCAAGTTTCTGGACCTTGCCCGATGGCCATTTAATCTCAACTGATTCCACCTCTGAGGCATCGGCAAGTCCAAAATGTATGCGCGGATCGTTTTGTGAAAGGTAACCTGTGGTGCTTCTCCTGACGGCCAGTTGTTGCTTACCCATGGTGCTTATGCGCACGGTGGCTCCGATGGCATCCCGGTTGCTTTCATTGCCCACCAGCAGAAAGGATATCCAGTTTTGCTCATTCCCCTTGTTGTTGCGCAGGAGAACACCGTGGTCGTCCAGGTTTACGATATATCCATCCAGATCGCCATCATTGTCATAGTCTCCAAAACAGGCACCTCGGCCCACCAGCTCCTCTGAGAAGTAGGCTCCCAGGTCGTCGGAGGCATCCCTGAATTTTTCTCCATCCAGGTTTTCAAATACCTGATCTTCCTGGCCATAAAGGTGCTTCAGTTCCCCGTTTGCCTTAAAAATATCCACATCTCCGTCGTTGTCATAATCGAAGAAGGAGGATGACCAGCCTACAAACTGACCGGCTGCTATGGAGATTCCCGAAGGATAGGCCATGTCGGTAAAAACCCCACCTCCCTGATTCTGGTATAGAGAGCAGTAGGTATCATCAGACATAAATACATCAATCAGTCCGTCGTTATTATAGTCAGCAAAATCTACCGACATGGAGATGGTGGCTTCACCTGCCTGGTTAAAGGCCATCCCGGTCCGGGTTCCGTGATCACTGAAGCCCTGACCCTGGTTGTTATGATAAATGTTATTCACCATATGGTCGTTGGCTACAAAAATATCAATGTAGCCATCATCGTCAAAATCAGCTGCACCCACACCCATGGCACGTCCGTCGGGATTAATAAGACCCATGGCTTCGGTCACATCCTCAAAGCTTCCATCCCCCAGGTTGTGGTAGAGGCGATCCTGCTGCCCATCATAAGCCATGGGCCCCGGGAATCCGTCCGGGGCATAGAAATAGCCATACTCCGGATCGTATTTAATATAATTACCCACGTACAGATCCAGGTAGGAATCATTGTCATAGTCCAGCCAGACTGCACCCACGCTGCATTCATTCCCCTCTATACCTGCACTTTCACTGATGTCGCTGAAGGTCCCATCCCCATTGTTATGCAGGAGAACATTGGGCCCATGGCAGGTAATGAAGATGTCCGGGAATCCGTCGTTATCCATATCTCCTATGGTTAGCCCCATGCCATAACCACCATGGTCCACGCCGGCCTTCTCACTCACATCCTCGAAGGTCCCGTTTTGCAGATTCCGGTACAGGCGGTTTACCTGCTTTCCTTCCGGCACCTCTCCCTCGCTGAGTTTATCCGTAAATGAACCATTTGTCATGTACAGGTCCATATAGCCATCCTGATCATAATCCAGGAAAGCAGCGCCTCCACCTACGGTCTCCACCAGGTTATCAAGGTGCTCATCGCCAATGCTGTGTTTAAAATCCACACCGGTCTGGGGTGATACCTTCTGGAAAAAATCTCCACTGGCCTCTGGAACAAATCCCGCAGCCTGTTTGCCTTTGCTTCCCTTATCATTGCCTGACTGGCATGCAACAAGCAGGAGTGATGTGGAAATGAAAATCAGGTGTAGTAGTTTCATAATGTAGCTAATCCATTATTTAGAAGGGATAAATATAGCAAAAGAGCCAGCATGTGAGAAGAATTTCACCTGCGAATTATGGTGCAGATGTAATAAAAGAGGTGCTTCTGTTACAATCTCTCTTCATATAACTATCATTACTGGCAGTCTGTTAATATGACTCGAACTAATCAATAGTATTTAAAAAAGACATATCATAAAAGATTATATTTACTTCTCTGCTTATAAGAAGGAAAGAGCTCAGCATATCATGAAATACCGATTAGTTGCTTCTTTACTTGTATTCCAACTTTATTATTCTGCATACGCTCAGGAACAATCTTCTAATATAAATGCAGATAATTACAATGAAATATATCAATCTGTTCTGAACGAATATGGTTTTGATCAGGTATTGGTAAATGGTGTATTTTATGGGGACAGATACCGGGAAGAAATCGGCCACCCATTCCTGGTTGAAAGCAAATTTTCCAAAGGAACCTTGGTATTCAGGGAAAGGAAATACAAAGGTGTTGAAATAAATTATGATATTTATGAGCAGCAGTTAGTCCTCTATATCACTCATCATAATTCAATTGCATGGATAATTCCTCCCCACGATTTTATTTCATCATTCAGTATCGGCGATAAATTTTTTACAAAACAGACTTTCCAAAATGATCAGCAATTTTATCAGGTGATTTTTGATTCTGAAAAATTGAGGTGCCTGTATTACTGGTATAAATTAAGATCTGATTCTGATCACAAAACAAATTACAATTCGTATGAATTCTCTGATAGCCGAAAAAAGACTTTTCTTCTGCTGAATGATGAATATGTGAGATATAGAGATAACAGGTCCTTCGCTAATTTATTCCCCGGGGAAATCAAAAGCGAGATAAGAAAGTATATTAAAGCTAATGGAATAAAGGTCGCTAAAAGTAGCGATAGCGACATTATAGAGCTAATAAGCTATTGTAATTCAATGCTATAAACCAGCCAGCCAGCCCCTTTTGGGTAATAAGCAAATATGATCAAAAAAATAGGCGTCACCTGTATAGGCCTTAGTATCTTCGTAGCAAGTATAGGGCAGCAATTTGACGATTTAGTTGTCTCTGGCAGTTTCGCTAATAGCAGGTTTGTTGACTTTGTTGAGGAAATTGAAAATATCGCACCGTTTAAATTTTATTTTCTGCAAGATTGGGTTAAAGACGTTGAGATAAGCTTTTCAGGTACAAATGTGCTGCTTGGCAATATTCTGGATGATCCTTTAAAGAAAGCAGGCTTATGCTTTTTCTTAGAAGGCAACTGCATATACATCTATCCGGTTGAGCAAATTGTAAGTGAATTGCCCCAATACCAGGTATCCCGGCCAATCTCAGCCAATGTCGATAGCTTAATCAATATTTCAGATACTGAGAGAAAATATCTTGAGGGTAAAATGATTGCTTCGATTCAAGTATTAGAGATAGGGGACAAACAGAAGGTTGCCAATGGTTCAGGGTGCATTATTAATGGGGAAATAATTGATGAATCGAATTCAGAACCTCTGATTGGAGCCACCATTTATATTGAAGAACTGGAGATTGGAACTGCTTCCGATATAGACGGCAGATTTCAATTGGTACTGGCCCCGGGAAAATATAAAGCCGTATTCAACTATATATCCATGAAGCAGCAGGAGTACTATCTTCAGGTATATTCAGGTGACCATATCACTATTAAAATGAGAAATGAACTCATTGAAATCAATGAGGTTAAGATTACTGCCAACCGTTATGATAACGTAAAAGGAATGCAAATGGGCTACGAAAGAATTTCAGCCAAAACAATGAAAGAAATTCCGGTTGTATTTGGGGAGAAAGATATTCTGAAGATAGCTCAATTGTTACCCGGTGTGCTGAATGTTGGTGAAGGTACATCGGGATTTAATGTCAGAGGCAGTTCATCAGATCAGAATATGTTTTATATAAATAAAGTGCCCGTTTATAATACATCCCACTTATTCGGATTCTTTACTTCATTTAATCCGGATATAATTAATGACTTCACACTATATAAAAGCAATATCCCTGCAAGTTATGGAGGCAGATTAGCTTCAATTTTCGATATAACAACCAGGCAGGGAAGCAAGAAAAAATTCTTCAGTCAGGGGGGTATAAGTCCTATAACAGCTCATTTCTCCCTTGAAGCACCAATAATTAAGGATAAAGTCTCAATTGTAGGCAGCTGGCGCAGTTCATACTCAGATTGGATTCTGAAAAGAATAAAAAACAACGACATTAGTAAAAGCAGCGCTTCTTTTTACGACGGGACTTTTGCTGTTAATGCTGAAATTAACGACAAAAACCTGCTCAAGGCCTTTGGCTATATTAGCAGTGACAGATTTTCATTGTCCGCTATAAATGACTATGAATATTCAAACTTAGGTTCTTCATTAATCTGGAAACATTTGTTTTCTTCTTCAGTAAGTGCTGATTTTTCAATGATATACAGTAATTATTCTTTTGAAAATATCAATAAAACCAGCCTGTCAACAGCTTATATGCAAGATTATGGGATAGATCATTATGAAACCAGAGCTGACTTTTCCGTGATCACTCGTTTTAATCACCAATTTGAATTTGGAACCAGTTTAATCTTTTATGATCTGAATCGGGGTAATATTACTCCTTTTGGTGAAGAATCAATCAGAATCCCTGTAATTTTTGGGGAAGAAACAGGGCTGGAAACTGCAGTTTACCTTTCTGATGAGTTTACATTATTTAATAATCTGAAGCTTATGGGCGGCCTCAGATATAGCTTTTTTAATCAGTATGGTCCGGCAGAAATTAATAAGTATTATTCTGAAGACATAAGAACCCTTGATAACATTAAAGAGACGCAGGTATATGAAAAAGGAGAATTAGTTAAATCTTATTCAGGACCTGAATACAGGATTGCTCTTAGTTATATTTTAGGAAGAAATAACTCTGTGAAAGCTTCATACAACAGATTGTATCAGTATATTTTCATGTTGAGCAATACGATTGCAATTTCTCCCGATGATACCTGGAAACTCTGTGATTATCATATTTCCCCGCCTGTTTTAGATCAAATTTCCGTGGGTTATTATCAGAATTTTAGTTACGGGGGGATTAAAGCTTCTTTGGAATTATATCATAAATGGATAAACAACCAGGTTGAGTATAAAGACGGTATCGATTTCACATCACCTTATCCTATAGAAACAAAAATATTACAGGGAGAACAGAATGTAAATGGTATAGAGTTCATGATCAGCAAGAATATCGGGAAAACCACCGGATGGGTTTCCTATGCCTATTCACGCTCTCTTATCAAGGTTGATGGCGAAGAGAAAGAAAATCAAATAAATTATGGTTTAAAATATCCATCTAATTATGACCGGCCACATAGTTTAAACGTGATATTTAACTACAGGGTTAATCGTCGTTTAAGCCTTTCTTCCAATTTTGTTTATACCAGCGGACGTCCAATTACTTATCCGGTTTCTGTATATTATTCAGAGGAACAGGAGCTATTGAATTTTTCGAAAAGAAATGAATATCGGATACCCGATTATATAAGACTGGATTTATCTGTAAATCTGGAAGGTAGCCTGTATAGAAAGAAAATAATCCATAGTTTCTGGACACTTAATTTGTATAATGCTTTAGGACGCGAAAATGCATATTCGGTATATTTTGAGTCTGAAAACGGGAAAGTGCAAGGGCAAAAGCTTTCAATCTTTGCCATTCCCATATTAACACTTTCATGGAATTACAAATTCGGTAACTATTTGAATGATTAATATGAAAATCGTCTCTGCAGCAGGATACTGGCCCCGGCTCATTATTTTATTAGTGGGTCTTGGTTTGCTTACAACGAGTTGTATTAGTCCCTTTGAACCTCATATTCAAGGAGAAGATGGACTGTTGGTTGTTGATGGAAGTATACTTAAAGGTCGCGAAACACAGGAGATAATCATTTCAAGATCTTCAGCCATATCTGAGGCAGAATATCTGCCCGTGAAAAACTGCATTGTGAAAGTTCTGGATGATTCCGGTAATGAGTTTGTTTTTCTTGAAGAATCACAAGGAAAATACGTGGCAATTATTGATGACGCACTTCTTAACTACAATACACAATATAAACTCGAATTTAGTACGCCATCGGGTGATACGTATGAATCTGGCTACCAGAGTTTGTTAGAAACTCCACCGGTGGACAACTTTTACTGTATTGAAGAAAATCACTATTCTACTTTTACCAACAGCGAAACCTTCTTAGGACTTCAGTTTTATGTTGATTTGGATGCCCCGGATAGTGCCTCAAGATATTATCGCTGGAAAATGGAGGAGACCTGGGAGATTCACGCTCAATTCAGGATGTTGGGTATTTATGACGGAGAGACTATAGATTTATTTGTATATCCCTCGGATAGCTTATTTTATTGCTGGGATACTGAAGATATTAATGAATTATATACTTCATCAACCATTAATTTATCAAATAACAGCAGAATAAAAATCCCTCTTTATTTCATATCAAGCACTTCACAAAGGATGATTATCAATTACAGTGCAACCATTAAACAATATGCACTAAATGAAGATGCATATGATTATTGGCATCAAAAAGAGTCGGAATTAAATGAATCCGGTGGAATCTACGCAACTCAGCCCAATCAGCCCAATTCGAATATTTATAATACAGACAACAGTGATGAGCAGGTGCTGGGTTTTTTCTGGGTTGCTTCCTCTACGGTCAAACATTTGTTCTTAAAAAATCCTTTTCATAAAATAAGAGAAGAGCCGCCTCCCTGTGAACTTGCCGGTTTTTATTCGGAATTAACAGATAAGGAAGAGCTCAAAAGCTTTATGTATTCTATGTTGGACTATTATTCTAATATTCTTCCTGAACCGCCAATTTATATTACTGAGGAACAACGCTATTCATACTCCTTTCAACTCAAACCGCAATGCATAGATTGCAGACTTGTTCGGGGGGACATTCAAAAACCTGAATTTTGGGATTAATCTGAATAAATAATAATTCAAGACTCACTTAACAGTCCAAATAAACGCAATATTAAAGCCATGTCTGTGAGAATTGTCTTTCTGTTTTTTGCCTTCCTCTTTCTGGTCAACTCGACCACAATGTACCCGATGGAACAAGGTGGGATGGCAGATTCCCTTACGCTTTCTGAATCGGGTGAGATGATCAGGCTTTTCACAGACCGAAGCATATATTGTGTAAGCGAAAAAATACACTTTACTGCTGAGTATTCCTGTATAGAGGAAATGAATTCTTCCTCCTGGAGCAATGTATTATATGTTGAATTACTTAAATGGAATGGGGGCAAATTGACCCAGTCAAAACTGAAAATGGATATATCAGGATCATCAGGCTTTCTGAGAATTCCTGACAATCTTCTTTCAGGTAATTATTACTTACGCGCATATACAAAATGGATGCGGAATTTTTCAGCAAGTGATTATGAATATTTGCTTATTAAAATTGTTAATCCATTTGAATCTGAAATAGATGCTGGTCCTCCGGAAACATCATATCCTCCGGAATCTTCATTGGACCGGATACAACAAAAGGATGTAATAAATGGTGTTAAATGCACCATGGATAAAAATGAATATGAACCCGGAGAAAAAGCCACTGTCGAACTTTCCCTCTCTGATAAAAATTTAATTAACAGTGATAAATATTGTGTATCAGTAGCAAAAAACGGATTGATTGATACCTCTTTCCTGTATTTTAAACCTGATTCAGTAAGAGGCAAAAGTAAAATATTTGATATTGAATATTTACCTGAAATAAGAGGTATTACTGTTTCAGGGAAAATTATTGATAAAGCAATGATTACCCCTAAGGTAAGCGTTTTGGTAAGTTTATCAGAACCTTTAAACGGAGAATACTTTTCTGTTTATCGGACAAATGATAAGGGTCGTTTTGTCTTTTCACTTTCTGAATTGTATGGGACATATGATTTCTTTATTCAAACTGAAACTCCAGATGCACAAGCATCAGAAATTTTGATTGATAATGACTATTGTAACAATCCTGTATCACTGCCTTATATACCATTTAGACTTAATGAAGAAGAAAAACAACTTATTCAGGAAATGGTTATAAATCAGCAACTAAGCGAAAAATATTTATCCTATAAAGATACAGCAAGCAATTTGCATACCAGGCCTAAAAAGCCAATTGTGTTTTATGGAAGCAATAAGAAAACATACTTTACAAGTAAATATATTGAACTACCGAATATTGAGGAATTTTTTATTGAAATTGTATCTGAAATCTTAGTAATCTATAACAATGGGAAACCATTGTTAAAGAACGCAAGCAGAACAAACTTTTCAAATTATCCTCCACTGATCTTACTGGATAATATACCTGTAAATAATGACGAAGGCCTTTTAAAAATACCGCTGCACAAAATTGAAAGGATTGAGGTAATTGATAAGGGATATATGTTAGGCAATTCGATGTACGACGGATTGGTAAGTATCTATTCAAAGAACAAGGATTTTGCCGGAATTGATTTGAATAAGAATAGCATGTTTTTCACTTATGAGCTATATTCAGATGAATTCGCTTATGCTTATAGTGAACACTCTTATGATTCAAGAATACCTGATAGAAGAAACCTATTATACTGGAATCCGGATATCCAGTTATCTGTTGACCAAAAAACAAGCTTCTCTTTCTATACTGCAGACAGCAAAGGTGATTATGTCGTTTATGTTCGTGGTAAAAACAAAACAAATGATTTTGAGATATATGGGAATTGTTTTTTTTCGGTCCGCTGATCCCGATAAATAGTTATTGTCACGCCTGGAGCTGCACTTCGACTTATTTTATTAGGAAGTATCCGGATGTTTTTCAGAAATAGGCTCGGTATTTTATACTTTTCGCCCGCAGCTACAGGTAATTGGTGCAGAGACCTTCTGGCTCAGATTCATCTCTTCGATGCGGTCTTTTCGGGCTTCAAAGCAAAACCCACATTATGAGAAAAGATGCAGATCCCAGGTGTCAGCGAAGACCCTTCCTTTTCCCAGTTTAATGCCCTCTTCCTGTACCATCTCCAGGGATCTTATTCCGGGTGGATGGAAATGTCCATTGGCAAGAAGCTGATCCATGGCTCCGTTACCTGCCCGGGTGGGGATCACGGTGCAGGATTCCGTATCCCGAATCGAAGGCATATTTAATGGTCTCCAGTGCCCAGTAAATACCTTCATTTTCCGAAAGGAAGGGCGGGCGAAGCAAAACGAAGGCCCTTGATTCAATCCCCTTCTCTTTTAGAAAGCCAGCAGCCCGGCGAAAATCTTCAGGAATCATCTTTTTATTCAATTGTTCCAATCCCCCGGGATGGATGCTTTCCAGGCCCATGGCCACCTCCAGTGTGGGTTTAATCATGGAAGAAAACTCCAGTATCCTTTCTCCGCTCAGATTGGGATGATTCTCCACGATGACACTTTCGAAGGGCTCCACCAGGGAGGCAATCTTTTTATAGTCGGACAGGGGAAGAGAGCGCGGGTCGAAGAAGTTTGCCCCATTGTACAGTTTAATAATACTGTGGCCGGAGGCAGTTGCTCCAGGGCCCACTGAATCTGTTCCGGGATGGCTCCCGCCACTGTGCTCCGGTCTGTGGTATTTTTCCATAGGTCGCACATGAGGCAGGTGAAACGGCATTCCATATTGGTCAGGAAGATGGTGTTCACCTTTTCCACCAGTCCATTGGCACTGATCTCTTCTTCTGCCAGAAAGGCATAGGGACGAAGGGGATCGATCGGATTCTTATGGCTCCTTAATTCCCTGATCCACTGATCATTGATTTCCTGTGGTTCAAGCTTATTCATATAAGCGCTGGAACTCCTTCCTGTAAACCAGGTCTGCTCCAGGGAAATGCTCTACAAAGGTCTTGCCTGATGCAGCTCCGTGCTGGAATCTTCTTTTGGGGTAGACCGGCATATCAATGCCTGTGACGGCTTTGATACCCAGGCGAACCAGATCACCTTTCAGGCTGTAAAGTTTCTCATGGTCCCAGTCTGTCATATCGATGAAAGGAACCCCTTCGGCAATTTCGATCACGTTGGGCAGGGTATAGGGACTCAGGGTCTCAAATCCCAGGGTATCGGCAGGGGCGTAGGTTCTCATAAATCCACGACTCATACCCCCGCTGTAGGTAAGGGAGTGCTTCATGCGGTCCACACCCCAGCCTTCATGGTAAAGCATGAGGTTGTTCAGCACGCTGCGAATGGTCAGTTCGGGATTTTCCTCGATGGGATAATCCTTCAGGTTTTCATCACCTCCGTCGCCATCCAGCATATATTTCCACTCCGGGTAACGGGAACGAATGCCTTCCAGCAGGGCCAGGTTCATGGTAGCCGACTGGATGTCCAGGGGCTTGTAGTCTTCCACTACCTTAATGCTCTTTTTCCAGTCCAGCTGTGAGGCTTCCAGTTCAATGGGCTCAAGAAAGAGCTCCAGTCCCACCGACTCCAGGAAGGTGCGGGCCTGCAACAGGTCCTCGCCACCTCCGTCCACACTCAGGGTAAAAGCCTTCAGGCGGGAGGGACTCTCTCCCAGCTCTCTCAGGGCATGGTAAGTAAGCAGAAAAACCGAACCGCTGTCGATTCCGGCCGAGAAGCTGACGCCCACCGGGCCTTCTTTTGCCTTGCTTTGCAGCCATTTTTTTATTTCGGCATAGAGGGTCTCCATGTAACGTTGCCCAATCTCCTCCGGGTCTGAACCTTTCAGGCTGTTCCGCTGAGGGTTGAAAAACCTCTCATAGACCGGGTTGGGATCCGGGCAGCCCAGTAATTCAATTTTAGTGATGTAATGGGCCGGAGCCATGCGGGTATAGGAAGGATGAAACTGGTCATCCAGTCCCTGGGTTTTGAGGTAATCATGGATGGCATCAATTCTTTCTCCAACAACCAGGCAGGGTCCTGCTGCAAGTTTTGCAATGAAGTAACGTATAGGTCGACCGATGGAGCGGGCCATGTGGACGCTTTTGCCTTCCACCGAAACCAGTGAAAACTGACCATCGATGCTGCGGACCTTCTCTGCATCTCCCCAGCGGACAATGTCCACCGCTTCTTCGTGGCTCATGTTATAAATGACATTTTTTTCCGGGTGGGTTAAGTCCACCACCTGGCTGATATGTTGATAATTATCCATTTTGTCTTGTTTGTTCAATGCTTATTATTTATCCATTGAAAATAACTGAATTTTTTCAATATTCTTTCCGGTAGTCAGTGCTCTTTGCTTCCTTGTTTGAGGCAAATATACTGATTGCTCTCCGGTCCCGGAAAAATGTCATGGCTTCCGTCCATCCAGAATACTTCAATACTGTCCACCTGCCCATTCTGACCGAGGCCCACATATAGGCGGGGGTCGCTGTTACTCAGGTAGGTAGTGCTCCACTGGTTTACATGTGTGTGGGACTGAGTATCCTGGTGGATAAGAACCCGTGCTCCAATGGCAGGTGCAGGTCCGTCCCTTCCCTCCAGCCGGATGCCCAGCCAGGAATTTTTGTTGGTGCAATCATTTCTTAGGAGGACGGCAGAGGCTTCCAGATCCACATGGGAGACAATCACATCCAGGTCTCCATCGTTGTCATAATCCCATGTGGCCGCAGCCCTTCCCGAACGCTTCTTTCCGAAATAGAGATTTAATTCACGACCCACATCCCTGAAATTTCCTTTACCATCGTTTTCCAAAAGCAGGGGGTATTGAAGGATGAGTTCCTCGGCTGTACCATTGGCTGAAAAGATATCCGGATCGCCATCCCTGTCATAATCAAAGAGGGCAGAGGCCCACTGACCCTTGCCGGAAAAGGCATTTGCAATTCCGCTTTGTTCGGTGATATCCTGGAAGGTGGCATTCCCAAGGTTCCTGTAAAGGGCGCCATAACGCAAATCGGGAACCAGCAGGTCGGTAAAGCCATCTCCATCCACATCACCAATGGCACCATGCATGGATCCGGTGGTCAGACCCTGGCTGTTCACAGCCACCCCGATTTTTATCCCCACGTCGCTGAAAACTCCGCCATCGTTGCGGAACATAAAGTTGGCCTGGTGATCATTCCCCTGGAAAATATCCGGATCCCCATCCAGGTCATAATCATAAACAGTAAGACCCATGCATTTCGAGTCCGGGTAGTAAAGCCCGGCCTTTTGTGTGACTTCCAGAAAGGTACCGTCGGCCTGTTGTTCATATAGTAGTGAAGCCTGTCCCATGTACTCGGAAGGGTGGGGCATCATATCGGGCAAGGTGGAGGAAACATAGGCAGGGTCGAAGGCCAGGAAATTCCCCACATAGGCATCCAGCAGCCCGTCTTCATTGTAGTCCAGAAAGGAAACACCCACACTCCAGGTGGGAAAGCCGTTGAGGGAATCGGGACCGGCCAGTCCGAGTTCTTCAGTAATATCCGTGAAGGTGCCATTCCCATTGTTGCGATAAAAAACATTGGGGCCATAGTTAAGCAGGTAGAGATCCTGATCCCCGTCCCCGTCGTAATCCACTGCCCCGGCAGCCATGCTCCAGTTCCGGTCATCCACCCCGGCGCTTTCGCTCACTTCCTCGAAGCTCCCATTTCCCAGGTTGTGGTAAAGCCTGTTGGGGGTATTTTCAAAAACCCGTCCTTCCTCGTCGGAGATCCCTTCCAGCCAGGTGCCATTCATCATGTAGAGGTCCATAAATCCATCATCGTCGTAATCGAAAATGGTAATTCCTGATCCGCTGCTTTCCATGATGTTCTCGTAGGTATAATCCCCGAAGTTGAGCAAAAAATCAATGCCAGCCTCAGTGGTCACATCGGTGAATCCCCCTTCCTTCCGGGTACAGGACAGATTTAATAAGAAAATTCCGGTCAATAATATAATGGTCGCTTTTCTGCTCATCTATATTCCTTGAATCAATCAAATGATATTACTTTTTCCAAGCCCAAATTTAATCCAGAATAATACAAAACAAACACATAAGAGTGGAATTAAGCCGCCTTAGCGTGGCCTGGGCTTTACCCTTTTGCAAAGCGCGTAAAATGGGTCACGGTCGGTTATAGTGTATTATCCACTTTTTCTTTCATTCAAGGGTGATGTTCTTGATTCTTGTAGGTGACTCAGAATCATTTTCATAAATCTTTATCGTAGCGGGGCCTCTACAGCAAAAGAGGATTTTTAAATCTGCTGTAATCTGACCCTCAGCTTGGAAAGTATAATTATCATATCTATTAGGATCAGCATTTTTAAACTACCCTTGATTCTGATAAATGCGGACTCTTTTGCCTTCAATAGTTACCCTAAGCTTTGATGTTTTGTTTGGCAAAATCGCCTTCATACTATGATACCTATAGATCCCAAACTCAGCATCCGTATCAGCTAAAAACACTGTGTCTTTGTCGTTCAAAATATTTGACCCATAGAAACCTTTATCGGGATAGTCGTATATATCCACATCATACTCCTCATCCTTATTGCAGGAGTAAGGAATCATTGAAGTAAAAATGAGAAAGAGAGTCAGATGAAGTTTAGAGCGGTTCATGGCTATTAGTTATTATGTGTATAAGAATTATTCTACTGCCATCAGCGGCATAATAAATCATTGCATCTCATAAATAGCCCGGCTGAAGGCCCGGTCGCTTACCTCCCTGGTATTGTACTTTTTATGGTAGCTCTCCAGTTTCGGAGTCAGTGGATAGGCGTCCGGATCCGCGTATGGATAAGCGCTCATGCCGTGGAAGGGAAGGGGCTTTACGCGATTCCCCTCTGCAGTGTTCATGTCACCATCCTTTACCCAGCCCACAGAATAGAGCAGGAAGTCACGCTTCCATCCCTCAGGTAATTCACCTGCATCGGCTGCATTAAAGGATATGCTGGTTTCATCCCCGGCATTGGCAATGATGTACATATTGTCGGAAGCAAGCAGGAGTTCCTTCACATCCCCGTAGCGGGTGTAAAATCCATTGAGATCACGCCATTTGGGGGCAGTACTTGTTGTGGAATAGTCGAACCAGTGCGGTCCATTTCCCTGGTCTTTTCTGAACATTCGGGAGAAGCCCCTGTAATGGTGGTCGGCTTCAGATGGATTCAGGCGACTGAGCTTCACGGGAATCTGATCCGAGGGCCTGGCAAAAAATACCTGGTCCCAGTGAATCGCCATATTGGTTCTGATCCTTATGCGGTGGTCGTCCGAAAGGAATATACCTTCCAGGGGAACGATCACCGTCTTATTTTTCCCCTGGGGGAAACCAATGTTGTCGATCACAGTTTCCCACTGCCCTTTCCCGTTGATTACCTGCAGAGAGGGGGCCATGGCCCGCTCATTGTCTCCCTGGGAAAGTGCCAGGTTGATGCTGGCATCGGTGGGGAAGATCCATCCGTTGAGGTAAAGGGTCAGATTTCCGGAGCTTGTGGCCTTGCCCGGATCAATCACCAGGGTACTGGTCTCGGTGAGGCCCTGGTATCGTTGCTTCACCGGAAGGGGGATGTAGCGATCGTCCTGCTCCAGGAGTAGCTCCATCAAATCGTTTCCGGCGCCATCAGTAATGGACACAGGGGCGATTTTTTCTGAAATGGCATGAATTTTAAGGGGAGGATAGGGGGGAGGGACGAATTTTTCATCCACATAAATTTCACAATCTGCCGGATGGTCCACCGCCAGGAGTTGTACCTGGTCAAGGTAGATGGTTTCCCAGAGTTCCTCGGTGAATTGAATATCGTATTTTCCATCCTTCTCCTTCAGCAGATTGCCCGGAATCCGATGGTAATCCTCCGAGGCATCGGCAAAGGCATAGGACTGTTCCTTGCCCATGATTCCCATGGGCATTCCCAGGGCGCTGCGCCACATCACATCCTTAACAAAGGTATATTCCTCTCCATCCCAGGTGTAGAGGAAGGGACATGAGCCCTTGAGCTGTTGCTCCTCCATAAGCTCCTGCTCTATGCCCGGGGTGTAAATATTTTGCGGGGTTCCGTTGGTCCAGAGAATTCGCACCACATCCACATCCGAGCGCTGGCCAAGGCCAAAATAGATGTTGGGGCTGGTTACCACCTGCATCTGGTAGTGATTACCAGCTCTGAGTTCAATCTTTGCCCCGATTCCATAATGGTTGTTTTTACCGCTGCCGGTCCGGATTCCCCTGAGCCTGACCTTCAGGTGATGGTTCATATTGCCGCCGTCGTTTCGCAATAGTTTTACCCCGCCCTTTAATCCCGCCAGGAAAATATCCAGGTCACCATCCTGATTGAAGTCGGCAAAAGTAATTTCCCGTGCCCCTTCAAAATCGGCGGGGAGAAGCTGGGAAAGGTTTTCAAAGTTTGCCTGTCCGGTGTTGTGCAGGAGGATGCCACCCTGCAGTCCACCTTCACCAGGATCACCGGTGATCAGCAAATCCATAAAACCATCATTGTCAAAATCAAAAGCGGCAACATCGTGGAGCCAGAATCCTTCCTTTTGCTTAAACAGCTCAGGGGAGTCCTGATCCTGTTCAAATCCACCCCGGCCATTGTTCAGGAAAAAAGACCAGCTTTCCGGAGCTGATCCACCCACAAAAAGATCCAGGTAGCCGTCATTGTTAAATCGGCTGTTGCCACATTTGTGGCTCCCCTGATGTTTGCCACACCGCTTTCGGAGCTCACATCCCGGAATTTCCCCTCACGTATGTTTGAGAAGAGCTGACAACTTCCACTTCGGTTTACCATGAAGAGATCGATGTCACCGTCGTCATCGTAGTCACCGAAACAGGCTTCCCTGCTTCCTTGCTCTTCTCCTTCTATGCCTGCTGTGGCTGTAAAATCGCTGAAAGTGCCGTCGCCGTTGTTGCGTAAAAGCATATTAAATCCCTCCCTTGAGAGCAATATATCCAGATCGCCTTCATGATCCATATCAAAGTAAAGGGCCTGTGAAGCCTTCCTGATCTTGTCGCTGAAAGCCTTCCTGGATACATCTTCATAAACACCCTTCATCCACACTTCTGTACAAGAGGGGTGCTCCCTCCTGTAATAATAGGAGATCAAACCATCCATCGTTGTCATAATCGGTAAAAGATGCAAAGGACTCCTCCCTGCCTTGCTTTAGCTCATATTGTTCTGCCAGATCAATGAACCTGCCCAGGTCCGATTTCAGCATGAAAGTCCGGTAATTCCCGGATTCCGGCAGGTAGGTACCCAGGTAGATGTCATCACTGCCATCGTGGTTAAAATCTCCCAGGGCAATGTGGGTTGCAGCGGCCTTTCATCTGAAAGCTCCTGGGATCCCCCGCCGTCCAGAAAGTCAAGTCCGGCCAGGGCTGTGATATCCGTAAAGGATATGGACTCCACAATGGAGGACCCGTCTCCTTCCTGGGACCATATGGATTTACTGAAGATGAAGGCCGGAACCCCGACGGAGCTTCCCTCAAAACCCATGAGCTGGCTTACACCGTTCTGATAAGGGTTGGTCAGCTTCAGGAAGTTGTGAAACATGAGCAGGGCCGTCAGAGCTTCCTGATTTTGTCCGGCTACCAGGGCATCATATGCACGGGTATATTGCTCCATGGCATCATCTGAGAACTCAGGATAGACGCGCCTCACCTCGCGCAGATGTTTTATGGCCTGGTCAGTGGAATCCAGTCTCAATAATACCTCTGTCAGGTAAAGACGGGGTACAATATTGGCCGGTACAAGCTCACAGATGGCAGCAAGGTAAGCTTTCCTTTGAAGGAGGGAAGCCTCATCCCTTGATCCGCTGTAGGATTCAGCCAGCCGGTAGATAGATTGCACGTGGTCCGGATTGATTTCCACATTCTTTTTTAGTTCACCGATAAAAAGCTCCTGTTGGTTCTGATATTTATAGACAGTGGCCAGGTTGAAGTGGATGTCGGGATCTTCGGGACTCAATTCCAGGGCCTTCAGCAGATTCTTCTCTGCTTCATCGTAAGAACCCGTTCTGAGATAAACAAGTCCCAGGTTTGCATAACCAAGGGCCTCCTCGGGTGCCAGACTTACCAGCTTTTTAAATTCAGTTTCAGCCCCCTCCAGATCATTGTCTTCCAGCAGGGCCAGTCCCATGGTTCGGGCGGTGACGATTTCTTCCGTTTTGGCCTGATGGCGGGCAGCTGATCTTTCCGGATTAGCACATTGTGAGATCATGATCGATCCGCCAATAAGCAGCGAGAAAACTCAACATTCGAAGAAACTGCATGCGCATGATCCCGATTTTTGTGTAGGCTTCAATGTATAACAAAAATATGGCTTACTTTTAATTAATAAAAATTTCAGATTCCTGGGAGGGGAGGTCCTTGATGAAACGGAAGATAATTATCCCGTCATAAAGGAGATCCTAGAGAAGTACTGGAATTAAATCAGAATCCATGAAAAAACGAACATCCCGGACCTATATACACATGCTAATCTTCCTTATTCTGTTAGGGATATTTAATTCATGCGATAAGCAGGCAGATCAAAACAAAAACTCAATCATTCAGGGCGAAACAGGACTCTACCTTGATTCGCTATTTACTCCATTTTGTGAAGGCATTATTTCGGATTACGACCTTCCAGGCCTGGCAGTGGGGATTGTAAAAGACAATGAAATTGTCTATGCCAGGGGATTTGGTAAGCTGAATGTGGGTTCCGAAGAAAAAGTGAACATGAGCAGCCTTTTTCACATGGCTTCCATTTCAAAGCCCTTCGTGGCCACGGCCATTATGCAATTGGTGGAGCAGGGAAAGATGGACCTGGATTCAACGGTACTGTACTATCTTCCTTATTTCAAACTGGAAGGTGGGGACTACGATCAAATCACCATCAGACAAATGCTGAACCATATCTCCGGGATGCCCGATGTTCAGGATTACCATTGGGAAGATCCGGTATATGATGAGGGAGCCCTGGAAAGATATGTGCGTTCCATTTCTAAGGAGGAAATGATCGCTCCCCCCGGCGAAAAATTTGCCTACAGCAATATGGCCTTTGAATGTCTGGGCGATGTGATTACAAAAGTTACTGGACTTTCCTTTGCTGACTATGTGAAGCAGAAGATCCTTGATCCGACAGGAATGGAGGAAAGTACCTTCCTGAAGACAGAAGGTCTGCCGGAGAACTGGGCTGCTCCACACATCCGATTTACCCGCCCCCAGGCCTGGGATGGCTATCCTTATAATCGCCAGCACGGTCCCAGTTCCACGCTGCATTCCAGTGCACAGGAAATGTGCAGGTGGGCCATTATTAATCTGGAAAGAGGCACTTCTCAGGGATCTACCATCCTGGAGGCTTCCTCCTATGACCTGCTCTGGAAATCATGGTTTCCTACTGGAGAAAAGAGTAGTGTTGGACTTTCGTGGTTTTTGGGATCCTACAGGGGCGAGGCCAAGGTGGAACATGGAGGAGGGGATACCGGTTTTAATACCAGCCTTGTACTCCTGCCGGAAAAGTCCATGGCTGTGGTCGTTCTATGCAACCTTAGCCCGGCTCCAGTTGGTAAGATATCCAATGCAGCGCTTGACATACTTTTGGGATATGAGCCGGCAAGCTATAAGAGCCCTGCAATTTTTACCGTTTGCAGGGAACTTGGTCAGAATGGACCTGAGGCAGCAGCGGACTTGTGGGATAGCCTGGTGGCAAATCACCCGGAGGAATATGATTTTAATGCTATGTTTTTATCTGGTCTGATCTCTGCGGTTGATCTGGATGACCCCGATGAAGCGGTTCGGATGACAGAACTATATACCCGTATACTGGAACCAGAAAGCATAGAGGGCATTATAAGCGGCCTTACCGAATATCTTGAGGAGATGCCTGATAACAAGGCCCTCCCGGCTGCAATCCAAATATTTAAAGACTCCTCAAAATAAAATCCAATATGGAGGGCTGGAATCATCTGGAATTTTCGCATGTTGCAATCCTATGTTCTGGAGGAACCAAATTAATCCATTTTAATTATTGCCATCAGTCGGTTTCGTTTGATCCCGTAACATTTGAAACAAGGTGAGACCTTCCTGGATTTGGGTCATCTGTTCCTTGAAACTGGATGAATTGAAATAGCTTGGCCTGAGCGGTGGGGGCACTAGGATTTCACGAGCCTGTAGTTCCTGAATCAGGGGCACATGCTCGACCGAGATCTTGCCAACTAAAAGTGCCTCCAATTCGCCTCCGCCGCGAAGATAGTCCAGGAGCTGCCCGATGCCGCGGACGTATACGGCATCTTTGGTCAATCCTCCGCCGCGATATATGCGGAGTGTGATGGTGAACGCCGTGCGGGCAGGAAAAGCCCAGGTCTTGTGAAGCTGATGAAAGGTATCGACGAAGGTGGCGCCGTCGATCATCAGACGTGTCGCGATAACTCGACCGAGCAGCAGGCGTTTGCGGGGTTGATTTAGTCCGCCAACGATCGATTCGGTCAGCACTGCAATACCCTCCTGCAAGGGGTCGTAGCCCGCCAGCCCAGAGTACAATTGCCGGAATGGCTGCGCACGTCCATTCCAGTATGTCAGCACATGCGTACCGACTTCGTGCTGGATCAGGGCATCGACGCGCGATTTGGGGATCGAGGTGTTTGCGCCGACCAACAGTGAACCCTGTGAGACCATCAGCCCCGAGTAAATATCTTCTCGGATTTGAACCGTGGCACAGACCTGTGGCCATTGCTTACGGAACGATGCGATTTCGGCCTTTGCCCGCGCAGCGAATGCTCGTGCATCGATCATCTCTTCCTTAGCTTTTTTACTGGTAGTCGGGGGAAGTTGTTCAAGCATTTCGCTGGCAACGCGATATAGCTCATCGTCAACTCCGCCGAAGAGCTGAATACTTCCGTGTATGAAACGTGGTGTGTTCATGTCCAGCAGCAAGGTGATTTGACGGTCGAGTTCGTCCTGTTTCTCGCGGAACAGTTGGTAGAGCGCTGGGTCATCGACCTTTTCGATCGGCACGGAGAACAGCCGTCGCTTTAGCAGTGTCGGTTCGACCGGTATGGGACGGTATTGTAGTACAGGAGTTTCCTGGAATTTCGATTCCTTGAAATTCTGCCACGCTTCTACGGAGTTTACCGGAGTGACCTGTAGCAGGAAGTCGAAACTGTCGGCCAGGGCAGCGAGTTGTTCGTCCGTCTGCCATGCTGCGCGGGCAATGGTCCGGGAGCCGAGGACGTTGTAGTTAGCCGGTCGGAGGGTGGTCCAGTCATGCGAGAAGCGAAAAACCCATCGGCGCAGGGCCTGGGTCAGTTCGCTGCGCAGGTTGCGCAGGATTTGCGGCCAGGGATCGCCTGTGGCCTTATCACGGTAGAAGGGCTGGATTTCCAGACCAAACCGGATGCACTTGAGGTCGCGAGCTTCTGCTTCACTCAACAAGGGACTGCATCCGGGTGGTGCTGGTGTCAACCCGCGTTGAATCAAGACCTCGGCTGATCGGCCTTCCAGATCGATTCCGCCCAGTAAGCGTTGCAGCGAATCAACTAAGGGAATTAGCGCAGCGCGCTTCGGTCCATAGATAACGAACCGGGGCGGCTGGCCCGGCTCTGGTTCCGGCCCTGCCCAAATTTCAAGAAGCAAAAACCTTCCGAAAGCCTCGGCTCCACGTTTTACAATCATTTTGACCAAATCGTAAACATCGTCTCCTTCGCCGGCAATTAACGCGCTCGAGGCATGAGCCAGAAGCTTATCAGTCGAATGGTCAGTATGGTCTGTTCGGCGACGGTGAAGCAGCATTATTGGCATGGGGCGGTCGATCTGCAGGTGGCCACCATCCGGAAGCCGGCGCCGAGCTCCCTTGCCCGCGAGCAAGTTCTTTTCGACAGATTGTATTAATTTTTGCATTGGCATTTGTAATATTTTCATAAATGTAACGAATAATCATTTGCTTCTTTGACCTAAAAAGATATGGAAGCCCTAGATTTCCTGGCATGAACTGAGAAGTGTGAAACTCTGAGAAATACAAGTAATATGGTTCTGGGTTTCATTTTTTGAGTGCCTATTTTTTTATAAATATGAGTTTTTGCATGAGTTTTTTCGAATTAGACCTAATTAGCTATATTTGTTACCATTATTTCCAAATCCTGGATTGCTGAGAATATGGTCGAACAGATTATTGTGAGGAGTGGTCAACAGCTGAAAACCGGGTTGGCATTTGAATCCATTAAACCCACCGGGGGCAAATCTTTTGCAAAACAGGTGGATAATTGCATCGAACAACTTTCCGGTTTTGTTTTTCCAGAAGGAGAAGCCAGATACTTCATTACCCAGCAGACTTTTTTCATCGCTGCAAAAACACGTGCCGAATATGAGGAGCGCTCTTCCCTAATCTTGGAAAAGGTTTCCATCTGTTGTGGTAAAATACTTCCAGCCACCTGCGTTGTGGCCCAGAGTCCTGCACTGGGCAGTGAAGTTGTCCTGGAGCTAATTTGCACCAGGGCAAGCAAGGGTAAAGAGGTTGTTTATAAGACTGCAGGACCTTTCTCATATACCCTTGTGAATCATGGAACTTTCAAGGTCCTGCATGCTACGGGGCTGATGGGTGGAGTGGATGACAGCATACAGGAGGCAGCCGAAAAGGCTTTTGAAAGCGCGGTTGATATACTCAAGCGCGAAGGTCTGGGCATTGGCAACATTATCAGGCAATGGAACTATGTGGAGGACATTGCCCATGTGGGAGATCCTGGCAGAACCACCCAGAACTATCAGGTTTTTAACGATGTACGGGCAAAATACTATAATGTAGAATCCTTTCCCAAGGGTTATCCGGCTGCCACTGGGATCGGAATGAACACCGGTGGTGTAATTATTGGATTTATTGCGATTTCGGAATCTGACCAGGTTGAGGTAAAAGCTATCCGGAATCCCAGGCAAATAGATGCTCACCGCTATTCTGACGAAGTACTGGTTGGAAAACTTACGGGAATTATGGGTGAGCGATGCACTCCCAAGTTTGAAAGGGGGAAGATGGTGCTGCTGGATGGAAGCTGTATAATGTATGTTTCAGGAACAGCCTCCATCGTGGGCGAAGAAACCCAGCATCCCAATGATGTGGAGAAGCAAACCATAACAACCATTGAAAACATATTTGAGCTCTTTTCCGGTGCGAACCAGAAAGAGCTGGGGATAGAGTTTAATGTGGATGAAATCGAGTTTTCCCACCTGAGAATTTATGTGAAACGGCAGGAAGATTTCCTTAAGGTTGAGGCCGTTTGCAAGTCCATGCTCAAGTCCAAATCTTTTCTTTTCCTTGAGTCTGATATCTGCCGGGAGGATCTGCTGGTAGAGATTGAAGGGATCTTTACCATAGATTAAGAGAGCCTGCAGCGAATTTTTACCCATCATGATCTAATTTCTCCTTGCTGCCCTGATCATGAGCAAGAGGAGGACCAACAAAACCAGTAGGATTAACAGTAAAACAAGCAGGCCATTATTTCCCCCTTCTACTTCGGAATAATCCTGGGCTTTCAGTCCCCTTGCAGAGAGAAGAAGGATGGACATTCCCAGACCTGCTACTATTCTGATTTTTCTCTTCATGTGCTGTAAAATTATCATTTGTATTTTAACATCAACAAAAGAATCTATTCTTCTCATTCCAAAGCAAGATTCCTTACTTAGATTGAATTCTTGTTTGCCAGATTAGACTTCCTTAACTTGTGGGATCTAGCCTTATCTCAATAAGAAGCTCATTCTATGGAAATCAATGAATCAATTTCAATTTCTCAAAGCCCCGAAAGCATTTGGGACTTCTGGTTGCCTGTTGAAACCGATGCTCAGTGGCGGGGTGGTATCACCAAAGCCGAGTGGACCTCTCAGCCACCTTATGGTGTAGGCTCATGTGGAGTGCATTATGCAAATGACATTGGTGCCATGAGCTGGGAAGTTATTGAATGGGAAGATGGTCGCTATTTTCTATTTATTCATACCAAAGGCAGGCTTAAAGGATCAATCGCCTCCTATCATGTGGATCCTGAAAATGGTGGGAGCAGGGTGAGTATAAAGGCAAAAATGAAAGGACCCTTTATTATGCGGGTTTTGATGGTTTTTATGAAAGGTAAAATGACAAAGGGTATTAAAGAAGACCTTCAGAGGCTAAAAAATCTAATGGAAAAGCAGTAAGATGAAAACAAAAGTAATCGTATTCATTCTGTTTTTTAGTATTTGGGCAAGTGGCCAGACTGTTGGTAGCAGCATGCAAGCAGTGATTGATAAAATCTATACTGCAAATCCTTCATCAGTTGGGATAATGGTTCATGTGGAATCGCCGGAACATGGTATATCATGGAGTGGGGCCAGGGGTTATGCAGATAAAGATTCAAAAGCCATGCTGGAACCTGCTCAGACTGCCTTAATTGCAGTAAAACTAAAACTTATGTTTCAGCAACAATTTTACGCCTGGTTGAACAGGGAAAGCTTTCCATCGATCAGTCAATCCATAAATTACTTTCGTCTAAAACAAAGAATCTTTTTATACAAGGTGGATATGACCTAGATTTAATCACCATTAAACATTTGCTTTCCCACACAAGTGGAATTCAGGATTATGCAAATCAAAAATACATTGATTTTATAGACAGTAATAAAATGTACCGGTGGACCAGGGATGAACAACTGGAATTATGCATAAAAACCGGAGCCCCCTTGGTATCCCGGGAAAATCTTTTAATTATGCTGATGCCAACTATCTTTTACTCACTGAGATTATTGAACAAATTACCAAAGAACCGTTCTACATTTCAATCCGCAATCTACTGGGACACTTATGATATTGACAATTCTATTGATTTATATGGCGGGGGCGGGATAGCCTGTAGCACAAGAGATCTGGCGATATTTTTTTATGGATTGTTCAACTATAAAGTCATCAAAGACACTGCGATATTCAACTTGATATTTACTGAAGTACCTACCAAGGATCCCGAACCAAGCAATTATTATCTTGGTATATCATATTCTGAATATCTGGGATATGAAGCATACGGACACTCCGGGTATTGGAGGACGATTGCTTTATATTTCCCTGGATTAGAAACTTCTATCGCTGTTTTTGTTTTAGAGAGAGACAAAAGAGGGTTGAGACAAGAAATCGTGGATCAGGTCCTTGAAGCAATAATTGAAAATACGGCCCTCCAATGATTAGATTCTTCAGAAAAATCAGACAGCAAGAACTATCGTCGGAATAATTTTGTTTGTTAGCTATATGCTCAGTATTTTGCTGAACTCTGTGGGACGGCCGATATACGATAGAATAACAGGAACAAGGGTAGGAGAGAAATTCAGCAATTATAAAAAATATGCGTCAATTACTGCAACTGCTACTTATTCTTGTTCTGGGAATTTCCTCTTGTAAAGGCCCGGTTCAAAAGCCAAACATTATTTTGATCATGACAGATGACCAGGGATGGTTTGATGCGGGATTTAATGGTAATGCTGAAATAAGAACTCCAAATCTGGATTCGCTTGCTTTTCAGGGTGTTATTTTTGATAGGTTTTATTCGGCATCGGCTGTTTGTTCTCCCACAAGGGCCAGTCTGATCACCGGAAGAAATCCCCTGAGGATGAACATCCCTTATGCAAATAAGGGACATATGGAAGATGGGGAACTTACCATTCCTGAAATTCTGAAGGGGCAGGGGTATAAAACAGGCCATTTTGGTAAATGGCATCTTGGAACCTTTTCAAAGACCATCCCCGATGCAAACCGGGGAGGCAGGGAGAAATTCACTGACGATTATAGCATCCCAACTGAACACGGTTATGATGCCTTTTTCAGCACTGAATCCAAGGTGCCTACTTTTGATCCCATGATTTCGCCTGCCTCATTTAATCCGGGAGAAAGCTTGGGTTACGGCTGGAGTGCAGTTCAAAACAGTGATTCAGCAAAGGATTACGGTACGGCCTACTGGCAGGGGGAGAATCAAAGGGCGATTCATAACTTAGACGGTGATGATTCTCGTGTTATCATGGATAGGGTGCTTCCCTTTATCGAAAAATCACTGGACGAAAGCCAGCCCATCTTTGCGACCATATGGTTTCATACGCCACATCTTCCTGTGGTCAGCGACAGCATTCACCGCTCTTACTATGGCGAAATGGATTTGGCTGAACAATTGTACTATGGGTCATTAACAGCTATGGATGAGCAGGTTGGTAGATTATGGGAGGTCTTAGTAGAAGCCGGAATTGAAGACGAAACCATCCTGTTTTTTTGCAGTGACAATGGCCCCGAGAGAAATACACCCGGGAGTGCAGGTTTATTTCGGGAACGCAAAAGAAGTTTATATGAAGGAGGGGTGAGGGTGCCCGCCTTTGTGATCTGGAAGAATGGCCTAGAAGGTGGCAGAAGAATAGATTTTCCGGCTGTTACCAGTGACTGTTTGCCGACCATTCTTGAGATATTGGATATGGAATACCCCCTTGACAGACCTCTTGATGGTATAAGTATCCTGGGTGCAATGAAAGGTATCGACACAGAAAGGCAAAGCCCCATTGGTTTTATTTGCTCGCCAGGAATCTCCTGGGTGAGCAATCAGTATAAATTGATTGGAGACGAAAATGGCAACCAGTTTGAACTTTACGATTTACTCAATGATAAGTCGGAAAAAAAGAATATCATAGAAGAATATCCTCAAATAGCCGCTAAGATGAAGACCGAATTATTTCAATGGCTTCATTCGGTTGAGAGTAGCGGAAAGGGGATGGACTATGAATGACACAGGTCTTGGACAGAAACTAAAAACAAAGCGGCTATTGTGGCGTTTTGGTCAAAAGATACTTTTCTACCAGAAAAGTGCAACATCTGTCTGAGTCTTTAGTTGTGCCTGAGCGGAACAATTACTAAATTCGAAGGTCCTGCATGGAGATGAGAATAGAAATAAAATAGATAATGATGGAAATAGCACAACTCAAGTCAATATTCGAGAAGATATACGAAACGGACCCTTTGGCCATTGAAAAGCAAGTCAGCAGGTATGAAGCACTGGCCGGACTGTTTCGGGAGAAATTCGGAGAGCAGGAGGTGCATTTTTTCAGTACTCCCGGTCGGACTGAGATTGGGGGAAACCATACAGATCATAATTTCGGACGGGTGCTTGCAGGCAGTATTAACCTTGACTCTGTTGCTGTTGCAGCGCGGAACAATGAAAATGTGGTACGTGTGTATTCAGTTGGATATGATAATGCCTTTGAAGTTAGCCTGGATATGCTTGAACCCAATCCAGAAGAGTTTGGTACCACAACTTCCCTGATCAGGGGAATTGCAGCCCGCCTGAAAGAGCTGGGATATGAAATCGGGGGCTTTAACGCCTATCTTACCAGTGATGTTCTGCCCGGATCGGGTTTGAGTTCGTCCGCCTCCATAGAAGTGCTCATTGGAAATATCATCTCTTCGCTTTACAATGAAGATAAGATCTTACCCGAAGAGCTGGCCATGACCGGTCAGTATGCAGAAAATATTTTTTTTGGAAAACCCTGTGGTTTGATGGACCAGGTGGCCTGTGCCATGGGGGGCATCGTGACCATCGATTTCAGAGATCCTGCTGATCCGCAGATCACAAAGGTGGACTTTGATTTTGCAGCCCAGGACTACTCCATGATTGTAGTTGATACGGGTGGAACCCATGCTGACCTGACGGATGACTATGCTTCCGTGCCCACCGAGATGAAATCAGTGGCAGAGGCCCTGGGGAGTTCAGTTGTCAGGGAGATAGAAATAGAAGATTTAATGGCCAGCTTGAGTGAAGTCAGAGCGAAGACAGGCGACAGAGCTGTTTTAAGAGCACTTCATTTCCTTGGGGACAATGCCAGGGTGACCAGGCAGGTTGCTGCCCTGGAAAACAATGATTTTAAATCCTTCCTGGACATGATCACTGATTCCGGGAACTCATCTTACAAGCGGCTGCAGAATATCTATTCACCCAGCAATGTGAGTGAGCAGGGTGTTGCCCTGGCCCTTTCTTTGACCGAAAATTTCCTGGAGGAAATTGGTGAAGGAGCCTGCAGGGTTCACGGTGGTGGATTTGCCGGTACCATCCAGATTTTTCTGCCCAATAAGGCTGTGGAGGCCTATGGCAAATTGATGAAGCCCATCTTTGGTGAGAATGCGGTTCATGCCTTGAAAATCAGGGCCCTGGGTACCCTTCATCTCAATAAAGAGAAAGCCAGACAGCCAGGACCTGATAAATGATAACGAAAACTTATTTCCCATGAAACGATTCAGTTTAAATTTAATTTATTCCTTTCTAATTGTCTCAATTCTTGCTGCTTCAGCCTGTTCCAGCATTGAGAAAGAGATTACAATCTCCGCTGAAGTGGATCAGCCCCAGATCGCTTTTGCCATTAAAGAGTTAAAGACCGCGCTTAATGACAGAGGCATAAAGGCTGAAGTAGGTAATTCAAGGCGGGCTGAAATCGTATTTTCCCTTGTGGAGGGAGATGAGTTTCTGAAAAGTGAAGGCTTCAGGATTAAAAAGCATATTCGCAGCATTGATGTAATCGGCACTGATGCAGCCGGATTGATGTACGGGGGACTGGAACTGGCCGAGCAGATCAGACTTTTCGGTACCGGAGGCATGGAGGCCTGTTCTCAGAATCCTTACATGGAGCGCCGGGGTACCAAATTTAACATTCCACTTGATGCGCGTAATCCAAGTTATACCGATCCCTGTGATGCAGCCCAGAACAACATCCCTGAAATGTGGAACATTGAATTCTGGAAGGAGTACATCGATAATCTGGCCCGATACAGGTACAATTACATTTCCCTGTGGAACCTGCATCCTTTCCCTTCCATGGTGAGAGTACCCGGTTACGAAGATGTGGCCCTTGAAGATGTGCATCGTTCTACAGTTGAGTGGAAGGAATATTACAATGGCACCGGGCTGGGATTCACTGATCCCGAAATTCTTGCCAATCCTGAGATCGTTAAAAAGATCACCATGGATCAAAAAATTAAATTCTGGAAGGATGTGATGGCCTATGGGAAAAGCAGGAATGTGGATTTCTACATTGTTACCTGGAATATTTTTGTAGGTGGAGCCGAAGGGAAATACGGGATTACGGACAAAGCAGACAATCCCGTTACCACAGATTACTTCAGGAAAAGTGTCAAGCAGATGTTTGTCACCTATCCCGACCTGGCCGGGATCGGATTAACAACCGGTGAGAATATGCACGGCAGGACTTTTGAAGAAAAGGAAGACTGGGCATATAATACCTATGGACAGGGTGTACTGGATGCCATTGAAGAGATGCCCGATCGTAAGATCACTTTCATCCACCGGCAACATCAGGCCGGGGCCCTTGATATTGCAGCAAAATTTAAGCCTCTGGTGGATCATCCAAACGTGGAGTTCCTTTTTTCTTTCAAGTATGCCAAAGCCCATGTAATGAGTGCCACAACCCAGCCCTATCATGAGGATTTTGTGAAGGAAATTGAAGGGATGAAGACCATCTGGACCCTTCGCAATGACGACAATTACATGTATCGTTGGGGTGCTCCCGAATTTGTAAGGGAGTTCATCCAAAATATACCCTACGAGGTTAGCCGGGGATTTTACTATGGATCGGATCAGTGGGTCTGGGGAAGGGAATTCCTGATGAAGAAGGCCGGATCGCCCCGGCAAATTGAAATTGTAAAACACTGGTATCACTGGATGATGTGGGGCAGACTGGGTTATAACCCTGAACTGGATAATGATCGTTTTTTTGCCCTGCTTGAGGATCGTTTCCCGGGAGTTAACGGGAAGGCTCTTTTTAATGCATGGCAGGATGCATCCATGATTTATCCCATTACCACAGGGTTCCACTGGGGACCGCTTGACTTTCAATGGTATATTGAAGCCTGTAAGGGGCGCCCGCACTATGCACAGAACGAGACGGGCTTTCATGATGTAAACCGCTTTATAAACCTTCCTCCTCATCCCAGATCAGGCTTTCAATCCATTCCCGATTTTGTGGAAGCTGAACTCAGTGGTGGATCATCAGAGCTTGTCTCTCCCCTGGAAGTTTCCGGGAAGCTGCATGAGCATGCTGACAGGGCTCTGGAGGCCTTGGAAAGCATGGGTCCGGGAGATCAAAATGAATTAAAAGTAAGCCTGAATGACATTCGGACCATGGCTCTGCTGGGTAAGTATTATGCACATAAAATTGCGGGATCAACCCAGCTGGCCTTATACAGGGAGAGTAAGGATTTTAACTACCAGGAAGAAGCGATAATTGAGCTTACCAGGGCCCTTGAATACTGGAAGCAGTATACGGCCAATTCGATGGAGCAGACTATCAATCCGCTGTGGACCAACCGGGTGGGATATGTGGACTGGGAGAATCTCACGCAATGGGCAGCCGATGATATAAACATAGCCATGGAAAAGGTGGAATAGTACGGACCTGAACAGGCATCTTATGCCATAACTTCTTCCATGCATATTTTTTCCCATTTCCATAAGGCTTTGGGCTTATATTTCACAGTAGAAATGTCTTTCATGATGAACTCCACATGGCACTGTCCTCTGGTGGGCTCCAGGAATTCACGGATCTCCTTCCTGGCCTGATTTTCGTCAAAGGGATCGTAGGTGAAAATGGCCGGACTGGGTTTTCGGCTTAAGACATAATCTCTGCCCAGTTCTTCTATGGCAAGTTTGCTGTTACTCCAGGGACTGACACTTACCTTTCTAAGGTTGGGAATACGCCTCATAAGATCTGCCTTGCCTGACAGGGGCTCACAACATCCATAATAAATCATTCTCCAGCGAGCAAGCCAGGGTAGATCGTGTTCCAGGGAAAACTCCCAGTGCATTTCGGGACTCACTTCGGAGAAAATCTGGGCATTGGAACATCCCCACATGTTATGAGGTCTGACGTGTTCGGCATCAAAAGGTTCACCGGGAAGTTCAGCGGAATAACCATATCCTCCAGATCCCACCCGGGTATTGTTATTATCAAGGGCCAGCAGGTTTAAAGCTTCAAACTGGTCCAGTTCAATCATCCAGGCATCCACCATTTTCTGGTAGAAGGCATGCACCATATCCGGTCTCATAATCAGATCCATCATGGCTTCCTGCACGCCCCACCAGCGGATCAGATAATCCCAGGGAGTATACCAGATATGAGTCTGCCCCATCTTTTTAACAGGTAAAATATCCGAGAAAAGGTCCTGCATGGCATGGTAACGAAAGTCAGTTGCCTTTTCATTGTGGGAGATGTGTGGCATTTTTATCTTTTCCAGGTCATCCATATCCCTGATCTGTATATTAAAATGCCGGGACACCACATCATTGCTAGCATCTGTTATGGCCAGGTCCACATCCTCGACCATGCCAAAATCGGTGCTGTGTATGGAAAGGGGACAGTCCAGCCAGGGATTAATCACCATATCACCAGGCATATGCCGCCACTGGTACAGGGTTTTTCTCATGAGCTCCTCCTGGGAACGAGCCCACTCGTTTTCACAACGAAGGCTCAGCTCATCATCCACGTTCATTTCATGCCAGGGAATTTCATTGATCCAGACCATGGGCCTTTCCGAATCCAGGTCGTTCATCTTCTGCCAGAGCCTGGCCCTTTCAGTATTTACAGGATCAGCGGCGGCTCTTGCCCATTCTTCCGCCAGTTGTTTAAGGACATCCCTGTCTTCAGGTTTCAGGTGAATTTCCCTGGCCACCTCTGGAGGTGTAATATGACTTGGATCATGTAGCATAATACAAATGTTCTTTCATGAGCAATTTGATATTTGCATTAAATTCATGCTTCATCATAAGATTGTCCAAGTTTATTCAATAATAGCGATACATTTTGAATAAATAAACTCTTTTTCTTACCCGGGATACAATTCCTGCCGTTTCGAGTAGTTCGAGGGCTTCCTTTAATTCCCTCGATTTAATAGAACGATCTACCCGGGCGTATACAAATTTTTGACCAACCATACCCGGAACAGCATTAAATACCTTTCGAAGATTGTTATGCTTTGATACCCTGGAGTATTTGGCAAAATCATCAATGTAAGTATCAATAATTGAACGTTGTATTCTTTGTATGTTGGTGATGTTGCGTGTTGTGATATATTCTTTTAAAACTGCAGGCATTCCGCCAACAATAAGGTACTTACGGACTAAGTCATTTAATTTGTCATGGAGGCTTAGAGGGAGTTTGGCCATATTTGAAACTTCACGCGTATAGCCTCTCAGTTCAGATTCATCCATGGCATCCAGAAATTCTCCGAAGGAAAGGGGGTAGAGGAAAAGGTATTGTATTCTGCCAACTGGCATACTAAAGTCTTCGGATTTTAAAGCGAACTCCAGAAGAGAGCCAGCAGCAATTTGAAAATTACTATTTTTCAATTTGTTGCTCAGCGGTCTTCCATAAGCTTCTTAGCTCAGATCCAGAACAATTTTCAGGTTTTCTCTGGTGAGTTGACTCACCGAATCAGGTAGCTCGCCGATCTTCCTGATAAGGCGCTTGTTGTCGATGGCTCTTAGTTGGTCAATGAGTATATCGCAATCCTGCCTGAGATTTGCCATACCGCTTTTTAGGTGGACCCTTAAAACAACAGTTTTCTTATTCACCCTGGATGTAAGAGGGCAAATCAGTGAGGATGGATGAGGGATTCTGTTCAAAAGGTTAGTCTGAACGACCAATACAGGTCTTGTTTTTCCGGGCTCTGTGCCGATCCGGGGATTAAGATCTGCCAGCCAGATTTCGTATTGCTTAATCTCCATAATCGATATCCTCAAAGTCCCGGAGAATATTCATTGAGTTTTCACTCACTGTCTTAGATTCATATTGAAGCTTACGCTCAAGAATAGCCCTCTGCTGATGCTTGTTATAGAAGTCAATGGCTTCATTAAGATACCTGTTCCTTGGCTTCTTCATCATGGCCACAATCTCTTCAGTCTCATTGAAAATGACTTCATCAAGATTTAATGATATAACTTTCATATAGTTTAATTATATAGTGTAAATATATAGAATAGTTATATCAAAGTCAAACTGACTGAATTTTTTGTTAATTTTCAGCATGTCTATCATAAAGCCGCTAAGCCAGATACTTGGAGTCTCTCATGCTCCTGATTTATTTCAGGGTGTAGTCCGGAATCTTGGAAGAGCTCTCAACAGCACCAACATCATCTTCATCATGGCCGATGACCTTGGCTATGGGGACCTGGGATGTTACGGGCAGGAAAAGATTGAAACCCCCAACATTGACCGACTGGCTGAGACAGGCATGTTGTTCTCGCAGCACTATTCAGGTGCCCCGGTATGCGCTCCTGCCAGGTGCGTATTGCTTACAGGTAAGCACAGCGGGCATGCCTATATTCGCGGAAATGATGAGTGGCGGGAAAGAGGCGAGGTTTGGGATTACAGGTACATGATTGCAGATTCCACACTGGAAGGGCAGCGCCCCTTGCCGGAATCCTCCATCACCATTGCCAAATTATTACAGTCCGCAGGATATGCCACCGGCATGATTGGAAAATGGGGACTGGGTGCACCTCACACCACGGAGCATTCCCAGCCATCAGGGATTTGATTTTTTCTGTGGCTACAATTGCCAGCGTCAGGCCCATACCTATTATCCGGTCCACCTCTATCTGAATGAAAACCGGATTTCATTGGGGAATGATACCATAGCACCTCATACCCGCTTTAATGTGGGTGATGACCCTCTGGATCCGGACAGCTATTCCCGATTCAGTCTTCAGACTTATGCCCCTGATGTGATGTTTTCGGAAATGAACACATTTATTGATCGCTCCAGGGAGAAACCCTTCTTTCTTTACTGGGCATCGCCTATACCTCACGTAGCGCTGCAGGCCCCGGAGCGCTGGGTTGAGTATTATGTGAATAAGTTTGGAGATGAAGCTCCCTACATGGGTGATCAGGGCTATTTCCCGACGCGCTATCCCCATGCCACCTATGCTGCAATGATTTCCTATCTGGATGAGCAGATCGGGAAGCTGGTGGAGAAACTGAAGGAAGAAGGGCTTTACGATCAAACACTGATTATTTTTTCCTCTGATAATGGACCAACTTACAACGGGGGTACCGATTCACCCTGGTTTTCTTCGGGAGGACCATTTGCCTCAGAACGGGGAAGGGGTAAGGGATTTCTGTACGAAGGAGGTATCCGCGTGCCCCTGATTGCCAGTTGGCCAGGTAAAATTGATCCCGGATCCAGCTCCACGCATATTTCTTCCTTCCAGGATCTTTTGCCCACCCTGTGTGAAATTGCAGGAGTGAAAGTTCCTGCAGACATTGACGGGATAAGTTATTTACCTGAACTCAGGGGAGAAAAAAAGCAGAAAAAACATCCTTATTTATACTGGGAATTTCCTGAATCCGGGGGACAGCAGGCAGTCAGGATGGGGCCCTGGAAAGCGGTCCGTACAGATATTCACAAAGGAAACCTGGGCCTGGAACTTTACAATCTGGATGAGGATCTCAGAGAGGAACATAATGTGGCCGCCGATTATCCTGATCTTATCAGTCAAATTGAAAGCATTATGCTTGAAGAGCACACACCCTCAGAATTATTGCGTTTTCATATGCCGGCCTTAGGTGATTAATCTAACAGAGATATAAAAAATCAGGGTTAAAAGCATATGTAAGCCATAAAGAGTTAAGGGTATTTTGGCCCGGTGGAGGATTCCCTGATTACCATTCTGGTGAGCAGCTCCACCTGTTTTGGCGCCTGGTCACCTTCCAGGGTCTCAAAGAATAGCCTGGCCACCGTTTCTCCCATCTCAAAAGTGGGATGGGTTACCGAGCTAAGCGTGGGATGTACCACGGTGGCATGGTAATCATCGGTAAATCCCACAATGCCCACATCCTCAGGTATACGCAAACCCTGCCTTCGGATCTCTTTCATGGCGGCAAAGGCTACGGTGTCGTTAATTCCAAAAATGGCATCTGGTGGATCGGAAAGGGTAAGAAGCTTTCGGGTGGCCTCGGTTGCACTTTCGGGATTCATTTCACAATGAACAAGGTAGTCCTGCTTGAGATCCAATCCGTTTTCCTTCAGGCCATCCAGGTAGCCCTGCTGCCGGTCCACTGAAATATTCAGGTAAGCCGGCCCTGCAATGTAAGCGATTCTAAGGTATCCCGAATCTATGAAATGATTGGTAATCTTACGTGCTGCTTCGTGGTTATCAGCTACTACGGATGAGACTTTCTCGGGCAGACAAATTCTGTCAAAAAATACCACAGGTATTCCTTTTCTAACCAGCTCTTCAAAGTGAGAATAGTCTTCGGTCTGGTAGGACAGGCTTACAATCAGACCTTCCACACGTGAGTTCAGGAGGTTCTCGATGCACTCCTTCTCCTTTTGATAGGATTCATACGAGGAGCTAATAATGATGTAGTAGCCCTGTTTCCTGGCATAGGACTCAATGCCACTGATCACCGAGGAAAAGAAATGAGTGACCAGGTCAGGAACAATCACGCCTATGGTTCTGGTATTCTGCCTCAGCAGGCCCATGGCAAGGGGATTGGGTCGGTAGTCCCATTCTTCGGCCAGTTTTTTAACCTGCTCCTTAAGCTCCGGACTGATATTGGGGTGATCCTTCAGGGCCCTTGAAACTGTTGATATGGAAACCTCCAGCTCTTTAGCCAGGTCCTTCATGGAAATATGTCGCTTTTGCGAATGCATTCTACATAAACAGGTTCAACTTTAAAGATAACAAAAGTGCCAGAGCCTCTGGATTTGATATGTTTTTTTTGTATCCACAGGGGTTCCCTGTTTTTCCCGGGTGTACAAATAAATTATAATTCCATAACTGATATACTTTAAACTATAAACTGAATGCCATCATCTTGTTCTTTAAACATGTTATAAAACACATATCACTCCATGCAAAGCTTTGCGTAATCCTTTGTGCAGGAGATCTGGAGATTGGCTATTGACTTTCACGTTCATTCTGTTGATGTTTGTATATCACTAATTAAACCTTGTATTATGGAATATCCATCCAAGCAAAACTATAGCTACTACAAGAGGTTTTGCAAGACCCTTAGCCTTGAGGATGATCCCCAACTGATCGAAGATTATAAGAAGGCGCATGCAGCCGGCGCCGTATGGCCTGAGATTACCCAGGGCATGATCGATGTGGGCATCCTGGATATGGAAATATACCTGGCTGGACCCAGGCTGTTTATGATCATGGATACGGTTCCTGATTTTGATCATGAAGCAGCCATGACCGAGCTGGCCACAAAACCAAGGCAGTCGGATTGGGAAGCGTATGTTTCAAGGTTTCAAAGGACATCAGCTGAAGCATCGGCTGATGAGAAATGGCAGGTGATTGAACGGATTTACAAATTAGGAGATTGATATGGTAATTGACTCGCACCATCATCTGTGGCGTTTTAATGAGGCTGAATTCGGATGGATGGATGATTCCATGAAGGTTTTAAAAAGGGATTACCTTCCGGCTGACCTTGAAAATGAAATTGAAAAAGCGGGTGTGTCAGGAACAGTTGCAGTTCAGGCCAGACAAGTTATTGATGAGACCCGTTGGCTCCTGGAAATGGCTGAACAAAATTCCTTTATAAAAGGGGTTGTGGGATGGGTTGACCTTCGCTCGCCCCATCTTGAGGAGCAATTGAAGCGCTATGCTCCCCACCCGAAACTGGTTGGGGTCAGGCATGTTATACACGACGAGACTGACGATGATTTTATGCTGCGACCTGCTTTCATTAAAGGTATAGAGAGGCTTCAGGCCTTTGATCTTACCTACGACTTGCTGCTTTTTCCCAAGCACCTGGAGAAGGCCATTGAACTGGTTAGCATGTTTCCTGAACAGAAATTTGTGCTCGATCATATCTCCAAGCCCTTTATAAAGTCGGGTATCATGCAGCCCTGGAAGGATGATATAGAAGCCCTGGCCGCCCAGCCCAATGTATGGTGTAAAATATCAGGCATGATTACCGAAGCAAGCCTCGATTCCTGGGTCTATGATGACTTCATTCCCTATATGAAAGTGGTATGCGTGGCCTTCGGCATGGACCGTGTGATGCTGGGCAGTGATTGGCCCGTATGCCGACTGGCTGGTGAGTATCCCGAAGTAATGAAGATTCCTCTGGATTTTTTGGCTGATCTCTCGGAATCTGATCAAAAATATGTAAATAGTCAAAACGCAATTGATTGCTACCAACTTAAAACAGACTAGCTTTTATGGAAAAGAAGAAATATAAGGTACTCGAAAAGCAGTACCTGATTCCTTTTATACTCATAACCTTTTGTTTTGCCCTCTGGGGTTTTGCCAACGACATTACCAATCCCATGGTTAAAGCATTTTCGAAAATTTTCCTGATGAGTACCACCCAGGGTTCATTGGTCCAGGTGGCTTTCTACGGTGGTTATTTTGCCATGGCTTTCCCGGCTGCCATGTTTATCAGAAAGTATACTTACAAAGCTGGCATTCTGGTTGGACTTGGACTCTATGCAACAGGTGCCCTGCTGTTTATTCCAGCCAGTGCGATGGGGATTTATGCTCCCTTTTTAATTGCTTACTTCATTCTTACCTGCGGACTTTCCTTCCTGGAAACCAGTGCCAATCCTTACATCCTTTCAATGGGAGCAGAGGAAAGTTCTACCCAGAGACTAAATCTGGCCCAGTCTTTTAATCCCATTGGTTCTATTACAGGAATGTACATCGCTTCTACCTTCATTCAGGCTAGGATTAACTCGGCGGATACAGCCGAGCGGGCAGGCCTCAGTCCGGAAGAGTTTGAAATCATGAAGATGAGTGATCTGAATATCCTGGCCTCACCATACATCACCATCGGGATAATTATCCTTGTGATGTTTGCGGTGATTGCCCTAGTTAAAATGCCCAGGAATGCAGATAAAAACCATAACATTGATCTTGTACCCACGCTAAAAAGAATTTTTGCCATTCCATGTTACCGTGAGGGGGTTGTGGCCCAATTTTTCTATGTAGGTGCTCAGATTATGTGCTGGACCTTTATCATTCATTATGGAACACGCTATTTTATGAGCCAGGGTATGGGCGAGCAGGAAGCAGAGGTGCTTTCACAGAATTACAATAAGGTGGCCATGGCAATCTTCATTGTGGCTCGTTTTATTGCCACCTTTCTGATGCGTTATGTCAGACCAGGAAAGTTACTTATGTTCTTTGCCATTGGTGCATTTATTATGATTGCCGGTGTGATTCTGAACACGGGAATTGGCGGCCTCTATTGCCTGGTGGGCGTTTCTACCTTTATGTCCCTGATGTTCCCCACAATCTATGGAATTGCCCTTAAGGGCCTGGGGGAAGATGCCAAGTTTGGTGCTGCCGGTCTGATTATGGCCATCCTTGGAGGCTCTGTTATGCCTCCGATGCAGGCAGCCATTATTGAGAAGGAAACTCTGTTTAATATGCCAGCAGAGAATGTATCCTTTATAATCCCACTTATCTGTTTTGTGGTCATTGCGATATACGGATTCAGATCCCGGACATTTGAACATTAATATGGAGAAGTAACTGTATGAAACTAACAATAAAACAACCCCTCGGGAAAACCGGATTATTCGTCCCCCAGGTGATTTACGGGACCTCTTATCTGGGAAACCTTTATACAGCACTTCCCTATGAGGATAAGCTCCAACTCATGAAAAAATGGTTCGAGTGCACAGAGAATCCGGTAGTCATCGATTCGGCCGGAAAATACGGAGCCGGCCTGGCACTGGAAATGATCGGAAAAGGCCTGGCTGATATGGAAATTCATCCCGAAAACATTGTGATCAGCAATAAGCTGGGCTGGTACAGGGTGCCTCTTGTAACTGATGAGCCCTCCTTTGAGCCCGGTGCCTGGGTGGATCTGGAGTACGATTGCACTCAAATATTTGGATATGAAGGAATTATGAAATGCTTTGAGCAAGGAAATGATCTCCTTGGCGGCCTTTATAAATCAGAGGTGGTTTCAGTGCATGATCCGGATGAATATTTAATGGCAGCCGAATCGGCTGAAGACAGGGACAAGCGCCTGTTGGAAATTCTGGATTCCTACCGCGCTCTTTTTGATCTGAAAAAGGAGGGAAAGGTGAAAGCCGTGGGGATAGGCTCCAAGGACTGGACCATCATCAGGGAATTATACGAGCATGTACCTTTTGATTGGGTGATGTTTGCCAACAGTTTTACCATTTTTTCTCACTCCGAAGAGCTATTGTCCTTTATGGATAAGCTGAATGAGGATGGTGTGGGGATTGTTAACTCGGCTGTATTTCACGGTGGATTCCTGACGGGGGGTGATAAGTTTGATTACCAGGATGTGGATCCGGAAACGGATAAAGGTTTAATGCTTTTTGGATGGAGAGATGCTTTTAATGAAGTGTGCGAAAAGCATGGCGTAAATCCCGGGGATGCCTGTTTGCATTTCGGACTTTCCCATCCGGCCATTGTCAGCACAGCCCTGAATACCAGTAAACCCCATAAGATGAACCGGAATGTTGAGATTATTCTGAAGGACATCCCTGCTGATTTTTGGGCTGAACTAAAGGCTCAGGAATTGATCGATCCGGATTATACATATCTATAAATACGCAGATGAAAAAATTACGCCTATTACCACTGCTATTTGGATTTCTGCTCCTTATTTCCTGCGGGAAAGGGTAGTTAAGCAGTCCCAATATCATCTTCATCATGGCCGATGATCATACATCACAGGCCTTTGGAGTATATGGGAGTAGGCTGGCAAAATTAAATCCTACACCCAACATCGACAGGCTGGCTCATAAGGGCATTCTTCTGACCGGATTACTGATATAAGCATCGAATGGCTTAGCAGTGGGCGGGATAAAAGCAAACCCTTTTTCCTGATGCACCACTACAAGGCGCCTCATGACATGTTCGAGTTTGCCCACCGTTATGCTTCCTACCTTGAGGATGTTGAGATTCCCGAACCGACCAGCCTGTATGATAATGGATACAACGGATCTGTTGCAACCCGCGGTGAAAACGATGCTCTGATTCACCTTATTGGGTCCTCTGTTAGTCATAGAAATATTATCCGTAATATGGGTATGCATATGGACATCGATTCCACCATCCCTGATCCTGAATATGCCCACCTGGCCTATCAGGAGTATCTGAAGCGCTACCTGCGTTGCGTGAGGGGAGTGGATGATAATGTTGGTCGACTCTTTGCCTACCTGGAGGAAAATGATTTAATGGACAATACCATCATTATTTATACAGGCGATCAGGGTTTTATGCTGGGAGAGCATGATTATATTGATAAACGCTGGATGTACGAAGAATCCATGCGAATGCCCTTCCTGGTAAGTTATCCTGAAAAAATCAGAGCGGGAATCCGAACGGATGCCATCGTGAATAATGTGGATTATGCTCCTACCATGATAGAACTTGCAGGAGGTACAGTTCCTGATTACATGCAGGGAGAAAGTTTTAAAAGCATTCTGGAGACCGGTGAAGAGCCCGAAGGTTGGAAGCAGGATACCTATTACCGCTACTGGATGCACATGGCCCACCGTCATGCCAATCCGGCCCACTTCGGGAGCCGTACCAGGGAGTATAAATTGATCTTTTTCTATGGTGTTTATTACAAGGATGATGGTGTAAGTTCAAATTTGGAAGGTTGGGGTAATCGTTATACCTTCAGGACACCACCGGGCTGGGAATTCTATGACCTTCGGGTTGATCCCCGGGAGATGGATAACAGCTATGGTGATGAGGCTTATGCTGAAACCATCAGTGCATTGAAATTACGTCTGGAGGAATTGAGAGACGAGATCGGTGAGATTGATGAACAATTTCCAGAGATTCAAAAAGTGATTGATGAGAATTGGAAGTAACTTGCGCCGCAAGGGTTAATAAGTTAGCAGGTTAGTTAGTAAGGTTAGTGGGTTATTGGTTAATGGGTTATTGGTTAATGGGTTATTGGTTAATAGCTTATATTAAAAAAAGAGATATGTATAGATTAGTTTTTGTGCTTACAGTGATAGTAATGTTGGTTTCATGTGCAGAAAAGGTTGAGGTGAAGCCCAACATCCTGTTCATTCTCGCAGATGACCAGTGCTTTAACACCATCAACGAGTTGGGAAATTCCGAGGTAATAACCCCCACTCTGGATGCATTGGCCAGGCAGGGTACAGTATTTACAACAGCCTACAATATGGGAGGATGGAATGGGGCTATCTGCGTGGCTTCTCGTACGATGTTCAACACCGGCCGGTTCATCTGGCACGCTGAAGCCTATGATAGCAAACCAGGTATGAATTCCCTTGCCGAAAGTGGCCAGTTGTGGAGTAAGGAGATGGAACACCTGGGTTATGATACATACATGACCGGGAAATGGCATGTGAAAATTAAGCCGGAAGATATCTTCACCCATGCCGGAACCGAACGGCCGGGTATGCCAAAGGATACTCCAGAAGGTTATAACCGCCCGCTAAATGAGAATGATACCACCTGGCAGCCCTGGGATCCAGGGTTTGGAGGATTTTGGGCAGGAGGGATCCACTGGAGTGAGGTGGTAGCCAATGAAACCATGGATTTCCTGGATACAGCCATGGTGTCGGATAAGCCTTTCTTTATGTACATCGCATTTAATGCACCCCACGATCCCAGGCAGAGTCCGAAGGAGTACGTGTATATGTATCCCCTGGAAAACATTGCTGTTCCGGAGAGTTTCCTGCCCGAGTATCCTTACAAAGACGACATTGGATGCAGTGCTTCATTAAGGGATGAGAAATTAGCTCCTTTCCCAAGGACCGAATATGCCGTCAAGGTAAACCGCCAGGAATATTATGCCATTATCACCCATATGGATGTACAGATTGGTCGAATCCTTGACAAACTGGAGGCGACAGGTCAGGCCGATAATACCTACATTTTCTTCACAGCCGACCATGGGCTTTCAGTGGGAAATCACGGGCTTATCGGTAAGCAGAACATGTATGAGCACAGCTTGCGCCCACCCTTGATTGTTGTTGGCCCGGATATACCCGTAGGAAAGAAGAAAGATATGGAGGTATATATCCAGGACATCATGCCCACGGTGATCGAATACGCCGGTGGTGTAGTCCCGGATTACGTCGAGTTCAGCAGCCTGAAGTCTTATATTGAGGGCACTTCCACGGAGTCCAGTTACCCTGAAGTATATGGTGCTTACATGGATGTTCAGCGAATGATCCGCATCGATGATTACAAACTCATCGTCTACCCCTATGCAGGAGTTAAACGCCTTTTTAAGCTCTTGGATGATCCACAGGAGATGAATGACCTTGCATACGATCCCTCTCAGAAGGCGCGTGTGAGCAAAATGTCCCTTCAGCTGGAGGAATTGATGGCAAATATGGGTGACACCTTGAAGCTGCAGGAGTTTAAATTCGATTAACGATATTTCTACCTCTGGGCATAATTCTTCCTATATTTGATAAAAACAAAACAGATCACCAAAAATCAATATAAAAACCAGATGCATTGGTACTTCTCCGCGTAAGGGCTGGGAAGAGTTTATATACTTTAAGTAAATAGACATTATCCTATGAAACATCCAAGATCACGTCATGACTTTATGAAGTCCATGCTGGCTGTCCCCATAGCCGCCTATCTTCCCATGGCCACTGCCGCTATGTCCCCTATGATTTCAGGCCCGGCTTCCACATCCGAAAAATTCGGACACAAATTAAAAATCAGTTTGAATGTATATTCCTTCAATATTCTCTTGCGTGAGGGGAAGATAGATTTGTTTGATGTGCTGGATTTTTGTGCTAAATATAATTTTGACGCCATTGATCCCACCGGATACTATTTCCCGGATTACTCGGAAGTTCCATCAGGAAAATACATCAATGAATTCAAGCGGAAAGCTTTTCTCCTGGGTTTGGATATCAGCGGGACAGGTGTGAGAAACGACTTTGCCGATCCTGATAAGGAAACTAGGGAATCCTCTGTGAAAATGATAGAGGCGTGGGTTATAGCGGCCGCAAAGCTGGGGATTCCTAACCTTCGGGTATTTGCCGGGACCCATGAACATGAAGGTTTTTCTCATGACCAGGTGTTTGAATGGATGGCAAAAGATTTGAAAAGGTGTTGTGAATTTGGACAGGAACACGGGGTCATAATTGCCCTTCAGAACCACAACGATTTCCTGAAAACCGCTGCTGATGTGGATCGGATTTTTGAAATAGTCGATTCACCCTGGATGGGCCTGAACCTGGACATTGGCGGTTATCGTCTACACGATCCCTATACTGAGATAAAGCAAAATATCAGGTATGCCGTTACCTGGCAAATCAAAGAGAATGTATTTATCGATGGCAAGGAGACGCCAACCGACTTTGTAAAGCTTCTGGGAATTATAAAAGATGCGGGTTACCGGGGTTATCTGCCCATCGAAACCCTGGGTGCTGGTGATCCCTACAAAAAAATACCCATTCTGCTTGATCATGTAAAAAATGCAATGCAAATCACGTGAAGTAAGTGGCTAATAAATAATTTTAAAATTGAAAAGTATGAAAGCAGCCGTGTTAAGTGAATATAAGCTGATAGAATGGAAGGATATGGACAAGCCGGAATGCGGATCTGCGGAGGTATTAATCCAGGTTAGCTTTGCCAGTATTTGTGGAAGCGATCAGCATATTTATAAAGGTGAATTCCATCCGCGAACCCGAGTTCCCATGATCATGGGACATGAGTTTGCCGGGAAAATTATTGAGGTGGGTAGTGAAGTAAGGGATTTTAAAGTGGGTGATAAAGTTGCCCCGGACCCCATTATCTGGTGTGGGAAATGTCCTGCCTGCCTCAGGGGACACTACCCGGCCTGTACAACTTTGAAACTTATTGGGGTTGATTTGGATGGAGGTTTTGTGCAATTTATCGCGCTTCCGCCTTCTATGTTATACAAGGTCCCCAAGGGTATTCCTGATGAGCACGCAGCCCTTATTGAGGTCCTGAGCATAGGCTTTCACGCCAAGAACAGGTCCGGCTTACAGGAGGGCGACAGCGTGGTCATCTGGGGTTCAGGGAAAGTAGGACTCTGCATCCTGGAGGCTTTGAGAACAGTGACGGATAGTCTGGTGTTTATGGTCGATATTTTGGAAGAACGCCTGGCTATAGGACCAAAGCATTATGAGAATGTGATTCCTGTCAATGCATTGAAGGAAGACCCGGTGGAAAGAATTTCCCGGGAGACAGACGGCAAGGGGGTCGATGTTGCCTTCGAAGCCGTAGGGCATGCTGCTGAGGCTGACCAGACTATAAACCCTGTCCGGGGTTGCGTTCAGAGCATCAGAGGCGGAGGTACGGTGTGTGTCCTAGGATTGGGGAATGAACCGGCACCTGTCGTTTTCAAAGAATTAATATGGAAGGAGGGCAGGATCGTGACCTCCAGGGTAAGTCATGGGGAGTACTCCGAGACCATTGCCAACCTGGAAAAGGGAACACTGAAGCCCGAGGCTCTTATATCCAGGGTTCTTCCGGCCTCGTTTACCCAGAAAGCTTTTGATATCCTCGATTCAAATCCGGCCAACAATATTAAGATTCTGCTGGATTTTAATGTCGAGTAAAATTGTTATTTTTGCATCTGCGCAATCGATTACGCATTTTTTAAAACTTTGATAGCATTAGGATGAATTCACTTGAAATAAAAAAGCTTGAGGATTGTAAATATGCCTGTGTTTCCCTTGGGGAAGTTATGCTCAGGCTCGATCCGGGTGAGGGCAGGATTAATACAGCCAGAAGTTTCAAAGCCTGGGAGGGTGGAGGAGAGTATAATGTTTCCAGGGGCCTGCGCAAGTGTTTCCGCCTGCCCACTGCTGTGGTTACTGCCTTTGCTGACAATGCTGTTGGACGACTGGTGGAGGATTTTATTATGCAGGGCGGTGTGGATGTGGATCACATCACATGGTTGCCTTATGATGGTATTGGTAGGGAGGTTCGTAACGGACTGAATTTTACTGAACGAGGATTTGGGATCAGGGGAGCCCAGGGTGTTTCCGATCGCGGTCTGACTGCTGCCAGCCAATTGAAAAAAGGTGATATCGACTGGGAATATATTTTTGGCACCCTTGGATCCCAGTGGCTCCACACGGGAGGTATATATGCGGCTTTATCCGAAACAACTCCGGATGTGATTGAGGAGGCTATGATCGCCGCGAAAAAGTATGGAACCATCATTTCCTATGACCTGAATTACAGGCCTTCTCTCTGGAAGTCCATAGGCGGAATTAAAAAGGCCCAGGAAGTGAATAAACGACTGGCCAAATATGTGGATGTTATGATTGGTAATGAGGAAGACTTTACTGCTTCCCTTGGTTTTAAAGTTGAAGGAGTGGACGAACACCTTTCCAAGCTGGATACATCCAATTTCAAAAAGATGATCCTGAATGCCGTTAAGGCTTTTCCTAATTTTAAGGTAGCTGCCACAACCCTGCGTGGGGTTAAAACTGCAACGGTGAATTCCTGGGGTGCCATCTGTTATTACAAGGGTGAATTTTTTGAGGCAACCCACCGTGCCGATCTTGAAATCCTTGACCGGGTAGGTGGAGGAGACAGTTTTGCCTCGGGTTTGATCTACGGATTTATGACCACCAACGATGGTCAGGAGGCCGTTGAATATGGTGCTGCTCACGGTGCCCTGGCCATGACCACACCCGGCGATACCACCATGGCCACACTTGCAAGAGGTGCAGAAGGTTAAAGGTGGCGGTTCAGCCAGAGTGGATCGCTAGCCACTCTAGTCATAGTAAAGTCGAGGGAAGCAGTCAGAAAGGAAGCAGTAAATTAAAAGGAATAGAAATGGAATTAAGGAAAGATGCAAAATATGCAATGATTATTCCCACCAGTATGGGAATCAGGATTACACCCATTAACGGACAGCCGGTTCACAGCAGTGATCTTTTTAAGATGACCGCATCCAGTGCTGAATCAAATGTGGGAAGTACAGCCTCATACCTGGGTTTGCCGGTTAAGATTCTTACCACCTTTGTAAAGGGCAGTCCCATTGCAAGGTTGATCAAGGACAACCTGGCCAGCCGGCACATGGATTATGAAGGGCCGGAACTGGAGCAGGATAACCCATGGGGTTACAGGCACCAGATTAATATCGCCGACAGTGGATACGGATCACGCGGTCCCAGGGTTCAGAATGATCGTGCGGGAGAAGTAGGGCGTACTTTGAATGCAAAAGACTTTGACCTTGAACGCATCTTTGGTGAGGAAGGAGCTCAAATTGTGCATTTATCCGGACTCATTGCTGCTCTTTCACCTGAAACCAGTCAGTTCTGCCTGGAAATTGCCAGGGCCGCAAAAAAGCATGGCACCCGCATTTCCTTTGACCTGAATCACAGGGCCTCCTTCTGGGTGGGCCGGGAAAAGGAACTGCATGAAATCTTTGCAGAAATAGCCTCCATCTCCGATATTCTCATTGGAAATGAAGAAGATTTCCAGCTCTGCCTGGGCATCGAAGGACCGGAAGCAGGAGGAAAAGACCTGGGAGCCAAGATTGATGGTTTTAAGGGCATGATCGACAGGGTAAGGGAAGCCTTTCCCGATGTATCTGTTTATGCTACAACCCTTCGCCAGGTGATCAGTACCAATGAACACATGTGGGGCGGCATCATTTTTGAAAACGGAAACTGGCATGTGGTGGAACCACGTAATATTTATGTCTATGACCGTATCGGTGGTGGAGATGGTTTTGTGAGCGGTATGCTTTACGCCATCCTGAAGGACTGGGAACCCGAGAAATGGATCCAGTTTGGCTGGGCCAGCGGAGCCCTGGTGGCTACCCTGGAAACCGATTATGCCAATCCGGCCGACGAGGACCAGGTCTGGAGCATCTGGCAGGGCAATGCCAGGGTAAAACGCTAGAAAGGGCTAGTACAAAAAACCAAACAACCAGATTGGGATTTTATTCTGACTGCTGAATTCAATATTGTCTGCAGCGATATAGGCATTCTCGATACCGGCAATTTGCTTTTTTGTCTTGTTTTTTCCTCCTATCTCGAAGGTGTATTTGTTATCAACGACAAAATCACCATTTCCTGAATATTGAACATGATGAATAAGCTGCAGCTGATTCATAAAAAATGTTTCTCTAATCGTTCCAGTTTGAGGCATCTTTGATGCAAGTGAAAATATAAGGTTAGGATTATTGAAGTATACCTTCTCCGGTTTATTCATTTTACTTAAGCCGTGGGTGCTGTTTCGTAGTAACAGTAGAAGATCCGCCCTTTCCAGCAGTGAAAGATATTTGGTCAAAGTTTCCCGACTTACTCCAATCTGTTCACTCAGTTTCGATATGTTTGGTTTACACGGAACAATTTCGGACAGTATGGATAGTAGTTTTCTAAGTTTGAGAACTGCCTGATAATCAATAAGCTCAACAGAGGGCAAATCATTCTCCAGGATATGATTCACCGTTTGTTTTAGCCGGGTATGATATTCTTCCTGCCCTTCATTAAAAAATGGGTAATACCCTGTATCCAGGTATTCTTCAAACAGCTTTATTGGCTTAATCTTGCTTAAGATCAAAGAAATAGCTTCCGATGGCTTACTTAGAATTTCCTCAAGTCGAAGGACCGGGAAACGATGCCCATACTTTAATTCGATAAATTCCCTGAATGACAGGCCATTCATTTTATACAGTATGGCCCTTCTGCTCAGATCAGCCTGCCCCTTATAAATATCCAATGCAGATGATCCGGTAATGTTAATCCGCAGTTCAGGGAAATAGTCATATATATTTTTTATTTCCTGGGACCAGTTCCCATACTTGTGAATTTCATCTATGAAAAGGTGTTTCCCTCCTCTTTTTACGAATTCATGCGCAAAATCCACAAGGCTGTTTCGAGAGAAGTAAAGATCATCAAGGTTAACGAATAGAACCTCATCGGGAGTGTGCCCAAGGTTTTCCTTAATATATTGTAAAAGCAGTGTAGTCTTACCGACTCCCCGGGCTCCGGTAATAATATTTAACCTGTTCTCCCAATTTACCTTCTTCCATAAATAGCGCTTAAAGGGTGTTTGAACTCCGGCTATTCTGTAATTTGAATATTGCACTAACTTATCCATAATGCAAAAGAGTATTTGCAAATATACAAATAAAATGACAAATGAATATGACAAAAAAATTATTTGCCTTTTTAATCACCTGCCATCTTTTTGTGTATTTTGGGTGATCTTTGTTTTTTAGAACATACTATATGACTATGAGAAGAATTGGCAGTTCATTATTTGTCACATTGCTGGTACTAATTCTTGGTTCATGTACCACACCTCAAAAAGCAGATGGACCCTACTTCGGGAATGGCTTTCATAATGGATGGGCCGATCAGACTTCCATTGTAATCTGGACCCGGCTTACAGCTTACCCTGAAGGTAATATGGAGGGTGAAGCGTTTTTAGTGCCTTCACCCGAGGAGCATAGAGAACTTAATAGGAATGCCATTGAGGAGGACATCTACAAAGCACAGATTCCTGAAGGCTTTCAATTGAATGATATGGATGGAGCCTGCCCGGGTGCCTCAGGCGAGGTTAAGCTCATATATTATCCTGAAAGCGATCCTGGTCAGCAGTTTGAGAGCGGCTGGGTGAAGGTGGATGTTGATAAAAACTACACGACCCAGTGGAAAATGGAGAATCTGAGCCCTGATACCCGGTATCTTGTAAAAATGGAAGCAAGGGCAGCTGCCGGTACCGCCGTTTCAGATGAAATTGAAGGTACATTTAAGACCCCACCCGCTGAGGATGCGGAGAAAGATATCTCGTTTTGTATTGTTACCTGTCACGACTACATGAGGCGGGATTCAACAGTCGGTCACAAAATTTATGAGGCCATGTCAAATCTTGCCCCTGATTTCTACGTACATACCGGCGATATTGAATATTATGACAAGGCTGAACCATTTGCCATGACAGAGGAGCTCATGCGTTTTAAGTGGGACCGCCTTTTTGCCCTTCCCCTTCAAAGGGAATTCTGGACGCAGACCACCAGCTATTTTATGAAGGATGACCACGATGCACTTTACGATGATGCCTGGCCCGGAATGTCCTATGGAACCGTAAGCTGGGAAAGGGGTTTGGAAATCTTCGACAGGGAGCAGTTTCCATCAAATGATAAGCCCTATAAAACCATACGCTGGGGAAAGGATCTCCAGATATGGATTACCGAAGGAAGAAACTACAGGAGTGTGAATACAGATCCCGACGGTCCGGACAAAAGTATCTGGGGAAAGGAACAAAAAGAGTGGTTATTCCGGACCATGGAAAACTCGGATGCCACTTTTAAGATTCTGATTTCACCTGATCCGATCCTTGGTCCTGACAGGGTAAATAAAAAGGACAACTACTCCAACTCCAACTGGAAATATGAGGGTGATGAAATCCGCGATTTTATTAATCAGCATGATAATATCTTTATCTGTAATGGAGATCGCCACTGGCAATATGTAAGTCATATGGAAGACACCAATCTGTGGGAGTTCTCCTGTGGTGCCGGATCTGATATCCATGCGGGTGGCTGGAGCCAGGATGATGTAAGGCCCGAGCATCGCTTTCTTCGGGTTAAGGGAGGTTTTTTAAGCGTAAAGCTATCCCATAAAAGTGGCAGGGTCGTATTAAGCTTCCAGCACAATGATGTGAATGGGAAGGTTGTTCACCGGGAAGATTTTGTGAGATAGGCTTAAAATTGCTATATCTCATCTAATAAAGAGATTGCATGCTTATGAATACCAGGAGTGTCAAGCCCGTAGTGTGAGAATATTTCCAGGGCTTGACCATGTACTGTGTTTTCATCCGGGATGCCGAGAATCTTTACCCGGCATGGATGATATTGTGAGGTGATTTCGCTGACTGCTGCTCCCAGTCCCCCAAAAATACTGTGCTCTTCAACAGTCAGTATACATGAGCTGGTCCTGGCAGCCTCAATGATGGCTTTTTCATCCAGTGGTTTTAATGTAAACATGTCAATTACAGTGGCACTTATCTTCTCCTTTTCAAGTTTTTCCGCAGCCTTTAGTGCGTGATGGACAGTTTCTCCGCAGGCAATGATTGCAATGTCCTTCCCGGTCTTTAATATCCTCGCCCTGCCTGGCTCAAATGTGTCGGCTTCGGTATAAACGTCCGGGACAGCATTCCGGCCTACCCTCACGTAAGCACATTCTTTGGTGGAGGACAGGTGGCTGGTCAGCCATGCAGACTGAAAACGGTCTGATGGAAGATATACATTCATTCCGGGGAAGGTGCGCATGACAGCAATGTCGTGGAGACTGTGGTGGGTTGAACCAAGGGCACCGTAGCTGACTCCTCCGCTTACTCCAATGATCTTAACATTTGATCCGGAGTAGGCCACATCAACTTTCACCTGCTCAAGTGCCCTGGCTGAATAGAAGCAGGCGGGTCCGCACACAAAAACGTTTTTACCGGCCAGCGCCAGTCCCGCGCCTACTCCTACTGCATTCTGTTCTGCGATTCCCACCTCCACAAACTGCTCTGGTAGCTCATCCGCAAACCTTTCAAGAGTAACACTGCCACGTGCATCAGAAGTAACCACAAAAAGGTCTTTATTCTTTTTTCCTTCTTCAAGCAGTGTTTCTGTAATTGCTGTTCTACAGGGGATTTGGCCCATCCTATTTCTCCTCCAATTTTAAATTCAACTCCTCCAGGGCTTTTTGTAATTCTTCAGGGCTTGGAACCCTGTGATGCCAGTTAGGCCTGTTTTCAATGAAAGAAACTCCTTTTCCCTTCACAGTTCTGGCAATAAGCAACGAGGGGCGGTCTTTCTCAAAGGGAACTCCAGAGAGATGGGAGCTCAGGTCATCAATATCATGACCATTACAGGTACGTACACTCCAGCCACAGGCCTGGTATTTTGCTTCCAGATTTTCAATGGCCATAATCTCTTCCGTCTTCCCGCTGATCTGCAGCCCGTTTCTGTCGATAATGGCCACGAGGTTATCAAGCTTGTAATGCCCGGCGGAAGCTGCTGCTTCCATAATGGATCCTTCCCCGTGTTCACCATCTCCCATAAGGACAAGAGCCCTGCATGGGGTTCCGGATCTTTTGCCTGCCAGTGCCATTCCCACACCCACAGATAATCCATGTCCCAAAGCACCCGAATTAACCTCGACTCCGGGGACTTTACGGGTGGGATGGCCTGCAAGGATGGAATTGAATTCCCCGTAGGTGTCAAGCACCTTTTCACTGAAGAAACCCCTCCTTGAGAGTACCGCATGATAGCTCTCCACCGAATGCCCCTTGCTCATGATAAACCTGTCCCTCCCCATCATCTCCGGATCCATGGGATCAATGTTCATCACCTTGAAATAAAGGGCAACCAGGATATCAACCGATGACAGGGATCCACCCGTATGTCCTCCTCCTGCCTTACTGATATTCTGAAGTAGTTTCTTCCTGACTTCAATTGCTATCTTTTCCAGTTCCTTCATTCTTAGGCATTGGACATGGTGATCATCACCAGGGCAATTAAAAATAGTACAAACATGGTGGTAAGAATACCATTGGTCCCCTTTGGAGCCCCTTTGAATTCCTTCCAAATGAATACCCCCCACAAAATGGCTACGACGGGAGCTGCGTTACTCAGGGCATAGGCAATGGTTGTTCCCTCGCCTGATGACATGAAACTAACAACCATCCCCAGCATCCAGATAGAACCTCCTATGATGCCCCACCAGTGAGTTTTGAATGAACCTTTGAAATAGGCACTCATTTTTACGGATTCTCCTTCCACCGGTCTTGCCATGAAAAATGGAAGAAATATGAAGGTGCTTAAGAATGCACCGAGGGCAAACATCACTGCCCCGGTATAGGGGGTAAGTGAACCTGCACCGCTCAATCCAAAAGCCGGATCCATCCCGTACATGGTGATCGTATAAAATGGAGCTATGAATAATCCTGCCAGTACGGAAAGTATAATTCCCTTGGCACTGGCTTTCTTTTTGTGAGCAGCCAGTCGTTTATATGAAACCATACTCAGATAGATTGCTGTTATCGCCAGACCCATACCTATAAATAAAAGGTAGGGGTTGCTGCTGCTCTCTCCCCGGGTGGAAATTTCAATTACATAACCCAGTATGGTACCTCCCAGCCACGCAATTCCCCCTCCGATGGGAAATCCTACTGCCAGTCCGGCCACAGCTATCGCAGCAACCAGAAGCAGGTTTCCCAGATTCCAAATTACTCCACCCAGCATTCCAAAGGCAATACTCCGGAAATCAGCCTGGGCAAGATCTTCCAAAAATGTTCTGCCACCCGGTTCATTGCCAAGGCTACCAAGTGTAAAGGCGGCTATCAGAGAGAAAACTAACAGGCCCAGGACCACATCCCAGTAGAATAACTCAAAGCGCCAGTTTTTTGCAGCCAGTTTCTGGGTATTGGCCCAGGATCCCCAGCAGGTCATTGCTACCAGGAAGAAAAATACTGCAAGGCCATAATTATGAACGAGTACCATAATGTATAAGTTAGTAAGTTAATAGGTTAGTAAGTTAGTTATTGTGTTAATGGGATAGAGGGAGCAGGGCTTAGCTATGCTTATATATATCCCATTCCAGGTAGTTGCCGATGGCCTCTTCGATGATTTCTGCAACATGGCCCCTGACCATTCCCACATGATGTTCAAAACCATTCTTGCACATGTATTTCATCAGACCCTGCAGGTCAGAAATTTTGCATATTGCTATACCGCCATCCATTCCATAGGGATCATCGGTAATGACTCCTTCTCCCAGGTAGGACTTGATAATTCCCTTAGGATCGTCCGTGGAAATCCGGAAGTAAGTCATATCCCCCGGAGCAACTTTTCCCTTTACGGCTCCAAAGGTATCCTCCTGTCCAAGTACAGTTCCCAGGATGTCCAGGCTTCCGATTTCTATTTCATTCTCAAAGAAGGATTTGGGATAGTTACTGCAATGGGTGCAGACCACCTTGTCCCTGTCCTCGGCAAAGTTGTTGTTCCAGTCGAGCAGGGCGGAGGGCCTTTGTGAGGCCAGAGCCAGGGCATACATGCCGATGGTTCCCGCTATATCCACTTCACAGGCCGAAGGCATCAGTTTCTCACCCATCATACTCATGGTGACACAGGCAGCACAGCCATAATTTTTTTCTATGGATTCCCAGCATTGCAGGGCCGAGATGTCTATGTTGTTCTCCTCAATCCAGTTCTCCACTGCCAGTCCGAACCGTGCCTGTTTTGAGATCTGTCCCTTGTGCAGGATGTTGCAGGTGCCATATTCCTCAATGGCTTTCACCTTCTCTATTACTTCAGCTGCATTTTCATCGATCTTCTCAGCAGCAGCAAGAATTTCTGACATATCCACCGGTACTACGGTAATCCCTGTCTTCTGCAGGATTTTCTCGCTGACCCGCATGGTCTGGAAGCCAATTGGCCTTGTGCCAATGGCACCCACACGGAGTCCCTTCATCCCTTTCACAACCCTGCATATTCCTGCAAACTTGTAGAGGTCTGCCGTAAATTCCTTGCTATCAAGAGAATAAGTGTGGAAGGCTGTGTCGGTGAATTTTATACCGTACTGGTACAGATTATTGCAAACGGATAGTTTGCCACAAAAGGCGTCTCTACGTTCTTTTACTCCCACCTTGTCGTTATCATCATCACAGGCCTGAACCAGAACAGGGACATTCAATCCGGCCATTTGAATCGTATTAACCACACCCAGCTCATCTCCGAAATTGGCAAGCACCACAATAATGCCATCGATCTGATCGGCATGTTCTTTGAAATACTTTGCACACTTTACAGCATCTTCATATCCTTCAACGTTTCCTGTGGGTGTAAGATCTGTGGGAAGGATGACAGTGCCGAAGCCCATTTTATCAAGTTTTTCCAGTACTGTTTTCCTGGCGCTGACAGCCAGTTCGAAATTGAAAATATTCCGGGTTGCAATAATAATCCCGAATGATTGCCTTTGCTTTGCCATAATGCTTCTGTTTATATGTTTTAATGTAGTTGTACTCGTTTCACTGCAGTCTTCCAACCATCGTATAATTCCTTTACTTTATCATCCTCCATGCCTGGTTCAAATGATTTGTCAACCAGCCGCAGGTCCGAGATTTCCTCAGTGCTGCTCCAGAATCCTGTGGCCAGTCCGGCCATGAAGGCAGAACCAAGAGCAGAGATTTCTTCAATGGTGGTTCTCACAATTGAATTTCCCAGCATATCGGACTGGAACTGCATCAAGAAATTATTTCTTGTTGGACCGCCATCTACCCTGAGCTCCTTAAGGTTGATCCCAGCTCCGGATCCCATCAGGTCGATCAGATCCTTCACCTGGTAGGCGATGCTCTCCAGAGCAGCACGTACAATATGTGCTTTGCCGGCACTCCTCGACATACCGGAGATGACCGCCCGTGCCTGATTATCCCAGTAGGGAGCTCCCAGTCCCACGAAAGCAGGAACCAGGTAAACTCCGTTGTTCCCATCTACTGACTTTGCCAGCTCTTCGGTCTCGCCTGCTGATCCAATGAGTTGCAGGTCATTTACCATCCAGTTAATGGTATCGCCGGTGCAATGGATATTTCCTTCAAAAACGTAGTCAATGGATTTTCCCCGGCCCCAACCAATGGAGGTGACCAGTCCTTCGGGAGGGGATAAGGCTTTTTTCCCAATATTCATCATAATGGATGAACCTGTACCGTAAGTTGCTTTTGCCATGCCCGGACTGAAGCAGTTCTGCCCGAAAAGGGCTGCATGTGAATCCCCCATTATACCAGCAATGGGGATGGGGTTTTCAAATATGACTGTGGGGTCGGTTTTTCCAATGATTTCGTCGCTGTATACCAGCCGGGGGAGCATGCTGCGATCAAGGGAAAAGAGTTCAATCATCTCATCATCCCAATCCAGTTTTTCCAGGTTTAACAGCATGGTGCGGCAGGCATTGGAATAATCAGTTGCGTGAATCCTGCCACCTGTCAGTTTCCAGACCAGCCAGCTGTCCATGGTCCCTGCCATCAGGACTCCCGCATCCTTCTTCTCCCTGGCACCCTCCACATTGTCCATGATCCATTTGAGCTTGCTGGCTGAGAAATAGGGATCAATGATGAGGCCTGTTTTCCTCATTATCAGTGATTCCTTGTCTTCTTTCTTTAATTGATTGCAGTAGTCCACCCCTCGCTGGCACTGCCATACAGCTGCATTGCTGATTGGAATTCCTGAAGTCTTGTCCCAGATCATTGCCGTTTCTCTTTGATTGGTTATGGCAATTCCGGCAATTTCTGACTCAGAAATGCAGGCCTTTTCCATCAGCTGTTTAATTCCGGCGAGGATATTTGCGAATATTTCATCAGGATCATGTTCCACAAATCCTGCCCGGGGATAGTATTGCTCATGGGCTAAAGATACCCGCTCAGTCAGTTCGGCATCGTGGTTAAACAACATTACTTTGCTTGCCGAAGTACTTTGATCAATAGCCAGTAGATATTTCTTTGTAGAATTCATCTATTACGAAAAGTTGCGAATTATGTGGAAATATACGCAAAAAAACGAAAATAAACGAAAATATGGAATGTGGTTTAAATTCTCTTGTCTCTATATTCTATGCACGCTTGTTTAAATTACTGACCTTTTTCAGGCCAGAATGAAATTTATTTCATGAGACTTAAAAAGCTTCTTATGATCTTCACTCACAGAAGAGTCTGTAATGATATAATTGATCAGGGAAAGTGCTCCAAGGCTGGCAAATGAAGTTTTTCGAATCTTAGATGAATCTGCTACAAGATATACAGTGTCGGCTGCATTGATCATGGCCCGTTTTACCACAAGGTCACTTATGCTTGGATAGGTGAGCCCTGACTTCAGTGAAATTCCAGCGGTTGCCAGGAAGAGTTTATCCACATGGATGTCAGCAAGAAAGTCTGCTGCTTTCTGGCCTGTTAAAGAGAGTGTGGGAGGTTTGAATTCTCCACCGGTCATCATTACTTCTATTCCAGGCTGAGATCCAAGCAAGATGGCTATGTTAAGGGAGTTGGTAATGACTGTCAGGTGTTTTTTGTTCATGAGGTTTTTCGCAATCTCGGTGGTTGTGGAGCCTGAATCAAGTATGATAACATCACCATTATCAACCAGTTCGGCAGCCTTTTTTCCAATAGCCATCTTTTTATCCATGTTGTCCTTATTCATCAGGGATAAACTGCGTACCTGGTCCTCGATGCTTTTCAGAAATGCTCCACCGTGTTCCCGGATTATCAGATCATCCGCTTCAAGTTTTTCAAGGTCCTGTCGAATAGTAACTTCCGAAACCTTGAAAATTTTTGCCAGGTCGATCACTTTTGCAGACCCGTCTTCCGTAAGAAGTCTAAGAATCTGCTCTCTTCTTTGATTTGCTAAAAGTCTCATAGAGTAAATTTAGAAAAACCTTTCATACTTCGAAAACCTTGCTGTATTATTAGTAATACTTATGAAAATTTACGAGTTGTGCTTAATTTTTATAAGGATTATATGTTATTATTGTAACAGCTACTATAACTCAGAATATTAAACAATGGCAAAAATGAAACGGTACTTCTTTACAGGCATTTTCTTCATTTTGTTCAGCTCCATGTCCATATTTGCCCAGTCCCCCTGGGAGCAGCATGGTACAATTGAAGTCTCAGAAAACGGCCGTACCTTACAATATAAGGATGGAACTCCTTTTCTGTGGATTGGAGATACTGGATGGGGGATGTTTCAGCAACTAAACCGGGAGGAAGTAGACTACTACCTGGATCATCGTCAAAAGCTTGGTTTCACAGTAATTCAGTCCGTGGTATACTGGTATCCTCACGGAGGAGGAATCGAAAGTGGTCCTCACAATGCTGCCAATTCTTATGGGCATCGACCCTTTCGGGGAGAAGCTGATGCTCCTGATACATCACAACCACTTATAATTGACGGTGGAAGCCCGGAGGCTCCAAATGACTACTGGGATCATGTGGACTACATCATTGCTGCCGTAAAGAAAAGGAATATGCATCTGGCCCTCCTGCCCTGCTGGGGAAGGGCTTATATAACTTCGCAGATGCAGGATACGCATCAGGAGTTTGATGAAAAGGAAGCCAGGAGCTATGGTTCATTTCTGGGTTCACGTTACGGGGAGGAAGGTAATATCCTCTGGGTGCTGGGGGGTGATGCAATGGCAAAGATGAAGGACTATGACAGGCGTTCAGTTTTCCGGGCAATGGCAGAAGGTATCTTTAAAGGTGTTATCGGACAGGAAGCCAGTTGGAATCAAAAAGATCCTGCCTGGGATCAGGTATTTATAAGCTATCATCCCGATGGTGTTCCGGATATGAATTCATCTTCCTGGTTCCATGAGGACGCCTGGCTCGATGCCAATGGTGTTGAAGTCTGGAAAGAAGTTGATCTGGTTTACCAGACCATGTTGGGCGATTACCTGCTTAAGGACCCGGTGAAGCCAAGCCTGTTTCTGGAAGGATCATATGAATTCGGATCCTATGGTCATGAATGTGGCTGGGTTACCCCGCTAAGGGTACGCCGCCAGATATACCATACTTTTTTTGCCGGGGGAGCGGGCCATACCTACGGAGCTGGCCCGGTTTGGGCCATGCGAGGCTCGGGTGGGGCGTACAACTGTGGCTACACATGGAAACAGGCACTTGAGTTTCCGGGTGCAGCAAATTTTGCAGGTGTATGCAAAAGCTTTCTGGAGGAATATAACTGGTCAACCTGGATGCCGGAGAAGGGCGCAATAGGACGAGGGGCTGGTGATGGAGATAGCTTAAAAGTAGCTGTTACCGACCTTTCAGGTCGACAGGTCCTGGTATACTATTCTAATACTACCCATGCAGAGATCAGGAATACAATGAAGATGGCTGCCGGGGCCCAATGGTTTGATCCCAGAAATGGTGAATTTGTGCAGGCCGGTAGCTTTCAGGCTGGCGAGGGCCGGGATATGCTTCCACCCTATGGCTGGGAGGATGCCATATTAGTTCTTTCAGCAGGGGAATAGCATATTTTCTTACTATACTTGCAGTATAAGCCTCATCCACATATTATGAAGAAACTACTTAAATTGACCCTTGTCCTACCTTTGCTGCTTCTAATGTCCTGCAGTTCCTCACTTACCATTGAAAAAGAGCTGAATCCTTCCATGATGCTCTGGTATAATCAGGCGGCAGCCAGCTGGTCAGAAGCCCTGCCCTTGGGAAATGGACGACTGGGTGCCATGGTGTATGGCGGACCGGTGGATGAAATCATTCAATTTAATGAAGAGACTTTATGGACCGGGCAGCCTCACGATTATGCCCATGAAGGTGCTTATGAAGTGCTGGATGAAATGCGTCAACTATTGTGGGATGGAAAACAGGATGAAGCCCACAAACTGGGTAACGAACGATTTATGTCCCAACCATTCGGCCAGTTAAATTACCAGCCTTTTGGGAATGTAAGGCTTCACTTTTCCGGGCATGATAATCCTGTGAATTATAATCGACTATTGGACCTGGAAGATGCTATTTCAAGTGTGAGATATGAAATTGATGACATAGAATACAGGCGTGAAGTTTTTGCTTCGGAACCCGATCAGGCTGTTCTGATACGTCTTGCAGCTTCCCAAAAGGGAGCCCTGGAATTTACAGTGGGATTGGATTCACCTCATTCCCATTATGAAGTGATTGTAGAAGAGGATGAGTTAGTATTACGGGGGAAAGCCAATAATTATCCCAATGCCCTTGACCGTGTGGGTAAGCCTTATCCTGATAGTAAACTAATCTTTGAAGCGAGATTAAAAGTGGAGACTGATGGAGGTGAACTTGTATCTGAAGGAGATGTAATCAAAGTGACTCATGCAAAGAATGCAACACTTTACCTGGTAGCAGCAACCAGCTTTATCGATTACCAGGATATCAGCGGAGACCCTTCGCAAAGATGTGAGGACGATTTGCATGCCCTGGAGACAAGATCGTACAAGGATTTGAGAAAGAGACATATTGAAGATTTTCAGGAGCTGATGGGCCGGGTCAACCTGGACCTTGGATCTTCAGAATTATCTGAGCGCCCTACCAACGAAAGACTGATTTCATTTCAGGAAGATGAGGACCCGAGCCTGGTTTCACTTCTCTATCAGTACGGGAGGTATTTACTGATTTCATCTTCAAGGGCAGGAACGCAGCCTGCCAACTTGCAGGGCATCTGGAATGACAGGCTCAGTCCGCCCTGGGACAGCAAGTACACCATCAACATCAATACGGAGATGAACTACTGGCCGGCTGAGATTACAAACCTTTCCGAGTTGTCGGATCCGCTTGATTAACATGGTGGAGGATTTGTCACAAACGGGGCAGAAATGTTGCCAAGGAGCATTACAATATGAATGGCTGGGTTACCCATCACAACACCGATATTATGGCGCGGAGCCGCGCCAATTAATAATTCCAACCATGGTATTTGGCCTGTTGGTGGTGCATGGCTGAGCCAGCATTTATGGTGGCACTACCAGTTTACAGGTGATAAGGACTATTTAAAAAACAGGGTTTATCCGATATTAAAGGAGGCTTCCATATTTTTTTCTGAATATCTGGTCCCTGATCCAGAGCACCCCCAATGGCTGGTAAGCGGACCAAGCAATAGTCCGGAAACGGGTGGACTGGTGATGGCCCCCACCATGGATCACCAGATTATACGCAATCTCCTCGCTAATACAGCTGAGGCCGCCAAGGTCCTTGGAGTGGATGCCGATTTTGCAGCTAGTTGCTGAGAAGCGGGACAGCATTGCTCCCAATTTAATCGGGCAGCACGGCCAACTGCAGGAGTGGTTAATAGATAAAGATGATCCGAAAAATGAGCACCGGCATGTGTCCCATTTCTGGGGCTTACATCCGGGCAATGAAATTCACCCCCTCACTACTCCTGATTTAGCCGAAGCCTGAAAGTTACCCTGTCACATCGCGGAGATGGTGGAACAGGCTGGTCAAGGGCATGGAAGATTAATTTTTGGGCAAGGCTTCTGGATGGTGATCATGCTTTTTTATTGCTCGTAATTTAATGGTTCCTTCAATCTCACAAGATGTGGAGATGAGAGACAGGGGAGGATTATATATGAACCTATTCTGTTCTCATCCACCTTTCCAGATTGATGGGAACTTTGGCGCCACATCGGGCATTACCGAAATGTTGCTGCAGTCCCATTTGCGGGATGAAAACGGGGATTATTTTCAGGATATTCTTCCGGCACTTCCTTCTGCATTTTCTTCAGGTAAGATTTCCGGGATTAAGGGCAGGGGAGGATTTGAGTTTACCATAAGCTGGGAGGATGGAGCATTAAATTCCCTGGAGATCATATCCTTTCAGGGGAATATATTAAATGTGAGGTACGGAGGGAAGCTGCATTCTGTTAAAACCGAAAAGGGAAAAACCTACGCTTATACTGCATCTGATTTCTAATTATTTGGAGCACGCATTCCATTATTGCAAATTCCTGCTTAGCGTGATTATCAAAAAGGAAAAATGGGCCTGTTTATTGAAGAAAAATAAATGATATTGAAAATGGAAATTGGCATAGACAGTTTCGCAGCTGCACCTTCAAGTAATAACAGCGACAGAATTCTTGATAATTCAATCGCGCTGAACCAATTATTGGAAAGAATCGGGTTTGCCGATGAAGCTGGTCTTGATGTATTTGGCATTGGTGAACACTATCGTAAAGAGTTTTTGGATGCTGCGCCTGCCATTATTCTGGCAGCGGCTGCCTCGCGAACCAAACGAATCCGGCTGACAAGTGCGGTTACCGTCCTGAGTGCTGCCGATCCCGTGAGGGTTTTTCAAAACTTCGCCACCCTGGATTTGATTTCCAGGGGTCGTGCTGAAATGGTCGTGGGGCGTGGTTCTTTTACAGAATCTTTCCCCTTGTTTGGTTTTGATATTCAGGATTATGATGCGCTTTTTATAGAAAAGCTTGATCTTTTGCTGGCCATACGCGACAATGAAGTGGTTAACTGGTCAGGGCGATTCCGGCCTGAGCTAAAGAATCAGGCCGTTTATCCCAGGCCCCTGCAATCCCCTTTCCCCGTATGGCTGGGTGTTGGAGGCACACGTGAATCATTTATCCGTGCAGGAAGATTGGGTCTCCCCCTGATGGTGGCTGTCATTGGAGGTGAAACGCACCGATTTCGTCCCCTGGTGGACCTGTACGGCAGGAAGGGGAAAGGCCGGGCATCCGCCAGAACAGCTCAAGGTCGGTTTGCACTCACTGGGCTACGTGGCTGAAAGCAAAGAGGAAGCTGTAGAAAGCTACTATCCCGGCGATGCTGAAACCTTTACCCGGATTGGAAAGGAGCGAGGTTGGCCACCAGTTACACGTGCCCATTTTGACGCTCAAACAGGCCCTTTTGGTGCACTTGTAATTGGAAATCCAGAGGAGGTAGCTGAGAAAGTTAACCAACACAGCACATCACTTGGAGAGATTTCCAGGTTTACTTTCCAGATGGATAATGCCGGATTGACTCACAAACAACTGTTACATTCTATTGAACTAATTGGGAAGCGGGTTCTGCCCATTATTCACGCAGAATTGTCTGACTGAAATATTTATGGAGGCAGCGGGATTAACGAAAGCTAAATTTGTGATCTCCATAAACCAGGATATACCGTTTATCTACGGTATGTTAAGTAGAAATACGGTATAAAATAGGAGGACAACTGCAAAAATAGTTGGATATGTAATTATTTGCGTGTAAGTTTATGCATCGTCAATGATTATTAAGTGAAAAACTATCCGCTGATCCTTTTTCTCACCACAGTCGT